>NZ_VIUH01000059.1 GCF_007993865.1 Pseudomonas sp. SJZ079 | reverse complement strand
GGCTATGTCCCAATAGCGTGTTGCATGGTGCGTCCAACCGCCTCCTGGATACAGTGAGCCGGCCGAATATGCTGCTGATAGCGCTCAAGCATGCGCCGCCAGCCCAGATAATTCGGGAGGTAGCGGGTGGCGACACCGTGAAAGCGAGTCATCCAACGCTTCAGGCGGCTGTGGTAGGCATTAACGTTCTGAATGTGGAAAGCGCCCTGGCGTACCCGTTCGCCAGGGCGCGAGTGGACGATATGGTGAGTAATGCCCTGAGTGCGGGCAAAGTTTGCATAGACCGCAGCGCCATCACTGCAAAGTACAGCCTCTCGATCGATCAGCGGCAGTAAGGCTGCTCGCACATGCTCTGCATTCAGTTTCTCCAGCTTGAAGTCTGCGGTATGCCCCTCGCGATCACGAACCACCATGACCGGAATTTGATCCCTGCCTGTGCCGCGTGTTTTGCCGACGCCGCCCCTTTTGCGTGGCGCGCGTGGCAGCTTGCGTTGACCTTTGAAGGATTCCAGAAAGAACGTCTCATCGACCTCAACGACTCCCGTTTCATGTGATGCATGATGCTGGGCCGCGCTGGCCAGGAAACGATGCCGCCAGAGAAAGGCGGTGTTCTTGCTGATGCCGCATTGTTTGGCGGCCTTGCGCACGCTCAGACCGTCAATCAGCGCCTGGGCGTAGTCTTTCCAGCGCTCGGGATAGTGCAAGCGCGCAAGACCACTACTCGAAACCGCTGAGCATGTCCGCCGACAGGCCCGACAACGGTAACGGCGTAAGCCACGCGACCAACCCCAGGGAGCAAGATGCTCAGCCTTGGTTTGGCAATGTGGGCAGCTCTGTAGCGCTGGCAAGCTATCAAGAACCTCCGTTGCAGGCGGTTCTTGCAAAGCCTGATGAAGTGCGGATTTCTGCTTGCGGCTGAGTTGGCTCACCTGAGCCAACCAGCGCTGAAAGGCTTGAGTATCCATGGTGGGCAGACCTCACAAGCGGATGTCTGCCTTAAAGCTTAGTCCTTGCAACACAATTTTGGGACAGAGCC
>NZ_VIUH01000058.1 GCF_007993865.1 Pseudomonas sp. SJZ079 | reverse complement strand
ACCGGGTGGGCGGCTTCCACCACCTCGATCTTCTGGCAATGGGCGCCGTGCTCGTAGCGGGTCACCACCAGGCCGGAGACTTCCCCTTGCCACTCGCGCTCGACCACTTCGGCCATGGCCGCGGCGGCCTTGCCGGCACCGATGACGATGACCCGGCCGCTACGCTCGGCGGGGAGGTAATCGGCCAGCACCTGGCGCGGGTGGGCGGCGTCGATGGCGCTGGCGAACAGGTCGCGCAACAGGCTGTGCGGATCGATGGGCATGGCGGGCTCTCTTGTTATCGCTGGATCAACGTCGATTGCAGTCCGCAGCACTCATCTTGGCAAGTGCTGTGGACTGGAATCGACCCACCCGGCAGGCAGGCCGTGACACCGCCTGCCGGGCAAATCGAAAGGGGCATCGGCTGACGGCCCCAACCTACCTTGGGTCCGTCAGCCAATGTGTTGCTCGGTGCACGCAGATGCCGCGCGCTCCCACGCTGAGCATTGCTGATTGTGCCCATGCTCTGCGTGGGCATGTAGCCCGTGACGCTCTGCGTCACTACAGCAGACGCAGGAGCGTCCTAAACGGCGTTCCCACGCCGGAGCGTGGCAACGATCGAAGGCGTTTACTCCTTGCGGATCGAGAAGTTGGCCATGTGTTCCAGGCCCTTGATCAGCGCCGAGTGGTCCCAGTTGCTGCCGCCGATGGCCGCGCAGGTGCTGAACACCTGCTGGGCGTTGGCGGTGTTGGGCAGGTTGAGGCCCAGCTCGCGGGCGCCGGCCAGCGCCAGGTTGAGGTCCTTCTGGTGCAGGCTGATGCGGAAGCCCGGATCGAAGGTGCCCTTGATCATGCGCTCACCGTGCACTTCGAGGATCTTCGAGCCGGCGAAGCCGCCCATCAGCGCCTCGCGCACCTTGGCCGGGTCGGCGCCGTTCTTGGCGGCGAACAGCAGGGCTTCGGCCACCGCCTGGATGTTCAGGGCGACGATGATCTGGTTGGCCACCTTGGCGGTCTGGCCGTCGCCATTGCCACCGACCAGGGTGATGTTCTTGCCCATGGCCTGGAACAGCGGCA
>NZ_VIUH01000057.1 GCF_007993865.1 Pseudomonas sp. SJZ079 | reverse complement strand
TTTGTGGCTACGACCGAGTCGCGCCAGTCACCCATATGGATCAAGCGGTGGTAATGCTTCCAGTACCGCCCTGGCGGTAACCCGCCCCAGAGAAACGTTGGTGCCGCCAATGTGTCCAAAACGTGTCACAGAACCGTGGCTCGCGTAAAAAATTACACGTCCAGTCTCTACTGGCTCACTTGGCAGACGACCCGGTAACAACACACTCAGACGGTGACAGCAAGCCTCCACTCAGACCAGTTGGCTCGCGTCCAGTCCCCTTACTGGCTGACCTACCGCCACCGTATTCGCCCTCAGGAGAAACAGCGTTTTGCATCAAACGGCTGTTTCTCCTTGAGGATGTGATAGCTCGCCCGCGCCAGTTTGTGAGCCAGCGCCTTGGTCGCTATCACGTTGTTCGTTTTGGCCTTCTTCTTCTCGAAGAAACGCTTGGCTTCCTCGCTGAAACGCCGAGCAAAGTTGGCCGCCTCGATAAAGGCCCAGACCAAATAGGCGTTACCGTTCTTGGTGTTGCCTTCACCTTTTTTCTTGCCATTGGAGTAATGGGCGCTATTCACGCATCGCGCATAAGAGGCGAAGTTGCCGACATCGGCAAAGCGTTCGATGTCTCCGGTTTCCAGCATGATCACGATAGCCAGAACTTCACCAATCCCCGGCATCGACTTCAGCAGGGAATACTCCGGGCGCAATCGAGCGCTTTGAAGCAATCGGTCTTCCAGACAACCAATTTGAATATTCATCGCCTTAATGATTGCCACATTGGCTTTCATAGCCAGAGCCACATCGGGTGGCAGGCCCAGCCTGTCTACCGATGTGGCTGACAGGCGTTTGACTGCACCACTGTTCAGTCGGCAACCCAACTGACGCGCCATGATGTTTTCCACTGCCAGGACATGTTGAGTCCGGCTGCGCACCAATTGAATCCGTTTACGGGCGAGGTCGCGTAGCGCACGCTCTTGTGGCGGATGAATGTAGCCAGTCGGCAAAATTTCTAGCCTTAGTAAGTGCGCTAGAAAAGCCGCATCGTCCTGATCATCGGAATGTTTTAAACCGTCATAACGTTTCATCGCCACGGTGTTGGCCAACTTCACCTCGAAGCCAGCGCCTTTCAAACCATCGACCAGCCAGTACCAGTTGTAGGTGGACTCGACCACCACGCCGGCTAACTCGGCGCGATGCGGTTCGAGCAACATCGTGATCTTCACCAAATCGTTTGGGCAACGTCGACTGACCAGTACCCGATCCGTTTCGTCAGTGATCACTACAACGCTATTGTTCGAATGCAGGTCTATGCCACAGAATTTCATCACGGCCTCCTTAAGCAAAAGACAATGTTCGCACCTTGAATTTTGCGCCACCTCCGAGGTGGGGAGGCCGGCTAGATGATTCTCAG
>NZ_VIUH01000056.1 GCF_007993865.1 Pseudomonas sp. SJZ079 | reverse complement strand
ATTAAGACCAACTCCGTAGCCCGGCTGTAATCCGGGGCCACTCGATCCCCCGGATTGCATCCGGGCTACGCCAAGAAGGAGCATCCCATGCCCCGCTTTGCCGCCAACCTGTCCATGCTGTTCACCGAGGTGGACTTCCTCGAGCGTTTCGCCGCTGCCGCCGAAGCCGGCTTCACGGGCGTCGAGTACCTGTTCCCCTACGATTTTCCGGCCGAGGTGATCAAGGCGCGTCTGGACGCCAATGGCCTGGCCCAGGTGCTGTTCAACCTGCCGGCCGGCGACTGGGCCAAGGGCGAGCGTGGCATCGCCTGCCACCCGGAGCGGGTCGAGGAATTCCGCGCCGGTGTCGATCAGGCCATCGCCTACGCCCAGGTGCTGGGCAACAGCCAAATCAACTGCCTGGCCGGCATCCGCCCGCAGGGCGTCGATTGCGCGAGCGTCGAGCAGTGCTTCGTCGACAACCTCAAGTACGCCGCGGAAAAACTCCAGACCGCCGGCATCAAGCTGGTCATGGAGATGATCAACACCCGCGACATCCCCGGCTTCTACCTGAACACCACCGCGCAGGCGCTGGCCATCCGCGACAAGGTCGGCAGCCCCAACCTGTACCTGCAATACGACATCTACCACATGCAGATCATGGAAGGTGACCTGGCGCGTACCGTCGAGGCCAACCTGGCGGTGATCAACCATGTGCAACTGGCCGACAACCCGGGCCGCAACGAGCCGGGCACTGGCGAGATCAACTACCGCTTCCTCTTCGAGCACCTGGACCGCATCGGTTACCAGGGCTGGATCGGCTGTGAATACAAGCCAGCCACCACCACCGCTGCCGGCCTTGGCTGGATGAAAGCGCACAACGCCATCTAATCAGAGGACATTTCTCATGGCTAAAATCGGATTTATCGGCACCGGCATCATGGGCAAGCCCATGGCGCAGAACCTGCAAAAAGCGGGTCACAGCATCTTCCTCTCCGAGCACCACGACCCGGCCCCGGCCGACCTGCTGGCTGCCGGCGCCATCGGCCTGGCCAACCCGCGCGAAGTGGCGCAGGAAGCCGAATTCATCATCGTCATGGTGCCGGACACCCCGCAGGTCGAGGACGTGCTGTTCCGCCAGGACGGCGTGGCCGCTGGCATTGGCGCCGGCAAGGTGGTGATCGACATGAGCTCGATCTCGCCGAGCGCGACCAAGGCCTTCGCCGAGAAGATCAAGGCCACCGGCGCCGAGTACCTGGACGCCCCGGTGTCCGGCGGCGAAGTCGGTGCCAAGGCCGGCAGCCTGTCGATCATGGTCGGCGGCAGCGAGGCGGCCTTCGAGCGCGCCCTGCCGCTGTTCCAGGCCATGGGCAAGAACATCACCCTGGTCGGTGGCAATGGCGACGGCCAGACCGCCAAGGTGGCCAACCAGATCATCGTCGCC
>NZ_VIUH01000055.1 GCF_007993865.1 Pseudomonas sp. SJZ079 | reverse complement strand
CGTTGAGGCTGTAGAAAAACCTGCTGTCAGCCAATCCGCAGGCTGATAATCTCAAGCTCATCCAATCGCAGGGAGGCGCCGGGCGATGCCACGGTTCAAGGCCGTTCACAAGGGACTCAAACTGCTCCCGATCGACTTCGACAAACAACTGCTGCCCGGCACCTTCGAGCACGCCCTGTGCTACCTGGTCGATCACGAACTGGATCTTTCCGACTTCCACGCCCGCTACCGCAACAGCGTCGACGGCGCCCCGGCCTATGACCCGGCGGTGCTGCTGAAAATCGTCCTGCTGGCCTACAGCCGCGGCATCATCAGCAGTCGACAGATGGAAGCGGCGTGCCGTGACCATGTGCTGTTCATGGCCATCTCCGGCGACAGTCAGCCGCACTTCACCACCCTCGCGCACTTCATCTCCAGCATGGGAGAGCTGGCGGCCAAGCTGTTCGCCCAGGTGCTCGCGGTCTGCGACCGCCAGGGCCTGATCGGGCGGGAGATGTTCGCCATCGACGGCGTCAAGCTGCCGAGCAATGCCAGCAAGGCCAGAAGCGGCACCCGCGCCGACTTCCTGCGCCAGGCCGAGAAGATGGAAAAGGCCGCCGCGGCCATGATCGAGCGCCAGCGCGAGAGCGATAAGCAGCCCGAGGCCGAGGCGCAGCGCACCGCCCGCCAGCTGGAACGGCTGCAGGCCGATGCCCGCCAGCTACGCGCCTGGCTCAAGGACAACCGCGAAGACCGCAAGGGCGTCAAAGGGCGGATTAACCTGTCCAACCGCACCGACAACGAGTCGGCCAAGATGGCCACCGGCAAGGGGGTGATCCAGGGCTATACCGGGGTCGCCGCCGTGGATGAGAAGGCGCAGGTCATCGTCGAGGCCCAGGCCCATGGCACCGGTTCGGAACAGGCGCTGCTCGAACCCGTCATCGAGGCCACAAGCCGGCTGCACAACGCCGACACCTGTTACACCGCCGATGCCGGTTACCACAGCCGCAAGGCGCTGGAGCAATTGGAGGCCGCCGGCATTGCCGCCTTCATTCCCGACAACGGCTACCGCAAGCGCGACCAGCGCTATGCCGGGCAGGAACGCCACACCGGGAAACCCGACCCGCTCTGGGACAAGCGCCCCAAGCGTGTCGGCAGCCACTGCTATACCCCGGCCGACTTCCACTTCGATCCCCTGCTCAAGACCTGCATCTGCCCGGCAGGCAAGCCACTCTACGGCAACGGCAGTGGCTGCCTGGTCAAGGGCCAGCCGGCGATCAAGTTCAAGGGCGCGCTGCGCGACTGCCTGAGCTGCCTGCAGCGCAAGCAGTGTCTGCGCACGCCGGAGAAAACCGCGGCACGCCAGGTGGCGTTCATCCTGCCGAAAACCGAACAGGACAACGCCCTGAGCCGCATGCGTCGCCGCATCGACAGCGACCTCGGGCGCACGATGATCACCCGCCGTTTCGCCACGGTGGAGCCCGTGTTCGGCAACCTGCGCCACAACAAACGCCTGGATCGCTTCAGCCTGCGCGGGCGGGAACGGGTGGATGGGCAGTGGAAGCTCTACTGCATCACCCACAACATCGAAAAACTGGCCCATCGCGGAGCCTGGGCATGAACCACGCGCCCCGCAGAACAGCTTTGCGGCCCTGTACACCCCCCC
>NZ_VIUH01000054.1 GCF_007993865.1 Pseudomonas sp. SJZ079 | reverse complement strand
GCGCTGAAGAAGCTGCACCCGCGCCCGCACCGCCTGCGCGCCGCCCTGGGTCTGGATGCGAAGAATCCGGGCATCGTGCTGCCCGAGGTCGACCTGGACAATGCGGTGAATGAGGCCGTCACCGGCGCGCTGTCGTTCAACGGTCAGCGTTGCACCGCGTTGAAGATTCTCTTCGTGCATGAGGCGGTGGTCGACAGCTTCCTCGATAAATTCAACAGCAAGCTGGCCGCACTCAAGCCGGGCATGCCCTGGGAACCGGGCGTCGCCCTGACCCCGCTGCCCGAGGAGGGCAAGACCGATTACCTCAAGGGCCTGGTGGCCGATGCCGTGGCCAAGGGCGCGCGGGTGGTCAATCCGGGGGGCGGTGAGAGCCGTGGTTCGTTCTTCTACCCGGCCGTGCTGTATCCGGTGAGCGCGGATATGCGTGTGCATCAGGAGGAGCAATTCGGCCCGGTGGTGCCGGTGGTGGCCTACCGCGACCTGCAGACGGTGATCGACTACGTGCTGGAGTCCGACTTCGGTCAGCAGCTGAGCATCTTCGGCAACAATTCGGCCCAGGTCGGCCGTCTGGTCGATGCCTTCGCCAATCAGGTGGGCCGGATCAATATCAACGCCCAGTGCCAGCGCGGCCCGGATAGCTACCCGTTCAACGGGCGCAAGAACTCGGCCGAAGGCACCCTGTCGGTGCATGACGCGCTACGGGTGTTCTCCATCCGCACCCTGGTGGCGACCAAGTTCCAGGAGAGCAACAAGGCACTGGTCAGCGAGATCATCCGCAACCGCGAGTCGAGCTTCCTGACCACCGATTACATCTTCTGAAGGCGGCCGCATGAGCACTCGTACCCTGATTATTCTGGATGGCATCGGCTTGCGTCAGGAGGCTGACTGCAACGCCTTCGCCGCGGCGCGCACGCCGACCCTGGATGGCTTGTTTGAGCGGTATCCGCACAGTCGCATCGCCACCTCGGGGTTGGCCGTCGGCCTGCCCGAGGGGCAGATGGGCAACTCGGAAGTCGGCCACATGAACCTCGGTGCCGGCCGCGTGGTGTACCAGAACTTCACCCGCATCAACAAGGCGATCGCCGATGGCGAGTTCGCCGGCAACCCGGCGCTGGTGACGCTGGTGGATGGCGCGCGGCGCCGCGGCGGTGCGGTGCACCTGCTCGGCCTGCTGTCGCCGGGCGGGGTGCACAGCCACAGCGCGCAGATCATCGCCGCCTGTCGGGTGCTGGCCGCGCGCGGCATCGAGCGCTTCTACGTGCATGCCTTTCTCGATGGCCGTGACACGCCGCCGAAGAGCGCGCAGGCCGATATCGCCGAGTTGGAGGCCGAGCTGACGCGCCTGGGCAAGGGCCGTATCGCCTCGCTGATCGGTCGCTACTACGCGATGGACCGCGACAATCGCTGGGAGCGCATCGAAGCGGCCCATGGACTGATCGTCGAGGGCCGCGCCGAATTCCATGCCGGCAGCGCCGAGCAGGCGCTGGCCGCGGCCTATGCGCGCGGCGAGTCGGACGAGTTCGTCAAGGCCACGGCGGTTGGGCGGCCGGTCAAAGTGGCGGCGGAGGATGCGCTGATCTTCATGAACTTTCGCCCCGATCGCGCCCGTGAGTTGTGCCAGGCCCTGGTCGATCCCGGGTTCGACGCCTTCGCGCGCTCGCAGCTGATTGCCAAGCAGC
>NZ_VIUH01000053.1 GCF_007993865.1 Pseudomonas sp. SJZ079 | reverse complement strand
GTACTGGTGATGCGCCGCGAAGGCGTTGACACGGCGTTCGGCATTCCCGGCGCGGCGATCAACCCGCTGTACGCCGCCCTGCAGAAAGTCGGTGGCATCGACCACGTCCTGGCGCGTCACGTCGAGGGCGCCTCGCACATGGCCGAGGGCTACACCCGCACCAACGCCGGCAACATCGGCGTGTGCATCGGCACCTCCGGCCCGGCCGGCACCGACATGGTCACCGGGCTGTACTCCGCCTCCGCCGACTCCATCCCGATTCTGTGCATCACCGGCCAGGCGCCGCGTGCGCGCATGCACAAGGAAGACTTCCAGGCGGTCGACATCACCAGCATCGTCAAGCCGGTGACCAAGTGGGCGACCACCGTGATGGAGCCGGGCCAGGTGCCGCGCGCCTTCCAGAAAGCCTTCTATGAAATGCGCAGCGGCCGTCCGGGTCCGGTGCTGATCGACCTGCCGTTCGACGTGCAGATGGCCGAGATCGAGTTCGACATTGACGCCTACCAGCCGCTGCCGCTGGCCAAGCCGACGGCCAACCGCATCCAGGCCGAGAGAGCCCTGGCCATGCTCAACGACGCCGAGCGCCCCTTGCTGGTCGCCGGCGGTGGCATCTTCAACGCCGACGCGGCGGACAAGCTGGTCGAGTTCGCCGAGCTGACCGGCGTGCCTGTGATCCCGACCCTGATGGGCTGGGGCGCGATTCCCGACGACCACAAGCTGATGGTCGGCATGGTCGGCCTGCAGACCTCGCACCGTTACGGCAACGCCACCCTGCTGGCTTCCGACCTGGTATTCGGTATCGGCAACCGCTGGGCCAACCGCCACACCGGTAGCGTCGAGGTCTACACCGAAGGCCGCACGTTCATCCACGTCGACATCGAGCCGACGCAGATCGGCCGCGTATTCAACCCGGACCTGGGCATCGTCTCCGACGCCGGCGCCGCGCTGGAGGCCTTTATCGAAGTGGCCAAAGAGTGGAAGGCTGCTGGCAAGCTGAAGGACCGCAGCGCCTGGGTCGCCGACTGCCAGGAGCGCAAGCGCACCCTGCAGCGCAAGACCCACTTCGACAACGTGCCGGTCAAGCCGCAGCGCGTCTACGAGGAAATGAACGAGTTCTTCGGCAAGGACACCTGCTACGTCAGCACCATCGGTCTGTCGCAGATCGCCGGCGCGCAGTTCCTCCACGTCTACAAGCCGCGCCACTGGATCAACTGTGGTCAGGCCGGCCCGCTCGGCTGGACCGTGCCGGCGGCACTGGGTGTGGTCAAGGCCGATCCGACCCGCAAGGTGGTG
This sequence comes from Pseudomonas sp. SJZ079, assembly GCF_007993865.1. Lineage (GTDB taxonomy): Bacteria > Pseudomonadota > Gammaproteobacteria > Pseudomonadales > Pseudomonadaceae > Aquipseudomonas. The sequence goes on along the minus strand of NZ_VIUH01000053.1, from coordinate 543 downwards.
GCGCTGTCCGGCGACTACGACTTCCAGTTCATGATCGAAGAGCTGGCGGTCGGCGCGCAGTTCAACCTGCCGTACATCCACGTGGTGGTGAACAACTCCTACCTGGGCCTGATCCGTCAGGCGCAGCGCGGTTTCGAGATGGACTACTGCGTGCAGCTGGCCTTCGAGAACATCAACGCGCCGGAGATCAACGGTTACGGCGTCGACCACGTCGCCGTGGTGGAAGGCCTGGGTTGCAAGGCGATCCGCGTGTTCGAGCCGAACGACATCCAGGCCGCCCTGGCCAAGGCCAAGGCACTGATGGAAGAGCACCGCGTGCCGGTGGTGGTGGAGATCATCCTCGAGCGGGTGACCAACATCTCCATGGGCGTCGAGATCAACGCGATCAACGAGTTCGAAGCGCTGGCCGAGCGCGGCGCCGATGCGCCGACTGCCATCTCCCTGCTGGATTAAGACCAACTCCGTAGCCCGGCTGTAATCCGGGGCCACTCGATCCCCCGGATTGCATCCGGGCTACGCCAAGAAGGAGCATCCCATGCCCCG
>NZ_VIUH01000052.1 GCF_007993865.1 Pseudomonas sp. SJZ079 | reverse complement strand
TGCGGATTCCACGACACTTGGACACTCAGCCCACGATCATTTGGACACTCGTTCCATGCTCACTTGGACACCTGATCCACGTCCACTTGGACAGGCAGTCGGAGCGCAGCGACGCAGGTTTGCATTGTTAGTCTGAAGTCTCTGTCGCCGTCAATTTCGTTGCGCGTCTGCGCATCGATTCGCCCTTCAGTTCGATCCGATAAGCGTTGTGCACCAGCCGGTCGAGGATCGCATCGCCCAAGGTCGGATCGCCGATCAGTGCGTGCCATTTGTCCACTGGCATCTGGCTGGTCACTAGCGTCGAGCGGTTGCCGTAGCGGTCGTCCAGCAGTTCAAGCATGTCGCGCCGTTGCGCAGCGGTAAACGGCGCCAGGCCCCAGTCGTCCAGGATCAGCAAGTCGGTCTTGGCATAACCCGCCATCAGTTTCGCGAAGCGGCCGTCGCCGTGGGCCAGGCCTAGTTCTTCCATCAAGCGCGGCAAGCGCAGATAACGCACGCTGTAACCGTCGCGGCAGGCCTTATGAGCCAGCGCGCAGGCGAGCCAGGTTTTGCCTACGCCAGTTGGGCCGCCGATGATCAGGTTCAGGCCGTCGCGCAGCCACTGGCCGCTACCCAGTTGCAGGATCAGAGATTTGTCCAGGCCGCGCGGGCTGCGGTAGTCGATGTCTTCCAGGCAGGCGTTATGGCGCAGTCGTGCGGCCTTGAGGCGAGTAGTCAGGCGTGCGTCTTCGCGCTCGGTCAGCTCGCGGTCGACCATCAGACCGAGGCGTTCGTCGAAGCTAAGATCGTTGATGTCAGGCGTTGCGTGTTGTTCGCCAAGCGCCTTGATCATGCCGTGCAGGCGCAGGGTTTGTAGCTTGTCGAGTGTCGGGTTGGGCAGCATTTTGGTGCTCCTTTTTCAGGTCAGTGGTAGTAGCCAGGGCCGCGCAGGTTGATGTGTTCTTCGGGCAGTAACGGCAGGTTTTGCTGGGCAAGCGGCAGCCGTTCCAGCCCTTGGCGCAGGATCGATTCCAGGCTTTTATAGCTGCACGCGCCCAGTGCCAGCGCTCGCTGGCAAGCGGCTTCCAGCCGCTCTTCGCCGTGCTGTTTGCTCAGGCGCAGGATCCCCAGGCAGGCGCGGAAGCCGTGCTGCGGATGGATTCGGCGTTCGAGGATATGAGCGATGACACCAGCGGTGTTCGGCCCGGTCTGCTCAGCCCAGTGGATCAGTCGCTGCGGCGTCCATTCAGCATGTTCGCGGTGACTTTTGGGCATGTGCTCGGTTTGGGTGGTGTGGCGGCCTTTGTGCGGCGAGCGCAGATGGCTGGCCACACGCTGGTTGGCGTGGAAGCACTCGACGGTCTTCGCGGTTAGCCGCACTTCGAGTTGGTGTTTCACCAGCTGGTACGGCACCGAGTAGTAATGGCCGTCGACCTCGACGTGGTAGTCGATGTGCACCCGCACCTTTTTCCATTCGGCGTAGACATACGGATGTTCTGGTAGCGGTTGCAGTGCGGGTTGGTCGATGGTCTCGAAGGCCGAGCGGCGTGAGCCGGGCAGCTTCTTGAAGGGCTTCTGATTGAGGCGATCCAGCAGCAGCGCGATGGCTGTGTTGAGTTCGCCCAAGGAGAAGAACTGACGGTTGCGCAGCACCGCCAGGATCCACCGCTCGACGACCTGTACGCCGACTTCAACCTTGGCTTTGTCCTTGGGTTTACGCGAGCGCGCGGGCAGCACGGCTACGCCGTAATGCTCGGCGAGATCGCGGTAACTGGGGTTGATATCCGGCTCGTAGCGATGCGCTTTGGTGACGCCGCTGCGCAGATTGTCCGGTACCAGGATCTGCGATGTACCGCCGAGAAAGGCGAAGCAGCGTACGTGCGAGCCCAGCCAGTCAGGCAGCTTCTGCGACCAGATGGCCTCGGCGAAGGTGTAGCTGGACGCGCCGAGGACGGCGACGAAGATCTGCGTCTGGCGGATCTCGCCGGTTCGCCGATCAATGACCGGCACGGTCTGGCCGGCGTAATCGACAAACAGCTTTTCGCCAGCACGGTGTTCCTGGCGCATGACCACGTCGACCTTGGCAGCCCAGAGGCGGTAGTGCTCGCAGAACCAGCTGTATTGGAAGCCTTGCGGATGGGTGAGCCGATACTCTTGCCAGAGCAGGGCCAAGGTGACGCCGGGGCGACGTAACTCGGCATGGACATGAGCCCAGTCCGGCATCGGACGTTGATCGCTAGGAACCGTCGGCGCTGGCGGGAACAGACATCGCTCCAGTTCGGCGTCCGACAACTGCGTGGGCCAAGTCAGCCCGCAAGCGTTGAAGCGGTGCAGGTAATTGCCAGCACTGCCGCTGCTGATGCGTAGGCTGGTGGCAATTTTGCGCACGGACAGGCCGGCGTCGAACTTTAGGCGTAGTACCTCTCGGATTTTACGCATGGATATACGCTCCACGACGACCTCTTCGCTTCGAGAAAAGAGGTCGATGGTAGTGAATAATCCTGCGTTGCTGCCTGCCTGAGCGGGGGTCGGATCAGTGAGAGATCACTGTCCAAGTGCTCGTGGAATCAGTGTCCAAGGGGCCGTGGAATGAGTGTCCAAGTCAGCGTGGAATCGCTGTCCAAGTGTTCGTGGACTGGGTGTCCAAGTGCGCATGGAATCCCCA
>NZ_VIUH01000051.1 GCF_007993865.1 Pseudomonas sp. SJZ079 | reverse complement strand
GCAAGCCGATTGGGGGTTTGGTGTTAGGCGCTTGACGATGACCTACTCTCACATGGGGAAACCCCACACTACCATCGGCGATGCATCGTTTCACTACTGAGTTCGGGATGGGATCAGGTGGTTCCAATGCTCTATGGTCGTCAAGCAATTCAGCAGGCGTGTCGCGGTTGAGGCGCTACGCCGAATCGGGTATGTGATATGGGTAAAGCGTGGTCTTGCAAACTTTCGGATTGTTGTCGACTTCAAGCGTCAAACACACAAATTGTTTGGGTGTTATATGGTCAAGCCTCACGGGCAATTAGTATGGGTTAGCTCAACGCCTCACAGCGCTTACACACCCCACCTATCAACGTCGTAGTCTTCGACGGCCCTTTAGGGAACTCAAGGTTCCAGTGAGATCTCATCTCGAGGCAAGTTTCCCGCTTAGATGCTTTCAGCGGTTATCTTTTCCGAACATAGCTACCCGGCAATGCCACTGGCGTGACAACCGGAACACCAGAGGTTCGTCCACTCCGGTCCTCTCGTACTAGGAGCAGCCCCTCTCAAATCTCAAACGTCCACGGCAGATAGGGACCGAACTGTCTCACGACGTTCTAAACCCAGCTCGCGTACCACTTTAAATGGCGAACAGCCATACCCTTGGGACCGGCTTCAGCCCCAGGATGTGATGAGCCGACATCGAGGTGCCAAACACCGCCGTCGATATGAACTCTTGGGCGGTATCAGCCTGTTATCCCCGGAGTACCTTTTATCCGTTGAGCGATGGCCCTTCCATACAGAACCACCGGATCACTAAGACCTACTTTCGTACCTGCTCGACGTGTCTGTCTCGCAGTCAAGCGCGCTTTTGCCTTTATACTCTACGACCGATTTCCGACCGGTCTGAGCGCACCTTCGTACTCCTCCGTTACTCTTTAGGAGGAGACCGCCCCAGTCAAACTACCCACCATACACTGTCCTCGATCCGGATAACGGACCAGAGTTAGAACCTCAAGATTGCCAGGGTGGTATTTCAAGGTTGGCTCCACGCGAACTGGCGTCCACGCTTCAAAGCCTCCCACCTATCCTACACAAGCAAGCTCAAAGTCCAGTGCAAAGCTATAGTAAAGGTTCACGGGGTCTTTCCGTCTAGCCGCGGATACACTGCATCTTCACAGCGATTTCAATTTCACTGAGTCTCGGGTGGAGACAGCGCCGCCATCGTTACGCCATTCGTGCAGGTCGGAACTTACCCGACAAGGAATTTCGCTACCTTAGGACCGTTATAGTTACGGCCGCCGTTTACCGGGGCTTCGATCAAGAGCTTCGCGTTAGCTAACCCCATCAATTAACCTTCCGGCACCGGGCAGGCGTCACACCCTATACGTCCACTTTCGTGTTTGCAGAGTGCTGTGTTTTTAATAAACAGTCGCAGCGGCCTGGTATCTTCGACCGGCATGAGCTTACGCAGTAAATGCTTCACTCTCACCGGCGCACCTTCTCCCGAAGTTACGGTGCCATTTTGCCTAGTTCCTTCACCCGAGTTCTCTCAAGCGCCTTGGTATTCTCTACCTAACCACCTGTGTCGGTTTGGGGTACGGTTTCTAGTTACCTGAAGCTTAGAAGCTTTTCCTGGAAGCATGGCATCAACCACTTCGTCGTCTAAAAGACAACTCGTCATCAGTTCTCGGCCTTAGAATCCCGGATTTACCTAAGATTCCAGCCTACCACCTTAAACACGGACAACCAACGCCGTGCTGGCCTAGCCTTCTCCGTCCCTCCATCGCAGTAACTAGAAGTACGGGAATATTAACCCGTTTTCCATCGACTACGCATTTCTGCCTCGCCTTAGGGGCCGACTAACCCTGCGTCGATTAACGTTGCGCAGGAAACCTTGGTCTTTCGGCGTGGGAGTTTTTCACTCCCATTGTCGTTACTCATGTCAGCATTCGCACTTCTGATACCTCCAGCAAGCTTCTCAACTCACCTTCACAGGCTTACAGAACGCTCCTCTACCGCTCATCCTAAGATGAACCCGTAGCTTCGGTGTATGGTTTGAGCCCCGTTACATCTTCCGCGCAGGCCGACTCGACTAGTGAGCTATTACGCTTTCTTTAAAGGGTGGCTGCTTCTAAGCCAACCTCCTAGCTGTCTGAGCCTTCCCACATCGTTTCCCACTTAACCATAACTTTGGGACCTTAGCTGACGGTCTGGGTTGTTTCCCTTTTCACGACGGACGTTAGCACCCGCCGTGTGTCTCCCGTGCTGACACTTGTTGGTATTCGGAGTTTGCATCGGTTTGGTAAGTCGGGATGACCCCCTAGCCGAAACAGTGCTCTACCCCCAACAGTGATACACGAGGCGCTACCTAAATAGCTTTCGAGGAGAACCAGCTATCTCCGAGCTTGATTAGCCTTTCACTCCGATCCACAGGTCATCCGCTAACTTTTCAACGGTAGTCGGTTCGGTCCTCCAGTTAGTGTTACCCAACCTTCAACCTGCCCATGGATAGATCGCCCGGTTTCGGGTCTATTCCCAGCGACTAAACGCCCTATTAAGACTCGCTTTCGCTACGCCTCCCCTATTCGGTTAAGCTTGCCACTGAAAATAAGTCGCTGACCCATTATACAAAAGGTACGCAGTCACAGAACAAGTCTGCTCCCACTGCTTGTACGCATACGGTTTCAGGATCTATTTCACTCCCCTCTCCGGGGTTCTTTTCGCCTTTCCCTCACGGTACTAGTTCACTATCGGTCAGTCAGTAGTATTTAGCCTTGGAGGATGGTCCCCCCATATTCAGACAAAGTTTCTCGTGCTCCGTCCTACTCGATTTCACTTCTAAGATCTTTTCGCGTACAGGGCTATCACCCACTATGGCCGCACTTTCCAGAGCGTTCCGCTAAAATCAAAGAAGCTTAAGGGCTAGTCCCCGTTCGCTCGCCACTACTAAGGGAATCTCGGTTGATTTCTATTCCTCAGGGTACTTAGATGTTTCAGTTCCCCTGGTTCGCCTCATACACCTATGTATTCAGTGCATGATACCTAACTTATGTTAGGTGGGTTCCCCCATTCAGACATCTCCGGATCAAAGTCTGTTTGCCGACTCCCCGAAGCTTTTCGCAGGCTACCACGTCTTTCATCGCCTCTGACTGCCAAGGCATCCACCGTATGCGCTTCTTCACTTGACCATATAACCCCAAGCAATCTGGTTATTGTCTCTAACGTGAAGACGACATTCGCCGAAAATTTGCAATTGAGAACCACAAATTTTACCTTGATTGACCAACTGCCAGTGAAAGCAGTCAATCAGTCACTTCTATCACATACCCAAATTTTTAAAGAACGATTTTCGTACTGGTCAAAGACCAGAAATCAACATTCAACAGGCAAGCCCTGGAACGCTCATTTCTGAACTCTAAACGACGCTGTAAGTGGTGGAGCCAAGCGGGATCGAACCGCTGACCTCCTGCGTGCAAGGCAGGCGCTCTCCCAGCTGAGCTATGGCCCCATCTAAACCTAAGGCCAACCCCACAACAATTGGTGGGTCTGGGCAGATTCGAACTGCCGACCTCACCCTTATCAGGGGTGCGCTCTAACCAACTGAGCTACAGACCCAATCGTCTTTCGCAATGAATCAAGCAATTCGTGTGGGAACTTATGAAGAAGCTGAAGTCTTCGATTAAGGAGGTGATCCAGCCGCAGGTTCCCCTACGGCTACCTTGTTACGACTTCACCCCAGTCATGAATCACACCGTGGTAACCGTCCCCCTTGCGGTTAGACTAGCTACTTCTGGTGCAACCCACTCCCATGGTGTGACGGGCGGTGTGTACAAGGCCCGGGAACGTATTCACCGTGACATTCTGATTCACGATTACTAGCGATTCCGACTTCACGCAGTCGAGTTGCAGACTGCGATCCGGACTACGATCGGTTTTATGGGATTAGCTCCACCTCGCGGCTTGGCAACCCTTTGTACCGACCATTGTAGCACGTGTGTAGCCCAGGCCGTAAGGGCCATGATGACTTGACGTCATCCCCACCTTCCTCCGGTTTGTCACCGGCAGTCTCCTTAGAGTGCCCACCATTACGTGCTGGTAACTAAGGACAAGGGTTGCGCTCGTTACGGGACTTAACCCAACATCTCACGACACGAGCTGACGACAGCCATGCAGCACCTGTCTTACAGTTCCCGAAGGCACCAATCCATCTCTGGAAAGTTCTGTAGATGTCAAGGCCTGGTAAGGTTCTTCGCGTTGCTTCGAATTAAACCACATGCTCCACCGCTTGTGCGGGCCCCCGTCAATTCATTTGAGTTTTAACCTTGCGGCCGTACTCCCCAGGCGGTCAACTTAATGCGTTAGCTGCGCCACTAAATCCTCAAGGAATCCAACGGCTAGTTGACATCGTTTACGGCGTGGACTACCAGGGTATCTAATCCTGTTTGCTCCCCACGCTTTCGCACCTCAGTGTCAGTATCAGTCCAGGTGGTCGCCTTCGCCACTGGTGTTCCTTCCTATATCTACGCATTTCACCGCTACACAGGAAATTCCACCACCCTCTACCGTACTCTAGCTTGCCAGTTTTGGATGCAGTTCCCAGGTTGAGCCCGGGGCTTTCACATTCAACTTAACAAACCACCTACGCGCGCTTTACGCCCAGTAATTCCGATTAACGCTTGCACCCTCTGTATTACCGCGGCTGCTGGCACAGAGTTAGCCGGTGCTTATTCTGTCGGTAACGTCAAAATTGCAACGTATTAGGTTACAACCCTTCCTCCCAACTTAAAGTGCTTTACAATCCGAAGACCTTCTTCACACACGCGGCATGGCTGGATCAGGCTTTCGCCCATTGTCCAATATTCCCCACTGCTGCCTCCCGTAGGAGTCTGGACCGTGTCTCAGTTCCAGTGTGACTGATCATCCTCTCAGACCAGTTACGGATCGTCGCCTTGGTGAGCCGTTACCTCACCAACTAGCTAATCCGACCTAGGCTCATCTAATGGCGCGAGGCCCGAAGGTCCCCCGCTTTCTCCCGTAGGACGTATGCGGTATTAGCGTCCGTTTCCGAACGTTATCCCCCACCACCAGGCAGATTCCTAGGCATTACTCACCCGTCCGCCGCTCGCCACCAGGTACAAGTACCCGTGCTGCCGCTCGACTTGCATGTGTTAGGCCTGCCGCCAGCGTTCAATCTGAGCCATGATCAAACTCTTCAGTTCAATACTGCTTGGGTTTTGAGAAAACCCTAAACTTAGCTCAGCAATCGTTGGTTACATCTTTGATTTCTCGCGGAGTAACTTGTGATGCTGATAATCTTGCGACTAGCAGTCTTACCCCACAAGCACCCACACGAATTGCTTGATTCAGTTGTTAAAGAGCAGTTGGTTAAGTCTTTCGTCTCAACCGAGGCGCGCATTCTACAGCAGCCTCATTTCCCGTCAAGCGATTTCGAAAATTTCTTTTCTACTTCAACCGCTTACGCTTTCGATCAACTTCTAGCATCTCGTCAGCGGGAGGCGAATTCTACAGCGTTACCAACCGCTGTCAACCACCTTGTTCAACCGCTTTCGATCAACCCGACCGAACCACCAACAGAGCCAAACCACCACCCTGTCAACCCGGCGCATTCTACACAGCTTTCGCTGCTTTGCAACCCCTCTTTTTAAGCTAACTTCTTGTTTTACAAGAGGTTTTCCGAGAGGTCTGCGCCGGAAGTGGTGCGCATTATAGGCCCAGCAGATT
>NZ_VIUH01000050.1 GCF_007993865.1 Pseudomonas sp. SJZ079 | reverse complement strand
TGTCCAAGGGGCCGTGGAATGAGTGTCCAAGTCAGCGTGGAATCGCTGTCCAAGTGTTCGTGGACTGGGTGTCCAAGTGCGCATGGAATCCCCACACCATGGCGAGTAGCGACGTCAAGCACAGCTGGAAGTAGGTGCTGCTTACGCCGCCTTGGCTTTGCTCAAGTTCGATGGCGAGCAATTTCGAGGTAAGTTGGTTTGTCTTCTCTATCAGCGGGAACATCGCGTCGGAACGCGCCATCGGCGTCACCCGCACCGCATCGGAAAGTTGCTGGAGCACGTCTGCGTACTGCCCTTGAATGCTCGCTTCCAGATCCGCCGATTTAAATTTGGATCGCAGGCTTTCGATAAGAGCCGGGTAGGCATCGGGAAGCTTGCCTTGGCCCGCGAGAGAGCCAATGAGTGAGCTTTTAAGCTCTAACAGAAGTGTTGTGCGTCTGACTGACTCTGCGTTTTCATAAGCACTATAAAATCCCGTGGCTGTCACCGAGAGACCAATGCCAACGGCGACTGAAAATCCAAACGCAAGCTTCTTCTGGACACTTAAGTTGTCGAAACGATCGATGATCACAAGCTGACCTGTTTTTTGTAGTTATTCGGCAGGATTTACTAGGTATTGGCCAGTTAAGGGTGCACATCATTTCGCCAGCGTTCGCGCCTGTAAGTGACCTGAAATAAGGAGCAGGGTGACCTCCGAAGAGGGAATCGATCTGCGGCTTCAATATCGTTTGGATTGACCGGTATTGAGCAGGCACGAGCAATGTGCTCGGGCCAAGGATTAGGGAAGAGAATTCAGGCTAAAGCGGGGGGGGAAGAGGCGGCGCGATTGACGTGCACAAGCCCACGGCGCTCATTGCGAGCGCCGTATCGCAGAGCACATAACTGTCCTAGTGCTCGACAGACTTACCGCAGTGTTGAGTTCGATATTGGGAGGGTGTGGCCCCATAAGCCGCTTTGAACAGGCGGGCAAAATGGCTCTGGTCGACGAACCCGCAAAGCCAGGAAATTTCCCCAATAGAAACCTTGCCATGCATCGGGTTAGCCAGAAGTCGCACGGCACGCTCTAGCCTTATCGATGTAAGTAACGAACTGAAGCTAGTACCGGAGCTCGAGAGTACTCGGTGCAGATGGCGGGTGCTGATGGCCATTTCGTTCGCAATGACTGAGGGAGACAGCATGTGGGATTGGTGGTGCTCAAGAATTCCCTCTTTGATACGTTTCGCCAGCTCAGAATCGTGCTTGTCCGCACTAGGTTGATTCATGATTAGCGAGCAAAGTGCGCCAAACTGATCGGCAAGAACAAACCGTGGAACAGAGGACGTCTCCAGACCAGAGTCTGCGACGGCTGTCAGCAGCCCCGTTAGCGGCCGAGCCCAAACATCGCCTGCCCCTAAGGGTTTTCCAATCAATCTGTGAGGGTCGGCAACCCAGGTACTCAGCCAGTCTTCTGGCATGTGTGCGGTCAGGCAATTGCTTCCATCTGGAAACTCAAGTGTGTAAGGGTAGCGGTCGGATAGCAGAATGAATGAGCCCGGATGGACAATCGTGCTTTCACCGTGGTGCGATACCAGAATCCGACCCTCGCGAGCAAACAGAAACTCGAAGAACGGTTTTTTGTCCCTTGAGGTCATCTCGATCGAACGAGAGGTTTTTTGCGCAGCGCATTGCAAAAAATTCAAGTCGACTGGGCCGAGTCCATATCGAACCCAGGAAGCACTAAAGGCGCTATTGAGTTCGCTATGAACAGACATCTCAGCGATCTCAGCGGAGACCATCGCATTAAACGCGTTGATCGGCTGCAAGTGGGACGCGTCGCGCGTCGACCACTTGCGATCACGGGTTTCACTGGGCGCAGCAATCATGTATCACCTCTCGTGCTGAGGTGTATTGGCAGAGTCTTCCTCAGCCTCTTGCTCGACTGACACATCAAGCCGACTCCTATTTTTATTGCTAGTCACGAGCTGACGCGTCTTTTATCGAAGTACCTGGCCCCTCAGGTAATCACGTTTGGGATCGGGACAGCTCCAGACCCGGTTATGCAGGGTGCGGATCATCTTTGCATACTCAGTTCCAGCCTGAACAATAAATCAACGCGTTGCGACGTACAACCGCCGGTGATCGGCCTGTGAGGCTCTGTCCCTTTCCTCCTAAAGGCGTGGCACTGGCAGGCGCGCATGCTTCTTTCGTCGCTGTCAACCTAGCTTCCAATTCCGGAAGCAGTGGTGGTACGTCGAGGTTCTCCTAAAAAAGATGGCGCGTGCTGCGTGGTGTAGGCGGCGAACGTTCTCACAGTTCCGGAAGGCAACCCCATCAGCTCAACAATAAAAACAAGAGATTTTGTCGTGAATAAAATAATGATGATGGCTATGGCCAGCGTTGGCACGATCGCGTCCGCCTCCAATGTTTGCTTTGCGGCAAATGGTACGCAGTTAACTGGTTATGGAGCGAAGGCGGCAGGAATGGCCGGTGCAAGCGTCGCCTTCCCGCAAGATGCTACCGCCGCGGCTACCAACCCGGCAGGGATGGCTGTAGTGGGCTCCCGCGTAGATGGCGATATACAGATTCTCTACGTGGAAAGCGAGACGGAGTTCTTGAATAGCGAGAACAAACATAGCGGCAAGCGTTACGCGCCCATTCCGGAATTTGGGATCAACTACCAACTGAATGACCAAGTTTCGTTGGGCTTCGCCACCGCTGCGTCTGGTGTGCTTTTTCGCTACAACGATGCGCTGATTCCTAATCCCAATCTGGATCGTGCCAAAGGGGCGTTTCTGCAAGTCGTAGGTTTACCTACCTTGGGCTACAAAGTTAACGATCAGCTGTCGTTGGGCTTTTCCTTGGCGCTTGCTGCGCAGCGGTTTGAAGTCCAAGGCATCCCACTACCTGACGGTAGCGGTGGCTTCCCGGCACACGGAGCCGAGTACTCCTACGGCACTGGTTGGCGTGCGGGCGCGCTCTGGCAAGCTAACGATTGGTTCTCGGTCGGGGCCATGTACGCCGCGAAAATCAAGATGAGCAATCTGGACAAGTACGAGGATGACTTGCTCTCGACCGTTGGCGGCTCAATCGATGTCCCGGAGCAATATTCCGTCGGCATTGCGTTGAAGCCAACTGATCAACTGACGTTTGCATTGGATTGGCAGCACATCTCGTGGCAGAACGTCGACGCCTTTCATGAGCTCTTCGGCTGGCGCTCTCAGGACGTGTTCCGCGCTGGTATCGCTTATGAGCTGAATCGTCAATGGACTATTCGAACCGGTTACAGCACCACCAGAAAGCAGTTTGGATCGGACTACGCAGTTCAGAACGCTTTGCTTGTTGGCATCAACCCTAATGCAGTGACGTTTGGTGCCACTCGTACTCTCCAGAATGGTGGCGAGCTGACCTTCGGCTATGAGTATGACCTCAGCACTAGCGTTAAAGGGTCGGGCGCGAGTGAAGGCAGCAAAATCAGCACGAATATGGGGTTTGTAACGGTCGGCTATGGCTGGAAGTTCTGATTCAGCAGAACACAAGTCCGGCAGGTCCTCTGCCGGATTTTATATTCCTTCTTGAAAGGCAATCTTATGTTTGTTGGTTCTGTAATGAGCCTTCAGCCGCTCGCTGAAGGCATCGTTCATTGGGCTATTTCCACAGTAGGTGCGGCTGTCAACACGCTGTCCGAGAAGGCCTTGGACGAATGGGAAGCCGTGCTTGATCAGCTTGAAACGACGGACGCTATAAATGGCTTGGTGATTACCAGCGATAAAACCTCTTTTATCGTAGGGGCCGATGTAAAAGAGTTTCCTGCAATCTTCGAAAAAAACCTCGTCGATATCCTGGCCTGGGCAAAGCGTGCACAACAACTCTGTAACCGCATCGAAAACCTTCCTTTCCCCACTGTCGCGGCTATTAACGGAGCCGCTCTGGGTGGCGGATTGGAATTCGCGCTTGCTACGGATTTTCGCCTGGCAACTGCTGACGCGGTCTTGGGATTGCCGGAGGTTACCCTTGGGCTTTGTCCAGGCTGGGGAGGCAGTGTCCGTTTAACGCGAATCGCGGGGATGTCTGCTGCTGCGCCCTTGATTCTCAGTGGCGCGCACATGGACGCCACGGCTGCATTAAAGATCGGGGTCATTGATAAGGTCGCACCTCGTGACCGCCTCTTGGATGAAGCTATCGCGCTATTGGGGACCGGTCATCCGTTTGCCGAAGCCAAAATTCGCCGGGCGCTGAAAAAAGAGCCCCTTACTCGTGTGTCGTTAGAGCCTTTAGATACCTTTCCGACGCGCGGAAAGAGCAAGCAAGTGTTTACTGCGATTTATCAATACCTAGGGCGGCAAGCGCGATTGACCTTTAAAGAGGCGTTAGAAGCGGAAAGGATTCTGTTCGCCAATTTAGCCAAGGGCGACGTAAGCAAGGCGCTCATCGGGCTATTCATTATTGAGCACCACGCAAAATCTGCCGCTAAGAAAAAAACCGCGAATAACGTGCGTGTTGAGCGGGCGGGAGTGATTGGTGCCGGTGTCATGGGCGGCGGGATCGTTTATCAGATTGCTGCCGCTGGGGTCGAAGTAAGCCTAAAGGACGTTAATCCAACGGCCCTTCAATTGGGCGTCGACACCGTCGCGGGTTACCTCGATAAGCAGGTGTCTCGTGGCAGGATTAGTCAAGAAAACCGGGCTGCAGTTGCCGCTCACGTATCGCCTGGATTGGACTGGGTTAGGTTCGATCGCGTGAACATCGTCATTGAGGCTGTGGTCGAGCGCCTGGATGTAAAGGCGGACGTTTTATCCCAAGCAGAAGCTCGGATCCCTGAACAGGCCATTCTGACCTCGAATACCTCCACCCTATCTATTGATTTACTGGCTGAAGGTCTAACCCGCCCGGCTAATTTCTGTGGCATGCACTTCTTCAATCCAGTGCCGATGATGGCCTTGGTCGAGGTGGTCAAGGGGAGCCTCACCTCCGACCAAACGATCACCAGCGTAGAGGCTTTCGCGCTGAACATTGGAAAGCAGCCCATCGTGGTCAAGGACTGCCCGGGCTTCTTGGTTAATCGGATTCTATTCCCCTACTTCAACGCCTTTAACCTTCTTCTGCTCGATGGCGTTGAATGCAAGCGAATAGACCAGGTGATGGAAGACTTTGGCTGGCCGATGGGGCCGGCTCATCTCGCTGACATCATTGGGTTGGACGTCATGGTGCATGCCGACAAGGTCATTCAAGAGGGGTATCCATCACGGATGCGGCATCACGTCCCCGTGGCAGTCGAGTACATTTATGCAAGTGGCCTGCTCGGACAAAAGAAGGGTGCCGGTTTTTACGAGTATGAGCGCTCATCCAGTGGTCATCGCCCTAAGGACTTGTCGCCTGTCGCTAAGTCTTTCCTGAGTAAATACGCTGGAGCCAAGGATGTTACGGATCAGCAGATCATAGACCGGTTGATGGCACCGCTTTGTATGGAGGCAGTTCGCTGTTTGGACGAAGGGATTGTAGCCAGTGCGGCTGATGCCGATCTTGGGGCGATATTAGGGCTGGGATTTCCTCGCTTCCGCGGAGGACCACTACGCTATATCGACCAGTATGGATTGGAGCGTTTCATTGAGATGGTTCGTGGCTTTCAAGCGCTAGGTTCACTCTATGAGGTACCGTCTGGATTATTTTCGAGAATTGGCAATAACGCGGGTTTCTATCAATGAAATATTGCCTCAGTCTTGGTCTCAAAGGTTTGCATTAGGGGCGATTCACTGCAGACCTTTCGCCAGTTTACTTATGTTGCCATCTTGCAGGTATTCGTGAAGTGCCGCTGGAGCATTGCCAACTCGTGCTCCGAGGCCTCCAGAAGCGCTGTAAGCTGGTGAGCGGTGAAGAAATCGATGGCTGGGGACGTGCCCTATAACGGAAAGTTAACCGCGATATCTGCGAGTCTTTTGACCAGCCCTTGAGTGCGACGGAGCCTGCAAGGACTGGCAGACAATGCAGGCTTGGACCGGAGTCGGCGAATGGACGATGAGTGATTTCTCGTGACATGAACGCAATCGCGATTAGTCGAAGCCGACTGTTCAAAATCAACCTGAGCGTCGGCCAAAATGAATCGCTGGTTGGCCGGTTTTGGCCGATTGCTGCCTATCGCGACCGGCGCTTTGGGTCGACTGCCGCCTTTCGCGACTAGCCGGAGTCGATCCTTTGCAGCCAGCCCTACAACTGCCGGACATAACGCGTGGTGCCCCCAGCTCCCAAGCCCGCATAGGTTAGACAACCCGCACAGCACTTCCCCCAGGGAGATATCCAGGCTTCCTCGCTCAGCCTAGAGCGGCGGCCGCCAGTCGCTGAACGCCTGGCTCAGGTGTTCGATCCAGGCGCGCACGGCCGGGAGCATGCCGCGCCTATGGGTGTAGACCGCCTGCAGATGACCGCCTGGTAGGCGCCATTGCGGCAGCAAACGCACCAAGCGGCCATCGGCCAGCTCCTCGTGGCAATAGGGTTGCGGCAGCATGGTGATGCCCAGTCCTGCCAGGGCGGCACACTTGCGTACGGCAAAGTCCTCGATGGCCAGGCGGGCCGGCAGACTGATGTCTTGCACCTGGCCGAGGTCATGCTGAAGGCGCAGATGGATCTTGCGATCCGCTTCCAGGACGCCAAGAGCGGGCAGTTTGCTCAGGTCCTGAGGCGTTTCGATATGGTGGCCCTGGAGCAGGGCTGGCGCCGCCACCACAAAGGCCTGCGCCGGTTGCAGGCGGCGGCTGATCAAGGTCGGGTCTTCGTCTTCGGCGCTGCGCACGCGCAACGCCACATCCACGCCTTCATTGAGCAGGTCGACGCGGCGGCTGGTCTGCATCACCTCCAGCTGCACTTTGGGATAGGCGGCGATAAAACTGACCACCAACTCCGGCAGCAAGGCTATGCCACCGGGTGTACTGACGCGCAGCCGTCCACTCGGCTCGCTGGTCAGGCTGGCGACGGTTTCCTCGGCCTGATCGGCCTCCTGCAGCATGGCCTGGCAGTGACGCAGGTAGCGTTCGCCGATATCGGTCAAGGCCAGTTTGCGTGTGGTGCGCTGCAGCAAGCGTGCGCCCAGGCGGTTTTCCAGTTCGGCGATGCGCCGTGACAGGCGTGACTTGGGGATGCCCAGCAGCCGGCCGGCGGCGGCGAAACCGCCGGCTTCCACTACCTTGGCGAAGTAGAACAGATCGTTGAGGTCATGCATGGTCTTATCGTCCTGTCAGTGGGACGAACTATCGCATTTTTACCGACTAATAGGCTATTGGCTCTACCGGTAGTATCTGTTTCAGCCCGATCGCCACTGGGTGATCCCACCTTGGAGACTGACATGAAACTACTTCACCTCGATTCCAGCATCCTCGCCGACTCTTCCGCTTCCCGTCAGCTCAGTCGCGCCGTGGTCGATGCCTGGCAAGTCGCAGAGCCGGACGCACAGGTGATCTATCGCGATCTGGCCAGCGATGCCTTGGGGCATTTTTCCGCGGCCAGTCTGGTCGCCGCAGGCACTCCGGCCGAACTGCGCAGCGCCGCCCAGCAGCATGAAAGCGAGTTGTCGGAGCGCACCCTGGCGGAGTTTCTCGAAGCCGATGCCATAGTGATTGGCGCACCGATGTACAACTTTTCCCTGCCGAGCCAGCTGAAAGCCTGGATCGACCGTATCTCGGTCGCCGGCAAGACGTTCACCTACACCGAGAATGGCCCGCAGGGTTTGGCTGGCGGCAAGAAGGTGGTGATAGTGTCCACCGCCGGCGGCGTGCATGCCGGTCAGCCGAGCGGCGCGGCCCATGAGGATTACCTGAAGTTCGTCCTCGGCTTCGTCGGTATCGACGACGTTCAGGTGGTGCGCGCCGAAGGTCTGGCCTATGGGGAGGAGCCGCGTGCTGCGGCCATGCAAGCGGCGGCGCAGCAAGTCAATGAACTGTTTATCGCGGCTTAATCTGGCCGTTAAAACACAAGGCCCGCTGAATTAGCGGGCCTTTTTAGTTGCTGCCAGTGATCTGCCAGGTAGCCTGGGTAAGACACTGATGGAAAGCGTTCCGCGCTTTTGCACCCTGCGCCAACGTGAAGGCTCTGTAGGGGAGCAAGGTTTACTTGTCCACCAGCTTCAGGCGGGTACTTAGAACCAGCGGTCGTTGCGCTTGCGTCCTCGGGTCAGGGCCGGCAGGAGTAGGCCGAGGAGCAGGCCGGCGCCGGCGATGCTGGCGCCGTAGACCAGGTAGCGCATCAACAGCTGATTGTTCTCATCGCCCAGTTGCGCCTGCGTGGTGCGCAGCTCGGCTTGGGTCGCGCTCAGTTCGGCGTCGAGGGCTGTGCGGCGCGCTTGCAGTTCTTCGATCAAGGCTTTGCGCGTGTCCAGTGTCTCCTGCATGCCCTGTACCCGGGTCTTCCAGTTGTCGTCGATGGTCTTGAGTTGGTCGCTGAGCTCGGCTACTTGCTGCTCCAGTTGCGGCAGTCGTTCGGCCTGGCCGGGTATGTCCTGCAGGTCGCTGCTGGGAATCCAGACGGTGTCGCCGGCCTCGCCGCGGATCTGGCTGTAGTTGCCCTGGGTGCTGATCAGCTCGACCTTCTGCCCGGATTTGAGCGTACCGACTATGCGATAGCCGTCAGTCGGGCCGCTGCGTACATAGGTGTTCAGGCTGTCGCTGACCCAGCGCTGATTGCCGGCGTCCTCCTGGGCTTGGGCTGGGCCGCAGACGGCGAGCATGGCACCGAGCAGGGCGACGCCAAGGGCACGGCGCTGGGTGCTGAGCTGGAGGCAGGAAAGATCAGAGAAAAGTGCAGAAAGATAACGAGATAGGGGCATGAGGACTTCACATGAAAAAGGAAAGATAAAGGCTCCGATGGCCAGCGAGAACGCAATGGGGCAGTAGCCAATAGGCTCCGCCAGGGTAGCGACGGGCTTGTTGTTTCGACGGCAACAGCGATGGCGGCTTGCGGCGGGGAGACCTTCGGCCTCTCCCTGGGGTGCTCATGGCCGGCTATGCCATCCCGACAGTCCGCCAAGTGACAGACACTTGAAGTCGGGCTGGGTTCATTCACGATGCCTCAGACACCGGGCAAGCAAAAGCCAAAGGGCCACATCCAAAGGGGCGGATGATTTACTTTTAGCCCTTCCGCCCGCTGCAGCTGTCCTCTTTGCCTAGGGTCTGTTGCCGTTTCATTCGCGGCCGCGCCGTAGCTTGTTTTTGCGCGAGGCAAGGCACGAGGAGCGCGGTTTGGTTGTTCCAAAT
>NZ_VIUH01000049.1 GCF_007993865.1 Pseudomonas sp. SJZ079 | reverse complement strand
GAACTTTCGCCCCGATCGCGCCCGTGAGTTGTGCCAGGCCCTGGTCGATCCCGGGTTCGACGCCTTCGCGCGCTCGCAGCTGATTGCCAAGCAGCGCCTGCTGACCCTGACCCGCTATTCGGACCAGCTGGATGGGCCCTGCGCCTTTGCGCCGGAGGCGCTGGCCAACAGCCTGGGCGAGTACCTGGCGGCGCTGGGCAAGACCCAGCTGCGCATCGCCGAGACCGAGAAGTATGCCCACGTCACCTTCTTCTTCAACGGCGGTCGCGAGCAGCCGTTTGCCGGCGAGGAGCGGATTCTGATCGCCTCACCCAATGTGGCGTCCTACGACCTGCAGCCGGAGATGAGTGCGCCCGAGCTGACCGAGCGCCTGGTCGAGGCAATCCAGAGCCGGGCCTTCGAGCTGATCGTGTGCAACTACGCCAATGGCGACATGGTCGGCCACAGCGGCTCGTTCGCCGCCGCCGTGCAGGCGGTCGAGGTGTTGGATCGGTGTCTGGCTCAGGTGGTCGAGGCGAGCCTGGCGAGCGGCGGCGAGTGCCTGATCACGGCCGACCATGGCAACGTCGAGCAGATGCGCGATGCCGAGTCGGGGCAGGCGCACACCGCGCATACCCTCAATCCGGTGCCGCTGATTCTGGTCAGCGCACGAGCGGGGCAGTTCAAGCTCGCGGACGGACGGCTGTGCGACATCGCCCCGACCCTGCTGCAGTTGATGGACCTGCCGCTGCCGCAGGAGATGGATGGCGCGTCGCTGTTGCGCCGGCCCCGCACCGCGACCTAAGGGCCGACCGCACTCAGCCCAGCCCGCGCTCGCGCCAGACCCTGGCCGCGCTGTGGTGGAGGATGCCGTGGCGCCGGGCCAATACTTCTCGATCCTTGTCGTAGCCACCGCCAATCACCCCGACCACCGGAATGTCGCGGCCCAGGCAGTGCTGGAGTACCCGTGCGTCACGCTCGGCGAGGCCCCGATCGGTCAACTTCAGGTAGCCCAGGGCGTCATCTTTGTGCACGTCGACGCCGGCGTCATAGAGCACGATGTCCGGTTGGTACAGCGGCAGCAGGTAGTTCAGCGCATCGTCGACCACCCTCAGGTAGTCGGCATCGGCCATGCCCATAGGCAGGGGAATGTCCCAATCGCTGTCGGCCTTGCGCGCGGGGAAGTTCTTCTCGCAGTGCAGCGAGACGGTGATCGCCTCCGGGGTGTCCTTGAGGATGCGCGCGGTGCCGTCGCCTTGGTGCACGTCACAGTCGAAGATCAGCACGCGCTGCACCCGGCCGGCGGCCAGCAGGTAGCGGCTGATCACCGCCAGGTCGTTGAAGATGCAGAACCCCGCCGGGTGATCGTAGTGGGCATGGTGGGTGCCGCCGGCCAGGTGGCAGGCCAGGCCGTGTTGCAGCGCCTGTTCGGCGGCCAGCAGCGAGCCACCGACCGCGCGCACGGTGCGTTGCGCCAGGGCCTCGCTCCAGGGCAGGCCGAGGCGTCGCTGTTCTTCGCGGCCGAGATCGCCGCTGCGAAAGCGCGCTATATAAGAGGGGCAATGGGCCAGACCGAGAACTTCCGGTGGGCACAGTTCGGGGCGCAGCAACTCGGCATCGCTGGTCAGGCCGCTGTCGATCAGGTGGTCGCGCAGCAGGCGGAACTTCTCCATGGGGAAGCGGTGCCCGGCCGGGAAGGGCGGGCTGTAGTCGTCGTGATAGACCAGCGGCAGGCGCATACAATAGGGCTCTTTTCTCGCAGCGTCCGAGTATGGCGGCGCTGCCCGGCTTCACTCAAGCGGAGGGCCGATGCCTGCCCCGATCGAACTAGACAGTCCGCGCCTGTTGCTGCGCCGCTGGCGCGGCGAAGACCATGCGGCCTTCGCCGAGCTGAATGGCGACCCCGAGGTGATGCGGCATTTTCCTGCTTGCCTGAGTCGCGCCGAGAGCGAGCAGCAGATCGCGCGCATCGAGGCGGAGTTCGCCCGTCACGGCTTCGGCTTCTGGGCTCTGGAGCGCAAGGACAGTGGCGCCTTCATCGGCTTCACCGGCTTGCGTTCGGTGGCTTTCGACGCAGGGTTCTGCCCGGCGGTGGAGATCGCCTGGCGTCTGGCCCGTGGCCACTGGCGCCAGGGCTTCGCCAGCGAGGCGGCGCGCGCGGCCCTGGCCTGCGGCTTCACGCGACTGGACCTGGAGCTGATCGTCTCGTTCACCGCGGTGGATAACCTGGCGTCGCAGCAGGTCATGCAGGCTATCGGCATGCAGCGCGACCCGGCGGAGGACTTCGATCATCCGGCATTGCCAGCAGGGCACCGGCTGCGTCCTCATGTGCTGTACCGCCTGCGCCGCAGCGACTGGGAGGCGGGCCGATGAGTCCATTGCAGCTGGTGCGCGCCTACCACCAGCTGAGCAAGCACCAGCCGCAGCGCTTTGCCCCCGGGCCGGGACAGCTGGACTGGGCGACGCAGCCGGCAGCGTTTCGCCGTTACCACGGCGCGCGGCTGATCGAGCTGCACCACCGCCCGCTGGAAGAGTCGCCGGCATACGACGAAGTATTTGCCGCGCCGCAGGCTGAGCCGGCGCCGTTGAACCGAGCCAGCGTCTCGCAACTGCTGTACGACAGCCTGGCGTTGTCGGCCTGGAAGGAGGCCGCCGGCAATCGCTGGGCGCTGCGGGTCAATCCCTCGTCCGGCAACCTGCACCCGACCGAGGCCTATCTCTTGCTACCCGCGGGCAGCCTTGAGGAGGGCGCGGTGCTCACGCATTACACGCCGGATGTCCACGCTCTGGAGGTGCGCGCCGAGCTGCCGCAGGCGCTGGCCCTGCAGCTGAGTCAGGTGTTGCCGGCGGGCGGCTGTCTGCTGGCGCTGGCCAGCATTCCCTGGCGCGAGGCGTGGAAGTACGGCGAGCGCGCCTATCGCTATTGTCAGCACGACCTCGGCCACGCCCTGGCCGCGCTGGCCATCGCCGCCAGTTGCCTGGGCTGGCAGGTGCGCGTGCTGCGCGGCGTCGCCGAGGCGCAGTTGGATGGCGTGTTCGGCCTGGACCAGGACGGCTTTCACGAGGCCGAACAGGTCGATTGCCTGTTGTGGGTCGGTCCGCCGCAGGATGCAGAATTTCCCTTGCCGACGAGTCTGCTGCACGGCTTGGCGGCTCTGGACGTGACGGGCACGCCCAATCGCCTGTCGCGCCAGTACCGTGACTGGCCGGAGTTGGCGCGGGTGCAGCCACTCTGCCGCGCCCCGGCGTTGCCCGCGCAACCCTGGCGGGTGGAGGCGGGGCGCGCGCAGGCGGACAATCCCGGCTTGCCCTTGCGCCCCTTACTGCATCGGCGTCGTAGCGCGCAGGCCATGGACGGCAAGAGCGGCATTCACGCCGACCTGCTGTTCGCCTGGCTGCAACGCGTGATGCCGGTCAATTCGCCGGTGCCCCTGGCGGTGAGCGGCGAGCCGGCGCAGGTCGATCTGCTGCTGTTCGTCCATCGCGTTCAGGGGCTGATGCCCGGGCTGTACTGGCTGGCGCGGGTCGATGGGCAGGCGCAGAGCGGCTTGCGCGAGGATTTTCTCTGGCAGCGCGTACATGACCAGCTGCCGCTGTATCGTCTGCTCGAGGGCGATGCGCGCGGCCTGGCCGAGTTTCTCTCGTGCGGCCAGGATATCGCCAGCGATGGCTGCGTGGCAGTGGCCATGCTCAGCCGTTTCGACAGTGCCCTGGCGGCAGGAGCCTGGCGTTATCCGCGGCTGTATTGGGAGTGCGGGCAGATCGGCCAGCTACTTTATCTGGAAGCCGAGGCGGCGGGGCTATCGGCCACCGGTATCGGCTGCTATTTCGATCACGCGGTACATGAATTGCTTGGATTAGCCGACAGCCGCTGGCAAAGCCTTTACCATTTCACCCTTGGTCGCGCCGTGTGGGATGAGCGCTTGTGCTCCTTGCCGGCCTACCCCGAATTACGCTTGCCGCCGAGCTAGAGCGGCTTCAGGAGAATATGCATGAGTCAGGTGTTGGACGAATTGGTGGCCCTGTTGAGCCTTGAGGCCATCGAAGAGAACCTGTTCCGCGGCGTCAGTCAGGATCTTGGTTTCCGCCAGCTGTTCGGCGGGCAGGTGCTTGGCCAGTGCGTCTCCGCCGCCAGCCAGACGGTCGAGGGCGATCGTCATGTGCATTCGCTGCACGGTTATTTCCTGCGCCCGGGCGATGCCACGCTGCCGGTGGTGTATCAGGTCGACCGGGTGCGCGACGGCGGCAGCTTCAGCACTCGGCGGGTGATGGCGATCCAGAAGGGCAAGCCGATCTTCACCTGCAGCGCCTCGTTCCAGTACGACGAAGAAGGCTTCCATCACCAGATCGAGATGCCTGATGTACCGGGGCCGGAAAACTTGAAGTCGGAAACCGAGCTGGCCCTGCAGGTCGCCGCGTCATTGCCGGAGCGCATGCGTGAGCGTGCGGTGAGTGCCAAACCGATCGAAATTCGCCCGGTCACCGTCGGTAACCCCTTTGCACCGGAGCCGAGCGAACCGGTGAAGTACGTGTGGTTCCGCGCCGACGGTGCACTGCCGGACACACCGGCGATCCACAAGTACATCCTCGGCTATGCCTCGGACTTCAACTTGCTGACCACCTCGATGCTGCCGCATGGCGTGTCGGTGTGGCAGAAGTTCATGCAGGTCGCCAGCCTCGACCACTCGCTGTGGTTCCACGGCAACCTGCGCATGGATGACTGGCTGCTGTATGCCATGGACAGTCCTTGGGCCGGCAACGCCCGTGGTTTCTCCCGTGGCAGCATCTTCAATCGCCAGGGCCAGTTGGTCGCCTCCGTGGCCCAGGAAGGCCTGACCCGGGTGCGTGAGGACTGGAAGTGAAGCTGAGCGCCGCGCGCCATTGGGTGTTCGATATGGATGGCACCCTGACTCTGGCCGTGCATGATTTCGAGGCGATCAAGCGGGCGCTGGGCATTCCCCTTGAGCACGACATCCTCCATCACCTGGCGACGCTGCCCGAAGACGAGGCGGTGGCCAAGCACGCCTGGCTACTGGAGCATGAGCGTGAGCTGGCGCTCAACGCCCGGCCTGCAACCGGCGCCATCGAACTGGTGCGCGCGCTACAGTCACGCGACTGTCGACTCGGCATCCTGACGCGCAACGCCCATGAGTTGGCCCTGTTGACCTTGCAGGCGATTGGCCTGGGCGATTGCTTCGCCACGGCCGACATTCTCGGTCGCGACGAGGCACCGCCCAAGCCTCATCCCGGTGGTTTGCTGCAGCTGGCCGAGCGTTGGCAGGTGGCGCCCGCCGAACTGGTGATGGTCGGCGACTACCGCTTCGACCTGGAGTGCGCCCGCGCCGCCGGCGCGTGCGGCGTGCTGGTCAATTTGCCGGAGAACCTCTGGCCGGAGTTGACCGATCACTTCGCGGTGGATTGCCAGGCGCTGCAACGCGCCCTTTAGCTGCGGCCCCGTAGCCCGGATAAAATCCGGGTCAAGGCTGTGACACCTAGATGTCCGTGTATGTCATCCAGACTACGGGCGATGGCAGCCGCTGGACTCCAGGTCCTTGATGATCGGGCAATCCGGCCGGTCATCGCCCTGGCAGTGTTCCACCAGCACCTGCAGGGTGTCACGCAGGCCGCACAGCTCGGCAATCTTCAGGTTCAACTCGGCGATATGTTGCCCGGCCAGGGCTTTGACGTCGGCGCTGGCGCGCTGGCGGTCCTGCCACAGGGCCAGCAGCTTGCCGACCTCAGCGAGGGAAAACCCCAGATCCCGCGCACGCTTGATGAACGCTAGGCGATGCAAGTCCTGCGGGCTGTATTGCCGGTAGCCGCTGTCGCTACGACCGGCGGCCGGCAACAGATCGATGCTCTCGTAGTAGCGGATCATCTTCGCGCTCAGACCGGTCTTCTTCGCGGCTTGGCCGATATTCATGGGGGCTCTCCGAAGTGTCAGTGCTGGTCTTTCGGTTTCCAGGTCTTCAGCAGCAGGGCGTTGCTCACCACGCTGACGCTGGACATGGCCATGGCGGCGCCGGCCACCATCGGGTTGAGCAGGCCGGCGGCGGCCAGCGGGATTCCGATCAGGTTGTAGACGAAGGCCCAGAACAGGTTCTGGCGGATCTTGTTATAGGTGCGCCGGCTGATATCCAGGGCGGCGGGTACCAGGCGCGGGTCGCCGCGCATCAGGGTTATACCGGCGGCATGCATGGCCACATCGGTACCGCTGCCCATGGCGATGCCGACATCGGCAGAGGCCAGCGCCGGGGCATCGTTGATGCCGTCGCCAACCATTGCCACCACGCCGGTCTTTTTCAGCTCAGCGACAATCGCCGCCTTGTCCCCTGGTAGCACTTCGGCATGCACTTCATCGATGCCCAGGGCAGTGGCGACGGCCTTGACGCTGCCCCGGTTGTCGCCGCTGATCAGGTGGCTGTCGATGCCCTGTCGCTTCAGCTGAGCGACGGCCTCGGTCGCGCCTTCCTTGAGGGTGTCACCGAAGGCAAACAGGCCGAGTACGCGTGGCTCGGGCGCCTGTTCGATCAGCCAGGACAGGGTGCGTCCTTCGGCCTCCCAGGACTGCGCCGATAGCGCCAATTTGCCCCCATGCACACGACTGTGCAGGTCACTGTCCTGCAGCAGTCGGCGGTTGCCCAGGGCCAGCTTGCGTCCACCAACCTGCCCGGCGATGCCGCGCCCGGCCAGGGCCTGGCTGTCACTGACCGAAGGTAACGTCAGCTGTCGCTCGGAGCAGGCATCCAATACCGCCTTGGCCAGCGAGTGTTCGCTGCCGCGTTGCAGGGCGCCGGCCAGTTGCAGCAGCGCTTGCTCGTCGCCGTCGACCGCTTGCAAGTGGGCGATCTGCGGGGTGCCGGAGGTGAGGGTGCCGGTCTTGTCGAAGGCCACGACCGTCACGCCGTGGGCAGCCTCCAGTGCTTCGGCGTCCTTGATCAGAATACCGTGGCGCGCGGCCACACCGGTGCCGGCCATGATCGCGGTGGGCGTGGCCAGACCCAGAGCGCAGGGACAGGCAATCACCAGCACCGCCACGGCATTGAGCATGGCGTTGGCCAATGGCGCGCCGAGCAGTAGCCAGACGATCAGGGTGCTCAGGGCGATCAGCAGCACAGCCGGCACGAAGACCTGACTCACACGGTCCACCAGCTTCTGGATTGGCGCCTTGGCCGCCTGGGCGTCTTCGACCAGGCGAATGATTTGCGCCAGTACGGTTTCCGCACCGAGGGCGGTGGTTTCGATCAACAGGCGGCCTTCGCCATTGATCGCGCCGGCGGTGACCTTGTCGCCGGGTTGCTTGGCTTGCGGCAAGCTCTCGCCGCTGATCAATGCTTCATCGGCGTGGCTCTGGCCTTCCAGCACCTGGCCGTCAACCGGGAAGCGCTCACCGGGTTTGACCACTATCTGGTCGCCCAGGGCCAGGGCGCTTAGCGCCACCATCTCTTCATGCCCATCACGCAGGCGCAGTGCTTGATCTGGACGTAGCGCCTGCAGAGCGCGGATGGCGCTGCTGGTCTGGCGCTTGGCGCGGCTCTCCAGGTACTTGCCGAGCAGGATCAGGGCGATGATCACCGCCGATGCTTCGAA
This sequence comes from Pseudomonas sp. SJZ079, assembly GCF_007993865.1. Classification (GTDB taxonomy): domain Bacteria; phylum Pseudomonadota; class Gammaproteobacteria; order Pseudomonadales; family Pseudomonadaceae; genus Aquipseudomonas. The sequence goes on along the minus strand of NZ_VIUH01000049.1, from coordinate 1,935 downwards.
ATACAGCTGCGGCATCTGTCCCGCCGGAGTGATCGCCCACTGATACAGGCTCAGGCCATAGCCGGCGCTGGTGCCGATGGCGACCAGTTGATCCATGTTCCCGGCGCCGGCGCGCAGGGCCTGCCAGGCCGCGCGGTAGAAGCGCGCGCCGAGCACGAACTGCACCGGCGTGGCCAGGGCGAACTGCACCCAGGCCGGCAGCATCCAGTGCACGCCGAATGGCTCAAGCAGCATGGGCACAACCAGTGGTGCGGCCAACAGCAGGGCCAGCACCAGCGCCCAACGCTCGCGCCGCAGGTGTGTGTCGGCGGTGGGGTGCGACGGAGCGACGCTATCCACCACGCGGGCGGAGTAACCGGCGTTGCCGATGGCTTGCAACAGTGCGTGCGGGTCTAGGCCAGGGGCCACTTGTAGTTGCGCCTGCTCGGTGGCCAGGTTGACGCTGACCGCCAGCACGCCCGGCTGCTTAGCCAGCGCGCGCTCGACTCGACCAACGCAGCTGGCGCAGGTCATGCCGTCGATGGCCAACTCAAGGCGCTCGCTGGGCACCTTATAGCCGGCGCCTTCGATCGCTGCGAGCAGGCTTGCCAGGCTTTCCTGTGGTGCCTCGACACGCGCCTGTTCGCTGGCCAGGTTGACGCTGGCGCTGGTGACTTCCGGTAGTTTGCGTAGGGCGCGCTCGACCCGGCCGGCACAGCTGGCGCAGGTCATGCCACTGATCGGCAGGTCAAAGGTGGTCAGGCTGGACATGGACGATCTCCGTTGAGTTCGTCACTAGCATCAACCTTGACCTATGGGTAAGGTCAAGCCCTGTGTTATCGGCTGGCCGGAGTAGCGATCAGGTGCAGTCCGACGCTGCGCCGGGCGATGCGGTAGTGGCGTACCTCGCCAGCGCGCAGGCTGAGGCGTTGTCGGCTGGACTGCTGGATACCCGACTGACAGGTGCCGCTGGCAATTAACTCGAGACGCAATGACACCTCGCCGGGCGGCAGATTGAAAGCCACCGACTGGCCTTGATACAGGCGTGCAACCAACTGGTCGTGTAAGAACAGGCCAATCTCGCAGGGCGTGGCGGCTTCCAGGCGCTCGCGCGAGACGATCAACACCGCATAATCGTTGGCCAGGGAAGTGGTCGACGGCGCCAATTGTGCCTGTGCCGTCGAGAGTGCCAGCAGCCCTGCGAGGATCGAGAGGTAGGGATGGGGCATAAGACACCTCCATCAGCGTTAGCGATAGTTACAGACTGGTCGACGCTGCTCGATAGAACAAGTCATGGCCTTGACCTTGCCCCGTTGGCAAACCGAATACTGTGCGTGGTCCTGGTCGTACTGGGGCCTCAACTGGGCGGGAGGTGAGCGATGCAAGTGTTCAAGGTGCAAGGCATGTCTTGCGAGCATTGCGTACGGGCAATTACCCACGCTGTGCAGAAGCTGGATGAGGCGGCGGAGGTAGAGGTCGACCTGGCGGACGGCGAGGTGCGGGTGAGCAGTCGCCTGTCGATTGCCGAAGTGGCGGAAGCCATTCGTGGCGAGGGTTATGAGGTAAGCCCTTAAGGTCGATTGGCTACGGCGTATATATAGGTGTCGTGGAGTTTTGGGGCTTTGGACGCGTGCCCAGTACGGTCGTGAGATCGTTCATGGTCAGGGAGATCCCATGACGTTGCGGATAAGTTGTGAACGGCATCCGCGGCATAGGACCCCGGCGTCTCGAGAGCAGGCTGAGCAAGCGCCCCGTATAAGTCGATTGGGTTGGCCTTCTTTATATAGGTAGCCGCTTGGCGGGTGTCTGACAGGCTGATTGGCGGCAATGGAATAAACCCCAAAATTAACTGTTGACGTGGAATCTGCTGGGCCTATAATGCGCACCACTTCCGGCGCAGACCTCTCGGAAAACCTCTTGTAAAACAAGAAGTTAGCTTAAAAAGAGGGGTTGCAA
>NZ_VIUH01000048.1 GCF_007993865.1 Pseudomonas sp. SJZ079 | reverse complement strand
GAGAGTGTGGTCCAAACCACGTCGTTACCTTCGCCGGCTTGCTCGATGACAACATCCCCAATATCTGTGACGACATAGAAATCATCGCCGGTGCCGCCCGTCATGGTATCGGCCCCAGAGCCACCACTGAGCAAGTCATTGCCGGCGCCACCTATGAGCACATCGTTGCCCGCGAAACCGAAGAGCGAGTCGTTCCCAGCGAGCCCCTGAATCTCGTCGGCGAACGCTGTACCGTTCAACACATCGTTCCCCGGCGTGCCGACGATCAGATTAGTCACCACCGAGGTCGCCACCGAAGTCACCGTCTCCAGCGTTCCAAGGTCATCGGTGTAGGTAACCCTGACACGCAGCTGCTGCCCGGTCAGGGCCAGGGTCGGGGTGAAGGTCGCTGTGGTTGCGCCGGCGATGTTGCTAAAGACGCCGCCATTACCGGACTGCCACTGGAACGACAGCACTGGGTTGGCCGGGCCATCCGGGTCAGTGAAGGCTCTCGTTGCAGTTAGCAATTGCCCCACGTTTGGCGTGGTGTCGCTGATCAGCATGGTGCCAACCGGCGCGTCGTTGACGGAAACCGCCGAAACGGGGCCCGTCACTGCCGAGAACACCGTCTCCAGCACACCATGAGCGTCCTTATAGATGGCCTTGACCCGCAGCTGTAATCCAGCGACGTCAGCGGTAACGCGGTAGGTCTTGCCAACCGCGGTTTCCACACCTACTCCGGTCATGGTTGTGATGTTTTCGAATAGGCCTGTGCCGGTGAAATCGGCCTGCCAGTAGTAACTCACAGGCCCGGTAACCCGACCGAGACCCGGGTTGTCGGCATCGGTTACGCCTTCGACCCCTGCGCTGAGCAGCGAGCCGACTTCCGGGGTGTTGTCGTTGATTGACACCAGGCCTACGGCTTCGTTGTTCAAGCCGGCAACCAGCACTGCTGATTGATCGTTGAACTGCAACCGCTCGATACCGCTGAGTTGATCGACTCCGTCGGTCCCGACGTTGTCGATAACCGTGTAGTTACCGTTACCTCTATTGATGATGGTGTAGTCCGCCATAAGACCGGTATATGCGGCGGTGTCGAAGTTGAAACCGCCGGACCCCGGCAGGATTTCACGGACGATCTGCAGTTGCCCAGGGTTATAGAAGCCGCTGAGCATCAGCGGAACCAGAGGCCGCATGCTGTCGTAGGTGGCGATTTCCGGACCTGTCGGCAAACCATTGGCGTCGACGCCAGCGCGTACGCTGATGCGCACGTTGAGCCACTTGTCGCCGTCGATGATGTCGTCACCGGCGCGGCCTTCGATGATGTCGCTGCCATCGCCACCGAGGATGATGTTACCGGCACCGAACGAAGTGACGGGGGTAATGCCATCGCCGATGGCGTTATCGAGCAGGGCCTGCAGGCCGTTGATCAGGGCAATATTGGTCAACACGCTGCCCTGAGCGCCGGCTGTCGCGATCACCGCTGCGTCGGCATCATCGCCATGCAGGATGTCGCTGTGCTTCGAGCCCGACAAACCTTCCACTTCCTTGAAGCGCGCCAGGATACCGGCCGCTACCGGCCCTGGTGCCGCGTTGACGGCGCGAACATTAAGATCGATGTCCACCCCGGTCAGATCATCCTTGAAGGTGGCCCAGTCGAAACCGGAGGCGCCGATGTACTTGTCCCCCGGGCCTGCGCTGCCGACCATGATGTCGTCACCGCCTTCGGCGTTCATGATGTCCGGGCCACCGCTGCCGATGTAGACATCATTACCGATCACGGTATCCAGCCCGAGTGGGTCGAAGTTGTCGCCTGGGCTGCCGTCCAGGTGTCCGCCTTCGAGCCAGTCGTCACCTTCGTTACCGGCGTTCTGCTCGTCGGCGTTGCTGCCGAGGATAAAGTCGTTGCCCGGGCCGCCAAAGGTCTCGGTGCTGTCCTCGCCGTTGATGATGAAGTCCTGACCGAAACCGCCGAGGATCAGGTTGATGCCGTTGCCGCCGTGGATCACGTCGTTGCCGCCATCGCCCTGAATGTTATCGTCGCCACCGCGGTCGGTGATGATGTCGTCACCGTCGCCGCCGCGGATCATGTCGTTGCCGTCACCGCCCTCGAGACGGTCGTTGCCGGCGTCGCCCCAGATGGTGTCGTCGCCGATGCTGCCGATCAGGGTGTCATTGCCGTTGGTCCCACCCAGCACCACGTGCTCATCACCGGTGTAGTGCAGGTAGTTGGCCTCCACCGCAACGGTGTTGGGGTTGTCGCGCATCACGTCGCCGAGCGGGTCGGCACTGCCCAACCCATCATTGAACTGCCTACTCTGATCGGCCTCAAGGATCAGTCCAGGCTTCAGGAAGATCAGCCCCGGCAGGTGGGTGGCGCTGGTGTTGTTCATCACCATCTTGGCGAACGAGTTGTTCTCCAGTTCGGTGACGAAGTTCAGGCCGGCGGTACGATCCAGGTAGTAGAAGCGGTCGCCGTTCTGCAGCGCCTCCAACTGGGTCTCGAAGACGAAGTTGAAGGTCGAACCGAGCATGCCACCGAACGGCATGATGGCTTCGGCCAGACCGCCGATCCAGAAGTCGATGGCATCGACGCCGGTAGTGGTCACGCCGTTGGCTAGGTTGGCATAGGCGCCCACACTGTTGAGGAAGTCCAGGCGATCAGCGGGCTCTCCTGGACCGCCGAGCACGATGGCCGTAGCCGCAGCACGCTTGCCGTCAAGTGTGGTTTCAGCGGTGATGGTTGCGTGCGTACCGTAGGCGGCGATGAAGTTGATCAGCGACTCTGGATGCTTGAGGCTCAGCAGCAGGTCGACCCAGCTGGTGTACGGTTTCAGCTGGCTGTCGCCGGTCATGTTGTAAAACTCGCGGCGAGCCGCGTTGAACGACGGGATGCCGGCGTCACGGCCACGGGCGAGGTTGATGGCTGCCAGGTCGAGCGGCAGGCCCACCAGGTTGTTGCGCAAGGCTTCGGTGACGAACTCATCGATAGCGTTACCGGTCTGACGGGTCATGCCGCGAGCGAGCGCGCCGGCGGCTTCATCCGGGGTAGGACCGCTGTCGGCAAACGCGAGCGGGTTGAGGAAGGCGGCAATCAGGCCGATCTCGCTGTTGACGAAGTTCGGGTCCAGACGGTCGATGGTTTCGGTCAGCATCGAGTGGCCGAAGCGATAGACGGTATGCGCGAATTCGGCGACGATCGACGCGTCAATGTCCGCATCGTAGCCCTGGGTAGGACCGGTGAAGACGTCGATCTGCGGCTGGATGGTGCGCGCGAACTCCTCGAACACCAGGTGCTGGTACTGCATCTCGGTACTGAACTTGCCGACCTGGAACAGCCGCTCGCCGTTCCACACCAGCGCGTCTATCGCCGCTTGACCAACTGGTAGCGAAACGATCGGAGTCAGCAGCCACTCGTTGATGAAGGCCACATCGTTGCTCGCCAGCACCACGTCCTTGGTGTGCTCGACCATCCGGTTGTGCTCGGAGTGGAAGATGTGGTGCACCGCAGTCAGGCCAATGTTCTCGTTGACCCGCCCGTCACCGGCAATGTAGTGCGCATCGAGCAATTCGTCGTCGTAGGTGCCTGCGGCAACTGGACCACCGGCAACATCGTCGGCATCGGCCGTCAGTGCCGCCCCGGTCTGCTGATTGATCGGCACGGCGTTGTGGGCGATGTCGATGAGGAACTGGTGACCGGTGCTCACGGCATTGGTCAGATCGACTGGTGCCGCCGGATTGCCCTGGACCAACACAGTGGTGTCGTCGGCGGTGCCGGCTATGCCATCGGCGCCATTACCAGTACGGATCACCACCATCGGGTAGCCGTTCGGCCCCTTGATGAAGTTGCCGTACTGGTCGGTGGCCAACAGCGGTACATCGAACACCTGGGCATCGGTCAGGTTGATACCCAGGATGTCGCGAGCCTGAGCCTTGACCACGGCCCAGGTGGCCATGCCACCGATGGGCGCATCATCGCCGGTGCCAAAGATGCCATCGGCGCCGAGGTCGCGATTGGTAATCAGCCGGCCATTGGCTACCGGACCGTTCGGGGTGACGTCATAGGCCCGCAGGAATACCTGCTGCGAGGGGTGCGAACCGTAGGTCTGGTTTTGGTCGACGAACGGCGAGGTGGTGTTGCTGTGCTCGTGGATGTCGTCATCCGTACCGAGCACTCCGTCCGGTCCCGGCTGATTGGTGGCACGGGTCAGCACCATGAAGTTGGTCGGGCTGCCCGGCACGAACAGCGGATCGTCCGGCTGCAGCGGAATGAACACCGTACCGCTGCCGCCCTTGGTCACCAGATCGAGGCCATGGTCGAAGAACTGGCCGAAGAAGGTCATCCAAGGATTGAACGGAGCGGACAGGCCTTCGTCTGGCGCCACGTTGGGCAGAAAGAACACATCCTTATCATCGGCGGTGCCGAATATTCCATCCAGACCCGGACTGGTCACAGTGGCCGAACCCTGGGCCAGCGCTGCCGCTGCCGCGGCGACCGCCGCCGGGTTATTGGCGGTCTGGTCGACAATCAGGTTACTGATGATACGCGGCTGCGAATCCTGCACGAAGCCACTGTTCTGGGTATAGGACGTCGGGTCACCAGCGTTCTGTGGCCCGGGGCCGTCCGGATCGATCGACAGATTCTCGCCATCACGGAACTCTGGATCGAGCAAGCGCGGGAACACCGTATCGGCGGCGCCGAACTGACTCTGGCCAGTGCGTAGGTTGTTGAGATCACCGGTGACCGTACGCAGGCCGAGCGGCGAACGCTCGTGCGGTAGCAGCGACAGCAGGTCCGCACCCGCCGCATGCTGTTCGGCGATCTTGATCGAGTCGAGGATGAACTGCAGGTCCGAGCGAATCAGGTGGATACCCGGGCTGCTGGTGCTGGACTCCGCCGGTAGCGGCGCCAGCGGTGCCACTGGCGCACCCGCTGCGACATCCGCTGTCGGCGCCGAGAAGACATTTTCGAGCACGCCGTTGCCGTCCTGGTAGACCGCCCGTACCCGGATATTCAGGCCCTCCAGGTCAGGGGTGACCTTGAAGCTCTGTCCTACGACCGGCAGGCCGCCGAAGGCCAGGATGTCCTCGAAGAAACCATCGCCGGGAATCAGTTCGACCTGCCAGTAATAGGTGACCCGGCCGGTGACTGCACCACTCGGGTTGGCACCACTGACATTGTCGCCGTCCGTCACTCCGGCTACCGAGGCGACCAGGGTCTGGCCCACTTGCACCGAGCCGATGACATTCACCTGGCCCACGGGGGCGGTGTTGCCACCCAGGACAGAACCCGGGGTCTGCTGCACCAGCACACCATTGACGTTGACATAGGCCACATCGTTGAACTGCAGGCGCTCGATATGGGTGAGGCGGTCGACGCCATCACCGTCGACGAAGGTATCGGTCACCGTGATGATGTCGTCGTTGATATTACCGGGCGTGCCGTTGTTGTTGACGTTAATGATGTAGTCGGCGAAGTTGCCGGTGAACATGGCCGTATCGAAACCGCCGGCCCCGCTCACTAGCTCACGTACGATCACCAGTTGCCCGGGGTTGTAGGTGCCATTGAGCATCAGCGGCACCATGGGTTTCATGCTGGTGAAACTGGCGATCTCAGGGCCGCTGCCGTCGATGTTGGCGCGCACGCTGATGCGCACGTTCAGCCACAGGTCGCCATCGATCAGGTCGTCGCCACCACGACCTTCGATGATGTCGCTGCCATCACCGCCGAGAATGATATTGCCCGCGCCAAACTGGTCGTCGGCATTGCCGAGAATGCCATCAGGGCCAGCAGCGGCAGTGCCGAGGAAGGCCCGCAAGCCAGTAATCAGGTCAATGTGATTGTTGGTCAGCACACTGCCGTAGGCACCAGCGGCGGCAATCTGCGCCGCATCGGCATTATCGCCGCGCAGCTGGTCGGCAAAAGCCGAGCCGGACAGGCCTTCCATCTGGGCGAATTTGGTGGTGATGGCCGCTATCGACGGCGACAGCGGAGTCTCGTTGAAGGCGTTAGCGAAGAAATCGACGCTTACGCCAAATTTGCTGTCCTTATAGGTCGCCCAGTCAAACCCGGACATGCCCTTCATCTTGTCCGGGCCGCTGCTGCCGACCATGATGTCGTCGCCGCCCTCGCCGATCATTTCATCGAAGCCGCCGTCACCGAGGAAGACGTCGTGACCGATGATCGAGTCGGTGCCGAACGGGTCGAAGTTGTCGCCGGGCGCACCATCCTGACTACCGATCTCGATCCAGTCGTCGCCCTCGTTCCCGGCCATCTGCACGTTCATCTTGCTGCCGAGAATGAAGTCATTGCCTTCGCCGCCAATCACCTCGGAGACGTCCTCACCGGTGATGACGAAGTCGTTGCCCTTGCCACCGATGATCAGATTGGCACCTGGGCCACCGTGGATCACATCGTTGCCGTCACCTCCCTTGATGACGTCATCGCCACCCATGTCGGTGATGATGTCGTCGCCGGCGCCGCCCTGAATTTCATCGTTGCCGTGCCCACCCTCGAGGCGGTCATTGCCCGCATCGCCATACAGGGTGTCGTCGCCGATGCTACCGATGAGGATGTCATTGCCGGCGGTGCCGCCAAGTACCACGTGCTCATCGCCGGTGTAGCGCAAATAATTGGTATCCGGGCCCACAGTAGCTGGGTTGTCGCGGATCACCAGCGGCATCAGCGGGTCGCCGCTGTCGGGATCGGCGCTACCCAATCCAGCATTGAACTGCTTGGTTTGATCGACTTCGAGAATCAGCCCCGGGGTGAGGAACAGCAGTCCCGGCAGGTGGGTCGCATCGGTGTTGTTCATCACCAGTTCGGCGAAGGAGTTCTGCTCCAGCTCATGGACGAAATTCAGTCCAGCCAGGCGGTGCAGGTAGTAGAAGCGGTCGCCATTCTGCAGCGCCTCAAGCTGGGTTTCGAAGACGAAATTGAAGGTCGAACCGAGCATGCCGCCGAACGGCATTTTCGCCTCGGCCAAGCCACCGATCCAGAAGTCGATAGCATCGAGACCCGTGGTGGTGACCCCGTTTGCACCGCTGGCCCAGGCACCGGTGCTATTGAGGAAGTCGAGACGATCCGCAGGGGCGCCAGCGCCGCCGAGCACGATAGCCGAAGCCGCCGCACGCTTGCCGTCCAGTGTGGTAGCGGCAGTGATAGTCGAGTGAGTGCCGTAGGCAGCGATGAAATTAATCAGCGATTCGGGGTGTTTAATGTGCAGCACGAAGTCGCCCCAGCTGGTGTAGGGCTTCAGCTGTGCGTCACCCGTGCCGGCATAGAACTCCCGGCGCGCCGCGTTCAAGGACGGCACCCCGGTATCACGGCCACGGGCGATGTTGATCGCCGCGAGGTCGAGCGGTAGGCCCAGGACGTTATTGCGCAGAGCTTCGGTGACGAATTCGTCGATTTCGTTACCGACCTGGCGGGTCACACCGCGGATGATGGCCCCAGCCGCCTGATCGGGAGTGGGGCCGCTCGCGGCAAACTCCAACGGGTTGAGAAAGGCGGCGATCAGACCGATCTCACTGGAGACGAAGTTCGGGTCCAGACGGTCGATGGTCTCGAGCAACATCGAGTGACCGAAACGGTAAACCGTGTGCGCGAACTCGGCGACGATCGATGGATCGATGGTGTCATCGAAGTCAACGAAGGCATCGACCTGCGGCTGAATGGTGCGCGCAAACTCCTCGAATACGATGTGCTGATACTGCATCTCGGTGCCGACCTTCGCGGCCTGGAACAACCGTTCACCGTTCCACACGAGTGTGGAAAGATCGGCGGGTATTGCAGCGACAGGCGTCAGCAACCACTGATTGAGGAAGGCCACATCACCTGAGTCGAGAATCACCCCCTTGGTTTGCTCAACCAGACGGTTATGCTCGGAGTGAAAGATATGGTGCACCGTGGTCAGGCCGATGTTCTCGTTAACCCGGCCATCGCCAGCGATGTAGTGGGCGTCGAGAAGTTCGTTGTCGTAGAAGCCTGCACCGACTGCCCCGCCGGCAACGGCGTCTGCATCAGGTGTAAGCATGTTGCCGTTCTGACCCACAGGCACAGCGTTGTGGGCGATGTCGATCAGGAACTGGTGATTGGTGCCTATCGCGTTGTCCAGGCTGATGCCCAGCCCGCCATTAGCGCTGGGGTCACCTTCGACCAGGACGTTGCCCGCCATCACCACCTGCGGATAGCCGTTGGGGCCCTTGATGAAGTTACCGTACTGATCGGTGGCGAGCAGCGGCACGTTGTCGAATTGAGCATCGGTCAAATTGATGCCGAGAATGTCGCGCGCCTGCGCCTTGACTACCTTCCAGGTGGCCATGCCGCCGATTTCCGTATCGTCGGCAGTACCGAACTTGCCATCGGCACCGAGGTCGCGGTTGGTGATCAACTTACCGGTCGCAACCGGCTTGCCTTCTGCATTCAGCGCATAGGCGCGCAGGAATACCTGCTGCGAGGCATGCGAGCCATAGGTCTGGTTCTGATCGACGAATGGCGAGGTGGTGTTTTCGTGCTCCACAGTATCGTCGGCCGTGCCGAGAATCCCATCCGCGCCAGGCCCCGCAACCTGCGTGGCCCGGGTGAGCACCATGAAATTGGTTGGACTACCCGGCACGAAGAGTGGGTCATCCGGCTGCAACTGCATGAACACCGTGCCATTGCCGCCCTTGGTGACCAGATCAAGGCCATGATCGAAGAACTGGCCGAAAAAGGTCATCCACTGGTTGAAAGGCGCAGAGAGCCCCTCGTCCGGGGCAATGTTCGGAATAAGGAAAACATCCTTGTCGTCGAGCGTGCCGAATATGCCATCGAGACCGGGGCTCACAACAATCGAAGCGCCATCATTGCCCGCCGCAGCGGCCACTGCCGCCGGGTTATTGGCGGTCTGATCGACAATCAGGTTGCTGATGGTGCGCGGCTGCGAGTCGAACACCAGACCACTGGTCTGGGTATAGGAGGTTCCATTCTCTGCTGCGTTGAATACCGGGGTGAGCAACCGAGGAAACAGCGTGTCGGCAGCACCGAAATCCGTACGCCCGTCGATCAGGTTATTGAACGATCCATCGACGGTGCGTAGTCCAAACGCCACTTCGGTGTTTGGCACCAAATCGCGAAGATCCGCACCCGCCGCATGGGCTTCAGCGATCAGTATCTGCTGAAGGATGAATTCGAGGTCGGATTTAATGAAGTTGGCCATGATTGCTTCCTCAATGCTGACTGCAACCGGTCTAAATCCAGGCTGCAAAAAATCCACTCCGCATTTTTGCGAAGAGACTGAAAACTCGGTTTTTCAGGCGATGCCCTCAGCCACACCGCGCGCAACGACTCGCGGTCTTCAGTGGTCAGCTATCGAGGACGATGTCCCTGGAATGCTCTAGCCGCTCGGGCGGAGCTTTATCGCAGGTGGGGAGGCGGTCCACGGAGGTGGGCCGATAGAACGAACTTAAGGCATACCGCCATCATGTAGGCGAGCTTGGCTCTGTCCACGGTGTTACTCCTGAGTCGTGCGTTGGCAGAAACGGATGACGGCGCCCTCTCACCTTCGCCATGCATCCGTTAAATCAATCACGCTCCCTTCACAGCTTTTTAACGCTCCTTTCACACTCTCTAGAAAAGTTCCACACCGGGGTGTTGTCAAGGAATCGACACTAAATAATATAAAAACACACTGATTCAGTATTTTATTGTTTTTAATAGTTTTTTTATTAATCACCGTGTTCGATTCAGTGCACATCGACGAGTCGGGTTAGCCGCCAAGCGGTGTCCGCTAGCCGTTGCCCAGGCTGCTGCTCGGGTCAGAGGACCAGAACAGCAGCCATATACCGAGCATCCAGGCACTGGATGAGGCTCGACCTTGTAGTAAGAACGAGACAGTTCGCTCGTACTTCAGCATTTGGGGGCTTAGGGCGGGTTGGCTGACAGCCGCGTGGATCGAATCAGAAGCGACGGCACGGCCATCACAGCGAGTTTCAGCGTCCTTGATTGATAGTGACTGCTCACAGCTGTTCCGCCCTAGCAGTTCGATCTAACGCACAGCAGCAAGTCTGCAAGTCTGCAAGTCTGCAAGTCTGCAAGTCTGCAAGTTAGCCTTGCTGAATCACGCAATCGACTAGTTGCCAAGCGGTATCTCAGCGGAATTTCACAGACGTAAATTTTCACACTAAAAAAACGGAATGCGGCATTGCGCCGCATTCCGCATCTACTTGTGGCTAGCTCTGCTCTGGTGGCCTCCTCACACCGCCAGGATAAAGTCTGCTTGGGTGATGGTGGT
>NZ_VIUH01000047.1 GCF_007993865.1 Pseudomonas sp. SJZ079 | reverse complement strand
TGGCAAGGGAATGACCATTACCTGCGTCCTGCGCCTAATCGGGGGCCATTTCTCGCGGCAACGCGGCTCGCAATGAAACGGCAACAGACCCTAGGCAAACACGATTTCATCGCCCTCGACCGTGCCTGTGACGCTGCTGCCGGGCTCGAGTTTTCCGGCCAGGATCAGCTGCGCCAACGGGTTTTCGACCCAGCGCTGAACCGCCCGCTTCAGGGGCCGTGCGCCATAGACCGGGTCGTAACCGATGGCGATCAGCTTATCCAAGGCCTCGTCGCTCAGCGCCAGGCTCAGCTCGCGCTCGGCCAGGCGCTGACGCAAACGGCCCAGCTGGATTTGCGCGATACCGGCGATCTGTTCGCGGGCCAGTGGCTCGAACACCACCACCTCGTCGATCCGGTTGATGAACTCCGGACGGAAATGGCTGCTCACCGCATCCATCACCGCCGCCCGCTGCCCCTCAGGGTCACCGACCAGCTCCTGGATTTGCACGGAGCCGAGGTTGGAGGTCATCACCAACACGGTGTTCTTGAAGTCGACGGTGCGCCCATGACTGTCGGTCAGGCGGCCATCTTCGAGCACCTGCAACAACACGTTGAACACATCCGGGTGAGCTTTTTCCACCTCATCGAGCAGCACCACCGAGTAAGGCTTGCGCCTGACCGCCTCAGTCAGGTAACCGCCCTCTTCGTAGCCGACATAACCCGGCGGCGCGCCGATCAGACGAGCCACCGAATGCTTCTCCATGAACTCGGACATGTCGATGCGCACCAGCGCCTCTTCGGTGTCGAACAGAAATTCCGCCAGTGCCTTGCACAGCTCGGTCTTGCCCACCCCGGTCGGGCCGAGGAAGAGGAAAGAGCCACTTGGCCGGTTGGGGTCGGACAGCCCGGCGCGCGAGCGCCGCACCGCGTTGGCCACGGCGACCACCGCCTCGTTCTGACCGATCACCCGCCGATGCAGCAGGCCTTCCATTTTCAGCAGTTTGTCACGCTCGCCTTCGAGCATTTTCGACACCGGGATACCGGTCCACTTGGAGACGACTTCGGCGATCTCTTCCTCGGTGACCTTGCTGCGCAGTAGTTGATTCTCGGTCTTGCCGTGCTGATCGACCATCTGCAGGCTGCGCTCCAGATCGGGGATGATGCTGTACTGCAACTCAGCCATACGCTCCAGGTCACTCTTGCGCCGCGCCGCCTCGAGCTCCTGGCGGGCCTGCTCGATTTTCTCCTGGATCTGCGCCGAGCCCTGCACCTCGGCCTTTTCCGCCTTCCAGATATCTTCCAGGTCGGCGTACTCGCGTTCCAGGCGGGCAATATCCTCGTTGAGCTTGGCCAGGCGTTTGATTGCCGCCTCGTCCTCCTCCTTCTTCAGCGCCTGGGCCTCGACCTTGAGCTGAATCAGCCGGCGCTCCAGACGGTCGAGCACTTCCGGCTTGGAGTCGATCTCCATGCGAATGCGGCTGGCCGCCTCGTCAATCAGGTCGATGGCCTTGTCCGGCAGCTGCCGATCGGCGATATAACGGTGGCTGAGTTTAGCCGCGGCGATGATTGCGCCGTCGGTGATCGCCACCTTGTGGTGCACCTCGTAGCGCTCTTTCAGGCCGCGGAGGATGGCGATGGTGTCTTCCTCGCTCGGCTCATCGACCAGAACCTTCTGGAAACGCCGCTCCAGTGCCGCGTCCTTCTCGACGTACTGGCGATATTCGTCCAGAGTGGTGGCGCCAACGCAGTGCAGTTCGCCACGCGCCAACGACGGCTTGAGCATATTGCCGGCATCCATGGCACCCTCGGCCTTGCCGGCGCCGACCATGGTGTGCAGCTCGTCGATAAACAGGATGATCCGCCCTTCCTGCTTGGACAGCTCACTGAGCACCGCCTTCAGGCGCTCCTCGAACTCGCCACGAAACTTGGCCCCGGCAATCAACGCGCCCATGTCCAGAGACAGCAGGCGCTTGTCCTTCAGGCCATCGGGTACTTCACCGTTGACGATGCGCTGGGCCAGGCCCTCGACAATCGCGGTCTTGCCCACACCCGGCTCACCGATCAGCACCGGATTGTTCTTGGTGCGGCGTTGCAACACCTGGATGGTGCGACGAATTTCATCGTCGCGGCCAATCACCGGGTCGAGCTTGCCCTCTTCGGCGCGCTTGGTCAGGTCGATGGTGTACTTATCCAGCGCCTGCCGGGCTTCCTCGACATTCGGGTCATTCACCGCATCGCCACCGCGTAAATTGGCAACGGCATTTTCCAGGGCTTTTTTACTCACCCCCTGGCCGAGCAGTAGCTTGCCGAGCTTGGTGCCTTCGTCCAGCGCGGCGAGCAGCACCAACTCACTGGAAATGAACTGGTCGCCCTTCTGCTGCGACAGGCGATCGGCCTGGTTGAGCAGGCGCGCCAGGTCCTGGGACAGGTTTACATCGCCGGTGGGGTTCTGAATCTTGGCCAGATGGTCGAGCTCTTTGCTCAAGGCCTTGCGCAGGCTGTTGACGTCGAAGCCCACCTGCCTCAACAAAGGCTTGATCGAGCCACCCTGCTGATCGAGCAAGGCCTGCATCAGGTGCAGCGGTTCGATGGCGGCGTGGTCGAGACCGACGGCCAGGGATTGGGCGTCGGACAGCGCGAGTTGCAACTTACTGGTTAAACGGTCGATTCGCATTGCGTCATCCTTCTTTCGTAAAGCAGGCCGGCGCGATAGACACACCTCTAACGAAAGCCCGCCGAGATGAAGACTAGATGAGGTCAATTGTGCGGGATTCAAGCCGAGCGAGGTTGATCTGGGTCAGATCGCCCTGAGACAAGCGACGTCCATTTTGCAACCGCATGCCCGCTTGCTGAGCGACCGAAGCCACCCAGAAAAGCCAGGTCGCGCGCGTTGGCTCAGTCGGCCAGCCAGATCAACGAGGCAAAACGACCGGTGCGGGCGGCATGGCGGTAGGAATAAAACCGTGGATCGCTGTAGGTGCAGAAACCGCCACCGTAGACCGCAGCAACCCCACGGGCAGCCAGACGGATACGCGCCAGCTGGTAGATATCCGCCATAAAGCGCCCTGTATTGCTGCTTGGCTTGAAGGCCTCGAGCGCTTGCGGATGCTGACTGACGAAGACCTCGCGCACCTCCGCGCCCACTTCGAAGGCTTGCGGACCGATTGCCGGCCCCAGCCAGATCAAAATTTCCTCTGGCGCGATGAGCAGGGCGTCCAGGGTGGCCTCCAGCACACCCTTGGCCAAGCCGCGCCAACCGGCATGGGCCGCGGCCACGCGCGTACCGGCACGGTCGCAAAACAACACCGGCAGACAATCCGCCGTCATCACCGTGCAGGCGACACCCGGGGCATTGCTCCAGCTGGCATCGGCAACTACCAGGTCACCCGGGGTCGCCGGCACGACCTCGATGCCATGCACCTGCTGCAACCAGGCTGGCCGGCAACCCAGCTGGCTGACTAGACGTTGGCGGTTCTTCGCCACCGCAACGGGATCGTCCTCGACGTGCTCGCCGAGGTTAAGGCTATCGAAAGGCGCCGCACTGATACCGCCTGCTCGGGTCGTGACGCACGCCTTGACCCACGCGGGCGCCGGCCAATCCGGTGTCAGCCAGTCATGCGCCCAGGCACTCACCCGATAAACGCCTCGCGATCCTGACGCAGCAGCGTCAGCAGCCAGACCAGATCATCCGGCAAGGGCGACTCCCACTTCATGCGTTGTCCGGTCACCGGGTGATCCAGCTCGAGAAAGCGCGCGTGCAGGGCCTGACGCGGGAACTCCTTCAAACTCTGCACCAGGGTCTGGCTGGCCGCCGGCGGAATGCGGAAGCGCCCGCCGTACACCGGATCACCGACCAGCGGGTAACCGACGTGGCTCATGTGCACACGAATCTGGTGGGTGCGCCCGGTTTCCAGCTTGACGCGGGTATGGGTGTGCGAGCGGAAGCGCTCCAGCACTCGATAATGGCTAATCGCCTGCTTGCCGCCATCGGTCACCGCCATGCGTTGGCGCTGCGAGGAGCTGCGGCCGATCGGCGCATCGATCTTGCCACCGGCGGTGATCACACCAATCACGATGCACTCATAGATACGGCTGACCGAGCGCTTCTGTAACTGATCGACCAGCTGGGTCTGCGCCTGGATCGTCTTGGCCACCACCATTAGGCCGGTGGTGTCCTTGTCCAGACGATGGACGATGCCGGCACGCGGCACATTGACGATATCCGGCACATGGTGCAGCAAGGCATTCAGCAGGGTGCCGTCGGCATGCCCGGCGGCCGGGTGTACCACCAGGCCCGCAGGCTTGTTGATCACCAGTAGCTGGTCATCCTCATAGACGATGTCCAGCTCGATATCCTGAGCGATCCATTCACCTTGGGCCTCTTGCTCGGCGTTGAGCTCCAGCAGAGCTCCACCATGGACGATGTCCCGTGGGCGCAGCACGGCGCCGTCGACGGTCAGCAGACCCTCTTTGATCCAGGCAGACAGGCGCGAACGCGAGTGTTCGGCGAACAGTTGGGCGGCGACTTGATCGAGGCGTTGACCGCCCAGATCGTACGGCACCTCGGCGTTCAGTTGAATGGCCAGCTTATTTATAGAAGACATGCTCTGCAACGGCGGGGGCGTAGCCTTTGGTTTCGGCTACACGCTTGTGGTTAAATACGGCGTCTTTGCCCCAGGGGAACCGGGGGTGCTCATCATAACAGGACGGCTTGGTTCAAGACAGCCGCCGTCACAGGGACGCAAGCCGCCATGCAAGTGAAACACCTGCTGCTGATCGCCATCCTCGCCCTCACTGCCGCCTGCTCATCCAAGGATGTTGTGGACGAAAACCTGAGTGAAACCGAGCTGTACCAGCAGGCTCAGAGCGACCTGGACAACCACAGCTACACCAGCGCCATCGCTAATCTCAAGGCCCTGGAGTCGCGCTACCCATTCGGTCGCTATGCCGAGCAGGCTCAGCTGGAACTGATTTACGCCTATTACAAGAACGTCGAGCCTGAAGCCTCCCGTTCAGCCGCCGAGCGTTTTATTCGTCTGCACCCGCAGCACCCGAACGTCGACTACGCCTATTACCTGAAAGGCCTGGCGTCCTTCGACCAGGATCGTGGACTGCTGGCGCGCTTCCTGCCGCTGGACATGACCAAGCGCGATCCAGGCGCTGCCCGCGACTCCTACAACGAGTTCGCCCAGCTGACCAGTCGCTATCCGACCAGCCGTTACGCGCCGGATGCCAAGCAGCGCATGATCCACCTGCGCAACCTGCTGGCCGCCTATGAAATCCACGTGGCCCACTACTACCTGACTCGCCAGGCGTATGTCGCCGCTGCCAACCGTGGCCGCTACGTGGTGGAAAACTTCCAGGAAACTCCGGCGGTCGGCGACGGCCTGGCGGTAATGACCGAAGCTTACCAGCGCCTGGCCCTGGACGAACTGGCGGCCACCAGCTTGGAAACCCTGAAGCTCAACTACCCGGAACACCCGAGCCTGGTCGACGGCCAGTTCGTTCCACTCGAAGAAGAAGCCGATACGCGCTCCTGGCTGGCCAAAGCCACCCTCGGCCTGATCGAGACCGACACCCCGCTGCCACCTGGCGAAACGCGCGCCAGTCAGGACGTGGTCCGCCAGTACGAAGACGCCGAGGAGCAGATCCCTGACGAACTCAAGTCGACCACCCCGGATCAGGCGAGCGATGCAGGCGGCAAGAAAAAGAGTCGTTCCTGGTTCAGCTACATGACCTTTGGCCTGTTCGACTGATACCTCGTGCTACCACGAAAAAGGGAGGCCTCTGGCCTCCCTTTTTCATTTGTGCTACCCACTTGAATGCGGGCCTCGCCCCACTAACTCACAGCCTCAATCACCAATCCGCCAACCCGAGGTAATCGGGTAACGGCGGTCGCGCCCGAAGCCGCGCTGAGTAACGCGCACCCCTACTGCCGCCTGCCGACGCTTGTATTCATTCAGGTCGACCAAACGCAGCACGCGCTTGACCATGTCCTCATCGAAACCCTCGGCGATGATGGCGTCGGCCGACAGGTCATGCTCGATGTACAGTTTCAATATTTCATCGAGCACTGGATAAGGTGGGAGCGAGTCTTCATCCTTCTGATCCGGCGCCAACTCGGCCGATGGCGGACGGTCGATGACCCGCTGCGGGATCACCCGACTCAAGGTATTGCGGTACTCGCACAGCCGGAACACCAGGGTTTTCGGCACGTCCTTGAGCACATCGAAGCCACCGGCCATATCGCCGTAGAGCGTGGCATAACCGACTGCCATTTCACTCTTGTTGCCCGTGGTCAGCACCAGATAGCCCTTCTTGTTTGACATGGCCATCAGCAGCGTGCCACGGCAGCGGGCTTGCAGGTTTTCCTCGGTCGTGTCGCGGGCCATGCCCTCGAAGACCGGCGCCAGGGTGCCCATAAAGGCTTCGACCATGGGCGCTATCGGCAGCACCCGGTAGGTGACTCCCAGCGCCTTGGCTTCTGCCTCGGCATCCTCCAGGCTGATCTGCGCCGTGTAGCGGTAGGGCATCATCACCGCCTCGACGCACTCGGCGCCCAGGGCATCGACCGCCACCGCCAGGGTCAACGCCGAGTCGATACCACCCGACAGCCCGAGCAACACGCCCTTGAAACCATTCTTGCGAACATAGTCACGCACGCCTATGACCAGTGCCTGATAAACGCTGGCCTCCAACTCGGGTAACGGTGCACAGGCTGCAGGTCGTGGAGTGACCTGCTCTGCGTCCAGGTGCAGGTCGACCGGGTACAACCCCTCATGGAAAGCCGGCACCCGCTGGCAAACCTGTCCGCTGGCGCTGACCACACAGCTACCGCCATCGAACACCAGCTCGTCCTGACCTCCGACCTGATTGACGTAAATGATCGGCATCGCACCTTCGAGTGCGCGCTCGACCAGCACCTCTTCACGCTCACGTTGCTTATCGAGATGGAAGGGCGAGGCATTCAGACTCAGCATCAGCTGCGCACCGGCCTCACGTGCTTGCGCCATAGGCTCGGCAAACCAGATGTCTTCGCAGATGGTCAGTGCCACCGCCACGCCTTTGATATCAACCACACAAGACTGGCTGCCGGGCTCGAAATAGCGCTTTTCGTCAAACACCCGGTAATTGGGCAACTTCTGCTTGTAATAGCGCGCCAGTAACTGGCCGTCGGCAATCACCGCGCAGGCGTTGTAATGCAGCTCATCCTCCAGCCAGGGATAACCCACGACCAGATAGATTCCGCGCACCTCGTCCTGCAGGCGCTGCAATCCCTGTTCGATGCGCCTTTGCATACTCGAACGCAACAGCAGATCTTCCGGCGGATAACCACAGAGCGCCAACTCGGAGAACACGATTACGTCTGCCTGCCACTGATCGCGGGCGCTGCACGCGGCCTCGATAATCCGCTCGACATTGCCGTGCACATCGCCAACGCGCAAATTCAACTGGGCCATCACGACCCGCAGGGTTTGGCTCATAGCCGCCTCCACAAAGAAATCCCACTTGCGACACCCTCCATAGACAGCATCGCCGCATGCCTGCCATTCTCCCGCATCGTCCCCCGTGGAAACAACGCACAACTAGGGTTTAACAGCGCGCAGCCCATATTGAACACCCAGCCAAGGCGGCCCGACGCTGGGGCCATATCGGCGCGCACGAAGCGCAGGTGAGCATCTCGGGTCTGATTTCAACGCAGAGCGGCCGAGCGCAGTAAGATTAAACGGCCAGCTAACGACTGTGCTGGCGCGGCTTCCTTGGCTAAACTGCCAGCCTTTAATGATAAGAGAACGTTATGGGCTTATTCCGCCTGCTGTTGCTGATCGCCATCGTCGCGGCGGCCTTTTGGTTCTGGCGCCGCATCACCCGCCCTGCACCTCACCCTAGCGATAAAAAACCAGGGCCGGTGCCCATGGTGCGCTGTGAACATTGCGGCATCCATGTACCGCGCGCACATGCATTCGCGCAGGATCAACACTGGTATTGCAGCCAGGCGCACCTCGAACTAGGTCGCAAGCCCGGTGAGCACTGAAGTCCTAGCCCTCAGCGGAACGCAGGGCCGACGAATCCTGCGACTCTATCACCTGTACCGCGTGACCATTGGCCTGGTCCTGATCCTGCTGATTTCCAGTGATCTGGATTCACAACTACTGGATATGGCCCACCCTGCTCTATTTCGTAATGGCAGCTGGTTTTATCTGGTTCTGAATATCCTGGTGGCCGTGGTGGTGCAGCGCCCGCGCCGCCTGTCGCAGGTTTTCAGCCTAGCCCTGGTCGATTTAATTCTACTGGCCGGTCTGTTCTATGCCGCTGGCGGCACGCCTAGCGGGATTGGCAACCTGCTGATCGTCGCAGTGGCCATCGCCAACATCCTCCTGCGCGGTCGCATCGGCCTGCTGATTGCCGCCATCGCGGCCATCAGCATCATTTACCTGACCTTTTACCTCAGCCTCAGCCGCCCCGCAGCGGCGGCGCAATATGTCCAAGCAGGAGCCCTTGGCGCCTTGTGCTTTGCCGCCGCACTGTTCGTCCAAGGGGTGACGCGGCGCCTGCACGTCAGCGAAACCCTGGCCGAACAACGGGCGGCTGATGTGGCCAACCTTGAGGCCCTGAACTCCTTGATCCTGCAACGGATGCGTACCGGTATTCTGGTACTCGATGGCCAGCACAGGGTTCTACTGGCCAATCAAGGTGCACTGAACCTGCTTGGCTGTGCTGAGCTGGCCGGCAAGATCCTCGACCCGCACTGCGCGGAACTGGTCAAGCGCCTGCAACAATGGCTGCATAATCCAACTTTGCGCCCTGCCAACCTACAAGCATTCGCCGATGGCCCGGTACTGCAGCCGAGCTTTATTCCACTGCAACGTGGCGAGCAGCGGCACATCCTGATCTTCCTCGACGATATTTCGCAGATCGCTCAGCAGGCCCAACAGCTCAAACTCGCCTCACTCGGCCGGCTAACTGCAGGCATCGCGCATGAAATCCGTAATCCCCTCGGCGCGATCAGCCATGCCGCGCAACTGCTGCAAGAATCCGAGGACCTGCAAGGCCCGGACCTGCGCCTTGCGCAAATCATCCAAGATCACTCACGCCGGATGAATCTGGTGATCGAGAATGTCTTGCAGTTGTCGCGCCGGCGCCAGGCCGAGCCGCAGTTACTGGACCTTAGATACTGGCTACACCGTTTTGCCAGCGAGTTCCGCAGTGCGGCGCCGGCAGGTCAGCGACTCCACTTGGAAACGCTCGGTGGCACTATTCAAACCCGCATGGACCCACACCAACTAACCCAGGTGCTGACCAATCTGGTACAAAATGGCATGCGTTACAGCGCACAAAAAAACCAGCGAGGCCAAGTCTGGCTGAGACTATTCAGAGACCTGGACAGCGACTTGCCGGTACTGGAGGTACTCGACGATGGTCCCGGTGTGCCGCACGAGCAGCTTCACCACCTCTTCGAGCCGTTCTACACCACGGAGAACAAAGGCACCGGCCTGGGCCTGTATATTTCCCGCGAGCTGTGTGAAAGCAACCAGGCTCGCCTCGACTATAAACCCCGTGAGAGTGGGGGTAGTTGCTTCCGCATCACCTTCGCCCATTCACGCAAACTGAGCTGACCATGACCCGCCAGAGAGCCCTGATCGTCGACGACGAGCCCGATATCCGTGAACTCCTGGAAATCACCCTGGGGCGGATGAAGCTCGATACCCGTAGTGCGCGCAACGTCAAGGAGGCCCACGAATGGCTGGCCAAAGAGCCGTTCGATCTGTGCCTGACCGATATGCGCTTGCCCGATGGCAGCGGCCTGGAACTGGTGCAACACATCCAGCAACGCCACCCGCAGGTGCCGGTGGCAATGATCACGGCTTATGGCAGCCTGGAAACTGCGATCAATGCACTCAAGGCTGGAGCTTTCGACTTTCTGACCAAACCTGTCGATCTCGCTCGCCTGCGAGAACTGGTCGCCACGGCTCTACGCCTGCGCTCAGCCGAAGACAAGGACCTGCCGGTGGACAGCCGCCTGATCGGCGACTCCCCCCCCATGCGAGCACTGCGCAAACAAATCCTGAAACTCGCCCGCAGCCAGGCACCGGTATATATCAGTGGCGAGTCAGGCAGCGGTAAGGAACTGGTCGCACGGCTGATCCACGAGCAAGGCCCACGTAGCGAGCGGCCGTTTGTGCCGGTCAACTGCGGCGCTATCCCCTCGGAACTGATGGAGAGCGAGTTTTTCGGTCACAAGAAAGGCAGTTTTACCGGCGCCATCGAAGACAAACAAGGACTGTTCCAGGCCGCCAATGGGGGCACCCTGTTTCTCGATGAGGTCGCCGACTTGCCCTTGCCGATGCAGGTCAAACTACTGCGCGCGATCCAGGAAAAAGCCGTGCGCGCCGTGGGTGGTCAACAGGAAGTCGTGGTCGATGTGCGTATCCTCTGCGCCACTCATAAAGACCTGGCAGCAGAGGTTGCCGCCGGGCGCTTCCGGCAGGACTTGTATTACCGCCTGAATGTCATCGAACTCTGTGTGCCGTCGCTGCGCGAGCGCCGCGAAGACATCGCACTCCTGGCCGAGACCATGCTCAAGCGCCTAGCCGAAGGCACTGGCTTAAGCCCCGCCAGACTCGACGCCGATGCGCTGGAAAAGCTCAAGTGCTATCGCTTCCCCGGTAACGTGCGCGAACTGGAGAACATGCTTGAGCGTGCCTACACCCTCTGCGAAGACGAGCAAATTAACGCCAGCGACTTGCGCTTGGCGGAGGCTAGCGCACCCACTGAAAACGGCGAAGCCAGCCTCGCGCAAATCGACAACATGGAAGACTACCTGGAGGACATCGAGCGCAAGCTAATCATGCAGGCCCTCGAAGAGACCCGCTGGAACCGCACTGCTGCGGCTCAGCGCCTTGGCCTGACTTTCCGCTCGATGCGTTACCGCTTGAAAAAACTGGGGATCGATTAACCGCCGCGCCCTCGCACCCGTATGTGGGAGCGTGCAAAAACGCGCTTTAAGCCAGCCGCCCCTCGGGCGCATAAGGCGTCGGATCAATAATGGGTTGTCGCCCCAGCATCAGATCCGCTAACAGTTGGCAGGATGCCGGCGCCAAGACCAGGCCATTGCGATAATGCCCACAATTCAACCAGAGCCCCTCAAATCCCGGAACAGCTCCGATAAAGGGAATGCCCTCTGGTGAGCCCGGGCGCAGACCGGCCCAATGCCCAACAGGCGCAGCCTCGGCCAAGGCTGGGAGCAACTCCACAGCAGAGGCTTTAAGGCTGTCCAAGGCATTCCCGGTGGGCGTCTTGTCGAACCCTGCGTGTTCCAATGTACTGCCGATCAGAATATGTCCGTCCCGCCGCGGAATGGCATAGCGCCCCTTAGCCAGCACCATGCTGGGCAAAAAGCTCTCGGCACACTTATACAGAATCATCTGTCCTTTCACCGGTTCGACCGGCAATGTTATCCCTAAACTAGCCAACAACTCCCCACTCCAGGCGCCGGCCGCCACGACCACTTGATCAGCGCGCAGATCCCCAGTTGCAGTGCGCACCCCACGAATGCGCCCGCCCTCCTGGATGAATCCTCTCACCGCACATTGTTCGTGCACCGTCACCTTCGGCATATTCAGCAGCGCCACGCGCAATGCCTTGACCAGTCGCGGGTTACGCACATTGGCGACATCCGGCATATGCAGCGCTCTAGAGTAGCCGCCACCCAACGCTGGCACGGCCTGGTGCACCGCATCTATGGCCACAGTCTGTAACGGGCGCCTCTCACGCTCCGCCCAAGACAGAGCCGCAACTTCATCCTCGAGGTCCAACCAATACAATCCGGTGACATATACCTCTGGGTCAATCCCCGTATCACCCTGTAGCTGTGCTGCCAATTGTGGATAGAAATCCTGTGACCAATGCGCCAGTGCGGTCACTGCCGGGCTATAGCGCCAGGGGTAGAGCGGGGAAACGATGCCACCACCGGCCCAGGAAGATTCTCCACCCAGCCCCCCTTGATCCAGCAGACACACTTCCGCCCCTGCCTCGGCCAGCAAGCGCGCCGACAACAAGCCAATGGCGCCACCGCCAACTACCAGGATTCGCATAGATTCTCCAAACAGGTCGCATAGGGGCCGTTATACGCCATCGGCTCAGCAGTTTTCTACCCAGGCATTGGCACCGCTCAAGCTGCGCCAAGCAGGGCTTAGCTCCCCGTCCAAGGAAGACTCTGCGAGTATTTTCGCGCACAAAGACAAACCCCCAACCGGCGCAAGCCGATTGGGGGTTTGGTGTTAGGCGCTTGACGATGACCTACTCTCACA
>NZ_VIUH01000046.1 GCF_007993865.1 Pseudomonas sp. SJZ079 | reverse complement strand
GATGCGGCGTTTCTCGTCGCTCATTTGGAACAACCAAACCGCGCTCCTCGTGCCTTGCCTCGCGCAAAAACAAGCTACGGCGCGGCCGCGAATGACACGGCAACAGACCCTAGCCTGCCATGCACCGCAGTATTCGGCCGGCCTGAACCATATGCGTCACGTTTTCATGCGGTCGTTTCGGCTGGGTGCTGTCTATCCCGATGTTTTCGGCTAAGGTACGCGGACTTTAGTCTGAATGTTTTCACAATCGAACATGACGCCTGCTATCGATTTGCTGAAAAAGGCCAAGGCTGTGTATCAGGTGCACAGCTATAGCCATGATCCCAAGGCGGCTTCCTACGGTCTGGAAGCCGCAGACAAACTCAAGCTGGAACCGGCGCTGGTGTTCAAGACCTTGCTGGCGAGCAGTGAGAAAGGCGAGCTGTTGGTGGCCGTGGTACCGGTCGTCGGCAGCCTCGACCTGAAAGCACTGGCCCATGCCGCCGGGACGAAGAAGGCCGAGATGGCTGATCCGCAGGTGGCGCAACGCGCCACGGGTTATCTGCTCGGTGGCATTAGCCCGTTAGGGCAGAAGAAGCGCTTACGGACCTTCATCGATGAATCTGCGCTGCGCTATCCGCGCATTTTCGTCAGTGCCGGGCGACGCGGATTGGAGGTGGAGCTGGCGGCCGAGGTATTGGCGCTGCATACCCTGGCCCAGTTCGCGGCGATCGCTCGGGTTTGACTTCATCGGTGGAGGGGCCCGCCCGGTGACCCACGGCAATGCGCTAAGGCTCCGTACTCGCGTTCTGCTGCGGACCTGCTGTTCTCTTTAGACCCATAACAACAAGGAAACCCGCATGTCTCAGTATCTGCTTGCCATTGATCAAGGTACCACCAGCAGTCGTGCCATCGTTTTCAGTGCTCAGGGCTTGCCGGTAGCGAGTGCGCAGCAGGAGTTCAAGCAGTACTTCCCCCAGGATGGCTGGGTCGAACACGACGGCGAGGAACTCTGGCTGAGTACCCTCAAGGTCTGCCGTGAGGCACTCAAACAGAGTGGGCTGAGCGCCACTGACGTAGCGGCCATCGGCATCACCAATCAGCGCGAAACCACCCTGGTGTGGGATGCCGCGACCGGCGCGCCGATCCACCCGGCTATCGTCTGGCAGGATCGACGTACCGCCGACTACTGTGCGGAACTTAAGCGCGCGGGTCATGAGCAGGCGGTAGCGGCCAAGACCGGATTGCTGATCGACCCGTATTTCTCGGCCACCAAGTTGCGCTGGATTCTCGACCAGGTGCCAGGCGCCCGCGCGCGTGCAGAGCGTGGCGAGTTGCGCTTCGGCACGGTGGACAGCTTTCTGCTGTGGCGCCTCACCGGCGGCAAGTCGCACAAGACTGACGCCACCAATGCCTCGCGTACGCTGTTGTTCAACATCCACACCCAGCAGTGGGACGAGGAGTTGCTCAAGCTGTTCGAAATTCCTGCGAGCCTGCTACCAGAAGTGCTGGATTGCGCCGCCGCGTTCGGCATCGCCGAGGCCGGCTTACTCGGGGCGGAGATTCCGGTGTTGGGCATGGCTGGCGATCAGCAGGCCGCCTTGATCGGCCAGGCCTGTTTCCAGCCGGGCATGGTCAAGAGTACCTACGGCACCGGTTGTTTCATGATCCAGAACACCGGCGATCAGCCCGTGAGCTCGAAAAATCGCCTGCTCACCACTATCGGCTATCGCCTGAATGGCAAAGTCACCTACGCTGTTGAAGGCAGTATCTTTGTCGCGGGCGCGGCGGTGCAGTGGCTGCGTGATGGGATCAAGCTGATCAGCCATGCCCGGGATACCGAGGCGATGGCCGAGCAGACGGGCGATGCCTGTGGCGTCTATCTGGTGCCGGCGTTTACCGGGCTCGGTGCGCCCTACTGGGACCCGAAGGCGCGCGGGGCCATTTTCGGCCTGACCCGTGATACCGGCATCAAGGAAATCGTCACCGCGGGTCTGCAGTCGGTGTGTTATCAAACCCGCGACCTGCTCGAAGCGATGCGCCAGGACGGTGCCGCAACCCCTAGTGCGCTACGTGTCGATGGCGGCATGGTGGAGAATAACTGGGTGATGCAGTTTCTTGCCGACATCCTTGGGGTGACGGTTGAGCGCCCCAAGGTTACCGAAACCACAGCACTCGGCGTTGCCTACCTGGCGGGGCTGCAGGCAGGTTTGTACCAGGACCTGGATAGCATCGCCAGCCACTGGCATCGGCAGCAGCGCTTTACTCCACGCATGGCCGACAGCCATCGAGCCAAACTGTACGAGGGCTGGCTGGATGTGGTGAAACGCGTGCGCAGCGAAGGCTAGAGTAAGTGAATGAACCGTCATCTAGGGTGACGACATATTAGGAGTAGGATCCTTGCAATTCCACTCTCGGCCTTGGTCAGCGGTGCTGGGCCTACTGTGCGGGGCCTTGTTGGCTGCGCCGCCCGCTCGCGCAGAAACCCTGGTGATAGCCGGGGATGTCTGGTGCCCGGTCAATTGCGCCGCCGATGCCGCCCAGCGCGGTATTTTTGTCGAGTTGGCCGAGCAGATTTTTGCCGAGGCGGGTATCAAGGTCGAATACCGGGTGCTCAACTGGGCGCGTGCAGTGCATGACACGCGTTTAGGCAAACTCAATGCATTGGTGGGCGCAGGCGTTGAAGACGCCCCGGACTTTCTCTTCAGCGAGACAGCGCCGGGCATTTCGCGCATGTGTTTTTATGCGCGGCCGGCACGCTTGTGGCGTTACCAGGGCTTGTCCTCTCTGGCGGGCGTTAGCCTGGGGGCGATTAACGGCTACAGCTACGGCAAGCAAATCGACAGTTATATTCTCAGCCATCGGCACGATTCGCAGCGTGTGCAGATGGCCTCGGGCGATCATGCGCTGGCGATCAACGTCGAGAAGGTAGAGCTCGGGCGAATCGATGTGGTGTTGGCCAATACCTGGGTGATGGCATTGTTTTTGTCCCGTAACAGAATGCCGGATGCGCTTGAGCAGGTTGGTTGTCGTGTACCCGATGTGCCCATTTACCTGGCGTTTTCTCCTGCTCTGGAGTCCAGCAAGCGTTATGTCGAGTTGTTCGAACAGGGCCTGCAGCGTTACCGGGCCAACGGACGGTTACAGGCCTTGCTGAGAGCCTATGGGGTGTATGAGACGTTCTGAGGCCTTGGCTCAGGAGTCCTGCTGCATGATTTTTTCGTAGGCACTGGTCAGATCGTTCATCTGCCACAACAGGGTTTCGGTGGTGGTGGTGATGACCGTCGGTACGTAGCGTGAGTCGCTCGAGAGGCGAAAGCCGGCGCGGGCGAAGCGCCACTGGGCCTCGACCTTGTGCAGTGCCTCGCGGATCTGCGCGGTGTTCTGTCGGGCGGCCAGTAACGTTTGCAGCGCCACCTCGAATTCCTCGGTGACCTTCAATAATTCCTCTTCCAGTCCGCTGATCGGCAGGCGCCAGCTCACCGCGAGGTAGAGTTTGGCGATGCGTTGGCTGAGCATGCGCTGGCGGCCGCTGAGGTTGACCAGGTGCGCACTGCGACTGCCGGTGTGGCGTTCGATCAGTTGTACGACCTGTTCGCTCTGCGCCAACAGCTGGTCGCTGAGCTGTAACAGGCGTAGCGACTGCTCAGGGTTCGGGCGGGTCAAGGCCAGTTCGCGGTAGACCTGCCAGGTATCACTGGCGCTCTTCAGCGCGGCGCTGATGTCTGGAGTGGGGGCGTATGCGCTGAGGGCGAGGAAGTTGCTCTCGAAGCGTGCCACGCTCTGGTCGAGCTGGGTGATAGCCACCTCACTGCGGACTTCGGCACCGATCATCAGGTAACTTTTGGCGATGCGCTGGTTGAGCATGCGCTGCATGCCGGACAGGTTCATCGCCTCGGCGTCGCTGATGCTGGCCCAGGCGGGAGGGCAGAGCAGGGTGAGGCCCAATAGCAGGGTGGGGGCAAGACGGCTGAGCATGTGAGTCTCCATAGGCGCACCGCAACATTGCACGTGCGCCGTCGGCAAAGGCCTCTTTGTGGTGCTGGGGTTGTCAGTAGCTGTATTGCAGCTGCAGCCACAGCTTGTCGGTGTCGACGGCGAAGTCGTCGGCATCGTAGCTGGCGTACTTGACCAGGCCGACCAGACCCGGAACGCCCGGGATGGGGTGGCCGTAGGAGAGGTCGATCTCGTCGCCGTAGCTGGTGTTGCCCTGCTCGGCGTCGAAGTCGTGGTACCAGGCCTGCAGGCTGCCGCCGAGCAGGGGCGCGGTAAAGCCGACGTAGGCATCCTCGACACCGGCGGCCGGGGTGGTGAGGAATATGTCGGCCCAGCCCTGGAAGGCGTGCTTGGTGGCCAGCGGAGTCTGGAACGCGCGGTTGCCTGGGCCATCGTCGCCGCCGAGCACTTCGTAGCCGGCCTTCAGCGCGACGCCCTTGAGCGCATCGCCCTTGAACATGTAGCCCAGCTCGGCCAGGTAGTAGTCACTGTCCAGTTTCTGTGGGTTGTCGGCGTAGTCCTCCTGCTGGGCATACTCGGCGACGACGCTGAAGTCGCCGATGGCAGCGTTGGCGCGCAGGCCGTTGGTGCGGCTGGACAGGCTGCCCAGCGCGGCGGCTCCGCTCACAGCGATGTTGTCCAGGCCGAGCAGGTAGCTGTAGCCGGTCATGGTCAGTTGCGGAGCGCCGCGAAAATCACGCAGGAGCACGTACTGGGCATTGAATAGGTGGCTGTGACCTTTGATGTTGGCCGGGTTGGTCTTGTTGTCGTACCGGCCGTTGCCCGGACCGAAGATGCTGTTGATGTTGTCGATATAGCTGTAGGTCAGAGTCAGGCCGGTGATTGGCTTGAGCTGGCCGAACGCGCCGTCGTAAGTCTGCTCGTTCTGCCGCCAGGCGACGCCGCCGACGAAGCGCTGATTGTCCAGGTTGATGCGCTGACGCCCCAGCACCGCGCTGCCGTACTTGTGGTCGTAACGCAGCAGGGCCTGGTTGACTTCGCTGCCGTCCGGGTCGGCGACCACCGAGTAGTCGCTCTGACCGTTGCGCGTGCTGTTATAGGCGGCATCGCCGATACGGCTGACGTTATCGGCCTCGATCAGGGCGGACAGGCCGTACCACTTGCCACTCTGGAAGCCGGCGCGGGTACGTAGAGTCTGAGCGTTGGCGTGCTTGAGGGCATTGTCCTGGTCGACATGTTCATAACGGTAGCGCGCATCGAAGATGGCTTTGCCCTGGGTGAACAGGTTGCTGAAATCTTCTGCGGCGAAGGCGGCGTGGCTGAAGGTGGCGGTGGCAACGGCCAGCGACATCAGTGTCGGTTTAATCATGCTCATAGCGGTCTTTCCTGTAGGCCAAATAACGCAAAAAAAAACGTCACAGTGCCCGCGACTCCATAAGGAGCAGGGTTCCGTGACGTCGTTGTCGGTTGAGTGGCAGACACGCCGTTGTGCTGACCGGGACGGGTCCTAGCAGGCGGCGTGCCAGAGTCTGCAACTTGTTGATTTGTTTTGGATAATTTGTTTTTTAAGAGCCTTTTGCTATTAACTCGTGCACCAGGCTCGCTCGTTGCGCATTGAGACAGTGCAGCTGTACCGCGCACTCGCAGGCTGGCTGTATCACCCACTGTCAGGCGGCATGCGGCATGCTGGTAACCATCGGCAATCAGGAGAACGGCCATGTACCTCGAGTTTCACCAGATCGACGCCTTCACCCACCGTCCGTTCAGCGGCAACCCGGCAGTGGTCTATCGTCTCGATGCCTGGCTGCTCGATAGCCTGATGCAGCAGATCGCCGCGGAGCACAATCTGGCCGAGACCGCCTTTGTGCTCCGCGAAGGTGCCGCCTGGCATATCCGCTGGTTCACTCCGGTCGCAGAAGTCGCGCTCTGCGGCCATGCCACCCTGGCCAGTGCGCATGCGCTGTTCGAGTTGTACGGCGAACCGGGCGAGCGCCTCGACTTCATCTGTAAGAGCGGTGCGCTCGGCGTTACCCGTGAGCAGGATCGTCTGGTGCTGGACTTTCCGCGAGAGCGGACCACCGAGGTGCCGCTCAGCCCCGAGTTGCAACGAGCCCTTGGCCAGCCGGTACTGGCGGTGCGGCAGGGCAGCGAGCTGATGGCGGTACTCGAGTCCGAGGCGGCTGTGCGCGCCTGTCAACCGGACATGCTTGCGTTGGCACCTCTGCCCGGGCTCGGAGTGATAGTCACCGCGCCTGGCGAGCGGCATGACTTCGTCTCGCGTTATTTCGCGCCGGCTCTCGGCATCAACGAGGACCCGGTGACCGGCTCGACCCATTGCAGCCTGATTCCCTACTGGGCGCAGCGTCTGGGCAAGCGCGAGATGCTGGCCTACCAGTGTTCGGCACGCGGCGGCGAGCTGCACTGCCGGCTGGAGGGCGAGCGAGTGAACATCGCCGGTCAGGCCGTGCTGGTCGCCAGCGGTCGGTTATGGCTGGCCGAGAGCTGAGGGAGTCGCATCGCTGTCGAGAGCGGGTCACAGATCAGTGCGTCAGCTCTGTTCGCAGGCATTCACTCAGTTGGCGCCGCTGTAACGGCGTACGCCCGATTCCGCCAGGTTAACGTGCGCAGCAATGCTGCCGGGCACGGGAAACACCACCAGGTGATCGGCCGCGACGCGAATCCCGACTTCCTCGCCTGGCTGATGGTCGGCGTGGCTGGGGAAGATCGATTCGAGCTGGCTGCCCGTCGCCAGTTGCAGGCGATACAGGGTGGCGGCGCCGAGGAAGGTCTTGCCGACGATCAGGGCCTTCTGCTCGCTGTCCGGCGCGTAGACGATGTCGTCGGGGCGCAGCAAGACGTCCACCGCACTACCGGTCGGCCAGGTATAGGCGCGGTTGCCGCGAATCAAGCCCAGCTCGGTCTGTACCGAATCGGGGCTGAGCAGCAGGCCGCGAATGAAGTAGCCCTGGCCGATAAAGCTGGCGACGAAGGGCGTCAAGGGCTCGTGGTAGAGGTTGTAGGGGGTGTCCCACTGCTCGAGCCGGCCCTCATTGAATACGCCGACGTGATCGCTGACGGCGAAGGCCTCTTCCTGGTCGTGGGTCACCAGGATGGCGCTGGTGCCACGGGCCTTGAGGATGTCGCGGACCTCGTGACTCAAGCGTCTGCGCAGCTCGCCATCGAGGTTGGAAAATGGCTCGTCGAGCAGCAGCAGGCGCGGCTCGGGGGCGAGGGCGCGGGCCAGGGCAACGCGCTGTTGCTGACCACCAGACAGTTCATGCGGGTAGCGTTTGCCCAGATGGCTGAGCTTGACCAGCTCCAGCAGCTCGTCGGTCACGCGTGCGCAGTTGGCTTGCTTGCGGATGCCAAAGGCGATGTTCTCGGCCACGCTCAGGTGCGGAAACAGCGCGTAATCCTGGAACACCATGCCAATTCGACGTTTCTCCGGCGCCAGGGTGAAACCGGCACGCGAGATGACCGTGTCGGCCAGTTGAATCTCACCTTCGAGCACCGGTTCGAAGCCGGCGATGGCGCGTAGGGTGGTGGTCTTGCCGCAGCCGGAAGGGCCGAGCAGGCAACCGATGTCGCCGGCATTCAAGTGCAGATTGAGGTTCTGCACGACTTTGTGCTCATGGTAGCCACAGCTCAGACCGTGCAGGTTCAGCAGCAGTGGATGGCTCATGCGTGGTGGTACGCCGGTTCGACGAGGAACTCCAGCAGCGCCTTTTGCGCATGCAGGCGATTTTCCGCTTGATCCCAGGCTACCGAGCGCGGGTCATCGAGCAGGTCGACACTGATTTCCTCGCCCCGGTGTGCCGGCAGGCAGTGCAGGAACAGTACGTCCTCGGCCGCGCTATCGAGCAGGGCGCGGTTGACCTGATAGGGCTTGAACAGCTTCATCCGCTCGGCGCTTTCCTCTTCCTGGCCCATCGAGGCCCAGACGTCGGTGCTCACCAGGTGCGCACCCGCCACGGCTTCGCGCGGGTCACGGAAGATCTGCACGCGCTCGCCGGCCTGGGCGAGTAACGCGGCATTCGGCTCGTAGCCCTGCGGACAGGCCACGCGCAGTTGGAAGTCGAATTGCAGCGCCGCTTCTATATAGGAGTTGCACATGTTGTTGCCGTCGCCAACCCAGACCACGGTCTTGCCCGCGATGTTGCCACGGTGCTCGAGGTAGGTCTGCATGTCGGCCAGCAGTTGGCAGGGGTGCAGATCATCGGACAGGCCGTTGATTACCGGTACTCGCGAATGGGCGGCAAACTCGGTCAGGGTGCTGTGCGCGAAGGTACGGATCATCACCGCGTCGAGCATGCGCGACATGACGATGGCGGAGTCGGCCACCGGCTCGCCGCGGCCGAGCTGGGTGTCACGCGGCGAGAGGAAGATCGCCTGGCCACCCAGCTGGATCATCCCAGCCTCGAAGGATAGGCGGGTGCGAGTCGAGGCCTTCTCGAAGATCATTCCCAGGACACGATTTTTCAGCGGTTCGAACAGCACCCCGCGGTTGCGCAAGTCCTTCAGCTCAATGCCGCGTCGGATCAGGCCCACCAGCTCAGCGGGTGTGCAATCCATCAGCGAGAGAAAGTGTCTTGCGCTCATCGGTAACTACCTTTTTCACAACAAAGCGCAGGTTCAACGGCCAAATAAACAGGGGGAAAGGCAGAACCTGCGGCTAGGAGCCGCACGGGGCGACGAAACGGGGAAGGCGCGATCTTATAAGGAAATGACGAGCAGGCGCAAATTGTCCGGTCGGTGATTGGCAACAGGGCGTCGTGCGAGTCTTTACGCTCGCGAAGTGCGAGGTGTCACTCGCGTGACCACTCTGCTTGATAGCTCCAGATCGGGTTTAAGGTGGGCGCCGTGACCACTATCCGCTAAAGATTCATTGTCGGCATCCTGCACGCATGAATCGGCTGGCATGATGCCGGCCGATTCATGAAACGAACACTGCTAGCACAGGTTTCCTACAGCGCCCATAGTCGTGTGTGTACCGACCCGAGCGGTCGTCTCGAACAAGAATATGAGGCCAGGCCATGACCAAGACCCTCCATCACCGTGCGTGCCATCTCTGCGAAGCCATCTGTGGCCTGACCATCGAGACCCAGACCGAGGCTGACGGCAGCACGCAGATCCGCTCGATCAAGGGCGACGCCCAGGATACCTTCAGTCGTGGCCACATCTGCCCCAAGGCGGTGGCGCTGCAAGATATCCAGAATGATCCCGACCGCCTGCGCCAACCCATGCGTCGAGTCGGTAGCGAGTGGCAGGCGATCGACTGGGACGAGGCCTTTGCCCTGGTGGCCGAGCGCCTGAGCGAGATCCAGACGCGTCATGGACAAAACGCCGTGGCCACCTACCATGGCAACCCCAGCGTGCATAACTACGGGTTGATGACCCACAGCAACTATTTCCTCGGCCTGCTCAAGACCCGCAGCCGTTTCTCCGCCACCTCGGTGGATCAACTGCCGCATCACCTGGTCAGCCAGCAGATGTATGGCCACGGTTTTTTGCTGCCGATCTGCGATATCGATCATACCGACTTCATGCTGATCCTCGGTGGCAACCCGCTGGCCTCCAATGGCAGCATCATGACCGTGCCGGATGTGGAGAAGCGCCTGAAGGCGATCAAGGCCCGCGGCGGCAAGTTGGTGGTGGTCGATCCGCGGCGCAGTGAAACGGCAGCTATCGCCGATCAGCATGTGTTCGTCCGTCCGGGCGAGGATGCGGCGCTGTTGTTCGGCCTGCTTAATACCCTGTTCGACGAAGGTCTGACCCGGGCCAGCCATCTGCCGGTCGCCGGTCTGGACGAGGCGCGCCAGGCCATTGCCAGCTTCACCGCTGAAGCCATGAGTGCGCGCTGCGGCGTGCCGGCCGAGCAGATCCGCCAGCTGGCCCGCGACTTCGCGGCTGCCGACAAGGCCGTGTGCTACGGCCGCATGGGGGTGTCCACCCAGGCCTTCGGCACCCTCTGCCATTGGTTGATCCAGCTGATCAACCTGGTCACCGGCAACCTCGACCGCGAGGGTGGGGCGCTGTGCACCGAGGCGGCCATCGACCTGACCACCTCCAGTTCCGGCACCCACTTCGACCGCTGGCGTAGCCGCGTCTCCGGGTTGCCGGAATACGCCGGCGAACTGCCGGTGGCGGCCCTGGCCGAAGAGGTGCTGACACCGGGCGAAGGGCAGATCCGAGCGCTGATCACGGTCGCCGGCAATCCCGTGCTGTCGACCCCCAACGGACGTCAGTTGGAACAGGCGCTGGACGGTCTGGAGTTCATGCTCAGCATCGATCCCTATATCAACGAGACCACCCGATACGCCGACCTGATCCTGCCGCCGACCGGGCCGCTGGAGCATGATCACTACGACATGACCTTCAACAGCTTCGCCGTGCGCAACGTCGCCCGTTTCAATCAGCCGGTGTTGGAAAAACCAGTCGGCACCCTGCACGACTGGGAGATTTTCGTCGGCCTGGCCAAGGCCTTCGCCGGCAAACTCGGCGTGGAGTTGAAGCCAACCATGACGCCGGCGCAAATAGTCGACAGGGGCCTGCGTGCGGGCCGCTATGGTGACGAGTCCGAACAGAAACTGTCCGTGGTCAAACTGCTGGAGCACCCCCATGGCATCGATCTGGGGGCGCTTAAGCCGAATCTGGCCGAGCGCTTGAACACCCCTGGCCGGCAAGTTCAGGCGGCCCCGGCCCTGCTCCTGAGCGATCTGCCGCGCTTTGCTGCGCAACCCGTGGCAAAGGCCGGCGAGCTGGTGCTGATCGGCCGTCGTCATGTACGCAGCAACAACTCCTGGATGCACAACTACCATCGTCTGGTGAAGGGCAAGCCGCGGCATCAGCTGTTGATGAATCCAGAAGACCTGCTCCAGCGTGGTCTGAGCGATGGTCAGCTGGTGCAGGTACGTTCGCGGGTCGGGGCTATCGAGGTGGAAGTGGCCGCCAGCGAGGAGATGATGCCCGGCGTGGTCAGCTTGCCTCATGGTTGGGGCCATGCGCGACCCGGGGTGCAGCTGGCTATTGCCAGTGCCCAGCCGGGTGCCAGCGCCAACGACCTGACCGACGAGCGCCAGCTCGATGCGCTGTCCGGCAATGCCGCGCTGAATGGCGTGCCGGTAGAGGTCTCAGCGGCCTGAGCGGTGAGAGCGGTAGCCCGGATGTGCTCCGGGTTACCGCTGCATTTGCTGTGATTCGCGTGGGGCTTCAGCGCAGTCGGCGGGCTGCGAGTAAACGGATAAGCTGTCGGCTAAGGCCGAGCATTGCACTCGGCTTTTCGCTACAATGCCGCCACCATGCCGATCCGTGAGTCGGCCAGTTGAGTCGAATAGTTAAGTCCTGAGGTGCCCCATGGATATCATCGAAACCATCAAAGAGCAGATCGCCAACAACACCGTTCTGCTGTACATGAAAGGCTCGCCGAATGCCCCGCAGTGTGGCTTCTCGTCGAAAGCCGCGCAGGTGGTTATGGCCTGCGGTGAGAAATTCGCCTACGTCGACATCCTGCAAAACCCGGAAATTCGCGCCAACCTGCCGAAGTACGCCAACTGGCCGACCTTTCCGCAGTTATGGGTCGGTGGTGAACTGCTCGGTGGCAGCGACATCATGGCCGAGATGTTCGAGAAGGGCGAATTGCAAACCCTGATCAAGAACGCGGTCGAGAAAGCCAACGCTTAAGTTGCTCTTTCGTTGAAAGCCCCGCCACTGCGCGGGGTTTTTTGTGCCCGGGGAAATAAGTGCGCGGTTAGCTAATGCTGCACTTGGCGGGCACGGCATATGTGATCGGTGATCTTAGACGCGCATAAACAGAAACGGGAGCCATTGGCTCCCGTTTTTGCATCTGAGATTGGGCGCGCTTAGTCGTCCATCTGCGACTGCAAATAGTTCTGCAGGCCAACGGCTTCGATCAGGCTGAGTTGGGTCTCTAGCCAGTCGATATGGTCTTCTTCCGAGCAGAGGATCTCTTCCAATAGCTCACGGCTGGCGTAGTCGCCGATGCTCTCGCAGTAAGCAACAGCCGCTTTCAGGTCGACATGGGCCTTGTGCTCGATCTTCAGGTCGCACTCGAGCATTTCCTTGGTGTTTTCACCGATCAGGATCTTGCCGAGGTCTTGCAGGTTGGGCAGGCCTTCGAGAAAGAGAATGCGCTTGATCAGCTTGTCCGCATGCTTCATCTCGTCGATGGACTCATGGTACTCATGCTCGCCGAGCTTCTTCAGGCCCCAGTCCTCGTACATCCGCGCGTGCAGGAAGTACTGATTGATGGCGACCAACTCGTTACCGAGGATCTTGTTCAGATGCTGGATGACTTTCTTGTCGCCTTTCATGTCTGGGTCTGCCTTGCGGAGGAGGTAACTGCAAAGTCTGGCCCGGTGGGGTCGGACTGTCAAACCTAAGCATTTGAAATTTAAGTAAAATTAAATATAAATACGAACGTTTAAGTTCTGCGTTTTGAGCCTAAGTCTCTGAATTGCAGGCATAAAAAAAGGTTCATCGCGCTTTCCCGGGGAAGGCGGCCTTGATTTTCAGGAAGAAGTAGTCCGAGTCTCTGAAGCCATAGGCCATACGCTTGATCACCTTGA
>NZ_VIUH01000045.1 GCF_007993865.1 Pseudomonas sp. SJZ079 | reverse complement strand
GAATTTCATCACGGCCTCCTTAAGCAAAAGACAATGTTCGCACCTTGAATTTTGCGCCACCTCCGAGGTGGGGAGGCCGGCTAGATGATTCTCAGTCTGGTCGATATCGGCCACGGTCAGCACCAGATGATCCAGCCGCTCGATCATCTTCAGTCGCGATCAAGCAGATGGAAGCGCGGCAGCGAAAAACGCCAGCGAATCGCCGCCAGGCGGATGAACAACACCACCAGCATGGCGATCCCGGTATCCAGCCAGGGCGGCGTGTCCAGCGCACGCAGGCCGATAAACGCCAGGGCGCCGGCAATACAGGCAGTGGCATAGATTTCCTTGCGGAAAATCAGCGGGATTTCGTTGCAGATCACATCGCGCATCACGCCACCGGCTACGCCGGTCATTACCCCCATGATCACCGCCGTGCTGAGGGGCACGTGGTGCTGCAGGGCCACCTCAGTGCCGATGACCGTGAACACCGCCAGACCAAAGGCATCGGCAATCAACAAGCCTTTTTCATGAATGGGCTGGGTCAGTTGCACCCAAACCACCGTCCCGACCGCCGCCAAGGACGCCACCACAATATAGGTGTCGTCGCGAATCCAGCTGACCGGGTGGTTGTTGAGGATCACATCGCGCAGGGTGCCGCCACCCAGCGCGGTGATCACGGCGATCACCAGCACGCCAAACAGGTCCATGGACTTGCGTCCGGCCATCAGCGCACCGGTGATGGCGAAGACCGCAACGCCGAACAGGTCTGCGAAATAGAAAAGCTGAGCCATGCGGCCTTCAGGATGCGACGGGGGTGCGCATGGTAACAAACTCCTCTGCAGCGGTTGGATGCACGCCAATGGTGTCGTCGAAGATTTGCTTGGTCGCCCCGGCTTTCAGCGCAACCGCCAACCCCTGAATGATTTCACCGGCGTCCGGGCCGACCAGGTGACAACCCAAGACTCGGTCGCTGTCGGCATCCACCACCAGTTTCATCAGCGTGCGCTCCTGGCACTCGGTGAGTGTCAGTTTCATCGGCCGGAAACGGCTCTCATACACCTCGACCGAATGCCCCGCGGCCTTCGCCTGCTCCTCGCTAAGACCGACGGTGCCGATATTCGGCAAGCTGAATACCGCAGTCGGGATCGTTTGGTAATCGACCGCACGGTACTCTTCCAGCTTGAACAACTGCCGCGCCACGGCCATGCCCTCGGCCAGCGCAACCGGGGTCAGCTGCACGCGGCCGATGACATCGCCAATCGCCAGAATCGATGGCGACGTGGTCCGGTAGTGCTCATCGACCCGGATAGAACCATCGTCATCCAACTCGACGGCGGTATTCTCCAGCCCCAGGTTATCCAGCATCGGTCGCCGGCCGGTGGCGTAGAAGATACAGTCGGCGTGCATCACACGGCCGTCCTGCAAGGTGGCCTGCAGGCTGCCGTCGGCCTGTTTGTCGATGCGCTCGATATCGCTATTGAACTGCAAGTCCACCCCACGCTTGCTCAACTCCTCGCGCAGGTGCTGGCGCACCGCACCATCGAAGCCGCGCAGGAACAGCTCACGGCGGTACAACAGTGAGGTTTCGGCACCCAGGCCATGGAAGATCGAGGCGAACTCTACCGCAATGTAGCCACCGCCGATCACCAGCACGCGTTTGGGCAACTGCTTGAGGAAGAACGCCTCGTTCGAGGTGATCGCATGCTCGCTGCCCGGGAACTCGGGGATGAACGGCCAGCCGCCGGTGGCGATCAGAATGTGCTTGGTGCTGTATCGCTGACCATCGAGCTCGACGCTGTGCTCGTCCAGCAGACGTGCATGCCCTTCAAGCAAGGTCACCCCACTGTTGACCAGCAGATTGCGGTAGACGCCGTTGAGCCGCTCGATCTCACGATTCTTGTTGGCGATCAGGGTCGGCCAATCGAATCCCGCCT
Organism: Pseudomonas sp. SJZ079; assembly: GCF_007993865.1. Taxonomy (GTDB): domain Bacteria; phylum Pseudomonadota; class Gammaproteobacteria; order Pseudomonadales; family Pseudomonadaceae; genus Aquipseudomonas. The sequence continues at coordinate 10,816 of NZ_VIUH01000045.1, read as the reverse complement.
CACCCAGCGACCAGCCAAAGCCCTGCGCCTGTTCGAAGTCTTCGGCGAAGTGCGCGCCATACACCAGCAGCTTTTTCGGCACGCAGCCGACATTCACGCAGGTACCACCGAGGTAGCGGCTCTCGGCCACGGCCACGCGGGCACCGTAACCCGCGGCAAAACGCGCGGCACGCACACCGCCGGAACCGGCGCCGATCACAAACAGGTCGAAATCATAGGTCATGGGTAGCCTCCTAAGCAGGTCGCCAGCATAACCCAGATACACCGAAATTCAGCCGTTGGGCCTAAGCTTGAGCCATGCATAACAGGAGAGCGACCATGCGCCCTACCCTCACCCATCTGGCGTTGCATGTCCCGGACCTGGATGCCTGCGTGGCCTTTTACACTGACTTTTGTGGCATGCAGGTGATCCATCAGCGCGCCGGCAAAGGCGCGCGGATTGTCTGGATGGCCGAGCCCGGCAAGGAACATGAGTTCATCTTCGTGATCATGCCGGGCGGCCAGGATCGCTGCCTGGCCGAGGACGATTACAGCCACTTCGGTTTTGCCGTGGCCAGTCGCGAGCAGGTCGATGAGGTCGCCGCCAAGGCTCAATTGGCTGGGTGTTTGGTCTGGGCGCCTCGCGATGAACCTTACCCAGTCGGCTACTACTGTGGGCTGCGCGACCCGGCCGGCAACTACGTCGAGTTCAGCTATGGCCAACCGCTGGGGCCGGGTTCACAGGCGATGCCAATACCCTGAATGGGAAAAGCCACCCGAAGGTGGCTTTTCCTCTGTCACGGCCTTACTCAGTAAGCCTTGCCGGGCTTATAGAGGTGCTCGAAGCAGAAGTTGGTGGCATCGATATAACCCTCTGCGCCACCGCAGTCGAAGCGCTGGCCCTTGAACTTATAGGCCAGCACGCAGCCATCCTGGGCTTGCTTCATCAGGGCATCGGTGATCTGGATCTCACCGCCTTTACCCGGTGGGGTTTGCTCGATCAGCTCGAAGATATCCGGCGTCAGGATGTAGCGGCCGATAATCGCCAGGTTGGACGGTGCATCTTCCGGCTTGGGCTTCTCGACCATGCTGTTGACCCGGTAGATGTCATCGCGGATCATCTCGCCAGAGATGACACCATACTTATGGGTCTCTTCCGGCGGGACTTCCTGAATGGCGACGATCGAGCAGCGAAACTGCTTGTACAGTTTGACCATCTGGGTCAGTACGCCGTCGCCTTCCAGGTTCAGGCACAAGTCATCGGCCAGCACCACGGCAAAGGCCTCGTCACCGATCAGCGGGCGAGCGCAGAGAATCGCATGGCCGAGCCCTTTCATTTCGACCTGGCGGGTGTAAGAGAAGCTGCACTCATCGATCAGACGGCGGATGCCAACCAGGTACTTTTCCTTGTCGGTATCGCGAATCTGGTGCTCCAGCTCATAGCTGATATCGAAATGATCTTCCAGCGAGCGCTTGCCACGGCCGGTAACCATGGAGATTTCCGTCAGCCCAGCATCCAGCGCCTCTTCGACGCCATACTGGATCAACGGCTTGTTCACCACCGGCAGCATTTCCTTAGGCATGGCCTTGGTTGCTGGTAAAAAACGTGTGCCGTAACCGGCAGCGGGGAACAAGCATTTCTTAATCATGGGACTCCTTAACAGGGAAAAATGCCCGTGCAGTCTATCAGGCGGCGCGAACCTTACAACGTCCTGCCCCCGTTCTGCCAACTCCGCAGTAGAAGAAATTCAATCCGGTGCGGTGTTTACCGGCGTCGATATCACGGTCAACAAACAGCGCCGGCGTGCACAGCAAACGGTCAGTGCGGTCACGGCCGCCTTGAGTCACCGAACGCTCACAAAGAGCGAAAGCCCAGACGAAACCGCAGTGTGATCGCCAGCGCCTTGCGGCGGTCAAGCACTTGCATGGTGCAACTCCCCTAGTGGTGGGACGGACAATTCGGCCGCGTCCACGTAATTACCGCTGACCACCGAGTGCCCGGCTCAACGAAAATCCCGGCTGCGCACATCCAGCCCGCTCAGCAGTGACGACAGGTCACGCAGGCGGCCGGCGATGAGGTGGCGCACACCATCTTGCGCTTCCAGATGGCCGTCCACCTGCAACAGTTGCGCTTCGACCAGCACCCGTCGCTGGCGCTCGGCCAGGTCATGCCAGACCACAACGTTGACCATCCCGTGCTCGTCTTCCAAGGTGATAAAGGTCACGCCACTGGCGGTCTGTGGGCGCTGCCGACCGACCACCAGGCCGGCGACGCTGACGCTGCGCCCGTGGTCGACACCGGCCAGCTCCCATGAACTGCGACAGCGCTTGGCTGCCAGCTGACGGCGCAACAGGGACAGTGGATGCGGGCCCAGGGTGGTACCGAGGGTGGCGTAGTCGGCCTGCAGGTCTTCGCCGACTGTCGGCAGTGGCAGGGCCACGTGAACCGCTTCCTGCGTCGGCAGGGTGGCAAACAACGGGCGCTGCACTTCGACCCCGGCCACCGCCCAGCGCGCCTGGTGGCGGTGGCCACTCAAGCCCTGCAAAGCGCCGGCATCGGCCAGCAACGCACGCGCTCGTCCATCCAGGGCAGCGCGGCGGCAGAGGTCGGCAATATCGCTGAAGGCGCGCTCTTGTCGGGCCGCCTGCAGGCGCAGCCCATCTTCCTCGCGCAGGCCGCGCACCAGGCGCAACCCCAGGCGGATGGCTGGCTGCCCTGCCCCGCTCGGCTCCAGGGTGCAGTCCCAGTCGCTGGCGCAGACATCCACCGGGCGGATCTCTAGCCGGTGACGACGGGCATCCTGCAGGAGTTGATCGGGGCTGTAAAAACCCATCGGCCAACTGTTGATCAGGGCACAGGTATAGGCGGCCGGCTCGTGGCATTTCAGCCAGCAACTGGCATAAGTCAGCAAGGCGAAGCTGGCCGCATGGGATTCGGGGAAGCCATAGCTGCCGAAACCCTTGATCTGCTCGAAGATCCGCGCGGCGAAGTCGGCCGTGTAACCGCGCTCGAGCATGCCGCGGGTCAGCCGTTCGCGGTGCGGCTCCAGCCCACCGTGGCGTTTCCAAGCGGCCATCGAGCGGCGCAACTGGTCGGCCTCGCCTGGGCTGTAGCCGGCGGCGACTATGGCCAGTTCCATTACCTGCTCCTGAAACAAGGGCACACCGAGGGTGCGTTCAAACACTTTCTTCAGTTCTGCACTCGGATAATCCACCGGCTCTTCGCCGTTACGTCGGCGCAGGTAGGGATGGACCATGTCGCCCTGGATCGGGCCAGGACGCACGATGGCGACCTCGATCACCAGGTCATAGAAGTTCTTCGGCCTCAGCCGTGGCAGCATCGCCATCTGCGCGCGCGACTCGATCTGGAACACGCCGATGGTGTCGGCGCGGCCGATCATCGCGTAGGTTTGCGCGTCCTCGGCCGGGATGGTCGCCAGGCTTAGGTCGCGGCCGCGATAATGGCGCAGCAGATCAAAAGTGCGGCGCAGCGCGCTGAGCATGCCCAGCGCGAGGATGTCGACCTTGAGTAGGCCGAGTTGGTCGAGGTCGTCCTTGTCCCACTGGATAATGGTGCGCTCGGCCATGGCCGCGTTCTCCACCGGCACCAAGCTGTCCAGGGGCTGTTCGGAGATGACGAAGCCTCCCGGGTGCTGCGACAGGTGGCGGGGAAAGCCGATCAGCTCGCCGGTCAGCACCAATACCCGGCGCAGCACCGGGCTGTCCGGGTCGAAGCCCGCCTCGCGCAGACGCTCAGCTGGCGGCAGTTGATCGCTCCAGCGACCGCAGCAGTCGGCCAGCGCATTGATCTGGTCCGGCGGCAGGCCGAGGGCCTTGGCCACGTCGCGCACCGCACCGGCGCCGTGGTAGGTGCTGGCCACGGCAGTGAGCGCCGCCCGGCCCCTGCCGTAGCGGCGGAACACGTACTGCAGGACTTCTTCGCGGCGCTCGTGCTCGAAGTCCACGTCGATGTCCGGCGGCTCGTTGCGCTCCCTGGAGATGAAGCGCTCGAACAGCATGTTGATCCGCGACGGATCGAGTTCGGTGATGCCCAGCGCATAGCACACCGCCGAATTGGCGGCCGAACCTCGGCCCTGGCAGAGGATGTGCTGGCTGCGGGCGAAGCGGACGATGTCGTGCACCGTGAGGAAATAGCTCTCGTAGCCCAGCTCGGCGATCAGCCCCAGTTCGCGCTCGACCTGCCCCCGCGCCTTGGCCGGAACACCACCCGGCCAGCGCCAGCGCATGCCCTGCTCGGTCAATTCGCGCAGCCAGGAGGTGGGCGTCTGCCCGACGGGGACCAGCTCGCGCGGGTACTGGTAACGCAACTGGCTCAGGTCGAAGCTGCAGCGCTGAGCGATGCGTACTGACTCGGCCAGCAGCTCCGGCGGATAGAGCTCGGCCAATACAGCCCGCGGGCGCAGATGCCGTTCGCCGTTGGGGAACAGCAGATGCCCTGTCTCGGCCAGCGTGCAATGCTGGCGGATCGCACTCATGCAGTCCTGCAGGGCGCGCCGGCCGCGGGCGTGCATGTGCACATCGCCGGCCGCCACCGCCGGGATCGCCAGGGCGGCGGCCAGCGTCTGCAGTTGCCTCAGGCGTCGCCCATCGTCCGGCCCGCGGTGCAACTCCAGCGCCAGCCACAGGCGCTCGGGGAACAGTGCGCGCAGCCAGCGGCCATGGCTTGCATCGGGCTCAAGTTCCGCTATCCACAAGGCCAGCAGGCCGTCCAACGGTTCGGCGAAGTCCTCGCGCAGCAGGCGGTACTCGCCCTTCCCGGCCCGGCGCCGCGCCTGACTGATCAGTCGGCACAGGCGCTGGTAGCCGCCGATATTTTCCGCCAGCAGGACGAGCTTCGGCCCGGCCTCGACGCGCATCTCACTACCGACGATCAGCGGCACTGCGCATTCCTTGGCCGCCTGCCAGGCCCGGACGATCCCGGCCAGGGTGCACTCGTCGGTGATCGCCAGGGCCGCATAGCCATGCTGCCGAGCGCGCTCGAACAGCTCGCGAGCACTCGATGCGCCGCGCTGGAAGCTGAAGTTGGACAGGCAGTGCAGTTCGGCATAGCCCGCATCGGCATTCATGCGAACCACCCGTGCAGCAACCAGGGCCCGCTTGCCCCGACCGGGCGATAGGCCCAGCCGCGTTGCCCGCCGGGCATCTCGATCAGGTAATAGTCGCGGCGCACGTCGCCACCGTCCCACCAGCCGGACTCGATGCGCTCGGGACCGGCGAGGATGCGCAGCGCGCTTTCGCCGATCGGCATCGGCTGGCGTAGCAGCCAGCCTGGGCGCGGCGGGCCGACTGGTGCCAGAGCTGGCCGGGTATCACTGATCGGCTGCCAGGCGCACTCGGGGCGGTGATCTGCCCGGGCGCGCAAGCCGTGCACAGCCTCGTCGCCGAGGCGCGCGCGCAGCCGTTCGCGCAGCTGTTCCCAGGGCAGGGATTGCTGCGGGCGTTCGGTAAACAGTTGCCGGTGCTCGGGAACGAAGCGCGGCAGGTCGCGTGCCGTCAGGCGCAGTCCGCGTACCGGCGCGCTTACCTGCTGTTGCTCCAGGCGCCCGCGTGCCAATTCGAAGAGCATGGTCGGCTCGCGTTCGGCACTGAGCAGGCCAACCGGCACCCGAGTGTCGGCGCCCTCGGCGTGTTCCAGGTGCAGGGTGAAGCGCTGCACGCCGCTGTCGCGGCCGGCCAGAAAGGCGGCAAGGTCAGCGGTCAGCCGGCGCAGCGGAAACAGCAGCGCCTGATGCGACTCGACCTCGGCGTTCAATTCGATGCGTACATCGAATTGATCCGGTGGCGTATAGCACTCCAGCGCCAGCGCACGTTGCCCGAGTAAAGTATCCAGATGCCGCAGCACTTCAACGGGGAAGCGCCGTGCCAGACTGGCGCGCGGCAGCGCCAAGACTTGGCGCAGAGTGCGCAAACCCATGCGCGCGAAGGCGGTCGCCACCTCTCGGGCCAGGCCGACCCGCTCGATCGGCATGTGCCCCAGAACCTCGCGCAGCGCCTCTGCGGTTGGCACTGCCAGGCCGTCATAGGCGTTGGCCAATACCCGCGCCGCAACCGGATTCGGCGCGGCGACGATGCGATGACGGAAGCCCAGAGCGGTCAGCTCTTCGCGCAAGCGCGCCTCGAACCTTGGCCAGGGGCCGAACAGGTTGAGGCTGGACTCGACTTCCAGCAGCAACACCCGTGGGTAATGCAGGCTGACCTGGGAACTGAAGCGATAACCCCAGGCGGCCAGGAAGCGCTGACAACGCTCGATCTGCGCTGGATCGTACTCGACCATGGTGAAATCGCGGGTCAAAGCATGGGAGGCGGTCAGCGATTGTCCGGGATGCAGGCCGAGCTGCCGCGCAGCCGCATTGACCGCCCGCAGCACGCGGCGCTGCGGGCTTCCGCTGACCAAAACCAGCGCCGCCCCGGGATCGGCGCGGCCGCGCAGCACCGCATCCAGCGCCAGTTGTGGCAGCAGTACACAGGCCCAACGCACACCGCTCACCTGAGTCCGACCAGGGACAGTGGCGCCGCGCTCGACAGGCCACCGCGGCATTTGAGCACGCGCACTTGCACCGGGCGGGCATCGACGACGATGCGCAGTGCCGCCGGCGACGGATTGAGCGCGGCCGTCAGCGGGCGATAAGCAAACGCCAGGGTCTGGCCGGTTTCGGCGGCAACCTGCAGGCGGCGCAAGGCTCGGTCGTCCGCCTGCGGCAACCAGCACAGCACCGCGCCGCAACTGCCCGAACGCAGGCACTGTTCCGCCGCCCACAAGGCATCACGGCCACTCGCCTCGATCAGCGCCAGCCAGCGCAGATCCACGCCAGCCGCCTGCCAAGCCTGCGGATACGGCACATGGGGTGGCGCGACCAGGGCGACTCGCTCGCCGCTGCTGGTCAATCGCGCCAGGGTTGGCCAGAGCAGGCGCAGTTCGCCGCAGCCATCGCCACCGAAGAGGATTTCGCTGAGCGCGGCCGGCGGCCAGCCACCTGTCGGCAGCGATGCATCCAGCGCGGCATGGCCGGTCGGCTGGGCGTTTGTCGGCGGCGGTACGGGCCGGCCTTTCCACACCCGGCGCTGATCCAGCAGCGCATCCAACTCGATGGCAGCGCCCATCAAGCCGGTCCTTGCGCGTCGAAGACAGCGCAGGCCAGAGGTTGCCAGACGTGCGCGGCAACGCTACACGAACAGCTGGAATAGCACCCTGGCAGGCGGATCGCGGACCGATCGATCGCTCCAGGAGAGATGGTACACATGGCCATGCGCCCCAATAAGACTGTATATTTATACAGTATATTAGCGCGTAACTTCCGACAATGGCAGGCGCAGTCCGATAGACCCCATCGTCGATTCACACCAAGGTGGGTGGCGCCGACGCGTGGCTGGGGTGGTGTACCGGGTTCGGTCTGTGAATCGCTCAGAATGAAGGCGCCAAGTTCTGCTTGCGGCTGGTCACCGCACTGCGCCCCCTAAAACTCGGAGTTGTACAGGATCATTCAAAGACATACGGGCACAAAAAAACCGGCTGAGAGTGCCGGCTTTAGTGGGTTTCAGGTTCATCTAGGAACATCTGAAATCATGTCAATGGTGCCCGAAGCCGGAATCGAACCGGCACGAGGTTACCCTCGAGGGATTTTAAGTCCCTTGCGTCTACCGATTTCGCCATTCGGGCGGTAGAGCGATACTGCGAGGCCTGGACTATATACAGCCCTTGCGTGCCTCGCAAGGCTTCCAACTTGGAATAAAAAAGCCTCGTAAATCGTTGATCTACGAGGCTTTTAAATTGGAGGCTGAGGTCGGAATCGAACCGGCGTTCACGGATTTGCAATCCGGTGCATAACCACTCTGCTACTCAGCCTTGAAACTAAATGGGCCGTGCTAGACGGCCCATTGAAACTGGAGCGGGAAACGAGACTCGAACTCGCGACCCCGACCTTGGCAAGGTCGTGCTCTACCAACTGAGCTATTCCCGCTTGTCGTGATGACGGGCGCCATTCTATAGATTCACAACGCCCCGTCAAGCCCTTGATTCAAAGAAGTTTATTTCTTTTCAGCAGAAGTACTGAGATGCGGCCAGGCAGCCGTCAGGTACTGCACCATAGACCACAGGGTGAGCACCGCGGCGACGATCAGCAGTGCATAACCCAGCACAACCCAGACGGTAAACAAGGGCGGGTTGCCCAGTAGAATGACCAGCGCAACCATCTGCGCGGCGGTTTTCCATTTAGCCAGATTGGACACCGCCACGTGCGCCCGGGCGCCCAGTTCGGCCATCCACTCGCGCAATGCCGAGACGACGATCTCGCGGCCAATAATGATCGCCGCGGGCAGGGTCAACCACAGGTTGGCGTGCTCGGCGACGAGCAACACCAGCGCGACCGCCACCATCAGCTTATCGGCGACCGGATCGAGAAAGGCACCAAAGGGCGTGCTCTGCTCCCAACGTCGCGCCAGGTAACCATCCAGCCAGTCGGTCACGGCAGCGATGGCGAAAACCGCGCTGGCGGCCCAATAGCTCCATGAAAACGGTAGGTAAAATAGCAGGATGAAGATCGGAATCAGCAGTACACGGAGTACGGTAAGCAGGTTGGGGATATTCATCGGCACAACTGGGCTGCGAGGTGAGCCGGCATTCTACTCGCTGTGCAGTGCGGCATAAATCAGCTCGGCAAGCTTTTTACTGATACTGGGTGCTTTGGCGATTTCTTCCACGCTGGCGCGGGACAGTTCCTGGAGGCCACCGAAGTGATTGAGCAGCTCGCGCCGCCGCTTCGGCCCTACCCCGGCCACTTCTTCCAGGCTTGACGTGCGGCGGGCCTTGCCACGTCGGGCGCGGTGCCCGGTAATCGCAAAACGGTGTGACTCATCGCGAATCTGCTGAATCAGGTGCAACGCCGGCGAGTGACCTGGCAGGGTGAACTCGTGAGCGGCATCATTGAGATAGAGCGTCTCCAGCCCCGGTTTGCGGGTCACGCCCTTGGCCACGCCAAGCAGGATCAGCTCGGGCACCGCCAACTCTTCCAGCACCTCACGCGCCATGGCCAGCTGACCTTTACCGCCATCGACCAGCAGAATATCCGGCAATTTGCCCTCGCCGTCCTTGATCTTGCTGAAGCGTCGAGTCAGCGCCTGGTGCATGGCCGCGTAATCATCGCCACCGACAACGCCTTCGATGTTGTAGCGCCGATAGTCGGACTTCAGCGGGCCCTCAGGGCCAAACACCACGCAGGACGCCACGGTGGCCTCGCCGCTGGTGTGACTGATATCGAAACATTCCAGGCGCTGCGGTATTTCATCCAGGTCCAGCGCCTCGGCCAAGGCCTCGAAACGCGCCGCCACATGCTGTCGATTGGCCAGCCGCGCGCTGAGCGCTTGCTCGGCATTGGTCACCGCCAGCTGCTGCCAGCGAGCACGGGTACCGCGTACGCGATAGCTGATACTCAGCTCGCGACCACGCAGTTCGTGGATGGCGGCTATCAGTGTGGGGAAGTCCTCGTGTTGCGCATTGACGATCAGCTCGCTGGGCAGTTCGCGCTCCTGATTGCTCAGGTAGTACTGGGCCAGGAAGGCGAGCAGGACGTCACTACCCTCCTCCTCGATTGCTACTTGCGGAAAGAAATTCTTACTGCCGAGCACGCGGCCGCCCCGCACGCTGATCAGGTGTACACAGGCGCCGCCCGGATTGACCATGGCGGCAACCACGTCCACATCGCCGCTGCCGCCCTCCATGCTCTGCTGGTCCTGCACGCGACGCAGCAGAGCAATTTGATCGCGCAGTTCGGCAGCCCGCTCGAAGTTCAGGTCCATGGCGGCTTGTTGCATGCCGGAGGAGAGTTCATCACTCAGGGCATTGCTGCGCCCTTCGAGGAACATCACCGAATGGCGCACGTCCTCGGCATATTCCGTCGGCTCGACCAGCCCTACGCAGGGTCCCTTGCAGCGCTTGATCTGGTATTGCAGGCACGGGCGGGTGCGATTCTTGAAGTAGCTGTCCTCGCATTGGCGTACCAGGAAGGCCTTCTGCAGCAGGCCGAGACTCTCGCGGATCGCCCCAGCGCTCGGGTAAGGGCCAAAATAACGGCCCTTGAGCTTCTTCGCGCCGCGGTGGATACCCAGGCGTGGAAACTCACCGTCAGAGAGAAACACGTAGGGGTAGGACTTATCGTCGCGCAGCAGGATGTTGTAGGGCGGCCGCGATTCCTTGATCAGCGTCTGCTCGAGCAGCAGCGCCTCGGTTTCATTGGCGGTAATGGTGGTTTCGACTTGGACGATCTTGCCGACCAACGCAGCGGTTTTCGGCGCCAAACCCGTCTTGCGGAAGTAGCTGGCCAGGCGCTTTTTGAGATTTTTGGCCTTGCCGACATAGAGCAGCTTGGCGTCCGCATCGAACATGCGGTAAACGCCTGGGCGGCTGCTACAGGTGGCGAGGAAGGCGCTGTGGTCGAACTGGACGCTCATGCTAAGTGGTGGCGTCGACCATGCCATGACGCACAGCCAGCAGGGCCAGCTCCACGTCACTGGAGATCGACAGCTTCTCGAAGATCCGGTAACGGTAAGTGTTTACCGTTTTCGGCGAAAGGCAAAGCTTATCGGAGATGCTCTGCACCTTCTCACAGCTGGCGATCATCAGGGCGATCTGGATCTCGCGCTCGGATAACAGGTCGAAGGGGCTGCCATTGGTTTGCGGCTGAAAGGACTTCAAGGCCAACTGCTGGGCAATCTGCGGGCTGATATAGGGTTCATCGCGCTTTCCCGGGGAAGGCGGCCTTGATTTTCAGGAAGAAGTAGTCCGAGTCTCTGAAGCCATAGGCCATACGCTTGATCACCTTGA
>NZ_VIUH01000044.1 GCF_007993865.1 Pseudomonas sp. SJZ079 | reverse complement strand
TGATCAAGCGTATGGCCTATGGCTTCAGGGACTCGGACTACTTCTTCCTGAAAATCAAGGCCGCCTTCCCCGGGAAAGCGCGATGAACCTTTTTTATGTCTGGAGGAAAGCGTCGAGCTATCCCCGCACCTTGCAGGGGACCGCTGAGGCTTGGCTGAAACCGGACTCGAAACGCTCATTTACTGCGCGCAGATGATGCGCTCACGTCCGGGTGATTCGTTGCGTAGCGCCTGAACCGACCTCAACTCCTGAGGCGGCAAGCACAGGTTCAGTCGTCGCTGACGACAATTTTCGGCATGGCGCTCGCCTGCTGCCCGCCCTGAGCGATCCGCGCCCCGACGTTACGGGCAGTTTCCTGGTAGATCATCGCGATCTGGCTCTCAGGGTCGGCGATGGTGGTCGGCTTGCCGCCGTCGGATTGCATGCGAATGGCCATCGACAAAGGCAAGGACGCCAGCAGATCGACACCGAACTGCGCCGCCAACTTCTCACCGCCGCCCTCACCAAACAGGTGCTCGGCATGACCGCAGTTGGAGCAGATATGCACGGCCATGTTTTCCACCACGCCGAGTACCGGGATGTTCACCTTGCGGAACATCTCCACCCCCTTCTTGGCATCCAGCAGCGCCAAGTCCTGTGGTGTGGTGACGATCACCGCACCGGCCACTGGCACCTTCTGCGCCAGGGTCAGCTGGATATCGCCGGTACCCGGCGGCATATCCACCACCAGGTAATCCAAGTCATCCCAGGCGGTCTGGGTGATCAGCTGGATCAGCGCACCGGAGACCATAGGCCCACGCCAGACCACCGGAGTGTTCTCATCGGTGAGAAAGGCCATGGACATGACCTCCACACCATGGGCTTTGATCGGCACGAACCACTTCTGGTCCCGCACCTGAGGACGAGTGCCGTCCGGGATGCCGAACATGATGCCCTGGCTGGGTCCATAGATATCCGCATCGAGGATGCCGACCTTGGCGCCTTCCCGGGCCAACGCCAGTGCCAGGTTGGCGGCGGTGGTCGATTTACCAACGCCACCCTTGCCCGACGCCACGGCGATCACGTTTTTCACATTCGGCAAGGCTGCCACCTGGGCTTTGTGCGCCTCGATTAGACAATCGACCTGCACCTCGGCGCTATCGACACCATCGAGCCCCTCCAGCGCCATCTGCAGCATCTGCGCCCAGCCACTCTTGAACAGTCCGGCGGCGTAGCCCAACTGCAAGCGCACGCGGACCTGACCGCCCTGAATATCGACTTCACGCACACAACCGGCGCTGACCGGATCTTGATTGAGGTGGGGATCGGTGTACTGACTCAGCGCGGCTTCTACCGCCTGACGGGTCACAACGCTCATGGCAACTCCAGAAAAGACCGAGTAAAACAGGCGGTCATCCTACCCGAGAGCAATCCACCGCGCATGCCCGTAGCCGCCACATGCATGCCCCTTATCAAGAACACAAGCACTACAAAGGGCAGCGCTGAGAACGTTACAACCAAGAGGACGGATGAAAAAAAACCGTTGCGCCTATATAGTTGCCGACCTCCCTCGTGTTACCAGTGCAGCCGATCACCATGTCCGAAGCCCGCAAGATTCTCGTCACCAGCGCCCTGCCCTATGCCAACGGTTCGATTCACCTCGGCCATATGCTCGAGTACATCCAGACCGACATGTGGGTGCGCTTCCAGAAACTGCGCGGCAACCAGTGCATCTACGTCTGCGCGGACGACGCCCACGGCTCGGCAATCATGCTGCGCGCCGAGAAGGAAGGCCTCAGCGCAGAACAACTGATCGCCAACGTGCAGGCCGAGCACACCGCCGATTTCGCCGACTTTCTGGTCGACTTCGACAACTACCACTCGACCCACTCCGACGAGAACCGTGAGCTGTCTGCCGCCATCTACCTGAAGCTGCGCGACGCCGGGCATATCGCGACCCGTTCGGTGACCCAGTATTTCGACCCGGAAAAGGGCATGTTCCTCGCCGACCGTTTCATCAAGGGCACCTGCCCCAAGTGTGCGAGCGAAGACCAGTACGGCGACAACTGCGAGAAGTGCGGCGCGACCTATGAGCCCACCGAACTGAAGAACCCGCGCTCGGCGATTTCCGGCGCGGTGCCAGAGCTGCGCGACTCCAAGCACTTCTTCTTCAAGTTGCCGGACTTCGAGGCGATGCTGAAGAGCTGGACCCGTGGCGGCGCCCTGCAAGACGCAGTGGCCAACAAGATTGCCGAGTGGCTGGACAGCGGCCTGCAGGAATGGGACATCAGCCGCGATGCGCCCTACTTCGGTTTCGAGATCCCCGATGAGCCGGGCAAGTATTTCTATGTCTGGCTGGACGCGCCGATCGGCTACATGGCCAGCTTCAAGAATCTCTGCGGCAAGCGCCCGGAACTGGATTTCGATGCGTTCTGGGGCAAGGATTCGACCACCGAGCTGTATCACTTCATCGGCAAGGACATCGTCAACTTCCACGCCCTGTTCTGGCCGGCCATGCTCGAAGGCGCCGGCCTGCGCAAACCGACAGCCGTCGCCGTGCATGGTTACCTGACCGTCAATGGCCAGAAGATGTCCAAGTCGCGCGGCACCTTTATCAAGGCGCGCACCTATCTGGACCACCTCAACCCGGAATACCTGCGCTATTACTACGCCGCCAAGCTGGGCCGTGGCGTCGATGACCTCGACCTCAACCTCGAGGACTTCGTGCAGAAGGTCAACTCCGACCTGGTCGGCAAGGTGGTGAATATCGCCAGCCGTTGCGCCGGCTTCATCCACAAGGGCAATGCCGGGGTACTGGTGGCGGAAAACGCCGCGCCCGAACTGACCGACGCCTTCATCGGCGCCGCGCCGAGCATCGCCGAGGCCTACGAGGCCCGCGATTTCGCCCGTGCCATGCGCGAGATCATGGGTCTGGCCGACCGCGCCAACGCCTGGATCGCCGACAAGGCGCCCTGGTCACTGAACAAGCAAGACGGCAAGCAGGACGAAGTCCAGGCGATCTGCGCCCTGGGGATCAACCTGTTCCGCCAGTTGGTGATCTTCCTCAAGCCGGTGCTGCCGAAACTGGCTGCCGACGCCGAAACCTTCCTCAACGTCGCCCCGCTGACCTGGAGCGATCACCAGCACCTGCTGGCCAACCATCAATTGAATCCGTTCAGCGCCCTGCTGAGCCGCATCGAGCCAGTGAAAATCGACGCCATGATCGACGCCTCCAAAGAAGACCTCGCCGCCAGCGAAGCCGGCCCTGCCCCACAAGGCAACGGCGAACTGAGCAAAGAGCCGCTGGCCGCGGAAATCAACTTCGACACCTTCGCCGCAGTCGACCTGCGCATCGCCCTGATCGAGAAGGCCGAGTTCGTCGAAGGCGCCGACAAGCTGCTGCGCCTGACCCTGGACATCGGCGACGCCAAGCGCAACGTGTTTTCCGGCATCAAGAGCGCCTACCCGGACCCGAGTCAGCTGGAAGGCCGCCTGACCCTCTACGTCGCCAACCTGGCCGCACGCAAGATGAAGTTCGGCGTGTCCGAAGGCATGGTCCTGGCAGCAGGGCCCGGCGGCGAAGAAATCTACCTGCTCGGCCCGGACAGCGGCGCCAAGCCAGGTCAGCGGGTCAAGTAGCCGAACCGGGACGGCGGACTGAAACCGCCCCGCATACTGGACTAGCCTTATAGGCCATCAACAAGCCGGCCAATGCCGGCTTGTTTGCACCGGGCCGGTTCCCGATAATAGGCGCCTTATTTCTACGACCTGCGCCTATCCACCAACGGTACCCGTGATGACCGAACTCGCCCTGATCATGGTAAGCGCCATTCTGGTCAACAACTTCGTGCTGGTGCAGTTCCTCGGCCTCTGCCCCTTTATGGGCGTGTCGAAGAAGATCGAGACGGCCATCGGCCTGTCCCTGGCCACCACCTTCGTCCTGACCCTGGCCGCCATGTGCAGTTACCTGGTGCAGCAGTACGTGCTCAAGCCGCTGGATCTGGAGTTTCTGCGCACCATCAGCTTCATCCTGGTGATCGCCGTGGTGGTGCAGTTCACCGAGATGGTGGTGAACAAGACCAGCCCGCTGCTGTACCGTGTGCTGGGCATCTTCCTGCCGTTGATCACCACCAACTGCATCGTCCTCGGCGTAGCCCTGCTCAACGCCAACAAGGGCGACTTCACCTTTATCACCGCCACGGCCAACGGCTTCGCCGCCGGCCTGGGCTTCTCCCTAGTACTGGTGCTGTTCGCCGCCATGCGCGAACGCATCGCCATCGCCGATGTGCCGAAATCCTTCCAGGGCGCTGCCATCGGCATGCTCACCGCTGGCCTGATGTCCCTGGCATTTATGGGCTTCACCGGGCTGATCAAGCTATGACCCTGGTTATCAGTGCGGTACTCGCCCTGCTCGCCCTGTGCCTGGTGTGTGGGGCGATCCTTGGCTACGCCGCAGTGCGCTTCAAGGTCGAAGGCGACCCCATCGCTGAGCAGGTCAACGCCCTGCTGCCGCAGACCCAGTGTGGCCAGTGCGGTTACCCCGGCTGCAAGCCTTACGCCGAGGCGATTGCCGCCGGCGACAAGATCAATAAATGCCCACCCGGCGGCGAAGCCACCATCCAGGCGCTGGCCGACCTGTTGGATGTCGAGGCCGAACCGCTGGACGCGGTGGAAGGCGAGAAGCCGCAGATGGTCGCCTATATCCGCGAGGCCGAGTGCATCGGCTGCACCAAGTGCATCCAGGCCTGCCCGGTGGACGCCATCGTCGGCGCGGCCAAGCAGATGCACACGGTGATCGTCTCCGAATGCACCGGTTGCGACCTCTGTGTCGAACCCTGCCCGGTGGACTGTATCGACATGATTGCAGTGGGTAGCACGGTGCAGACCTGGAAATGGAACCAGCCACTGCCACCCGGCCAGTTGATCGCCAGCGACCGGGGGCAGGCAGCATGAGCTCGGCGCAGATTTGGGATATCCCCGGCGGCATTCACCCGCCCGAGCACAAGTCGCTATCCAACGCCACGGCGATTCAGCCGGCGCCACTGCCCAAGCGCCTGGTGCTGCCGCTGAACCAGCATATCGGCGCACCTGCCGAACCCGTGGTGGCACTCGGCGAGCGTGTGCTCAAGGGCCAGCTGATCGCGGCTGCCAATGGTTTCGTCAGCGTACCGGTGCATGCGCCGACCTCGGGCACCATCAGCTTTATCGGCCCACAGCCTTACCCGCACGTGTCCGGCATGCTGGCCCCGGCCATCGTCATCGACAGCGATGGTCTGGATGAATGGTGCGAGCTGACGCCCTGCCCGGACTTTCGCAGCCTGGCGCCCGCCGACCTGCTTCAGCGCATCCGCCAGGCCGGGATCAGCGGCTTGGGCGGCGCCGGCTTCCCCACCGCGGTCAAACTCACCGCGCGGCCAACGCAAAAAATCCACACCTTGGTGCTCAACGGCACCGAATGCGAGCCTTACATCACCGCCGACGACCGGCTGATGCGCGAGAAGGCCACCGAACTGATCGCCGGTATCGAGATCCTTGCCCAGCTGATTCACCCCGAGCAGGTGCTCATCGGCATCGAGGACAACAAACCGGAAGCCATTGCCGCGGTGCAGGCGGCGATTGGCGAGCGCCCCTTTAGCCTGCGGGTGTTCCCGACCAAGTACCCTTCGGGCGGCGAGAAGCAGCTGATCCAGATTCTCACCGGCGTGGAAGTGCCCAGCGGCGGCCTGCCTGCCGATATCGGCATTCTCTGCCAGAACGTCGGCAGCGCCGTGGCCATCCATGATGCGGTGATCCTCGGCAAACCACTGATCTCACGCATCAGCACCCTGACCGGTGAAGCGCTGGCACGGCCGATGAACGTCGAAGCCCTGCTCGGCACGCCGGTCAGCGAACTGCTGGAGTTTGCCGGCCTCGATCAGGCTCAGCTGTACCGCCTGGTCATGGGCGGCCCGATGATGGGCTTCACCCTGCCCGACTTCGATGTGCCGCTGATCAAGACCACCAACTGCTTGCTGGCCGCCAGCCAAGCCGAATTGCCACCACCTCCGCCGGCCATGCCGTGCATCCGTTGCGGCGAGTGCTCCGAGGCCTGCCCGGCCAGCCTGCTGCCGCAGCAGCTGCACTTCTTCGCCCTCGGCCAGGAGCACGAGCAACTCAAGGCGCACAACCTGTTCGACTGCATCGAATGCGGCGCCTGCGCCTATGTCTGCCCGTCGAGCATCCCCCTGGTGCAGTACTACCGCGCCGCCAAAGGCGAGATTCGCGAACTGGAACAGAAGCAACTCAAGGCCGAACAGTCCAAGCAGCGTTTCGAACTGCGCCAGGAGCGCCTGCGCCGCGCCGAAGAACAGAAAGAGGCCGAGCGCAAAGCGCGTGCGGAGAAAGCCGCACGGGCCAAAGCAGCCCAGGCCGAGGCGGCCACCCAAGATGGGACCGTCAACGGTGAACAGCCGCCCAAGCCCGCCGGGCTTAGTGATGAGTTGAAGAAACTGAAAATCGCCGCGAGCATGGCCCAGGTCGCCCTGAAAAAGGCCGAAAAGCAGCTGGCCAGCCACGACACCGCCGAACTGCAGGCCCAGGTCACGGACCTGCGCAGCGCCGCAGAGGCCGCACAGCAGGCCCTGGATGCCGCACTGGCGACTCATCCAGTCGCCGCCCCGGCACCGACCAAGCCGGCCGACGATGGCGCACTGAAGAAAGCCAAGATCGACGCCGCCATGCTCCGTGCCCAGCTGCGCAAACTGGAGAAACTCGAAGCGCCGGACGCGGCGCAACTGAACGAATTGCAGCAGTTGCGCGACCAGCTGGCCGCTGCCGAAAAACTGCTGGCCGAGCTGGACAGCCAGACGCCCGCAGCGCCAACCAAGCCGGTTGACGATGGCGCGCTGAAGAAAGCCAAGATCGACGCCGCCATGCTCCGTGCCCAGCTGCGCAAACTGGAGAAACTCGAAGCGCCGGACGCGGCGCAACTGAACGAATTGCAGCAGTTGCGCGACCAGCTGGCCGCTGCCGAAAAACTGCTGGCCGAGCTGGACAGCCAGACGCCCGCAGCGCCAACCAAGCCGGTTGACGATGGCGCGCTGAAGAAAGCCAAGATCGACGCCGCCATGCTCCGTGCCCAGCTGCGCAAACTGGAGAAACTCGAAGCGCCGGACGCGGCGCAACTGAACGAATTGCAGCAGTTGCGCGACAAGCTGGCCGCTGCCGAAAAACTGCTGGCCGAGCTGGACAGCCAGACGCCTGCCGCGCCGGCTCAAGCAGCCAAGCCGGCCGACGATGGCGCGCTGAAGAAAGCCAAGATTGACGCCGCCATGCTCCGCGCACAGGTGCGCAAACTGGAGAAACTCGAAGCGCCGGACGCGGCGCAACTGAACGAATTGCAGCAGTTGCGCGACCAGCTGGCCGCTGCCGAAAAACTGCTGGCCGAGCTGGACAGCCAGACGCCTGCCGCGCCGGCTCAAGCAGCCAAGCCGGCCGACGATGGCGCGCTGAAGAAAGCCAAGATCGACGCCGCCATGCTACGCGCCCAGCTGCGCAAACTGGAGAAACTCGAAGCGCCGGACGCCGCGCAACAGGGCGAGCTGCAACAACTGCGCAGCCAGTTGGACGCTGCCGAAAAACTGCTCGGCGAATTGGGCAGCCAAGCACCTGACGCCCCTGCCAAAACCACCGACGATGCTGCGCTAAAGCAGGCCAAGATCGAACTGGCAATGAAACGCGCCGAGCTGAAAAAGGCAGAAAAAACCGCAGCCGAGAATATCGACCTAGGCGCCTTGTGCGATGCCGTCACTGCCGCCGAGCAGGCTCTGCATGCCGCCGAAGCGGCATCCAGCAAGCCTGCGCCCGATCTGGTGCGTAGCGAGAAACGCCCCATCGACGAGGCCACTCGCACCCTGAAAACCGAAGTTGCCTTCGCCCGCGCCGACTTACGCAAGCTGGAGCGCGACGAGAACGCCTCGGCAGACGCCATCGAACCCGCCCGTTTGCGCCTGGCCGAAGCCGAACGCAAGCTGCATGAACATCAGAGCGCATAAACCCTAGGGCGGGTGATGCCGCGACGCGACTAAGCCGCCCTGCACCGCACATGACACCGGAGCGCCAATGGCCCTGCCCCGTATCACCTCGCCCCACGCCAAGGGCAGCAATCGCACTCAGCAGGTGATGCTGCAGGTGCTGCTGGCCACCCTGCCCGGGGTGTTCGCCTTGAGCTGGCTGTTCGGCTTCGGCACGCTGATCAACCTGCTCTGGGCCAGCGCCTGCGCCCTCGGCTTCGAAGCGGCGATTCTCGCCTTGCGCCAGCGCCCGCTGGGCTTTTACCTGAACGACTACAGCGCCCTGGTCACCGCCGTGCTGTTGGCTCTGGCCCTGCCGCCTTATTCGCCCTGGTGGCTGACCCTGATCGCCACCGGTTTTGCCATCGTATTTGGCAAACAGCTGTACGGCGGCCTCGGCCAGAACCCCTTCAACCCGGCGATGCTCGGCTACGTGGTGGTACTGATCTCCTTCCCAGTGGAGATGACCAGCTGGCCGGCACCGCACCGCGTCGGCCTGCTCGACGGCCTGCAGCACATCCTTGGCATCGCCGCCCTGCCCGATGGCTGGGCTCAGGCCACCGCCCTGGATGCGCTGAAGATCAACAAAAGCCTGACCATCGACGAACTCTGGGCGCAGCATCCGGCGTTCGGCCGTTTTGGCGGCGCCTCGGTTGAGGCGGTTAACCTGGCCTTCCTCGCCGGCGGCCTCTACCTGCTGCACAAGCGCCTGTTCACCTGGCACGCACCGGTCGCCATGCTCACGGCGCTGGCCGTGATGAGCCTATTGTTCTGGAATGGCTCGGGCTCCGACTCCCATGGCTCGCCGCTGTTTCACCTGCTCACTGGCGCGACCATGCTCGGCGCCTTCTTTATCGTCACCGACCCGGTGTCCGGCGCCACCAGCAACCTCGGCCGGCTGATTTTCGGCACAGGTGTCGGCGTGCTGGTCTATGTGATCCGCGCCTGGGGCGGCTACCCGGACGGCATGGCCTTCGCCGTACTGCTGATGAATCTGGCGGCGCCAACCATCGACTACTACACCCGGCCGCGCACCTACGGCCATCGCAAGCCGACTCGCGGCTTCAAGTTGGGGGAGTAACCCGTGCTACCCGAAATCAGCCGTTCGATGCTGAAAAACAGCCTGGTCCTCGGCCTCTTCGCCGTCGCCACGGTTGGCCTGGTGGCCCTGGTGCAACAAGCCACCGCCAGCCGCATCGCCACCTCCGAGCGCGAAGCTCAGGTGCGCGCCCTAACCGAGATTCTGCCGAGCGACAGCTACGACAATCACCTGCTGGATGACCCCATCCAGGTGCATGATCCTATTCTGCTCGGCAACAAGCGCCCACTACCGGCCTATATCGCCCTGAAAGGCGGTCAACCCAGCGCGGTGATCCTGCGGGTCACCGCGCCGGACGGTTATGGCGGCGCCATCCAGCTGCTGGTCGGCATTCGCGCCGATGGCCAGTTGGCCGGCGTGCGCGCACTCAACCACAAGGAAACCCCCGGCCTGGGCGACAAGATCGAACTGGCCAAGAGCCAGTGGATTCGCAGCTTCGAGGGCAAGTCCCTGAACAACCCCAACGAGGATGGCTGGGCGGTGAAGAAGGATCGTGGCAGCTTCGATCAGTTCGCCGGCGCCACCATCACCCCGCGCGCAGTGGTCAAGGCCACGCACAAGGCCTTGCAGTATTTCGACGCGCACAAGAAAGAGCTGTTCGCAGCCCAGGTGAAATCCAATGGCTAGTCCCAGCTTTCGCGAAATCTCCCTCAACGGCCTGTGGAAGAACAACCCGGCGCTGGTTCAGCTGCTGGGCCTCTGCCCCCTGCTGGGCACCAGCAACTCGGCGGTCAATGCCCTCGGTCTGGCCCTGGCCAGCGCGATGGTGCTGATCTGCTCCAACACCGTCGTATCGTTGGTCCGTGGGGTGGTCAACACCGCCGTGCGCCTGCCCGCGTTCGTCATGATCATCGCCGCCCTGACCACCTGTATCGAGCTACTGATGCAGGCCTACACCTACGAGCTGTATCAGATTCTCGGCATCTTCATTCCGCTGATCACCACTAACTGCGTGATCCTCGGCCGCGCCGATGCCTTCGCGGCGAAGAACGACCCGCTGCGCGCCGCCTATGACGGCCTGGTCATGGGCCTGGGCTTCGGCGTGGTGCTGGTGATGATCGGCGCCCTGCGCGAACTGTTCGGCACCGGCGTACTGTTCGCCAATATGCAGCTGCTGTTCGGCCCGATGGCGGCCGACTGGCAGGTGACGGTATTCCCCGACTACCCCGGTTTCCTGCTGGCCATCCTGCCGCCTGGGGCCTTTATCGTCCTCGGCCTGCTGATTGCCGGCAAGAACCGCATCGACCAGGTACTGCTCGAGCGGGCCAAGACCCGCCAGCCAGTAGCGCCGGCGCAGAGCCGACGCGTACGGGTTACCGGAGTGATTGAGTGAACGCGGCGAAACGCTACGAGATCTTCCGCCGCCTGCATGAAGACAACCCGGAGCCGAAGACCGAACTGGCCTACAGTTCGCCCTTCGAGCTGCTGATCGCCGTCATCCTCTCCGCCCAGGCCACCGATGTCGGGGTCAACAAGGCCACCGCCAAGCTGTTCCCGGTCGCCAATACCCCGGAGGCCATCTATGCCCTGGGCGTCGCCGGGCTGTCGGAATACATCAAGACCATCGGCCTATTCAACAGCAAGGCGAAAAACGTCATAGAGACCTGCCGCCTGCTGGTCGAACTGCATGGCGGCCAGGTGCCGCAGACCCGCGAAGCCCTGGAGGCGCTACCCGGGGTCGGCCGCAAGACCGCCAACGTGGTGCTCAACACCGCATTCCGACAGCTGACCATGGCAGTCGACACGCATATTTTTCGGGTCAGCAACCGCACCGGCATCGCCCCCGGCAAGACCGTGCTGGAGGTCGAAAAGAAATTGCTGAAGTTCGTGCCCAAGGAATTCCTGCTGGATTCCCACCACTGGCTGATCCTGCATGGCCGCTACGTCTGCCAGGCGCGCAAGCCGCGCTGTGGCAGCTGCCGCATCGAAGACCTGTGCGAGTACAAGCACAAGACCTCTGACGATTGAGCTTTCATTCAGAAACCCGACTAGCCGATTGAAAAAATCTTTTTTACCTGCACCGATTTTGCCGCTATAAGGTGCGCAAATGGCCCCGGTAGCCTGGAGTAGAAAAGATGAGCAGCGATAAAGAAGACCTCGAACTCGATGAAGATTTTGTCGCAGACGATGCAGACGATGCCGAAAGCCCCGTCGAAGTTGCCAAGACCAACCTGACCAAACGGCGCATCATCGACAACTTTCTCGACGAGCGACGCCTGAACAAGCAACTGGCCGAGTACGATTTCGATCTGTAAGCCCGAATGTAATATGAAAAAGCCCCGCACAAGTGCGGGGCTTTTTCGTTCCGGAATTCAGGGCGAACGCCAGACCTCAATCGTTACGCGACGGCGACAGCAGTTCGATCTTGTAGCCATCCGGGTCTTCGACGAAGGCCAGGATGCTGCTGCCGTGCTTCATCGGCCCCGGCTCGCGGGTAATCTTGCCGCCACGGCCACGGATATCTTCGCAGGCCTTGTAGACATCCTCGACTTCCAGGGCGATATGACCATAGCCGGTGCCCAGCTCGTAGCTGTCCACACCCCAGTTATGGGTCAGTTCGATCACACTGTTGTGCGCCTCATCGCCATAGCCGACGAAGGCCAGGGTGAACTGCCCCTCCGCGTAATCCTTACGGCGCAGCAAGGTCATGCCCAGCACTTCGGTGTAGAAGGCGATGGATTTATCCAAGTCGCCAACCCGTAGCATGGTATGCAGCAGTCTCATCAGCGTTCTCCTCGTTCTGTAGCGCGTGTGACGGCCCTCAGAAAGCATAACCCCGGCGTATGCCGGGGCGATGCTTGCAATTAAGGGTATAGCGCAGCCAGGGGCTGCCACAGGCGGCTTACAGCAGCTTGCGACCCTTGTTCGCGGCGATGCGCATGCGCAGTGCATTGAGCTTGATGAAGCCCGCCGCATCGCGCTGATCGTAGGCACCGGCATCGTCTTCGAAGGTGGCGATGTTGGCGTCGAACAGTGAGTCGTCCGACTTGCGCCCGACCACGATGACATTGCCCTTGTACAGTTTCAGGCGCACCACGCCGTTCACACTGGCCTGCGAGGCGTCGATCATCTGCTGCAGCATCAGACGTTCCGGGCTCCACCAGAAACCGTTATAGATCAGGCTGGCGTACTTGGGCATCAGCTCGTCTTTCAGATGAGCGACTTCGCGATCCAGGGTGATCGACTCGATGGCACGGTGACCCTTGAGCATGATGGTGCCGCCGGGGGTTTCGTAGCAGCCGCGCGACTTCATGCCGACGAAGCGGTTCTCGACGATGTCCAAACGACCGATGCCGTTCTCCCCGCCGATGCGGTTCAACTCGGCCAGCACAGTCGCCGGGGTCATGTCCTTGCCGTCGATGGCGACGATGTCACCGGCGCGGTAGGTCAGCTCGATGTAGGTCGGGGTGTCTGGCGCGGTCTCAGGGGACTTGGTCCAGCGCCACATGTCTTCTTCGTGCTCGGTCCAGGTGTCTTCCAGCACGCCGCCTTCATAGGAGATGTGCAACAGGTTGGCATCCATGGAGTACGGCGACTTCTTCTTGCCGTGGCGCTCGATCGGGATGGCATGCTTCTCGGCATAGTCCATCAACTTCTCGCGCGACAGCAGATCCCACTCGCGCCATGGGGCAATCACCTTGACACCTGGCTTGAGTGCATAGGCACCCAGCTCGAAACGCACCTGGTCGTTACCCTTGCCGGTGGCACCATGGGAGATGGCGTCGGCGCCGGTTTCGTTGGCGATCTCGATCAGACGCTTGGCGATCAGCGGACGGGCGATGGAAGTACCCAGCAGGTACTCGCCTTCGTAGATGGTGTTGGCACGGAACATCGGGTAGACGAAGTCGCGCACGAACTCTTCGCGCAGGTCGTCGATGTAGATTTCCTTGACGCCCATGGCCTTGGCCTTGGCGCGGGCCGGCTCGACTTCTTCACCCTGGCCGAGGTCGGCGGTGAAAGTCACCACTTCGCAGTTATAGGTATCTTGCAGCCACTTGAGAATCACCGAAGTGTCCAGGCCACCGGAATATGCCAGGACTACCTTGTTTACGTCGGCCATGCCATCAACTCCACGGGGTTGTGCGGGAAAACCCGTGATTCTACTGCCCGCGCCGCACGATTTACAGAGGCGCGACAGCTTGTGACGACCAAGCGACGGTTTATATCGTAATAGCGTCGTGCCTTGTCGCCCTCAACCCGCCGCGGCTGGTGCGCCATCGGCGGCCGGGGCTTCAGGAGATGGCTCAACTGCGGGCGCACGCTCCAGGCGCAGCGTGACCCGACGATTCTTCGCTCGATTGGCCTCGCCCTTGTTCGGCACCAGCGGGTAGCGCTCGCCATGAAAACGCAGGGTAATCTGCTCGGCCGGCACGCCATTGGCCGTGAGGTAGTCCATCACCGCCAACGCGCGACGCCTCGACAGGTCACGATTGGTCAGGCGATTACCGCTGTTGTCGGCGTGTCCGTCGAGCTGAATCCGGTTGACGCTGGGGTCGGCCTTGAGAAAGCTCAGAATGATGTCCAGCTTGGCCTGCGCCAGCGGATCCAAGTCCACGCCACCGCCAGGGAAGCCGACCTGGGCCTGGCGAATCTGATCGAAGTTGACTGGCAGCAGCTTGGCCGTACAGGCGGTGTAATCGCTGTAAGCCTTGTGGAACTTGACCGGCAGCAAGCGCACTTCCAGGCTGTCGCCGCCTTGCGGGGTGTGATGGCGAATCAGCGGGCTGCGCCCCTCGAGCAAGCCGGTGAGCAACCGCGCGGCTTGCTCCTGGGAACTGCTGAACGGCACCTCACCAGTGCCGACCCTGACCACACCCAGGTTGATATCGCCGCGCCCCGGCTGCCAGGGCGCCGCCGCTGCCAGCAGCGTGGCAGAGCCGGCCCGCAGCCAGTGCTCGCGCGCCTGCAAGCGAAAGGTCGCCTGCTCGCCGGCACGCCGTACGAACTCGCCAACCCCGAAACCGGTGATAGCTTGCGACAAACGGCACTCGAACTGATCGCCCTCGATCTGCCACTCGACCTTTTCCAGGCGGGTTTGAAAACTGATGGCCCAGGCCGGCAGGCATAGCGGCAGGCTGGCGATCAGGCTGAACAGGACGAAGTACGGCTGGCGCACGGCAAGCTCCACAAGGAATAACGGCGTTACCTCGGGGTATCGGTGGCAATGCAAATAACTTAAGCCCTGGGCAAAGCCGACGTGCAGCGTCAAGGCGTATGTCCAGCGTGCTCTGGGGGGGCTTTTCCGGTAGCATTCCTGCAACGTTTTGCCCGCCTGGAAACCTCCATGACCGACCGCCTGACCCTGCTGCGTCCCGACGACTGGCACATTCACCTGCGCGATGGCGCCGCACTGCCACGCACCGTCGCCGATGTCGCCCGCACCTTCGCCCGCGCCATCATCATGCCGAACCTGGTGCCGCCGGTGCGCAACGCCAGCGAAGCCGATGCCTATCGTCAACGTATCCTCGCCGCACGACCAGCCGGCAGCCACTTTGAACCGCTGATGGTGCTCTACCTCACCGACGCGACCAGCGCCGCCGATGTGCGCGCGGCGAAGGCCTCGGGCTTCGTCCACGCGGCCAAACTCTACCCGGCCGGTGCGACCACCAACTCCGACTCCGGGGTGACCAGCCTCGACAAGATCTTCCCGGTACTCGAAGTCATGGCCGAAGTTGGCTTGCCGCTGTTGGTGCATGGCGAGGTAACCCGCAGTGAAGTCGACGTGTTCGACCGCGAGAAGTTCTTTATCGACGAGCAACTGAGCCGCGTGGTTGAGCGTTTCCCCAACCTGCGCGTAGTGCTCGAGCACATCACCACCCGCGATGCGGTGGAGTTCGTCAACGCGACGTCGGCCAATGTCGGCGCAACCATCACCGCGCACCACCTGTTATACAACCGCAATCACATGCTGGTGGGCGGCATCCGCCCGCACTTCTATTGCCTGCCGATCCTCAAGCGCAACCTGCATCAGGAAGCCTTGCTCGACGCAGCCACCAGCGGCAGCAGCAAATTCTTCCTCGGCACCGACTCGGCGCCGCATGCCCAGCACGCTAAGGAAGCCGCCTGCGGTTGTGCCGGTTGCTACACCGCTTACGCCGCGATCGAGCTGTACGCCGAGGCCTTCGAGCAGCGTAATGCGCTGGACAAACTGGAAGCCTTCGCCAGTAAGCACGGCCCAGACTTCTACGGCCTGCCGCGCAACAGCGAGACCATCACCCTGGTGCGTGAGCAATGGACCGCACCGGCCAGCCTGCCATTTGGCGAGCACGCCGTTGTGCCGCTGCGAGCCGGTGAAACCCTGAACTGGCGTCTGCTGGAGGACAACGCGTGAGCGACGAACATTTCGACGACGAGCGCGACGGCAGCAACAACGGCAACGGCAACGGCTCGCGCCACCCCATGGCCGCGCGCTTTCGCGGCTACCTGCCGGTAGTGGTGGATGTGGAAACCGGCGGTTTCAACTGCGCCACCGATGCCCTGCTGGAAATTGCCGCAACCACCGTAGCCATGGACGAGCAGGGTTTTCTCTATCCCGACCATACGCATTTCTTCCGCGTAGAGCCCTTCGCGGGCGCCAATATCGAACAGGCGGCACTGGAGTTCACCGGCATCAAGCTCGATCACCCGCTGCGCATGGCGGTGAGCGAAGAGCACGCCCTCACCGAAATTTTTCGTGGCCTGCGCAAATCGCTGAAAGCCAACGGCTGCAAGCGCGCGATTCTGGTCGGGCATAACAGCAGCTTCGACCTCGGCTTCCTCAATGCCGCCGTTGCGCGGTGCGAGATCAAGCGCAATCCGTTTCACCCCTTCTCCAGCTTCGACACCGCCACCCTGGCGGGCCTCGCCTACGGCCAGACTGTACTGGCCAAAGCCTGTCAGGCCGCGGATATCGAGTTCGACGGCCGTGAGGCGCACTCGGCGCGCTATGACACCGAAAAGACCGCCGAACTGTTCTGCGGCATCGTCAATCGCTGGAAGGAGATGGGCGGCTGGATGGACTTCGACGACTGATCCCGCTGCAGTGACCTGAAAGCAAAAAAAACCGGCCTAGGCCGGTTTTTTTGTGGAACGGGTGAGCCTTACAGGCTGGCGGCGTTCTCGGCCAGGTACTTGGCCACGCCTTCCGGCGAGGCGGTCATGCCTTTGTCGCCTTTCTTCCAGTTGGCCGGGCACACTTCGCCGTGCTCTTCGGTGAACTGCAGGGCATCAACCAGACGCAGCAGCTCGTCCATGTTGCGGCCCAGCGGCAGGTCGTTAACGATCTGCGAACGTACTACACCGTTGGTGTCGATCAGGAACGCACCACGGTAGGCCACGCCGTCTTCGGCTTCAACGTCATAGGCCTTGCAGATTTCGTGCTTCACATCGGCAGCCAGGGTGTATTTGACCTGGCCGATGCCACCCTTATCTACCGGGGTGTTACGCCAGGCGTTGTGGGTGAAATGGGAGTCGATGGACACACCGATCACTTCGACGTTGCGGGCCTGGAACTCAGGAATGCGGTGATCCAGTGCGATCAGCTCGGACGGGCAGACGAAGGTGAAGTCCAGTGGGTAGAAGAACACCAGACCATATTTGCCTTTGATCGCCGAGGACAGGCTGAAGCTGTCGACGATTTCGCCGTTGCCCAGAACGGCCGCGACATTGAAGTCCGGGGCTTGCTTACCTACGAGTACACTCATTCGATATCTCCTTGAATATTGGGTGAGGTGCGAGCCGACTTAACCTTAACGCTGTCGAGCGACAACTGGATGACACGGCCCCCACCATCAGGGCCAACCATGATACACCCCGGTTTTCGGCACCGCCCACCGCTTTTTCAGCGTCGCGTCACCAGAGCCTCTTCGGCCCCACACGACCGCTTATCCGCTCCTGCAGTTTTAAGCGGAGCATTCTCAATCGATCTTTGACACGCATTCTCATTAACATTAGTATCCTACTCAGCTTACTCATCCATTGCGACGAGCCTCAACTTATGTACGTCTGTCTCTGCGAAGGTGTTACCGACCACCAGATCCGCGATGCGATCTATGAAGGTTGCTGCAGCTACCGCGATGTGCGCGCGACCCTGGGTGTCGCCAGCCAGTGCGGTAAATGCGCGTGCCTGGCCAAGCAAGTCGTGCGCGAAACCTTGAGTGAGGTGCACAGCGGTCAAGCCGCCCTGGCCCACCCGGCCAACTTTGTCGCCGCCTGATTTCAGCGTATACACAAGCCGGACCTGAAGTCCGGTTTTTTTAGGATCTTCGCATTGTCGCGGGGAAGAGAGGATTGACAGTCAGGGATGCAGGTAAATTGGCAGTCGCCAAACACACCAGCCCCTGCACCCTGCTG
>NZ_VIUH01000043.1 GCF_007993865.1 Pseudomonas sp. SJZ079 | reverse complement strand
AAACTGCAAACCTTTCCAGTGGACCGCCACCGCCGATTCAATCCTCGAAAAGTTGCATCGACTTTGTTCGCGTATTAGCGGGACAGAACACTAGCAGGCCGTTGAAAAACTACTGCGCTCGGCTATGCGGTGTTGAAATCAGCCTCAAAATGCTCATGTACAACTCGTACACTGCGCTTTTTACTCGCTTCGCTCGCCCTGCGGGCCAGCCTCTGGCTGTTACTCCGCTTCGCTGCGTTTCGACTGATTTCGCCTTGCCTAGCCTTCGCTCGCTACATTTTTCAACGGCCTGCTAAGCCGCGCCAGCGGATGCGTCAGGCCATGGCCCGGAGGCCGGGTTAAGCCTGGGCCTGATGGGCGTCTATCACTTCCTGCGCCGCGCGGAAGGCTTCGCCGGCGGCCGGCACGCCGGCATACACCGCGCAATGCAGCAGAGCCTCGCGGATTTCCTCCACCGTGCAGCCGTTGTTCAGCGCACCGCGTACATGGCCCTTCAGCTCCTGCGGGCATTTCAGTGCGGTCAGCGCGGCCAGGGTGATCAGGCTACGGGTCTTGCGGTCCAAGCCCGGTCGGTTCCACACACCGCCCCAGGCGTGCTGGTTGATGAAGTCCTGCAACGGCTGGCTGAAGTCGCTGGCGTTGTCCAGGGCACGGTCGACGAAGGCGTCGCCCATGACTTCGCGGCGTACCTGCAGGCCGTCTTTGGGTTGATCGTGCATGGGCTAGCTCCTTCAGTGTTTAAGCGAGGCGTTGCCGGTGCCAGGCGCGCCCGGCGATCACCAGCAGGGTCACGCCGGTGAGCGGCAGTACATAACCGAGCATGGCGTCGGCAAAGGTCTCGGCCAGCGGGCGACCGCTGGCGAACAGGGCCAGGTAGAGGGTGTAGGCCAGGTAATAGGCGAGAAACAGCAGGCCCTCCCAGCGGTTGATGCGATAACCGGAAAAGAAGATCGGCAGGCAGGCCACGGCCACGGTGATCATCACCGGGAAGTCGAAGGCCAGGGCGTTCGGCGAGATCGAGATCGGCAGCGGCGACACCAGCGCGGCCAGGCCCAGCACGCAGAGCAGGTTGAAGATGTTGCTGCCGACTATGTTGCCCACGGCGATGTCGCGCTCGCCCTTGAGCGCGGCGAGCAGCGAGGTCGCCAGTTCCGGTAGCGAGGTGCCGATGGCCACCACGGTCAGGCCGATCACCAGCTCCGACAGGCCCAGGGCACGGGCCAGGCTGACTGCGCCTTCGACCAGGAAGTTGGAACCGCCGACCAGCAGCACTAGGCCCACGCCGATCAACGCCAGGTTGATCAGCCAGGCGTAGGGCTTGGGCCTGTCGTGCAGGCCGAACTCCTTGGCGAATTCATCCTCGTCGTTGGTCGCCTTGTCCTGGCGGCTGCTGACGATCAGGAAGGCGCTGTAGGCCAGCACGCAGGCGAACAGCAGGGCGCCGTCGAGCCGGCTCAGGTGGCCGTCCCAGGCCAGGGCGAAGGTCAGCAGGCTGGCACCGATCATGATCGGCACGTCCAGGCGGATCAGCTGGCGCGAGACGATCAGCGGGGCGATCAGCGCGGTCAGGCCGAGGATCAGCAGGACGTTGGCGATGTTGCTGCCGAGCACGTTGCCGATGGCCAGGTCGCCGCTGCCATTCAGCGCGGCCTGCACGCTGACGGCGGTTTCCGGCGCGCTGGTGCCGAAGGCCACCACGGTCAGGCCGATGATCAGCGGCGGAATGCCGAATTGCGCCGCCAGCTTGGCAGCGCCGCGGACCAGCACTTCGGCGCCGGCGACTAGCAGCACCAAGCCGGCGATCAGGTAAATGAAGGTCAGCAGAGTCATGGCCGGAGGCTCCTGGAAAATGCGCCTAGTGTAGTGATCCGCAGGCGGCGCACCAGCGGGGCGTGGCGCGACTTGGTTACCGTTTGTAAGGCTGTGGTTCAGTCCGCCAGTTGTTGCACGCGTACCGGCACCACGCCGGCGCGGAGCATGCCGAGTCGTTCGGCGGCGGCCTTCGACAGGTCGATGATCCGGCTGCGGGCATAGGGCCCGCGATCGTTGATGCGCACCACCACGCTCTGCTCGTTGCGTAAATTGGTCACCAGTACCCGGCTGCCGAAGGGCAGGCTGCGGTGGGCGGCGGTGAGGGCGTGCTGGTCGAAGCGCTCGCCGCTGGCGGTCTTTTTGCCGTGGTGCCGTGCGCCGTAATAGGACGCCTTGCCCTCGGCGTTGTAACCGCCCTGCTCGAAGCGCTGGCTGGCGCAGCCGGCAAGCAGGGCGAACACGGCCAGTAGGGTCGCTCCGCGCTGGATCAGTGCGCGCAGCTCAAGTCCGGATGCATTTCGGGGTTGGCAACGGCCGCGGAGTGCATCCGGGCTACGAGTGGGCATCGGTCGGGTTCTCCGTTGATAAAACAACGCCGGGCAAGCCCGGCGCTGGTAGGTGTAGACGTCCCTTTTCTGACAGCGCACTCGCAGGATTAGCCGGCCGGCCATCCATGGCCGGTCGTTCGCCGGGCCAACGCATGCGTTGGCGTGCTCTTCAGAAATTTAGAGCAGGCTCAGCCTTCGAGTTTCTTCTTCAGCAATTCGTTCACTTGCCCCGGGTTGGCCTTGCCCTTGGAGGCACGCATGGCCTGACCGACGAAGAAGCCGAACATCTTGCCACGCTTGGCTTCGTCGCTGGCGCGGTACTGCTCGACCTGCTCGGCGTTGGCCGCCAGCACGTCGTCCAGCATGGCTTCGATGGCGCCGCTGTCGGTGACCTGCTTGAGGCCCTTCTTTTCTATCACCTCGTCGGCCGTGGCGCCTTCACCTGCGGCCAGGGCTTCGAACACCATCTTGGCGATCTTGCCGCTGATGGTGTTGTCCTTGATGCGCAGGATCATCCCGCCCAGTTGTTCGGCAGAGACCGGCGACTGCTCGATTTCCAGGCCGTCCTTGTTGAGCAGGCTGGACAGCTCGCCCATCACCCAGTTGGCCGCCAGCTTGGCGTCGCCACACACGCGGTTGACCGCCTCGAAGTAGTCGGCCAGTTCGCGGCTGGCCGCCAGTACGTCGGCGTCGTAGGCACTCAGGCCGAACTCGGCCTCGAAGCGTGCGCGTTTCTGCACCGGCAATTCCGGCAAGCTGGCGCGAATCTCATCGAGGAAACTCTGCTCGATTACCACCGGCAGCAGGTCCGGGCAGGGGAAGTAACGGTAGTCGTTGGCTTCTTCCTTGCTGCGCATGGAGCGGGTCTGGTCTTTGTTCGGGTCGTACAGGCGAGTTTCCTGCACCACGCGGCCGCCGTCCTCGATCAGCTCGATCTGCCGCTGCACTTCGTGGTTGATGGCTTTTTCGATGAAGCGGAACGAGTTGACGTTCTTGATCTCGGCGCGGGTGCCGAACTCGGCCTGGCCCTTGGGCCGTACCGAGACGTTGCAGTCGCAGCGCAGCGAGCCTTCGGCCATGTTGCCGTCGCAGATGCCCAGATAACGCACCAGGGCATGGATCGCCTTGACGTAGGCCACCGCTTCCTTGGCGCTGCGGATGTCCGGCTCGGAGACGATCTCCAGCAGCGGCGTGCCGGCACGGTTGAGGTCGATGCCGCTCATGCCGTGGAAGTCTTCGTGCAGGCTCTTGCCGGCGTCTTCTTCCAGGTGCGCACGGGTGATGCCGATGCGCTTGTGGGTGCCGTCTTCCAGGGTGATGTCGAGGAAGCCCTTGCCGACGATGGGGTCGTCCATCTGGCTGGTCTGGTAGCCCTTGGGCAGGTCCGGATAGAAGTAGTTCTTGCGCGCGAAGATGTTCTTGCCGGCGATTTCGGCATCGATCGCCAGGCCGAATTTGCAGGCCATGCGCACCGCTTCGGCGTTGAGCACCGGCAGAGTGCCGGGCATGCCGAGGTCAACCAGGCTGGCCTGGGTGTTCGGCTCGGCGCCGAAGGCGATGGCGCTGGCGGAGAAGATCTTCGATTGGGTGCTGAGCTGGGCGTGGATTTCCAGCCCGATTACGGTTTCCCATTGCATGTTCAGTCGTCCTCAGAATCCAGTCAGTGCTTGTGTGTGCCAGGCGGTGACCTGTTGGCGCAGAGCTGGGCGTGGATTGCCAGATCGACCAGGGTTCACGGTTTCCCATTGCATGTGAGTCGTCCTCAGAATCCGGCTGGCGCGCGAGTGTGCCAATCAGTGACTTGTTGATATTGGTGCGCCACGTTGAGCAGGCGACCTTCCTGGAAGTACGGGGCGAGCAACTGCACGCCCACCGGCAAGCCGTCGACGAAGCCGGCCGGCATCGACAGGCCGGGAATGCCAGCCAGGTTGGCGGTGATGGTGTAGATGTCTTCCAGGTAGGCGGCGACCGGGTCGTTGCTCTTTTCGCCCAGCTTCCAGGCCAGGTTCGGCGTGGTCGGGCCGAGGATCACGTCGACCTCGTTGAAGGCAGCGATGAAGTCATTCTTGATCAGCCGACGGATCTTCTGCGCCTTCAGGTAGTAGGCGTCGTAGTAACCGGCCGACAGCGCGTAGGTGCCAACCATGATGCGGCGCTTCACTTCCGCGCCGAAACCTTCGCCGCGCGAGCGCTTGTACAGGTCTTCCAGGTTGAGCGGGTTTTCGCAGCGGTAGCCGAAGCGCACGCCATCGAAACGCGACAGGTTGGAACTGGCTTCAGCCGGGGCGATCACGTAGTAGGCCGGAATTGCGTGCTGCATGTTCGGCAGGCTGATGTCTTTGACCGTGGCGCCGAGCTTCTTCAATTCCTCGACCACCGCCATGACCTTCTCGCCGATGCGCGCATCCAGGCCGGCGCCGAAGTATTCCTTGGGCAGGCCGATGCGCAGGCCGCTGAGCGGCTGGCTCAGGGCGGCCAGGTAATCATCGACAGGCTGATCGACGCTGGTGGAGTCCTTGGCGTCGAAGCCGGCCATGGCCTGCAGCATCAGCGCGCAGTCCTCGGCGGTGCGCGCCAGTGGGCCACCCTGATCGAGGCTGGAGGCATAGGCGATCATGCCCCAGCGCGAGACGCGGCCGTAGGTCGGCTTGATCCCGGTGAGGTTGGTCAGCGCCGCCGGCTGGCGGATCGAACCGCCGGTGTCGGTGCCGGTGGCGGCCGGCAGCAGGCGTGCGGCTACCGCGGCAGCCGAGCCACCGGAAGAGCCGCCGGGTACGCGGCTCAGGTCCCAGGGGTTCTTCACCGGGCCATAGTGGCTGGATTCGTTGGCCGAACCCATGGCGAATTCGTCCATGTTCAGCTTGCCCAGGGTCACGCTGCCGGCAGCGGCGAGCTTCTCGACCACGGTGGCGTTATAGGGTGCCTTGAAACCGCTAAGGATCTTCGAGCCGCAGCTGGTCAGTACGCCTTCGGTGCAGAACAGGTCCTTGTGCGCGATCGGTGCACCGAGCAGGGCGGCGTTTTCGCCGGCACTGCGGCGTGCATCGGCCGCCCTGGCCTGCGTCAGGGCCAGTTCTTCGGTCACGGTGATAAAGCTGTTCAGTTGCGGGTCGAGTTGCTGAATGCGCGCCAGCAGGCTGCGGGTCAGTTCTTCGGACGAAAATTGCTTGTCGGCGAGTCCGCGGGCGATCTCGGCCAGGGTCAATTGGTGCATGGCTAGGCTCTTTCCCTTACTCGATGACTTTCGGAACCAGGTACAGTCCGTTTTCAACCGCGGGCGCGATGGCCTGGTAAGTATCGCGCTGGTTGCGTTCGGTAACCTGGTCGGCACGCAGGCGTTGAGTGGCTTCCAGGGGGTGGGCCAGCGGTTCGATGCCAGTGGTGTCGACCGCTTGCATCTGGTCGATCAGGCCGAGAATGTTGTTGAGTGTCTCGGTGGTTCGCGGAATATCGCCTTCATTCAGGCCCAGTCGAGCCAGGTGGGCGATCTTTTCCACCTCGGAGCGTTCAAGCGCCATAGGGTTCTCCAGATTGACGGCGGCCGGTAAAAGCCACCAGTGGAAATGTGAACGGAGTCGTCGTGCATGAAATATGCAGGGAACAGAAGCCGTGAGCTGGCGGTCAAAGGCCGCGATGATGGGCCCAGAAGCCCGGAAAAACAGGCAATCTAACATATTGGTGCCTTGCTCAAAATCCCTGCCGTTGTTAGAGTTTGCCGCACTTTTTTACCCACGCGTTGCCTAGGGTCCCTATCCCATGTTCAAGAAACTGCGTGGCATGTTTTCCAGCGATTTGTCAATTGACCTGGGCACTGCCAATACCCTTATTTATGTTCGTGAGCGCGGTATCGTGCTGAACGAGCCGTCCGTGGTCGCTATCCGTACCCACGGCAACCAGAAGAGCGTCGTGGCGGTTGGTACCGAAGCCAAGCGCATGCTCGGTCGTACCCCGGGCAATATCGCCGCCATCCGCCCGATGAAGGATGGGGTGATCGCCGACTTCAGCGTCTGCGAGAAGATGCTGCAGTATTTCATCAATAAAGTGCATGAAAACAGCTTTCTCCAGCCCAGCCCGCGCGTGCTGATCTGTGTGCCGTGCAAGTCCACACAGGTGGAACGCCGCGCCATCCGCGAGTCAGCCATCGGCGCCGGCGCCCGCGAAGTGTTCCTGATCGAAGAGCCGATGGCTGCCGCCATCGGGGCCGGCCTGCCGGTGGAAGAAGCGCGTGGTTCGATGGTCGTGGATATCGGCGGCGGCACCACGGAAATCGCACTGATCTCGCTGAACGGCGTGGTCTATGCGGAATCGGTAAGGGTGGGCGGCGATCGGTTCGACGAATCCATCATCACCTACGTGCGCCGCAACTACGGCAGCCTGATCGGTGAAGCCACTGCCGAGCGGATCAAGCAGGAAATCGGTACCGCTTACCCGGGTGGCGAACTGCGCGAAGTCGACGTGCGTGGACGCAACCTGGCCGAAGGTGTGCCGCGCAGTTTCACCCTGAACTCCAACGAAGTGCTGGAAGCTCTGCAGGAATCGCTGGCGACCATCGTCCAGGCGGTCAAGAGCGCGCTGGAGCAGTCGCCACCCGAGCTGGCTTCGGACATCGCCGAGCGCGGTCTGGTGCTGACCGGCGGCGGCGCCTTGCTGCGCGACCTGGACAAGTTGCTGGCCCAGGAAACCGGCCTGCCGGTGATCGTCGCCGAAGACCCGCTGACCTGCGTCGCCCGTGGCGGTGGCAAGGCCCTGGAAATGATGGATAAGCACACCATGGATCTGCTGTCCGCGGAATAAGCCACCTGCTCCAAGTCTCCAGCTGCATGCCGGTTAGCGCTGGCCTGCAGCTTTTTGCGCGATGCTTGATGCTGTGAGGAACCGCCGATCAAACCGCTATTTGCCAAAGGACCTTCGCTCGGTGTGCGCCTGCTGGTGCTTGCCGTGCTCTCGGTCGCGCTGATGGTGGTGGATGCACGCTTTTCAGCGCTGCAGCCGTTGCGCAATCAGTTGGGCCTGATCGTCGAGCCGGTCTACTGGCTGGGGCGCTTGCCAGTTACCCTGTGGCAGAACGCCAACGAGCAACTCAGTTCGCGCAGTGAGCTGGCCGCCGAGAACGAGAAGCTCAAGGCCGAAGGTCTGATGATGCAGCGTCGCCTGCAGCGCCTCGCGGCGCTGACCGAGCAGAATGTGCGCCTGCGTGAGTTGCTCAATTCCTCGGCGCTGGTCGATGACGAGGTCTTGGCCACCGAGTTGATCGGTATCGACCCCAACCCCTTCACCCATCGCATCCTGATCGACAAGGGCAAGAAGGACGGCGTGCTGCTCGGTCAGCCGATCCTCGACGCGCGCGGCTTGATGGGCCAGGTGGTGGAGGTGATGCCCTATACCTCGCGGGTGCTGCTGCTGACCGATATCACCCACAGTATTCCGGTGCAGGTCAATCGCAACGGCCTGCGCGCCATCGCCAGCGGCACCGGTAATCCGGAGCGTCTGGAGCTGCGCCATGTGGCCGATACCGCGGACATCAAGGTAGGCGATCTATTGGTCAGTTCGGGGCTCGGTCAGCGTTTCCCGACGGGTTACCCAGTGGCCACGGTGACCGAGGTGATTCACGATTCCGGTCAGCCTTTTGCTATCGTTCGGGCCATGCCGACCGCCAATTTGAACCGTAGCCGCTATATGCTTCTGGTGTTTACCGATCCGCGTACGCCCGAGCAGCGCGCGACTGAGTCGGCCGAAGCCCAGGAAGCGGTGGACCGCCAGGAACGCGCACAGTCGGGACAGTCACCCGGCGCTGCGGCCGCCTCCCCGCTGCCCGCTCCAGCCGCTGACCAGGAGCCTCGGCAATGATCGCTGTGCGTGCGCGCAATGTATGGGTGATCTGGCTCAGCCTCGCCTTGGCGTTATTGCTCAGCGTGTCCTCTTTGCCCAAGTTCATGGAAATTGGCCGCCCGCTCTGGCTGGCGCTGTTCCTGACCTATTGGGCACTGGCCGTGCCGCACCGCGTGGGGATGGCCACGGCCTGGTGCTTCGGCCTGCTGGCCGACGTGCTCAACGGTACTCTGCTGGGGCAGAATGCCTTGATCCTGACCCTGATCACCTTCTTGGTGCTGAACCTGCATCAGCGCTTGCGCATGTTTCCCCTGTGGCAGCAGAGCATGGTGCTGCTGGTAGTGTTCGGCTTGGCCCAGCTGGTGCAACTGTGGCTCA
The DNA here is from genome assembly GCF_007993865.1 of Pseudomonas sp. SJZ079. Classification (GTDB taxonomy): domain Bacteria; phylum Pseudomonadota; class Gammaproteobacteria; order Pseudomonadales; family Pseudomonadaceae; genus Aquipseudomonas. The sequence continues at coordinate 10,743 of NZ_VIUH01000043.1, read as the reverse complement.
ATGCCTTGACCGGCAGTCGCCCGCCAACCCTGGAGTTTGTCTTGCCGGCCCTGGTCAGTGCGCTGTTGTGGCCGTGGGTCTATGCGATCCTGCGCGGCGTGCATCAGCGTCTCAGCGTCAACTAAGCGGGTCTGGTCTTGCCGTACCTAACAGGGAGAAGTCTGCATGGCCACGCTCTATCTGGCTTCGGGATCGCCGCGTCGACGTGAGTTGTTGACGCAAATCGGTGTGCCCTTTATCCCGCATAGCGTTCCCATCGATGAAAGCGCATTGCCAGATGAACTGCCCAGTGCCTATGTCGAGCGCCTGGCGCGTGCTAAAGCCCTGGCCGGCCTGAGCCTCTTGGAAAGCCCGCAGGAGGCCGTGGTGTTGGGCGCCGATACTGCTGTGGTGCTCGATGGGCGCATTCTCGGTAAACCGGCTGATCGCGACGAGGCCCTTACTACCCTGATGGCATTGTCCGGCCGTGAGCATCAGGTGCTGACGGCGGTGGCGGTGGCGTCGCCTGCGCGGCAGGCGGTGCGGGTGGTCTCCAGTCAGGTAACTTTTCGCGCGCTGTCGCGCGGCGAGATAGAGGCTTATTGGGCCAGTGGCGAAGCGCAGGACAAGGCCGGCAGTTATGCTATTCAAGGCCTGGCGGCGATATTCGTCAGCCAGTTGCAGGGCAGCTATTCGGCGGTGGTGGGCTTACCCCTGTGCGAAACGGCTGAACTGCTCGCAGAATTCGCTATTCCGTGCTGGCAGCCACTGCCAGCCCACAGTTAAGAGGCTGCAGCCGCGGGTGAGCGGCGGCGTTCGCTGAGCGCTGCACTTTCCCGGCTTTCAGCGTCACTTCAGAAGAGATGGCCGCATGAGTGAAGAGATTCTGATCAACATCACGCCGATGGAGTCGCGCGTGGCGGTGGTGGAAAACGGCGTGCTGCAGGAAGTGCATGTCGAGCGCACGCAGCGGCGTGGCATCGTCGGCAATATCTATAAAGGCAAAGTGGTGCGCGTACTGCCGGGCATGCAGGCGGCGTTCGTCGATATCGGCCTGGAGCGCGCGGCGTTTATCCACGCCTCGGAAATTTCCAGCCGTGAGGGCAGTGCGGTGGAAAGCATCAGTGCCCTGGTGCATGAGGGCCAGGCGCTGGTGGTCCAGGTCACCAAGGATCCGATTGGCAGCAAGGGCGCGCGGCTGACCACCCAGCTGTCGATTCCCTCGCGCTATCTGGTGTACATGCCACGCACCAGCCATGTCGGCATCTCGCTGAGGATCGAAGACGAAGGCGAGCGCGAACGGCTCAAGCAAGTCGTCGCCGATTGCGTCGAAGCCGAAGGTATCGAGGAGGCCGGCGGCTTCATCCTGCGCACCGCCGCGGATGGTGCCGGTGCCGAGGAGATTCTCATCGATATTCGCTACCTGCGCCGCCTGTGGGAGCAGATTGGCGGACAAATCCAGGCCGCGCCGGCACCCTCGGTGATCTATGAAGACCTCAGCCTGGCCTTGCGCACCCTGCGTGATCTGGTCAGCTTGCGCACCGAGAAGATCCGTGTCGACTCGCGGGAAACCTTTCAGAAGATCACCCAGTTTGGCGCCGAACTGATGCCGGAAATTGCCGACCGTCTGGAGCATTACCCTGGCGAACGGCCGGTTTTTGATCTGTATGGCGTCGAGGACGAGATCCAGAAAGCCCTTGAGCGCAAGGTGCCGCTGAAGTCGGGCGGTTACCTGATCATCGACCCCGCCGAAGCGATGTCCACCATCGACGTCAACACCGGCGCCTTCGTTGGCCATCGCACTCTCGAGGAGACCATCTTCAAGACCAACCTGGAGGCCGCCACGGCGATCGCCCGCCAGCTGCGTCTGCGTAACCTCGGCGGCATCATCATCATCGACTTCATCGACATGGAAGATGAAGAGCACCAGCGGCAAGTGTTGCGCACTCTGGAAAAGCAACTGGAACGCGACCACGCCAAGACCAACATCATCGGCATTACCGAGCTGGGCCTGGTGCAGATGACCCGCAAGCGCACGCGCGAGAGCCTGGAACAGGTGTTGTGTGAACCCTGCGTCTGCTGCCAGGGTCGCGGCAAGCTGAAGACGGCGGAAACCATTTGCTATGACATCTTTCGCGAAATCCTTCGCGAGGCCCGTGCCTATCAGGCCGAGGGCTACCGCGTGCTGGCCAACCAGAAGGTAGTGGACCGTCTGCTCGATGAAGAGTCGGGTAATGTCGCCGATCTGGAGGCCTTTATCGGGCGTACCATCAAGTTCCAGGTCGAGACCATGTACTCCCAGGAGCAATACGATGTGGTCCTGCTGTGACCTGCCCGTGCAGCTTCGAGGCATGAACTGAATGGAGCGTTTGGCCGCCTGGTTCGCCGCCTCGGTTCGCTGGATGCTGGGGTTCTGTGCCCTGGGTTTAGTGTTAGCGGCGCTGTATGTCAGCCTCGGCCGTCAGCTGGTGCCGCTGGTCGCCGAGTATCGCCTGGACGTCGAAGACAAGGCCCGCGCGGCCTTGGGCATGCCGCTCGAAATCGGTCGGCTGGAAGGTCGCTGGCAAGGCTTTGCCCCCGTACTGATCGGCCACGATGTACTGGTGGGTGAGGGGCCCAGCGCGCTGCGCCTGAATCAGATCCGCGTGGTGCCGGATCTGCTGGCCAGCCTGCTGGCAGGCCAGCCGCGGCTGGCCAAGCTCGAACTGGATGGCCTGCAGCTCAGCGTGCTGCAAGACGCGCAGGGCGCCTGGACGCTCAGGGGCCTGCCGCAACGCAGCGAACCGGGTGGCGTCGACCTGCAGCAGGCGCTGACACAGTTGCAAGCGGTCAGCCGGCTGTCGCTGTTCAATAGTCAGGTGACCCTGGAAGCCCATGGCCATCCGGCGCAAACCTTCACCTACGTCAATCTGACGCTGCGCAATGGCTTCAGTCGCCAGCGCCTGGATGCGCGTCTGCTGTTGCCGGATGGCCAGCCCGTGGCGCTGCAGTTGCGCACGCGGCTGTCGGCCGAAAACTGGCGCGATACGTCTGCCGAGCTGTACCTGAGCCTGCCGCAAAGCGATTGGGCGCGTTGGCTGCCACCGAGCCTGACCCGCGCCTGGCGCCTCGAGCAGCTGCAGGCCGGCGGCGAACTCTGGCTGTCCTGGTCCGAAGGCGCAGTGCAGCGTGCGGTCAGTCGTGTGCATGCGCCACAGGTGACGGCCGCCTATGCCCAGCGTGAGGCGGTGCAGTTGCAGGATGTGGCGCTCAACGCCTACTTCAGCCGTAATCAACAGGGCTTCGCGCTGGTACTGGATGACCTGGCGTTGAGCCAGGGCGACAAGCGCTGGGGCGAGGTGCAGCTGAGTCTCAGCCAGCAACAGGGCAGCCACGAGGTCGAGGAGCAATGGCTGGTGACCGCCGACCGACTCGATCTGGCACCCTTGCTGCCCTTGATCGAGGGTTTGGCCCCCTTGCCGGACAGTGGCATGCAGTTGCTCGATAGCCTGCAACCGCACGGTGCCCTGCGCAATCTTAGGTTGGATTACCGGCCGCAGCTGGAGGGCGCACAGCGCCTGCAGTTTGCCTCCAATCTCGAACGCATCGGCTTTGCCGCTTATCACGCCTCGCCGGCGGTGGAGAACGTGACCGGCAGTATCAGCGGCGATCTGGGTCAGGGTGAGTTGCGCCTTGCCACGGAAAACTTCTCGCTGCACCTGACCACCTTGTTTCCCAAGCCCTGGTTGTATCGCCAGGCCAATGCGCGTCTGACCTGGCAGCTGGATGAGCAGGGTTTCACCCTGCGTAGCCCGTATTTGCAGGTGGTTGGCGAAGAGGGCAAGATCGCCGGCGATTTCCTCATCCGCCTGCTGAGCGATGCCGAGGCGGAGGACTACATGGACCTGCGCGTCGGCCTGCGCGAAGGCGACGCCCGTTATACCGAGAAATACCTGCCGACCCGTGCGCCGGGTATGAGTGCGGAACTGGCTCGCTGGCTGAAGGCCTCGATTAATAGCGGCAAGGTCGATGAGGGCTACTTCCAGTTTCAGGGCTCATTGATCAAGGGCGCCGCCGATGCGGCGCGCAGCCTCAGTCTGTTCTTCGCCGTGAAGGATGCCGAGTTGGCCTTCCAGCCCGGCTGGCCGGCGTTGCGTGAGGCGCAGGGCGACGTGTTCATCGAGGACAGTGGCGTACGGGTGCGGGTAAGCCAAGGGCGTTTGCTGAACAGTCGAGTGAGCAATGTTCGCGCCGATATTCCCCATGCTGCTGAGGGGCAGGCGCCGCGCTTGCAGTTGACTGCCGAGATCCAGAGCAGCGTGAGCGATGCCTTGACGATTCTCCAGGAGACGCCCATGGGCACGGCCGAGACGTTCGCCGGCTGGCGGGGCGAGGGGCCGCTGCGCGGCTCGCTCAAGCTCGATCTACCCCTGCAGAAGGGGCAGGCGCCGGATGTATTGGTGGACTTCGCCACCGAGGGTGCGCAGCTCAGGCTGAGCGCGCCGGTACTGGAGCTGAGTCAGCTGCGTGGCGCTTTTCGCTACGACACTGCCACTGGGTTGAGTGCGCCAGATATTCGCGCCCAGGTGCTGGGCCATGCGGTGCGCGGCAAGGCGATAGCCGAAGGCGCCGATGGCCGAGCGCGCAGCCGGATCGAGGCGAATGGCCAGGTGCCCCTGAGCAACCTGGCTGACTGGTTGGGCGTCACCCAGCCGTTGCCTTTGGCCGGTACCTTGCCCTATCGCCTGCGTCTGACCCTGGATGGCGTCGACAGTCAGTTGCGGGTGGACTCCAACCTCGAGGGCCTGGCCGTCGAGCTGCCGGCCCCCTTCGGTAAGCGCGCGGATGAGGCGCGTTATGCCGACTGGCGCATGAGCCTGGGCGGCAGCGAGCGGCGTTATTGGTTGGAATACGCGGACCTGGCCAGCTTGTCCTTTGCCGCGCCGTCTGGGCAGCCGAACGAGGGGCGTGGCGAGCTGCGCTTGGGCGATGGGCTGGCCAGCTTGCCGGCGGGTAAAGGGGTGCGCGTCCGTGGAAAGGTTTCAGAGTTGGACTGGTCCGCCTGGCAGGCGGCATTGAAGCCCTACGCAAGCATCGCGCGGGACGACGCCCAGCAGCTGTTCAAGGATGCACGCTTAAGCATCGGTCAATTCAGCGGTTTTGGCAGCACGGTGGACAACCTCCAGGTGCAGCTGCAGCGCGCCCCCAGTGCCTGGTCTCTGAGTCTGGACAGTCAATTGTTGAAAGGTCGGGTTGGCCTGCCGGATGCGGCGGCGGCACCGATTGCGGTCGAGCTTGACTACCTGCGCCTACCGGCTGCCGAGGCGAAGGGGGCCGCGGTCGAGGATAGGCCCGACCTTTTGGCGAGCGTCGATCCGCGGCAAATCCCGGCCTTGGATGTGCGAATCGATCAGGTGTTGCGGGGCACTGAGCCATTGGGGGCCTGGTCGTTCAAGGCACGGCCGAATGCCAGTGGCCTGCAGTTCAGCGAGCTGAATCTCGATCTGAAAGGCCTGCAGGTGACGGGCAACGCCGGTTGGCAGGGCACGCCGGGTGCGTCCAGCAGCTGGTACAAAGGCCGCCTGCAGGGCAAGGACCTGACCGACGTGCTGCTGGCCTGGGACTTCGCGCCAACAGCCACCAGCGAAAGTTTCCGCCTGGATGTCGATGGACGCTGGCCGGGCTCGCCGGCATGGGTCAGCCTGAAGCGCTTCTCCGGCAGCATGGATGCGTCCCTGCGCAAAGGACAGTTCGTCGAGGTGCAGGGCTCGGCTTCGGCGCTGCGGATATTCGGTCTGCTCAACTTCAACTCGATTGGTCGTCGCCTGCGTCTGGACTTTTCCGACCTGCTCGGTAAAGGACTGAGCTATGACCGGGTCAAGGGGTTGCTGGTCGCCACGGACGGGGTCTTCGTTACCCGTAAACCGATCGCCCTGACCGGGCCCTCGAGCAATCTGGAGCTGAACGGCACCCTGAACATGGTCGATCAATCGATCGATGCCAAGTTGTTGGTCACCCTGCCGGTGACCAACAACCTGCCGCTGGCCGCCTTGATCGTGGGTGCGCCGGCGATTGGCGGGGCGTTATTCCTGGTGGATAAACTGCTGGGCGATCGAGTGGCGCGCTTTGCCAGCGTGCAATACGACGTCAAAGGCGCCTTGGATAGCCCGCAGATCACCTTCGACAAGCCCTTTGAAAAGCAGCGTTAAGGGGCGTGGCTTGACTGGTGCCGCGATGCAGTCGGCGGGCATGCCTTGTAAGCTGGTGGTTCAAGTCTCCCCCGAGGAGGAATACGCATGAGCCTCGCAGTGATTCAACTGGTCAGCCAGGACGATGTGCTGGCTAACCTGGCTCAGGCCCGGCGCCTGCTGGAACAGGCGGCTGCGGGCGGTGCGCGACTGGCGGTGTTGCCGGAAAACTTCGCCGCCATGGGACGCCGTGATCTGGCCGCGCTGGGTCGCCGTGAAGCCTATGGTGACGGGCCGATCCTGCCCTGGTTGAAACAGGCCGCGCGCGACTTCAAGTTATGGATAGTCGCCGGCACCTTGCCCTTGCCGCCGGACGGTCAGCCCGATGCCAAGGCACTGGCCTGCTCGCTGCTGATCGACGAGCAGGGCGAGCGCGTGGCGCGCTACGATAAATTGCACCTGTTCGATGTGGATGTCGCCGACAGTCGCGGTCGTTACCGCGAGTCGGACGATTACGCCCACGGACATCGACTGGTGGTGGCCGACACGCCCGTTGGGCGCTTGGGTTTGACGGTGTGTTACGACCTGCGTTTTCCTGAGCTGTATGGCGCCTTGCGTGAAGCCGGTGCCGAGCTGATCAGCGTACCCGCGGCCTTTACTGCGGTAACCGGTGCCGCGCATTGGCAGGTGCTGACCCGCGCCCGCGCCATCGAGACACAGTGCTACCTATTGGCGGCGGGTCAGGGCGGTCGCCATCCGGGTGGTCGCGAGACCTTTGGCCACTCCGCGATCATCGACCCCTGGGGGCGGGTGCTGACTGAGCAAGCACAGGGAGAAGCGCTGCTTCTGGCCGCGCGCGACGCTGCCGAGCAGGCCGCGATCCGCCAACGTATGCCGGTGGCCCGGCATAAACGATTTTTTGCAGCGGCCGAACCGCGGCTGCCAGGTTTGGAGTAGTTATGAACGAGATGCTGTTGTCCGTCAGTGAGCATGTGTTGAGCCCGGGCGGTTTGACTATCGATCATCTGCCCGGCGTGCTGGGCGAGTTGGTCGGCCCTGGCATCGATGCCGCCGATTTGTACTTCCAGAGCCAGGTGTCGGAGACTTGGGTGCTTGAGGATGGCATCGTCAAAGAGGGCAGCTTCAACCTCGACCAAGGCGTCGGCGTGCGTGCCCAGTCCGGCGAGAAAACCGGCTTCGCTTACAGCAACGCCATCACCGCTGAGGCCCTGAGCCAGGCGGCGCGGGCGGCCCGCTCGATCGCCCGCGCCGGGCAGCAGGGTCGGGTACAGGCGTTCAGCAGCGCCGCAGTCACGGCCTTGTATGCACCGGATAACCCGCTGGATGTGATCGGCCGGGCGGAGAAGGTCGAGTTGCTGAAGCAGATCGATCAGGCCACCCGGGCCCTCGATACGCGGATCAAGCAAGTGACGGTTAGCCTTGCCGGGGTCTGGGATCGGGTCTTGGTCGCGTCCAATGACGGCAGCCTGGGCGCCGATGTGCGCCCGCTGGTGCGTTTCAACGTCAGCGTCATCGTCGAGCAGAATGGCCGGCGCGAGCGCGGTGGTCATGGCGGTGGCGGGCGCACCGATTACCGCTATTTCCTGGCGAAAGACGGCCTCAACGAAAGCCGCGCCATGGGCTATGCCCGTGAGGCGCTGCGCCAGGCGCTGGTCAATCTGGAGGCGATCCCCGCGCCGGCCGGCAGCATGCCGGTGGTGATGGGCGCCGGCTGGTCCGGCGTGCTGTTGCATGAGGCGGTGGGGCATGGCCTGGAGGGCGACTTCAACCGCAAGGGCAGTTCCGCCTACAGCGGCCGCATGGGCGAAATGGTTGCCTCCAGCCTGTGCACCATCGTCGACGACGGCACCCTGGCCGAGCGCCGCGGATCGCTGAGCGTGGATGATGAGGGCACGCCGACCGAGTGCACCACGCTGATCGAAAATGGCGTGCTCAAGGGCTATATGCAGGACAAGCTAAACGCCCGCCTGATGGGTGTGGCCTGCACCGGCAACGGTCGCCGCGAGTCCTACGCGCACCTGCCGATGCCGCGCATGACCAACACCTACATGCTGGCAGGCGCCAGCGAGCCGGAGGAAATCATTCGTTCGGTGAAACGCGGCATCTACTGCGCCAATCTCGGCGGCGGCCAGGTCGACATCACCAGTGGCAAGTTCGTCTTCTCGACCAGCGAGGCGTATTTGATCGAGGACGGCAAGATCACCGCACCGGTCAAGGGCGCGACCCTGATCGGCAATGGCCCGGAAGCCATGAGCCGGGTGTCGATGGTCGGTAATGACCTGGCCCTGGACAGTGGCGTCGGCACCTGTGGCAAGGACGGCCAGTCGGTGCCGGTGGGTGTCGGCCAGCCGACCCTGAAGATCGATGCGATTACCGTGGGCGGTACGGGCGCGTAGGGTGGGTCTTGGCCCACCGAGCGGGCCGCGGGCGCGGCTGCGGGTGATGGCGGGTTACACCGCTGCGCGGCTAACCCACCCTACGGGGCTGTAGTGGTTCTTAACGCAGTCCGCGTTGGCTTTCATCCAGCTCGCGGATGTATTTGAATAGTTTGCGCGAGGCGGCTGGCGCTTTGTTCTGCGCCAGCTCGTGTTGGCCCTGGCGGATCAGTTGCCGCAGGTGCTGGCGATCCGCTTGCGGGTACTCGCCGACGAAAGTCTCGAGGGTTGCGTCAGTGCCATTGAGCAGGCGGTCGCGCCAACGCTCCAGGTTGTGAAAGCGTTCGTTGTACTGGCGGGTCGAGGCGTCGAGCTGATCGAGCAGGGTAAGGATCGCTTCGATATCCTGGTCACGCATGAGCTTGCCGATGAACTGCACGTGGCGCTTTTTCGCGGAGTTGGCGGTGTGCTTCGGCGCTTCGGCCAGGGCGCGACGTAGCTCATCGGTCAGCGGTAGCTTGTTCAGCAGGTCGGGCTTTAAGGTGGTCAGGCGTTGCCCCAGATCTTGCAACGCGTGCAGCTCGCGTTTGACCTGGGTTTTACTCTTCTCGCCGGAGAAGTCGTCAAGGTATTCAGACATGGCAGCGGTCCAGTGGAAAACGCCGCCATGATAGCAGCAAGTTTCCAGCTGCAAGTGGTCGCCCCTTGTTATGGCGCCGCTTGTCGCTTAATTGTTCAGGAGTGTGTATGAGCGCAGTAGAAGTCGTCGGCCCCGAGGCCGTGCCGCAATTGCAGGCACAGGTCGAGCAGATCATCGCCGAGGCGAAAAAGCAGGGTGCCAGCGCCTGTGAGGTCGCGGTGTCGGTCGAGCAAGGCCTGTCCACCACGGTGCGCCAACGCGAAGTGGAAACGGTCGAATTCAACCGCGATCAGGGCTTCGGCATCACCCTGTATGTCGGTCAGCGCAAGGGCTCGGCGAGTACCTCGGCCAGCGGTGAGGCGGCCATCCGCGAGACCGTGGCGGCGGCTTTGGCGATTGCCAAGCATGCGTCGGAGGACGAATGCGCAGGGTTGGCCGATGCCGCATTGATGGCCCGTGAGTTGCCACAACTGGATCTTTATCATCCCTGGGCGATCAGCCCGGAGCAGGCCATCGAGCAGGCGCTGAGCTGCGAGGCGGCGGCCTTTGCCACGGATCAGCGGATCAAGAACGCCGACGGTACCACCCTGAATACCCATCAGGGCTGCCGTGTGTACGGCAATAGCCACGGTTTTATCAGTGGCTACGCCAATACTCGGCACAGCCTGAGCTGCGTGATGATCGCCGAGGATGGTGGGCAGATGCAGCGCGATTACTGGTATGACGTCAACCGCCAGGGCGAGCTGCTGGATGATGCCGCGAGCATTGGCCGGCGCGCCGCGCAGCGTTCGGTCAGCCGCCTGGGCGCTCGTCCGGTGCCGACCTGTGAGGTGCCGGTGCTGTTTTCCGCCGAGCTGGCAACCGGCTTGTTCGGCAACTTCCTGGCGGCGATCTCCGGGGGCAACCTGTATCGCAAGTCGTCTTTCCTCGAGGACTCGCTGGGTCAGCAGCTGTTCCCGGACTGGATGAAGCTCGATGAGCGTCCACATATACCGCGTGCGTTGGGCAGTGCGGCCTTCGATGGCGATGGCCTGGCCACCTATGCCAAGTCGTTCGTCGAGAGCGGTGAACTGCTGTCCTATGTGCTCGGCACCTATTCCGGGCGCAAGCTGGGCATGCCCAGCACGGCTAACGCGGGCGGGGTGCATAACCTGTTCGTCAGTCATGGTGAGGATGACCAGCAGGCCCTGATCAAGCGCATGGGCCGTGGTCTGTTGGTCACCGAGCTGATGGGGCAGGGCTTGAACATGGTCACCGGCGACTATTCTCGAGGTGCCGGCGGTTACTGGGTGGAGAATGGCGAGATTCAGTTTCCGGTGCAGGAAGTGACCATCGCCGGCAACCTGCGCGATATGTTCAAGCAAATCGTCGCGGTGGGCAGTGACCTGGAACTGCGCAGCAATATCCGCACCGGCTCGGTGCTGATCGAACGGATGACGGTGGCGGGTAGCTGATCATTGTGAGTTAAAAAAAGGCTATGTCCCAATAGCGTGTTGCATGGTGCGTCCAACCGCCTCCTGGATACAGTGAGCCGGCCGAATATGCTGCTGATAGCGCTCAA
>NZ_VIUH01000042.1 GCF_007993865.1 Pseudomonas sp. SJZ079 | reverse complement strand
GTGCAACGCTACTTTCAGCTGTTCGGTCTGCAGCCGCACCGGACCGAGAGCTTCAAGCTGTCCTCTGACCCGTTTTTCGTCGAGAAGCTACGCGAAGTTGTCCAGACCCCCTAGGGTGGGATAGGCGCCTGGCACAAGGCTATTGGCTGTTACCCGGTCAGTTGCGCCGTGACCCACCATGATCAGCACGCCGACCGCCACTTGGTGGGTTACCCGGCGCGGCAATGATGCAGTTGATTTTCAGCCCTATGACCTGCACCGCCCGCCCTACAAAAGCTGCGGCCAACACATCACTGAGACATAGCCTTTCGTTTGGGTAATGGCTGTAGCGACCTTGTTCTGACTAAGTTCGTCTGCGCACAGACAGCCCTCGCTCGCTCGCGAAGAATGGACATTCCTCCTGCGCACAAGCAGTTCCTGCGTCAGGGATTTCGTAAGGCTATGCACCGGAGTACGTATATGAACACTCTCAAGCTTGTTTCCACTGGCATCCTGCTCGGCACATTGGTACTGAGTGGCTGTTCAAATATGTCGCACCAGGACAAGGGCACGGCCGCGGGTGCGGTAGTCGGTGGCGTGGCGGGCAATCTGTTGTGTGGCGGCGTGCTCTGCACCGGTGCTGGTGCGGTGGTGGGCGGGGTGATTGGCCACGAAGTCGCCAAGCCGAAGAAGCAATAGATTGAGTGAGCGCGCGTTGCTAAGCCTCTCTGCCGCTGGAGGGCGAGAGGTACCGAGGCATCAGGCAGTCCGCCGGTCATTCTCGTCAGGGAGCAAATGCAGGCGCTGGCGCGTCGGATGCAGCGCATGGAGGCGACCACCGCAGGTGTAACCAATCCACCAACTCACGCGTTGAGGAGAACCCCATGACCTTGGGCACTCTACTGTTGATCGTGCTGGTCCTGATGCTGGTCGGCGCCGTTCCGGCGTGGTCACACAGCCGTAGTTGGGGGTATGCACCCAGTGGCGGCTTGGGCCTGCTGGTTATCGTTTTACTTGTGCTGCTATTGCTCGGGCGGATATGACGATCAGGTAGCCCGAGACAGGGACCGCCCGGTCCCGTGCTCTTGCTGTGGTCGACCGTAGGGGGCAACTGGTCGCTATCGCACGCAAGGCGGGAATTCCGCGTCCAGGGCGGGAGTCGGTTCTCGCGGTACCGGGTTCAGTCGCCATGGTGCGGAGGGACATAAGGCTGCAGGCGGTCGGTTTCCTTCTTAACCACGGCGTAGCATTCGCAGCTCAGTTGTTCGAGTCGGTGTCGATTCAGTACGGTTATGTGCCCGCGGCTGTACTCAATCACGCCAAGCTTCTGCAGCTTGCCGGCAGCATCGGTGACGCCTTCGCGGCGCACGCCTAACATGCTGGCGATCAGCTCCTGGGTCATTGTCAGATGGTTGCTCGACATGCGGTCCAGCGACAGCAACAGCCAGCGGCATAGGCGCTTGTCAATCGAGTGATGGCGATTGCAGACGGCGGTTTGAGCCATCTGTGTGATCAGCGCCTGAGTGTAGCGAAGCATGAGTACCAGCAACTCACCGTGGCGGTTGAACTCATCCTTGAGGCGTTGCCCTGGAAGCCGCAGCGCATGGCCGCCACACTGCACTACAGCCCGGCTCGGCGTGCTTTCCCCGCCCATGAACAAGGCCACGCCGACAAGCCCTTCGTTGCCGACCATCGATATTTCCGCCGAAGCTCCGTTCTCCATCACGTAGGTCAGCGAGACGATCGAGTCGATCGGGAAATAGACGTGGCACAAGGCATCTCCTGACTCATACAGCACCTTGCCGAGCGGCAGGGACACCCGTTCAAGATGCGGGAGCAAGCGCTGCTGGACTTCCACGGGCAGGGCTGCCAGTAGATGGTTCTGATGCGGTATATGCGATTCGAGCATTTTTATCCTCACCGGTAGGCTTGCCCAACTGGAGCGGAAGGGCCCATGCGGTGAGAACTCCGCCGACTACCGCATGCATTCTATGGCTGCCTGGGGGGTAACTGGGCGCTATTTTTGCTGGGCTGCCAGTCGCTAGTGGCCTGTGTGGCTAGTTCAATTAGTCAATTTCGACGTTTGAGTTCCCGATACTGCGTTGCCGCTCCTCGACATAGCCCGCTATGACTCGTCGCAGCGCCTTGTCTCAGAACCTAAGCCATCCGAACTTGAGTTAACCAACTAGCCGTACAGGCCACTAGGGTCTGTTGCCATTTCATTGCGAGCCGCGAATGAAACGGCAACAGACCCTAGAGAGCAGGTCACCCAGCCTTTTACGCTTATTAAGTAGTAGCACGCAGGGTAGACAGTGGGGGTGTATCGCATCGTGCTGCTGCGACGGCCAGGCCTTTAACTGGTCCGTTATGGCATCGGTCACCGAGGCCATCAGGCCCGCAATACCTCGGCGCCACACATCTGTTCCAGATGCTCCTGCATCTCGCGCACTGTCATGTCGCGTGAAGCGGTACTCAAGCGCGCGCAGAGGTCAGCCCCGTAGGGCAAAAAAGCGCAAGTCTGGCCAAGGGCAATCGTCCAACACAGTCGCCCAACATCGCCTGCAAGTGGGCTCCTCCAGGGCGGGTGTAGGGCAGCGATTGGTGCAGGCGCATAGCAAAAGACCTTTCATACAGAACGGCCTAAACAACCTCGAATAGACGCGCGCACATAGCGCCGGAAAAGCGTGAATCTGGCCGCTTTCAACTGTTTCTGCCTGGCGCGTACGGCTTAGCCAGGGCGTGCTGGTCAGCGCTACTCTGACTGCGCTGTTGCAAAGCGGCATTGCGCGCCGCGAACGTTGGAGACTCCGGCGGCCTGGGCTTGGCGATAGTGCGTTCGAACATGCAGGTCCATGGCGGGCGAGTAAGCGTTGAAAGCAGAGAGGCAGTGTTCAACCACGAAAGGGTGGCTCAGTTCTGACTGAAGGAGAGCGGTGAGTACGAAATAATCTGTCCCGATGACTTTTTGATGTACCGGCAGGTCACCGCTTTCATCTCACCAGAAGAAGGTGAACCACTGCTGCCTCGTTGAATCGCTCCTCGTTTCGAGGACAGAATTGATCGTCAGCTATGGGGCGATTCTGTTGAAAAAGTCCCGTTGCGTTTTTTGCCCATGAAAGAGCATTAGCGACGTTGAAATCTGGTTCACTGAGAAGACGGAGCTGTCTTGGTTTTACGTAGCAACGCCGAAATCGAGCGTTTTTTGAGCTGCCGAAAAGCAGCTCCCTCAGAAACCGACTTTTTCAACAGAATCGGGCGACCCCGGTCATTCGCGACCGGTAGATAACGACCCAAGCTGTCAGTCGCGACAGGCAACAACCGGCCAATAGCTGCCGGTCACTAACTCCATGGCAGGAACAGACCAGCAGATTGCCTACTCGCTGCTACAACGACGTAGCCAACGTCAGACGGGCGTTCAAAAGCTGGGAGGGGGCCGCCTTCTGAATATGAAGGCTGGCGGCACATTCAAATTGCGCCTCGCCTTGGTAAGGCCAATCGCGGCTTGCCGAGCACTTGAGTGGCCACACGCGACGCGAGCGGCCACGACAATAACCGTACGCCGAAGCACGTCAGCTTGTTGAACAGTCCGGGTACCACCGTGCGCTGGCCGCGCACCATCGCACGGATGGCAGCATGCGCTACGAACTCTGCGCTTTTTGTCGAGGCATTCGCGATCCACGAGTAGTCGCCTCCGCCGGACGCGGCATGGAACGCGGTTTCGGTGCCGCCAGGGCAGATACAGGTCACCGACAGTGGCGTGCCGCGGTGTTCGTCATGGAGGGCTTCGCTGAAGTTGCGAACGAACGCCTTCGACGCGGCGTACAGCGCCATGTTTGGCACGGATTGGTACGCGCCGGTCGACGCGATGTTGACCATTTGCGCGGGGGTGATGCTTGTCCTGTGCGCGTCAACGAAACACCGCGCAAGTGCGACCAGCGAGGTCATGTTGAGTTGCACAAGCTCCGCGTCGCGCGACCAGTCGACCTCGTCGAACCGGCGGAAATAGCCAAACCCGGCGTTGTTGATCAGGATGTCGAGCGGGCCGTTGGCCGTCGCGGCATCCCACAGCGCGTGTGCGGCATCGGGCTGGCCGAGATCGGCGGTGATGGTCTCGACCTTGACGCCTGTGCAGGTCGCGGCAACCGCCTCCAGTGCGTCGCGGCGCCGCGCCGTCAGCACCAGATCAACGCCAAGCGTGGCGAGCTCGCGTGCGATGGCCGCGCCAATGCCACTGGACGCGCCGGTTACCAGCGCGCGCTTGCCAAGGATGGCGGTTGTATAGGTATTCAAATCCTTCTCCTAAGCGTGGAGAGGCCTAGGAACTCCAAGGCCTGCCAAGCGTGCGCGCCAGCTAAATGACTTGCACCACGACCTTGCCCTTGGCGCGCCCACTGTCTACGTAGGCCAACGCTTTGTGGGTGTCCGGGAACGGGAATACGGTGTCGACGACTGGACGGATCACGCCTGACTCGACGAGGGACGTGATCTCGCGCAACTGCGCCCCATCGGCCCGCATGAAGACGAAGGTGTATTGCTTCCCGTGCTTCTCTGCCTGTTTCCGGATGCCGGAACTCAACAGGCGCAGCACCTGTTTGAGCGACCAGGCCAGGCCCCGCGAGGCGGCGAAGGTTGGGGTGGGTGGCCCGGAGATGGAGATGAGGTGTCCGCCCGGTTTGAGAATCTGCAGGGACTTCTTCAACTCGTCGTTGCCGAGGCAGTTCAGCACCACGTCGTAGTCACGCAGTTCGGTGGCGAAGTCCTGCTTCTTGTAGTCGATGACGACGTCCGCGCCTAATGCCTTCGCCCAGTCGATGTTGGCCGTACTCGTGGTCGTGGCCACGAATGTGCCCAAGTACTTGGCTAGCTGGATGGCGATGGTGCCCACGCCGCCGGAGCCCGCTTGGATGAATACCTTCTGCCCCTTCTTCAGCTTGGCGGTTTCGACCAGCACCTGCCAGGCGGTCAACGCCACCAGAGGAAGTGCGGCGGCTTCGACCATGCTGAGATTCTTAGGCTTCAGCGCCAGCGACGACGCTTTAACGGCAATGAGTTCGGCGAAGGTGCCAATACGATCATCGTCTGGGCGCGCGTAGACCTCGTCTCCTGGCTTGAAGTCGCGAACGCGAGCGCCGACGCGCACGACCGTCCCGGCCACGTCGTTGCCCAGAACAAGGGGAAACTGGTAGGGGAGAATCAGTTTGAATTCGCCGCTCTTGATTTTCGTATCCAGAGGATTAACGCTCGCCGCGTGAATCTGGATCAGAACGTTATCGTCCCGTACTTCAGGGGCGGGCACTTCGCCGATGCGGCCGACTTCTTTTTTCCCGTAACGATCGATGATGAACGCCTTCATGGTGGGACTGTTCTCCAGAGTTTCTGATTGAGTGTGTTCGGGCTGCCCGCGCGCAGAATGCATGCCTTGCGTTTGGGCGCTGGGATCGAGGCGGTTACCAGCGCTCCTTGTACGGCCTCAGGTCGAGCTCCTGCGTCCACGCCGATTTCGGCTGGTGGTGTAGCATCCAGTAGTTTTCGGCGATGGCGTCGTACCCGAGCAAGCCGTCCGCAGCGGCAGGGTTGACCCTGTCGGGAAAGGCGGCCTGAAGCCGATCCCCAAGAATTCCGCCGTCGATGACGACATGCGCGACGTGGAGCCCCTTGGGTCCGTACTCACGGGCCATACTCTGCGCGATCATGCGCAGCCCCGCCTTGGCCGCGGCGAAGTGGGCATATCCGGGCTTGCCGCGTAGGCTGCCCGAGGCGCCCGTGAAAATCACCGTGCCCCGGCCCAATGGGGCCAGCCGGCGTGCGGCCTCGCGCCCGACCAGGAAGCCGGAGTAACAGCCAACGCGCCAGAAATCCTCAAACTGCGCGGCGGTCAATTGGGTGAAATCGATGAAGGCGTTGTTGCCCGCGTTGGAAATGACGACATCGGCGGGCTCGCGCCCAGGCCCGGGCTGCATCGCGCGGTCGAATGCCGCGATCACTTGGGCTTCATCGGTCACATCGGTTGGAAATGCCTCGGCACTGCCGACGCCCAGTGCGACGATCTCTGCCACCACCGTCTCGATCTTGGCTGGCGTTCGTCCCGTCACGATGACGTGGTAACCCTCGCGCGCGAAGCGTTTGCAGACGGCGCCGCCCACGCCCCGCACCGATCCCACGCCGAATACAATTGCCGTTGGTTGACTCATTTCATCGCTTCCGTTGTGGTGAGGGGAGTGACCGTCCCGTTGCTACCGTGTTGGGCGTCGAGGAAGGTCAGTGCGGTCAGCACGAACTCGCCGTGGTACTGGAAAATCCCGCCATGCCCGGCGTCTTTGTAGATGACCAGTTGCGAGCCAGGCATGCGCCGCGCCATGTCGTGACTGTTCTCGGTGGGTACCATGATGTCGTTGTCGCCATTGGCGATGAGTACAGGGATACGGATGCCGCCGAGCGCTTGAGGCGCCTGCCGGCCCCAGGCCTTGATAGCCTTCAGCTGTCGCAGCAAGGCACTGGGAGTCGGGCTCTTGTCGCGGTTCGACTTGCGCTCTTTCAGCCGCTGCAAAAAAGCCCTGGCGGCCAGCCGGCCATTGGCCGTGGAGGTGAAGAACAGGTAAGTCTTGGGATCACGTAGGGTCAAAAGCCCTTTGATCATCAATGGCCAGGAAACCTTACTGACCTGCTCGATACCTGTGCCGCCTGCCGGTCCCGTGCCGGTCAGAATCAGCCGGCGCACCAGGTCGGGGGCTTTCAGCACAACGTCCTGCGCCACGAACCCACCGAGGGAAAAACCGAGCAGATCGACCTTCTCCAAACCCAGTGCGTGGATCAGTGCGATCACATCCCGTGCCATTGCATCGATGGTCACAGGTGCCGTTCCGCCTGAAGCGCCGATACCTCGGTAGTCGGTGGCGATGACGCGATGCTTGCGAGCAATCCCGTCGACGATTCGTGGGTCGAAATTGTCGAGGACCGCGCCCCAGTGGTTAAGCAGGATCAGCGGTACGCCGTTGCGCGGTCCCAGGTCGCGGAACGCGAATGCGGTCCCGCCGACCTCTATCGAGCGGGTGGTGGCGTCGATGTAGGGGAGGCTCGATTCGCCAGCCTGGTCGGCGTGCAGTGCGTTGAATGTCATTGTCTCTCCAGGGGCAGAGCACCGTGGCGGCGCTTCAAGGCGCGACCCGATAACGCTCTGCGACATGCGCCTGCCGCAGATCGGAAATCAGGCCCAGCCGCGCGGCGTTCAGAGCCTCCCAGCGGGCGGCGTCATGCAACGGCGGGATCGTGACCAGTTCGCGGCGGTCGAAGCCGACCAGTGCCGCATCGACCAGTTCGTCCACGTTCATCAGGTCGGAAAGCGTGTTGACGTCGATGCCTGCACGTTCCCAGATCTCGGTGCGAGTTCCAGCCGGCAGCACTGCCTGCACGTAGACGCCTTTGGGGGTGAGTTCCAGGCTCAGCCCCTGTGACAGGAACAGCACGAAGGCCTTGGTTGCGCCGTAGACCGACATGCCGAATTCGGGCGCCAAGCCGACCACCGAGCCGATGTTGACGATCGCGCCCTTGGCGGCCTGCGCCAGGCGCGGGGCGATGGCACTCGCCAACCTCACCAGGGCGGTGGTGTTGAGGGTGACCAGGCGGGCGACATCGTCTGTCGACTGGTGGATGAAGGCACCGGACAGCGCAGCCCCGGCGTTGTTGATCAAGGTTTCGATCTTGGCGTCCTCGCGCAGGCGGGCCTCGACTGCGGCCAGATCGCCAGGCTGAGTGAGGTCGGCTGGAAGGACGTCGACAGCCACGCCGGTTTCCTCGCGCAGGCGCGCAGCGAGCGCTTCCAGACGCGCCTTGTCGCGGGCAACCAGCACTAGGTCGTGGCCGCGGCGTGCGAAGCGCTCCGCGTAGGTGGCGCCAATGCCGGTCGATGCGCCCGTGATCAGAACAGTTGAATGGGAGGTCATGATGTTTTCTCTTGAGCGAAAAGGTGAGCCCATGCCGCTATAGGCAGAATGGACGAATGGCTAGCGAGCGCTGGAGTCAGCGAGGGTCGGATAGTCGATGTAACCCTTGGCCCCGCCGCCATAAAGCGTGGTGGGATCCAGCGCTGCGAGAAGGGCGCCGATCCCCAGACGTTCGACCAGGTCAGGGTTGCTGATGAAGGGGCGGCCGAACGCAAACAGATCGGCCTTGCCCCCGGTCAGGCGGGCGTTGGCCAAGTCGAGCCCATACCCGTTGTTTGCCAGGTAGGTATTCTTGAAGCGGCTGCGCAATGCATCGAAGTCGAACGGAGCGACATCGCGTGGACCGCCGGTGGCCCCTTCCACCACGTGCAAATAGACGATGCCCAGTGCACTGAGCTGGTCTGCGATGTAGTTGTACTGCGGTTGCGGGGCACTGCAGGAAATACCGTTCGCCGGCGAGACGGGAGAGATACGTACGCCAGTGCGGTGGGCTCCGATTTCCTTAGCAACTGCGGCGGTGGCTTCTAGCAAGAGGCGGGCGCGGTTCTCGATGGAGCCGCCATACGCATCCGTGCGCACATTGGCGCCGTCCTTGATGAACTGTTCGAGCAGGTAGCCGTTGGCACCATGCACCTCGACTCCATCAAAACCTGCGGCGATCGCATTGGCCGCCGCCTTGCGGAAGTCCTCGACGATGCCCGGAATCTCATCCAGCGCGAGTGCACGTGGCTGGGAGACATCGGTAAAGCCATTGTTAACGAACGTTTTGGTCTCGGCGCGGATAGCCGAGGGTGCAACCGGCGCAGCGCCATCCGGCTGCAGATCGACATGGGAGATGCGTCCGACGTGCCACAGTTGAACGAAAATTCGCCCGCCCTTGGCGTGAACGGCGTCGGTTACGACGCGCCAGCCATCAATCTGCGGTTGCGTGTATAGACCGGGGGTGTCCTGGTAGCCCTGAGCCTGTGCTGAGACCTGCGTGGCCTCGGTGATCAGCAAACCCGCAGAGGCGCGTTGGCTGTAGTAGATGGCTGCGTGTTCGCTGGGTACCAGACCCGCGCCCGCACGGTTGCGCGTCAGCGGCGCCATCACGATGCGGTTGGGAAGGGTGAGCGAGCCAAGGGTGTAGGGTTCGAACAGCGTTTTTTCAGTCATGGTTTGTCTGCACCGGATCTTTTCCAGGGAAAGTTGGGTAATGATGTTGATCATCATCTTTAGTGTCAAGAGTTTTGATGATGATCGACATCAATGTATAGTGCCGGCTTCAGTGATGGCGGATTTAGAGAGTTTCTGGACATGAAGGTCACCAAAGCGCAGGCGCAGGCGAACCGGGCGCACATCGTTGAGACCGCCTCGGTGCTGTTTCGCGAGCGGGGTTACGACGGGGTGGGGATCGCGGACTTGATGGCCACCGCAGGCTTCACCCATGGCGGGTTCTACAAGCACTTTCCTTCCAAGGCCGAGCTGCTGGCGGAAGCCGCGACCTGCGGTTTTGCGCAGGGCGCCGCCAAAGCCGATGGCGTGGATGCGGTGGAATTCGTCAGGCACTACCTGTCTCGGGAGCACCGCGACGCGCGTGGTGAGGGTTGCACGATGGCAGCACTGTGCGTAGACGCGGCGCGGCAGCCGGAGTCGATCAAGACGGCTTTTGCCTCCGGCGTTGAAAGCATGCTGGCGACCCTGGCAAACCAAGCCAGCGAGGGGGACGGCCAGTGCGCCGAAGACCTGCGCGTCAGACGCATCGAAGTGATTGCGCAGGTTGTCGGCGCACTGATGCTGTCGCGGGCGTGCCCTGACGACTCGCCACTCGCCGACGAAATTCTGGATGTCTGCCGTACGGCCGTATTAACTAGGCTGACCCCGCGCCCCAACGAGTAGAGCACGCACCCCGTAGTCCACCGATCGCCACTGCGGCCTGGCTACGAATTGCGCGCGGAAAGCGAGTGCTGGTGGTGCGACCGTCAGTAACTGATCGGTACGCTTTGCTGATCAGAGCCGATACACACTATTTCATACTGACCAAAAATCTAGTCGCTGAAGACGGGCTTTTTAGCCTTGATCAGCTGCGTATCGCCCCCACCTCCCACGCAAGCCGGACTTTTCGAGTTCGGCAGCAGCCTTCTTTCTCCCTCACCAGCGGTCGTCCTGACTCTCTCTCTCTCGCTCACTGCAACGCATGGAGGCCCCGCTCCGTCACCAGCGTTGCAGCCCACTGTCACTTGTCCTTTCGCTCCTAAGGCGATGTCCCTCGTAGGCGCGCAGGCGGCCGCACATGCGGGCAGCCTATGCCAACGAGTTAGAGGCACCCTCGGCCTCCATCAGAACAAGAAAATTATGGCGTTTGCGTGTGAGCGCCTTGCGAGAGAAAAATGGTTTCCTTTGAAGATTTCCTTTCGTTGAGCCTGCTCAACTCCGCCTATTGGGCTATTGCTGACGGTTGCTCTGAGCAGCCGGTGGAAACGCTTTTTGCCCGCGCGGCGCACCTAAAACTTGGGTCTGTCGATTTGCGCGGCGGGGAGGCTATCCACCTTTTCTTCTCTCAGCGCGCGCTAAAAAACGAGCAGAGCGCACGTGTCACTCGTCACATTTCGAGCGCTTTCGTGCCCGCCGAATATGCGGGTGACGTGGTATCTGTCCGCTCCACCGTAGCGGTCTTCGCCGGTAATGGTGAGCTGCCAATCCCTTCCGATGTGCCATCAACCATTGCCGATGTAGAGGACGTTTTCGTCCGCAGCGACGACGGCAAATGGCTGTTCCAAAGTCGCTTTATCAGCCCCATTTTTGTCGGCGCATCAGCTGCAGCATTTGCGCGTTGATGGTTTTTCGCTTCCCAGGAGAGTGTCCGTGAACAATAACAAGTCATCCGTTTACCTGGCATGTGTACCGCATGTGCCGCTTACGAAAATCCAGGAAGAGTGGCCGGTTGAGGCTAACGAAGTTTTTTGGCAGAGCTATAAGGCACGTGTCGAAGAGCTGAAAGCGTTCGATCCGGAGTTGGTGGTGATCTTCGGCGGTAACCATCTGGATGGTATCCACCTCAAGCTGATGCCTCAGTTCGTTGTGGCGCACGCTGCCGTGGCTATTGATGATTGCGGTGGTTGGCCAGGTCAGCTGAATGTGCCGCTGGACATTGCCACCGCCCTGACTGCCGAGTTGGTCGGTAACGATTTCGACATGGCCAGCTCTCACGCAATGGACGTGGATCACGGTTTCTCTAACCCCCTTCACTATTTCCTCGGCGACCTTGCCGCCAAACCTGTACTGCCCATTCATATCAACACCATCTCCGACCCTCGTCCGACCCTACGACGCTGCCGCCAGTTGGGCGAAGCAGTCGGACGCTTTGCCCGTTCGCTGAACAAGCGAGTCGCGTTTCTTGGTACCGGCGGCCTGTCTCATCAGACCGACTTTGTCTTTCCCCAGTACCACAACGCGCCAAATGAAGACGTCCGGGACTACTTAGTTTATGGCGGCGAGAAAGGACCGATCAGTCGTGAGAGCTGGCGCAATGGCGTGGTTGTCGGCATGGACAAGCTCAGCCATGACATCGTCGATGGCGGCTTCCGGGCGCCCTGGATAAACGAGAGCTGGGACCGAAAGTTCCTGGATGTGCTCAGCAGCGGTGAGTTCGAATCGTTCGATAGTTGGACTGATCAGGACGTGTTGGATGCAGCCGGATACGGAGGCAGTGAAATTCGTTTGTGGATAGCCGCTGCCGCTGCCGCCAAAGCGTGCGATGAAACCCTTGAACTGCACCAGGATTTCTACTCCGCTGAAACCACCTTTGCGGTCGGGGCAGGTGTGGTTCACAGCAAGTTGACCAGCACAGGTCAACGCCCTGTTTAGCGAATGGCTATGGGCATGAGTTCAAGGCACATGCTCGAACTCATGCCCCTCTAAACCTACACACTTTTCCGAGCAATGGTCCTCACATGAAAAAAGTCATCATTACCTGTGCTGTTACGGGCTCTATTCATACGCCTTCTATGTCTCCGTATTTGCCGGTGAAGCCGCAAGACATTGCCCGCGCCGCCATCGAAGCAGCGCAGGCGGGAGCAGCAATTGTGCACCTCCACGCTCGCGATCCTGAGACTGGCCGCCCCACGCAGGATGTGGAGCTGTTTAGGCAGATCGTGACCACGGTCAAGCAGGAGTGCGACGTGGTGATCAATATCACCACCGGTGGCGCACCGACGATGAGTGTCGAAGAGCGCTTGCGTCCCGCTCTAGAACTGAAGCCTGAGGTGGCCTCGCTAAATATGGGCTCCATGAACTTCGGGCTTTACGAAATGCTCGATCGCTTCAGCGAGTTCAAGCATGACTGGGAGCGTCCGTACTTGGCGGGCAGCGACGACCGTGTATTTAAAAACACCTTCAAAGACATCGAGTACATCCTCCGCTCGTGCAGCGAAAACGACACTCGATTCGAGATTGAGTGCTACGACATTGGGCATCTTTACACCGCTGCCCATTTCCTTGATCGCGGGTTAATCAAGCCGCCTCTTTTCATTCAATCCGTGTTTGGTTTGCGGGGCGGTATCGGGGGGCATGTCGAAGATCTAGCCCATATGCGGCGCACCGCAGACCGGTTATTCGGTGATGCCTATGCCTGGTCCGTGCTGGGCGCCGGACGCCATCAGATGCCCACCGCGGCTATTGCAGCGGCGATCGGAGGGAACGTCCGGGTCGGTCTGGAAGACTCCCTGTGGGATGGCCCTGGAAACCTGGCCACCAGCAGTGCCGTTCAGGTCAAGCGCGTGCGCTCAATCATCGAGGCACTCTCTCAGAGCGTCGCTACACCGGACGAGGCTCGTTCCATTCTAAAGCTGAAGGGGCGTGATGCTGTCGCTTTCTAAAAACGCCTAATTACAACAAAAAAACCGAGGGTGATTCCCATGACTACCGACGTAAAAACCTTTCGTGCTTTTAAGTCCTACGTGCCTCATTACGCCGGCACTGTGACCGGCAACATTCCTGAATACACCGGCTGGATGGACGAGCAACTTTCGTGGAAAACCACCTGCTACATGGGTGACTGGTCGTTTGTACCGCAGATCCGCATTAAGGGGCCTGACGCCCTGCGCCTGTTCACAGAACTCTCCACGAACAGCTTCGCCGGCATGCCATTGGATCGCGCCAAACACTGTATTCAGTGTAACGAGCAGGGCAAGGTTATCGCCGAGGGCATTTTGCTGCGCCACGGTGAAGACGATTTCGAGTACCAGTGTGGCACTCCGCATTGGGTCTACTACCACCTGAAGTCGAAAGGTTATGACGCCGAAGCGTCCTTTCCTATCAGCTACAAGATGCAGATTTCCGGACCTCACGCGCTGGCACTGTGCGAAAAGCTTAGCGGCGCCAGCTTGCGCGACATTAAGTTCATGTACACCCGCCAGCTGAAAGTCAAAGGACTGGATGTCATGTTCCTGCGCCAAGGCATGGCAGGCGAGATCGGGTTCGAGCTTCAGGGGCCTATCACTGAGCGGGAAACGCTGATCGCTGCCGTAATGGAGCTTGCTCCTGAGTTCGGCTTGCGCCGTCTTGGCGCGCGCAACCTTATGATCAATCACCTAGAGGCGTGCTACCCAACGGGCAGCATGCACTTCTTCAATGCCTTGGCTGACGAAAGTCGTGGTGACTATTTCAACTTCATGTCCGACGACAACAACCTGCCAGCGGCCTGGATCGGCTCCCCCTTCCAAACCGTGCTTCGTTACAACTTCTCTGTCGGCTTCACGGGCAGTTGGGACGGCGAAAACATGAGCGGCCTGTACCGCAGCCCGATCGAGATGGGTTGGAGTAAAAACGTGGTCTTTGACCATGAATTTATTGGCCGAGAAGCACTCGAGCGCGAAATGGCCGAGCCCCGCCGCCAGGTAGTGACACTGGAATTCAACAGTGATGACGTCCTGCGGATTCATGCCTCTTTGTTTGGCTCCGGTGACGCGTATCGCCAATTCGAGTTCCCGGACGTCCCTCATCAAATTGCCTGGACCGACCTGATTCAGAAGGACGGCCAGACAATTGGCCACGCCACGCATCCGGGCTACAGCTTCTTCTTTCGCAAGGTATTGGCGCTGAGCTTTATCGACGTCAAATACGCCACACCTGGTACTGAGGTTGAAGTGCTGTGGGGCGACCCTGGCACCCCACAAACGCTGCTGCGCGCGACAGTCGCGAAGGCACCCTACAAGCAGGACAACCGCCGCGCTGACCTGAGCAAGATCTGAGCACCTTGATTCATGCCTGAGGTTGCAAGCCGGCCTCGGGCATTTCCACCGTTTTAACGTGAGGTATCGATGTAATGGCGGCTTCCACACCACCAGACAACAAGCAAAAGTTCATCCTGAATGCGTCCTGCAAGGCCAGGTCGGGAATAGTCGCAGCGGTGACGACCTTTCTGGCCGAGAGTAACTGCTACATCTGTTCGCTTGAGCAGTTCGACGACGAATCGACTGAGCAGTTTTTCATGCGCGCGGTTTTCTATGTCGAAGACCCCTCGTACACGGTCGAAGCCCTGCGAGGAGGCTTTACCGATGTAGCGGAAAGCCTGGGAATGAGCTGGAAAATCCACGATCCGCTGTTGCCTGTGCGGACCGTGATTATGGTTTCCCGTTTCGACCACTGCCTCAACGACCTGCTTTACCGGCGACGCAAAGGGGACCTGAATATGGAGATCACCGCTGTGGTCTCCAATCACAGTGATCTTCGTGCCATGGCTGAACGTGAAGGCATTCGCTTTGTGCACCTGCCGGTCACCAAAGAAAACAAAACTCAGCAGGAAGATCGCCTGCTTGAAATCGTCCTGGAAACCAATTCCGAGCTCGTGATTCTTGCCCGTTATATGCAGATTCTCTCAAACGAGCTGTCAGCGAAATTATCCGGCTCCTGCATCAACATTCACCACTCCTTCCTCCCGGGTTTTAAAGGCGCTATGCCTTATCACCAGGCCTTTGACCGTGGCGTAAAGCAGATTGGTGCGACGGCGCACTACGTCACGTCAGATTTGGACGAGGGACCGATTATCGAGCAGGTCGTCACTCGAGTGGATCACTCCTTCAAGGCTGATCAGCTTGTCCGTGTAGGCCGAGACAACGAGTGCATGGCGCTGGCTGGCGCGGTGAAGTCCCATATCGAACGCCGCGTGTTTGTCGACGGCAACAAAACCATCGTCTTCCACGGAAGCTGATCGTGGTGGATTTGCCCGTGTTCGCTGGCCCAAAACACACGTGGTTAGCGTTCATCGAGGTTTACCCATAGCGGTCTGTGGAGTCTTGTATGACTGCGAAAATTATTGACGGGAAAGCATTATCAGCAACGCTCAGGGTGCGATTCCGCCAGCGTGTTGCTGATCTCAGTGGCCGTGGCGTACAGCCAGGTTTAGCTGTCGTTTTGGTTGGCGACAGTGCTGCATCCCAAGTGTATGTGCGTAACAAAATCAACGCGTGCCGGGACTGCGGCCTGGCCTCGTACCCGCAGTTTTTGCCGATGGATACGTCGGAAAAAGAACTACTGGACGTAATTGAGCGCCTAAACCAGGACGAGAACGTTCACGGGATTCTCGTGCAGTTACCGCTACCAAAACATATTGATATGCGGCGCGTTCTGGAGGCTATCGCCGTCGACAAAGATGTCGATGGCTTCCACCTCTATAACGTCGGAAGCCTAGTGGTAGGCAATAGCATTTTCCCTCCCTGCACACCCTACGGGGTGCAGTTGTTGCTCGATACAACCGGGTTGGATGTTAGCGGGCAAAACGTGGTGATAGTGGGCGCATCAAATATCGTGGGTAAACCGATGGCGCTCATGCTGTTGCAGCGGGAGGCTACGGTAACGGTTTGCCACGTTAAGACGCGCGATCTGGCCCAGCACACCATTCTCGCCGACATCCTCATTGTGGCCGCTGGCGTACCCAACCTCATCGGCGCTCAGCTCGTTAAACGCGGAGCGATTGTGATCGATGTGGGCATCAACCGCCTGCCAGATGGTCGCATCGTAGGTGACGTGGACTTTGAAGCGGTTAAGGAGCGGGCTTCCTGGATTACGCCGGTACCGGGAGGGGTTGGCCCGATGACCGTCACCATGTTGATCGAAAACACCCTCCGCTCCGCCGAACGACGTATTGGCATCGGCCCGGGTATCGGCGCGGACGGTTGGGACGCGGCTATCCAGCCCGTGAACACCAACTGAGTCTGACTCTGCTATGAGGAGAACGTATTTTGAGCGGTGTTAATGCAAAAAAATCCGTTGTGTTGGTGCACGGTTGGGGCGGCTCATACGAGGCGGTCTGGGCTCGCAATGGCTGGGCCACAACCCTGGCTGAGAACGGATTTACCCCAACAGCGGTGGACTTGTTAGGACACGGGACGTCCGAGCGCTCTCATCAGCCGAATGATTATGCCGATCTTGCGTCGCATGCAGACGTCCAGCTACCGCAGGGATTGGGCCTTGTTGGCATTGGCTACTCACTTGGCTGCAAGGTGCTACTTGAGATCGAAGCACGTACTCCAGGGCGCTTCAGTCGGATTGTTCTCGGTGGGTTGGGCGCAAATATTTTTGCGCCTGAGGCCCTGGGGGACGACGTGGCGAGGTGTCTAGAGCTGGGCCCTCAATCAGACACGCCAGCGGTTATCAGGATGCTGGCGGAATACGGGGTACAGGCAGGCAACGATCCACTTGCTATCGCAGCCTGTCTTCGACGGCCTCCCAATCCGGTTCTCACCCAAGAAAGGCTGAGCGATGTGAAGTGTCCAGTACTACTTGTTGTCGGCGATGCCGATTCGCTAGCGTACCCAGTTGATGCGTTGGCCCATGCATTGCCGTCCGCACAGGTGCATGTCCTGGCGGGTATAGACCACATTTCCTTGCCTGCCTCTTCTGAGTTTCAACGGGTTGCAATGGCGTTCCTTAATCAGGGCAAGCTCGCTTAGTCGGTTAACACCCTGATGTCGTTGGGGCGCTGTTTGCCGTGTGGAGATAACGCATGAGTCTACTAACACGCAGAAAACTGAAGGATCGCCTTAAAGCGAACGATGCACCTCTCTTCGGAACCTTCATCAAGACCCCAACCGTTCATGGGGTCGAGATTATCGGTGGGCTTGGTTATGACTTCGTCATTATTGACGCCGAGCATGCCCCCTTCGATAGAAGCGCTATCGAGCTGCTGATTCTTGCCGCTCGAGCCAGTGGCGTTATGGCGTTGGTGAGGGTTGGCGACACCCATGCACATGAGGTTTTAACGGCCCTGGATAATGGCGCAGACGGAGTAGTTGCTCCGCACATTTGGTCGGCCGACCGGGCGAAGCAATTGGTGGCTATGAGCCGATATGGCGGCAAGCGGGGCTTCTCCAATTCTCCACGTGCTGGCGGATACGGTGCACGCTCTCTTTGGGAGCATGTAGACCTGGCGGACAGTGAGGTCGCGGTAATCGCCATGATCGAAGATCCAGAGGCGATCGAAAACATTGATGCCATCCTGGCTACAGAAGGGTTGGATGCCATTTTTATTGGCCGGGGTGATCTCACCGTCGCGATGAATGATCGCGTTCCCGGCGCGCCCTTGGTCAAAGAGGCCACCGAAAAACTATTGGACGCTGCACAGAGAGCGAGCAAGCCGGTGTTCATTCTCGCAGCGAATCCAGACGAAGCTGCTTACTACCGACGCCGGGGGGTACGCTGCTTCGTTCTGTCGTCAGATCAGGGCTTTCTGCGCGCAGCGGCACAACAGGCGCTTAGCGCATTTTCTGCTGTTTGTACTGAGCCCGTTTAAGCCATCTATTCAGGTACACAACCATGTCCCACTCCGATCCACGCGCCTCGCTTGCCGCCTACGCAAGCGCTGGTGAGGCACAAACCTTCGCGGCAGCGGAGTACGCCCGGTTCTACGAAATACCCGCCTCAACAGAGGCTGCGTCGTTACAGCTTTGGTATGCACGCGGGCAAAATTTCGTTGTGGGCTACGCCGAAGGCAGTGTGGGTGCGCGATACGAACGCGTTTCCCAAGTGGACGAATATGTCCTGCTCATTCCTGACGAGAACGTCGAGCTGACGATTGAGTGGGAAGGTGAAATTACCAGAGTCTTGGGGCCGTCGATTGTATTTGTGCCGCCTGGCAGCAGCGTTCTAAATGTGGTTCAGCCAGGACGCCTTGTCCTCATGTTCACTTCGTTAAACGAGGACCTCTGCGAGCAATGCACGAATGCCGAATCCTATGCTCAGCCCCATCCCAACATCCCTCCCTTCAAAGCCTGGCCTGATCCTCCGCAAGGGCAGGCCGTCCGCGTTTATAGCCTGAACGTACCTGATGAGGAAGGCCGCTTTGGAAGGATCTGGCGATGCTCTACGTTCATGGTCAACGTCTTGCCTCCCCAGCAAGGGCCACGCGACCCAACCAAGCTTTCACCCCATCACCATGACTCGTTCGAGCAAGGGTCTTTTGCCTTGGATGGTGCCTTCACTCACCACGTTCGCTGGCCATGGACATCCGATTTGAATGCATGGCGCAAGGATGATCATGAGTTTTGTGCTTCGCCGTCATTGGCCGTCATTCCACCGCCTGCCATCCATACCTCGCGCGGGATGGATCAGGGCCTCAACCAGCTGATAGATATCTTTTCCCCACCGCGCCTCGACTTCTCCCAGAAGCCAGGGTGGGTGCTCAATGCATCAGACTACCCAATGCCGGATTGAGAGCGGGATGCGCTGATATAGAAACGGCTGGCAATGGCCAGCCGATTTTTATTGGTGCGCCAGGCATGGCGCGTTGCGCGCAAGCGCAACCAGTTTGGCTGTGGTGGCCAACTTGGTGACTTGGAGGTGCAAGTCCTCTACACACCCGGCAAGGGGAAGTGTTAGCCGAACGGCAAGGGTGTCGCGGGTGACTGCGAATCTGAAGGAAGCCGAAGGCAAAATGCTGGCCTGACGAACAGGGAGCGAATTAGGCGGCGTAGCGGGGTAAGGCGGCCAATATCGTCAAAGCCCAATACTTGCACGGAACGCTACGACGTAAATCCGACAGGCATAAGCAGGAAGGTCGCGCGAATTACCCTGGGAGATCTGTTTAGCCTGCCATGTGCTACCGGCGTCGCGAGATGACGGGATGGGCGACAGAAGTCAGCAGAGGTCGTAGTAGTTGCTCGGAACCGGAGCAATGAAGGGCTGAACCTGCCATGAGTGGATAGTCGGGTGTGATCTCTGTTGGGTCGTACAGCAGAAACTCCGCGTAGCGGGGGTCGAGACCATCAGGAGGTAGGGGCCGGAAGCTCCGAGGGCCGGTCTGGGCGCTTAGATACCGCAGGCGACACATCAACGGAACCAAGCTCGCTGACGTTGTGTGTCAGTAGGTAGGAACCGCCGTATACGGAACCGTACGTACGGTGGTGTGAGAGGACGGCGGGGGCAACCCCGCCTCCTACTCGATCCCCTGGCCAAGAATGGCTTTTTTGAGCTTTCGGTCGATTGGTCGGGAGCCGATCCATTGAAGCAGCAATGCCTGGTAAAGCGCTTTGCCCGTTATCAACCCAACGCGAGTGCCGTTGTAGGTGACAACCGTGCCTTCGCCATTGAAATGGTCAAATTGAATCCAATCGCCTTGCTTAAAACCATCTGGCGGAGCGAGCTTCACAAACTCAACCACTTCCGGCCCCACGGCCGATAGTTGCTCAGGTTCAAGGTTCACAATCAGA
Source organism: Pseudomonas sp. SJZ079 (assembly GCF_007993865.1). GTDB lineage: Bacteria > Pseudomonadota > Gammaproteobacteria > Pseudomonadales > Pseudomonadaceae > Aquipseudomonas. The sequence continues at coordinate 1,461 of NZ_VIUH01000042.1, read as the reverse complement.
TCTTCGAAGAGCATCTTCCTGGCGGCGGAGAATTTGAGCGGTTTATCAAAGAGCATGATCGACCGTTTCATTTCATCACTTTCAAGAATCCTGTTTGCATCGTTCGAACTGTTTTCCAAGTAAAGAGCAACGGTATAAACCGATTTTCCGTCGACGCCTGATCGCGTTGCGAATCCGTTAAGAACGAGCACTTTATTTGCTACAACGATTTGCTCCGGGAACTCGTGTGGCGCTCCCACAGCGTTCGCGGTGACCAATGCGCAAACCAATATGAGCGGCAGCCATACACCTGACAGTTTCATACATGCCTCTTTATTATTTTTGGAGGTGGCGTTAGATGGAGAAGCGGTTGATCGCCAGTTCGAGGCTGGATTTCAGAGCCAATAACTCTTTGGAATGCAGGGCAGACTCTGCCGCTCTTTGTGCCGACTTCGCGGCAGAAATCCCTACCTGCTCGATGTTGTGGTGAATCTGGTGCACTGCTGCATCCTGCTCACCCGCCGCTGCGGCGATCTGTTGATTCATCGCTTGGATACGAGTCACTGCCTCACGAATTTCCTGGAAGGAAGACTGCGCTTGCTTGGTATTCAGCTCGACCTCAGCGGTGCGTGCCAGGTTCTTCGACGTAAGCTCCGATGCGACAGAAGCTCGGCGCTGAAGTGAAACGATGAGCGACTCGATCTCTTCTGTAGATAAACGGGTTCGAATGGCGAGCGCGCGCACTTCGTCCGCGACAACAGCAAAGCCACGGCCCTGGTCGCCGGCTCTGGCGGCTTCGATGGCTGCATTGAGTGCCAACAGATTGGTTTGGTCCGCAATCGACTTGATTACATCGATGACCTGACCGATTCGAGCACTATCCGAGTGAAGCTCCCACATCGCCGAGCCCAGTTGGGACATATCGCCAGACAAGGTATTGATCCGGGTGACGACATCGTTAATAACGACGGTTCCTCCCTCGACGGTGGACTCGGCATCAGTTGCTGCTAGGGCAGCAGTTTCTGCACTGCGCAGTATCTCGTTGACGGTCTGCACCAACTCGTCTGTCGCCGAAATTATTTGGGCGATGTCAGCGCCCTGCCGTTCTGTTTCCAGACGAGCATTGCCGCTTTGACTAAATATCTGCTCGGAGCTGGTAGCAAGGCACCGTATGCCTTGAGCGATTTCACCGATCAAAACACGAAGGGCTCCCGTCATCTCAGCATTGGCTTTCATGAGCTGACCCATTTCATCGCGTCGTTCAACGCGCGGCGCTTGTCTTGTCAAATCACCGCTGGCCACCGCCCTGGACTGCTCTAACGTGGACTTCAGGGGCGGCACAATTGAGCGCGAAATCAGCATGATGGAAAGCACGCTACCCACCATGGTGCGGATTCCACGACACTTGGACACTCAGCCCACGATCATTTGGACACTCGTTCCATGCTCACTTGGACACCTGATCCACGTCCACTTGGACAG
>NZ_VIUH01000041.1 GCF_007993865.1 Pseudomonas sp. SJZ079 | reverse complement strand
GTGGCGAGAAACACCGGACTGCGCACGGTTGCCAGTGGGCCGTTCCAGGTCAGCAACTGGCCATCGACCAGGTAGTCGCGCTGCTCGATGGGCTCGCCCAGGCGGTACTGCTCGGGAATCTCGTTCAGGGTCGGAAATAGCGTGTCGAGACGGCTAACGGTGGTCATGCAATTACCCCTTCATAATTTCTTGTGGCGCGGACGACCGGTACTCAGGCGCCCATTAGCCAATGCGGAAACCCGCTTGAAAGCCGGCCGCCGGGATCATCCGGCGGCCCAGGTGGCTTGTTTTAGCGCTGCGCTGCCGCACAAATCGCCGCGAATGAAGCGGCATCGAGCGAGGCACCACCAATCAGGCCACCGTCGACGTCCGTTTGCGCGAATAGCTCGCCGGCGTTAGCGGCCTTGACGCTGCCGCCATAGAGGATCCGCATGGCTGCCGCGACAGCGGGATCCTGCTCGGCCAGCAGGCTGCGGATATGCCGGTGCACCGCCTGGACCTGCGCCGGGGTCGCGGTTTCGCCCGTACCTATGGCCCAGACCGGCTCGTAGGCGATCACCCCGCCAGCCAGGCCGTTAATCCCAACGCGCTGCAGCACGGCCTGGATCTGCTCGGCGACGACCCGCTCGGTGATTTCGCCGCGGCGCTGCGCCAGGCTTTCACCGACACAGAGCACCGGCACCAGGTCGGCGCAGAGGGCGGCGGCGAATTTCTCCGCGACCAGTCGGTCATCTTCGCCATACAGGCTGCGTCGTTCCGAATGACCGACCAGCACGTACTGGCAGCCGAGCTCGCGCAGCATGTGAGCGCTGACCTCGCCGGTGTGGGCGCCCTGGTCGAAGCGGCTGAGGTTCTGTGCGCCCAGTTTCAGGGTGCTGCCTGCCAGAAGCTCGGCGACCTGGGCGAGATAGGGGTAAGGCGGGCACACCGCCGTCTCGACCCCGGCCGACTCGGCCAGGGCCGGCAGCAAGGCTTCCAACAGCTGCGCATTGGCCTGATGCTTGCCATGCATCTTCCAGTTGCCGATGACCAGCTTGCGCCTCATTGCCAAGCCTCCTGGCGCCGCGCCAGCAACGCCTCGGCGCTGTAGGCCGCGCGTCCCTGCAGCGCCTCTTCGATGCGCAACAGCTGGTTGTACTTGCCGACCCGGTCGGAGCGGCACAGCGAACCGGTCTTGATCTGCCCGGCGCAAGTGGCGACCGCCAGGTCGGCAATGCTGGTGTCTTCGGTCTCGCCGGAGCGGTGCGAGATCACCGCCGCATAACCAGCCTCCTGGGCCATGCGAATGGCCGCGAAGGTCTCGCTGAGGCTGCCGATCTGGTTGTACTTGATCAGGATCGAGTTGCCGATGCCGCGCACAATGCCTTCGCTGAGGATCCGGGTATTGGTGACGAACAGGTCATCGCCCACCAGCTGCACGCGCCGGCCAAGTTTCTCGGTGAGGTAGGCCCAACCGTCCCAGTCGCTTTCATCCATGCCGTCTTCGATCGAGACGATCGGGTAGCGCTGGCACAACCCGGCCAGGTAATCGGCAAAGCCCTTGGCGTCATAGGCCTTGCCCTCGCCGGCGAGCACGTAGTGACCATCGCGGTAGAACTCCGAGGCCGCGCAATCCAGGGCCAGGGTGATGTCCCGACCCAGCACGTAACCTGCACGCTCGACCGCCTGCTGGATCACCACCAGCGCCTCCTCGTTGGAGGCCAGCGAAGGGGCGAAACCGCCTTCGTCGCCGACGGCGGTGCTCAGGCCGCGCTTGCTCAGCACGTGCTTGAGCGTGTGGAACACCTCGGCGCCCATGCGCAACGCCTCCTTGAACGAGCTGGCGCCGACCGGCTGGATCATGAACTCCTGGATGTCGACGTTGTTGTCGGCATGCTCGCCGCCGTTGATGATGTTCATCATCGGCACCGGCATGCTGAATTGCCCCGGCTGACCGTAGAGGGCCGCCAGGTGCTGGTACAGCGGCACGCCCTGCGCCGCGGCTGCCGCCCGGGCAGTCGCCAGCGACACCGCGAGAATTGCATTGGCACCCAGCTCGGCCTTGCTCTCGGTGCCGTCCAGGGCAATCATCGCCGCATCGACCGCCTGCTGGTCCAACGCATCCAGGCCCAGCACGCAGTCACGGATGGCGCCATTGACGTTGGCCACGGCGCGCATCACCCCCTTGCCCTGGTAGCGCTGCGCGCCGTCGCGCAACTCCAGCGCCTCACGCGTGCCGGTGGAAGCCCCGGAGGGCACGCTGGCGATGCCCAGCGCACCGCCGCTCAGGGTCACCAGCGCTTCTACCGTGGGATTGCCACGCGAGTCGAGAATTTCCCGCGCCGCGACCTGCTGGATAAGGGTTGTTTTATGCATGGCTCTTGGCACTCGTTGAGGTCGTTGAAGTCGTTGAGTTCACTGCGCGATCGGCCGGCGCATCGAGCAGTTCGCGTTGTTCGGCATAGGCTTCGCGAAAATCGAAATCGCGCGGCCAGTCGCCCTCGGCCGGCGGTACCAGCGCGCTGCGTTCGTTGTGGATACTGGATCGGTTCACACTCACTCCTCGATTAACAAAGGTCAGGTCCCGGTTATCTGCTGCACAGAGCCGAAGCTCTGCGTAGGAGCCAGCTTGCTGGCGATCCCTTTCACCGCGAAAAGCATCGCCAGCAAGCTGGCTCCTACAGGCGTCGTATGGCGGCCTGTTAAGCAGCGCAGCAACCGATTGGGGCAGAGCCTTAACAAATACTGTCGCCCACCCGGATTACCCGCAGGCAGTTGGTGCCGCCCTGCGCGCTGGCGTGATCGCCGCGAGTGATCAACACGTGATCGCCCTCCACCACCACGCCACGGCGCACCAGCTCGTCGACGGCGCGGCTGTTGACCTCAGCCAAGGGCACGGCATCACTGTCGAAGGGAATGGTTTGCACGCCGCGAAACAGTGCGACGCGATTCTGCGTGCGCGGGTTGCGCGAGAAGGCGTAGATCGGCAGGTGCGAGCGGATCCGCGACATCAACCGCGGCGTGTCGCCGCTCTCGGTCATGCAGATGATCGCCTTGACCCCATGCAGGTGATTGGCCGCATACATGGCCGACATGGCGACCGACTCATCGATCCGGTGGAACACCTCATCCATACGGTGTTTGGAGCGATGCGCCAGGGGATGCTTTTCCGCACCGATGATCACCCGGCGCATGGCCTGCACGGTTTCGATCGGATAAGCGCCAGCCGCGGTTTCGGCCGAGAGCATCACCGCATCGGTGCCATCGAGCACCGCGTTGGCCACGTCGAACACTTCAGCGCGGGTCGGCATCGACTGGGTGATCATCGATTCCATCATCTGCGTCGCGGTGATCACCACGCGATTGAGAGTGCGCGCGCGATCGATGATCAGCTTCTGCACCGCGACCAGTTCGGCATCGCCGATCTCCACCCCCAGATCGCCGCGCGCCACCATCACCCCGTCGGAGGTCTCGATGATGGCATCCAGTACGTCGAGGTCATTCACCGTTTCGGCGCGCTCGATCTTGGCGATCAGCCCGGCCTCGCCGCCGGCCTCGCGCAGCAGCCGGCGCGCCAGCTGGATATCGGCGGCATCACGGGGAAAGGACACCGCCAGGTAATCGACCCGCATGGCGGCGGCGGTCTTGATGTCGATGCAGTCCTTCTCGGTCAGCGCGGCAGCCGACAGGCCGCCACCCTTGCGGTTAATGCCCTTGTTGTTGGACAGCGGGCCGCCGACCAGCACCTGGCAATGCAACTTGCTGCTCTCGACCCGCAGCACCTTGAGTTCGATGCGCCCGTCATCCAGCAGCAGGATGTCGTCCGGGCGGCTGTCGTTGATCAGCGCCTCGTAGTCGATGCCGACGGCCTGGGCGTCGCCGGCCTGCTTGTCCAGCGTGGCATCGAGGATGAACCCCTGGCCCTTGTCCAGTTGCACCTTGCCTGCGGCGAAGCGGGCAATGCGGATCTTCGGCCCCTGCAGGTCGGCCAGCACCGCGACGAAGCGCCCGTGCTTGCGGGCCATCTCACGCACCAGATCGGCGCGAGCGATGTGTTCTTGCGCGCTGCCGTGGGAGAAGTTCAGGCGCACTACATCCACCCCGGCCAGTACCAGCCCTTCGATGGCCTCAGGGCTTTCTGTGGCCGGCCCCAGGGTGGCGACAATTTTCGTTCTGCATTTCATGCTGCGGATCTCTAATTATTGGAGTTGTAGGGAAAACCAGTCGTGGTCGGAAGCTCCGCCGGCAGTTAGCGGACCGCCAGCGACGACGCATAGGCGGCCGGGGTGCGGATGCTCGCGGCCGGTGCATCCTTGGCCGTCCTGGCGAGCAGGTATTGCTGCAGCCTGGCCCGCGCCTCGACCGAGAACTCCAGCCCAAGCTTGGTCCGCCGCCAGAGGATGTCCTCGGCCTCGGTGGCCCACTCGTGCCCGATCAGGTAGTCGACTTCGCGCCGGTACAAGCCGGCGCCGAAATGCTCGCCCAGCGCCTCCATCCCGCCCGCATCGCCGAGCAGGCGCCAGGTACGGCTGCCATACGTCCGCGCCCAGCGCTCGGCCAGCGCGCCGTCCAGCCAGGGATGGCGCGCCACTAGCGCGTGGCGCAACTCGGCCGGGCTGCTCATCTCCTCGCCGCCCGGCAGGCGGGCGCTGGAGGTCCAGGCGGGGCGCATCGCCGGAAAGAAGGGCGCCAATTGCGCCAGGGCCGACTCGGCCAGTTTGCGATAGGTGGTCAGCTTGCCGCCGAATACCGATAGCAGCGGCGCTTCGCCCTGCTCGCCGTTCAGCGACAGGGTGTAATCGCGGGTGATGGCAGCCGGGTTATCGGACTCGTCGTCGCACAGCGGACGCACCCCGGAAAAGCTGTGCAGCACGTCGGCACGGCTGAGCTGGTGCTTGAAATGGGCGTTGGTAACGGCCAGCACATAGTCAATTTCCGCGGCGGTGATGGCGACTTTGCCGGGGTCGCCCTGGTATTCCTGATCGGTGGTGCCGATCAGGGTGTAGCGCTCCTGGTAGGGGATGGCGAAGACAATGCGCTTGTCCTCGTTTTGCAGGATGTAAGCGTGATCTCCCGGATAGAGGCGGGGCACTACGATGTGGCTGCCCTGGATCAGGCGGATGCCGTAGGGCGAACGCTGCTGCAGGTCCTCGCGCAGGAAGCTGGCAACCCAGGGGCCGCAGGCATTCACCAGGGCCCGAGTACGAATGCTGTAGCAGCGGCCATCGGCCTGCTGCATGTCCAACTCCCAGACGCCGGCGGTCCGCCGGGCACTGAGGCAGCGGGTATGGGTTGCGATGCGCGCGCCCTGCTCATGGGCCGCCTGGATGTTGAGCAGCACCAGGCGGGCGTCGTCCACCCAGCAGTCGGAATATTCGAAACCGCGCTTGATTTCGGCCTTCAGCGGACTGCGTTTGTCGAAACGCACGCTGCGAGAGGCCGGGAGCTTTTCCCGCTTGCCGAGGTGATCGTAGAGAAACAACCCGACGCGGATCATCCAGGCCGGACGCAGGTGCGGCCGGTGCGGCAACACGAAGCGCAAGGGCTTGACCAGGTGTGGGGCCTTGGCCAGCAGCACCTCGCGCTCGGCCAGGGCCTCGCGCACCAGACGGAACTCGTAGTGTTCCAGGTAGCGCAGGCCGCCATGGATCAGCTTGCTGCTGGCGGAAGAGGTGTGGCTGGCGAGGTCATCTTTTTCGCAAAGGAAAACCGACAAACCTCGCCCTGCGGCATCTGCCGCTATCCCTGCGCCATTGATTCCTCCGCCAATCACGGCGATATCGTAGAGCTTTGTCGAGCGTTCGCTAGGGCGGATGGCAGACATTTTAAATCCTCGTAAACGAATATTTGTTTTCGCTTTCGAACATCCTATGCCAATAAAAGCCCCTCCGCCAACCCCCGCGAACGAAAAAAATAGTCTTCAGTATTGGTGAGCGATTGAACGAAGTGGCGCGACCAATCCCAGGCGTTCACGGCAACGTGCGCCCGTTGAGGGACAGGGGAAGGACACGCGCCAAGCGATCTCGCCACTCACCGGGCGCAACACCACGAGGTGCGCCTGACAGAGGCGCAGCAGCGCAGAACCAGGCTCAGGCGACTGTGAGGGCGACCTTGTGATTGCTCAGGAGCTGGCTCAGCGAGCCATCAGGAACCTTGTCGGTGAACAGCTGATGCACCTGGGTGATGGAGCACAGGCGGACCATGGCATTGCGCCCGAACTTGCTGGAGTCGGCGGCCAGGAAGACTTTCCGGGCGTTTTCCATGATGGCCAGGGTGGCACGGCTTTCATGGAAGTCGAAGTCCAGCAGACAGCCGTCCTCGTCGATGCCGCTGATGCCCACCAGGGCGTAATCGACCTTGAACTGCCGAATCACATCCAGAGTCGACTCGCCCACCAGACCGCCGTCGGCGCGCACCTTGCCACCGACCAGGAACACCTCGAAATCGCCCTTGGCGCCCAGGGTGGTGGCGACATGCATGTTGTTGGTGATGACCTTCAGGCCACGATGATTGAGCAAGGCACGTGCGATGGCCTCGGTGGTGGTGCCTATGGTGATGAACAGTGAGGCGTGGTCCGGGACCTGGGCCGCCACCGCCTGGGCGATGCGCTCCTTCTCCTCGTGCCATTGCCGGGCACGCATGGAATAGGCGGTGTTCTCGATGCTGGAGTCGTGCGCGGCGCCGCCGTGATAGCGCCTGAGCAGCTTGCACTCGGCCAAATAGGTGAGGTCTCGGCGGATCGTCTGCGGCGTGACGGACAGGGCCTGCGCGAGTTCTTCGATGCTCACATAACCCTGCTCGCGAACCAATTCGATGATGTCTTTGTGGCGGGGCGACAAAGGCATGGGGGGAAGGCTCCGTGATTTCTCGCGGAGTATAACAATAAGCCCTATACCTAAAGCCAACCCTGCTTACATCGCTATATAGCGTGGCAGCCCGCCTGCACGCGCTCCGCACAGACGGGCCGCCGACTCGCACTTACTCCTCGATCCAGCCGCGAGTGCGCTCCACCGCACGGCGCCAGCCGGCGTAGAGTTTTTCGCGCTGCTGGCTGTCGCAGTCCGGCTCGAAGACCCGCTCGATGGCAGCCTTGCCGCGCAGCTCGTCGAGGCCCTGCCAGTAGCCCACGGCCATGCCGGCCAGATAGGCCGCACCCAGAGCGGTCACTTCCTTCTGCTGCGGACGCTCGACTGGCGTGCCCAACAGGTCCGCCTGGAACTGCATGAGGAAGTTGTTGGCTACCGCGCCGCCGTCCACGCGCAACCCGCGCAGGCGTTCGCCGGCGTCCTGCTGCATGGCGTCCAGCACGTCGCGGGTCTGGTAGGCGATGCTTTCCAGCGCGGCGCGGATCAGATGATCCACCTTCACCCCACGGGTCAGACCGAATAGCGCGCCACGGGCATAGGGGTCCCAATAGGGCGCGCCCAGCCCGGTGAAGGCCGGCACCAGATAGACGCCGTTATTGTCCTTGACCTTGCTGGCGAAATACTCCGAATCCAGGGACTCATTGAGCACCTTGAGCTCGTCACGCAGCCACTGCACGGTGGAACCGCCATTGAAAATCGACCCTTCCAGGGCGTAATTCACCTCGCCCTTGGGGCCGCAGGCGATGGTGGTCAGCAAGCCCTGGGTGGAGCGCACAGCCTTGTCCCCGGTGTGCATCAGCAGGAAGCAACCGGTGCCATAGGTATTCTTGGCTTGGCCGGCCTCCACGCACATGTGGCCGAACAGGGCGGCCTGTTGGTCGCCAGCGATGCCGGCAATCGGAATCTGATCGCCGTCGCGACCACCGATAAGGGCATGCCCGTAAACCTCGGAAGAGGAGCGCACCTCCGGCAGCATGGCGCGCGGGATACCCAGGGTTTCGAGCATGCGCGCATCCCAGGTGCAGGTATGGATATTGAACAGCATGGTGCGCGAGGCATTGGTGTAGTCGGTCACGTGCACTTGACCATGGGTGAATTTCCAGATCAGCCAGGTGTCGATGGTGCCGAACAGCAGCTCACCACGCTCAGCACGCTCACGGCTACCTTCGACATGGTCGAGGATCCACTTGACCTTGGTGCCGGAGAAGTACGGATCGACCACCAGCCCGGTGGTGTCGCGGATGTAATCCGCCATGCCGTCCTGCTTCAGCGCCTGGGAGATGGAAGCGCTGCGCCGACATTGCCAGACGATGGCATTGTGGATCGGCCGGCCCGTCTGCTTGTCCCAGACCACAGTGGTCTCGCGCTGGTTGGTGATGCCGATGGCGGCGACCTGCTTCGGCTCGATCCCGGTCTGGGCCAACACCTCGGTCAGCACCGCACTCTGGGTGGCCCAGATTTCCATGGGGTCGTGCTCGACCCAGCCCGGCTGCGGATAGATCTGGGTAAATTCGCGCTGAGCCACGCTGACAATATTGGCGTCCTGGTCCAGGACGATGGCGCGCGAGCTGGTGGTGCCTTGATCCAAGGCGACGATGTAACGTTTGCTAGTCATTCGATCTTCTTCCTTTTCTTGTTTTAGCGAGACAGCCAGAGCTTGAGCGGGGCCGCCCCGGGCGGAGTCTCGACGGGTGTGGTCGGGTGTGGTCGGGCTTGATTAATCGTGCATCAGGACGCGGCATTGGCCGTTGAGGATGCTGCAGCAGTTACGGTGGCCGCGGCCGCGGGCAACAGATGGCGGCCGATCATCGACTTGTAGATCGCAGCCCCAAGGCAGGCACCCAGGATCGGCGCGACGATCGGCACGATGAAATAAGGAATGTCGCGGCCACCGGTGAAGGCGATCTCCCCCCAGCCAGCCAGACCCGCGAGCAGCTTCGGTCCGAAGTCGCGCGCAGGGTTCATGGCGAAGCCGGTGAGAGGTCCGGTGGCGCTGCCGATCACGGCGATCAGCAAGCCGATTAGCAGGGGCGCCAGAGCACCACGGGGCAGGCCGTTGCTGTCATCGGTCAACGCCATGATCACGCCCATGAGGACCGCGGTGATGATGACCTCGACCAGTATCGCCTGGGCTATCCCCAGGGAGGCATGGGGATAGGTGGAAAACACGCCCGCCAGATCCAGGCTTTGCATACTTCCGCGCACGATCTCATGGGATTGTTCGTAATCGAAGAATAACTGCGCGTACATGGTATAGACCAGGGCGGCACCCGCGAACGCGCCTAGCACCTGGGCCAGGATGTAGTAAGGAACCTTACGCCCCTCGAAGCCTGCAAACAGCCAGAGTGCGATGCTGACAGCGGGATTGAGGTGGGCGCCGGATACTCCGGCGGTCAGGTAGATCGCCATACTGACGCCTAAACCCCAGACGATGCTGACCTCCCAGAGCCCGAAAGAGGCGCCGGCCAGCTTGAGGGCGGCCACGCACCCTGTACCAAATAGAATTAGCAGAGCAACGCCAAGAAACTCGGCCGTGCACTGCGAGGAAAGCGAGGGAGGGACGGGTGTAGACATGAACTGTCTCCTGAACGTGATGTTGTATTTGTTGGGTTCACTTTGTTCGCAAGTGAAAATTTATGTTCATAAAAGAATTTTGTCAAAGGAGTTTTTGATCGATTTAAAACATTCGTTTGGATAGTGCCGCCGTTGCCGCGCGCCGGCGGGGCCGCCGAGACCGGCAAGCCCTCTGCCTAGCTGGGCTCCGGCACGCGAGGAGCAGCACCGAGTCGCCCTCCTCGGGCGCCAGACTAGGCTGGGCGCATCCACGGTCCGCGTCGCTCACGCAGGCGAGGCTGCATCACGGGGTTTGCGCTAACGAACATCGGCACCGCCAGCAGCTCTTTGCTCAAGCTGGCGATCCAGATTTCGTCAACAGCGTGCAGGTCGCCCTCGCTGATCGAGCGCGCCGCGACAGACGCGCCCTGGCGCCGGGCGAACTCCAGCAGCGCGTCGCAGCTGAGGCCAGGCAGCCTCATGTGCGACAACGGCGGTACGGCGATCACGCCCTGCTTGACGATGAACAGCCTGCGGATAGAGCCCTCGGTCAGCATGCCGTCGCGGATCAGAATGCTTTAGGCCACATCCGCAACAGGCTGGCACAGCCGCACGTGGCCAGCAGACTGATCGACTTGATGTCGCCACGCCCCCAGCGGTAGTCGGAACGGGTGACCGCCGTGATGCCCTGCTCGCACGCGGCCTTGAGGGTTGCGGCAGGGGCTGACCGGCATCAGCACGGCGGGGGCGGCGCCGGCAACGGCAACAGGTGGTCACGCGGCGCCGCGGGTGACCTGAACGTAGAGCACCTGCTGCTGACCGCGATGGTGCGCCAGCAGCTGGCCGATCAGGCGCTTCCATTCGGCGCGCGAGGCGGGGGTCGCCGATACTGATTTCGCTCAGGCGGTTTTCATGCGCTGCAGATGTTGATCCAGACGGAACGGCTTGCCGGCGTACACCGGTATCAGCTCGTACGCGCCATCGCCAAAGATGTAGCCGCGGTCGAAAAGCGAAATCCTTGCATCCTCCGGCGCCACGAAGGCGCCGTTGAGCAATACGCGCATGTCGTCTCTTTGCAGGCTGCCCCCGATCTGAACGCGCGGGCCTCTGCCACCGACTCGGCGAGGGGGAATCGTGCGTGGCCTGTAGTCATCGAATAGGTGCAGCCTGCCCTGGCGCCGCCTGCACTTTTCCGGCCCAAGGCTGCAGCGCCTCGCGGGCAGCAGCCATCACCTCACCAGGCCCCCGCCCAGCGATCGAGCAGTTTGCAGAACCAGTCATGCATGCGTTTGTAACGCGCTTCGTCCGCGGCCGAAGGCGTCGGCAACGGCGATTCGACGCCGAAGCGGCGGTTCAGCGCAGTCACGATCTGCGGCGTCCATTCGGGATGAAACTGCAGCCCGATCGTCGCCTCGCCGACTGCGTAACCCTGGTTCGCCCAGTCCACGCCGCGAGCCAGATGCCGGGCCCCGTCCGGCAGGGCGAAACCGCGTTCGTGCCACTGCAGCACCTCCAGGTCAGGCCCGCTCTCACCGATGATTTCCACTGCGCACCAGCCGCCCTCGGGCCGGTCGATGGGCGCGACCCGCGCGCCCAGCCGATCGGCGAGCAGTTGCCCGCCCAGGCAGATACCGAGCACCGGGCGCGACTGGCGCAGCACGTCGCCGAGCCAGGCCTTCTCCCGCTCCAGCCAGGATGGGCAAGCCGCCCCTACCGCATCGAACGGACCGCCCAGCAGTACGTAGGCCGCGTAGCCGTCGTGGCTCGGCAACTGCCCCAGGTCGGCGCGAAACACCTCGATGGCAACTTCATGGTGCAGGGCCCAATCGGCCAGGGCGCCGGGGCCTTCTTCTTGCAGATGTTGAATGCAGGCGATTGTCTTCATGCGGCGCCTTCCCCAATAGCCAGTAGCGAACTTAAAGCATGCATAGCCAACTCCTTAACGCAGGCTGAGGCAAGTTGGATTGGGCGCGCCAGCCTGGGCATCGCCCCGCCTTGCCGAGGCAGAAAACCTCAACTATTGTCCGCCAACAGCCTTGCTTTTCTATCCACGAATATTCAACTTCTATTGAACAAATGGAAACCTTCGACCTCGCCACCCTGCGCCAATTCCTGGCCCTGGCGCGCCACCAGAACCTGACCGATGCCGCCTGGGAACTGCACCTGAGCCCGAGCGCCCTGTCCAAGGGGCTGAAACGCCTGGAGCAAGCCCTACAGACCACGCTGTTCGACCGCCAGGGCCGCAGCCTGCGCTTGAATGCCGACGGCGCGCGCCTGCTCGACCGGGCTGCGGCGCTGATAGCCAACGCTGATCAGATGCGCAGCGAGTTTCTGGGCACTCGCGGCAGCTTCCACTGCCGGATCGCCGGGCCGGCGCTGTTGCAGTTGAATTGGGGGCGGCGGATCGCCGTCCTGATCGGCGAACGCTTTCCCGGCGCGCAAGTGGCTTTCGGCAATGAAAAGGAAGACCAGGCGCTGAGTGCCCTGGCCCGCGGCGAGGCGGATCTGGCCCTGTTGACCACGGCGGCCCTCGGTGCGCTCGACCCGCGACATCGTGCACTGAAGATTGGCCAAACCCGCTTTGAGGTGGCCATAGGTGCCAACCACCCGCTCGCTGCCCTCGCCAGCGGCCGACGCGCCACCGTAGCCGAGGTCCTGCACTACCCCTTCGTGGTACCGACCCAGCCGCCGTTCCGCGGATTGCAGGGCGGGCCGGCCACCGACGGCTGGCGCGACGATCGGCAACCGCGCATCATCCGCTACCGCAGCGATGACCTGCTGCTGGTCGACGGCCTGGTACGCGCCGGCTTGGCTCTGGCCTACCTGCCGGACTATGCGCTGGACGAACTGCAGCTGTTACGCCTCGAGCTGACCGACAATCCCTTCTCCTGTACCCAGCAGGTGATGCTGGTTTACCGCCCGAGCAGCGCCAGCGGCTGGCTCAACTATGTGGTCGAGGTGATGACGTCCGCGGCTCAGGCCACAGGTTCCGTCTCCGATTAGTCGGGTTGCCGCTCAATCGACATCGCTGATTTGCCACTGCAACGGACCGTTGGGGCTGGTTATCCATAGTCGGTCTTTGCACTGCCAGCGCGGAGCCCCGCCGAGGAGCACCGGCGGCTCGGCAAACAGCGTGGTGCCCTCGCGCAGCGGCAGCGTCGACAGCTCGATTTGCCAGCTCGCAGCCTGACCATCGCGCTGTCCGAACGATACCTCGCAGTCCAGCAGCGCCACCCGCTCTTGCGGCTGCTGCGCAGCCTCGACCAAAGACTGCAGATTAGCGCCAGCCGGCAGGGCGACCTCGCGGCTGCGCACAAAAGCAAAGTAAGCCCCACACACCAGCAGATAGGCGATCCGCGGCGCAGCGCCAGGCGGGCCCACCTGCTCCAGACGAAAACCCTGGCTGCCCCCCAGCGAATCGGGCAGCCGCTGCCAGCGCTCATGGTAGCGGCCGTGCTGGCAATCCTCGAGCAGGGTATCGGCCGCGGCAAAACGCATGACGCCGACGTCCGCCGTCAGTGCCGGCGGGCGATAGTCGATTTCCCGCTGCCAGCGGCACAGCTCGCCATCCACCTGGGTGCTGCCCGCGAACCCACCCTGCTGGGCCAGCGCCAGTGCTTGCTCACGACTGACCTCGTGCAAGCCCAAGCCAGCCGGAAAAACCGGCCGATCCAACGGGATGCGCAGGTCGACATGCAGGCGCCGCGACTGCAACCAGAACACCCGGGTGTCGGTATCGTCACCAGCAGCGGTTTGCAGCAGGGTTCGCTGCCATACGCCGATATAACTCTCAGGAACGGTTCTGTCCTTCATGCATGCCTCCCCGGCAGGCGCAGTTACAACTTATCAAGTGAATTTCAGGTCCAAGCCGCAGCCGACCAGGCCAAGCACGCACAGTACCTGCAGCGGGCTGATGGACTGCCTTCCGGAAAAGCCGGGGCGGCTCAGCTAGTTGGTTAACTCAAGTTCGGATGACTGAGACTCTGAGGCGAGGCGCCGAAGGAAGTCACCATCAGCGCCAGCGACATTGCTGCAAGTACCTTGTTCATGAGCTAAAGCCTCTTTTTTATGATTGTTTGAGGTTGTTGCAATTGCACAGCCAGCAGCGTGGCACTCCCTGCTCAGCAGGAAGGGGCTGGCGCTGCCGCTGCATCGGGATCGCCGAATATCGCCAGCACCACCGCGTCCGAATCCGCGGAGAAGCTATGGCGCTGTCCAGGCGGGACGACCAACAGCGCGCCGCAGGTCAGGCGTACTGCACCCTGCTCGAACTCGACGCCCGCCTCTCCCTGCAGCACCAGGATGCGCTCAGTCTCTTGGTGCAGCTCGACCGGATAGGGTTGAGGCTTCAAATTCAGCAGCACCAACGACGAACCGGATAGCTGGCCCAGCGAATGGTCGGTATCGACCGCTAGCGAGCGAGCCAGTGCGATCAAATCTGCGACCGGGAACATAGGCGGCTGCCTGAATGGAATGAGGTGCGCCGCTTGCAGCAGCAAGAGGACAGCGCGATGTTCAGCGAATTGCTGCGCGCGATCATCAACGAAGAGTCAATCATCGTTGCCTGAGGGGACATGGTGGGGCGCGCCCGGCTGACGTTGCCGGGGCAGTGCGGTTGCTGACATGGATCGAGGCGAAGTCTCTGCCGACAGGGGCGTGCCTCCTGAGATGCCCCCCGCGTGTGCGCCCAGGCGCCTGCTTGGGGCGTTGCCAGCCCTGGTGCACCGCGTCAATCGCCGTCTGCGGCAAGCCCTGGACACTGCGCCTCGGGTAGAATGCGCCACCCACCACCATGACCCGCCCACACCCATGACCGATAAGCCCGCTGCCCCCACCCCCCACTCGGTCGCCATCATCGGCGGCGGCCCGGCTGGCCTGATGGCGGCCGAGGTCCTGGCACTGGCCGGGGTCAAGGTCGAGCTGTTCGATGCCATGCCCTCGGTGGGGCGCAAGTTTCTGCTGGCCGGGGTGGGCGGGATGAATATCACCCACTCCGAGGCCAAGGAGCCGTTCCTGTCGCGCTACGCCGAGCGCCGCGCAGAGATCGCCCAACTGCTCGCCGAGTTCGATGCCGCGGCCCTGCGCAACTGGATTCATGGCCTGGGCATCGACACCTTCGTAGGCACGTCCGGCCGAGTGTTCCCCACCGACATGAAGGCCGCCCCGCTGCTACGCGCCTGGCTCAAGCGCCTGCGCGAACAGGGTGTGGCGATCCACACGCGCCGGCGCTGGCTGGGCTGGACCGACGGTGGCGCGCTGCGTATCGCCACGCCCGCAGGCGAGATTGCCGTACAGGCCGATGCCACCCTGCTGGCCCTGGGTGGTGGCAGCTGGGCGCGGCTCGGTTCCGACGGTGCCTGGGTGCCGTTGCTGCAGGCGCGCGGTATTCCGATTGCGCCGTTGCA
Organism: Pseudomonas sp. SJZ079; assembly: GCF_007993865.1. Taxonomy (GTDB): domain Bacteria; phylum Pseudomonadota; class Gammaproteobacteria; order Pseudomonadales; family Pseudomonadaceae; genus Aquipseudomonas. The sequence goes on along the minus strand of NZ_VIUH01000041.1, from coordinate 7,532 downwards.
GGCCAGCAACTGCGGTTTCGAGGTGGCGGGCTGGAGTCCATTGCTGCAAGACAAGTTCGCCGGCGCACCACTGAAGAACGTGAGCCTGCGCCTGGATGACGAAGCGCCGCGCCTGGGCGAATTCGTCCTCACCCGCAGTGGCATCGAGGGCAGCCTGGTGTATGCGCTGTCGGCGCGTATTCGTCAGCGGATCGATCAACAGGGTTCGGCCACCCTCACACTCGACCTGCTGCCGCAAAGCCCTCTGGACAAACTGCACCGAGCGCTGAGCAAGCCACGCGGCTCGCATTCGATGGCCAAACACCTGCATCGCCAGGTCGGCATCGACGGAGTGAAAGCCGCGCTGCTGCGCGAGCTGACCAGCGCCGAGCAGATCAGCGATCCCGCGCAACTGGCCGCTGCGCTCAAGGCGCTGCCCATCACCCTGGTCAGACCGCGGCCCCTGGACGAGGCGATCAGCAGCGCCGGTGGCGTGCCCTTCGAGCAGCTGGACGAAGGGCTGATGCTCAGGCAACTGCCCGGCGTATTCTGCGCCGGCGAGATGCTCGACTGGGAAGCGCCGACCGGCGGCTACCTGCTCACCGCCTGCTTCGCCAGCGGGCGCCAGGCGGGCCTGGGCATGTTGCGCTGGCTGCGGGCACAGCCCGCCGACTAGAGCCTGCGAAGTCCCTTGGGGCGAGTCGATTGCGCGATTAGCCGCCTCACCCTTTCCCGTCACGCACCCGGCTAGCCAGCCTTATCGTCGGCATGCAGGCGGCAGTCAGCGGCAGCGCGACCTTGGGCTTAGCCGGCGGCAGGGGCTATGCTTGCGCCAAGCCGGCACAGAGCGGCTCCCGATCCACGCGCACAGGTAGCCCCTCAACCGTGATTCCCTTGCTGGTCTGCGACGACTCGAACATGGCGCGCAAGCAGTTGATCCGCGCCCTCCCCGCCGACTGGCCGGTGACCATCAGCCAGGCGGCGAACGGTCAGGAAGCCCTGGCGATCATTCGCCAGGGTCAGGTCAAGCTGATGTTGCTCGACCTGACCATGCCGGAGTTTGACGGCTACCAGACCCTCGCCGCGCTACGGGCCGAAGGCTTGTCGTGCAAGGTGGTGGTGGTTTCCGGCGATATTCAGGAAGAAGCCCTGCGCCGCGTCAAGCAGCTCGGCGCCCTGGCCTTCCTGAAGAAACCGGCCGACCCCGAGACCCTGCGCAGCACCCTGATCGAACACGGCCTGTTCGATCCCCAGGCGCCATCCACGGCCATGAGTCCGCCTGCCGCGCAGATCGAGCTGAAGGTGAATTTCCGCGACGCCCTGCGCGAAGTCAGCAACGTCGCCATGGGCCGCGCCGCCGCGCTGCTGGCCAAGGTGCTCGGGGTGTTCGTCAAGCTGCCGGTGCCGCAGGTGAATATCTTCGAAGTCAGCGAGCTGCACATGACGCTCACCGACGCCCAACGCGGCGAACGCCTGAGCGCGGTGTGCCAGGGCTTTATCGGCGACGGCATTGCCGGCGAGGCGCTGCTGCTGTTCCACGACTCGGAAGTCGCCGATATGGCGCGCCTGCTCCAGTGGCAGCCGAAGGACGATAACCAAACGTCGGAGATGCTCATCGACCTCGCCAGCATCCTCACCGGCGCCTGCCTGGCCGGGATCGCCGAACAGATCGACGTGCGCTTCTCCCAGGGGCATCCGCAACTGCTCGGCCAGCACGCCTCGATCGAGCGGCTGATCCACCTCAACCAACGCCGCTGGAAGAAGACCCTGGCGGTGGAGATCAGCTACAGCCTGGAAGACCACAACATTCACTTTGACCTGCTGCTGCTGTTCACCGAGGACTCGATCAAGCGCCTGACCAACAAAATCCGCTACCTGATGGACTGACCAGCATGGCTACTCAGATCGATATCAAAGAAGTCCACTGGCTGCTCGACATCGTGCAGTGCATCGACGTTGGCGTGATCGTGCTCGACCGCCAATACCAGGTGGAGGTGTGGAACAGTTTCATGGAAAACCACTCCGGCATTGGCCCGGACGAGGTGCACGGCAAGCCGCTGTTCGAGCTGTTCCCGGAAATCGACGAAGCCTGGCTACGCCGCAAGGTGGACACCGTGGTGCAACTCGGCACCCGGGCCTTCAGCCTGTGGGAGCAGCGCCCCTACCTGGTGCACTTCAAGAGCTACCAACCGATTACCGGCCAGGAAGATTTCATGTACCAGAACGTCACGCTGCTGCCGTTGAGCGGCGCCAGCGGCGAGGTCGACCACCTGTGCCTGGTGATCTACGACATGACCGCTGCCGCCACCCACAAGAAACAACTGACCGCGAGCCAGGCCGCGCACTAGCCGAGCCTAACCCGGCATCCATGAGTGCGCCCCCCTGGCGGCGCCCCTCGCGAACTACGGCTTTCTACCGCCCTTGGCCGGCCCGCCACCGAAGTTCGGCACCTTGCGCACCGCCTTGATCGGCGGCGCGGCGGGCTCGTCGCTCTCCAGCCAACGGCCGAGGCTGCCCCCTTTGCCGCCGCCCACCACCTTGGCTTTTTTCGGCTTCTTCGGTTTTTTCACCACCTGGCCGCCGGCCAGGGTCTGTGGCACCCGATGGTCGGGAATGAAGTCCGGCTCGTCGACGCGCTTGAGCACCTGCTGAATCAGCGCCTCGATGGCCGACAGGTGCTGCACCTCGTCGGCGCACACCAACGACACCGCCAGCCCCGTGGCCCCGGCACGACCGGTACGGCCGATGCGGTGCACGTAGTCTTCGGCGACGATCGGCAGGTCGAAGTTGACCACCAGCGGCAGATCGTCGATGTCCAGGCCGCGGGCCGCCACGTCGGTGGCCACCAGTACCTTCACCTCGTTGTTCTTGAAGCGTTGCAGTGCGCGCAGCCGGGTCGGTTGCGGCTTGTCGCCGTGAATCGCGTCGGCGCTGATGCCCTGGCGCTGCAGTTCGGCTTCCAGTTCGTCGACGCCCTTGCGGGTCTTGACGAACACCAGCACCTGACTCCAGCGCTGGCTCCGATACAGGTGCAGGAACAGCTCGGCCTTGCGCTTCTTGTCCACCGGGATCAGCCACTGCTTGACCGATTTGGCCGCCGCATTGCGCGGGCTGACCTCGATGCTCAGCGGGTCGCGCAGTAGTTCCTTGGCCATGCCACGGATGGCCTCGGAGAAGGTCGCGGAGAACAGCAGGGTCTGGCGTTTTTTCGGCAAGGCGCAGAACAGATCGTCCAGTTCGCGGGCGAAGCCCAGGTCGAGCATGCGGTCGGCTTCGTCGAGCACCAGGGTCTGCACCTGGTTGAACTTCACCGCATTCTGCCGATAAAGATCGAGCAAGCGTCCAGGCGTCGCCACCAGCACGTCGAGGCCCTTGCGCAGCTTCATCATCTGCGGATTGATGCTGACCCCGCCGTACACCGCGTAGCTGCGCAACGGCAGGTGCTGGCCATAGGTCAGAAAGCTCTGCTGCACCTGCTCGGCCAACTCGCGAGTCGGCACCAACACCAGCGCGCGCACCGAGTTACTGGCCACATTCGGCCCTTCCATCATCAAGCGCTGCAACAGCGGCAGGGCGAAACCGGCAGTCTTACCGGTGCCGGTCTGCGCCGCGGCCATCAGATCGCGCCCCGCCAGTACCGCAGGAATAGCCTCGGCCTGCACCGGCGTGGGCGCGACATAGTCGAGGCTATCGAGGGTGCGCAGTAATGGATCGATAAGACCGAGGGAGGCGAATGTCATGAGGGTAACCAGAACCAGGAAAGCGGATGTGCGAATCCGCGCAGTTTACCCTGCGCAGCGCCTATCGGCCCGTTTCTGTTGCCCTGACGGCCGCGTGAACCGGCAAGTCCTCCAGGGACTCGACCCTGTTTCGCCCTCACCCCCGAACTCTGCGGCCGCCCGATGCTCCCTAAGCTGCGTCTACACTTTTGCGCAGCCGAGCCGCTCGTTAGATCAACACTCATGGGCGACGCGATTGGCTTATCGCCTGGGCGCCAGGTAGGGTGAGCCTGTATTAACGACTCAACATGGAGATCAGCGAAGCATGCAGACAACCACAGGATTCAGGTTCGGCGCGCGAGTGGCCGCCTTATTGGCCATGGCCGCACTGTTGACCGGCTGCGGCATCAACAACATTCCCACCTATGACGAGCAGGTCAAAGCGGCCTGGTCCCAGGTGGAAAACCAGTATCAGCGCCGCGCGGATCTGGTGCCCAATCTGGTGGAAACCGTCAAAGGCTTCGCCAAGCAAGAGCAGGAAACCCTGGTGGCGGTGATCGAAGCCCGCGCCAAGGCCACCTCCATTCAGGTGGACGCCAGCACCCTGGACGATCCGCAGAAACTGCGCCAGTTCCAGCAGGCGCAAGAACAGCTCAGCGGCGCCCTGAGCCGCTTGATGGCGGTCTCCGAACGCTATCCCGATCTGAAATCCAACCAAAACTTCCTGGCCCTGCAATCCCAGCTGGAAGGCACGGAAAACCGCATCGCGGTGGCCCGTCGCGACTTCATTACCTCGGTCGAACGCTACAACACCGAGATCCGCACCTTCCCTGGGCGTATCTGGCACAGCCTGATGTACAGCGAGATGTCAGTGCGGGAGAACTTCGAAGCCACAGCACCCGAGGCGGACAAAGCGCCCGAAGTGAAATTCTGATGTCCGCAGTACTGCGCCTGCCGCTGCTCTTGCTGCTGTCGGCCTGGGTCTGTTTGGCTCAGGCGCAGCCCGAATTCCCCGCGCTGAGCGGACGGGTCGTGGACCAGGCCGAGCTGCTCGATGCGCAGAGCGAAGCACGGTTGACGCAACAGCTGGCGGCGCATGAGCAGGCCAGCAGCGAGCAAGTGGTGGTGGTGACACTGGAGAACCTGCAAGGCGTTCCCATCGAGGAATTCGGTTATCAGCTGGGCCGGCACTGGGGTATCGGCCAGAAAGGCAAGGATAACGGTGCCCTTTTGTTGATAGCCCGTGACGAACGCAAAATCCGTATCGAGGTCGGCTATGGCCTGGAAGGCCGCCTGACCGATGCGCAATCCTCGACGATCATCAACCAGCTCATCACGCCCGCCTTCAAGCGTGGCGATTATGCCAAGGGCATCAACGACGGCGTGACCGCGATCCTCCAGGTGCTCGGTGGCCAACCCTTGGCCGATAGCGCGAAGCCGGAGAAACAGGCCAAGGCGATCCCCTTCTTCGTCTTGCTGATGGTCATCCTCGGTCTGATTGGTGGTGGACGCGGCGGACGCCGTGGCCTGCTGCTGGGCGGACTTCTGGCTGCAGGTATGGGCCGTGGCGGCTCCGGCGGCGGTTTTGGTGGCGGCGGTGGCTTTGGTGGCGGTGGTGGCGGCTTTGGTGGCGGCGGCGCTTCCGGCAGCTGGTAATTCAATTCAACGAGTAGACGAGCCCCATGGCGTTATTGAGTGCAAGTGAACAACACCAGGTCGCCCAGGCGATCAGCGCGGTCGAGCGCGAGACCGATGCCGAACTGGTCACCGTATTGGCGGCCAGAGCGGACGACTACACCTATATCCCGCTGCTCTGGGCCAGCCTGCTGGCGCTGCTGCTACCCGGTGCGATCAATTATTTTGGCGCCTGGCTGAGCGCCCAGGAACTGTTGTTGGTGCAGTGGCTGAGCTTTGCCGGCTTGAGCCTGCTGCTGCGCATCCCGCCACTCACCACCCGGCTGATACCGCGCGCCGTGCGTCATTGGCGCGCCTCCAACCTGGCGCGCCGGCAGTTCCTCGAACACAACCTGCACCACACCTCAGGCGGGACCGGCATGCTGATCTTCGTCTCGGAGGCCGAGCACTATGTGGAAATCCTGGTCGACCGAGGGATTTCCAGCCGGCTGCCCGACGCGACCTGGCAAGCCATAGTCGCGGACTTCACCCAGCGGGTGAAACGCGGCGAAACCCTGCAGGGCTTTCTCGGCTGCATTCAGGCCTGCGGCGAGCAACTGAAGCTGCATGTGCCGGCCACCAGCGAACGCAACGAACTGCCCAACCACTTGGTGATCCTGCCCTAGGGCATTCAGGCTATCGAGGTGCGGCTGCCGAGTCGAAGGACAACAGGCTGGAGTGGTTAACATATAAACCACTCCATCCTTTAATAGAGGCGACTCAATCGCCCTGTTTGCCCTTATTTGAAAAGTCTTTATTCACCACCCGAACCTCCCGCTGCGGGAAGGGTATTTCATAACCATGTTCCTGTAGCGCCTCCAAAATCATCAATAGAAGATCACCGCCCACACGGTTCTTGCCATCGTCGATGCCTTCCATCCAGAACTCGACGAACATGTTGATGCCGGAATCGCCAAAGCTGTCTATTTCACAATCGGGACGTTCCTCGAGCGGTACAGCGTCGCCGCTAAACACCTGCGGGTGGCTAGCGACTACAGCCTTGATAATCTCGACCAGCTTCCTGATGTCGGAATGATAGGCGACCGAGAAATCAACCCGATAACGTTGACTTTTGTCCTTGTGCGTCCAGTTGGTAAATATTTCGGCGATGAACTTTTCGTTAGGCACCACAATATCTTTGCCATCGAACGTTTCCAGTGTTGTCGAGCGCATATTTAACTCGCGGACAATTCCAGTGCGGCCGTCATCGAGTTCGACATAGTCTCCAATGGACACCGAGCGGTCCAACAGGATGATGATCCCGGATATAAAGTTGGACGCAATTGCCTGCAGCCCCAATCCAATACCGACACCAAGCGCCCCGCCAAACACCGCAAGCGTGGTGAGGTTGATGCCCATGACCTGCAATATCAACAGGGATACCAGAAAGAATATCGCCACCTCGAAAAGTTTCGCGGCAACTTCGCGAGTCCGTATATCGAGGTTTTCCTGATGAACGATGAATGATCGGCCGGTTTTGCTGCTAATGCGCCCTAGCCAGAACAGCAGCGAACCAAAAATGGCAACACGGGCGATGCCGTAAACTGAAACCTCAATATTGCCCACGTTTACCGATATGGATTCGAGTATTGCTATTAAGTCACCCAGCACACCGAGCAGGTGCAGCAGCAGCAGTGGCATGCCCAGCCACCTGAATACCCCAGCCGCAACCCTGTTCTGTATAAAGTCACGAACAATCGAATAAAACAGAAGTAATATGGAAACAGTCAGTGCTGCCTGCACAAGCCAGCCCTGGCTCAATACGCCCTCACTGACTTCAAGGGATATTCGCAACATCAAGATAGCGAGCAGCGGAAAAATCAGACTGCCCAACTTGCCAATAAATCTACGCAAGGGATGAACGGCAGCGCCTTGGTGATTCACGTCAAGGAACGGGGCGTATTTTCTGATGCGATTAGCAAGTGCCCAGGCGACAAGGTAGATCGCTAGAACGATGCCAATTTGCGCATAGACTTCCGGCTTGGAAAATACTGCACTGGCCGTGTGGACAAATTTATTAACCAGCTGAATGAATTCGTCCAATATCATTTTTAGCAGCCTTATATTTGGCTCTGTCCCAAAATTGTGTTGCAAGGACTAAGCTTTAAGGCAGACATCCGCTTGTGAGGTCTGCCCACCATGGATACTCAAGCCTTTCAG
>NZ_VIUH01000040.1 GCF_007993865.1 Pseudomonas sp. SJZ079 | reverse complement strand
CGCCGCATCGCGCAAAAACAGGCCCGGCCCTTCGGGTTGCGCGGGAAATGGCCCCCGCTGTTGTTGCAGGACTTGGCAAGGGAATGACCATTACCCGCGTCCTGCGCCTAATCGGGGGCCATTTCTCGCGGCAACGCGGCTCGCAATGAAACAGCAACAGACCCTAGCCTGATACTGCTCACGCCAAACGCTTCCCGCGACTTAGGGCAACTGCGTGCCTGCCCGATTTGTGCACTGCAGCACATGTCCTGTAATCGTTCCGTCGTGTTGTTTGTTTAGCGTCGAGGCTCCCTCGATCAGCCCAAGGAGCCGACCATGCAACATGAGAGTGACAACGAGGTGTTGTTCGGTAGCGGTGATGAGTTACTCAGCAATCACTGCGCCAACGCCCACATCAACCAAGTGATCAGCGGCGGCCTCGCCCGCCGACAGGTGTTGGCCGGCGGTGCTGCACTGGGCACCTTGGCATTCCTGGGCGCGGTCCTGCCCTCTGCGGTCAATGCCGCTGAACCGACCAGCCAGGGCCCGGCGGGGTTCTCTTTCAAACGCCGCAGCAAGTTGCCGTTCGCCCCAGTGGCCGTGACGCGCGCCGATACCATCAGCGTGCCTGCTGGCTACCGGGCCAGCCCGTTCATACCCTGGGGCACCCCGCTTAGCGGTCGCTACCCGGCCTACCTCGACGACGGCAGCAACAGCGCCCAGGACCAGGCCGAGCAACTCGGCATGCACCACGATGGCATGCACTTCTTCCCTATCGATGCCCAGCAGGGTCACGGCCGCAACAGCCATCACGGCCTGCTGGTGCTCAACCATGAATACATCGATGCCGGGTTGCTCCACCCCAATGGACCCACAGTGGTGGATGGCAAGCGCACCAGTGCCGAACAAGTACGCAAGGAAATCAACGCCCACGGGGTGTCCGTGGTGGAAGTTTGCCGTGGGCCGCGCGGCGAGTGGACAGTGCTGCCCAGTGCCCGCAACCGCCGCGTCACCGGCGCGACCCCTATGCAGATCAGCGGCCCGGCACGCGGCCACGTACTGCTGCAAACCCGCTACAGCCCGACCGGCACGGCCACCCGCGGCACGCTGAACAACTGCTCCAACGGTTTCACGCCCTGGGGCACCTACCTGACCTGCGAGGAAAACTGGGCCGGGTATTTCGCCAGCGACGACCCCAGCCTGCCCCGCGAGCTGAGCCGTTATGGCCTGCGCAGCAGCAGCCGCTACGGCTGGGAAAGCGTGGCCGGCGATGAGTTCGAACGCTTCGATGCCACCCGCACAGGCGCAAGCGCCAGTGACGACTACCGCAACGAACCCAACCACTTCGGCTGGATAGTCGAAATAGATCCTTTCGCCCCCGAGTCCCAGCCGATCAAACGCACCGCACTCGGCCGCTTCGCCCACGAGGGCCTGGTGTTCGCTCCCGTTAAGCCGGGGCGGCCGCTGGTCTGCTACTCCGGCGACGACTCGCAGAACGAGTACATCTACAAATATGTCAGCCGTGACAAATACCGTCCGGGACGCAGCAATGGCCAACTGCTGGATCACGGCACCCTGTACGTCGCCCGGTTCAATGCCGACGGCAGCGGCGAGTGGCTGGCGCTGGATCTTCAGGATGCGAGCTTTCAACAGGCCTGCCAAACGGCCGGGGTGAGCTTCGCCGACCAGGGTGAGGTGCTGATCAATACTCGCCTGGCTGCCGACGCCGTCGGCGCGACCAAGATGGATCGCCCGGAATGGGGCGCGGTGAATCCCGACAACGGCGAGGTCTACTTCACCCTCACCAACAACAGCTCACGCAGCGAGACTGACGCCGCCAACCCACGGACCGCCAACCCCTATGGCCACATCATCCGCTGGCGCGAAGGCAGCAAACACTACGCGGGCCGCCACTTCAGCTGGAGCCTGTTCCTCCTCGCCGGACCGGAGACCGACAGTGTCGGGCCCAACGGCCAGCCGCTGAGCGCCGACAACCGCCTGGCCAGCCCAGACGGCCTGTGGTTCGATGATGAAGGCCGCCTGTGGATTCAAACCGACATGAGCGGCAGTCAACTCGGCAGCGGCCCCTTCGGCAACAACCAGATGCTGGTCGCCGACCCGAAGAGCGGCGAGTTGAAGCGCTTTCTGGTCGGACCGCTCGGCGCGGAAATTACCGGCATCACCGCCACCCCGGATTTCCGCACGCTGTTCGTGAATATCCAGCACCCCGGTGAAGGCTCGACCGCCAGCAACTTGCTCAGTACCTGGCCGGACGGCCCGGGTAAGCGGCCGCGCTCGTCGACGGTCATCATCACGCGCGACGACGGTCGACGCCTGCTGTAGCCCTCCGGGTCAATGCTCCATCCGAACTAACCGGCCGTGCTGGCCGGTTAGTTACCTTCCCCGCCTCAATCACCCGCCCTTTTCGCCGCAGCCCTTGCCGGGTGTCCGGCGGTCAACCCTTCGCTGCAGGGTGACGGGCAGCCGTGACAATTTTTTTTCGGCATAAATTCACTGACTTGCAGAAGCCCGCCTAGTATTGAACTAAGCGCCGAGACGCAGGCGCAGGGAGCGATGCACGAGCAATACCCTTCCTTAGCGAGGAGTACGGCATGCCAGATGCGGTAATGAGCCTGGCCCATAACTGGGGGTTAGCGGTTTTTCTTCTAGGCGTTGCGGGTTTGTGCGCCTTTATGCTCGGGGTCTCCAGCCTGCTGGGCAGCAAAGCCTGGGGGCGCAGCAAGAACGAGCCGTTCGAGTCCGGCATCGTCTCCACTGGGGGGGCCCGCCTACGCTTTTCCGCCAAGTTCTACCTGGTAGCGATGCTGTTCGTGATCTTCGATGTGGAGGCCTTGTTTCTCTTCGCCTGGGCCGTCTCGCTGCGTGAAAGCGGCTGGGCTGGGTTTATCGAGGCGTTGATATTCATCGCGATTCTCCTGGCCGGGTTGGTTTATCTGGCCCGGATCGGCGCCCTCGACTGGGCTCCAGAGGCGCGCCGCAAGCGCCTCGCCAGCAAACCCAAATCTTGAGGTGCAGGCGTGCAATACAAACTCACCCGAATCGACCCCAACGCGCCCAATCAGCAATACCCGATTGGCGAGCGCGAGACCGTCGGCGATCCACTCGAAGGTCAGGTGCACCGCAATATTTACATGGGCAAGCTGGAAGAGGTGCTCAACGGCGCAGTCAACTGGGGCCGCAAGAACTCCCTCTGGCCGTACAACTTCGGCCTCTCCTGCTGCTACGTGGAGATGACCACGGCCTTCACCGCACCGCATGACATTGCCCGTTTCGGCGCCGAAGTCATCCGCGCCTCGCCGCGCCAGGCGGACTTCATGGTCATCGCCGGCACCTGTTTCATCAAGATGGCGCCGATCATCCAGCGCCTCTACGAACAGATGCTCGAACCCAAGTGGGTGATCTCCATGGGATCCTGCGCCAACTCCGGGGGCATGTACGACATCTATTCTGTGGTGCAGGGCGTCGACAAGTTTCTTCCGGTGGATGTCTACGTACCCGGCTGCCCGCCCCGGCCCGAGGCATTTCTGCAAGGCTTGATGCTGCTGCAGGAGTCCATCGGCCAGGAACGCCGCCCACTGTCCTGGGTGGTCGGCGATCAAGGGGTGTACCGCGCCGAGATGCCCTCGCAGCGAGAACAACGCCGTGCCGAGCGGATTCAAGTCACCAACCTGCGCAGCCCTGATGAAGTTTGACTCGAGTTCCGATTAACGCCTGCCGCTAACGGATAGCCACGACACCATGACTGCACCCAGTGCCCTACACACAGCGCCGCCACCCACAGCCACTGACGATGTGGTCGCCGAGCTGCACGCGCGATTCGGCGCCGAGGCCTTCACCCTGCAAAACACGCGTACTGGCATGCCGGTGCTCTGGGTCGCGCGTGAGTTGCTGCTGGAGGTACTGGGCTACCTGCGTCAACTGCCCAAGCCCTACGTCATGCTCTATGACCTGCACGGCATGGACGAGCGTCTGCGCACCCAGCGCCGTGGGCTGCCGGCGGCGGACTACAGCGTGTTCTATCACCTGCTGTCGATCGAGCGGAACAGCGACGTGATGATCAAGGTTGCCCTGCAGGAAAACGACCTCAAGCTACCCAGCGCCACGCGCATCTGGCCCAACGCCAACTGGTACGAGCGGGAAGTCTGGGACATGTTCGGCATCCACTTCGATGGCCATCCGCATTTGACGCGGATCATGATGCCGCCGACCTGGGAAGGTCATCCGCTGCGCAAGGATTACCCGGCCCGCGCCACCGAATTCGACCCCTACAGCCTGTCCGCCGCCAAGCAGGACCTGGAGCAGGAAGCGCTGCGCTTCCAACCGGAGGACTGGGGCATGCAGCGCCACAGCGAAACCGAGGACTATATGTTCCTCAACCTCGGTCCCAACCACCCTTCGGCTCACGGCGCTTTTCGCATCATTCTGCAACTGGATGGCGAGGAAATCGTCGACTGCGTACCCGAAGTCGGCTACCACCATCGCGGCGCCGAGAAGATGGCCGAGCGCCAGTCCTGGCACAGTTTCATCCCCTACACCGACCGCATCGATTACCTCGGCGGGGTGATGAACAACCTGCCCTACGTGCTGGCGGTGGAAAAACTGGCCGGCATTACCGTACCGGACCGGGTCGACTTCATCCGGGTGATGCTCGCCGAGTTCTTCCGCATCAACAGCCACCTGCTGTTCCTCGGCACCTATATCCAGGACGTCGGCGCCATGACCCCGGTGTTCTTCACCTTCACCGATCGCCAGCGCGCCTACCAGGTGATCGAGGCCATCACCGGTTTTCGCATGCACCCGGCCTGGTACCGCATCGGCGGCGTCGCCCATGACCTGCCGCGCGGCTGGGACAAGCTGGTGCGGGACTTCGTCGCCTGGCTGCCCAAGCGCCTCGACGAGTACGAAAAAGCCGCGCTGCAGAACAGCATCCTGCGTGGCCGCACCCTCGGCGTCGCCGCCTACAACACCCAACAGGCGCTGGCGTGGGGCGTCACCGGCTCCGGCCTGCGCGCCACCGGACTGGACTTCGACCTGCGCAAGGCGCGCCCGTATTCCGGTTACCAGCACTTCGATTTCGAGATTCCTTTAGCGGTGAATGGCGATGCCTACGACCGCTGCATCATCCGCGTCGAGGAAATGCGCCAGAGCCTGCGGATCATCGAGCAATGCCTGAACAACATGCCGGCGGGCCCCTACAAGGCCGATCACCCGCTGACCACGCCGCCACCGAAAGAACGCACCCTACAGCACATCGAAACCCTGATCACCCATTTCCTGCAGGTGTCCTGGGGCCCGGTGATGCCGGCCAACGAGGCGTTTCAGATGATCGAGGCGACCAAGGGCATCAACAGTTACTACCTAACCAGCGACGGCAGCACCATGAGCTACCGCACGCGGATTCGCACCCCGAGCTTCCCGCACCTGCAGCAGATCCCGGCGGTGATCAACGGCAGCATGGTCGCCGACCTGATCGCCTACCTGGGCAGCATCGATTTCGTCATGGCCGACGTGGACCGCTGATATGACTAGCACGCTGATTCAAACCGACCGCTTCGCCCTCAGCCACGACGAACGTGCGGCCATCGAGCATGAGATGCAGCACTACGAAGATCCGCGTGCGGCGTCCATCGAAGCGCTGAAGATCGTGCAGAAGGCCCGCGGCTGGGTGCCCGACGGCGCCGCCGAGGCCATAGGCGCGCTGCTCGGCATCCCCGCCAGCGACGTAGAGGGCGTGGCGACCTTCTACAGCCAGATTTTCCGTCAGCCCGTGGGTCGGCACATCATCCGCCTGTGCGACAGCATGGTCTGCTATATCAATGGCCATGAGGCGATCCAGGAGGCCTTGCATCAGGAACTGGGCATCGGCCTGGGCGGGACCAGCCGCGACGGCCGCTTCACCCTGCTGCCGGTGTGCTGCCTGGGCAACTGCGACAAGGCGCCGACCCTGATGATCGACGACGACACCCACAGCCACCTGGACGCCGCCACCGTCAATCAACTGCTGGAGCGCTACCCATGAGTTGCGTGTCCCTGAGCACCGCGAACCGGGTGCCACGCCCGACCGACACCCATCCGCTGACCTGGCGCCTGCGCGACGACGGCGAGCCCGTGTGGCTGGACGAATACCAGCGGCAAAACGGCTACAGCGCCGCGCGGCATGCCTTGAGCCAACTCAGCCCGGACGAGATCACCCAACAGGTCAAGGACAGCGGCCTCAAGGGCCGCGGCGGTGCCGGCTTTCCCACCGGAGTGAAGTGGGGGTTGATGCCCAAGGACGAGTCGCTGGATAAACGTTACCTGCTGTGCAACGCCGACGAGATGGAGCCCAACACCTACAAAGACCGCCTGCTGATGGAACAGCTGCCGCACCTGTTGATCGAGGGCATGCTGATCAGCGCCCGCGCGCTCAAGGCCTACCGTGGCTACATCTTCCTGCGCGGCGAATACGTCGACTGCGCCCGCCACCTCAACCGCGCGGTCGAGGAAGCCAAGGCCGCCGGCCTGCTGGGACGCAACATCCTCGGCAGCGGTTTCGACTTCGAGCTGTTCGTGCACACCGGCGCCGGCCGCTATATCTGCGGCGAGGAGACGGCGCTGATCAGCTCCCTCGAAGGGCGCCGTGCCAACCCGCGCTCCAAGCCGCCCTTTCCCGCGGCCGTCGGCGTGTGGGGCAAACCGACCTGCGTGAACAACGTCGAAACCCTGTGCAACGTGCCGGCGATCATCGGCAACGGCGTGGCTTGGTACCAAGCCCTGGCCCGTCCCGGCAGCGAGGACCACGGCAGCAAGCTGATGGGTTTTTCCGGCAAGGTGAAGCAGCCTGGGCTGTGGGAGTTGCCATTCGGTATCCCGGCCCGCGAACTGCTCGAGGACTATGCCGGTGGCATGCGCGCTGGCAGCCGCCTGAAAGCCTGGCAACCAGGTGGCGCCGGCACCGGCTTCCTGCTGCCGGAGCATTTGGATGCACCGATGTACGCCGCTGGCATCGCCAAGGTCGGCACGCGTATGGGCACCGGCCTGGCCATGGCGCTGGACGACAGCGTCAACATGGTCGGCCTGCTGCGCAACATGGAGGAATTCTTCTCCCGCGAGTCCTGCGGCTTCTGCACCCCCTGCCGCGACGGCCTGCCCTGGAGCGTCAAGCTGCTGCGCGCCCTGGAACTGGGTCAAGGCCAGCCCGGCGATATCGAAACCCTGGAACAGCTGTGCGACTTCCTCGGCCCCGGCAAAACCTTCTGCGCCCATGCCCCTGGCGCCGTCGAGCCGTTGGCCAGCGCCCTCAAGTATTTCCGTAACGAATTCGAGGCCGGCATCGTGCACCCGGCACATGCCGAGCACAACCAGCCCACAGCACTGGAGGTGTGAATGAACATGGCAGAACAACGCACGCACTCCATCAGCCACGCCCGCCACAGCGAACCGGAAGATAACTGAGCCATGGCCACTATCCATGTAGACGGCAACGCGTTCGAGGTCGACGGTGCAGACAACCTGCTGCAGGCCTGCCTGTCGCTGGGCCTGGATATTCCCTACTTCTGCTGGCACCCGGCACTCGGCAGCGTGGGCGCCTGCCGGCAGTGCGCGGTCAAGCAGTTCAGCGACGCCAACGACACCCGCGGGCGCCTGGTGATGGCATGCATGACCCCGGCGACCGACAACAGCTGGATCGCCATCGACGACGAGGAGGCCAAGCAGTTTCGTGCCAGCGTGGTCGAGTGGCTGATGACCAACCACCCGCATGACTGCCCGGTATGCGAGGAAGGGGGGCATTGCCACCTGCAGGACATGACGGTGATGAGCGGACACAACCAGCGCCGCTACCGTTTCAGCAAGCGCACCCACCAGAACCAGGACCTGGGGCCATTCATCGGTCATGAAATGAACCGCTGCATCGCCTGTTACCGCTGCGTGCGCTACTACAAGGACTACGCCGGTGGCAGCGACCTGGGCGTCTATGGTGCCCACGAGAACGTCTATTTCGGCCGCGTGGAAGACGGTGCACTGGAGAGCGAGTTCTCCGGCAACCTGACCGAAGTCTGCCCGACCGGGGTGTTCACCGACAAAACCCACTCCGAACGCTACAACCGCAAGTGGGACATGCAGTTCGCCCCGAGCATCTGCCATGGCTGTTCGGTCGGCTGCAACATCAGCCCCGGCGAGCGCTATGGCGAGATTCGGCGCATCGAAAACCGTTACCACGGCGCCATCAACCACTACTTCCTCTGCGACCGTGGGCGCTTCGGCTACGGCTACGTGAACCGCGCCGATCGTCCGCGCCAGCCGCTGCTGGATGGCCAGCCGCTGGACCTGGATGACGCGCTGGATCAGGCCGCCGCCTTGCTCAAGGGCAAGCGCATCCTCGGCATCGGCTCACCGCGCGCCAGCCTGGAGAGCAACTTTGCCTTGCGCGAACTGGTCGGCGCCGAACACTTCTACAGCGGCATCGCCGCCGACGAACTGCAACACTTGCGCCTGGCCCTGGATATCCTGCAGCGCAGCCCGCTGCCGATTGCCTCGCTACGCGAGATGGAAAGCCACGACGCGGTACTGGTGCTCGGCGAGGACCTGACCCAGACCGCGGCGCGCATCGCCCTGGCGCTACGGCAGACGGTAAAGGGCAAGGCCGTGGCGATGGCCGCAGCGATGAAAATCCAACCCTGGTTGAATGCCGCGGTGCAGAACATCGGCCAGCACAACCTGTATCCGCTGTTTATCGCCAGCGTCGAGGCCACCCGGCTCGACGATGTCGCCGAAGAGTGCGTGCACGCCGCCCCGGACGACCTGGCCCGCCTCGGCTTCGCCGTGGCCCACGCCCTGGATCCCAGTGCACCGGTGGTGAATGGTCTGGATGAGCAGGCGGCGGCCCTCGCCGAACGTATCGCCGCCAGCCTGCTTCAGGCGCAACGCCCGCTGATCATCGGCGGCACCTCGCTGGGTAACCGGGCCCTGCTCGAGGCCACGGCGAATATCGCTAAAGCCCTGCATGCACGCGACAAACAAGGCTCGCTCAGCCTGGTGGTCGCCGAGGCCAACAGCCTGGGGCTGGCGTTGCTCGGCGGCGACTCGGTCGATGCCGCGCTGCAAGCCATGAGTGAGGATCAGACCGATGCCGTGATAGTGCTGGAGAACGACCTGTATCGCCGAGCCAGCAGCGCAACGGTCGAGCGCGCGCTGAGCGCCGTAGCGACGCTGATCGTCGCCGATCACCAGCGTACTGCCACAGCCGAGCGCGCCGACCTGCTGCTGTCGGCGGCCAGCTTCGCCGAGGGCGACGGCACCCTGGTCAGCCAGGAAGGCCGCGCCCAGCGTTTCTTCCAGGTATTCGAGCCCAGCTACCAGGATGCCACCAATTGCGTGCGTGAAAGTTGGCGCTGGCTGCATGCCCTGCACAGCACCCTGCAAGGCAAGGCCGTGGATTGGACCCAGCTCGATCAGGTCACGGCCGCCTGCGCCGCCAGCACAGCGGCATTGGCCACCATTGTCGAGGCGGCGCCGGATGCCGGGTTTCGCATCAAGGGGCTCAAGTTGGCTCGCGAACCGCACCGTTACAGCGGCCGCACCGCCATGCGCGCCAATATCAGCGTGCACGAACCACGCACGCCGCAGGATCAGGACAGCGCTTTCGCCTTCTCCATGGAGGGCTACTCCGGTTCGGCCGAGGCGCGCCAGCAAGTGGCCTTCGCCTGGTCTCCGGGCTGGAACTCACCGCAGGCCTGGAACAAGTTTCAGGATGAAGTCGGCGGCCATCTGCGTGCCGGCGACGCGGGCGTGCGTTTGATCGAGCCGCAAGGCGATCGCCTCGCCTGGTTCGAACAGATCCCCGACGCATTCACCCCTGCCGCCAATCGCTGGCAAGTGGTGCCCTGCCATCACCTGTTCGGCAGCGATGAAAGCAGCGCATTGGCCGCACCGATCCAGGCGCGCATACCCGAGCCCTATGCGCTGTTGAGCGAAGCGGACGCCAGCCATCTGGGCCTCAGCGAAGGTTGCCTGCTCAACCTGCTCGTCGCCGGTCAGCCGTTGCAGGTGGCGCTGCGCATCAGTACACAACTGCGCGAAGGCCTGCTCGGTCTGCCGCTCGGCCTACCGGGTATGCCGCCGCTGCTGTGCGGCCTGACGGTGGACGCGCTAGCGGAGGTCCAGGCATGAGCTGGCTGACCCCCGAACTGCTAGAGGTCATCGTCGCGGTGCTCAAGGCCATCGTGATTCTGCTGGTGGTGGTGGTTTGTGGCGCGCTGCTCAGCTGGGTCGAACGGCGCCTGCTGGGGCTCTGGCAGGACCGCTACGGGCCCAACCGGGTCGGCCCGTTCGGCGCCTTTCAGATCGCCGCGGACATGATCAAGATGTTCTTCAAGGAGGACTGGACGCCGCCGTTTGCCGACAAATTCATCTTCACCCTGGCCCCGGTGCTGGCCATGAGCTCCCTGCTGATCGCCTTCGTCGTGGTGCCGATCACCCCGACCTGGGGCGTCGCCGACCTGAATATCGGCCTGCTGTTCTTCTTCGGCATGGCCGGTCTGACGGTGTACGCGGTGCTGTTCGCCGGCTGGTCGAGCAACAACAAGTTCGCCCTGCTCGGTAGCCTGCGTGCCTCGGCGCAGACGGTGTCCTACGAAGTCTTCATGGGCCTGGCGCTGATGGGCGTAGTGGCCCAGGCCGGCTCGTTCAATCTGCGCGAGATAGTCGAATACCAGCACCAGCACCTGTGGTTCATCCTTCCGCAATTCCTCGGTTTCTGCACCTTCTTCATTGCCGGGGTGGCGGTGACCCACCGCCACCCCTTCGACCAGCCCGAAGCCGAACAGGAACTGGCCGACGGTTACCACATCGAATACGCCGGGATGAAATGGGGCATGTTCTTCGTCGGCGAATACATCGGCATCGTGCTGATCTCGGCGCTGCTGGTCACCCTGTTCTTCGGCGGCTGGCATGGGCCTCTGTTGCCCCCGTTCACCTGGTTCGCGTTGAAGACCGGCTTCTTCATCATGCTGTTCATCCTGCTGCGCGCATCTATTCCGCGGCCGCGCTATGACCAGGTGATGGCGTTCGGCTGGACCTTCTGCCTGCCATTGACCCTGATCAACCTGCTGGTGACCGGCGCCCTGGTGCTGGTCGCCGCCAACTGAGGAGAACCGGCATGTTCAAGCACATTCTCCACATCCTCCACGGCACCTACACCCAGCTGCGCAGCCTGCTGATGATCTTCAGTCATGCCTTTCGCAAGCGCGACACCCTGCAATACCCGGAGGAGGCGGTGTACCTGCCGCCACGCTACCGCGGTCGTATCGTATTGACCCGCGACCCGGACGGCGAGGAGCGCTGTGTGGCCTGCAACCTCTGCGCCGTGGCCTGTCCGGTGGCCTGCATTTCCCTGCAGAAAGCCGAAACCAGCGATGGCCGCTGGTACCCGGAGTTCTTCCGGATCAACTTCTCGCGCTGCATTTTCTGCGGCCTGTGCGAGGAGGCCTGCCCCACCACGGCAATCCAGCTGACCCCGGACTTCGAGATGGCCGAGTTCAACCGCCAGGAACTGGTCTACGAGAAGGAGGACCTGCTGATCGCCGGCCCCGGCAAGTACCCGGACTACAACTTCTACCGGGTGGCCGGCCTGGCCATCGCCGGCAAACCTAAGGGCGCCGCGCTGAACGAGGCCGAACCGGTCAATGTCAAGGGATTGCTGCCATGAGCCCAAGGAGCCACTGATGGAGTTCGCCTTCTATTTCGCCGCCGGCGTCGCCGTGGTTGCCACCTTGCGGGTGATCACCCACACCAACCCGGTGCATGCCCTGCTCTACCTGATCATCTCCTTGCTGGCGGTGGCCATGTGCTTCTTCGCCCTCGGCGCCCCCTTCGCCGGCGCCCTGGAGATCATCGTCTATGCCGGCGCGATCATGGTGCTGTTCGTCTTCGTGGTGATGATGCTCAACCTCGGCCCAGTGGCCAGCGAACAGGAGCGTCACTGGCTCACGCCGGGCATCTGGAGCGGCCCGGCGCTGCTGTCGCTGCTGCTGCTCGGCGAGCTGCTCTACGTCCTGTTCGGCACCAGCAGCGGCGCGACCTTGGGCGTGCACAGCGTAGATGCCAAGGCCGTCGGCATCAGCCTGTTCGGGCCTTACCTGCTGGTCGTCGAATTGGCTTCGATGCTGCTGCTGGCGGCACTGGTCGCCGCCTTTCACCTTGGCCGACAGGAGGCGAACAGATGATCGGGTCAATTCCCCTCGAACACGGCCTGGCACTGGCCAGTGTGCTGTTCTGCCTGGGCCTGGTCGGGCTGATGGTGCGGCGCAACATCCTGTTCGTGCTGATGAGCCTGGAGATCATGATGAACGCCGCCGGCCTGGCCTTTATTGTCGCAGGCAGCCGCTGGGGCCAGGCCGATGGCCAGGTGATGTTCATTTTGGTGATCAGCCTGGCGGCCGCCGAAGCGAGCATCGGCCTGGCGATTCTGCTGCAGCTGTACCGACGTTTTCACACCCTCGACATCGATGCTGCCAGTGAGATGCGCGGATGAACCTTCTCTTCCTGACTGTATTGTTTCCCCTGCTCGGCTTCTGTGTGCTGGCGTTCTCCCGCGGGCGCTTGTCGGAGAACCTCACGGCGCTGATCGGGGTCGGCTCGGTCGGCCTCGCGGCGTTGACCGGGCTGCTGGTCGGTTGGCAGTTCTTCACCACAGCGCCCGTTGATGGCGCCTACGTGCAGACCCTCTGGCAGTGGCTGGCGGTGGACGGTTTCACCCCCAGCGTCTCGCTACGCCTGGATGGCCTGTCGCTGACCATGCTTGGGGTAGTCAGCGGCGTGGGCTTCTTCATCCACCTGTTCGCCTCCTGGTACATGCGCGGCGAAGAGGGTTATTCGCGGTTCTTCGCCTACATGAACCTGTTCGTCGCCAGCATGCTGTTGCTGGTATTCGGCGATAACCTGCTGCTGCTGTATTTCGGCTGGGAAGGCGTCGGCTTGTGCAGCTACCTGTTGATCGGTTTCTACTACCACAACCCGGCCAATGGCGGCGCCGCGCTCAAGGCCTTTATCGTCACCCGCGTCGGCGATGTGTTCCTGGCCTTGGGCCTGTTCGTGCTGTTTCACGCGTTCGGCACCCTGAATATTCAGGAGCTGCTGATACTGGCGCCGCAGCGCTTCGCCAGTGGCGATCCACTACTGACCGTCGCCACCCTGCTACTGCTGGGCGGCGCGGTGGGCAAGTCGGCGCAACTGCCGCTGCAAACCTGGTTGGCCGATGCCATGGCCGGCCCGACCCCGGTCTCGGCGCTGATTCACGCGGCGACCATGGTTACCGCCGGGGTCTACCTGATCGCCCGCTGCCACGGCTTGTTCAGCCTGACGCCCTTGACCCTGGAGCTGGTCGGCATCGTCGGTGGCGTGACTCTGTTGCTAGCCGGCTTCGCCGCGCTGGTGCAGACCGATATCAAGCGCATCCTCGCCTACTCGACCATGAGCCAGATCGGCTACATGTTTCTCGCTCTGGGCGTCGGCGCCTGGCAGGCGGCGATCTTCCACCTGATGATCCATGCGTTCTTCAAGGCCTTGCTGTTTCTCACCGCCGGTTCGGTCATCGTCGCCTGTCACCACGAACAGAACATCTTCAAGATGGGCGGCCTGCGCAAACCCTTGCCACTGGCCTACGCCTGCTTTCTGGTCGGAGGCTCGGCCTTGGCCGCTTTGCCCCTGATCACCGCCGGCTTCTACTCCAAGGACGAAATCCTCTGGGAGGCATTCGCCAGTGGTCATCAGGTGCTGTTACTGGCCGGGCTGATCGGCGCTCTGCTGACCTCGCTGTACACCTTCCGGCTGATTTTCATCGTCTTCCACGGCGAAGCGAAGAGCCAAGCCCACGCCGGCCATGGCATCGCGCACTGGCTGCCGCTGTCGGTACTGCTGGTACTGTCGACCTTCGTCGGCGCGCTGATCAGCCCGCCGCTGGCAGGTGTGCTGCCAGTCAGCGTCGGGCATGCCGGTGGCGAGGCCAAGCACAGCCTGGAACTGCTGTCCGGGGTGATCGCAGTGCTCGGCATCGGCATTGCCAGCGTGCTGTTCCTCGGCCGCCGCGACGCCGTCCGGCGTCTCGCCCTCAGCCCCTCAGGCAGCTTCTTCGCGGCCTGGTGGTTCGCCGCCTGGGGCTTCGACTGGCTCTACGACAAGCTGTTCGTCAAGCCCTATCTGTTGCTCTGCCGCCTGCTCGGCCGCGATCCGTTCGACCGCAGTATCGGCGTGTTGCCGCGCGTTGCCCGTGGCCTGCACCAGCTGCTCAGCCGCAGCCAAACCGGTCAGTTACGTTGGTATGCCCTGTCACTGGTCGGCGGCGCCGTGCTGTTGCTCGGCGTGTTGCAGGTGGCCTGATCATGGACTCAAGGAGCGCGACCCTGTGATTCTGCCCTGGCTCATTCTGATCCCCTTTATCGGCGGCCTGCTCTGTTGGCTGGCCGAGCGCCGTAGCCTGACCCTGCCGCGTTGGCTGGCCCTCGCGACCATGGGCCTGGAACTGCTGCTTGGCCTGTGGCTGTGGCACCAGGGCGACTTCCAGCTGGCCCCCGGCGGCGGTCGCGAGCCGAGCTGGGAGCTGGAGTTCAAGTACGGGTGGATCGAGCGGTTCGGCATCAGCATCCACCTGGCACTGGATGGCCTGTCGCTGTTGATGATCCTGCTCACCGGCTTGCTCGGGGTGCTCTCGGTGCTGTGCTCCTGGCGGGAAATCCAGAATCACGTCGGCTTCTTTCACCTCAACCTGATGTGGATTCTCGGCGGCGTGGTCGGCGTGTTCCTGGCCCTGGATCTGTTCCTGTTCTTCTTCTTCTGGGAAATGATGCTGGTGCCGATGTATTTCCTCATCGCACTGTGGGGCCATAGCGCGGCCGACGGCAAAACCTCGCGAATCAATGCGGCGACCAAGTTCTTCATTTACACCCAGGCCAGCGGGCTGATCATGCTGGTGGCGATTCTCGGTCTGGTGCTGGCCAATTTCCACAGCAGCGGCGTGCTGACCTTCGACTATGCCCTGCTGCTCAAGGCCGAGCTGGCGCCTGGGGTCGAGTACATCCTGATGCTCGGCTTCTTTATCGCCTTCGCGGTCAAACTGCCGGTGGTGCCGCTGCACTCCTGGCTACCGGACGCCCACGCCCAGGCGCCGACCGCCGGCTCGGTGGACCTCGCCGGTATCCTGCTGAAAACCGCGGCCTATGGTCTGCTGCGTTTCGGCGTGCCGCTGTTCCCCAATGCCTCGGCCGAATTCGCGCCCATCGCCATGGGCCTCGGCGTGCTCGGCATCATCTACGGCGCGCTGCTGGCCTTCGCCCAGACCGACATCAAGCGGCTGGTCGCCTACACCAGCGTGTCGCACATGGGCTTCGTGCTGATCGGCATCTATTCCGGCAGCCAACTGGCGCTGCAGGGCGTGGTGGTGCAGATGCTCGCCCACGGCCTGTCCGCCGCCGCGCTGTTCATCCTCTGCGGCCAGCTGTACGAGCGTCTGCACACCCGCGATCTGCGCGAAATGGGTGGTTTGTGGGGCCGCCTGAATTACCTGCCGGGGGTGATGCTGTTCTTCGCGGCCGCCTCGTTGGGCCTGCCCGGCACCGGAAACTTCGTCGGCGAGTTCCTGATCCTGCTGGGCACCTTCAAGGTCGCGCCGCTGGTCACCGTGCTCGCCACCGGCGGCCTGGTGCTGGCCTCGGTGTATTCGCTGATCATGATCCAGCGCGCGTTCTATGGGCCGGCCAAGGCCGAGGGACAGCTCAGGGGCCTGGATGGCCGCGAGCTGACCATGCTCCTCAGCCTGATCGGCCTGCTGCTGTGGCTAGGCGTCTACCCGCAACCGGCGCTGGATACTTCCTATGCCAGCATGCACGGCGTGCAGCAGTGGCTCGAGGCTGCCTTCTCCCAACTGATTACGGCCAGGTAGTACCCATGGACCTGACACAGCAGCACTTCATCGCCCTACTGCCGTTGCTGATCACCAGCGCCACGATCCTGGTGGTGATGCTCGGGATCGCCTGGCGGCGCAACCATACCCAGAGCTTCCTGCTCTCGGTGGTCGGCCTCAACCTGGCACTGCTGTCATTGATACCGGCGCTGCAGGTCGCCCCACTGCATATCACCGCACTGCTGACAGTGGATCGCTTCGCCTGTTTCTTCATGGCGCTGATCCTGGTGGCGACCCTCGCCTGCGTCACCCTGGCGCATGCCTACCTCGGCGAGAAGCAAGGCAAAGGCTACCCGGGCAACCGTGAAGAGCTGTACCTGCTGATGCTGCTGGCCGCCGCCGGCGGGCTGGTGCTGGTCAGCGCGCAACATCTGGCCGGGCTGTTTATCGGCCTGGAACTGCTCTCGGTGCCGACCTATGGGCTGGTCGCCTATGCCTTCTTCGACAAACGCTCGTTGGAGGGTGGCATCAAGTACATGGTGCTGTCCGCCGCCGGATCGGCCTTCTTGCTGTTCGGCATGGCCCTGCTGTACGCCGATGCCGGCAGCCTGAGTTTTGCCGGCATCGGTGCGGTGCTCGCGCCCGCCGCGCTGCCTGGCCCGCTGGTGCAACTGGGTATGGGCATGATGCTGGTCGGGCTGGCGTTCAAACTCTCGCTGGTGCCCTTTCACCTATGGACGCCGGACGTCTACGAAGGCGCGCCTGCACCGGTGGCGGCGTTTCTCGCCACCGCCAGCAAGGTCGCGGCATTCGCCGTACTGCTGCGTCTGTTTCAGATCTCGCCGGCCGCAGCGACCCCGGCCCTGCATGATCTGCTGGCGATCATCGCGGTCGCCTCGATCCTCTTCGGCAACCTGCTGGCCCTGCTGCAAACTAACCTCAAGCGCCTGCTCGGCTACTCCTCGATCGCCCACTTCGGTTACCTGCTGGTCGCCTTGATCGCCAGCCAGGGCTTGGCGGTCGAAGCCGTAGGCGTCTATCTGGCCACCTACGTACTGACCACCCTCGGCGCCTTCGGCGTGATCACCCTGATGTCGACGCCCTATGACGGCCGCGACTGCGATGCGCTGTATGAATACCGCGGCCTGTTCTGGCGCCGCCCCTACCTGACCGCAGTGCTCGCGGTGATGATGCTGTCGCTGGCGGGCATTCCGTTGACGGCGGGCTTTATCGGCAAGTTCTACATCATTGCCGTCGGGGTGCAGGCACAGCTGTGGTGGCTGCTCGGCGCCCTGGTGATCGGCAGCGCGATCGGCGTGTTCTACTACCTGCGGGTGATGGTCACCCTGTTCCTGATGGAACCCAATCTGCGCCGCCATGACGCCCCGTTCAACTGGGGCCAACGAGCCGGTGGGATGATGCTGCTGCTGGTCGCGGTACTGGCGTTCGTCCTTGGCGTCTACCCACAGCCGCTGCTGGCGATGCTCAGCACCATCACCTTGGGCTGAATAAAACCGGACGGCCATGCTAGTGGCCGCCCGCTAGTCGGTCTCTCACTTTGATGCTTACAGCTAGCGCCCTGGCTTCGAGCTTTACAGGACCATGGCCGCGACCCAGCCGAACACCAGCAGCGGCAGGTTGTAGTGCAGGAAGGTCGGCACCACGCTGTCCCAGATGTGGTTGTGCTGACCGTCCACGTTCAGCCCCGAGGTTGGCCCGAGGGTCGAATCCGAAGCGGGCGAACCGGCATCGCCCAACGCCCCGGCCGTGCCCACGATGCTGACAATCGCCAAGGGGCTGAAGCCCAACTGCACACCCAGCGGCACGAAAATCGCCGCAATGATCGGGATGGTGGAGAACGAGGAACCGATGCCCATGGTCACCAGCAGACCGACCAAGAGCATCAGCAAGGCGCCCACGGCTTTATCCTGACCCACCAGGTCGGCGGCGCTATCGACCAGGGTCTTGACCTCGCCGGTGGCTTTCATCACTTCGGCGAAACCGGCGGCGGCGATCATGATGAAGCCGATCATCGCCATCATCTTCATGCCTTCGGTGAACAGGCCGTCGGCCTCTTTCCAGCGCACCACGCCGGACACCGAGAAAATCACGAAGCCGCTCAGCGCACCGATGATCATCGAGTCCAACCACAACTGCACGACGAAGGCAGCAGCAATCGCCACACCGGCCACCAGCAAGCTCAGCGGGTTATAGGCCACATCGACGCGTTCGACCTGCTCGATCTTCGCCAGGTCGTAGACGCGCTTCTTGCGGTAGCTGAACAGCACCGCCACCGACAGACCGAACAGCATGCCCAGGGCCGGAATCGACATGGCCTCGGTCACGCTCAGGCCACGGATATCCACGCCGGCATTGGCTACGCTGGCCAGGAGAATCTCATTCAGGAAGATCCCGCCAAACCCCACTGGCAGGAACATATAGGGTGTGATCAAGCCGAAGGTCAGCACACAGGCGATCAAGCGGCGATCCAGTTGCAGCTTGCTCAATACATAGAGCAGCGGCGGCACCAGCAGCGGGATAAAGGCGATGTGAATCGGCAGGACGTTCTGCGAGGCAATCGCCACCGCCAACAGCAGCGCGATCAGCAGCCACTTGAGCAAACCAGCCCCCTGCACGTCCTGCGTGCCGACCATGGCCAGCGCCTTGTCGGCCAGCGCGTGGGCCAGGCCCGACTTGGCGATGGCCACGGCAAAGGCGCCGAGCAAGGCATAGGACAAGGCCACGGTGGCACCGCCGCCCAAGCCTTTATTGAAGGCGCCCAGCGAGCCCTCGACACCCAAGCCGCCAAGCAGGCCACCGGCCAAGGCGCCGACGATCAGGGCGACCACCACATGCACACGGCACAGGCTGAGGATCAGCATAATGCCGACCGCTGCGATTACTGCATTCATCAGGCGCTCCCAAGAAGCTTTGCGAAGAAAACCGCAGGGCTCGCCATGACTGACCAGCGCGCCCCGA
Organism: Pseudomonas sp. SJZ079; assembly: GCF_007993865.1. Classification (GTDB taxonomy): domain Bacteria; phylum Pseudomonadota; class Gammaproteobacteria; order Pseudomonadales; family Pseudomonadaceae; genus Aquipseudomonas. The sequence goes on along the minus strand of NZ_VIUH01000040.1, from coordinate 8,595 downwards.
AAAAAGCCGCGTACTCTGCCGCAAGCGTCATGGGCTGTCAAAAATGCGCCGTGTTAAATATCAACCGCACTGTGCATAATTCAACCCTGCTAATTTGTCCCTCGCTCCACGGCCCTACCAGCTGTCGCACAACTGCGCCTGGAGTGGTCAAGAAAGTCGCGCACGCGCCGATAGCGCATCTGTAGTCCCACGAAGAAAGGAACGCCGCATGTCGCCCAGTCGCCTGTCTATCCAGTGGAAAATTACCCTGCTGGCTGGTCTATGTTTATTTGCCATCGTCACCCTATTGGTCGGAGCCTCGCTCTACCAGTCCACGCGCAGCGCCGAGTTGGTGCGTGGCTCCAGCAGCAACATGCTGGAAGACAGCGCCAAACTGCGCCTACAAGCCCGCGGCGAATTGCAGGCGATCCGCATCCAGCGTTACTTCATGGACGCCTACCAGTACGGCAAGGGCTTTTCCCGGCAGATTCTGTTCCTGCGCGACCAGGCACAGAAGCGCTTTCTCGACGCTTTCGACCTGCGCGAAGACCTGACCCGGCAAGTGCGCAACAGCCTGGAGGCCAACCCCTCGTTGCTCGGCCTGTACCTGGTGTTCGAGCCCAATGCGCTGGACGGCAAGGACGAATTGTTCGCCGATCAGACCGATCTCGGCAGTAACGCCCAAGGCCGCTTCTCGCTGTACTGGTCACAACCCACGCCCGGCAAGCTCGAGTCGGAGGCACTGCCTGAAGACATGCTCAACGACACCAAGAGCGGCCCCAGTGGCGACCCCTACAACGCCTGGTACACCTGCCCACGCGACAGCCGCAAAGCCTGCGTGCTGGAGCCTTATTTCGACGATGTTGGCGGCAAGCAAGTGCTGATGACCAGCATCGCCTTCCCCCTGGAACTCGACGGCAAAGTGATAGGCGTAGTGGGCGTGGACATCAGCCTCGAGAGCTTGCAACAGCTGAGCCTGGACGCTAACAAGGAGCTGTATGACGGCCAGGGCCATGTCAGCATCTTCAGCCCGGCGGCGCTGCTGGCCGGTCATAGCCGCGACGCCAGTTTGCTCAGCGCTTCGGTCGACAAAGCCTTTGGCAAACACGCCGACGAGTTGCGTCCGTTGATCAGTGCTGGCCAGGCCGCCGTGCTCAATCACGACCACATGCTCCGCGTGCTGCAGCCCTTCACACCGATCCCCGATGCCAAACCCTGGAGCGCACTGCTCGAAGTACCCGAGCCCGTGATGCTCGAACCGGCTCTGCGACTCGGCAAACAGCTCGATCAGCAACGTACCAGCGACAGCACTGTCGCCCTGCTGATCGGCCTGGTGGCCGTGATTGGCGGCTTGTTGTTGATGTGGTTGACCGCCCGTGGCGTGACCCGGCCGATTCTTGGGGTGGCGGCCATGCTGCAAGGCATCGCCAGCGGCGAAGGCGACCTGACCCGTCGTCTGGAGTACGCCAAACAGGATGAACTGGGTGAGCTGGCCGGCTGGTTCAACCGTTTTCTCGACAAGTTGCAACCGATCATCGCCGACGTGAAGCACAGCGTGCAGGATGCCCGCAGCACCGCCGACCAGTCCTCGGCGATCGCCAGCCAGACCAGCGCCGGCATGCAGCAGCAGTTCCGCGAAGTGGATCAGGTGGCCACCGCCTTCCAGGAAATGAGCGCCACCGCCCATGACGTCGCGCACAACGCGGCGCAGGCCGCCGATGCCGCCCGCAGTGCCGACCAGGCCAGTCGCGAAGGCCTGGAGGTGATAGGTAAAACCACCTCGACTATCGAGCTGCTGGCTAAGGAAATGAACGTGGCCATGCAGGAAGTCGAAGGCCTGTCCTCCAGTAGCGAGCAGATTGGCTCGGTGCTGGAAGTGATCCGTTCGATTGCCGAGCAAACCAACCTGCTGGCCCTGAATGCCGCGATCGAAGCGGCGCGCGCCGGTGAGGCCGGTCGTGGTTTCGCCGTGGTCGCCGATGAGGTGCGCAACCTGGCCAAGCGCACCCAGGACTCGGTGGAGGAGATCCGCCAGGTCATCGAGGGTCTGCAAAGTGGCACCCGCGAGGTGGTCAGCACCATGAGCAGCAGCCATCGCCAGGCCCAGGGCAGCGTCGCGCAAGTCGAACAGGCGGTCGCCGCACTGCAGCGGATCAGTCAGTCGGTCAGCGTCATCAGCGATATGAACCTGCAGATTGCCAGCGCGGCCGAGGAACAAAGTTCGGTGGCCGAGGAAATCAATCGCAACGTCGCGTCCATCCGTGACGTCACCGAGTCCATCGCCAGCCAGGCCGATGAGTCGGCCCAGGTCAGTCAGAACCTCAACCGGCTGGCCAACCACCAGCAGAGCCTGATGGATCAATTCCGCGTGTAACCGGCCGCTTAAACCACTGCACTCGGCTGTGCAGTGGTTTGGTCTCGCCTGGCTTTGGCGCGCAACGTTGCTATACCCATTTGCTTGGCACCATTCGAGCGCCCTTCTGGCGCTTGCTTCCTTGCCGCGCAGGCCAGCCACCGCTAGCCTGCGCGCTTCTATTTAGGGGACAGGTGCATGCTCAATATCGCCTTGGTTGCCGGCTCCAGCCGCAACAACAGCCAATCGGGCAAAGTCGCTCGCTTTCTGCGCCAGCGTTTGATCCAGTTGGAACAAACCACTGAAGCGCTGAGCAACGTGATCGACCTCGGCCTGGCACCCTTGCCGCTGTGGCCGGCCGAAGACGGCGGTCCCTGGGAGCTCTACAGCCAACAGCTGAAAGCCGCCGATGCCCTAGTGATCATCGCTCCAGAATGGCATGGCATGGCCTGCCCGGCGATCAAGAACTTCTTCATCTACGCCAGCAAGGTCGAGCTGGCGCACAAGCCGGGCCTGTTGGTCGGTGTTTCTGCCGGTGTTGGCGGCGCCTATCCGATCAGCGAATTACGCGCGTCCAGCTACAAGAATTGTCGGCTCTGCTATGTACCCGAGCACCTGATCGTGCGTCGCGTCGAGCAAGTTCTCAATACTCCGCAAGCAGCCAGCGAAGACGAACAACGCCTGCACGCACGGATCGACTACGAGCTGGATATTCTAGTCAAGTACGCCAAGGCCCTGAAGCCGGTGCGCGAAAGCATCGACATGAGCAACCCGGCGTTTGCCAACGGCATGTGAAAACACCCTCGTACAAGACCAACCCAGCCCTGCCGTTCGCGGTGAAGCACGGCTTCTCGCAAGTGGCAGTCTGTTTGCACTGGATTGACTGAGGGCTTGCTGAGCCCTTAGGTGTTCGTTCATTTGGGGCACAGCCGCATCATTCAGGCGCTGAAGTCACTTGGCCCACTCGACCAGCCCCCTATAATCGCGAGCTGCGTGACGGAGGCGAACATGAGTGCAATTCAAATCAAGTCCCCTGCCCTGACGATCAAGGCCGGACCTAGAGCGTTGGCGCGTATCCGCGAGCGTGGTTTGCAGCCGGCGGACGTAGGCATTCTGCCCGGCGCCGCCGGTGGCCCTAAGGCGCTGGGAATCCAGGGGCTGGACCTGGCCCTGTTCGGCGACTGGTTGCCACGTGCGCCACGTGAGCGCTCGTTGATCGGCGCCTCGATCGGCTCCTGGCGCTTCGCCAGTGCCTGCCTGCCGAATGCTGCCGAAGGCATTCGCCGCCTCGGTGAGTTGTACACCGCCCAGCGCTTCGCCAAAGGCGTGAGCATGGCCGAGGTGTCACGCAGCTGCAGGCTGATGCTCGAGCAACTGTTGGCCGATCAGGATGCCCGTGTACTGAGCAACCCGCATTACCGCTTGAATATTGTGCTGGTGAAGAGCCATGGCCTGCTCCAGCACGATCACCGCGCAGCCCTTGGCCTGGGTTTGTCTTCGATGATTGGTAGCAACCTGATCGGCCGACCGCGCCTGGCCAGGCACTTCGAACGACTAATCCTGCACGACGCGCGACAGCTGCCGCCGCTGCACGAACTGCACGACTTCCCCTCACGCTACCTGCCACTGGACGCCAGCAACTTGCGCCACGCCCTGCTCGCCTCCGGTTCGATCCCGATGGTCATGCAAGGCGTGCGCGATATTCCAGGCGCAGGTCCCGGCACCTACCGCGATGGCGGCCTGCTCGATTACCACCTCGATCTGCCATACAACGGCCACGACATCGTCCTCTATCCACACTTCACCGACCGGGTGATTCCCGGCTGGTTCGACAAGGGCATGCCCTGGCGCCGTGGCGATACGGGGCGTTTGCGGGACGTACTGTTACTCGCCCCCTCCCGCGATTACCTGAGCCGCCTGCCGCACGACAAGCTGCCCGACCGCAAGGACTTCGCCCGTTTTGCCGGAGATGCCCCTGGGCGCGAGCGTTATTGGCGCATAGCCATGGACGCAAGCCGGCGACTCGGCGATGAGTTCCTCGAGCTGACGGAGAACGGCCGCCTGGCTGAGCGTATGCTGGCACTTTGACACAGCCGTGATTGCAGCGCCGCCAGTCAGCCGTTAGGCTGCCCGCCGCGCAACCAGGGAAGGATATACATGAAGCTCGCTGTCGCCATCATCCACGGCATTGGAACGCAACCTGACACCCGCAACGACGAAGGCCAGCATGAGTTCGCCCACGGTCTGATCGCCGGTCTGCGTCGGCGCCTGGGCTGCGAGGCCGAGCACGTGGCCTTCCAAAGCCTGTACTGGGCTAACGTGCTGGATAAACGTCAGTACGCCTATCTTGAGCAGTTACGCGATCAGCCGATTCGCTGGCGTTGGTTTCGCCGCCTGGTCACCCTGTTTCTGGGCGACGCCAGTGGCTACCGCAAGGTCAGCCAAGCCTACGACACCACCTACGAGCAAGTGCATCAAAGCCTGCGTAACGGCCTCAATGCCTTGCGCGCCAAAGTTGGCCCTGACACCCCCCTGGTGGTATTGGCGCATTCGCTAGGCGGGCATATTTTTTCGAACTTCGTCTGGGATCAACAAAGCATCAACCAGACCCCGAGCTGCCCGCGCGATCCGTTTCTGGCGCTGGAGACCCTGGCCGGGCTGGTCACCTTCGGCTGCAACATTCCGCTGTTCACCTTCGCCTTCGATCCGGTGGTGCCGATTCGCTTTCCGGGCCATTGCCTGAGCGAACCGCTGCTCGAACACGCTCGCTGGCTCAATCTCTATGCACCGGCCGACCTGCTGGGCTACCCGTTACGGCCGTTGCCGAGCTATGCCGCGGTGGTGGCCGAAGACCGTGCCATGCCCGTCGGCCCCTGGTACAAGCGACATACACCATTGAGTCACTTGGAATATTGGGAGGATAAACACTTCCAGACTTACGTCGCCGATTATTTACGGCAACTGTTAACCGCCTGCGACCTCAACAACTCAGGCCATGCGTAATACCCCATAAAAGACTTGGCGCCCTAGGCTTCTAACAACAATGCACGTGCTGTCAGAATCCGAGGGCGCCAAGTTGTGCAGCGCTAGAATTTAGCGCTCAGTAGCGATACCGCGTACCGCTTGATATTGCATTAAATCACTGTGTGGCCAGAGCTGGATTACGCGCCATGAAAGTGAATGCTGCGTCAGCACCATCATTCTCTTCGCGCTTTTTCGCCCAATGCGTCAACGCCGCCATCATGATGAAGCCACCGACAATCAATACCGGATAAGCAGCCAAAATTTCAGTCAGCGAGTATTTCCAGGACAACGGACGACCAACCCCCAGCATCGCCGCATAGAACCAGGACACACCCGAGAGCGCACCCGCAAAAAGCGCGAACATGCGCATGTTAAATTGCAGCTTCAGCAGCGAGCCTGCCTTCTCCAGCGCTGGCAATACCAGCCGATGCAGGAGCACGCCGTTGAACGTCAGCAACGAAACAATTGCAATTTTCGCTTGCAGCTTCGGATTGAGCAGATAGGACAAGCCTTTATCGGCAATGTCGATCCAGATGATTGCAAGACCAGTAATCCAAAGTACCGTCAATGCTCCAGAAACAGTCTTCTGTAAGCTTTCCATGTGCTGGGCATCTTGCAAGTGGGTCTTTTCACCCTTGATCAACTCTTTGATCATTGCGAAGTCACTGGTTAATACCATACCAATTGCCACGCAACAGGCGATCAAGTGCGCATAAACTGTCCCTAAACGCAAAAACTCCATGGCCGCTTTCTGTTCAAAAAGCGAAGTAATAACTGTCAGTTCCATGGGTACCTCATTTTCTAATCATGGACGAAACAGGTAGTCGACACTCACTGCTTCGTTTGTTTTTATGCTGCACCGAAGGAAAAATTTTCGGTGCCCTAATGGTCTCAGGTGAGAATAATTTTGTGCATATCCAGCCTAGCGAATGAACGTTTAATCATTCGTTTACCTCTTTTCAAAGTAAAAGCTTGCTCCCACATGGCTCGGCCACGTTTGAAGAACAGCTCCTGGTTTGGGTGAAAGCGAGGCTGAAGGGCTCGCCGTCTTTTGCGCTAGTTTATGAACAGCAGAATCTGAATCCGTTCATTTTTTGATCATAAAGTCCGATAAACGGTAGGGCCTTACCAGCGCAGCCGATTGCTGGCCACTTGCCCTCTTCATCGCGCCAGCTCAGTGCTGATCAGCCTTTCCGCCATGCCTGTGAGGTGTAAGAAAGCCGAAAACCTCTCAGCCCATCAAACGGGCCTGACATCCGATCGCCACTATTTTTTCGGCAGCTTTCGCATTTTTTGAACATACATGTGACTTGTTGGTCAATTGCAATCATCAACACTTATAACCGGCCAATGCAGCGCTCTATGCTGCTGGCCACTATGACATTTGGGATCAACGCGGAGAAACCGACCCCATGAACGCGCCACTGCGTTTCAACGAAGCACTGCTGATTGCCGACCGTGCCTTTCAACCTTTCCAATGCGTCGCCTGGGCCCCGCAAGACGGCACCGGCGAACTCAGCCTGACCGTCATCGACCGCACCAGTACTCGTCTGCTCGGCCGCACCCAACTGTCTAGCAGCATCTACAGCGACCCGGTGCAACTGGCCAACGTACTGAAAAAGTCTCGCGACGAACTGAGCCAGCAGGGTTTTGCTCTGGCCCCCTGGAGCATGCCGGAATAATGTATTCCGCCTGAAGGGCACCACTAATCGCTGCTGCTATATGCATAGCCTGTAGTGCCCTTTTTTATCCCGCTCCTTCTCTTCTCTGCCCCTGAGAGGGGGAATTGGCAATATCTGTGGGGTTATTGTCCTTGTTGCCACGCATTCGCTGAGCGCAGACTGCATCCATCGCTCATCGAGATCACCCCATGGATGCGCTGAAAACCATCGCCTGTCTACTTTACCCTGACGTAATGAGCCTGGATGTGACGGGCCCCTTGCAGGTATTCGCCTCGGCCAATGTCGAGCGTCAGCGCCAAGTCTTGCCGGCCGTCTATCGCTTGCTGGTGCTTGGCCAGCAGGCAGGTGCCATCGCCACTTCGGCGGGATTCCAACTGGTTGCCGAGCAAGCCTGGAGCGATATCGACGCCGCACAGATCGACACCCTGCTGATCCCAGGTGGCTTGGGTGAAAAGGCCCAGTGCCAGAACCCCGAGTTATTGGCCTGGTTGCGCGTCGTCGAGCCGCAGGTGCGCCGTTTGGGCTCGGTCTGCTCGGGCGCCCTGATCTTGGCCGCGGCCGGCTTACTCGATGGCCATCTCGCCACCACCCATTGGGCCGATGTAGAAACCCTGCGCCAGGACTATCCAGACGTCGAAGTACACGGCGATCGGCTGCACACCTATGACGCGCAAGGCCTGAACGGCGATGCGCATATCTTCACCTCGGCCGGGGTAACCGCCGGCATCGATCTGGCCCTGGCCCTGGTTGAGGCCGATCTCGGTCGGGCTCTTGCCCTGGCGGTTGCACGCCGGCTGGTGTTGTTCTTGCGCCGGCCTGGCGGACAGGCACAGTTCAGCGCCTTGCTCGCACCCGAGACCAGCCGCGTACCGCGTCTGGCTGAACTGCTCGAATGGATCCCCGCCCATCTGGGCGACAACCTGTCGCTGGAGACACTGGCCGCCCAGGCGCGAATGTCGCCCCGCACGCTGTCACGGCTATTCGTACAGGAGATGGGCATGGGACCGGGGCGCTATATCGAGCGTATCCGCCTGGAAGCTGCGCGCAACCTGCTGCAAGACGCACAGGCCTCGATCAGCACGGTGGCGCGCTTGACCGGTTTTGGTCACCCGGAAAACCTGCGTCGCACGTTCCACAAGCATTTGGCCGTGAGCCCCCAGGAATACGCCGAACGCTTCACCTGATACTTCATCCCATCCAGACGACTGTCCAGGAGTTGAACATGCTGCAACTGCGCCCGAACTGCGAATGCTGTGACCGCGACTTGCCAGCCGATACCCACGACGCGCTGATCTGCTCGTTTGAATGCACCTTCTGCCGAGATTGTGCGGATCAGCGGTTGTCAGGCATCTGCCCCAACTGTGGCGGCGAATTAGTGCAACGGCCACGCCGGCCGGCAAATACCTTGGCGCAGTTCCCAGCATCCAAGCAGCGCATCCATTCGGCCACTGGTTGCTCGCCCAGCTAGTGTTCCGTCCCTCAAATAACTACTATTAATCGAGTGTATTGAGGGGCGGAGGCGGGGCTATGAGAACAGGCCGACCGAAGGCTGAGCTG
>NZ_VIUH01000039.1 GCF_007993865.1 Pseudomonas sp. SJZ079 | reverse complement strand
AGGTCGACCTCGGGCAGCACGATGCCCGGATTCTTCGCATCCAGACCCAGGGCGGCGCGCAGGCGGTGCGGGCGCGGGTGCAGCTTCTTCAGCGCACTGGCGCCCTTGTGCGTGCCGATAAAGGCGAACACGTCGATCTTGCCGCTGGCCATCAGCGCGCTGACGGTCTCGCGCCCGCCGCCATAGATCACGTTGATCACCCCGGCCGGGAAGCTGTCGCGGAAGGCTTCGAGCAGCGGGCGAATCAGCAGCACGCCGAACTTGGCCGGCTTGAACACCACGGTGTTGCCCATGATCAGCGCCGGGATCAGGGTGGTGAAGGTCTCGTTCAGCGGGTAGTTGTAGGGCCCCATGCACAGGGTCACGCCCAGCGGCACGCGGCGAATCTGGCCGAGGGTGTCCTGCTCCAGCTCGAAGCGACTGGAGCGACGATCCAGCTCCTTCAGCGCACCGATGGTGTCGACGATGTAGTCGCAGGTGCGGTCGAACTCCTTCTCCGAGTCCTTGAGGTTCTTGCCGATCTCCCACATCAGCAGCTTGACCACCACCTCACGCTGCTCGCGCATGCGTGCCAGGAACGCCTCGACATGCTGGATGCGCTCGACCACGCGCATGGTCGGCCAGGCGCCCTGACCATTGTCATAGGCGCGCACCGCAGCCTCCAGGGCGACCAGCGCCGCCTCGGCATCCAGCTGCGGCGTGCTGCCGAGAATCACCTGCTGATCGCCCTCCTCGGTGGCGAGAAACACCGGACTGCGCACGGTTGCCAGTGGGCCGTTCCAGGTCAGCAACTGGCCATCGACCAGGTAGTCGCGCTGCTCGATGGGCTCACCCAGGCGGTACTGCTCGGGAATCTCGGCTAGGGTCGGAAATAGCGTGTCGAGACGGCTAACGGTGGTCATGGCATTACCTCATCTGATAACAAGTGGCCCAGGCCGTCGGCAGACAGACGACCCATGCCCGGTGTGAACAACATTCACGGCAGCGGCCAGCCGCCGACGCCCGTCCCGCAACTCAGTGCTAGCCGGCCTGGCGCCGCGCCAGCAACGCCTCGGCGCTGTAGGCCGCGCGTCCCTGCAGCGCCTCTTCTATGCGCAACAACTGGTTGTACTTGCCGACCCGGTCGGAGCGGCACAGCGAACCGGTCTTGATCTGCCCGGCGCAAGTGGCGACCGCCAGGTCGGCAATGGTGGTGTCCTCGGTCTCGCCGGAGCGGTGCGAGATCACCGCGCTGTAGCCAGCCGCCTGGGCCATGCGAATGGCCGCGAAGGTCTCGCTGAGGCTGCCGATCTGGTTGTACTTGATCAGGATCGAGTTGCCGATGCCGCGCTCAATGCCTTCGCTGAGGATCCGGGTATTGGTGACGAACAGGTCATCGCCCACCAGCTGCACACGCTGGCCGAGCTTCTCGGTGAGGTAGGCCCAACCATCCCAGTCGCTTTCGTCCATGCCGTCTTCGATCGAGACGATCGGGTAGCGCTGGCACAACCCGGCCAGGTAATCGGCAAAGCCCTTGGCGTCATAGGCCTTACCCTCGCCAGCGAGCACGTAGTGACCATCGCGGTAGAACTCCGAGGCCGCGCAATCCAGGGCCAGGGTGATGTCCTTACCCAGTACATAGCCAGAGCGCTCAACCGCCTGCTGGATCACCACCAGCGCCCCCTCATTGGAGGCCAGCGAAGGGGCGAAACCGCCTTCGTCGCCGACGGCGGTGCTCAGGCCGCGCTCACTCAGCACTTCCTTGAGCGTGTGGAACACCTCGGCGCCCATGCGCAACGCCTCTTTGAACGAGCTGGCGCCGACAGGCTGGATCATGAATTCCTGGATGTCGACATTGTTGTCGGCATGCTCGCCGCCGTTGATGATGTTCATCATCGGCACCGGCATGCTGAACTGCCCCGGCTGACCGTAGAGTGCCGCCAGGTGCTGGTACAGCGGCACGCCCTGCGCCGCGGCGGCGGCTTTGGCGCAGGCCAGGGACACCGCGAGAATCGCATTGGCGCCCAGCTCGGCCTTGCTCTCGGTGCCGTCCAGGGCAATCATCGCCGCATCGACCGCCTGCTGATCCAGCGCATCCAGGCCCAGCACGCAGTCACGGATGGCGCCATTGACGTTGGCCACGGCGCGCATCACCCCCTTGCCCTGGTAGCGCCGCGCGCCGTCGCGCAACTCCAGCGCCTCGCGCGTGCCGGTGGAAGCCCCGGAGGGCACGCTGGCGATGCCCAGCGCACCGCCGCTCAGGGTCACCAGCGCTTCTACCGTGGGATTGCCACGCGAGTCGAGAATTTCCCGCGCCGCGACCTGTTGGATAAGGGTTGTTTTATGCATGGTTCTCGGCACTCGTTGAAGTCGTTGAGTTCACTGCGCGATCGGCCGGCGACTCGAGCAGTTCGCGTTGTTCGGCATAGGCTTCGCGAAAATCGAAATCGCGCGGCCAGTCGCCCTCGGCCGGCGGTACGAGCACGCTGCGTTCGTTGTGGATACTGGATCGGTTCACACTCACTCCTCGATTAACAAAGGTCAGGTCCCGGTTATCTGCTGCACAGAGCCGAAGCTCTTCGTCGTGTTGCAGCCTGTTAACCAGCGCAGCAACCGATTGGGGCAGAGCCTTAACAAATACTGTCGCCCACCCGGATCACCCGCAGGCAGTTGGTGCCGCCCTGCGCACTGGCGTGATCGCCGCGGGTGATCAACACGTGATCGCCCTCCACCACCACGCCACGGCGCACCAGCTCGTCGACCGCGCGGCTGTTGACCTCGGTAATCGGCCAGGCATCGCTGTCGAAGGGAATGGTTTGCACGCCGCGAAACAGCGCGACGCGGTTCTGCGTGCGCGGATTGCGCGAGAAGGCGTAGATCGGCAGGTGCGAGCGAATCCGCGACATCAGCCGCGGCGTGTCGCCGCTCTCGGTCATGCAGATGATCGCCTTGACCCCATGCAGGTGATTGGCCGCATACATGGCCGACATGGCGACCGACTCATCGATCCGGTGGAACACCTCATCCATGCGGTGTTTGGAGCGATGCGCCAGGGGATGCTTTTCCGCACCGATGATCACCCGGCGCATGGCCTGCACGGTTTCGATCGGATAAGCGCCAGCCGCGGTTTCGGCCGAGAGCATCACCGCATCGGTGCCATCGAGCACCGCGTTGGCCACGTCGAACACTTCAGCGCGGGTCGGCATCGACTGGGTGATCATCGATTCCATCATCTGCGTCGCGGTGATCACCACGCGATTGAGGCTGCGCGCGCGATCGATGATCAGCTTCTGCACCGCGACCAGTTCGGCGTCGCCGATCTCCACCCCCAGATCGCCGCGCGCCACCATCACCCCGTCGGAGGTCTCGATGATGGCATCCAGTACGTCGAGGTCATTTACCGTTTCGGCGCGCTCGATCTTGGCGATCAAGCCGGCCTCGCCGCCCGCCTCGTGCAGCAGCCGGCGCGCCAGCTGGATGTCGGCGGCATCGCGGGGAAAGGACACCGCCAGGTAATCGACCCGCATGGCGGCGGCGGTCTTGATGTCGATGCAGTCCTTCTCGGTCAGCGCGGCAGCCGACAGGCCACCGCCCTTGCGGTTGATGCCCTTGTTATTGGACAGCGGGCCGCCGACCAGCACCTGGCAATGCAACTTGCTGCTCTCGACCCGCAGCACCTTGAGTTCGATGCGCCCGTCATCCAGCAACAGGATGTCGTCCGGGCGGCTGTCGTTGATCAGCGCCTCGTAATCGATGCCGACGGCCTGCGCGTCGCCGGCCTGCTTGTCCAGCGTGGCGTCGAGGATGAACCCCTGGCCCTTGTCCAGCTGCACCTTGCCTGCGGCGAAGCGGGCAATGCGAATCTTCGGCCCCTGCAGGTCGGCCAGCACCGCGACGAAGCGCCCATGCTTGCGGGCCATCTCGCGCACCAGATCGGCGCGAGCGATGTGCTCTTGCGCGCTGCCGTGGGAGAAGTTCAGGCGCACTACATCCACCCCAGCCAGTACCAGCCCTTCGATGGCCTCAGGGCTTTCGGTGGCAGGCCCCAGGGTGGCGACAATTTTTGTTCTGCGCTGCATAGCTGAATTCCCTCAATGGCTAGTGTTACGGATAGGGCAAGACCTGGGCTCGCCGACAAAGCAGGGACGCGACGTTCAATCGCCAGAACCGGAGCATCCCGACAGCCGTGCGCGAGGCGCAGCGAATGACTGCCGATACGAACCACTTCCGACTGGATTGAATGGCGATAAATGGTTGCTTTGCCAAAACAACATATAAATACCCCTACAAACTCAATCAATCAAGAGAATTTGTTGTAATAAAACAACATTACGATAAAAGACCCAAAAGTAACCGCGCGCAGCACAGCGCCTGCCGCGCAGAACCACCAATTCAGCCGGCTGGAAATGCCGCGGCACTGCCATGAGCAGGTCAGAGCAACCGCAGAGAAATGGATAAGCACCCCGACCTCGGCGATCGGCACGCCTGGGCGACTGTGTCAGGCCAGTCGCGCCTGCAACTGCAGCACACCGGCCTCGCCTGGCTGCAGGCTCAGGCTGTCGGCGCCACAGCTGGCCGCCTCGACACACAGGAAGCCCAGCGCCTCATTCCAGCCGACATCGGTCAGCGGCCGGCTACCGGGATGCCAGACCACGCTGTTAGCACCACCAGTGGTGTCGATCGACAAGCGTCGCTGCCAGCCCGGATCCTGCAAGTGCAGCAGGCCGCCGCGACGAAAAATCCGGTGGCAGTCATCCTCGATACGTAGCCCGCCATGCTGCTGGCAGTCGCGGCGAGTCAACAGGTCATAGCCCTGCGCGCCCTCCAGGCCCAGTAGCGCCACCGCCGACACCTCGCTGACCCGCCAATAGGCGTGCAAGGCATGGCTGAGCTGACAGGGCTGACTGTCCTGATGGCGCGTACACAGAATCAAATTCATCCCGGCGTCCAACTCGGCCTCCAGGGTCACTCGCCAGTCGCACAGCTCCAGTTGCCAGCGCAGGGAGATGCCCTGCTCGCGCACCTCGCTGTGCAGCAACTGCCAGTCGCTGAGTCGCGCCCAGCCATGGGACGGCCAGCCGCTCTCGCTCGGGTGCCGGCCGAACCAGGGCCAGCAGATAGGCACACCCCCGCGAATCGGCCCGTGCGGCTGCCAGTGACTGGCGCACCAGAGCCAGGGCCGCTCACCGCGCGGCTGGAAATGCAGCAGCTGACCACCCTGGCGGCTGAACACTGCCTGGCAACGCGGATGCTCAACCAACAGCAACTCGCGCCCCTGATGCGTCACCCAGCGCAAGGGCTCCCGCGCAGGCTGCAGAAACAACTCAGCCAGGGGGTGCTCAAGCGCACGCCCTGGCTGGGTTGCCGATTTGTCCGCAGAGCAACCGGGCAAGCGCCGTGGCTTAGCTAACGGCATTACCGCGCCTCGTCACGACAGCCGCTCGCGCTTCGCCGTCACCACCAGTATTCGACCTGCGCGCCGAAGTTGGAGCCGTGCCGCGCACTGCCGAAAGCGCCGCTGTCGGACAACGCCGAGCCGGCCGCCATCTGGCTGGCAGCGTTCTGCGCCGCCTGGTTCCAGCTGGCATAGGTGTAATACAGGCGGAACTCGGGGCGCGCCCAGAAATCGGGTCCGGCCGGCGACCAGGTCGGCGCCACGGTGAACTTGGTCAGCTTGCGCGTGCCGCCCTCGGCATCGACCTGATCGTGGCCTATTTCGCCGACCAGCTTGAACTGCTCGGTGAAGGCATAGCTGGTACGACCGCCGACCGACAGCCAGTTCTCATCGTCCCGATTGGCGCGTTTGTCCTTCTGATAGACCACCTGGAACTGACCCCCCAGACGCGGGGTGATCTGCCAGTCGAAGAACTCCACCATGCGGTAGCGCTTGGCACTGTCATCCAGCATCACATCCCCGGTCGAGCCCAGCGCGGTGCCGGGCCCCGGACCGTACTGCAGGGCCAGGGTGTTCTTGCCGCCGATGCCGAGGAAGTCCTGCTGCTTGTGCTGCGCGGTGATCGACCAGCCGCTGTGCGCCCCCTCGATATGCCGCGGCTTGTCGATGAAGCTCAGGCCGAATTCCAACTCGCCATTGGGGTTGGTGTCGAAGCCGGCGACGTTGAAGTCATGACGGTTGATGTATTCCTTCTGGAATACGCTGTCCTTGCGCGAGAAGGCGTAGCTGTACTTCAGCCCGCCCAGCTCGTAATCCTCGATACCCGCGCCGGTAGCGCTCTGGTTCCAGTAGAAGAAGTCGGAGATGTGGATGTCGTTACGCTTGTAGTAACGCCGTCCCGCCCACAACGAACCGCCATTGAGGGCCGGCAGCTTGCTCCACTCGGTATACAGCTGCGACATCCGCGAGAAGCCGTGCTCGCCGGTGAACTCCGGGGTGTGGCCGTACTCGTTGAACAGTTGCGCCATACCCTCGACGCTGACCACCGAGCCATCGTCCAGGGTCAACAGATCCTGGCGCAGATCCAGCTCCGCGTATTGCTCACACTCATTACCCAGGCGGAACTTCGATTGCGCCCCCGGCAACTGAAAACATGACTGCCGCTCACCATCCGAAGTGCCGGCGCCACTGCGCAGGTAGCCGGTGAACTCCAAGGCATACGCCGCCGCGGGTGACGCTAAATAACCCACGGCCAATGCCAGGCTCAAGCTCGTTGCTGCTCGCATATCCACTCCTCTTGTTTTTATTGTTTTACCGCTCACCGCACTGGCTCATGGCTGTGCAACAGGCAGGCGCAGCCATGAGCCATCGATACGTTACGAGTCTCTTTCAGCGCCCCTTGAGTTGCGCCACCTTGCGCGCCGGCTCGGTCGCCTGGGCTTGGCTCTGAGCCTGCCCCAGCACACCCAGGCGCTCGCCGCTCTGCGCATCGAACAGCAGCACCTTGGCCGGGTCGAACTGCAGCTCCAGGGTCTCACCCACTCGCGGCGCCGCATCCGGCGCCATACGGCAGCAAACCTTGGTCTGGTTCAGCGTGACGAACACCAGGGTGTCCGGCCCGGTCGGCTCGATGACGTCCACCTCGGCGCGAATCGACGACTGAGCATCGGCATCGGCCTGCGCCAGGAGAATCTGTTCCGGGCGAATCCCGAGAATCACCTCGCGCCCTTCCAGATCGCCCTGCAGCGCATCCAGCGGCAGCTCGCAACGCGCCTGACCGCTGTCCAGCACGGCGAGCAACTGACCGGCGCGACGCTGCAGGCGCAGGGGAATGAAGTTCATCGGCGGCGAACCGATAAAACTGGCGACGAACAGGTTGGCCGGGTCGTTGTAGATCTGCTGCGGGCTGCCGAACTGCTGGATGATGCCGTCCTTCATCACCGCCACCTTGTCGCCCAGGGTCATGGCTTCGATCTGGTCGTGGGTGACGTACACCGTGGTGGTCTTCAGGCGCTGGTGCATCAGCTTGATCTCGGTGCGCATCTCCACCCGCAACTTGGCGTCGAGGTTGGACAGCGGCTCGTCGAACAGGTAGATCTTCGGCCGCCGCGCCAGCGCCCGGCCCATGGCCACGCGCTGCTGCTGACCACCGGAGAGCTGACCAGGCTTGCGCTCGAGCAGATGCTCGATCTGCAGCAGCTTGGCGACCCGCGCCACCTCTTCCTCGATCGCCGCTGGCGCCATCTTGCGCATCTTCAGGCCGAAGGCGATGTTGCCGCGCACCGTCATGGTCGGGTACAGCGCGTAGGACTGAAAGACCATGGCGATGTCACGATCCTTGGGGCTCATGCCACTGATGTCGGCGTCGTCCACCAGGATCGCGCCGCCGCTGATGTCTTCCAAGCCGGCGATGCAGTTCATCAGGGTCGACTTGCCGCAGCCGGAGGGTCCGACCAGGATCAGGAACTCGCCGGAGTCGATCTGGATTTCGATGTTCTTCAGGGTGTCCGGCAGGCCACTGCCGTAGGACTTGTTGACGTTGCGCAGTTCAAGCGTTGCCATTTTTCTTTCCTCAACCTTTGACCGCGCCGGCTGTGAGGCCGCGCAGGAAATATTTGCCAGCAAGGATGTAGACGACCAGCGTGGGCAGCCCAGCGATCATCGCCGCGGCCATGTCGACGTTGTATTCCTTGGCCCCGGTGCTGGTGTTGACCAGGTTGTTCAGGGCCACGGTGATCGGCTGGGTATCGCCGCTGGCGAACACCACGCCGAACAGGAAGTCGTTCCAGATCTGGGTGAACTGCCAGATCAGGCAGACCATGATGATCGGCACCGACATCGGCAGCATGATTCGCCCGAAGATGGTGAAGAAGCCTGCGCCATCCAGCCGTGCCGCCCGCACCAGGGCATCCGGAATGCTCACGTAGTAGTTGCGGAAGAACAGCGTGGTGAAGGCCAGGCCGTAAACCACATGGATCAGCACCAGGCCGCTGGTGGTGTTGGCCAGGCCGAGCTGGCCGAGAGTGAACGAAGCCGGCAACAGCACCACCTGGAATGGCAGGAAGCAGCCGAACAGCAGCAGGCCGAAGAACAGCTGCGAGCCGCGAAAGCGCCACATGGCCAGCACGTAGCCGTTCAAGGCACCGAGCAGGGTGGAGATGGTCACCGCCGGAATGGTGATCTTCACCGAGTTCCAGAAGAAGCCGCCGACACTGTCCCAGGCCTTCGACCAACCGATACCGGTGAACAGCTCAGGCCAGGACAGCAGGTTGCCGGTGAGCACATCTTCCGGGGTCTTGAAGCTGGTCAGCAGCATCACGATCAGCGGAATCAGATAGACCGCACAGGCCGTCAGCAGGGTCGCGTAGATCGCCAAGCGGCTTAGGCTGAAGGGGGATTTTGCAGACAGGCTAGTCATGGCGCTTGGCCCTCAGTTCGGAGTACAGGTACGGCACCAGGATCGCCAGCACGGCGCCAAGCATCAGGATCGCGCTGGCGGCGCCGAGGCCCATCTGGCCGCGGGTGAAGGTGTGCGCGTACATGAACATCGCTGGCAGATCGGAGGAGTAACCGGGGCCGCCTGCGGTCATCGAGGCGACCAGGTCGAAACTCTTGATCGCGATGTGCGCGAGGATCATCAGCGCACTGAAGAACACCGGACCGAGGCTCGGCAGGACGATGCGCAGGTAGATATTCGGCAGGCTGGCGCCATCCACCTGGGCGGCGCGAATGATCGACTGATCGACGCTGCGCAGGCCGGCGAGAAACAGCGCCATGACGAAGCCCGAGGCCTGCCACACCGCGGCGATCACCAGGCAGTAGACGACGTACTGCGGGTCGACCAGCCAGTCGAAACGAAAGCCCTCCCAGCCCCAGTCACGCAGCAGCTTGTCCAGGCCCAGGCCAGGGTTGAGCAGCCACTTCCAGGCGGTGCCGGTGACTATCATCGACAAGGCCATGGGGTAGAGAAAGATGGTACGGATAACGCCTTCGCGGCGGATGCGCTGATCCAGCAGCACCGCCAGCAGCACCCCGACCACCAGGCTGATGCTGATGAACAGGCCACCGAAGACCATCAGGTTCTTGCTCGCCACCCACCAGCGGTCGTTGTCCAGCAGACGTTGGTATTGCTGCAGGCCCACCCACTGGTAGCTGGGCATGAAGCGCGAGTTGGTGAACGACAGCAGGAAGGTCCAGAGGATGTAGCCGTAGAAACCGACCAGCACGATCAGCATGCTCGGCGCCAACACCAGCTTGGGCAGCCAGCGTTGCAATGCATCCAGTGGCGAGGCCTTGGTAACAACTGCGATTGAGCTCATGAGTAACTCCGTTGCGTGATATGCCACTCGTAGGAGCCAGCGTGCTGGCGATCGGTTTGCCGCCCCGGAATGATCGCCAGCGCGCTGGCTCCTACAGAAATCCGGAACGGCCGATCCCGTGGCGCGTGCCTGAGGGCATGCGCCTGGGGTCAGAGGCTTAAAATTGGTGGGCTGCACCCACCCTATGACAGCCGCCGGCGGACCGGCGGCCCAGGGCTGTTACTGCACCGCCTGAATGGCCGCAGCCAGTTGCTGCGCGGCGCGTTTCGGGTCGGCTTGCGGGTCGTTGAAGAAGTTGGTCACCACATCGAACACCGCACCCTGCACATAGCTGGAAGCGGCCATGCCGTGGGCCATGCTCGGCTGCAGACCACCATTGCCGGCGGCTTCCTTGAAGTCGGCCATGGACTTCTGCGCACAGGCGTCGAAGCTGCTCATGTCCTGATCCAGGCGTACCGGAATGGAACCCTTGTTCTGATTGAAGAACTGCTGGAACTCAGGCTCAAGCACGGTGCGCGCCAGGTCTTCCTGGGCCTTGCGGTTTTCCGCATCGCCCAGCTTGAACATGGCCAGCGAATCGATATTGAAGGCGAAGCTGCCCTGGGTACCGGGGAATGCCAGGCACTGATAATCCTTGCCGGCGACCTTGCCAGCCGCAGTCCACTCGCTCTTGGCCCAGTCGCCCATCAACTGCATGCCGGCCTTGCCATTGATCACCAGACCGGTGGCGATGTTCCAGTCGCGCCCGGCGGCGTCGGCATCCACGTAACCGCGCAGCTTATTCAGCGCAGCGAACACCTCGACCATCTGGTCGCCGGTCAGCGTCGCTTCGTCCAGATCGACGAAGGCTTTGCGGAAGGCATCGGCGCCGAGGATGCTCAACGCCAGGTCCTCGAACACGGTGCCGTCTTGCCAGGGCTGGCCACCGTGGGCCAGAGGGATAAAGCCAGCAGCTTTAAGCTTATCGGCGGCGGCGAAGAACTCATCGAGGGTGGTCGGTGGCGTGGCGCCGGCCTTGGCGAAGACCTCGGGATTGATCCACAGCCAGTTGACCCGGTGCACGTTGACCGGCACCGCCACATAGTGGCCCTCATACTTCATGATTTCGGTCACCTGCTTGGGCAGCAGGGTGTCCCAGTGATTTTGCTCGGCGACTGGATCCAGGTTGGCGAGCAAACCCAGCGCGCCCCACTCCTGAATATCCGGTCCTTTGATCTGCGCGGCAGCCGGCGGGTTGCCGGACACGGCGCGGGTCTTCAGTACGGTCATGGCCGCCTCGCCACCACCGCCTGCCACGGCGAAGTCTTTCCAGGTGTGGCCTTTGTCTTCGACCAGCTTCTGCAGGGTATCGGCGGCGCGTTTCTCACCACCGGAGGTCCACCAGTGCAGCACTTCGACCTCACCGGCGAGGGCCGCCAGGGGCATCAGGGAGACAAGAGAAACGGCAGTGGCCAGGCGAGTCATAGCATTCATTAGACGGGTACCTTCTTGTTGTTATACGTGAGCAAGTCTGGTGCTTGCGCTGCATGGGATTCTAACCACGGCCAGTCATGCGGCGGGTAACGAAGGGATGCATAAAGGTCACAGGCTGGTTACATAACGCCCGCTCAATCGCGATGCGGTAGCCCGGATGCAATCCGGGGCTTTCTGTTGGCGGCCTGGAGATCTCCCGGATTGCATCCGGGCTACGTGTAGTGGCGGATTTCATCAGTGGGAATCGCAACGGGGGAATCCAGGACGAGCGAGGCCCGGCATGCCTGAGGACTGCAGCCGCCCTACAGTTCCTGCCCCGAGTCGATATAACGCGGCAGCCACAGGGTGACCCGCAAGCCACCCTCGCGCAGGTTACGCAGACTCACCTCGCCGCCATGGCTGTGGGCGATATTGCGCGCGATGCCCAAGCCCAGGCCGTAGCCCTGCTGCTGCCCGGCCAGCCGTACATGCGGTTCGAAGACCTGCTCCAGGCGCTGCTCCGGCACCCCAGGTCCCTCGTCATCCACGTGCAGGATAAAGGCGCGCTCATCGTCCTCGATATGCAGATGGGCCTTCTGCCCATACTTCAGGGCGTTGTCGACCAGGTTGCCGATGCAGCGCTTGAGCGCCAGCGACTTGCCCGGATAGGCGGCGAGCGCCTGACCGTCGAGCGTCACCCGGCCATTGCCGGCAGGCGCCAGGTAGGGCTCGACCACGCCGTGGAGCAACAGGTTGAGATCGACCGGCTCGATATTCTCGTGAATATCGGTGTCCTTGACGCACTGCAAGGCGCCTTTGACCAACAGTTCGAGTTCATCCAGGTCGCGACTGAACTTGGCCTGCACCTCTTCGTCTTCGAGCAACTCGACCCGCAGGCGCAAGCGGGTGATCGGCGTGCGCAGATCATGGGAAATGGCGCTGAACAACTGACTGCGCTCATTCAAATAGCGACTGATGCGCTCGCGCATGCTGTTGAAGGCGCGACTGACCTCGACCACTTCGCTGCCGCCCGCCTCCGCCAGCGGCTCGACCTCGCTGCCCAACGACATTTCCCGCGCCGCCACCGCCAGACGCTTGAGCGGCCGGCTCTGCCAATGCACCAGGATGCCGATGAACAGCAGCAGAAAACTGCTGGTGAGAATGATGAACCACAGCTGTTGGGCCGGCAGCCCCTGCTGCTCCAGGCCGACATAGGGTTCGGGCATCAGGGAGGCGAGGTACAGCCATTCGTTCGGCGCGATCTGGATCTGAGTGACCAGCACCGGCGGGTTGAGCGGCTCCAGGCTCAGGGCGTAATGGGCCCAGGAACGGGGCAACTCATCGAGTTTCAAGGCGCTATTGAAGATGCGCAGATCATCCGGGCTGACGAACTGCACGGAGAGATCCAGCTTGCCGCCCAGCCGTTCTCGCAGGGTCGCATCGACCGCATTCAGCACCGCGCGCTTGCGCGGCGTTTCCGGCAACACCTGCATGCTCAGGGGCTTGTCGTTGAGCGAGACGAAAAAGCGCGTTCCCCCCATGTTGCGCAACTGGTCGAGCACCAGCGGCCGATAACCGAGGGGCAACGAGCGAAAATAGCTGACGCTGGCGGCCATCGACTGGGCCAGGCTGCGAGCGCTGATCAGCAGCCCCTCCATCTGGCTGGCGCGCAACTGCGACAGCCAGATCACACTGGACAAGGCCTGCGCCAGCAGCACCACCAGCAACGTCAGCAGCAGCATGCGCCCGAGCAGCGAGCGCGGCACTGGCAGCAGTCGGCGCCAGCTAAACATACCCATGCCCACCGACGTGAACGGCGAAGCACGCACCCTGTAGGAGCCAGCTTGCTGGCGATCCGTCGCAAGGAAAAGCATCGCCAGCAAGCTGACTCCCACCCAGAGTTGCAGTGCTAACCATGGCTGTACGGCGCGACATTGGCCGCCAGCAGATATCCGCTACCGCGCACCGTACGGATCAAGCGCGGCGGTTTTTCGGTATCGCGCAGGCGCTGGCGCAGGCGACTGACCGCCATGTCGACGATGCGCTCCAGCGGCATCACTTCGCGACCGCGGGTGGCATTGCCGATGGTGTCGCGATCGAGGATCTGCTGCGGATGATCGAGAAACAGCTTGAGCAGGATGAAGTCGGCACCGGACAGGATCACCTCCTCGCCATCCAGGTGGAACAGCCGGTGACTGACCATATCCAGGCGCCACTCATCGAAGGCCAGCACCTCGCTGCCGCGCTCCTGGCTGAACTGCGCGCGGCGCAGCAAGGCCTTGATCCGCGCCAGCAACTCGCGCGGGCTGAAGGGCTTGCCCAGGTAATCGTCGGCGCCCAGCTCCAGGCCAATCACCCGGTCGGTCTCGTCGGAACTGGCGGTGAGCATGATGATCGGCACCTGGGCCAGGCGCTGATGCTCGCGCACCCAGCGACACAGGCTGAAGCCATCCTCATCGGGCAGCATCACATCGAGAATCACCAGGTCGGCCGGCTCGGCGCACATGCCCTGGCGAAAGCCCGCACCGTCGCCGACGGTGCGCACCTGAAAGCCGGCGCGACTGAGGTAGGTGTGCAGCAGTTCGCGGATATCCTGATCGTCATCGACCAGCAGAATCGATTTTCCGGGCTGGCTCACAAGAGCTGATCCTTATTGTTATGGGTTCACGCCAATCACGTGTCTTACCACGGCCTATCGCGGCCAAGGCCGCTCCTACAGGTCTGCATACGACTTGTGGCAGCGGCCTCGGCCGCGAAATATCCGCGACATCATCGCACCTCGCTCAGCGCGACCCAAGCGCCTGCTGCAGCGCCACGCCCGCCCCCATCAAACCCGGATATTCGGCGGTCACCAGCCATACCGGAATACCCTCGAAATACGCACTCATCACGCCCTTGTCGCGAAAGCTGCGGGCAAAACCGCTGGCCAGGAACAGCTCGGCAAAGCGCGGCACCACACCGCCGACGATGTACACCCCACCACGCCCACCCAGGCTCAGCACATTGTTACCGGCGGCGCGCCCCAGCCAGCAGCAGAACTGCTCCAGCACACCCAGCGCGACCTCATCGCCGCTCAGCGCCGCCGCCGTGACCTCGGCCGGCGAACTCAGCCGCACCTCATGCCCATCCAGCGCGCAGACCGCCCGATAGAGCAACAGCAGGCCACCGCCACTGAGCACGTCCTCGGCGCGTACATGACCGAGCATAAGGTACAACTGCTGCCACAGTTCGGCCTCACGCGGGCTGCCTATCGGCAGGTCGACATGCCCACCCTCGCCCGGCAAGGCCAACCAGCTGCCGTCATCCAGCGCCAGCAAGGTGCCGACACCCAGGCCGGTGCCGGGGCCAATCACCACGCAGGGCCGATTGGCCTCGGGCTCGCCCGGGCAGACCAGCATGCGCTCATCATCGCGCAGGCGGGTCATGCCCAGGGCCATGGCGGAAAAATCATTGACCAGCAGCAGCTCGCCGACCTGCAATTCGCGGCAGAACCCCGCGCGACTGAGGCGCCAATGGTTATTGGTAAAGCGGAACTCATCGCCACTGACCGGCCCGGCGCAGGCCAGGCACACCGAATCCACCGCACCGAGCGGCAACCCCAGCTCGGCCAAATAGGTGCGAATCGCCGCCTCCGGCCCCGGATAGTCGGCGGTGGCCAGGACCCGCACCGACTCCAACTGCTCGTCACGCCACAGGGCGAAGCGCGCATTGGTGCCGCCGATATCACCGACCAGTGCCAGTTTCACTTCAGCGACTCCAGGCTGCCGGTAAAGGCACTGGCGCCCTGCTCGGCCGAGCTGAAGGCCAGGCGCATGAAGGAAAACAGCTCACGACCGCAGCCCACTGCATTGTTCAGGGTGTCGACCGCCGGCTCACGCGCCGCCAGCTCGGCATCCTCGACCAGCACCCGCAGCTCGCCGGTCTGGCCGTCGACCCGGATCACGTCGCCATCGCGCACCCGCGCCAGCGGGCCGCCGTCAAAGGCTTCGGGGCAGACATGGATGGCCGCCGGTATCTTGCCCGAGGCACCGGACATGCGCCCATCGGTGACCAGCGCCACCTTGAAGCCGCGATCCTGCAGTACGCCGAGGAACGGGGTCATCTTGTGCAGCTCCGGCATGCCGTTGCTGCGCGGGCCCTGGAAGCGCATCACCGCAACGAAATCACGCTCCAGCTCACCAGCCTTGAAGGCGTCAGCCAACTCCTGCTGATCCTCGAACACCCGCGCCGGCGCCTCGACCACCTGATGTTCAAGCGCTACCGCCGAGACCTTCATCACCCCGCGCCCGAGATTGCCCTGCATCAGGCGCAAGCCACCCTCAGGGGAATAGGGGCGCGCCACCGGACGCAACACGCTTTCGTCATGACTCTTGGTCGGCCCGTCGCGCCACACCAACTTGCCCTCTTCGAGGAAAGGCTCGCGGGTGTAACGGCCCAGACCATGGCCGGCCACGGTGTTGACGTCCTCGTGCAACAGCCCGGCCTTGAGCAGCTCGCGGATCAACAACGACATACCGCCAGCAGCCTGGAAATGGTTGATGTCGGCGCTGCCGTTGGGATAGACGTGAGCCAGGGTCGGCACCACCTCGGAGAGGTCGGCCATGTCCTGCCAGGTCAGCTGAATCCCCGCTGCCTGAGCGATCGCTGGCATGTGCAGGGTGTGATTGGTCGAGCCGCCGGTCGCACTCAGGGCGACGACGGCGTTGACCAGGCAACGCTCGTCGACAATCAATCCAAGCGGCATGAACTGGCCACTCTGCTTGGTCAGCCGGGTGATCTGCTGCGCCGCTTCGCGGGTCAGGGCGTCGCGCAATGGCGTGTTGGGGTTGATGAATGAGGCGCCGGGCAAGTGCAGGCCCATCACTTCCATCAACAACTGGTTGGTGTTGGCCGTGCCATAGAAGGTGCAGGTGCCGGGGCTGTGGTAGGCACTCATCTCCGCCTCGAGCAGCTCGTCGCGGGTCGCCTTGCCTTCGGCATAGCGCTGGCGCACGTCGGCCTTCTCCTTGTTCGACAGCCCGGACGGCATCGGCCCAGCCGGTATGAACAGGGTCGGCAGGTGACCGAAGCGCAAGGCCCCCATCAGCAGACCGGGGACGATCTTGTCGCAGATACCCAGGAACAGCGCGGCATCGAACATGTTGTGCGACAGCGCCACCGCCGTGGACATGGCAATCACCTCGCGACTGGCGATGCCCAGCTCCATGCCCGGCTCGCCCTGGGTCACGCCATCGCACATGGCCGGCACACCACCGGCAAACTGGCCGACCGAGCCAATCTCACGCAGCGCCTGTTTGATCTGCTCGGGGTAGTCCTGGTAGGGCTGGTGGGCCGAGAGCATGTCGTTATAAGCAGAAACTATCGCCACATTGGCCGCATTCATCAGCCGTAGCGTTTGTTTGTCTTCGCTGCCACAGCCCGCCACACCGTGGGCGAAATTGGCGCATTGCAGCTTGCCGCGCTGCGGGCCATCGCTGGCGGCCGCGTGAATCATAGTCAGGTAGCGCTCACGCGTAGCGCGGCTACGGGCGATCAGACGGTCGGTTACCTCAAGAACGCGGGGATGCATGTTGTCGACTCCAGGCTAGCGGGCAGTAGCGGTTTGTGCTTTTAACAAAATATTGCCACCAAAAAGGCTTGATTTCTACATTTATGGTAATAATCTTGTAATTCCAACAACAAAATAAGATCGGACCTCACCTATGACTCTGCGAATTGCAATCAACGGCTTCGGCCGGATAGGCCGCAACGTGCTGCGCGCGCTCTACACCCAAGACTACCGCCAGCATTTGCAGGTCGTGGCGATCAATGACCTCGGCGATAGCGCGATGAACGCCCATCTCCTCCAGTACGACAGCGTGCATGGCGCCTTCGACGGCACGGTCGAAGCCGACCGCGAAAGCCTGACGATCAACGGTGACCGCATCGCCGTCAGCGCCATCCGCAACCCCGCCGAACTGCCCTGGAAAGCCCACCAGGTCGATGTGGTCTTCGAATGCACCGGGCTGTTCACCGAGCGCGACAAAGCCGCAGCCCACCTGAGCGCCGGCGCACGCAAGGTGATCATCTCGGCGCCGGCCAAGGGCGCCGACGCCACCGTGGTCTACGGCGTCAACCACGCTATTCTGCGCCAGTCCCACGAGATTATCTCCAACGCCTCCTGCACCACCAACTGCCTGGCCCCGGTGGCCCAGGTGCTGCAGCGCGAACTGGGCATCGAACACGGCCTGATGACCACCATTCACGCCTACACCAACGACCAGAACCTGTCCGACGTCTACCACAGCGACCCCTATCGGGCGCGCTCGGCCACCCAGTCGATGATTCCCACCAAGACCGGCGCCGCCGAGGCGGTCGGCCTGGTGCTGCCAGAGCTGGCCGGCAAGCTCACCGGCATGGCGGTGCGGGTACCGGTGATCAATGTCTCGCTGGTCGACCTGACCCTGCAGGTGAGCCGCGAGACCAGCGCCGAACAGGTCAACGCCTTACTCAAGGCCGCCAGCCAGAATTCGCCGGTGCTGGGTTACAACACCCTGCCGCTGGTGTCCTGCGACTTCAACCACAACCCGTTGTCGTCGATCTTCGATGCCAATCACACCAAGGTCAGCGGCAAGCTGGTCAAGGTCATGGCCTGGTACGACAACGAATGGGGATTCTCCAACCGCATGCTCGATAGCTGCCTGGCCCTGTGCAATGCACCTTGAACGCTAGCGCGGCACTGCGCTTGCCCTGTAGGAGCCAGCTTGCTGGCGATCCATAACCGGCGAAAGCAGCCCGAGAGCCGTAGCCCGGATGAAATCCGGGAGGCCATCCCCCGGATTTCATCCGGGCTACGGAGCCGTTTGATCATTCCTGGGCGGGCGTCGAGCGACGCGCTACCCAGCGAACAGACCAGGAAAACCACATGAGCCGTATCAGCTTTACCCGCGCCACCCTGCCGACGCGCAAGCGCATTGCCCTGGTCGCCCATGATCACTGCAAGGAGTTTCTGCTGGACTGGAGCGAGCGTCAGCGCGACAAGCTGGCCAGGCACCAGCTGCTCGCCACCGGCACCACCGGCCTGCTGCTGAGCCGGCGTCTCGAGCTGCCGGTGGAAAGCATGATCAGCGGTCCGCTCGGCGGCGACCAGCAAATCGGCGCACGCATCGCCGAGCGCCGGGTCGACATGTTGGTGTTCTTCTGGGACCCCTTCGAGCCGCAACCGCACGATCCGGACATCAAGGCGCTGTTGCGGGTCGCAGCGGTGTGGAATATCCCGGTGGCCTGCAACGAAAGCAGCGCCGAATACCTGCTCAGCAGCGCCCTCCTGGATCAAGCCCACGATTACCGCATTCCCGATTACACCGCCTACCTCGATGGCCGCCGCTGAGGCGCGACCGCCGTGGATCAGCCTAAGTTAGTCGAGCTGACCGAGCTGGCTACCCAAGTAGTCCAGAAAGCAAGTGATCCGTGAAGCCAGGGCGGTGTTGCGGTAGTACACCGCATGAATCGGTTGGCGCACCTCGACCGTGTCGCGCATCAGCAACTGCACCAGATCGCCCCGGGCACGATCGACCTGAGTCATGAAATCGGCCAGGCAGACAATACCGCCCCCCGCCAATGCCAGGTGGCGCAAGGTTTCCCCACTGGAGGCCGAAAGAGCGGCGCTGATCGCCCACGAATCGCCCAGCGGATGGCGCAGCGGCCACTGATTGAGGCTGGCCGGCTGGGTGAAGCCGAGCAGGCTGTGATGGGTCAGTTCAGCGACCGTTTTCGGTGTGCCATGGACCTTGAGGTAAGCCGGGCTGGCGAGGATACGCAGGCGATTGCTGCCCAGCGGCCGGGCATGCAGGGTCGAGTCGCGTAACGCGCCGATGCGAATGGCCACATCGGTGCGCTGCTCCAGCAAGTCGATGATCTGGTCGCTGCTGTGCAGCTCCAACTGGATATCCGGGTAGCGCTCGCGGAAGCCACTGACCAGTGGCGCTACCACGTGCAGCATGAAGGGCGCGGCGGCATTCACCCGCAAGCGGCCGGCGGGTTTCTGCCGGCGCAGCGCCATCTGTTCTTCGGCTTCTTCGACGGCATCGACAATCTTGCGCGCCTGGACGAGAAAGGCTTGGCCTTCTTCGGTCAGTTCCAGCCGGCGCGTGGTTCTGCGCAGCAAAGTAACTTCCAGCTTGGTCTCGAGCCGACTGAGGCTGCGACTGATGGCGGAGGTCGTCTGCGCCAAATGTTCCGCGGCGGCGGTGATGGAACCGCTGTCCACCACGCGGATAAAGGCCAGTAATTCATCGAGGGTCGTTTTCATTGTTGAATATTAATCAAATATCTTCTACCTGAAACCCGGTTTTTCCGCATGAGTCAGCAGTGGAGACTGCGTGTCACTCAACCACACAGACCCTTTGAGAAGCTGACGAGCGCAAGCCAGACCAGCGCAGTCGTTTTCACAGGGTCTGACAACCGGAGTTTCCCCCATGCCTCTTGCTCTCCTGGCGCTAACCCTCAGCGCCTTCGCCATCGGTACGACGGAGTTCGTCATCGTTGGCCTGATCCCCACCATCGCCACCGACCTCGGCGTCAGTCTGCCCTCCGCCGGCCTGCTGGTCAGCCTCTACGCCCTCGGGGTAGCCGTTGGCGCACCGCTGCTCACCGCGCTGACGGGCAAACTGCCGCGCAAAATCCTGCTGTTGTCGTTGATGGTGCTGTTTACCGCCGGCAACCTGCTGGCCTGGCAGGCACCGGGCTACGAGTCGCTGATCGCCGCGCGCATCGTCACCGGCCTGGCCCACGGGGTGTTTTTCTCCATCGGTTCGACCATCGCCACCAGCCTGGTATCGAAGGACAAAGCCGCCAGCGCCATCGCCATCATGTTCACCGGCCTGACCGTAGCACTGGTCACCGGCGTACCGCTGGGCACCTTTATCGGCCAACATTTCGGCTGGCGCGAGACCTTCCTCGCCGTCTCCGTACTGGGCGTGATCGCCTTCATCGGCAGCCTGATCTTCGTGCCGCGCAACATCGCCCACAGCAAGCCGGCCTCACTGCTGCAGCAACTGGCGGTGCTCAAGCAGCCGCGCCTGCTGCTGGTGTATGCGATGACTGCGGTCGGTTACGGCGGTTCGTTCATCGCCTTCACCTTCCTCGCGCCGATCCTGCAGGACATCAGCGGCTTCAGCGTCGGCGCGGTCAGCCTGGTTCTGCTGGTCTACGGCGTGTCGGTTGCAGTCGGCAACATCTGGGGCGGCAAGCTGGCCGACAAACACGGTCCGATCCGCGCCTTGAAAGTCATTTTCCTCCTGCTCGCCGCCGTGCTCTTCACCCTCACCTTCACCGCCGGCATTCCCTGGCTAGCCCTTGGCACGGTTCTGCTGTGGGGCGCCGTGGCCTTCGGCAACGTGCCCGGCCTGCAGGTGTACGTGGTGCGTCAGGCCGAGTACTACACGCCGCAGGCAGTGGACGTGGCCTCGGGCCTGAACATTGCCGCCTTCAACCTCGGCATCGCCGGTGGCGCCTGGGGCGGCGGCCTGATCGTCGCGCAGCTGGGCCTGATCCACACCGCCTGGATCGGCGCGCTGGTAGTGCTGGTGGCCCTGGCCCTGACTTACTGGAGCGGCCGATTGGATCGCAACAATCCGGCCATGGCAGTCTCTGCTGAGGGTAGCGCGCCACTGGCCAGCGCTAATTGAACACTTATCAAGCTAGGAGCATTGCAATGGATCATCTCCCCGCACTCGGCCTCGGCACCTTCCGTCTCAAGGGGCAGCAGGTCATCGACTCGGTTCGCAGCGCCCTCGAACTCGGCTACCGGCATATCGACACCGCGCAGATCTACGGCAACGAAGCCGAAGTCGGTCAGGCCATCGCCGACAGCGGCGTACCGCGTGACGAACTGTTCGTCACCACCAAGATCTGGACCGAGAACCTGGCGGCCCACAAGCTGATCCCCAGCCTTGGCGACAGCCTCGCCAGGCTGGGCTTGCAGCAGGTGGACCTGACCCTGATTCACTGGCCCTCACCTGACGATGCCATCACCGTTGCCGAGTACATGACCGCTCTGCTCGAAGCCAAAGCTCAGGGCCTGACCCGGCAAATCGGCGTCTCCAACTTCACCATCGGTCATTTGCAACAGGCCCTGGAAATCGTGGGTGCCGACCAGATCGCCACCAACCAGGTAGAAATCCACCCCTACCTGCAGAACCGCAAGCTGGTGCAGTTCACTCGGCAGCAAGGCATCCACCTCACGGCCTACATGCCACTGGCCTATGGCAAGGTGCTGAACGATCCCGTGATCCAGCGCATCGCTACCGCCCACCAGGCCAGCGCCGCCCAGGTGACCCTGGCCTGGCTGCTGCAACAGGGTTTTGCGGTCATTCCGTCCTCGACCAAGCGCGCCCACCTGGAGAGTAATCTGGCGGCTCGCGAGGTGCATCTGACGCGTGAAGAGATGGCCGCCATCGGCGAACTGGAGCGCAACCAGCGCCTGGCCAATCCGGACTTCGCCCCGCATTGGGATTGAACCCGCCGTCCTAGCTGGCCGCACCTGATAGCGCCGCACGCGCTATCAGGCTGCCCCTCAAAAATCCACCTTGCCCCTGCCCGCCTTGATCGTCCCGCGCTTGCTCTTGCCCTCCAGGCGACGCTTTTTCGAGCCCAGGGTCGGCTTGGTCGGGCGGCGGGCTTTTTCGGTCTTGCCGGCATTGCGAATCAGCTCGGCCAACCGCTCCAGGGCATCGGCGCGGTTCTGCTCCTGGGTGCGGTACTGCTGGGCCTTGATAATCACCACGCCATCGGCGGTGATACGGCTGTCGCGCAGCGCCAGCAGGCGCTCCTTGTAGAAAGGCGGCAGGGACGAGGCCTGACTGTCGAAGCGCAAGTGCACCGCACTGGAGACCTTGTTGACGTTCTGCCCACCCGCCCCTTGGGCACGGATGGCGGTCAGCTCAATTTCAGCGTCCGGCAGATGGACGCTGTTGGAAATCACCAGCATGACGAGGTCTTCGGCTAAAACGGATGCTCAGGATAACCCGAGCCACTTCACTTTCCCCGTCCTTCCTCGTGTAACGCAGGTGCGGGATGGATACACGCGCTATCCATTCACAGCCAGAAATGACCTCAAGGCGCTTCGAAGACTCGCCGTTATTGCAGTCGGCTCACGTTCTAGTGCTTGCCTCAAGCCAGACAGGAACACGGCCAGATAAACCGTCTACCCCATACACCGTTTGAGCCTAGGGCAACCCGACAACCGCATGAATGCGACAAAACCTGAACAAGCATGACAACCCTGTTCACTCGAAAAAAAATGACAGCACCTACAACGCATTTTTGTACGACTCGACTACTCTCGGAATACATGTCGCACTTCTCATAACTAAACGATGGAGTCTGGCCCAGGCATCTCATCCGGTGCCGCCAGGGGGAGAACGGAAGCATGCCCATTCGATCATTTCTCATGCCAACCGGCTGTGGCCCATCAAGGTTTTCGCAGCCTTACGGCCAACGCCGATTCGATTCGCTGGTGAACATCCTCTCACTGTCGAAACTCAACCCAGAACCACTGGCAATCGCAGCAACGTAACCAACCTCTCGTTTTACAAATCATATGATCCACAGGGTTTGAGGGCAGGTAATTGCCAGATGAAAGCTCATGGCGAGAACCACTCAACGCACAGGACACGTTTGCGGCTCGGCTGGAGCTGTTAAGGAACTAATCCATGCCTCCATATGAAAGCAACCTCGCTGACCCAAGTGGCCCCCAGGCTAAATTTTCACTGGCCTGGCTTGCCTTCGTCCCCGCTGCAGCGGGCAGCCTCATGCTTTTACTGCTGGCTGGCACCCAGGCGTTGCACATTGCCAGCGTCCTCAGCCTGCTCGTCTGCGGTGCCGTCGCCAGCACCTGGATCGCACGCCACCATCGCCTCCTGCTTGAGCAAGCCATCGCGCAGGCAGTGACTGCCGAGCAGATGAGAACTCATACAATAAACGCCGCGGCAAGCAGCAGCGGGCTGGAAGCTGTCTGCCTGGAGGCGGTGCCGATCTGGGCCAAGCAGGTGGAGAGCTCTCGCAGTCAAACCGAGGAGGCTATTGTCGCCCTGACCAATCGCTTCTCCGGGATTTCCAACAAGCTGGGCGAAGCGGTGCAGACCTCTCAACATGCCGCGGGCGACCTGGCGGGTAAGACGGAAGGTGGCGCACTGGCGGTTTTGGCGCAGAGCGAGATTGAACTCACGCAGGTGATCGACTCACTCAAGGCCACCCAACTCAGCCGCGACAACATGCTGGCGCAGGTGCTCAGCCTCACCGACTACACCGGCGAGCTACGCGCCATGGCTTCCGAGGTGGCCGCGATAGCCGCGCAAACCAACCTGCTGGCCTTGAACGCCGCCATCGAGGCTGCCCGTGCTG
The DNA here is from genome assembly GCF_007993865.1 of Pseudomonas sp. SJZ079. GTDB lineage: Bacteria > Pseudomonadota > Gammaproteobacteria > Pseudomonadales > Pseudomonadaceae > Aquipseudomonas. The sequence goes on along the minus strand of NZ_VIUH01000039.1, from coordinate 8,463 downwards.
GCGAGGCTGGGCGTGGCTTTGCAGTGGTCGCCGATTCGGTGCGGACGCTGTCGAGCCAGTCCAGTGAGACCGGTAAAAAGATGTCTGCCACGGTTGACGTGATCAATAACGCCATCACCCGCCTGATCGATGTCGCAGCCAGCACAGCAGAGACCGACAATCACTCAGTGGCCAATTCAGAGGCCAGTATTCAGCACGTACTAGAACGCTTCCATAGCATCACTCAGCGCCTATCCGGCTCGGCCGAATTACTCCAGCAAGAGAGCTTCGGCATACGTGACGAAATCATCGAGGTGCTAGTCGCTTTGCAGTTTCAGGACCGGGTTAGCCAGATCCTCTCCCATGTTCGCAACAACATGGACGCCCTGCACAATCACCTCAAACAACGCCGGCAGAACCCTGAGCAGATGCCGCAGATCGATGCCCAGGCCTGGCTGGCAGAAATGGAACTGACCTACGCCACCGATGAACAGCGACAGATCCATCAGGGCAGTGGCGCAAGCGCTGCCAAGGAACAGGAAATCACCTTTTTCTAGGAGAACCCCATGGCTAAAACCGTAATGGTCGTCGACGACTCCAGCAGCGTGCGCCAAGTGGTCAGCATCGCCTTGAAGGGAGCTGGCTACGAGGTAATCGAAGCCAGCGATGGCAAGGACGCGCTATCCAAGCTAAACGGGCAGAAAATCCACCTGATGATCAGTGACGTGAACATGCCCAACATGGACGGTATTACCTTGGTCAGGGAGGTGAAGAAACTGGCCAATTACAAGTTCACTCCCATCATCATGCTGACTACCGAGTCCCAGGAATCGAAGAAAAAAGAAGGTCAGGAAGCCGGGGCCAAGGCCTGGGTGGTCAAACCCTTTCAGCCGGCGCAAATGCTGGCGGCCGTCTCCAAGCTGGTCCTGCCCTGATTCTGCCGAGATAGGAAGTTGTGCAATGCCAATCCGTACGGAAACAAAGAATGGCGTGTTGCTGCTGCATATCGAAGACGAGATGACCATCTACACCGCCGCCGATCTCAAGTCACAGTTACTCCCCCATCTGGCGCAACCGGCCGACCTTGAAATCGACCTGTCCCAGGTTGCCGAACTGGATAGTGCCGGCCTGCAGTTGCTCATCCTCGCCAAACGCGAGGCCACTCGTCTTGGTGGTGCCTTGCGCCTGTCCAGGCACAGCCGAGCAGTGCTCGAGGTCTTCGACCTGTGCAACCTTGCGGCCTTTTTTGGCGACCCCCTGGTGATTTCCCACTCTGCCAATAGCTAAGTGCACTCGAAAAGGATTCCAGTGTGAGCATCGATCTCGACCAAGCCCTGCAGACCTTCATCGCCGAAGCCCGTGAGTTACTCCAGGACATGGAGGAATCCCTGTTACGGTTAGAGAGTGAGCCAAGCGACAGCGACACCCTCGGCGCCATCTTCCGCGCCGCGCACACCATCAAGGGTTCGGCCGGCCTGTTCGGACTGGACCCTATCGTCAGCTTCACCCACATCGTCGAAGACGTGCTGGATCGCCTGCGTGATGGCGCCATGCTCATTAGCGCCGAGTTGATCGCGCTGCTGCTGGAAAGCGGCGACCATATGCAGGAACTGGTCGATGTGGTTGCCGTTCAGGGCGGGCAGCTGGATAGCGCCGCCCTGGCCCGGGAAAGTGGCCTACGCCAACGTTTGCAAACTTATCGGGAAGGTACTGCGGAGCCCCTGGTGCCCTGTGTCACAGCGGTTAATACCGATGAGCTGACCCAGGTCTGCGGCAACGGCGAAGGCGCCGTGGCCTCGGAGCTGTGGCATATCTCCCTGCGTTTTGGTGGCGACGTGTTGCGCAACGGCATGGACCCCCTGTCCTTCCTTCGCTACCTGAACACCTTGGGGCAGATCACCAGCATCGCCACGCTGGCCGATCACATGCCCGCGACCGAAGCAATGGATGCAGAGTCCTGCTACCTGGGTTTTGAAATCGCACTGCAGTCCACGGCCAACAAGGCCACCATCTCCGAAGTATTCGACTTTGTGCGTGACGATTGCCTGATCCACATCCTGCCGCCACACAGCAAGCTCGCGGAATATATCGAGCTGATCCACGCTCTCCCGGAAAACGACACCCGCCTCGGCGAGATCCTGGTTGGCAGCGGCGCCTTGACCCCGCAAGAGCTGGAAGACGGCTTGAGCGAGCAACGTAGCACTGTCAACCAGAGTGGCTCGGCTGCGCCCCTGGGGGAAATTCTGGTTGAGCAGCGCGCGGTGGAGCCGGCCCTGGTGCAAGCCGCCCTGGACAAGCAAAGCCAGATTCAGCACCACAAACACAAGGAAAACCGCTTCGTCCGCGTGGATGCCGACAAGCTGGACGAACTGATTAACCTGGTGGGCGAACTGGTCATTGCCGGGGCCGGGGCCAACCTGCTCGCCCGGAGTTGCCAGAATGATGCCCTGCAGGAAGCCACCTCGATAGTCTCCGGATTGGTGGAGGAAATCCGCGACGGCGCCCTGTGTCTGCGCATGGTACCGATCGGCGAAACCTTCAACCGCTTTCAGCGGGTGGTGCGCGACGTCAGTCATGAACTGGGCAAGGACATCGAACTGCTGATCAGCGGTGCCGACACCGAGCTGGACAAAACCGTGGTGGAGAAAATCGGCGACCCGCTGATGCACCTGCTGCGCAACGCCATGGACCATGGCATCGAATCGCCTGAAGCCCGCCTGGCTGCAGGCAAGCCAGGCAAAGGCCGCCTGAGCCTCAACGCCTACCACGACTCGGGCAGCATCGTCATCGAGATTGCCGACGATGGCGCCGGGCTCAACCGTGAGCGAATTCTGCAAAAAGCTCAGGAGCGTGGCCTGCTAGCCCCTACTGCCGTGCCTTCGGATCAGGAAATCTACAACCTGATTTTTGAAGCGGGTTTCTCCACCGCGGCAGCGGTGACCAGTCTATCGGGGCGCGGCGTGGGTATGGACGTGGTCAAACGCAACATCACCGCCCTGCGCGGCAGCGTTGACCTCGATAGTCAGCTCGGCCAGGGCACCACGGTACGCATCCGCCTGCCACTGACCCTGGCCATCATCGACGGCTTTTTAGTCGGCGTCGGTCGAGCCAGCTACGTCGTGCCGCTGGACACTGTGCAGGAGTGCATCGAATTGACCGAAGAAGATCGCCGGGCAACGCGTGAGCGCAGCTACCTGAACTTGCGGGGCGAAGTACTGCCCCTGGTCTTCCTGCGCGAACACTTCGGTGTTGTCGGCTGCGGGGCGCGGCGCGAGAACGTGGTCGTGGTGCAGTGCGCCGAGCAGAAGGCCGGCCTGGTGGTGGACGAATTGCAGGGCGAGTTTCAGACCGTGATCAAACCACTCGGCAAGCTGTTCAGCGCCCTGCGCAGCATCAGTGGCTCGACCATTCTGGGCAGCGGCGAAGTAGCCTTGATTCTCGATGTACCCAACTTGCTCCTGCAGGTTACCCAACAACAGGCGCACCACCCCAAGCATCCGGCCTTGGCCGCTGTAGAAGGTTGAGTGCGCGAACTTCCAATAGGTCGGTTATCCCCCAACAAACTGCTGTGAACGCAACCAAGAGCTGAAGAAGGGAAATCAAATGTTCAATAACATGCGAATCGGCGTACGTCTGGGTCTGGCTTTCCTGATTCCGGTGATCTTGCTCCTGATCAACGGCACTGTAGGTATCCAGGCGTTAAGAGACACCAATCAAAGCTTTGAGACGGTCTACAACGACCGGGTGGTGCCCCTGCGAGGGCTGAAGATCATCGCCGACGATTATGCGGTGAATGTTATCGATGCGGTGAACAAAGCCAACAGCGGATTAATGGATGCCGAGACGGCACTCAAGGGCGTCCAGGAGGCCAGCCAACGTGTCAGCGCGGAATGGGGCGCATATATGGCGACTACCCTGACGCCCGAAGAAGAACGCCTCTCCCGTGAAGCCGAACAGCTATTTGGGCCTGCCAACCGGGATATTCAACGACTCAGCACGCTGTTGCAAAACAGGTCAGGGCAGATCGAAGGACAACTCAGCGAATTCAACGGCCCGCTGTACCAGAGCATCGACCCCATCAGCGGCAAGATTGCCGAGCTGATTGAGTTACAACTGAGAGTCGCCAAGGAAGAACGCGACAGCTCCGTTGTGGCGTTCTCGCAGACCCTGACCTTGATCATGGCCCTGAGCCTGGCGGCGATCATCATCTCGGGCCTGATCGGCTGGTGGATCACGCGCTCCATTACCCGCCCACTGGGCGTCGCCGTACAGGCAGCCGAACGCCTGGCCGAGGGCGATCTGACCACCCACATCGAGGTAACTTCCAAGGATGAAACCGGCAAGGTTCTGGCTGCCATGCAAAACATGGTCGGCAAGCTGTCGCAAATCATCGGCGAAGTACGCAACTCCGCCGACAGCCTCGCCAGTGCCTCGGAAGAAGTCAGCGCCACCGCTCAGTCGATGAGCCAGGCCACCAGTGAACAGGCCGCCAGCGTTGAGGAAACCAGCGCCTCCATCGAGCAGATGAGCGCCAGCATCAACCAGAACACCGAGAACGCCAAGGTCACCGATGGCATGGCCAGCAAGGCCGCCAAGGAGGCCACCGATGGTGGCGAGTCCGTGCAACAGACGGTTGCCGCCATGAAGCAGATCGCCCAGCGCATCAGCATCATCGACGACATCGCCTACCAGACCAATTTGCTGGCACTCAATGCGGCCATCGAAGCCGCACGGGCCGGCGAACATGGCAAGGGCTTCGCGGTAGTGGCGGCAGAAGTACGCAAACTCGCCGAGCGCAGCCAGATCGCGGCCCAGGAAATTGGACAGCTATCCTCCAGCAGTGTGGAGCTGGCAGAAAAAGCCGGCAAACTGCTCGATGAGATGGTGCCCTCGATCAACAAGACCTCCGATCTCGTACAGGAGATCAGCGCCGCCTCCGAAGAGCAATCGTCTGGCGTGGCGCAAATCAACACGGCCATGGGCCAGTTGAATCAGATCACCCAGCAGAACGCCTCCAGCAGTGAGGAGTTGGCCGCCACGGCCGAGGAGATGAGCAGCCAGGCCGAACAACTGCAGCAGGCAATGAGTTTCTTTACCGTGGAAGCGGCTCACAGTAAAACCGCGCACAAGGCTGCCAACCGCCGGGCCACTGTGACTACTAAGCCCGTGCATACGCCTGCACATCCATCCCACTCGGCGAGCAACCACCACCCCGCGAGCAGCCTCGCGGAAGCCGAATTCACCCGGTTCTAACTGGAGGTCAACATGGGCGCACTGACTACGACAAAGCGTTCTGTGCCCATCCTCGAGGAGGATGAGGCGCAGTACCTGACCTTCATGCTGGGCGGCGAGATGTTTGCCATCAGCATTCTCGGCATCAAGGAGATCATCGAATACGGCAATCTCACCAGCGTACCGATGATGCCCGCGTTCGTCCGCGGGGTGATCAACCTGCGCGGCGCGGTGGTGCCGGTGGTGGATCTTTCGGCACGCTTCGGCCGGCACACTGCCAAAATCACCCGCCGTAGCTGCATCATCATCATCGAGGCCCGCTCTGAGGATGGGGAGCCCCAGGATGTGGGCCTGCTGGTGGATGCGGTTTCAGCCGTACTGGAGATTCCTGCGTCGGAGGTTGAACCGGCGCCCAGCTTCGGCGCCAAGATACGCGCGGATTTCATCAGCGGCATGGCCAAGGTAAACGGCCACTTCGTCATCACCCTCAACGTCAACCGGGTGTTGTCGGTCAATGAGATGGCCAGGCTCTCCGCGGCCGACACGGTCGCCGAAACAGCGCTGGAGTAGCCCCCAGGCAGGCGGAGGATCGAAACAGAGCGCTCATGGCCAGAGCAGCTGCAGCGTAATGCGCACCTCCACCAACGCCTGTGCAAATGCCCGATAAACTAGGCAAGGATTGTCTACTTTGAATGCCACCGCACTGAAGGACAGCGAATTCCATCAGTTCCAAGCCTGGCTGTACCGCGCCGCAGGTATCAATCTTTCCCCTGCGAAAAAGCCCTTGGTTGCCGGCCGACTGTTCAAACGTCTGAAACACCATCAACTGGCCAGTTATGGCGACTACTTCCAGATGATCATGAGCCGTGAAGCGGTTGAGGAACTGCAGGTTGCCCTGAACCTGCTGACCACCAACGAGACCTATTTTTTCCGAGAGCCCAAGCATTTCGACTTTCTCCGCGAACAGGTGCTGCCCGAGGCATCGCCTGCCAGGGTTTTTCGCCTATGGAGCGCCGCCAGCTCCTCCGGTGAGGAGCCCTACAGCCTCGCCATGACGCTGGCCGACGGCTTGGGGAGTACGCCCTGGGAAATCATCGGCTCCGACATCAGCAGCCAGGTACTGGCAAAGGCCCGTACCGGTCACTACCCGATGGCGCGCGCGAGCACCATCCCGCAGCCCTTGCTGGTCAAACACTGCCTGAAGGGCACAGGCAGCCAGGAGGGCACTTTCCTGATCGACCGCAGCCTGCGCAATCGGGTGCACTTCATGCATATCAACCTCAATGAGACGCTGCCGGATACCGGGGTGTTCGACGTGGTGTTTCTGCGCAACGTGATGATCTATTTCGATCAAGAGACCAAGCGCAAGGTGGTCGCACGCATCCTGCCGCGGCTCAAGTCTGGCGGTTATTTCATCGTCAGCCATTCGGAAAGCCTGAACGGCATCACCGATGACCTCAAGCTGATCACCCCTTCGATTTACTGCAAGCCATGATGTCCCCTCCTGGCGCCATCGAGATTACCCTGCAGCCCGGCGAATTCTATTTCGGCGATGCGTCCACCCGAATCCGCACCCTGCTGGGCTCCTGCGTCTCAATGACCATGTGGCATCCCTCGCGGTTGATAGGTGGTATGTGCCACTACATGATGCCGAGTAGGCACAAGCCCAGTAAGCAACTCGATGGCAGGTATGCCGATGAAGCCATGACGCTGTTTCTGCATGCGGCAGCACGCCACCGCACACGGCCCGAGGAGTACCAGGTCAAGCTCTTTGGCGGCGGCAACATGTTTCCTGGACTGATCAAGAACCAGGGTAATGCCGATGTTGCCCAGCGGAACGTGGCGACTGCGCAGACCCTGGTCGCACAGCATCACATGCACTTGGTTGCCCAAGATACGGGGCTTAGCGGGCACCGAGTTGTCATTTTCGACATTTGGAGTGGGCATGTCTGGGTCCAACACCGCCCCCTGAATGCTGGCTATGGAGACGCCAATGAAACAAATCAAAGTCCTTCTGATTGATGACTCGGCCGTGGTGCGCCAGGTATTACTGGCGATCCTGGAGGGTGAACCGGGCATCGAGGTCATAGGCGCGGCATCCGACCCGATCTTCGCCATGCAGAAGATGTCACGGGAGTGGCCAGACGTGATAGTGCTGGACATCGAAATGCCGCGCATGGATGGCCTCACCTTTTTGAAAAAAATCATGGCCGAGCGGCCGACTCCGGTGGTGATCTGCTCCTCACTGACGGAAAGGGGTGCGGAAACCACCCTGCAAGCACTCGCCGCCGGGGCGGTCGAAATCATTACTAAACCCAAGGTGGGCCTGAAGAGCTTCTTGCAAGAGTCCGCCGCCGAACTCGTGGCAGCGGTCAGGGCAGCGGCTCAAGCCAAGGTCAAACAGCTGGTCAAAACCGCAGCGCCGCCGCCCGTCACCAGCAAGCTCAATGCGGATGCCATCCTTCCAGCCTCGAGCGGCCATGCCATGGCGCACACCACTGAGCGGATTATTGCCATGGGCACCTCTACAGGTGGCACTCAGGCCTTGGAAACCGTGCTGACCGCCCTGCCACGGGTCTGCCCCGGCATGGTCATCGTGCAGCACATGCCGGAGAAATTCACTGCCTCATTCGCCGAGCGCCTCAACAAACTCTCGCAAATCGAAGTACGCGAAGCCAAGAGCAACGACCGCGTCATTCCTGGCCTTGCTCTTATCGCCCCCGGCGGCAAACACATGCTGCTGAAACGCAGTGGCGCTTACTACCATGTCGAGATCGTCGACGGCCCACTGGTTAACCGCCACCGCCCATCGGTAGACGTTCTGTTCCGCTCGGTGGCCAAGTTCGCCGGCAAAAATGCTGCCGGCATCATCATGACCGGTATGGGCGATGACGGAGCCCGTGGTTTGAAGGAATTGCACGAGGCCGGGGCACGCACCTATGCCCAGGATGAGGCGAGCTGTGTGGTGTTCGGTATGCCGAAAGAGGCCATCAAGCTGGGTGGGGTGGATCAGGTCATCGCCCTGGGCGACATACCCAGGGTGATCATGAACTGGCGAGGCTGAATGGCACTACGGCAGTGGCACGCCGCAGGCCCGTCGCTGAACTTTTCATTCAATCTTTCGGCACATTCCAGGTTCTCCTCCTCAAGCTCGCTACGCGCACAAAGACAAACCCCCAACCGGCGCAAGCCGATTGGGGGTTTGGTGTTAGGCGCTTGACGATGACCTACTCTCACATGGGGAAACCCCAC
>NZ_VIUH01000038.1 GCF_007993865.1 Pseudomonas sp. SJZ079 | reverse complement strand
TTACCGCCCTGGCCACTCTGTAGTTCGCGCAACGGGGGCCAAGCGTTCAATCGATCCCGAGGATCATGATTGTTATCGGCCTTGTTCCGTCGCAGGACTCGCCTGTTTCGACAGTGCTACTGCTCACCACAACCACGAGAAAACCTCTTACTGATTACCCGCCCGCCGTCAGGCGGGCTGCTGGCTCTGCCAGTTACCGCTGAACCGTCGCTGGTGACACCAGACCGCCCAGCAGATCCGCACCAGCTTGTTCGCCAAGGCCACCGCCGCCTGACCTCTAACGCTGGCAAGCGCTAAAGCTGGGGGATTGCCGGTGAAATCGAGTATTTTTCCAAAATCGGGAAGTCATCCTCAGCGTTTCTTTAGACCCATATAGTGCATTTGAACGCGCCACATAGGCCTATTTCATTACTCTGCGCATAAATTAAATGCAATATATCTGCATTAATTCGTGTTAGACTTCCCATTGGGAATCCCCATGAATACAGGAAAAGAGAAATGAGTAAAGGCATCGTAAAGTGGTTTAACGCAGACAAAGGTTTTGGCTTTATCACTCCCGAAGATGGAAGCAAAGATCTTTTTGTACACCACTCTGAAATAAAAATGGGTGGCGGTTATGCAACGCTAAATGAAGGCCAGGCGGTTGAGTTTGAAGTAGGCCAAGGCCAAAAAGGTCCTTGCGCGAATAACGTCGTGCCGGTTTAGTGTTGATTTAACGCTATCATGTGCGGCTGATAGTCACTGACAAGTGCGTGTTGCTAAACGCATTCAACTTGACTTCAGCCGCACTCGCTACAACTGCCATACCAATTAACATTTACAGCAACGCTAATATTCAACAAGTAACAAACTGCAATAGAATCCAGCCACACCCCTCTGCATATTCAGTTATTCGCCCCTCCCCCCTTTTTACTCCAGCTATCAACAGTAAGTAACTACTGTTCCAGCCCCGTTGCCAGTGCGCCTTCATTCGACTATTTGCCCTTATTTCACGTTATCAGCAGCGAATGCCCGCGAGCATTAGGTGCTCACAGGGTCAGACTCGCCCGAGCAACGCGCTTAGTGGGTGAGCGCTTACTCATGCCTATCCGCATAGCACACCGTCGAACTCGGCTCCGCCCGGCGATCCAGTTCCTCTTCGAGAAACTCCGCCAGCACCTGTGCGTTATTCAACTGGGTATCGCGCGCGGCGTAGAGCAGGGTCAGGGTGCCGGTGTCAGCGATGTCCAGCAGCCCTTGCCAATACTCCGGGTGAGCGGCCAATTCGCGCCGGTACTGCTGGCGAAACTCAGCGAACAGTGTCGGGGCATGGTCGAACTGTTTGCGCAACTCGCTCGAAGGCGCCAGCTCTTTCAGCCAGGCATGCAACACCAAGGTTGCCTTGCTGCAACCACGCGGCCATAAACGGTCCACCAGTATCCGCTGACCATCCGTTGCACTCGGCGCTTGGTATACCCGCTTGCACTGGATCATTGCCTGCCCTTGTGATCGCCCGATGCGCTGGTTAACGTGGCGCTCTTGCTAGGAGAGCCTCGATGTCCGTTAGCCGCACCTTAGTATTTGCCCTGTTGCCGCTGTTCGCCAGTTGCCAACTGTTCACCGACCGCCCCAGCGACGTGTCCGCCAACCACACTCGCCTGCAGGGCGAACTCGATCGGCAGGCCGGGCAGCTGTTGTTTCGTCCCTGTCAGGAGCAACGCCGCTTTGTCATCGGTAATGATGGTGGCACCGACATCATGCGCGAGTCCGCCGAGCTGTTCGCCGATAGCCCAGGCCCGTTGTTTGCCGACGTGCGTGGCCTGTTGGCCGCGACACCTCAGGCCGGGGTCGATGGCAGCCTGACCTTGAGCAAGGTGTATCGCCTGCAGCGCGAGGGAGCGGGCTGCGACGACCTCAATTTCAAGCGCACGACCTTGCATGCCAGTGGCCACGAACCCGATTGGAGTGTGGCGGTCAGCGGCAAAGGCCTGATCCTCAATCGCCCCGGCCAGCCGCCCTTGGCGCTGCCTTATCTGGAAGAGCAATTGCCAGAAGGCCGGGCCAACCTGACCAGTGAGGCCAACGGCCAACGCCTGGAGTTGTGGCTCGCACCGCAACGCTGCGTCGACAGCATGAGCGGCGCAGTGCAGCACCTGTCGGCCGAACTGCGCCTGAATGGCCAGGTGCTACGCGGCTGCGGCTACTTGGGTGGCGCGCGTAACGACTGAACACAGTTTGCCCGGCGCAGCGCCGCGCCTCTCGCCTAAGCTGAAGGCAATACCGCATACGGGAGGCGTTTTATGCTGCGCATAGCCATCAATGGGTACGGGCGAATTGGCCGGGCAGTGCTGCGCGCACTGTTCGAACGCGGGCTGGAACAACAGATTCAGCTGATCGCGATCAATGACCTGGGCGATCACCCTACCCTGGTCCACCTGACACGCTTCGACTCGACCTTTGGCCGCTTCCCCGGCCATATCGAGCTGCATGAGGCATCCATGCAGGTGAATGACCAATCAATCGAACTGCTGCGCGAACGTGAGGTGCTCAACTTGCCTTGGCAGCGCCTCGGCATCGACCTGGTGCTGGAATGTTCGGGCAAGCTGAAGAAGCGCGACCTGGCGGCGCAGCACCTGAGTGCCGGTGCATCGCGGGTGCTGCTGTCGCATCCGATGGACAGTGCCGACCTCACCGTGGTGTACGGGGTTAACCATGAGCAACTGGCCGACCAGCAGATAGTCTCCAACGCCTCCTGCACCACCAATTGCCTGGCGCCTCTGGTCAAGGTGCTGCATCAAGCGGTGGGTATTCGCCAGGGGCTGATCAATACGGTGCACTCGTATACCAACGATCAGAATCTGCTGGATAAGACCCACAGCGACCTGTATCGCGCCCGCGCCGCGGCGGTGTCGATGATCCCCACCAGCACCGGGGCGGCAAAGACCATCGGCCTGGTGTTGCCGGAGCTGGCCGGGCGCCTGGACGGCTTGTCGGTGCGGGTGCCGACGCAGAACGTCTCGCTGCTCGACCTGACCTTCAGCGCCGAGCGTCCGGCCAGTCGCGAGGCGATCAACGAGGCCCTGCGGCAAGGCGCGCAACAGCTGCCCAGCGGCGTGATGGAGTGCAACCAGCTGCCCTTGGTGTCCAGCGACTTCAACGGCTACCCGACCTCCTGCGTGGTCGACCTCAACCATACCCGCGTGCAGGGTGAGCTGGTCAAGGTGCTGGCCTGGTACGACAACGAATGGGCATTCGCCAATCGCATGCTGGATGTGTCGTTGGCCTGGCCGAAACCCCAATAGCCAATAGAGGCTCAGAGACTGCGGCCATGTGGGAGCGGACTTGGCCGCGAAGCGGAGGATTCGGCCACAAACCCAAGCAACCTGCAGTGACGGCCGACCCTGTTCGCGGTCAAGAGCGCTGCCACACTCAGGTCTCCGGCGGTCATCCGATCGCTGGCGGCACCGATGCTTGCAGCGCAATCGCGGGTATAATCGCCGCCTCGCAAAAAGCTGCCGGGTTGCCTCCGGCCCTGATATTGGACTACCCCATGCTGCGCATCACCGAACTCAAGTTGCCCCTCGACCACCCCGCAGACGCCCTGCGCCCGGCCATCCTCCAGCGCCTGGGGATCGACGACGGCGACCTGCTCGACTTCACCCTGTTCAAGCGCAGCTACGATGCGCGCAAGAAGTCGAGCGAGCTGCACTTCATCTACACCATCGACTGCACCCTGCGCGATGAAGCGGCGTTGCTGGCCCGGTTCAGCGACGACCGCCACATCAACATCGCCCCGGACATTGGCTACCAGCCGGTTGGTCAGGCGCCAGACGATTTCGGACAACGCCCAGTGGTGGTCGGCTTCGGCCCCTGCGGGATTTTCGCTGCGCTGATCCTGGCCCAGGCTGGTCTCAAGCCGATCGTGCTAGAACGCGGCACCGAAGTGCGCCAGCGCACCAAAGACACCTGGGACCTGTGGCGCAAGAATCAGCTGCACCCGGAGTCCAACGTGCAATTTGGCGAGGGCGGCGCCGGCACCTTCTCCGACGGCAAGCTGTACAGCCAGATCAAGGACCCCAAGCACCTCGGCCGCAAGGTGCTGCACGAGTTCGTCAAGGCCGGCGCACCGGAGGAGATTCTCTACGTCAACAAGCCGCACATCGGCACCTTCCGCCTGACCGGCGTGGTCGCCACCATGCGCGAGGAAATCAAGGCGCTGGGCGGCGAAGTGCGCTTCCAGCAGCGGGTCAGCGACGTGCTGATCGAGGAGGGTCAGTTGCACGGGGTGGAGCTGGAAGGCGGCGAGCAGATTCGTAGTCGTCACGTGATCCTCGCTCTGGGCCACAGCTCGCGTGACACCTTCCGCATGCTCCACGCCCGCGGCGTGTACATGGAAGCCAAGCCGTTCTCGGTAGGCTTTCGCATCGAACACCCACAATCGCTGATCGACCGCGCACGCCTGGGCAAATACGCCGGCCACCCGAAACTCGGCGCCGCCGATTACAAACTGGTGCATCACGCCAAGAATGGCCGCTCGGTCTACAGCTTCTGCATGTGCCCGGGCGGCACCGTGGTCGCCGCCACCTCCGAACCGCACCGGGTGGTGACCAACGGCATGAGCCAGTACTCGCGCAACGAGCGTAACGCCAACGCCGGCATCGTCGTCGGCATCACCCCGGAGCAGGATTATCCGGGCGGCCCGCTGGCCGGCGTCGAGCTGCAGGAGCGCCTGGAGTCCCACGCCTACATCCTCGGCGGCAGCACCTACGAAGCGCCGGGTCAGCTGGTCGGCGACTTCATCGCCGGCAAGCCCTCGACCGCCCTGGGCAGCGTCGAGCCGTCCTACAAACCGGGGGTCAAACTCGGTGACCTGGCGTCGTCGCTACCGGACTTCGCCATCGAGGCGATCCGCGAAGCGCTACCGGCCTTCGACAAGCAGATCAAGGGCTTCGCCCTGCCCGACGCGGTGCTCACCGGCATCGAGACGCGCACCTCCTCGCCGCTGCGCATCACCCGCGGCGCCGACCTGCAGAGCCTCAACGTCAAGGGCCTGTTCCCGGCCGGCGAAGGCGCCGGTTATGCCGGCGGCATCCTCTCCGCAGGAGTCGACGGCATTCGCGTGGCCGAAGCGCTGGCGCGGGATCTGCTGGGGATCGCAGAAGGCTGATGCCATTGCAGGGTTACGGTGAGCGGACTGGGTATAGCGCGTAGGCTGAATAGCGGGCTATATGGGACTCAGCCGCCGCTTAACCCAGCACAAGGTCATCAATGGCGCTGTACATGCTGGGTTTCGCTGCGCTCTACGCCAGCCTACGGGTGAATACGCAGACAGCAGAGAGTGGTACGGCCCGAGCCATTGGGACGACGGGTAGGGTCGGCGAAGGTGTCGAGTTCGACGAAGCCGGCCTTGCGCATCATCCCGGCTGAGGCGGCGTTTTCCTCGTGGCGGTCGATGTAGATGTCCTGCACGCCCTGTTCGACGAGACAGTTAACCGCCTCGCCCAGTAGACGCGAACCCAGGCCCTGCCCGGCCATATCACGATGAATGACCGCCTCGCAGATATAGGCATGCACCTGTTCTCGCCGCTGCGGCGGTTGGTAACGGGCAAACTGCCGCGACAGCTCGAAGCTGACAAAGCCCAGCAATTTACCGTCGCGCTCGGCCAATACCGCCTGCACCGAATCCTCGGCGATGGCCTGCAGGTGTGCGGTCACCTCAGCGCGAGGCAGGTGGTTCCAGGGGGTGACGCCGTGGGCGAAGATCAGTTCAGTCATACCGGCGATATCCTGTGCAACGGCCCTGCGTAGCTCAAGCTCGTTCATTTAATCCTCCGGCGTTGGCGGACTCGTAGCCCGGATGAAATACGGGGATGTCTATCGGCAGGCAAGCCTCATTCCCGGATTGCATCCGGGCTGCCGCTAGAGCCCAGCGCTGGGCAACTCATCCGGCAAGGCCACGCCCTGCTCGGCGCAGGCCGCCACGGCATCGATCAACGGCGCCAGGTCGAAGCCCTGAGCATGCAGCCAGGCATTGTTGTAATAGGTGGTGGCGTAACGCTCGCCGCCATCGCAGAGAATCGCCACCACCGAACCACGCTCCCCGGCCGCCAGCATGCGCTGGCCCACCAGTAAGGCACCGATCAGGTTGGTGCCGCTGGAACCACCGACGCGCCGGCCGAGTCGCCGCGCCAGGTAGTGCATGGCCGCCAGCGACAGGGCGTCCGGCACCTTGCACATGGCGTCGATCACCGAGAGCAGGAAGGAGGCCTCGACCCGCGGCCGGCCGATGCCCTCGATGCGCGAGCCGCAGTCCAGGGTCAGGCTGGCATCGCCGCTGCGGTAATAGTCGAAGAACACCGAACGTTCGGCATCGGCACAGAGCACCCGGGTGTGGTGCTGGCGGTAGCGCACGTAACGCCCCAGGGTGGCCAGTGTGCCGCCGGTGCCGGGGCTGGAGACCAGCCAGGCGGGCTCGGGATGATGCTCGCGCTGCAGTTGCTGGAAGATCGACTCGGCGATGTTGTTGTTGGCGCGCCAGTCGGTGGCGCGCTCGGCATAGGTAAACTGATCCATGAAGTGGCCGCCCGTCTCGCGGGCCAGGCGTTCGGACTCGGCATAGATCTGCGTCGGATCGCTGACCAGGTGGCTCTGACCGCCATAGAAGGCGATCTGCGCGATCTTCTCCTGCGAAGTGCTGGCCGGCATCACCGCGATAAACGGCAGGCCCAGCAAACGGGCGAAATAGGCTTCGGAGATGGCCGTGGAACCGCTGGAGGCCTCGATCACCGGCGCACCTGGCCTGAGCCAACCGTTGCACAGGGCATAGAGGAATAGCGAACGCGCCAAGCGGTGCTTGAGACTGCCGGTGGGGTGACTGGATTCGTCCTTGAAGTACAGCTCTATACCGGGCAGGCCAGGCAGCTCCAGGGGAATCAAATGGGTGTCGGCACTGCGCTGAAAATCCGCATCGATGATGCGGATCGCCTCGCGGGCCCAGTTTCTCGAATCGCTCATCAACGGTTCCTCTTCAATCCAGCACGCCGACCGGTACCGGCGTTGCGCCGCGCCACTGGCTCAGGGCGACGCCGCCGAACAGCACGGCGGCAGCCAGCATCTGCAGGTTATTCAGGGTCTCGCCGAGCAGCGGCACGGCGAAGGCCAGGGTGAACAGCGGAATCAGGTTGGTATAACCCGAGGCTTCGCTGGCCGGCAAACGACTGATGCCGAAGTTGTACAGGCCATAGGCGCCGACGGTGACCACCACGCCCAGATAGAGCAAGGTGGCCACGCCCAGCGCACTGATGGTCTGGGGCAAGGGCGCTTCCAGTGCGGCCAGCGGCAGGAAGAACAGCGTACCGATAAAGGCCTGCATCGCGGTGAGGATGAACGCCGAATAACGCGCGGACAGGCGCTTGACCAACAGGGTGTAACCGGTGGCGCAGAGCATGGCGAGCAGCTCGTAGAAATTGCCCAGCATGGGGTTGCTGGCATGCTCGTCGGCGCTGCCGGCCAGACTCAAACCGACCGCCCCGCACATCGCCAGGAGAAAACCGGCCAGGGTGGTGCGACTGATGCGCTCGCGCAGGAAAACAAAGGCGGCTATCGCCACCAGCAGCGGCAGTAACGCGGTGATCATGCCGGCCTGGGAGGCGCTGGTGTTCTGCAGCGCCAGCGCCTCGAAGATGAAGTACAGGCAGGGCTCGCAGGCGGCCAGACCGAGCAGGTATTTCCAGTCGCCGCGGTCATACTGCATCCGTCCACGCCAACGCCAGGCGAGCAGGAACACCAGACTGCCCAGGGCCATACGCGCAAAGATCACCCACAAAGGGGGCAACTCGGTGAACGCCAGTTTCAGGGCGATAAAAGCACTGCCCCACAGCGCCGTCGCCACGATCAGGCAGATCACTGCCACACCTCTGCCCTGCTCGCTCATATCAGTCCCACGCAAAGACTCAAGTGTAGAGAGGCTGTTGCGTTGATGACAGGTACAGTCAGGCGCCTGAACTGTGTGCGCTGAAGGGTGGCGGACCGGCAGGGACGACGCGCAGCAGGCTTATGCCGCGCCCCCCCCACCTCAATCACCCAGCCCAGGCTTACGTCGTGTAGCTGTAGGCTGGCGTAGAGCGCAGCGAAACCCGGCGCGCATGCCGCAATTGCCCTGGCACCTTACTGTTCCCAGGGCCTACCGTGGGTCTTGTCGCTCAGGCGCACTTTCTGCTGCAGGGCGGCCTTGGCCAGCATGTGTGCGCTGACCGGCGCGGTGATGAACAGAAACAGGGTGATCAGCAGCTCATGCAGGCTGAGGCCATCGCCACGGCTGCTGAAGTAGATCAATGAAGCGATGACCATGCCGCCGACGCCCAGGGTGGTCGACTTGGTCGGGGCGTGCAGGCGCATGAAGAAATCCGGCAGTCGGTATAAACCAATCGCGCCAACCAGGGCAAACAGACTGCCCGCCAGGAGAAACAGGGCGACCAGTGCTTCGATCCAGCTATTCATTGCGGCTCCTTATTCGATGATGTCGCCACGCAGCAGGTATTTGGCCACGGCTACCGTGCCGACAAAGCCCATTACGGCGATCAACAGCGCCGCCTCAAAATACAATCCGGTGTCCAGCCACACGCCGAACAGCACCAGCAAGGCGATGGCGTTGATGTACAGGGTATCCAGGGCAAGAATGCGGTCCGGCAGGTCCGGCCCCTTGATCATCCGCGCCAAGGTCAGCACCAGGGCCAGGCCCATCATCGCCAGGCACAGCGGAATCACGTAGTCGAGCATGTGAACACCTCCAGCAACGGCGCTTCGTAGCGGGTCTTGATCTCACGTATCAGGCGGGCCTCATCGGCCACGTCCAGGGCGTGCACCAGCAAGGTCTTGCGGTCGTCGCTCATATCGGCGGTCACAGTGCCCGGGGTCAGGGAGATGATGCTGGCGAGCATGGTCAGGGCCAGCTCGTCTTCCAGTTCAATGGGAATCTCGACAAACGCCGGGCGCATCTCGGCCTTCGGATTGAGGATCAACTTCGCCACTTCGAGATTGGCGACCACTATGTCGCCGAGCACGCGCAGGAAGAACAGGCAGAGCTTGAAGGGCTTGTCTACCCGCGGTGGATTGATCCAGAACACCTCGGTGACCAATGGAATACACCAGCCGAGCAACGCGCCGAGCAGACACTGGCCGAGGCTGAAATCATTCGCCAGCAGCAGCCAGACCGCCAGCAGGCAGAGGCTGAGCAACGGCTGAGGGAACCAGCGACGCGCCTTCATGACGCACCTCCCGGCAACACCAGTTGTCGATAGAGTTGCAGATCGTGCAACTGAATGACCGTCGCATCGACATAGGCCAGCAGCGGCGCGGCCAGGCCAACCAGCAACGGGCTGAGCAGCAGTAAGCTGGCGCAGGCTATCAAACGCCCGTAGTCCAGTTCGGCACTGTCCAGCTGGCTCTGCCCCACTCGCCAGAACAGGGTACTGCCGGCGCGGCTGAGGCCGATCATGGTGGCCAAGCCGCCCACCAACACCACCGGCCACAGGAACAGGGCCTGCAAGCCCGGCTCGACTGCCCGCAGCAGCAACAGCTTGCCGACGAAGCCGGACAGCGGCGGCAAACCGGCCACGGCTATCGCCCCGATAAAGAACAGGCCACCGAGCAGATGGGGATTCTGTAACTCCGGCCCTTGCACCAGGTCGGTGGTTTTCACCCCGCGCTGGCGGGCGATCAGGTCGGCCAGGAGGAACAGGCCGCCGGCGATCCAACTGCTGTGAATCAGGTAGAACAAGGCGGCAGACAAGGCCTCCGCCGTACCCTGGGCCAGCCCCGCGAGAACAGTGCCCACCGAGACCACCACCAGATAAGCCAACAAGCCGTGCAAACTGGTCGCCGCCAATGCGCCAATCACTCCGCCGACCATGGTCAGCAGCGCCAGCGGCCACAGCCAGGCCTCGGCCATGTTCGCCAGGCTGCCGGCGTCGTCACCGAAAATCAGCGTGTACACCCGCAGGATCGAATACAGGCCAACCTTGGTCATGATGGCGAAGAGTGCCGCCACCGGCGCCGACGCCGACGCATAGGCCTTGGGCAGCCAGAAGTACAGCGGCAGAAACGCCGCCTTCAGACCGAACACCACCAGCAAGAGCAAACCGGCAGCCCCCAGCAACGGCGCCTGCTCTGCACCGGCCGCCGCTACCCGAATGGACAGATCGGCCATATTCAGGGTGCCGGTAATGCCATACAGCACACCCACGGCGATCAGGAAGAAGGCCGAGCCCACCAGATTGAGAATCACATAATGCAGGCCGGCGCGAACCCGCTCCGGTCCGCCGCCATGCAACAGCAGCGAATAGGAGGCGATCAGCAGGATCTCGAAGAACACGAACAGGTTGAACAGGTCACCGGTGAGGAAGGCGCCGTTGATCCCCATCAACTGGAACTGGAACAACGCATGGAAGTTGCGCCCGCGCTCGTCATCCCCGCGCACCGCGTAGAGCAAGGCGAAAAACGCCAAGACCGCGGTAACCACCAACAACATCGCACTCAGACGGTCGAGGAGCAGGATGATGCCGAACGGCGGTTGCCAATTACCCATCGCATAGGTCTGCAGCGCGCCCTGATCGGCCTGCCACATCAGCCACATGCTCAATGGCACTAACAGGCTGGTCGCGGTCAGCGACAGCACGCGCTTGACCGGCAGGCTCAGGCGCGCGCCGAACAACAGCAGGCAACCGACCAACATCGGTAACAGCACTGGCACAGCCAAGCCATGATTCATCGCTTGGGCTCCTGGCCATCGACATGGTCGGTCTGCATTTCACCGACGCTGCGTAGCGCCAACACCACCACGAAAGCGGTCATGGCAAAGCCGATCACAATCGCGGTGAGCACCAGTGCCTGCGGCAACGGATCACCGTATACAGCGTCCGCCGCGATCACCGAAGACACCCCGGTATGCAGGCGGCCCATGGCGAATAGAAACAGGTTTACTGCGTAGGAAATCAGCGTCAGGCCCATCACCACCGGGAAGGTGCGTGCCCGCAGCAACAGGTACACGCCGCTGGCGGTGAGAATGCCGAGCGCGCCGGCAAATAGTGCTTCCATCTCAAAGAACCTCTTGTCCGGCTTTTTCCTGGGTCAACTTACCCAGGTTGGCGAGAATCAGCAGGGTCGCGCCGACTACGGTGAGGTAGACGCCCAGGTCGAACAGCATGGCGCTGGCCAGTTCGATCTCGCCCACCAGTGGAATAGCGAAATGACCAAAACTCGAGGTCAGGAATGGTTTGCCGAACAGCCAGCTACCCAAGCCGGTCAGCCCGGCGATCATGACGCCGGCGCCGCACATACGGTGATAGTTCAGCGGCAAGCGCGACTGGGTCCACTGCACACCACTGGCGACGTACTGCAGAATCAGCGCCACCGCGGTGATCAGGCCGGCGATAAAACCGCCGCCTGGCTGGTTGTGCCCGCGCAGGAAGATGAATACCGAGATCAGCAGGGCCATCGGCAACAACACCCGCGACAGAGTCGCGAGGATCAGCGGATGACGGTCGCGCGCCCAGCTGCGCCCTTGCGCATCGGCGCGCGGCTGGATCAGCCGCAGACCGTCGAGCATCGCGTAAATACCGACACCGGCAATCGCCAGGACGCTGATTTCGCCCAGGGTATCGAAACCACGGAAGTCGACCAGAATCACGTTGACCACATTGTGGCCGCCACCGCCGGACAGGCTGTTCGCCAGGAAGAAACTGGAGATGCTGTCATAGGGCCGGGTCAGCACGGCGAACACCAGCATCGCTACCATCACCCCACTGCCGATGGCCAGGATGAAGTCGCGCAGACCGCGAATACTGCTCGACTCGCCGTGGGTCTGCGCCGGTAGGAAGTACAGCGCCAGCATCAGCAGGATGATGGTCACCACTTCCACCGACAGCTGGGTCAGCGCCAGATCCGGCGCGGAGTAGCCGGCAAACACCAGGGCCACCATCAAGCCAACCACGCTGAGCATCAGCAGCGAGACCAGACGCTGGCGATGGAACACCACAGTGACCAGCGCCGCCAAGGCCAGAATCCCCAGGCCCAGGGCACCGATGCCATTGATCGGGGTCATCGCCACCGACCCTGTGACCTGCGGCAAGGGGCCCAGCCCGAGGGTCACCACTACCAGCGCAGCGCCCAGCAGCAACGACAGATAACGTTGCAAGGAGCCGTTTTCTAGGCGCTGGGTGATAGCGGTGCAGCTCTGTACCAACAACACCACGCCACGCTCGAACAACAGCTTGGCGTCCATACTCGGCAAGCCGGCATACCAACGGAACAAGGGTTGGCGGAACGAGTAGATCAGCACGCCGCCGAACAGCGCGATAAAGCTCATGAACAACGGCAAGTTGAAGCCGTGCCAGATGGCCAGGCTATAGACCGGCAGTTCACCGCCCAGGCTGGCCGATGCAGCCGCCGCCAGCAGCGGCGCGACGGTGTAGGCCGGCACGATGCCGACCAGCAGGCAGAGGAACACCAGCACCTCCACCGGCACCTTCATATAGCGCGGCGGTTCATGCGGAGGGTACTTCGGCAGGTTGATCGGCTCGCCATTGAAGAACACGTCGTGAATGAAGCGCAGCGAATAAGCCACCGAAAACACCCCACCCAGGGTCGCACCGGCCGGGATCACCCAGTTGAAGCTGCCGAGCATGTGCAGATTGAGCGTTTCGCTAAAGAACATCTCCTTGCTCAGGAAGCCGTTGAGCAAGGGCACCCCGGCCATCGCCGAGGCTGCCACCATGGCCAGCATCGCCGTGTGCGGCATGTACTTCCACATACCGTTGATGCGCCGCATATCGCGGCTTCCCGTCTCGTGATCGATGATCCCCGCGGCCATGAACAGCGAGGCCTTGAAGGTGGCATGGTTGATGATATGGAACACCGCGGCCACCGCACCCAGGCGCGTATCCACACCGAACAACAGGGTTATCAGACCCAGATGGCTGATGGTCGAGTAGGCCAGCAAGCCTTTCAAATCGTGCTGAAACAGGGCCATGCACGCGCCCACCAGTAAGGTCACCAGGCCGGTGATACTGACCAGGTAGAACCACCACTCGGAACCGGCCAGGGCCGGGTACAAGCGCGCCAACAGGAAGACCCCGGCCTTGACCATGGTCGCCGAATGCAAATAGGCCGAGACCGGGGTCGGTGCCGACATCGCATGGGGTAACCAGAAATGGAAGGGAAACTGCGCCGATTTGGTGAACACGCCAAGCAGCACCAGCACTAACGCCAGCGGGTAGAGCTCATGAGCACGAATGGCATAGCCGGAGGCGAGCACCCGAGACAATTCGAAGCTGCCGGCGATGTGACCGATCAGCAAAATCCCCGCGAGCAAGGCCAGACCGCCGCCACCGGTGACCGCCAGGGCCATGCGCGCGCCCTTGCGGGCATCCGAGCGGGCGCTCCAGTAGCCGATGAGGAGAAACGACGACAGGCTGGTCAGCTCCCAGAACATCAACATCAGCAGCAGGTTTTCCGACAGCACCACGCCGAGCATGGCACCCATGAACAGTAGCAAGAACGCGAAGAAACGCCCCATCGGCTCCTGTTTCGCCAGGTAGTAACGGGCATAGAGGATGACCAGCAAACCGATGCCGAGGATCAACAAGGCAAACAGGAAACCCAGGCCGTCCAGGCGCAAACTCAGGTTCAGTCCCAGCGCCGGCAGCCATGCCAGCTTGACCCGCACCACCTCGCCGGCGAACACCGCCGACTGTTGCGAAAGCAATATCACCAGTGCCGCGAGTGGGGCTATCCCCGCCGCCACGGAGCAGGCCGAGCGCCCCACGCGCTCGGCTAATAGAGGAAATATCACCCCCAAAAATGGCAAGGCGATAATCAGCGCAAGCGCCATACACTAAACCCCTTCTGCAAGCCCGCCCGGAGTGGCGTGACGGCCTGTTAGCGTCCTAACGGGTGCATCGGTCCTGTGGCGACGGTCAACCGTCTCACCTGGCCGGCGCACCTTAACAGTGCTGCCCTTACCTGCTGCATAGCCTAAGCATTTGTTGGCGCAGGATAATTTGTCGATTATCCATAACTATCGACACAACGTCATGAATAGAAGTATTACGAAAAACGCTGAGCCTACGATTATCTGACTCTAGCTGCAGACTGGCCGAGCGACCGTAGGCTGTGCCGCACCAAATGGCGCACACAAAAAAGCCGAATCAGCGCGTGCTGATCCGGCTCGAGTCTGGCTTACAGGGATACGCGGCTAGTGCCGTTGACGCTCATGATGCGCACGCGCTGACCAACCCGGAAGATCTGGTTCTCTTCGACTTGCTGGACATAGGCGCGCATGGTGCCGTCGTCTTCCCGCACGGTGATTTCCACGCCTTGCGTGCGGGTGATGCCCTCTTCGGCCGCCGCACCGAGCAAACCGCCCGCCACCGCACCGACCACAGCCGCCACGGCACTGCCGCGACCACCGCCGACACCGCTGCCGGCCACACCGCCGACTACCGCACCGGCACCCGCACCGATTGGGGTCTTGGTGCCTTCGATTTTCACCGGACGCAACGACTCGATGGTGCCCATGCGTACGGTTTGCACGCTCCGCGCCTCATCACGCGAGTAGCTGTCACCGGTCAGGCTGGACGCGCAACCGCCAAGAGCCAGGGCCAGTGCGGTAAAGGAGGCAACGAAAAGAGTGGGTTGACGCATAGTAATTCCTCCAGTGGATTTACTCTATTAGACAGCGCTCGAAGGGTCCATGTCACGACTATAGAGCAACAATGGCCGACCCCGGCGGATGGATTTAACGCCTGAACTGTTACGCCATAGGGCAAACCCTGGCAGGCTGGCGCACGCAATGCCCCAGCTCATCGCCGTGCACCTGCTCCATGCCGATAAACTCAAGCGCCAAACCGACTACTGCGCGCTGCCGAGCCGAAACCCGCGAGGCGGCAGGTTCAACCACGACAGCGCCGAGCTAATCGGTGCCGAGCAGCGCACCGAGCAATCCAGCCAGTTCAACACTGATCTCTGTTGCGGAATGAGAGTGCACCCGCCGTGGCGGTTACTCCACCGCCCCACATGACTCAGGGCGCCAGGCGTTCACGTAGCCAGACGCTGTCTTGCAGGCGGTAATTGAGGCGATCATGCAGACGACTGGCGCGCCCCTGCCAGAACTCAATACGCTCAGGAAGCAGGCGATAGCCACCCCAATGTGGCGGGCATTGCGGTGCCTGATCGAGAAAGCGTTGCTCAGCCTTCGCCAGCATGGCCTCGAGCTCGGCGCGCCCGGAGATGACCCGGCTCTGCGGCGAGGCCCAGGCACCCAGACGACTGCCCAACGGCCGCACCTGGAAATAGGCGTCGGATTCGGCCGGGCTAACCCGCTCGACCCGTCCCTCGATGCGCACCTGGCGCTCGAGGGTCGGCCAGAAGAAGGTCATCGCCGCAAAGGGTTTTGCCGCCAGTTGCTGCCCTTTGGCGCTGTCGTAATTACTGAAAAAGGTAAAGCCGCGCGCATCCAGGCCTTTGAGCAGCAGCACCCGACAATGCGGGCGCCCGTCGTCGTCGACCGTCGCCAGGGTCATGGTATTGGGTTCGACCGGCAGCTGCTCGGTCTTTACCGCCTCGGCGAACCACTGCTCGAACAAACTGAAGGGCTCACTCGGTGCCTGCGCCTCGCTCAAACCATCACGGGTGTAGTCGCGGCGCATATCAGCCAGGGTTGGGGTCATGGCAAGGCTCTCAAGAACAGAATCTGCCTAGCTTACCCACCTCGGCCTCACTTGGCTTGATCGACGTCAGCTGCCCGCTTGGCCAGCACTTCGCCGCTCGGGAGCGCGGGCTGGCTGTACTTGGCGAGCAGGGCTTGCAGGGTGTCCTGCGAGGTCAGGATAATTTCCACGCGGCGATTCAAGGCGCGACCGGCAGCGCTGTCGTTGGCGGCGCGCGGCATGTCCGAGCCCACACCCTTGACCAGCAGCCGATCTTGCCTCAGACCGCTCAAGCGAAAGATCGCGGTAAACGCCCGGGCCCGCTCATGGCTCAACTCACGGTTAAGCTCGGCCGCACCGCTGCTATCGGCATGGCCGAGCACTAATACGCCGATGCTCTTGTCGCTCTCCACCAATTTGGCAACACGACTGATGGGCCCGAGCGTCACCGGCAACAACATGTGCGGGCGATCGGGGTTGAATGTCCCCAGTACTGGCGCAGTAACCACCAACACATTCTCTCGACGTTCCAGCTCGAAATGGCTGCCCTTGATCGCCTCACGTACACGCGGCTCGTATTCATCCAAATTGGCCTGGATGATTTTCGGGGCGGGCATAGCGGCCGCTTCCGTCTTTTTGCTCTTTTCAGAGCCGGCGCAACCGGCAATCAGCAGACACAGGACGAGCGCGAGAGATCTGTTAGCAACCATTGGGTATCCACACACAAAACAGTCAGAAGAAACCGGCCATTGGCCAGCATTAACGGCCTGAGCAGCCACAGTTGGCAGGGAGTTTAGTCGAGCTCCCTACAAACAATCAGCCAACATGCGCGCAAGTTTTTGCGCACGGGGGTCCATTAAGACGAACGGTCCTAAATTGTTGGTAACGAAGCCAAAGGCCACATCACGTTCCGGATCGGCAAAGCCGATGGAACCGCCTGCCCCCGGATGACCAAAGGCGCGCGGGCCCATGCCGTAGGTCGCATTCGCCACAGCGGGTTGATCGAGCATGCAGCCCAGGCCAAAGCGGGTGCGGGTCAGCAGGGTCTTGTCGTCACCGACGCCATGCTCGCGAGTCAGCTCGTCGAGCAGCTCGCTTTCCAGCAAACGACCATCGAGCAGGCCAGTGTAAAAACCCGCGAGGCTGCGCGCATTGCCATGTCCATTGGCCGCGGGCTGCTGCATACGCCGCCATTCCGGCTTATTGGTACTGGTCATGATGGAGGGCGGGTTGGTGAAGGCCCGCGTACTCATGGCTGCTGGCTCTCGCATCATCACCTTGAGCAGGCGTTGCGCAGCGGCGTCGCCGAAATTGCCCTTGCCGCGGGTAATAGCGGCCACGCGCCCGAACTCTTCATCGGCCAGACCGACATGGAAATCCAAACCGAGCGGTTTAGCCGTACGCGCGACTATCGACTCGCCTGGCCCACGCCCTTCGATGCGGCGCAATACCTCGCCGACCAACCAGCCGTAGGTGATCGGCGCATAACCGTGCCCCTCGCCGAGCGGCCACCAGGGGCGCTCGGCAGCCAGGGCCGAGGTCATGGCCTGCCAGTCATACAGGGCCTCGGCCGGTAGCTGCTCGCGCAATGCCGGCAAGCCGGCCTGATGGCTGAGCAGATGGCGCAGGCTGATTTTTTCCTTACCGGCCGCGGCGAACTCCGGCCAGTAACGGGCAATCGGGGCATCCAGCTCGAGCTTGCCCTCGCCGACCAACTGCAAGGCGGTGACGGCGGTGAAGGTCTTGGTACAGGAAAACAGGTTCAGGATGGTGTCGCTGTGCCAGGCCTGCTGACCATCCTTGTCGGCCGTGCCGGCCCAGATATCCAGCACGGTCTCGCCAGCGATCTGCACACAGAGCGCCGCGCCGCGCTCTTGCGGGTCGTCGAATAACGCGGCAAAGGCGTCTTTGACGGCCTCGAAGTTAAGGTCGAAATAACCCTGAATCAGCATGAGTAAATCCTTATGCACTTTGACTAAGGCGACGCTCGATTCGCGGCGCCGCACCGGCACTGCGCGTGCGCGACTAAGGTGCTGGTTGCGCCTCGGCGTTGGCTGGCGCTGCTGCTTGCGCGGCAGACGCTTTGGCCATGCTCGACAGGGTTGTACCCAGCGCAAGGTTGCTCTTGCGCACGCTCTCGATAAAGCCGCTGAAGGGTCGGTCGGTGATGCCGAGCAACCCCAGATGGCCGTTCTCGCCATCCAGCAGGCGCCCGGTTACCGGCTGATCCAGATACTGGAACCAATGCGCACCGACTATCGCGGGTTCGGCCAGGGCCTGCTTGAGAAAATGCGCGTACGCCGGTCCGCGCTGCTCTTCCTTAGCCACTTCGCTGACCCCGCCCCAGAACGGGCCCCGATCACGCGAACCGAAATGGAACTCGCTGATCAGCACGGGTTTATCCAGCGCTCGCAACGCGGCGAAATCGTAACCCTGCTGCGGCTCGCGGGTATAGAAGTTGAAACTCAGCACATCGCAATACTCGGCGCAGGACGCTACCGCCTCCGGCGTGCTGATGGCGAAACGGCCACCGAGCAGCAGGTGGTTGGGGGCGTGCCAATCGAGCGCATCGGTGATGGTCTTGAAATAGGTGTCGGCGAACAGTCGCTGAAAGCGCTGGAAATCCACTTCGATGGCCGGGTGTTCGGCGCTCGGCAGCGGCGCCTCAAAGCCTGGATCTTCCATCAGCTCCCACGCCGTCAGCTCGATGCCCCAGGCACGCGACAAGCCCCGCTGGTTACGGTACTTGTCGCGCAACTGCTTGAGGAAGGCACGCTTGGCCGGCACATCGGTGGTCGAACGCAAGGTGCCATAGGCCAGCGCATAGCGCCCACGCGGCCCCGCTTCCGGATGCGCCCAGGCCAGCTCGTTGTCGGCGAAATAACCCAGCAGCCAGGGGTCATCGCGATGATCGCGGGTGGCGATGGCGACGGCACGCTCGGCGGCCATGGCGAAGCGCGGATCGAACGGATCGGGCATGCCGCCCCACCAATCGAGACCGGTGCTGATGGTCTGGTAATCGCCACTGATGAACAACGGCAAGGTGTAGGGCATCCGCTGTGCTTCACCCAGGGCCGGTGCGCTCCAATTGCCGACGGTATTGAAGCCCCAGGCCTGCAAACGGTCGAGCGCCTGACGAGTCCAGCGCTCGGCATCGAAGGGCCTATCGGCACAGGCGGGTTCACGCGCGTTCTGCGCGGCAGATGTCTCGCCAGCGACATCTGCCGCAGTGATGACCTCGGGGGTAGTTGCCGCTTTAGTTTCCTCGGTGTTTTGCGCCCCATCCGTCGACTTTACCGGTTCGCTGCAACCGGCCTCGGCCTGGGTGCGCTGCAGGTTAGCCCGGTAAAAATCGAACCAGCGCCCATGATCGAAACCACGGTCTTTGCTCGCGCCGGTGTTGCTCCGGCTGTCGCTGCTGCCGTACTGCGCAGCCAGCGGTTCGTCGAGCTTGGGTAGCGCACTGAACATCGTCTCCCGACCTTCGATATAGGTCTGGCTCTGACTGGCAGTCACCGCATTCACCCCGAGAGAGAAAAACCCATGCCCTTGAGGGGTGACCAGGTACCAACGGCCGTCTTGCTGCTCGGTGCGAAAGAATCCCGTGGCCTCGAACGACGGACCACTGAGCAAACCGCCGAACTGATCCTGCTCGGGGCGTTCAGCCAGCCACTTGTTCAGTTGCAGCTGTTCCTTGGCGGCGGCCGCTTGCAGCTGCGCGACGCTGCTGACTTTTTCCGGCCAATGGCCGCGAGTGAACTGACCAAATGCATCGACGATGCCGGCATAGGCTGCCTGCTGAACGGCAGTGCCCTCGCGCACGCCAAAACGGCCGAGCAGGATACTTTGCGGCACATTCGGCTGGTCCATGGAGAGGGTCACCGCTGTGACCTGGCTCGCATCCAACTCGCCCTCGACGGTGGTCGCCAGCAGCACCAGCTGCCCCTCGTAACGCCAGGGCATCGGCGGCCCGGCGCGCATGCCCAGGGCTTTCGGCGACGTCGCCTGCAGCGGCACCAGCAAAACCTGCGCCGGCCCTGCCGGCAGGGCGATGCGACTGTTCAGCACCTTACCGTCACGGCTTTCGATGCGCAGGTTCAGGGTCAATGCCCAGTCCATCGCATTTTGCAGATACAGGGTCATGGCGCCAGCCTTCGACCAGTCCCAGACGCCAGCTTGCGGAGTCATTCGCAGACTCGGCCGCTCGGCGGCATTAAACACCAGCCGGCGCAGCAGCTCACCTGCCTGGGTGGTTTCCCCCGTCAACTGCGGAAAACTGGCGTCACGCGGTGTCACCTGCACCACATCGGTGGGGCTGACGAAGTTAAACAAGGTTTGTTGACCCGCTGGTGCGGCGAACAGCGGCGAGGCAAACAACAGGGCAACCACAAGCAACGCGCGGCACATCATGTACAGGCTCTCCTAAACGACCAGCCAACAGACACTGCATACACCAGGAATTTTCCCGGCCAGCAAGGGCCTCAGGTTATTTCTCGGCGAAACGGTGGCAACGCATTGAGAATCGCCTTGCCATAACGCTGGGTGACCAGCCGCCGATCGAGCAGGGTGATGGTGCCGCGATCCTCTTCGGTGCGCAGCAGGCGGCCACAGGCTTGGACCAGGCGCAACGACGCATCCGGTACGGAGATTTCCATGAATGGATTGCCGCCGCGCGCCTCGATCCACTCGGCCAGCGCCGCCTCCACCGGGTCATCCGGCACGGCAAAGGGAATTTTGGCGATCACCACGTGCTCACAGTAGGCGCCCGGCAGGTCGACGCCTTCGGCGAAGCTGGCCAGGCCGAACAACACACTGGACTCGCCTTCGTCGACCCGCGCCTTGTGCTTATTCAGGGTTTCCTGCTTGGACAGGTTGCCTTGGATAAACACGCGCTTGCGCCAGTCGCGATCCAGGCCGTCGAAGACTTCCTTCATCTGCTTGCGTGAGGAGAACAGCACCAGGGTGCCACGCGAGCCCTCCACCAGCGCGGGCAGGTCGCGAATGATCGCCGCCGTATGCGCCACGGCATCGCGCGGGTCGGCCTTGAGGTCCGGCACCCGCAGGACGCCGGCATCGGCATGATGAAACGGGCTCGGCACCACCGCGGTTACCGCCACTTTCGGCAGACCGGCGCGCATCCGATAACGGTCGAAGGTGCCCAAGGCGGTGAGGGTCGCCGAAGTCACCAGAGCGCCATGGGCCACGTTCCACAAGCTGCGCCGCAAGGTCTCGGCCGCCAGGATGGGGCTGGCGTTGACCTCGATATCGAACAACGCACCGCTCTCGGCCAGACTCAGCCAGCGTGCCATGGGCGGACTGTCCTCCGGGTCTTCGGCGGTGAAGGCCAGCCACAGCTCCCAGTTGCCCTGGGCGCGGGCCAGCAGGCTGCCGAACAGCGGGTACCACTCTTCCGCTTGATGGCTGGCGATACCGATGGTGGCTTCGCCATCCATGGCTTCCTTGAGCTTCTCGGTGAGCCCGGTGAACAGTTCGGTGAGTTTGGAGAAGCCTTTTTTCAGTTCCAGCCCCATCTCAGTCAGGTGCTCTGGCACCCGGCCACCGACGAAACGATGACGTGGTCGTTCGCGACCCTCCATGTCCTCACCCGGTTTGAAGTCGGCCAGTTGCTCGCAGGCGCTGAACATGAATTGCTGCTGAGTCTTGATCTCCCGCGCCAGCTCCGGCACCTGTTCGATCAAGCGTCCCAGGTCGCCAGGCAACGGATGCTGGGCCAGCAATTTGCTGAGATTTTTCGCCGTTTGCTCCAGCCAGTCGGCGGTCGAGCGCAGGCGGGTGAAGTGGGCGAAGTGGCCAATCGCCTTATCGGGCAGATGATGGCCTTCGTCGAACACATAGATGGTTTCACGCGGGTCCGGCAGCACAGCACCGCCACCCAATGCCAGATCGGCGAGTACCATGTCGTGGTTGGTGACTATCACATCGACCTTGCCCATGCCTTCGCGCGCTTTATAGAAGGCGCATTGCTGGAAGTTCGGGCAATGACGACTGGTGCACTGGCTGTGATCGGTGGTCAGCCGCGCCCAGTCGGCGTCCTCCAGCTCCTCGGGCCAGCTGTCCCGGTCGCCGTCCCACTTATTGCCCGCAAGCTTTTCGATCATTCCACTGAACAGTTTCTGGCTCTGCTCATCGACGTCGATTTTGAAGCCTTCTTCGGCGAACAGTTGGGCGGTGGAGCTCTGCGCCTGACCTTCCTGCAACAGCAGGTCGAGCTTGGACAGGCACAGGTAGCGACCGCGCCCCTTGGCCAGGGCGAAGCTGAAGTTCAGACCGCTGTTGCGCATCAGATCCGGCAGATCCTTGTGCACGATCTGCTCTTGCAAAGCCACGGTAGCGGTGGCGACCACCAACCGTTTGCCCGCCGCCTTGGCCGTGGGAATCGCCGCCAGGCAATAGGCCACGGTCTTACCCGTACCCGTGCCGGCCTCGACCGCCACCACCGCGGGGTCGCCGCTGCGCTTGCCTTCATCGTCGGTGTTGATCGCGCCGAGCACCCTGGCGATCTCGGCGATCATCAAGCGCTGCCCATAGCGCGGCTTGAGCCCCTTGGCATCGAGAAAACGGGAGTAGGCGCCCTGGATCTGGGTCTTGAGTTCGGTACTGAGCATGATGATCTGGGCGCGAAAAGGCTGGATAAATTTTCAGTGTTTGCAAACGGCCGCTATCATAACGCGCTATTCGATCCGGCGCAGAACCGCTTACCGGACCGCTGAAAATAGTGGCGAGCGCCAACTGAGGAACTGGACGCGGGCCTGGATGCCAATGAGCGCTAAGCCTGGCGCATGCCAAAGTCACGTATCTCAACAGGGCATGGCCTCTTGAGCCCGTCGATTGTTTGGCGACGCGCGAACAGGCGTTCACCGCTGCCGGCTCGAAAGCCTGCCCTCAAGGTGCAGCAACACGCGTACTACGCGGTGGTTTTACAACGGACTTTTACCTGACTGGAGTACCTGCATGACGCCTCACGCTTTGACCTATGCCCTGCACCTGTTTGCCGCCCTCATCTGGGTAGGCGGCATGTTCTTCGCCTGGATGATCCTCCGCCCCGCCGCAGTCAGTGCGCTGGAAGCCCCGGCGCGACTGAAATTGTGGCTCGCGGTGTTCAGCCGCTTCTTCCTCTGGGTATGGGCCGCCGTGCTGGTGCTGCCGATTACCGGCGTGGGCATGCTGCACCTGCGCTTTGCCGGCTTCGAAGGCGCCCCGCGTTACGTGCACATCATGATGGGGCTCTATCTGGTCATGCTCGCGCTGTTTATTCGCGTGCAGGCGCTGCAATTGCCGGAGTTGCGCCGCGCGGTAGCCGCCGAAGACTGGCCGAGCGGCGGCGCAGTCCTCGGACGGATACGCCGTCTGGTGGGTTTGAACCTGATATTGGGGCTGTTCGTGGTGAGCATCGCCGCGGTACGCCCCGGTTTCTGAGCCGCGCCAGGAGCGCATGACCCGCTCCTGAGCCGCCCTGTACGGCGCTAAAAGCGCACTAGACTCAGATCACCCGCTGCACCTTGGACGCCCGCGCGCCCCGCCTGGCCGGGCCGT
Organism: Pseudomonas sp. SJZ079; assembly: GCF_007993865.1. Classification (GTDB taxonomy): domain Bacteria; phylum Pseudomonadota; class Gammaproteobacteria; order Pseudomonadales; family Pseudomonadaceae; genus Aquipseudomonas. The sequence goes on along the minus strand of NZ_VIUH01000038.1, from coordinate 11,488 downwards.
CCATTGGCAGCGCCGTCGGCACTGTAGAGCCAGCAACCGGTGCTTGCACCACCGCTACCGCCGCTACCACCTTTGCCTGCCGGGCCACCGGCACCGCCATCCAAACGAATCTGCAGACGCTCGAGCGGAAACGCCTGCGGCACTTCCACGCGAACCCGGCCACCCGCCGTGCCAGTCTGCCCGTCGCCGCCGTTCTGCCCGTCATAGCCGCGGCTGGCCTGCCCCCAAGCACAACCACCGGCCTCACCATCGGCGCCATCCAAGCCTGCGTAACCTGGCGCACCCGAACCGCCGCGAGCATCGACTATCAATACATCAGTCACCACGTTCTCCAGGCGAATGCTCAGCGTGCGTCCAGGCAATGACTGTTTAAGCCGAGAACCAGGGGCGCCACGCGCACTTATCTGTGCGCCGGGGGCAATTTCGCCATGACCGACGTGCAAACGAAAAGGTCGCTCGCTTGGCGCAATGGCAATCCGAGCTTCACGACCAAGGCGCAGTTCGCTGACGCGAATTTCAGCCAGCCCCGGTGGAATCATCAAGGTGCCGTTGTCGGCGATGCTCAACCGCTCGATCAACAACACGTCGGTGGTGGCCGGCAAACGCAGCAGTGCGTGGGACTCGACTTCGATCAAGGCCTGCGCCAACGCCATCGGGCTGCACAACACAGCCAATAACAAGAGGCTACGCATGCTCAAGCTCCTGTGGCACTTCGAGCGCTGCTTGAGGTTGCAGCTGCGGCAACCCCATCACATGGAATATGCCGAAGAACATGACCTGCGCACGCTCCTGCCAAGGCCGCGGACACCCGTTGAGGCGACTCTTGAACAGCAGCAGTTCAGCCCCATGAATCAGCAAAATCAAGCCACCGAGCACATGCAGCAGCAGCGAGAAAGGCTGTGCAAACGGATCGAACAGATTGGCCAACAGCACGCCCCAGAACAACGCCGCCACCACTTTGCCCAGGCCTAAGAAAGTCGTCATACCCGCCCCTTGCAGATTATTCTTTGGCCGCACCTTAACTGCTGCTGGTTGCCCGCACCAGCCGGAAAAAAGCGATAAACCAATAAATACCGGCGCAGGCGCAGCCTCACCGAAGACAGCGTGAGGCGCTGCCGGTCGGATTGCCTGAGGTGGATCAAGGCCGTGCTTCGACCTCAGCCTCTACCCGACGATTGATGGCGCGTCCAGATTCGCTAGAGTTGTCGGCAACAGGTCGAGACTCACCGTAGCCAACGGACGAAACCCGGCTGATTGCGATACCGTGCTGCTTGACCAACACATCGCGCACGGCATGCGCACGGCGCTCGGACAGACCTTGGTTGTAGGCATCAGTGCCGATGGCATCGGTGTGCCCTTCGACGGTCGTGGTGGTCTGCGGGTACTGTTTCATGAAGTCAGCCAGACTCTTGATGTCGGCTTGGCTGCCCTGTTTGACCACGGCCTGATCAAAGTCGAATTTCACGTCCAGCTCGACGCGAACCGGCTCGGCCACTTCAACGACTTCGGGCGATATGACTGCCAGGCTGCTGGAATACTCCTTGAGCGCACACCCATTGTGATGCACCGGCGTATTGGCCTGCGTGCCAGGACAACGATCTCGCCGATCGAAAACGCCATCGCCGTCTTCATCGCCATCTTGCGCATAGCAGATCAGGCCGCCCACTAGCGCGCCTGCTGCGGCACCGCCTGCTGCCCAGGTAGAATTTTCGATTGCGCCCAAGCCACCTCCGGCCAGGCCGCCAATCACACTGCAAAGAGGCCAGTTCCTCTGGTTGAGTGGCACATTTCCCGAACTGGACGTCGTGGCACAACCAGCAAGAACACTACTGACCATGAGAAGAGGAATAACCGTTGCGAGGTTAGTTCTCATGGGAAGTCTCCTGTGTCACCGGCTAAGCGCCGATAACACAGGAGTAAAGACCCACAACTCGAACTGCACAAGCATAGTTACAGGCCAACAGGCATCCCTGCCAAAGCCTTGGAATTGCTGCCAAGCGCGAACGAACGCTTATTGCTGGGCTTCGACCTCAGCCTCAACCCGACGGTTGATGGCACGCCCTTCCGCAGTGGCGTTGTCGGCAACAGGGCGAGACTCCCCATAGCCTACCGCGTTGACCCGGCTACCCGAGACACCATACTGGTTGACCAGGACGTCACGCACAGCGTTAGCACGACGCTCTGACAAACCTTGGTTGTAAGCATCAGTGCCGATGGAGTCGGTGTGACCCTCAACAACCGTGGTGGTTTGCGGGAACTGCTGCATGAAATCAGCCAGGTTCTTGATGTCGCCGTAGCTGCCTTCTTTGACTACCGATTTGTCGAAATCGAACTTCACGTCCAACTCGACTCTGACCATTTCAGCGGGTTCAGGCGCCATGGGCTCCTCGACCATAACCTCCTCAACCATCGCCATTTTTTCTGCCTCGGCGCCATGCACCCAGCAGTATGCTGCCGCCATACCGGCACCGACAAGCGCGCCACCGCCAGCCCATGTCGAGCTTTCGATCGCGCCCAGCGCAGCGCCGCCTACACCCCCGACAGCGGCACACATCGGCCAGTCGCTCTTCTGCAAGCCAGCACAACCAGTCAAGAGGCTGGTCGCCAAGATCAGGGGTACTGCTTTCCTTGTGATGCTCATAAACAAGTCTCCTGTGGGAAATCGGTCCAAAACCGATACTTATGGAGTAAAGACGCCAGTTTTAGAATCCGCCAGATATGGTTGACTCACTTGGGAGAAATGATCGTTCTAGGCCATCTCGCGCCAGCGCGTTAGTCTTTCCGGACTTGATCGAGGATTTTCGATGACTAGTATCTCTTCCCGCACGCCACAACAAGCTTTGGCCGCCTTGCTTGAGCGTTATGCCCCGAGCCGCTTGCTGTTGATCGGCGCCAGCGAACTGCCGGCCATCGCCGCATTCCAGGCTGCCCACGCGGATTGCCAGATCACTCACGCCGTAGCGGGCGCCTTGCCGGCGGATGTAGCTGCACATCGCTTCGATCTAGCACTGATCGTCGACTGCCTAGAGCATCTGCCTAAACGCACCGGCCTGGAACTGCTCGGCGGTATTCGCAATCTGAATGCCAGCCGCATGGCGGTGTTGGTCGACTTGCGGGCTTGCGCCTGGCAGGACACCGACTTCTACGCCCTGGCCCTGCAAGCCAGCGAACGTTTTCAGCGCGGCGAGCAGATCCTCAACCTGTTCACCTACGACCTGCTCGACTACAAACAGGTACCGGACTGGCTCAACGCCAAGTTTTGGGCCAATCCGGAAAACTTCGGCAAGTATTGGTGGTGATGGCATGCTGACCACTCCCCACACAAGCTGTCCTTGCGGCAGCAGCAAGCCTCTGCACGAGTGCTGCGGCCGTTACCACGCTGGCACCCCGGCACCCAGCGCGGAAACCTTGATGCGCTCGCGCTACAGCGCCTATGTACTGGGTCAGGTCGACTACCTGCTGGCGACCACCCTACCCGCCCAGCAAGACGGCCTGGATCGCGACGCAATAAGCGCCTGGAGCGCCCAGAGCACCTGGCTTGGCTTGGAGGTGGAAAGCGCCGAGATCCTGGCTGGCCAACCGGAGCACGCCTTGGTGACCTTCACCGTGCGCTGGCACGATGACGACGGTGAGCACAGCCATCGCGAACGCTCAGCCTTCGTGCAGCACCTAGAACGCTGGTACTTCATCGATCCCAGCGTAGAGCTGAAGGCCGGACGCAACGATCCATGCCCCTGCGGCAGCAGTCAGAAATTCAAGAAGTGCTGTGCAGGTTTTACCTAGTAGCCTGTACGGCCAGACGGTTAACTCAAGTTGGGATGCTGGAGCCCTGCGACGAGACGCTGCGATGAGTCAAAGCGGGCTATGGCGAGGAACGGCAACGCAGGGTCAAGGCTTCAAACGCCGAAATTGACTAGATAGAACGCACCACACAGGCCACTCGCCCACCTTGCACCCCGCCCCTTACTTGGCCTTGATTCCGAAGCCGACTAGGCTTCGACGAAATCGAGCGACCTAGGCTCGATTCGATAAGCCACCAAGGAGATTCACATGCAACAAGGAAACTGGTGGGTGGCCGGCCTGGCCGCCCTGATGCTGGCGGGCAACGTGCAGGCGGATGTCCAGGTGAAGCTGGGCAGCACCGCTCGCGTCACCCAGCTGTTCGCTTACCCCAACAACTGCAACGTCATCTGCTATCGCGATTGGACCCTGGCGCAAACGGTTGAGCACTACCTGACCCAAAGCGTACAACGTGACGGTTACAGCGCCGCCAAGGTCAGCGTCAGCACCGACAACGACCAGCTGTATGCCCAGATCAGCGGCGTGCCGACGGGCTACGGCCAACCGCTCACCAACCTGCTGGACGCCGGCGATCTAGCCTACCAAGGCGCCGCCAAGCTGAGCGCCGACGGCAAGTGGCAATACAGCTGGTACTTCTTCCTACCGCTGGGCATGGCCTTGGAAAACCGCCGCAGCGTCGAGTTGTTGCATTTTCCGCCGGACTATTCACTGACCCAGGCGCAGGACTACCTGGAATCCAAGACCACCGACCGCTGGGCCAGCCTGCTCAGCGTTAACGGCATACCGGCCGAACTAACCCCTGCCTACCAGACCATCATCGACATCGCGCCCATCGCAGCCCCCGCCAGCGCCGGCAGCTCGTTGGAAGGCACCTACGACTACTTCGAGGCTTACCAGAGCAGCATGGTCGCGCAGCTGACCGCAAGCACGGACAGCAAAGCACCCTCGCTACCGATGGTGGCCTTCGGTGGACCGGTACGCGACTGGGTAAAACAGCAGTATGGCGTCAGCCTCGACGTACTAGGTCTCGGCCAGATCGCGCCGACGGCCGGACGCACGGTCGCCGTGCTGGGCTCCAACCATCCCAGCTATATCTGGTATGCCGCCGATCCGGAAAACTACGGAGGCGACCAACAGAAGGCCGACCAGGCCGGGCTCAAGGTCATGGGCCAGGACATCTCCGCAGCCTGCTGGCAGGCCAGTATGGGGCAGAACCCTGCCGCCGACGCCAGCACTACCCTCAGCAGCTGCACGCAGAAATGGCAGGTAAGCGATAAACTGCAGACCTGCGAACTGTTCTATACCTCGATCCGCAGCCTCACTCCAGAACAGGCTCAGGCCAAGTGCGCAACCACGGAGCAAACCGCCTCCAACGATTGACTCGGCGGTAAACCTACGTCTTGGCTGCAGTCAGACCAGGCGCGAGTCGCAAAAACCCAAGGCCCGCACGCGCGGGCCTCGGTGCGTCACTCCTGCAACTTCAGGTGCGAGATATCCGGCCCTGGTGCGTCGGGCTCTGCTCGCGCCTGCCCCATATCGCTACCAGCTGGAGCCAGACTGAACTGCGACAGGTCGAGTGGCGGCGCTTGAGGCTCGGGTTTGTCATCTTGCAAATCGTCACCCAAGGGGGCGATGCCGAAATCCGGCGCATCCACCTCGGCGAAGGCCGCCATGTACTCATCCCGCGGCACGACAGTCAGTCGCCCCGCCGGGACACTCTCCGACGGTTGAACGCCTGCTTGGGCGGGCACTGGCATGGCCGGTGGCGGAGCCAGCTCGACCTCTTCGACCACCACCGGCATGGCCAGCACCTCGATCAGGGCTCCGGCACGCGCCAATGTGACACGGTATTTTTCCGCACCGGCGGCATCCAGGTTGTTCTTGATTACGATGCGCCGTCCGGAAAACAGCATGGCAATGCGTTGGGCATCGGCCTGAAATAGCTTGGCCAGATTGGCTTTGACCTGGTCCAACTGGGCGCCCGGTACTAATTGGCCGGCAAAAGCAATCTCGTAGAGATCCATGGTCATACTCCTGTCCTAATCGACATACAGTATGGCGCAGGTTTTTTTGCCCTCACAACACGTTGCAGCCGAGCAGTTGCTTGTTACACTGGGGCGTCATTCGGAGTATGAAATGTCTTCACCGAGCAAAATAATAATAATTTTCAAGATCTTACTTTTTTCAGCCCTACTTGCAGGCCTCGGCGGATGTTCCACGTGGATGACGGGGTCTTTCCAAGATCCAGATGTTCGCCTGATGAAAGTTGAGGTCATCCGCGCCAAGCTGCTGGAACAACACTTCGTCCTGCGTTTTCGCATCGACAACCCCAACAGCATGAGCCTGCCGGTCCGCGGCCTGGATTATTCGGTCCACCTCAATGAGGTGAAACTGGCGGAAGGCGAGTCCGATGCCTGGTTCACCGTTCCCGCTTATGGCCACCATGTGTTCGATGTACCGGTGCGCACCAACCTCTGGCGGCATGTGCGGCAAATCGTCAAAATGCTCGAGCATCCCGATGAACCGATTCGCTATCAGCTCGAAGGCGAGGTAAAAACCGGTTTGTTGTTCGGACGCAGCGTGCACATGAAGCGAAATGGCGAGATAATTCCCGGCGATTTTATCCCGGAGTAACGACGCATGAACCAACAAGCCCACGTCCACGGCCCTGACTGCAACCATGATCACGACCACGACCACCAGCATGACCATGGCCATGTACACGGTCCCGACTGCAACCATCAGGAACCCGTGCGCAACGCCTTGAAAGACGTTGGTCGCAACGATCCCTGCCCCTGCGGCAGCCAGAAGAAATTCAAGAAATGCCACGGCGCCTGACTCGCCGATGAGCACCCTAAACTTGGTTTTGCTGGTGACTGGTGTAGCGCTGCTGACGGCGCTGGCGCTGTATGCCCTGTATCTGTGGCGCCGAGTCTGGGCGCAACAGCGCAGCCAGGAGCAGGCGACCAATGAACGCCGAGAGCGCCTGGCTGGCGACCTGCAAATCCTTGCCGGCAGCCTGCTCGACGGCCAGCTACCGCTGATCGAAGGCGCCATCCGCATCAAGGTGCTGCTCGACAACTACGACAGCGCACTGAGCCAGGACACGCGCTGCCAGGTGTTCCATCAACTGTTTGAAGCCACGGCCCAAGTGCCGACCCATGGTGACTGGAAAGCACTGGACAAGGCCACGCGGCGCCAGCACGAAAAGCACTTCCACGAACTGGAGTTGCAGCATAAGGCCGCCGCCCGCACGGCCGCCCGCTGGCTGCTTGACGATGCCCTGCAGCCCCCATCCAAACGGGCTTGACACACCACTGATAGCATTGCCGCCGGCACGGTACGCGACGATGGATGGACGGTAGACGCCAGCCCGCTAGAGCACTGCCTGGGAGCCAAGCAACACCCCCCCGGCACAGGCTCAACTCGCACACTCGATTTCGCTTTGTGCGTTGAACTACCGCCCGCGCCATGCAGCCACCCCTTTGCCCGGCGGTATCCCCCCACAAGGATTTGGGAAATATAAACGCACGAATGGAGCGAGCGCTGCCTCCGCCCCTTGCCAGGTGCCTTGCCGCTCTCTAACGTACTCACCTTTACACATCTGCCACCGCCCTAAGATGCGGCTGGCCATATGCCCCGCACTGCTAGGCTACTGAGCAGCGCACTGACCCCAGCCCTTACCCTGCGTTCTGCAAGGAGCCTGCTGCATGCTATCGCGCGTGTTTCGCCCAATGGCCCACCTGAGCCTAGCCACCGCACTGACCGCTACAGTGGCGCTTAGCGGCTGCCAATCGCTGCTTAACAGTCGATACACCGACAGCCTGCCTCCAGACCAAGGCATCGTTCGTGTTCAGGGTTTGACGCAAAGCGTAGTGGTACGCCGCAATGCCTTAGGCATGCCGCTGATCGAAACCAGCACTTTCCATGATGCGCTGTTCGCCCTGGGCTATGTGCATGCCAGTGATCGACTCAGCCAGATGATGAGCCTGCGCCTGATGGCCGAAGGCCGGCTGGCGGAAATGGCGGGACCCGGCGTACTGGAAATCGATCGCTTGATGCGCGCGGTCAACCTGAAAAAAAGTGCCGAGGTGCTCTACGCCAACGCCTCGCCACGCCTCAAGCGGTTCTTCGAGGTCTATGCCCGCGGCGTCAACGCCTACCTGTTCCGCTACCGCGACAAGCTGCCGATGGACCTGGCCGAGTCCGGTTACCGTCCACCCTACTGGAAAGCCGAAGACTCGGTGCTGGTGTTCTGCCTGCTGAACTTCGGCCTGTCGGTCAATCTGCAGGAAGAAATCGCCACCCTGGTCCTGGCGCAGAAAGTCGGCAGCGACCAGTTGGCCTGGCTGCTGCCGACCTACCCGGATGAACCGCTGCCATTCGAGGAAGCGGACAAGCTCAAGGGCCTAGCACTCAACGGAGAGCTCGCCGGCCTCAGTGCTATCAGCGACGCGACCGGCCAATTCGCCGACGCCCACATGCTCGGCGTCGCCGCCTCGAACAACTGGGCCATCGCCCCGCAGAACAGCCGCAGCGGCAAGAGCCTGCTGGCCAATGACACGCACCTGCCGCTGTCCATGCCCTCGGTGTGGAATTTCGTGCAGATCCGCTCACCCAAGTACCAGGTCGCCGGGATATCGATTGCCGGAGTCCCGGCGGTGGTTGCCGGCTTCAACGGCAAGCTCGGCTGGGGCATGACCATGGTCATGGGCGACAACCAGGACCTGTTCCTGGAGAAAGTAAAACGCCAAGGCACGCGCCTCTACTATCAGGCCGACGGCAAATGGCTACCCACTATGGAGCGCCAGGAAACCTTCTTCATCAAGGGCCAGCGACCGATCCGCGAAACCATCCACGAAACGCGCCATGGCCCCCTGCTGAATTCGGCGCTGGGCGAGCGCAAACACAGGCTGCAACCCCTGCAACTGAGCAGTGGCTACGGTCTGGCCTTGCAGACCACTCAGTTTGAGACCGACAAGACCCTCGACGCGCTTTTCGATCTGACGCGTGCGCAGTCGGTGGAACAGGCCTTCGAGGCCACCCGTGAAGTCCGCACCATGCCGCTGAACATTGTCTTTGCCGACGCCCAGCACATTGGCTGGCAAGTTACCGGACGCTTTCCCAACCGCCGCGAAGGCCTCGGTTTACTGCCCTCGCCGGGCTGGGACGGCCGCTACGACTGGGACGGTTTCGCCGACCCGATGCTCCACCCTTACGACCAAGACCCGCCACAAGGCTGGCTGGGCACCGCCAACCAGCGCACAGTCCCGCGCGGCTATGGCATGCAGCTATCCAACTCCTGGTACTACCCGGAGCGTGCCGAGCGCATCGCGCAACTGGCCGGCAGCGGCAAGCACGACACGGCCAGCATGATTGCCATGCAATACGATCAGACCTCGCCCTTCGTCGGCAAGCTGCAGAGCATGTTCGAAGCCCCGGGCATGGCCGCTCCCTTGAAACAAGCGATAGACGCCCTACCGGGAACGGAGCGAGCGAAAGCCCGCGAGGCACTCAGCCGCCTGATGGCTTTCGACGGAAAGCTTGCCGCCAACTCGGTCGACGCCGCGCTGTACGGCGCCTTCCTGCATGAGAGCGCGCGGCAGATCTTCCTCGACGAACTGGGGCCAGACACCAGCCCAGCCTGGAAGGCCTTGGTGGAAACCGCCAACAGTTCCTACTCGGCCCAGGCCGACCACCTGCTCGCCCGCGACGACAGTCCTTTCTGGGACGATCGAGGCACCCCGCAGAAAGAAGACAAGCCCGCCATCCTCGCGCGCAGCCTGGCGGCCGCGGTGACCTTTGCCGAAAGCAAACTGGGCGGCGACCACACGAGCTGGCAGTGGGGCAAGTTGCACAGCTACACCTGGGCCAGCGAAACCACACAACTGGCCAAATACATGAACGCCAGCCAACGCGCCAAGCTCAACGCCATTGATGGATACCTCGATCGCGGCCCGTTCCCGGCCGGTGGCGATCACAGCACCCTGAACGCCTCGGCCTACCACTGGGGACAGGACTTCGACACTTGGCTGATCCCGGCCATGCGCCTCGTCGTCGACTTCGGCCGCGAGGAGCCACTGATCGGCCTGAACAGCTCGGGCCAGTCCGGCAACCCGGCGAGTGGGCACTACGCTGACGGCATCGATGCCTGGCTCAAAGGCCGCTACATGAGCTTCCCCTTCCAGTCGAAAAACCTGGAGAAGACCTACGGCACTAAGCGACTGCTGCTGATGCCCGGCCAATAACGAATGTTTTTCAGCCGCTGCGGAACTAATCCACAACACAGCCGCTCTGAGTAAGTGGACTTACTCCATAGATCATTTTTTAGGGCGCCTATTGGCGCCCTTTCTTTTGTCCGGCGTTAACCCAGCGCCGCCACACGGGCACAAAAAAGCCGGGCATCTACCCGGCTTCGTCACCTTACCCGCCATACCACCCGGGCATCAGGCCTTGGGCAGCGTTACACCTTTCTGACCCTGGTATTTGCCGCCACGATCCTTGTAGGACACCTCACAGGCTTCATCGGACTCGAGGAACAGCATCTGCGCCACACCTTCGTGGGCATAGATCTTCGCCGGCAGCGTGGTGGTGTTGGAGAATTCCAGGGTCACGTGCCCTTCCCACTCAGGTTCGAGCGGCGTGACATTGACGATGATGCCGCAGCGCGCATAGGTGCTCTTGCCCAGGCAGATGGTCAATACGTTGCGCGGGATGCGGAAGTACTCGACGGTGCGTGCCAGAGCGAAGGAGTTCGGCGGGATGATGCACACATCGCTCTTCACATCGACGAAGCTCTTCTCATCGAAGTTCTTCGGGTCGACCGTGGCCGAATTGATATTGGTGAACACCTTGAATTCGTCGGCGCAGCGCACGTCGTAGCCGTAGCTGGAGACGCCATAGGAGATCAGCCGTTGACTGCCCTCGGTGCGCACCTGACGCTCGACGAAAGGCTCGATCATGCCGTGCTCTTGGGCCATGCGGCGAATCCACTTATCCGATTTGATGCTCATGGCAGGCGTCCTGAATAGCTGATGGTGAAAAACTGAGCGCATCTTACCGGGGCCGGCGATGCGGTTCAAAGGCTGCTGACGAGTGCCGCGGATAAAGCTTCCTCACCTTCATCAATCAATAAATAGCAGAAAGACGCACAGAGCATTCGCCCTCAGCGCCAAAAGAGCGTATGGTGCTCCCACTGTGCTGCATGTGTCACCGCGAATCGCTACTTGATGCCTAGATTTCGATCCAAACATCGTCCGACTCCTAGTACTCGTTGCACTCAGTCCCTGCCTCGGCTTGTCCAGGGCTGCTATTACTTTTGTTAGGAGACATCACATGTCCAATCGTCAAACTGGTACCGTTAAGTGGTTCAACGATGAAAAAGGCTACGGCTTCATCACCCCACAATCCGGCGATGACCTGTTCGTACACTTCAAAGCTATCCAGAGCGATGGCTTCAAGAGCCTGAAAGAAGGCCAGCAGGTTACTTTCGTGGCCACTCGTGGTCAGAAAGGCATGCAAGCTGAGGAAGTTCAGGTAGTTTAACCTGCACTGACTTCAAAAAAGCCCCGCCATCGTGCGGGGCTTTTTTATGGTTCTTCGCATTGTCGCGGGGAAGAGAGGATTGACAGTCAGGGATGCAGGTAAATTGGCAGTCGCCAAACACACCAGCCCCTGCACCCTGCTG
>NZ_VIUH01000037.1 GCF_007993865.1 Pseudomonas sp. SJZ079 | reverse complement strand
ACCAGCTCAGCCTTCGGTCGGCCTGTTCTCATAGCCCCGCCTCCGCCCCTCAATACACTCGATTAATAGTAGTTATTTGAGGGACGGAACACTAGAAGGTGGGGGTGGAGAGGTTGGCCGTGACTGCCCGCAGTTGGCCTTGGTCAACGTCGAAGGTCAACTGGAAGGACGCCAGCACCGGCACCGCCGTCTTGGTCGCGCTGACTTTCAGCGGAGTGATGGGGAAGGTCAGTTCCACCAGGTCAGTGGCGCGCAACTCCCGGACCACGCGGTTCTCGCCATGGGCGAAATAAGTAGTGTGGCTCTTGCGCCCGACACCGATCACCGCAATGAAGTCGATCAGTAGAACCACCCCCGGTGGCCCACCCAGGTCGGGGTCGCTGAAGGTAGTGCTGTTGATCCGCGCCAACCCCTTGAGGGCGATGTCCTCGGTTTCTCCGACCAGGGTGCCGGCGATAGGAACTATGAGCTGGGCTGCCCGGCGCGGGAACAGGGGGCGGGCGGTGGTGCTGCCCGAAACCGCGCTAGTCAGCAGCCCGGCAAATGCCAGCAGGGCCGCTGGGATTCTCCTTCGTGCGATATTCATCATTGCCTCCTCGACTCCGTGCGGAGTCGCTAGGTGCCTTGGCTGTCATGGCTGGGCAGGGCCTTTGGCGGCTGGGAATCCGCCTGGCCGGCTGGGCCTGCCCCCTGGTTATCCAGATAGCGGATCAGTGCCTCCAAGTCTTCGTCACCCAGATACAGGTTGGGCATTCGCACCTGGTTGTACCTGGCGAATAGCTCCAGGGCGGTGGGGTCTTTGTGCTCCAGCATCTGCTCGGGCGCCTTGATGAAGCGCCGCAGCCAGTCGTTGCTGCGCCGACTGGTGACGCCGCGCAGGTCCGGTCCCAGCGCTTCCCCCTGGCCTATGGTGTGGCAGGCCGCGCAGGTTTTGCGGAACAGGTAGCGGCCCGCGTCCAGGTTGTCGATCGGCTTGGCGGTCGCGTAACTCTCGCCCAAGGCGCCACGCTGGTTCTGCCAGCCCAGGAGGAAGGAGCTGAGCTTGGTCGCCAGGAAGCGCGGGTTGTCCAGGGTGGACTGGCGCATCCACTGGCCGGTGGGCTCGTTGCCGACCATCAGGCTGGTGAGGTGGCCATCCGGGTCTTCGGCATCGGTGCTGGACCAGAGGCCCAGCTTCTTCTGCGCCAGGCGGATGTCGTCCGGCTTCCCGGTGAGGAACAGCCAGCCTGGGGCGGCATGGAATTTTTCCGCGTAGGCCTTCAGCACGTCCGGCGTATCGTGCTCAGGGTCGATACTGATGGAGTAGAAGTGGATGTCTTGACCCGCCTGATCGCCCAGCAGCCGCTGGACCCGGGCCAGATTGGCGGTGCTAAGGGGGCAACTGTCCGGGCAGGAGGTGAAGATCATGTTGATCGCCACCAACTTGCCCTTGAGCAGGTCCTCATACAGGTGCACCGTTCTGCCGTCCTGAGTGGTCAGCGGCACATCAGGGAAGTAATCGCCCCCCCAGGGTTGCGCGGCCAGGGTGGGGCCGCCGGGCAGCAGAACAGCGCCGCCCGCCAGCAGCACCCAGGCCACCAGTCTGCTCGCCCAGCTGATTCGGCCCATGGCGCCCTCCTATTTCAATGCCGTCGGCAGGACATCGGTCGGCGAAACGAAGGTAACGCCCTGAGGCGTCGGGATTGGGGTCGGCAGCGGCCTCAGAAAGGCGCCGCCCCCGTCGTCGATTTCCCAGCGCAGCAGCATGGCGTTGTCTTCGTGGGTGGTGTTGTGGCAGTGCTCCATGAACATCCCGCCGAAATCCCGGAACTGCAGGCTGATAGTGACGCTGCCACCCGGATGCAGCCGGTAGACATCCTTGCGACCACGCTCCCAGGCTGGGACGTTGCTCAGTTTGCCGTCGCGGGCAAGGATCTGGCCCTCCTCGAAATGGATGTGGATGGGGTGGTCCCAGCCACCGCCGCCGTTCTTCAGCGTCCAGATCTCGCGGGTGCCGAAGCGCGGGGCCGCCGAGATGCGGCCGAAATCGGCGGCAAGCGTGTCGCCGCCATTGGTCTTGATACCCCAGGGGCCGAAGAAGGTCGAGACAGGATCGTTGGTGGTTCGCTTGGCGCCACGGCCGAACTCGAAGGTCCGTTGCGCCGCCACAGGTATCTTCGACAGGTTTGGGTTCTGGCAGAGGATGGCGGGCACCTGGCTCAGGTCCGGCTTACTGGGGTTGCGGGCGATGCGAAACTCCAGGAAGCGGCCGACGCAGGGGTCCTCCGTCTTACCGGACAGCGCATCGCGCAGCGAGAGGTCTTCCTTGGGCCTGCGGCCGTTCTCGTGTTCGGCGAGGTTGACCATCCAGACCCTGTCCCCGACCCGATAGCGGGAGAAGTCGATGACGATATCGAAGCGTTCTGCGATGCCCATCTCGTCCAGCGCGGTGAGCACCACCGGACTCGGCAGCAGGTTGCCGTCGTTGGCGATCATGATCATGGGCGACGCATCGCTCAGGGCAATCTTGAAGAACCGTGCGACAGCCGCGTTGAGGATGCGGAAGCGGTACTTGCGCCGCTCGACCTCGAAATAGGGCTTGTAGGCGAGGTTCACGGTCATCGCGTCGCCGAGGAAACCATCGAAGTCGAAGATGTTCATCGCCAACTGCCCGTCCTGGTCCCAGGCCTTGTCCGCGATCATCAGATTCACGTCGTAGTCGAGGTTGGCAAAGGCTTTGTCCGTGCCGCTGGGTAGCCGCAGGTTCGCCCCGTCGTCGATCTCTTCGTTGCCGCGGTCGATGCTGCTGTAGATGTTGAACATCCCGGCGTTGCCTTTGTATACGTTCTGCGCGGTGAAGCTGAACATGTGGTCGTGGAACCAGTGGGTGCTCATGGTCTCGTGGTAGTCGCCTGGGACATTGTCGATGCCACCGGCGTCGTTCGGGCTTCCGCACTGGGGGTCCGTGGCGTCTTGGTTGACGCTGTAGTAGCCGCCATGGACGATCGGGTAGTGGTAGTCATAAAACTGGCCGGGGTAGAAATAGGCCCCGGTGAAGCCATCATTTTCCGCCCCGTGGTGCCCGTTATGTTCATGGGTGGTAAGGGTGTGAATCCCGAAGCCGCCGTTTTGCGTGGGGTCGGCGGGTAGGCGGTTGTGATGCCGGAAGAGGATGGCCTCATGGTACCGGCCGATCAGCAACTTGGGTGGCAGGGTTCCGTTGAACGTCCAGAACGCAAGTGGCCCTTGGTCAGGCAGGTCCGGATGGAAGGTCGGACGGAAATATGCCGATGGAACGATGCCGGAGTTGAGGCTCGACGGCACGCCGGGGTTGTAGACGGTGTTGCCCTTGGCACCTTCCTGAGTGACTTCTACCACTACTCTGGGGAAAAAGGCGTTCCATTGCTGGTGGGCCCAGATGGGGCCTGGGGGGCGGCCCTCGATGGGGCCGGTGCGTCCACCCAGTACGGCGGGTACAGGCTGTTGGGTGGTATTCGCCTGTTCCGTCGGGTCGGGGCCGCGTTTACCGGGAAACGCCGGAATTGGGTCCATTACCCCTTTACCGGGCATATAGGCCTTGCGTGGCAACACGTCGAAGCGCGGCATGGGTTGAGTGAAGGGCCGGACGCCGAACAACGGGCTGGGTGGCAACCCGGTCGGGATATCGAATTTATCGGCGTAGGCACTGCTGGGGAAGGGACTCAGTCCATGAACCGGGGCCAGCAGTCCACCGGACGTTACCAAGCCCCATTTGATGAAGTCGCGTCGTGTGACTTCGCCATTGGCGAGGGCTGTCGCCAACTCCGCAAAATTCCGTCTCGCAATATCCGCCTCCCTGAGTCGCGCCTTGGACGCATCTCCTGGCAGGTACATGTGCGCCTCCTCGCTATCGCCTCCCCTCCTCCAGCAAACCCCGCGATGCGTCTAGCATGTAGGGGAATACCTTTCGGCTGATTAGGGGCCGAAAGAATGAGAATGCGGCGCTTCTGCAGGGTTTCCGCGAGACAACGACCTGACACAGAGCCACGATCACACGTGGCCCCGACCAAGAGCCTTTGCAAGAAAGGAGAAACCTTCGACGCCTGTACCCTCCCTAACCAAGGTGTAGTATCAGCACCTATTGCTGTCAATCGGCCATCCCCGCCATTACTACCCCCACTCAGACTCGGGCTCACGAAGCTAGATGAAGTAGAGGAAGCCCATTTCATTGCTCATTGAATAGGCCTCAGCTTCGTGGGCACTTTCGACTGCCCGTTTTTGGCCGCGATCTGCCCCCATCGCCAACCCAAGCCTGGCCGATTCAACAGCAACCCACTTGGCAACTGCTGCCGTCCCACTTGCCCAATCTTGCGCTTTTCTGCCCTGCGGGGCTGGCAGCTGGGCGCGCTCGGCGTAGCATGTCGGGGTCAAGGGGACGCCTATGTCGCAACTCGAACAGCTGCAGGTTTTTCAGAGCATGAACAGCTCGCCGCACGCGCGCCTGCAACGCAGCGCCGAGCTGGGCGATGGGCTGGTCGCGGCGTTGTGGAGCAACCGGGACGACCGCCGTGACTACCAGGCGCCGACCCACCACACCCTGTCCTGCTACCTGGCGGGCGGCACCGGCACCTTTCGCCGCGAGCGGCCGAGCAGCAAGGGTGCACCGGACAAACTCTGCGTGCTGCCGGCCGGGCACCAATCGGCCTGGGTGATCGACGGCGAGATCCATCTGGCGCACCTGTACATCGGCGAGGAACAGTTCGCCGAGGGCGCGATCCGTCTGCTCGACCGCGAACCGCGGGAACTGCAACTGCGCGAAAGCACCTTCCTCGACGACCCGCAGCAGGCCCTGCGCTTCCGCCAACTGTGTCGGCTCGATTGGCAGGAACCCGGCGAACGCCTGCTGACCAGCAGCCTGGCCCACGACCTGCTCGACCATGCGCTGTTGTCCCAGGTCGGCCGCCGCGAGGGCCTGCGTTTGAGCGGTGGCCTGGCGCCCACGCAACGCCGCCGCCTGCGCGATTTTATCGAGGCGCACCTCAGCGAGCCGCTCAGTCTGGGGCATCTGGCTGGTCTCTGCGCGCTGTCCGAGTACCATTTCGCGCGGATGTTTCACCTGAGTTTCGGCATGCCACCGCACCGTTACCTGCTCAGCCGCCGCCTGGCGCGGGCGCAAGCGCTGCTGCGCCAGACCGGCCAACCCTTGGGCGAGATTGCCCTGGCCTGCGGCTTTGCCAGCGCCAGTCACTTCAGCAATCGCTTTCGCCAGGCCTTCGCCGCCACGCCGGGGCAGTACCGCCTGGCGTTCGCCGGCTGAGCCACGGCCCCAGGCCTCACTCGGCCCCGGCACTACGCCCGGCAACTGGCGGGCCGCAGCAGCAGCCAACGCCCTGCTAATCCACGCCCAGCTGTGCCAAAATTGTCGGCTTCCCACAGCTTCGGCGGCGCCATGTCCAGACTCCATCGCTCGCACCCGGGGCTCGCCCGATGAGCCTGGATATCCTGCACCTGCACCAGGCCGACTGGCGTGCCGAGTTCGGCAGCGGCGACTTCACGCGCGGCGTCGGCTATGCCGAACAACGGCGCAGCACCCTGCTCAGCCTCAAGGACCATATCCTGACAGCCAGCTGCCAGGGCTCGGCGGCGCAGGTCTAT
Source organism: Pseudomonas sp. SJZ079 (assembly GCF_007993865.1). Classification (GTDB taxonomy): domain Bacteria; phylum Pseudomonadota; class Gammaproteobacteria; order Pseudomonadales; family Pseudomonadaceae; genus Aquipseudomonas. The sequence goes on along the minus strand of NZ_VIUH01000037.1, from coordinate 29,718 downwards.
CGGCAGCGCATCACCCTGCAGCCTTATGGCCAGGGCTGGGGCGTGAGCGGTCGCTGCAACTGTCCGGTGGGCTTCAACTGCAAGCATGTGGTCGCGGCCCTGCTGACCCTGGAGGCCCAGCAGCACTCGGGGGCCGACCTCAGCGCGCTGATAGTGCCGAGCAAGGATGCCGTCGAGCAGCGTGTAGAGGGCCTGCAGCCGCAACCGCTGCTGACCCTCGGCAGCCATGTGCGGGTGCATTTCGATGCGCGCAAGGGGCGCATGCACGAACAGACCCAGCATCGCGCCGCCCTGGCCTTCGACTATCAGGGCCAGCGCACCTTCGGCAAGCCGGCCAAGGACCTGCTGGTGCGCCAGAGTCCAGCGCTGAGCCTGCGCATCATCCGCGATGGCGCCAGCGAAGCCGCCCTGCGTAAACGCCTGGAAGACACCGGCTTGCAGGTCGCCCTGCGGCAGAGCGAGGCGCTGCCCGAACACGCCGGCGAACCCTTCGAGCTGAGCCACGACAGCGCCTGGCTGAAGTTCGTCCAGGAGCAGCTGCCGCGTCTGCGTGACGAGGGCTGGCAGATTCACATGCAGGCGGATTTCCAGTTCAACCTGGCGCAGGTGGACGACTGGTACGCCGAGGTCGAGGAGGCGCCGGAGCTCGACTGGTTCGAGCTGGAGCTGGGCATCGAAGTCGAGGGCCAGCGCATCAGCCTGCTGCCGATTCTGTTGCAGGCGATTCGCCGCACGCCCTGGCTGCTCAACGGCGAGGCCCTGAACAAGCGGGCGGATGACGAGGTGATGCTGGTCAACCTGCCGCAGAGCACGCGGCGTATCGCCCTGCCCTTCGCCCGTTTGAAGCCGCTGCTGGCGACCCTCGGCGAGTTGTTTCTGCGCGAGCCGGGCGAGTCCAGTCAGCGCCTGCGCCTACCGCGCGCCGACGCCGCGCGCCTGAGCGAGCTGGAGCAGGGGCCGGCGCTGAGCTGGCAAGGCGGCGCGCCCCTGCGCGAGTTCGCCCAGCGCCTGCATACTTTGCCGGCGCAAAGCATCCAGGCACCCGAGGGTTTGCGCGCCGAACTGCGTCCTTATCAGCTGCACGGTGTGGCCTGGATGCAGGCACTCGGCGAGTTGCAGGTCGGCGGCGTGCTGGCCGACGACATGGGCCTGGGCAAGACCCTGCAAACCCTGGCGCATATCCTCGGCGAGAAGCACGCCGGGCGCCTGCAGCACCCGGCGCTGATCGTCATGCCCACCAGCCTGATTCCCAACTGGCAGGACGAAGCCGCGCGCTTCGCCCCGCAGCTCAAGGTGCTGGCCCTGTACGGGCCGAAACGCCGCAGCCAGTTCAAGCTGATCGGCGAGCACGACATCATCCTCAGCACCTATGCCCTGCTGCCGCGCGACCTCAAGGCGCTGACCGCACAGCCCTTCCAGCTGCTGATTCTCGATGAGGCGCAGAATATCAAGAACCCGCGCAGCAAGGCGGCGCTGGCCGCCGGACAGATTCAGGCGCGACAGCGCCTGTGCCTGACCGGTACGCCGCTGGAAAACCACCTGGGCGAGCTGTGGGCACTGTTCAACTTCCTCATGCCCGGCTGGCTCGGCGACAGCAAAGGCTTCACCCGCGACTACCGCACGCCGATCGAGAAGCAGGGCAACGAGCAGCGCCTGGCGCATCTGCGCGGGCGGATCAAACCCTTCATACTACGGCGCAACAAGGAACAGGTGGCCCCCGAGCTGCCGCCGAAAACCGAGATCACCCACTGGGTCGAGCTGAGCGCCGACCAGCGCGACCGTTACGAGACCCTGCGCCTGGCCATGGACCAGAAAGTCCGGGCGGAAATCGCCCGCCAAGGCCTGGCGCGCAGCCAGATCGTCATCCTCGAGGCCCTGTTGCGTCTGCGCCAGGCCTGCTGCGACCTGCGCCTGCTCGACGATGGCAATGACCCTAACCCTGCCACGCTGAGCAGCCATGATTCGGGCAAGCTCAGCGCCCTGCTGGAGATGCTCGAAGAGCTGTTCGCCGAGGGTCGCCGGGTGCTGCTGTTTTCCCAGTTCACCTCGATGCTGGCGTTGATCGAGGTCGAACTGCAGAAACGTCAGATCGACTATGCCAAGCTCACCGGCAGCACCCAGGATCGGCGTACGCCGGTGGCGCAGTTCCAGAGCGGCGAACTGCCGATCTTCCTGATCAGCCTGAAAGCCGGCGGCGCCGGCTTGAACCTCACCGCCGCCGATACGGTGATCCACTTCGACCCCTGGTGGAACCCGGCCGCCGAGGCCCAGGCCAGCGACCGTGCCTACCGCATCGGCCAGGACAAGCCGGTGTTCGTCTACAAGCTGATCGCCCGTGGCAGCGTGGAAGAGAAAATCCAGCAGTTGCAGCAGGCCAAAGCCAACCTGGCCCGCGGGGTACTGGAAGGCGCCAGCCAGGGGCAATGGCAACTCAACGAGGATGACCTGCAGGACCTGTTCGCGCCCCTGCCCCACTGACAGCTTAAGTAGCCCGGATGCAATCCGGGGTTGGGCTGACAGACTTCCCGGATTGCATCCGGGCTACGCGCCGGCACCAATCGTTGCCCTGCACCCGCCCTGTAGGAGCCAGCTTGCTGGCGATGCTTGGCAATTGTGCTGAGCACCGGCGACGGATCGCCAGCGAGCTGGCTCCTACGCTTGGGGACTCAATCGATGCCAGGATGAAATCTGGGAAAACACCTAATCCAGCTCGGACTGCATCGGCTTGTGCAGTTAATCGTCACCGCGAACGTCGTCCTTCTCCGCCGCCTCATCGGCCGGGTTGCGCCGCCGACGCGGACCGTCGGCCTGTACCGAGGGGTACTTGGCGGAGGCGAAGCGCACCACCAAAATCGACAGCGCCAGCAACAGGATGGCCCCGGAAATCATCACCACGCCCCAGTCCGGGCGATTATGGTGCGAGACATCGGCAATCAGCAGGCGAGTCAGTGCGGTGATCGCCACGTAAATCAGGAAGCGGATCGGCATGTGGTTGGTCTTGAAGTAAATCCCGACCATCGCCCCCAGTTCCAGGTAGATGAACAGCAAGAGGATGTCATCGACCGTGATATGGCCCTTGTCGATCATCCCGAGAAACGCCACCACCGCCGCCCAGGCGGTGACCGCGCCGATGGCGAACAACGCCAGGTAGTGAAAGGCTTCGACCAGAAGATTGCCCAGCGACTCGGACAACCCATGCATCTGTTCGCGCAGGCGTTCGGCCCAATTGATACTCACTCGTTGCGCTCCTTAAAGACTGCAAAGTGCCTACGCCGCGATGATCCATCGCCGGCGTGACAATTAGCCTATGCAGGAACAAGACCACTCCGAGCGGGTAGCACACTCGCCCACGCGAGCAGGTACGTCAGCGCGCGCAAAGAAAGACGCGACCGCCATGGTAGGCCCAGCAATTGGGAAAAGGGGGGGCGCCGTAGCAACGGCGCCGCCCGGGGGTCAGGCTGATTCGCTGAAGAAGCCGTGTTGGGCGGTCGGCATGAGTTGGAGAAATTGCTCGGAACTCATGTGTACCAAGCCTTCATGATCGCCCGACTCGAAATACACATCCTTGAGCCCGGTGAGGGACTGATCGATCAGGGTGTCCATCTCGAAGGCGCTGCCGACCGGTGGAATCGCACCCAAGGCGCAGTCGTTGAAGCGGCTACTAAACTCGCTCTCGTGTACCAGACGCCAGTGGCGCTTGGTGAGTTTGTTGACCTTGTTGAGGTTAACCTGGCGGGTCGCCGGGACCACCGCCATCAGCCAATGCCCCTGAAAATCATCGAGGATCACCGGCTTGGCCATCAGGTGTGGCGGTACGCCTGCACGCCGCGCCGACTCACGGGTGGTCATCGAGGGGTCGTGCTGGAGCATGTCGTAGTTCGTATGCTTGTCTGATAAATAACTCTGTAACCGGGTGGCCATGGTCATGATGCACCTCCTGCCGTTGGCCTGGAGATTGCCGCTGGCCCCTCGTCCCGATGAAGCCCGCGCGAGCCGCTGCGGGTCGCAGCCGACTCATATCGCAACGGGTTGTTGCGCGCTGTCAGGGAAATTCCCTACCCCCAACCCGAGCAGTGGATGAGGCCAATGCCCGTCCTACAAGTTTAGTACAGCGGCATGCGGGCGCCCCCTGGCAGGACCAACGGCCGCGGATTGCTGCCCCCCCGCGCCCTCCTGATCGAGCAACTGGCCGCGTTGTCGCGTCCGCTCAGGCACTGTCCTGAGACTCGGAGTACTCCTCGGCGACCTCGTCGAGGAAGGCCGCCACCACCTTGGGGTCGAACTGCTTGCCGCTGCGCTCGCGGATATAGGCCAGCGAGTCGGCCAGCGACCAGGGTTCCTTGTAGGGGCGCCGGTGCATCAGCGCGTCGAACACGTCGACCACCGCCACGATGCGCGCCGAGAGGGGGATCTGTTCGCCCTTCAGGGCCTGCGGATAGCCCTGGCCATCGAAGTGCTCGTGATGCCCGCCGGCGATCTCGGCACCGATCGACAGGTAACTCTGGCCCTCCACCATACGCGCCGAACGCTGCAGGATGGCGGCGCCGATGCTGGCATGCCGACGCATCACCTCGCGTTGTTCCTGGTCATGCACGCCGGGCTTGAACAGCACCAGGTCCGGGGTAGCGACCTTGCCGACGTCGTGCAGAATGCTGGCCATGCCGATCAGTTCGAGGAAGCGCGGGGTCAATTCGTCCAGATAGTCGCCGCGCTCGGCCATGCGCCGAGCGGTGCGCGCGGTCCAGTGCTCGACGCGCAGCACGTGATCGCCGGTGTCGCTGTCGCGGTACTCGGCGAGGTCGGCCAGGGCCACCACAGTCGCCTCTTGTGCCCGCGCCATCTGCAGGTGGTGGTGCAAGTTGTCGAAGGCCGAAGCGATACGGCTACAGAACACCTGCAGCAGGTCCTTGTCCACCTCGGTCAATGGCCAGGGCGGGGTGAAATACAGGAGGAACTCGTGGCTGGTCTGGGTCGGGATATACAGCACCTCGTTGGGATAGGCATAGAGGCTCTGCCGGCTCTCGATCGCCTGCAACATCAGCGGATAGATCGGGTGCGTCTCGTCCAGCTCGTCGTGATGCGCCATCTCGGCGAAACTGCCAGTGGCCCCGAGCACCTGTAACGCCACCGAGTCGCTGCTGGCACCCCGGCGCACGCAGAGGATGCCGTGGGTGCCGACGTCGAGAATGGCGCCGATCTGCGCCAGCACGCCGGAAGCGAACTCGCGCAGCGAGTGCATCTGATAGAGATTCGCCGAACCCTCGAGAATCTTGCTCAGGCCCTGGCGGCTGCGTTCGATGGCGACCAGGCTCTCGTAGGCGCGCAAGGAGGCGATGACCGTGGTGTAGAGCTTCTGCAGGGTCAGTTCGGTCTTGGCCTTGTAGTCGTTGATGTCGTAGCTGAGGATCACCTCCTGCTCCGGCGCCTGACCCGGCTGACCGGTGCGCAGGACGATGCGCACCAGTGGATTGTCCAGTTCCTCGCGCACCCGATGCACCAGGCGCAGCCCGGCATCCTCGGTTTCCATCACCACGTCGAGCAGCATCAGGGCTATGCCTGGCTGATCGCGCAGCAGCTCGAAGCCCTCCTGCCCCGAATAGGCGCTCAATAGTTCCAGGCTACGACCCTTGTACTCGATACCGCGCAAGGCCAGGCGCGTGACCCGGTGCACATCCAGTTCATCGTCGACGATCAGCAGCCGCCAGGGCGGCTCGGGGCGGGCGACGGGCGGCGCGGCGCTGTCGTCGATCAGCCAGTCGTCTTCTGCGTGGGAGTGCTCGTTGCTCATGTTGCCTCCTCTACCAGCTGCGGGGCGACCAGTGGCATCCGCAGGGTGAAGCGCGTGCCGCGCCCCGGCGTGCTCTGCACCTGGATCTGCCCGCCCAGGCGCTGAGTCACAATGTTATAGACCACATGCAGGCCCAAACCGCTGCCGCCGACGCCACGCTTGGTGGTGAAAAAGGGCTCGAAGATATGCGGCAGGTGCTCGGCGGCGATGCCCTTGCCGTCATCCTCGAACAGCAGCACCACCGCATCGCCCTCGGCTTGCGCGCTGAGCCCGACCTGACCCGCCGCCCCGTCGGGGAAGGCATGGGTCAGCGCATTGACCAACAGGTTGGTCACCACCTGCGCCAGCGCACCCGGGTAACCGTCCAGTTGAATGCTCGGCGCACAGCTGTTGCGTACCTTGATCGGCAGGCGCTTGTAGGTCGGCCGCAGGCTCTCGACCACCTCGTCCAGGTAGCGGGCCAGGTTGAATTCGCGGCGCGCCTCGCTGGTCTGGTCGACGGCCACCTCCTTGAAGCTGTGCACCAGATGCGCCGCCCGGTTGGCGTTGGCCTGAATCAGCTCGACACTCTCCGCGGCGACCTGCAGATAATTCTCGACGTCCGACTTCTTCAGCTGCCCGGCCTGCAGTCGCGCGGCGAAGCGCCGGGTCTCCTCGCCCAGCACGCTGGCGCCGGTCAGGGTGATACCCAAGGGCGTGTTGATCTCATGCGCCACGCCCGCCACCAGACCGCCGAGGGCCGCCAGCTTTTCCGCCTGGATCAGGGTGGCCTGGGTCCGCTGCAGTTCCTCGTAGGCCCGACGGATTTCACTCTCGGCCTGACGCCTGTCCTCCAGGTCTGCGGCCAGGCGCTGGGCGATGCGATTGAAGCCGCCGACCACGTCGCCAAACTCGTCGTGGCGGGTGCTCGGCAGCATCAGCGACTCCGGTGGGCCACGGTGCTCCGCCGCCTGGTTCAGCGCATCGCGCAGCCCGGTCAGCGGTTTCAGCACCAGCAGACGCAGGCTCAGCGACAGCGCGGCGACCAGCAGCACATCCAGCGCGAGGATCTCCAGGGAGCGCCGCCAGACCTGCTCATCCAGCGTGTTTTCCATCTCCTGCCGCGACAGCAGCACCTGCACCCGGCCCAGCAACTGTCCCTCATCGCGGCCGCGATTGAGCAACGGGAACTCCAGGCGCTCATACAGCGCGCTGCGCCTGCTGGTGGGCTCCAGCACGCCGGCCGAGGCCATCCGCTCGTCGAGGTCGGAATAGACGACTATCCCCAGCACCGGCGGTTTCACCTCGGCGGCCAGGTTGTCCTGCAGGGTCGACAGGTCGAAATTCCACAAGGGGTTGACCAGGTTGGTCTGCAGGCGCTGCTGCACGCTGTCGCGGGTCCGTTGGTATTGTTCGAGCAGCTGGCTGCGCATGCTCCAGTAAGCCAGTGCCCCGGAGCAGCCGAGCAGCACGGTGACCAGCAGCACGAACAGGGCATTGAAGCGGAAGCCGATGCTGTTTCTCATCAAGTACCCCCGCCGACCGCAGGCGAGTTCGGCTTGCACCTGAGGTCGGTAGCGCAAGATGGACGAGGGTGAAACGTTCATCTATCACCATAGTCCACCTGGAGCAGCTAACACTTCGCCTGATCGTACCGCGTGGTCTATAGATGATAGGTAGGCATTGCCTGACCCTGCCGCCTGCACGCCACGCCGTGCCTGGCGCAACCGAGAGAAACCGATGATCGCATGCGTAGCACGCCGGCTGGCCAGCACCCTGACCCTGCTGGCGCTGCTGTCCGTTGCGCCCATGGCCGCCTGCGCCGAGACCCTGGTGACCCTGCTGCTCGACGACGCCTACCCGCCCTACTCCTACCGCACGGGCCAGGAAGCCGCCGGTATCTACGCCGACATCCTGCGCGCGGCCGAACCGCAGCTACGTGGCTACCAGCTCAAGCTGGAGCCACAACCCTGGCGCCGCGCCCTGGCCGAGGTCGAAGCCGGGCGCGCGCTGGCCGTAGTGCCGCCCTACTACCGCCCGCGGGAGCGGCCCTGGATGGCGCCCTATTCGGTGCCGATCCTCGAGGAGCGGGTGGTGGTGTTCTGCCACCGCCAGGTATTCGCCAAGGGCCCGCGAAAGCGTTGGCCGGACGACTACCAGGGGCTGCGCTTCGGCAATAATCCGGGCTACCTGTCGGCGGACCAACCCTTCTGGCAGGCGGTACGCCGCGGGCTGATCCTGATCGAGGAGGCGCCGGGCAACCGCGCCAACCTGCAGAAGCTGCTGCGCCAGCGCATCGACTGCTATTTCAACGAACGCCTGACGATCCTCGCCGAACTGGCGCAAATGCGCCGCGATGGCCTGTATGAGCCCAAGGACGCCACACAGATAGTCGAAGGCCCGACCATTTCGGTGGAACACGGGCATGTCGGCTACAGCGACACCGATAACGCACGCTTCCCGTTCAAGGAGGATTTCGTTCGCCAACTGAACGCGGCCATTGAGCGCTTACGTAAGTCGGGGGAAATCAGGCGGATCGTCTACCGCTACACCCACTGATGCGCGCACCCTGCCGATCCGGGTGCAAAGGCGCAAACCTCGCCGGCGCGATGCACTATTCGGATGGGCTATCCAGGTTCGGCCGACTGCTTTACACTGCGCCACCACTGTATGTATAAACAGTTTTCTTGCAACCCTATCAGCGTGAAGGCGTAGAGGTGATGAATGGCCGTCGAAGTGGTGTACCGCAGCAGTCGGGATCTGGAGCGTTTATTTATGGATAAGGCCGAAGCCGATCGTCACGACAAGATGCTCGAACTGGCCGAGCTGCTCACCGATGTGTTGCAGAAGGCCGTGCCCTCGCTGAGCGAGCAACAAGGCGAGGAGCTGGGCATCTTCATGGCGAAGAACCGCGATATCTTCGCCAAGGCCTTCAAGAACCAGCCGGATGCCCTCAGCGAGTTGGGCAAGGACGAGGCGGCGGAATAACCGCCACCTCGATTGCGCGAGCTCAGGGCACGCTGCTGAGCACCGCCTTGCTGCTGTCCAGAGCGCCGTCGCCCTGCATGACCAGCAAGGTAGCCGGCGTGACCTCACGCTTCGCCAACGAGCTGACCACCTCGCGCAACGGGCCGATGGCGCTGCCGTTGGCCGCCCCGGCGGCGTTGGTCTTGAAGCTCGCCACCGGCGAGTTCTGGCCGGCGAGGTAGAGACTGTAGACAGTCTCTGGCTTGAGCTTGAACAGCGCCACCTCCAGCGAATCGACCAACCCCAGGTTGCGCGCCACCACGAAGCCGCCGCCCTCCCCCTGCTTGGCCTTGAGCGCGACGTTGTACGGCTCGCCATTGCCGCGCGGCTGCAGGTTGGCGCGGCCGTCGCCTGTCGGCACCGCATTCGACAGATAGACCAGGGCCTGGGGCGATTGGCCGACCGGCACGCGGGCGATGATGCGGTCGTTGGCGGTGTCGATGACCTCGACCGCATCGCCATTCTCCAGCCCGACATAGACCCGCGAGCCATCGTCGGAGGCCCAGATGCCGTGCGGCAGCGCGCCCACTTCCAGGCTGGCGAGCAACTGCGGTGGGCTCTCGGTGGTGTACACCTTGACCCGGTTCTCGCCGCCGACGGTGACGTAGGCCAGAGTGCCGCGCGCGGTCTCGGCGAAGGCCAGGTGGTTACTGATAAAGCCGGTGTCGAAGACTTCCTTGACCGTCAGGCTGTCGAGGTCGATGCGGGTGACCTTGCCGACATCCTTGTGGGTCATCCACAGTTCCTTGGCGTCGGGGGTCAGTTGCAGGAACGGCGAGAAGGGGCTGGTCACGGCGATGCGCTTGATCACTTTATGGCTGGCGACATCGATCACCGCCACTTCCGGGCTGAAGCTGTGCACCACGAAGGCGCGCTTGCCGTCCGGGTGGAACAACAGCATGCCGGGGCCGGGCGCCGTGTGGATGCGGCGGGTTTCCTCATAGGTCTTGGCGTCGATCACCGAAATGTAGTCGGCGCCGCGCACCGTCACCCAGACTTCCTTGCCGTCGACACTGAAGAAGCCCTCATGGGGCGAGCGACCGATATAGCTGATGGCCTTGACCTTGTTGCTCGCGGTGTCGATGAAGGCCACCGAGTTGGAGCCGTTGGAGACCGCGATCAGGGTCTGGTGGTCGGGCGAGAAGCCCAGCCCGTGCACGTTGATCTCGCCCTTGTAGAGTGGCGAGAGAATGTCCGGGCGCGGATTGCCCAGAAGAATCTGCCCCAACAGGCGGTTGCTGGAGGGGTCGATCACCGAGACCGTATTGCTGTTCTGGTCGGCACTGTAGACCCGGTCCTGCGGACGGGGTGCGGCCATGGCCGAGGCGCTGGCAAGGGCCATGGCCAGGCCGAGGGACAATAGGCTGGCGTGAGTCTGTTTCATCGAGTCGCTCCTTCGGGTTGCACAGGCACCTGGGCGCCGTCTTGCGAGCCTGATGCTCGCTCGGCCTGGCGTTGTTGCCAGGCGCGCATCAGGCGGATTTCGTTCTGTTGTTCGGTGATGATGGCCAGTGCCAGGTTGCGCATTTCCGGATCCGTGCCGTTCAGCAGCAGGGCCTTGGCCATGTCCACGGCGCCCTGGTGGTGGGGAATCATCATGCTGACGAAGTCCTGGTCCGGGTCGCCCTGCATGGGCGCGGCGCGCATACCCTGATCCATCACCCGCATGGCCTGGTCCATCAGCTCGGCGAATGAATGGGCGCTGCTAGCGACGAAGGGCGCCGGCGCCGACACAGCCTCATGGCCGCTGGCATGGGCGCTATGTTCCTGCTGGGCGAAAGCGCACAGGCCAGGCAGCAACGCGGCGCCGAGCAGAATCTGGCGCAGGCGATTACCTCGGCGCAAACGGCCGGTTGAAAGGTGCATAGGCTGGACTCACTTGTGCTGGAGTTGTGCGTAAACCGCGCTGGCGACTCGCACCAGCTCACCCTTGTCGATGCCCGCGGACAGCGCATAGCCGAACGGGCCGTCGATCCAATAGAAGACGTTGACCGGACCTTCCTCGGCGAAGTGGAAGCCGGTGTTCTGGTTGCTGTTGTTCTCGGTGGAAACGTACAGGGTCAAGCGCTGACCGCTGCCATCGTGGTACATGAACTGCGCCACCGGGCCGCTGTTGCCCGGCAGCAAACGCCCCCCGATCAACTCGTAACCGAGGCTACCCAGGCTCGGGGCCTGGATCTTGGCGTTCAGGCGTTTCGACAGCCAGGCCACCAGCTGATCCTCCTGATCGGCGCCGATCTCCACCGGCCGACGCACATCGGGGCTGTACACCACATGGGCAATCGCCGCTTGCCGGGCAAAACTGCTGGGCTGCGGCGCGGACTGCCACTGCTGGCCGTCCATTTGCACCAGCCTGGGCGGCTGCAACTCGCCGCGCAGCAGCCAGCCCGCGCCGCCGCTAAAACAGGAGATCAGCAGCCCGGCCACCAGACGCGGCCACACACGCCGCGACGCACGCGCCGCTGCTGGCGCCGTGGCGGCCACGCGCAGCCGCTCGGGGATGGGTTCATCCAGCACCGGATCGAACAGCGCGCGAATCTCGCGATTCTGCTGCTGGTAGCGCTGCAGCCGTTGCGCCTCACGCGGATGGCTGGCGAGATAGGCCTCGACCTCGCCCCGCCGCGACTCTGGCAGGAGCCCGTCGACATAGGCCTGCAGCTCGTGCTCGTGGATCTCTATTCGGCTCATTTCACCACCTTCAACGCGACACTCGCGGCCCGCCCATCCATCAACAGGCGCAGCCGCTCCCGGCCCCGCGACAACCGCGACATCACGGTGCCGACGGGGATACCCAGGGTGCTGGCCACCTGCTCGTAGCTCATTTCCTGCAGGGCCACCAGCAATAGCACCTCGCGCTGCTCGTCCGGCAGCTGGCTCAGGGCCGACTGCAGGTCGCGCAATGCCAGGGCGTCGGGTGGGCTGGCGGGGCTGGCCAGTTCGCCGGCTTCCTCGTCCAGCTCTTGGGTGTCGAGCCTCGGCTTGCGCCGTTGATCGACGTGCAGGTTGTGCATGATGCCGAACAGCCAGGCACGCATATCGCTGTCGCGCCGCCACAGGGAAAACTTGCTCCAGGCGCGCTCCAGGGTGTCCTGCACCAGATCGTCGGCCGCCGTCCGGTCACCCACCAGCGCACGGGCATAGCGGCGCAGCCGCGGGATGCAAATCAGCAGCGTTTCGCTGTCAGCGCTCATCGGAATGTTCCACAGCGTCGATCTCGAGAAGGCACACCGGGTCGCAGAGCTCGGCCAATATCAATAAGCGCTGGCCGCCGGCGCCGGCACCACCTGCCAGGTCTCGCTGGCGATCTTGCCGGCGCGATAGGTCAGCACATAACGCACGTTGATCGGCTGCTTGCCGGTGAAGCGCACGTCGGCGGTGACCGTGGCGCCCTTGGGGTTGGCCGCCTCCTGCAGTCCAGCCTGGCTGACCTGCAGCGGGCCCTGGGCCTTGGCGAAGCGTTGCCACAGCTGACCAATGCTGTCCGCACCCTGGTAGCGGCCATCCAGCGGCCCGCCGACCCAGTTCAACTGCGCATCGGCGGCATAAGCGGCCATCAGCTGGTTCAGATCACCGCTGCCAATTGCCTGGAAGTGCGCGCTGGCGGCATCGCTGGCCGGGCCTGCATGAGCAATCTGGGCGAAGCCCAGGGCGGACGAGAGGGACAGAACGGCTATCAGTTTCTGCTGCATGGCGGTGTGCTCCGAAGGTTAAGGCCTGCTAAAGGCGTCGTACTCATCAGGTATACGAACCGCGAGCGGGCTTTATTCCCGTGCAACGAAAGTTTTTTGCAGCCTTGGCCGGGGGGCTGAATCACCAGCGCGGTCCGTACTCAGACCGCACGGGCCGCCAACAATCCCGGCAATGAATCCCAGATCAGGCTGACGCCGGCCAGCGCCATCAGCACGAAGACCAGCCAGCGCACGCTGCGCAGCGACAACTTCGGCGGATAACGGCGCACCAGCCAGCTGACCAGTAGCACCAGCGGCAAGGCTTCGGCGCTCAGCCACAGAGTCGAGAGAGTCAGTTGCCCTTGCGCCATGACCAGACCCAGGCGCGCCGCCGCGTTGGCGGCAAACACCGTGATCAGGGTGTTGCGGATCACCTCGTAGCCCAGGGGCTGGCGATACAGGTGATAGACGATCGGCGGCCCGCCGCTGGAGAACATGCCATTGAGCAGCCCGCACAGGCCACCGGCCAGCCAGAACGAGGGTTGCCCGGACAGTTGCGCCTGCGGTTTGCTTTGCACCACCAGCATCAGGCTGGCGGCGACGATCAGCCCACCCAGCAACAGGCGTAGCCAGACAATTTGCCCACCCTCCAGAGCGCCGAGCCCCCAGATGCCCAGGCTGACCCCGAGCAGGCTGCTGATCAGCACGGGCATCAGCACCGCCCGGTCCAGCTGCGGCTTAGGCCCGCCCAAGGTGCCCAGGGCGTTGCCCAGGGTAAGGATGCTGATCACCACCGCCACCTCGGTCAGCGGCAGCACGTGCAGGGTGGCGACCAGGCCAAGCAGGATCAGGCCGAAGGCGAAACCGGTGAGGCTCTGGGCGACGGTGGCCAGGGCCACGCACAGCAGAAAAAACCCATGCACCTGCAGACTCATGCCACCTCCATTGCCGGGCACGCCAGGCGGCGTACCCTTGCAGTTACCGCGCGGGCGGCAGTCTGCTGATCAGGCGGTGCCTGTGCAAGTCACCTCAGGTGCTTGCCTCAGAGGTCGTGAAAATATCGAACGCCGTCGCGAGGCCGCCTCCAGGTGTTCGCGGCAAGGCGCACTACGCAACGTCAGCAGCGGGCGACTGGAGGCGGTCGCAGTAGGCGGGAGTTTTTTCACTAGCTCTCAGCCCAGCCACTTCACCGCGAACAGAATCAGCGTGGCGAGAAACAGGGTTTCACTGACCAACAGGGTAGCCGGACGCCAGCCGACTTCCAGCAGCGACTTCAGTGAGGTCTTCATCCCTAGGGCGGCGATGGCGGTGATCAGGCACCAGCGCGACACATCGCCGGCAAACTCTTGCACCTGCGCCGAGGCTACACCACTGCTGTTAATGGCGACGAACAGCACGAAGAAGATGATGAACAAGGGCAACGGCAATGCCGGGCGCGGACCACCGTCACTGCGTTTACGCAGCAGCAACGACAGACTGAAGACGATCGGCACCAGCATCGCCACGCGCAACAGCTTGACCACGGTCGCGGTATCGCCGGTTTCATTCGACATGCTGTAGCCGGCACCGACCACCTGGGCCACATCGTGAATGGTCGCGCCGAGGAATACCCCGGCTTGCTGGGCATCCAGACCAAACCATTGGGCGATCGGCGGGTAGGCGATCATTGCGATGGTGCTCAGCGCGGTCACGCTGATCACGGTGAAGATGGTGTTGCGCTCGCTGTCCTTGTTCTGCGGCAGTACTGCGGAAATCGCCAGCGCCGCCGAGGCACCGCAGATGCCCACGCTGCCGCCGCTGAGAATGCCGAAGTCACGTGACTGGCCGAGCAGCCGAGAGAGGAGGATGCCGAAACTGATGGTCAGGAACACCGCGCCGATCACCACCGCCATCAGCGTGCCGCCCAACGAGAGGATCTGTTCAACGGTGATGCGCATGCCCAGCAGGGCCACGCCGATACGCAGGATGGTGCTGGAGGTAAAGCGAATACCGGCGACCGCTCGCCCCTCCTCGGAGAGAAAGCCCAGCGCCATGCCCAGCAACAGGGCCATCAACATCACCGGTGCACCGTAGTGCTCGGAGAGGAAGGAGGCGCTGGCAGCGACTATCACCGAGGCGATGATCCCCGGCAGCAGCAAGTTGAGTTTCTGTTTGCGGCGTATCAGCCAGGACGCCGACGGCTGCACCTCGTCCAGCGACTGGCTGTGCATGGGGGGAATTGTGTGGTGCTGTTTTATTGTCATGTGCTCACCTACACCCTGTGGTTATGAAATCACTGGGTTTCGATGCTAGAGAAAGCCCCGCCGCCCCATTAGGACCACGCCAAGGCTGTCGTAGGGGCCAGCCGACACCCGCGCGTTTGGCCCAGACCGCAGGCGCCAGCTGGTGCTAATCGGCCGCAGCAGCTGCCCCTATAGTGATGCGCGCAACGCCCTCGCAACCCGCCAGGCCGTGCTCTGCCTGAGCGTAGGGCGGTGCCTGCGAATGACTCATTGAACGCGTGCTTTGCCACGCGGAGAAACCACATGACCCTGGATAACCTGCGCCTCGTCCAGCTCGGCGAACGTCTGCGTCAGGCCTGGCAACAGCCGCATCCGGCGTTTGCCTCGGGCAACGACGCGCGCAGCAGCGAGAACGCCCTGTTGCTGCAGCTGTATGGCAGCCTGGTCAAGGCCGCTGGCTGCGGCTGGCAAAACGCCGGCCGCACGCTGGTCGACAAGACCTACCTGCGCATCCTCAAGGACTGCTCCGGGTTGGATTTTCAGGGCCTGAGCGTGGATGAACTGGCCGCGCGCCTGGATGGCTTCATTCGCCAGGAGCTGGCACCACGCTGGGGGCACATAACCGAGAGTCGTGGCGCCGAGGGCCTGCCGTTGGCCGCAGAGCTGCTCGAGGCGTGCAGCCTGACGTTGTTCGCCAGCGAGCGCGAGCACAGGGCAACCCGCCAGCTGCTGTTCTATCTGTGCCCGCAGTTGCCGTTACTGCCCCGCCCCGGCGACCCACAGCAAAGCAGCGACGAACAGCTGCAGGCTTACCAGACCCTGCTCGCGCAGCTACCGGTATTGCCGCGCCCGCAGCAGTTCGCCGGTGATGCGCAGCAACAGGCGCTGATTCGCCAGCTGATCGAAGGCAGCGACTGGTGGCGTCGGCGGGTGTTGGCCGCCTGGCAGGCCGAAATAGCTCAGACGCAATGCGCCGCCGCACGCTGAAAACAAAATGAGTAGTCCAGATGCAATCCGGGACTGGATCAGCCGCGTTCCCGGATTACATCCGGGCTACGCCTAGATTGAGCCACATGTGTAGGAGCCAGCTTGCTGGCGATCCCTCGCCAGTCGCCAAGCATCGCCAGCAAGCTGGCTCCTACAAGGCATTATCCGAGTCGGCTTACCTTAGTCGGACAACTGCTGCAGGCGCTGGCGCGTTTCGGCGCTGTAGTGCACGGCGGCCACTGGAATCCGGTCGTCGATGGCGGCGCGGACCTGTTCGACTTCGGCCTCGCTGAAGGCGCCGCACAGTTCGATCAGTTGCACATGCCGGGTCAGCAATTCCTGCGCCACCAGCACCGCTTCCTCGACGCCCGCCACGCCGCACAGGGTCGCGGCGAAGGTGTCGGACTCGAGGCGCCCGTTGTGGGTGAGAAACTGCATGCCAGGGGCCTTGAAAATAAAGCCATAACGTTGCACAGCCATCGGGGGTTCTCCTTGGTTGCTTAGCCAGCCAGCGAGTGGCTGCGCGTCTGCCGACAATAATCGATAAAAATGGAAGACAGGGCACAGGAAGCCAGACGCGCCTCCAGCGGGTCGGCGCGCGAGGTGAGGATGATCGGTACCCGTGCGCCCAGCACCAGGCCAGCAGCCGTGGCACTCATGAAATACACCATCTGTTTGAACAGGAAGTTGCCTGCCTCCAGATTCGGCACCAGCAGAATGTCGGCGTTACCCGCCACCTTACCGCCGATCCCTTTGATCTGCGCCGCCTCCAGCGACACCGCGTTATCGAAGGCCAACGGCCCCTCGACGCAGGCACCGCCAATGGCGCCAATCGCCGCCAGCTTGACCAGCTCGGCGGCATCCTGGCTGGACGGCATGCTGCGCGTCACTTCCTCGGTGCCGGAGAGCACCGCCATGCGCGGCAGCTCGTAGCCTAGGGCGTGCATCAGCTCGATGGCGTTGCGGGCGATATGCACCTTGTCGATCACCGAGGGCTGCACGTTGATCACCGCATCGGTGATCGACAGTGCCTTGTCGCTGCCCGGCAGGGTCATGTGGAACACATGGCTGAGACGGCTGGCGGTACGCAGTCCGGCCTCGCGCTTGAGTACCGCACGCAGCAGGGTGTCGGTGTGCAGATGCCCCTTCATCAGCGCCGCGGCGTCACCGGCTCCGGCCAGGCTGCAGGCGATCTCGGCGCTCTGTCCATCGTCGCTGGCGGGCAGCAGGCGCAGGTCGTGCAGGTCCCAGTCGAGCTCTTCGGCGAGGGCGCGGATCTGCGCCTGATCACCGACCAGCACCGGTTCGATCAGCCCTTCATCGCTAGCCCGCTTGGCACTGCTCAGGCTCAGCAGATTGAGCGGATTGACCACCGCCGTGACCACGCGCGGCAGGGCCTTGGCCCGCTCGAGCAGGAACGCCGGGCATTCCCGTGGAATAGTGCTCAACATGCTTGGATTCCTGGTTGTTCGCGGTCGAAGCTGCAACGGCGCCCGAAGGCGCCGTTGCAGTGTTCCCGGTGGTCTGTACGGCTAGCCAACTAACCGTACAGGCCACTGGCTGCAGGTGTCCGGCGCAAGCCGGTCACCTCGGCGACTTAGACGTAGTCTTTGTACTTCTCGAGGAAGCGCACCGGCTTGGACAGCGCATCGCGGCGGAACGGATCGCCCAGTTCGCGAGTACACATGATCTCGATTACCGTGGTCTTGCCGGCCTTTTGTGCCTCGCAAGCCGCCTTGAGCGCCGGGCCGACATCTTCCAGACGGTCGACTGTGACGCCTTCGGCGCCCATCGAGCGGGCAATGCCGGCGAAGCTCTGGTTTTCCAGCTCGCCTGCGACGAAGCGACGGTTGTAGAAGTCCACCTGGTTCTTCTTCTCCGCGCCCCACTGGCGGTTGTGGAACACGATCGAGGTGACCGGGATGTTCTCGCGCACGCAGGTCATGATTTCCATCATCGACATGCCCCAGGCGCCGTCACCGGCGTAGGAGATCGCGGTGCGATGCGGTGCGGCGACTTTGGCGCCGATGATGGTCGGCAGCGCGTAACCGCAGTTGCCGAAGCTCATGGCGGCGAAGAACGAGCGCGGCTTCTCGAAACGCAGGTAGCTGTTGGACACCGAGTTGATGTTGCCGATGTCGGTGGAGACCATGGCGTCGGCCGGCATGGCCTTCTCCAGCTCACGCAGGACCTGACGCGGATGCAGGTAGTTGCCGTCCTCGCCGCTCTGCTCCTTGATCATGTCCAGCGAGTATTCGTCCTTCTCGTGGATCCAGGCGCTCAGTTCGGCTTCCCAGTCGGCTTTTTCCTTGGCGATTTCCTCGGCACGCGCGCCCTTGTTCTCCAGGCACAGGACGTCGAGGTTCTCCAGGCGACCGAGCAGGTTGACCGCCGCGGCCTTGGCGTCGCCGCAGATGCCGACGGTGATTTTCTTCACCAGGCCGAGCATTTTCGAGTCGCAGTCGATCTGAATCACCTTGGCCTGCTTCGGCCAGTAATCCATGCCGTGCTGCGGCAGGGTGCCGAATGGACCCAGGCGAGTACCCAGGGCCAGTACCACGTCGGCGCGCGACAGCAGTTTCATCGCTGCCTTGGAACCCTGATAGCCGAGCGGACCGCACCACAGCTGATGGCTGGCCGGGAAGGAGTCGTTGTGCAGGTAGCTGTTGACCACCGGCGCGCCGAGGTATTCGGCCAGCGCCTGGCAGGCCTCGACCGCGTCGCCCATGACCACGCCACCACCGGAGATGATCACCGGATTCTTCGCCGAGGCCAGCAACTGGGCGGCTTCGGCCAGGCTCTGCTCGCCGCCGGCGCTGCGCTCGATACGGATCGGCGTGGGAATCTCGACGTTGATATCGCCGTAGAAGAAGTCACGCGGAATGTTCAGCTGGGTCGGACCGTTTTCCTGCATGGCGCGGTCGAAGCAGCGCCCGGTCAGTTCGGCCATGCGCGCCGGATTCGGCACATGGGCCTGGTACTTGGTGATGGTCTCGAAGAACGGCAGCTGTTGGGCTTCCTGGAAGCCACCGAGACCCTGGCTCATCGAGCCGGTTTCCGGGGTGATCACTACCACCGGGCTGTGCGCCCAGTAGGCGGCGGCGATGGCGGTGACGAAGTTGGTGATGCCGGGGCCGTTCTGCGCGATGCACACGCCGTGACGACCACTGACCCGTGAGAAGCCGTCGGCCATGTGACCGGCGCCCTGCTCGTGAACCACCGGGATAAAACGGATGCCGGCCGGAGCGAAGATATCCATCGCATCCATAAAGGCCGAGCCCATGATGCCGAAGACGTCGGTGACGCCGTTGGCGACCAGGGTTTCTACCATTGCTTCGCTGGGGGTCATGCGTGGCATGTCGATATTCCTCTCGTTACTTAAGGTGCAGCGGCTGGGCCGCCGGTTACTCGGGGCTCAGCCGTTGAGCGGCATGGGCGCACAGGGATAGCCGAGAGCCTCGGCCACTTCCGGGCAGGTGACCTGTCCGGCATGAATGTTCAGGCCGTTGGCCAGATGCGGGTCTCGACGCAGTGCCTCCTGCCAGCCCAGGTCAGCCAAGGCGACTATGTGCGGCAAGGTGGCGTTGTTGAGCGCCAGGGTCGAAGTACGAGCGACCGCGCCAGGCATGTTGGCCACGCAGTAATGCACCACGTCGTCGACTATGTAGGTGGGGTCCTGGTGGGTGGTGGCATGCGAGGTCTCGAAGCAGCCACCCTGGTCGATGGCCACGTCGACTATCGCCGAGCCCGGCTTCATGGCGCGGACCATTTCGGCGGTGACCAGCTTGGGCGCGGCGGCGCCGGGGATCAGTACGCCACCGATCACCAGGTCGGCCGAGAGCACGTGCTCTTCGAGTTCCGCGCGGGTCGACAGCACCGTCTGCAACTGGGTACCGAACTCGCTGACCAGACGCCGCAGCACTTCGACGCTGCGATCCAGCACCACTACTTGCGCGCCCATGCCCAGAGCCATGCGCGCGGCATTCGAGCCGACCACACCGCCACCGATGATCACCACCTTGGCCGATTCCACGCCCGGCACGCCGCCGAGCAACACGCCACGCCCGCCACGGGATTTTTCCAGGCAGCTGGCGCCGGCCTGGATCGACATGCGCCCGGCCACTTCCGACATCGGCGCCAGCAGCGGCAGGCCGCCACGGCTGGAGGTCACGGTCTCGTAGGCGATGCAGGTGGCACCGCTTTCCATCAGGTCGACGGTCTGCTCACGATCCGGCGCCAGGTGCAGGTAGGTGAACAGCAGCTGGTCGCGGCGCAGCTGCTTGCGCTCGGCGGCCTGCGGTTCCTTGACCTTGACGATCATCTCGGCGTTGGCGAACACCTCGGCGGCGCTGGCGGCGATAGTCGCGCCAGCCGCGCGGTAATCCTCATCGCTGAAGCCGATGCTGGCGCCGGCCTGGGTTTGCACCAGCACCGCATGCCCGCGGCTGGTCAGCTCCTGCACACTGGCAGGTACCATGCCGACGCGGTACTCGTGGTTCTTGATCTCTTTAGGAACTCCAATAAGCATGCCGATCTCTCCCGTTGTTGTTGTGATGGAGTCTTGGGGCAAGTCGAGCGAGCCGTCTGTTGTTCGCCTTGAAGCGAGGACTGGCTGGCTTGGAGCTAGAGTAGGAGCGAGGGGGAAGAGGCAGATAGAACCAGTTGCGGACCAGCTGTTGCGCCAGGAAATACCCTGCCAGGCAGCGCGGACCCGCGTGTTGCCTGAACAGTGTGATGCTGACGAGGCGGTTCGGATGCCACCTCGTAGGCTGGGTTAGCGGCGCATGTCGACGAGGCACAGCCGATGCATTTTACGAGCGTCGCGTAACCCGGCACGGCGCCGCCACTCGCGCCACCGATGCTGGGTTACGTCGCGCCCAATTAGGCTGCTTGAGCGGACCACCGCACACGCGTCTAACCCAGCCTACGAAACTGAATCCGCCTCGTAGGCTGGGTTAGCGGCGCATGTCGACGAGGCACAGGCGATGCATTTTCCGAACGCCGAGTAACCCAGCACGGCGTCGGTAATCGCGCCACCGATGCTGGGTTATGTCGCGCCCAATCCGGCGACTCGAGCGGACCGCCGCGCACGCGTCTAACCCAGCGAAACCGCTGGTTATGGCAGAGACAACCCACTTACCGGCACGAAGGCAGCTAGAGCAGACTCAGCTGAGCTGCTGGATCAGCTCGGCGAGCAGTTTGATCCCCGGACGGATGCGCTCGGCGGGAATCGACGAGTAGCCCAGGCGGAAGTAGTTGAGCGGCGGTTGCTCGCCGTAGAAATGGATATCGCCGGGCTCGATGAGGATGCCATGGGCGGCGGCCTCCTTCTGCAGGCGTCGCGCATCCAGGCCGTCGGGGCCCTTGACCCAGTAGCAGGAGCCGCCAAAGCTCGGCTCCTGAGAGGATTCCGGCAGGTACTCATGCAGGGCGTCGCCCATCTGCTGATGACGCTCCTCGTAGGCGCGCATCAGGCTCATGATCAGCGCATCGTGGTAGCCGCGTTCGAGAAACAGCGCCACCGAGCGCTGATTGTTCGCCGCCGGATGGCGCACCATCAACCGACGCAGGGCGCGTGCCTCGCGGATCAAGGCTTCGGGACCGACCAGATAGCCCACTCGCAGGCCCGGCGCCAGGGTCTTCGACAGGCTGCCGACGTAGAGCACCCGATCGTTCTTATCCAGGCTCTTGAGCGCCGGGATCGGGTTGGCCTTGAAGTTTGTCTCGCTCTCGTAGTCGTCCTCGATGATCAGAAAGTCGTGCTCGTTGGCCCGCTGCAACAGTTCGTAGCGGCGCTCCAGGGGCATGGTCACGGTGCTCGGGCACTGGTGGCTGGGGGTGGTGTAGATCAGGTCGCAGCCATTCAGCTGGTCGCTCAGCACCAAGCCATGGTTGTCCACCGCCAAGGGCTGAACCCGCGACGGGTTGAGCAGGGCGATATTGCGGATATCCATGTAGCCCGGGTCTTCGATGCCCATCAGGCTGTCGGGGCGCAACAGCAGACGCGCCAGCATGTACAAGGCGTGCTGCGCGCCGACGGTGACCAGAATCTGCTCGGGCGAGGCCCACACCCCGCGACGCGGCAGCAGGCGCGTCCTGATCTGTTCCATCAACAATGGATCGTCGTTATCGAAGCGGTCCGAAGCCCAATCGCGGATCGCCGGGATGCTCACCGCATCGCGGCAGCATTCACGCCAGTTGGCAGTGGGAAACAGGGCCGGGTCGAACTGGCCGTAGATAAAGGGGTATTTAAAATTCTGCCAGTCGCGTGGCTTGCTCATGTTGCGCTGCTGCGAGGGCTGCACCACCAGCCGCCGCGCCCAGTCCGGCGAGCTGCCAGCGGACTCGTCCTTAGCCGCACGCGGCGACTCGACCTTGCGCGCCAGAATATCCGGGTTGACGTAATAACCGCTGCGCTCGCGGGCCAACAGGTAGCCATCGTCGAGCAGGTGTTCGTAGGCCAGGACCACGGTGTTGCGCGCGATGTTCAGCTGTTTGGCCAGCTTGCGGCTGGACGGCAGCGGGCTGTCGAGCGGGATATTGCCGTTGAGTATGACCTGGGCGATCTGCTCGCGCAGTTGCTGCTGCAAGCTGGTGGATTTTTCGGCAGACAAATGGAACAGCTGGAACATGGCGGCCTCGACTGAACGAACGACAAGCGCTGGCGCCGCATACCGCTCGGCCAGCCACTTCAGAATGCTCTTGCCAGCGCGTGCCTGGCGAGTGCCCAGCAGACTAGCAACAACACTTCGACAAGACCATCTAGCACGCGGTATGCAACGCTGCAGACACGCAAAAAACCGGGTCACCCAGCTAAGCTGGATGCCCGGTCTGCTACGGTTTGGCGAGCCTTACGGATTGGCGGCCAGACGGCCGAAGGCGCTGTCCAGGGCCTCGATGATCCGATCCAGATCATCCTGAGTGGCAATCAACGCCGGGCTGAAGCACAGGGTGTTGTTGAACTGCTCGAAGCTGCGGTTGGTCCGCCCGATCATCACGCCCTGGCGCAAGCAGTCGGCGACGATGGCCATCGGCAGGCTCTCGGGCACCGGCTCCTTGGTCTTGCGGTCCTTGACCAGCTCCAGGCCACAGAACAGGCCCTTGCCGCGCACATCGCCGATCACCTGGTACTTGTCCTGCAGCTCACGCAGGCGACCCATGAAGTATTCGCCCATCTGGGTGACGTTCTCCAGCAGGCCTTCTTCCTCGATGATGCGCATGTTCTCCAGCGCCGCCGCCGGGCCTGCAGTGCAGCCGCCGAAGGTGCTGATGTCACGGAAGTAGCCCATGCGGTCATCGGCCTCGCCCTTGAACGCTTCGAACACTTCCTCGGTGGTCACAGTGCAGGAAATCGCCGCATAGCCGCTGGCCACGCCCTTGGCCATGGTGACTATGTCCGGCTTGATGCCGTAGTGCTGATAGCCGAACCAGGTACCGGTACGGCCCAGGCCACAGACCACTTCGTCGATGTGCAGGAGGATGTCGTACTTCTTGCAGATCGCCTGAATGGTTTCCCAGTAACCGGCCGGCGGAGTGATCACCCCACCGCCGGCGGTGATCGGCTCGAGCACCACGGCGCCGACGGTGTCCGGCCCTTCGGCGAGTATCACCCGCTCCATTTCCAGGGCGGCGCGCACGCCGTAGTCGGCCACGTCACCGAACTGCGAACGGTATTCGCAGCAATGCGGGAATTCGACGAAGCCCGGGGTGAAGGGGCCGTACTGGTTCTTGCGTTCGAACTGGCCGGTGGAACTCAGCGCGGTGATGGTGGTGCCGTGGTAGTCGCGCTCGCGGAACAGAATCTTGTACTTCTTGCCGCCGTACTTCTTGTGCGCGATCTGGCGCACGATCTTGTAGGCCTTCTCGTTGGCCTCGGAACCGGAGTTGGAGTAGTACACCCGGCTCAGGCCCGGCATCTTCTCGATCAGCTTCTTGGCGAACAGCGCGCCGGGGATGTTGCCGGCGGAGTTGGCGAAGTAGTTCATCTTCACCAGCTGATCGCGCACCGCATCGGCGATGCTCTCGCGGCCGTAGCCGACGTTGACGGTCCACACACCGCCGGAGACCGCATCCAGGTATTCGTTACCCTTGATGTCCCAGACGCGCATGCCCTTGCCTTCGACGATCATCAGCGGATCGTTCTGCTCCAGCGGCTTGTGCTGCGACAGGTGATGCCAGACGTGGGCGCGGTCACTGGCCAAGGCCTCGGCTGCATTGTATTCGTGAGCTGTGGTGTTCATGCTTACCTCCTGACTGGAGCATTTTTATTGTTGGCCGCCGGGCAGGAGACAAGCTCCAGACACCGAGAGATTGACGGTAGAGCGCGATGCGACACTGCCCGGCCCACCCTTGATGACGAAACTAAGAGCAAGCAGCGGGCGCAGTTAGAACCAGTTATTGCCCAAGCGTGATGCCAGCCGGCGGACGCCTCACTGGACCAGTGCCGTAGCCCCGACTGGCCCTTCAAGACCACCACGATTGCTCCAACCATGCAGGCACGACAGCCACCACCGCCCCGCGGCAGGAGAGCGCGCATGATTGAAGTGCAGATCAACGGCATGACTCAGCAACTGCCGGCTGGCCTCAGCCTGGCGCAGCTGCTCATCCACTTGCAGCTGCAAGAGCGGCGCCTGGCCATCGAGTACAACCTCGAGGTGGTACCGCGTAGCGAGTACGCCACGGTGTGCCTGCAACAGGGCGACCGCCTGGAGATAGTGCACGCCATCGGCGGCGGCTGATCGCCGCCGGCATTCCCCTCTTCCCGACCCGGAGCCTCTATGACTATCGCGACCGCAATCCCCGACCCGCTGTTGATCGCCGGCCAGGCCTTCGCCTCACGCCTGCTGGTTGGCACCGGCCACTACGCCGACCTGAGCGAGACCGGCGCGGCGATCGAGGCCAGCGCGGCGCAGATCGTCACCTTCGCGGTGCGCCGCAGCAACCTCGGCCAGGACGCCCAGCAACCCAACCTGCTCGAGACCATAGCGCCCGAGCGCTTCACCCTGCTGCCCAACACCGCCGGCTGCTACACGGCCAAGGATGCGGTGCGCACCTGCCTGCTGGCGCGCGAACTGCTGGATGGCCACAACCTGGTCAAACTGGAAGTACTCGGCGACAGCCAGACCCTCTACCCGGACATCGGCGAAACCCTGATCGCCGCCCGCCAGCTGGTCGAGCTGGGTTTCAAGGTGATGGTCTACACCAGCGATGACCCGCTGGTGGCGCGGCGCCTGGAGGAACTCGGCTGCGTCGCGGTGATGCCGCTGGGCGCGCCGATCGGCTCCGGGCTGGGCATTCGCAACCCCTACAACATCCGCCTGATCGTCGAGAACGCCAAGGTGCCGGTGATAGTCGACGCCGGCGTCGGCACCGCTTCGGACGCCGCCATCGCCATGGAACTGGGCTGCGACGGGGTGCTGATGAACACCGCCATCGCCCGCGCGCGCGAGCCGATCCGCATGGCCTCGGCGATGCGCAAGGCAGTCGAAGCCGGCCGCGAAGCCTACCTGGCCGGCCGCATGCCGCGCCGGCTCAGCGGCGACGCCTCCTCGCCGCTGAGCGGCCTGTTTCTGTAAACGGCCGCTCTTGTGGTGGGTTAGCCGCGTAGCGGCGTAACCCATCGAACGCCGCCGTGGCCAGCCCTTCCGGCCGTCGATGGGCTGCGCCTGCGGCCAACCCAGCCTACGCATCGCCACCACCTCAGCCGCTCCAGCGCAGCCAAGCATTCCAAGCACTGGAAATCCGCCGCCGTCAGCCTTGTCATTCGCCCAGGCTTAGGGCAGGGTCGAAAAACTGCACATCTCTGCCACAGGAGTCACGCATGTCGAAGCTCTTTCCCAGTATCGATCCCGAGGGCCTGGTCGAATATTCGGTGGTCTACACCGACCGCTCGCTCAACCATATGTCGCAGTCGTTCCAAGGGGTGATGAACGACATTTCCAGCACCCTGAAGCAGGTCTACAACGCCCAGGCCGTGGCGATTGTCCCCGGCAGCGGCACCTTTGGTATGGAGGCGGTGGCGCGGCAGTTCGCCAGCGGCCAGCACTGCCTGGTGATCCGCAACGGCTGGTTCAGCTATCGCTGGAGCCAGATCCTCGAGATGGGCAACATCCCGGCCGCCACCACAGTGCTCAAAGCCCGGCCAATAGAGGCCGGCCGCCAAGCCGCCTTCGCCCCGCCGCCACTCGCCGAAGTGCTCGCGAGCATTCGGGCGGAGAAGCCGCAGATCGTCTTCGCCCCGCATGTCGAAACCTCATCGGGGATGATCCTGCCCGATGACTACCTGCGCGCCGTGGCCGACGCCGTGCATGCGGTCGGTGGTCTGTTCGTGCTGGACTGCATCGCCTCGGGCACGCTGTGGGTCGACATGCAGGCGTGCGGCGTCGATCTGCTGATCAGCGCGCCGCAGAAAGGCTGGAGCGCGTCCCCATGCTGCGCCCTGGTGATGTTCAGCGCCTTGGCGCTGGAGCGCATCGAGCGGACCCAGAGCAGCAGCTTCGCCTGCGACCTGAAGAAATGGCTGCAGATCATGCAGGCCTACGAACAGGGCGGGCATGCCTACCACGCGACCATGCCCAGCGATGCCCTGGCGCGGTTTCGCGATGTGATGAAGGAAACCGAAGCCTACGGCTTCGACAAGGTTCGCGGCGAACAGCAGGAACTCGGCGAGCGGGTGCGTGCGCTGTTGACCGGCCGGGGCATCAAGAGCGTGGCCGCGGCCGGCTTTCAGGCCCCCGGCGTAGTGGTCAGCTACACCGACGATGGCGAGATCAAGAGCGGCAAGAAATTCGCCGCGCAGGGCCTGCAGATCGCCGCCGGGGTGCCGCTGCAATGCGACGAGCCGGCCGACTTCCAGACCTTTCGCATCGGCCTGTTCGGCCTCGACAAGCTGCACAATATCGAACGCACGGTGAGCACCCTGGAACAGGCGCTGGAGCAGATAGCCCTCGACTGAGCCGTCAACCCTGCCGATCTGCATTCGCGATAGCGCAGATGCAGACCGGCAGGCCGCCCTGCTCCGCGGTTATCGAACGAGCGCCTGACGCCGCTGCTGCGCGGCGGTGAGGGTGTTGCGCAGCAAACAGGCGACCGTCATCGGGCCGATGCCACCCGGCACCGGGGTCAGTGCGCCGGCGACGGCGGACGCCGCGGCAAAGTCGACATCGCCGACCAGGTGCGCCTGGCCCTGTTCATCCTCGATGCGGTTGATGCCGACATCCAGTACCGTCGCTCCAGGCTTGATGTGCGCGGCGCCGATCATCCCGGGCCGGCCCACCGCCACCACCAGAATATCGGCCTGGCGGCACTCCTCGACCAGGTTACGGCTGCGCGAATGCACCGTGGTCACCGTGCAGTGGGCATTCAGCAGCAGCTGGGCCATCGGTTTGCCGACTATATTGGAACGCCCGACCACCACCGCCTTGAGCCCCGCGAGGTCGCCGAGGCGGTCCTGCAACAGCAACAGACAGCCCAGCGGCGTGCAGGGCACCAGTACCGGCTGACCGCCACTCAGGCGACCGACGTTGTAAGGGTGAAAGCCGTCGACATCCTTGGCCGGGTCGATCGCCTCGATCACCGCCGTCTCGTTGATCGGCGCCGGCAGCGGCAGCTGTACCAGGATGGCGTCGACACTGTCATCGCGATTCAGCGAGTCGATCAGGGCGAGCAACTCGGCCTCGCTGGTGTCGGCGTCCAGCAGGTGGGGAAAGGACGCGATGCCCACCTCGGCCGCCTGACGCATCTTGGTGCGCACATACACCTGGCTGGCCGAATCGTTACCGACCAGCACTACCGCCAGCCCGGGCTGACGCCCGTGCGAATCGGCAAACAGGCGTGCATCGACCGCCACCTCGGCCCGCAGCTGCTCGGCGAAGGCTTTGCCATCGATCCGTTCGGCTTGGGAATGATCGTGGCGGGTGTCTTCTGCAAGCTTGCTCATCAGTACGAGTCCTCGATGTTGGAAAACGGGGTATGCGGCCCATGCTGCACGAGCGTTGAGACCTGGGTAGCGGATCGCCGGAGCCAGGGTCCGACAACAGACCCGCAGCGCCGCCTCTTAGCGCTGCAGGTCAACCGGCCAGAAAATGGAGGTATAGATTACCGCACTGACCGCGACGATCCAGGCCACACTGAACCGCGGCACGACCTGCGGTATTTCGTTTGGCCGGCGACCTCGCCTCCACCAATACACTGGCACGCGTGATGCGCCAGTGTATTAAAGGGCGCACTTCGCCCGCGTCAGCCTCAGAAAACCACGGTACGTAACCCGTTCTGGAACACCCGGTGCGACACGTGATATTTCACCGCCCGCGCCAGCGCCTGAGCTTCCATGTCGCGCCCGACCTGGGTCAGACGCTGAGCGTCATGGGCATGGTTCACCCGCTCGACCATCTGCTCGATGATCGGCCCCTCATCGAGGTCGCCAGTGACATAGTGCGCCGTTGCGCCGATCAGTTTGACCCCGCGATCATAGGCCTGATGGTAGGGTTTGGCGCCCTTGAAGCCCGGCAGGAAGGAGTGGTGAATGTTGATGCAGCGACCCGCCAGCTGCTTACTGAGCGCATCGGACAACACCTGCATGTAACGCGCCAGCACCACCAACTCGGCACCGGTTTCCTTGATGATTTCCAGTAGCCGAGCTTCCTGCTCCGACTTGTTTTCCTTGGTCACCGGCAGATAGATATAGGGGATGCCTTCGTGCTCGGCCATGCCGCGCAGGTCTTCGTGATTGGAGACGATGGCGGTGATGTGCACATGCAGTTCGCCAGTGGCACGTCGGTAGATCAGGTCGCGCAGGCAGTGGTCGTACTTCGACACCATGATCAGCACCTTGGCCGGCTCGGTGGTGTC
This sequence comes from Pseudomonas sp. SJZ079, assembly GCF_007993865.1. Lineage (GTDB taxonomy): Bacteria > Pseudomonadota > Gammaproteobacteria > Pseudomonadales > Pseudomonadaceae > Aquipseudomonas. The sequence goes on along the minus strand of NZ_VIUH01000037.1, from coordinate 1,198 downwards.
GTGAATTTCCCAATCCATCTCGAAACGCAGCGCCGTTACCTCGAAGGCCGCCTTCAACTGTTCGACGCTGAATCTGCGCTCACCCTCGAAGACGAACTCTATGGTCGAGAAAAACCGTCCGGAATCCAGGTCGTCGTACTGGTGCAGCTCCTTGATAAAGCAGCCTCGATCAGCCAGGAAGTTACCGATGGCGGCGACGATACCAACACGCCCAGGACAGGATACTTTGAGGATATATGAGGGTTTGTTCTTCATACCGATTCTCTTATGACGCGCACTGAAGTAGATGTAGAGGGCCGTTCGAGCTGCCGCAGGATAGCGAACAGGGCACCGACAATGCCATAAGCGATCGATGCACTATCAATGCTGCGGCGAGCTTGTGCTTCGCCCGAACAGCACCCGGGGCTGCGTCCACAGAACCCGCTTAATCGTGTCGGAGCAAACTCCAGGCATAAAAAACGGGCCGTGCGGCCCGTTTCCATCACCTGTCATGCCTGTGCAAAGGCCAGTTTCACACCCTGTGATAGAGCTGCGCGCCCTGCGCCTTGAACTCTTCGGCCTTGGCCTGCATGCCCTGCTCCACTTCCTGATCCAGCTCCAGCGCGGCGATGCGTTGCTCTTCAGCATAGACCCGCACTTCCTGGGTGATCTTCATCGAGCAGAACTTCGGCCCGCACATGGAGCAGAAGTGCGCCACCTTGGCCGAGTCCTTCGGCAGCGTTTCGTCGTGGTAGGCCCGCGCGGTATCCGGATCGAGGCCCAAGTTGAACTGGTCTTCCCAGCGGAACTCGAAACGCGCCTTGCTCAATGCGTTATCGCGAATCTGCGCCCCGGGATGACCTTTGGCAAGGTCTGCCGCATGGGCGGCGATCTTGTAGGTGATGATCCCGGTTTTCACGTCATCCTTGTTCGGCAGACCCAGATGTTCCTTGGGAGTAACGTAGCAGAGCATGGCGCAACCGAACCAACCGATCATCGCCGCGCCGATGCCCGAGGTGATGTGGTCGTAGCCCGGCGCGATGTCGGTGGTCAGCGGGCCGAGGGTGTAGAACGGCGCCTCGTCGCAGCATTCCAGCTGCTTGTCCATGTTCTCCTTGATCAATTGCATCGGCACGTGGCCGGGGCCTTCGATCATCACCTGGACGTCGTGTTTCCAGGCGATCTTGGTCAGCTCGCCGAGGGTTTCCAGTTCGCCGAA
>NZ_VIUH01000036.1 GCF_007993865.1 Pseudomonas sp. SJZ079 | reverse complement strand
GTGATCAAGCGTATGGCCTATGGCTTCAGGGACTCGGACTACTTCTTCCTGAAAATCAAGGCCGCCTTCCCCGGGAAAGCGCGATGAACCTTTTTTCTGCCCGCGATAAAGCCCAATCAGCGATAGATACTGGTCATGCCGCGGCGTTCGTCCTGGCATTCGGCAGAACCCATCTCGAACTCGCGGCAGATCAACGGGCGCAGCTCGTAAATGCTGCAGCGCATGCTGTCGCGGTCGAGTGCAGCGCACCAGCCATCGTCCAGGCGTTGCATCACTTCGCCGCCCCAGTCGTCGGTGGCGATAAAGCGCGGCGGTACGCCGGTATCGGTGATCAGCATGACTTCCAACTGGCAGCAGCAGGCCGCGCAGTTGGAGCAGCTGACGGCGTTTTCGCTGGGCAGTTGGGTGTGGCTGATGTGTTGGCTGTCGGTCATGTCGCGCAGTGTACGCCAGGCACGCCTCGGCGCGAGATCAACTCGACCGACGCGTGCGCAGACGTTGTTCGTGCTGTGCGCGGTAGAGTTTGGCGAAGCCGTGCAGCAGGGGCATGACCAGGGCCCAGATGGCTGACAGTAAGGCCAAGGTCGGCCAGGTGCCGTAGGGCAGGCCGATGCCGGCCAGTTGCGCGCCGCCGTAGTAGGACAAGGGCCCGCCGATGGCGCCGAGCAGGCTGGCGCGCCACCAGGGTTGCGCGGTCCAGGCCAGGCAGTGGTTGAGGGTGGTGCCCAGAAGCAGCCAGAGCAGGGCCAGCCACAATGGAATCACGGTGCGTGGCGCGCCGAAATCAAACACACCGAGATTGAGCAGGAAACTGTCCAGCGCGCTGCCGGCGAGAAACACGCTGAACAGCAACTTGCCTTCGGCCGCCCAACTGCTGGTCCACAGCAGATGCACCGCGACTATCCCGCCGACGATCAGCAGCCAGGGGCTGTCGCCACCGAGCACTGCGGCGAGCCAGCCGAGCTGAAACAGCAGGGCGTTGGCAATCAGTTTAGGCATGCAAGGGTCCCAGTAGGGGTTCGGGTCGGGCCGCCGGTTTGGCCAGCAGCAGTTGCGCGGTGCCGATGGTGCGCTCGATAAAGCCGCCCTCGCAATAGCACAGGTAAAACTCCCACAAGCGATAGAAGTGCTCGTCGTAGCCGAGCTGCTCCAATTGATGTCGCGCGCGGTGCAGGTTGTCATGCCACAGGCGCAAGGTACGTGCGTAGTGTTGGCCGAAGTCCTCCATGTGCTGCAGCCTCATGTCGGTTTTGCTGCCGATGATCTCCAGCATCTTCTGCACCGAGGGCAGGGCGCCGCCGGGGAAGATATAGCGCTGGATGAAGTCGACACTGCTTTTCGCCTGTTCGTAGCGCTGGTCGCGGATGGTGATGGCCTGCAGCAGCATCAGACCATGGTCTTTGAGCAGGCGTGCGCACTGCTGGAAGTAAGTGGGCAGGAAGCGATGGCCGACCGCTTCGATCATCTCGATGGACACCAGTTTGTCGAACTGGCCGTCCAGATCGCGGTAATCCTCTAGCAGCAAGGTGATGCGCTGCTGCAGGCCCTGCTCGGCGATGCGCTGTGCGGTATAGGCATACTGTTCCTGCGACAGGGTGGTGGTGGTCACCCGGCAGCCGTAGTGAGTCGCCGCATAGAGCGCCATGCTGCCCCAGCCGGTGCCTATTTCCAGCAGGTGATCGTCGGGTTTCAGTGCCAGTTTCTGACAGATGCGCTCCAGCTTGTTCAGTTGCGCTTGTTCCAGGCTGTCGTCCGGGCTGCGGAACTGGGCGGCCGAGTACATCATGCTCGGGTCGAGGAACTGCTCGAACAGGCTGTTGCCCAGGTCGTAGTGGGCGGCGATATTCTTGCGCGAGCCCTTGCGGGTGTTGCGGTTGAGCCAGTGCAGGCCCTGCAGCAACGGGCGGCCGAGCTGGGCCAGGCCGCGCTCCATGGCGTCCAGCACATCCAGGTTGCTGACGAACACCCGCACCACTGCGGTCAAGTCGGGCGTGCCCCAGTAACCATGGATATAGGCCTCGCCGGCGCCGATCGAGCCATTGCCGGCGACCATGCCCCAGAGCGCACCATCCTGCACCTGGATTTCCGCACGCAGGCTGGCATGCGGGTCGCCGAACTCCAGGCGCTCATCGCCTTCGATGAGCACCAGGTGGCCGTGGCGAAGCTGGCGCAACTGGCGCATCACCGCCTGGCGTAACAGGCCGGCGCCGAGGCCATTGCCGGCGCGCACCGAGTCTTTGGCGGAAGTCAGGCTAGGGCTTTTCATGGGGTAGGTCCTTCGGGCGCGGGCGGGCAACGCTGAAGCGGTCCGCCGCGGCGTGATGATTGAACAGTGGGAGGCCTTTGAGCAGCAGGCGCAGGGCTTGCCAGTAGATCGCGACCAGGGTTTTGCCGGTCATCCAGGGAAAACGCAGCAGGTAGCGGTGCAGGCTGGCGCGAGTGAGTGCTTCGCGCTGCAGGCTGAGGCTGGCATCGAAGAGTTTGTTTTCGCCCTGCCAGTCGGCCATATGGATGCCCAGCCTGGCGCCGGCCGGGCTGAAGGCCATGCGGTACTCCAGTTCACGGGGCAGGAAGGGCGAGACGTCAAAGGCCTTGGCCACGGCGAAGTGCTGATGGCCTTCAGCCACGGCCGGCAGTACATAGTGGTAACGCTCGCGCCAGGGCGTGTTGCTGACCTCACAGAGGATCGCTGCCAGGCGGCCGTTGGCCTCATGGCAGTAGAAGAAGCTCGCCGGATTGAACGCCAGGCCCCAGCTGCGCGGTTGTGCCAGCAGACAGACCGAGCCCTGCGGCGTATGCCCCAGCGCGGCGCCGACGCGCTGGCGCACCGCGTCGATCAAACTGACACCGGTGCGAGTGAGCTCGGGGAGAAAGTCGCTCTCGCGGAAGGCGAACGGGGCGAAGCGACCCTGGCCGGCGAGGGGCGACAGGCCGAGCACCTGCTGCTGTTCCTCCAGGTCCAGATAGAGCAGGCCCATGCGGTAGCGGAAGTGGTGCGATTTGGGCGCAAAGCGGCGGTGCTGCACCCAGCCGCTGTACAGGGCGCTGTTCATCAGAGTGCCTCACCGAACTTCTGGGCCACGCGCAGGGCGCTGACCACACCGTCTTCATGGAAGCCATTGGCCCAGTAGGCGCCGCAGAAGTAGCTGTGATTGGCGCCGAGCAGCTCCTTCCAACGCGCCTGTGCGGCCATGCCGGCCAGGCTGTATTGCGGGTGGGCGTAGCTATAGCGGGCGAGAATCGTGGCCGGGTCTATGGCTGCGGTCTGGTTCAGGCTGACGCAGAAGGTGGTGTCGCTGCGGATGCCCTGCAGAATATTCATCGCGTAGGTGACCGCCGCCGGCTGCTCCAGCGCACCGCCGAGGCGGTAGTTCCAGCTGGCCCAGGCCAGGCGGCGTCGGGGCAGCAGGCGGCTATCGGTGTGAAGCACCACATCATTGTCGGCATAGGGCAGGGCGCCGAGAATCGCCTGCTCGACCGCTGTCGGCTCGGCCAGCAGTTGCAGCGCTTGGTCGCTGTGGCAGGCGAACACCACCTTGTCGAAGCGCTCGCTGCCGGCGGCGCTGTGCAGGGTGACGCCCGTCTCGTCACGTTCGACCCGATGCACCGGGCAGTTCAGGCGGATGTGCTGCTTGAACGAGGCCGTCAGCGGCGCCACGTAGCTACGCGAGCCGCCCTCGACCACGCACCACTGCGGACGATTACTGACCGACAGCAGGCCGTGGTTCTTGAAGAAGCGCACGAAGAACTGCAGGGGGAAGCCGAGCATGTCGCTCAGCGACATCGACCAGATCGCCGCGCCCATCGGCACTATGTAGTGCTGGATGAAACGCTCACCGTAGCCCTTGTGCTGCAGGTAGTCGCCCAAGGTAGTGCCCGCGGCAATGCGGCTGTGCTCGAGGTCGACCAGCGCCTCGCGGTTGAAGCGCAGGATATCGCGAACCATGCCCCAGAACTTCGCCGACAGCAGATTGCTACGCTGGGCAAACAGGCTATTGAGGTTGTTGCCGTTGTACTCCACGCCAGTGGCCGGGTCGCTGACCGAGAAGCTCATCTCGGTGGGTTTGCAGGCGACCCCGAGCTGGCCGAGTAGGCGGATGAAGTTCGGATAGGTCCAGTCGTTGAACACGATGAAGCCGGTATCCACCGCGTACTGCTGGCCGGCGACTTCGACATCGACGGTGTGGGTATGTCCGCCGACCCAGTCGCTGGCTTCGAACAGGCTGATCTGGTGGCTGCGGTTGAGCAGGTAGGCGCTGGTCAGACCGGCGATGCCGCTGCCGATGATGGCGATTTTCATGGGTTGTCCTTGCGGGCTGGTTCACTGCGCGCCAGGCGTGTGCCGATGGCCAGGCGCAGGCGTGCGGGCAGGTGCGCGAGTAACTGCAGGCCGGCAATAAAGGGTCCTGGGAAGGCGATCTCGAAGGGGCGCTTGTCCAGGCGGTTGGCGATATGTCGCGCCGCTTTAGCCACCGGCCAGCGCATGGGCATGGGGAAGTCGTTGTTCCGGGTCAGCGGCGTGTCGACGAAGCCGGGGCTGATCAGGGTGACGTCGATACCCTCGCCGGCCAGGTCGATGCGCAGGGCCTCCAGCAGATAGCGCAGCGCGGCCTTCGAGGCGCCATAGGCTTCGGCGCGTGGCAGCGGCAGGTAGGTCACCGAGCTGCCGACGCCAACCAGGTGCGGGCGCAGGCCCTGGCGCAGCAAGGGCAGCGCGGCCTCTATGCAGTAGCCGGCGGAGAACAGGTTGCTGCGCAGCACCCGTTCGAGCATGGCCGCCTCGAAGGCTCTTGCATCGAGGTATTCGCAGCTGCCGGCATTCAAAATCAGCGTGTCCAGCGCGCCCCAGGTGTGCGCGATGCGCTCACCGATCCGCTGGACCTGGGCGGCATCGCCGAGGTCGCCGGGGACCACCAGCACCTGATTCGGGTAGCGACTCGCCAAGGCCTGCAAGGGGTCGACCCGGCGCGCGCTGAGCGCCAGGCGATGGCCGTCTTGCAGTAACAACTCGGCCAGGGCCGAGCCAATACCACTGCTGGCGCCGGTTAGCCAGATGCGCCGGCCGTTCATGCCAGCCTGCGCTTCAACCAGCGAATCGCCTGGCCGAGCAGGGGCAGGTGCTCATACAGCAGGCTGCCGGCATCGAAGTAGTCCCGGTGGCGATGCACCTTGCCATTCCACAGCAGGTGCGAACAGCCTTCGACCCGGATCAACTGGCCGCGCGCCAGGCGCGGGTGGCGATAGCTCAGGGTCCAGCGCAGGTAACCCTCGCCCTCGCGGACCTGATCGAAGCCGTAGAAGTCGAAGCGCAGCTCGCTGACATGGGCATACAGATCGGCGAAATAGCGCTGCAGATTGGCCAGCCCGCGCACCTGGTGCAGGGGGTCGCAGAACAGCACGTCATCGCTGTACAGCTCGCCGAGGCGGTCCAGGTTGTGCCTGTTCAGACCGGCAAAGTCCTTGGCGAATTGGCGCAGGAAATCGCTCATGGCAGCACCTGTGTGCCGCGCTTGGGCAGATTCCTGAAAGCCTCCAGGGCGCGGCTGCGACTGCTGCTCAGGTCGACTATCGGCTGTGGGTAATCGAGCCTGTCGAACAGATCGCCGCCCTTGTTAGCGCGTGCGCTGGGGTTGTGGATGTCCTTGTCGCTCAGGCTCGCCAGCTCCGGCAGCCAGTGGCGGATAAAGCGACCGTCCGGGTCGAAGCGTTGCGACTGGCTGACTGGGTTGAAGATGCGGAAGTAGGGCGCCGCGTCGGTGCCGGTGGAGGCGCTCCATTGCCAGCCTCCGTTGTTGGCCGCCAGGTCGCCATCGATCAGCTGACGCATGAAGAAACGCTCGCCTTCGCGCCAGTCGATCAGCAGGTTCTTGGTCAGGAACATCGCCACTATCATCCGCAGGCGGTTGTGCATCCAGCCGGTAGTCAGCAGTTGGCGCATGGCCGCGTCGATGATCGGCACCCCGGTGCGGCCCTGCTGCCAGGCCAGCAGTTCGTCGGGCGCCTGGCGCCAGGCCAGCGCTTCGGTTTCCGGGCGAAAGGCGCGGCATTTGCTCAGTCGTGGGTAACCGACCAGGATGTGTTTGTAGAATTCGCGCCAGAGCAGTTCGTTGATCCAGGTGACGATGCCGCTGCTGCCGCTGTCGAACTCGCCCTGATTGGCTTGCAGGGCGGCGTGCAGGCACTGGCGTGGCGACAGTACACCGGCGGCGAGGTAAGCCGACAGCTGGCTGGTGCCGGGTAGGGCGGGGATGTCGCGGTGCTGCTGGTAATAGTCGATGCGCTGCTCGGCGAAACTGTGCAGACGCTGCCGGGCCTCCATTTCGCCCGCAGGCCAGAGCTGGCGCAGGGCTGCGCTGGGCGCCGCAAAACCGCTCACCTCGGCTGGCATAACGTCACCCACAATGGCCAGCGGCGCCTGGGCCGCAGGTGTCCCGAGCAGCGGCGGCAGGGCACTGTGCAGGCGCTGATAGCAGACCTTGCGAAACTGGCTGTAGACCTGAAAGTAGCCGCCACTCTGGGTCAGCACAGTGCCGGGTTTGAACAGCAGTTGGTCCAGGTGGTCGCGCAGCACAATGTCCTGTTGCTGCAGCCTCTGCGCCACGGCCTGGTCGCGCCGCTGTTCGTGCGCGCCGTATTCCTGATTGGCGTGTACCGCGCCGATTCGCAGTTGCCGGCACAGCTCGCCGATCACCTGCGGTGCGGCGCTCCAGTCATCGGCCTGGCGGATCAGCAACGGCACATTCAGCTTGGCCAGGGATGCGGCCAGCTCGTGCAGGTTGCGCAACCAGAAGTCGACCTTGCAGGGCGCGTCGTCATGGGTCCGCCATTGCCCGGGGCTGAGCAGGAACAACGCCAGGGTCGGCCCGGCGTTCATGGCGGCACTCAGGGCGCTGTTGTCCTGCACGCGCAGGTCGCTGCGAAACCACATCAGTTGGTGCATGGGAATCCTTATGTCCGGTCCAGCAAGCCGAGACGGGTGAGGGTTGCCAGTGCTTCGAGAGGGCCCTCGGCCATGTGCACGGCGTTGTTCTGTGTTGTAAGTACGTGCAGTTCCGTCCGGCGGATGCATACCGTTGCTCCGATAATCAGGCAGGGGCAGTGGTGGCCCGTCAGCCAGCGCGGGAGCTGCGCGGTATTGAGCGCCTGGTTGGAATACAGCAGCAGTGCGCGAGGCCGGATCTGCTCGATCGCCAGGGCCAGTTCGGCTGGCGGAATCGGCCAGTCGAATACCTGCACCGGGCAATCGGCGCTGCTGGCCAGCCAGGCGCTGAGCCACAGGCCCGGCTCCATCGGCAGCTCGGATAAATTGACCAGCAGCAGCGGGGCGCCGTGGTGCTGACGGTTGTTGTGGTACAGCCGTGCACCGAGTTTGCTGCGCAGCCAGGAGTAGAAGAACACCCGCTCGGTCTGGGCGCCGAACTGCTTGCGCCAGCGCAGTTGCAGTTCATCGAACAGCGGCAGCAGCAAGTGCTGGCACAGGGTATGGGCCGGGTAGAGGGCCAGTTCGCGGTTGAAACAATCGTCCAGTCGCCGTTCGGCCAGCTTGCCGATCGCCTGCAGCAGCTCTTCGCGCGTCTGTTGCCACTGGGAGGTGGTCTGGGTCGAGGCGGGTTGTGCGCTGCGCAACAGTCCCCTCACTTGGCTGACCGCAACGCCACGTTCGAGCCAGGCGAGAATCGCCTGAATGCGTGCGACTTGTTCGGCCGAGTACAGGCGATGTCCCTTGGCCGTGCGTTGCGGCACGATCAGGCCGTAACGGCGCTCCCAGGCGCGCAGGGTAACCGGGTTGACCCCGGTAACGCGGGCCACCTCGCGAATCGGCAGCAGGCCCTCGGCCAGTGCGGGCGGATAGCCAGCGCTGGGCCGATGGGGTGCGGCAACGGGCTTCTCGGCGCTCACAGGGCATTGCGCAGGCTGAGGTTTTCCGGGTGCGGTTGCAGGTAGGCCTGCTGCGCAAGGTAGCGGTCGGGATGGCGACGCAAGTGGTGCTTGAGCAGGGTCAGCGGCACTACCAGGGGGACGAAGCCGAGGCGGTATTGGCTGATCAGTTGCTGTATTTCCTGCTTGTCCTCGCCGCTCAACGCGCGCTTGAGATAACCGCTGAGGTGCTGCAGTACATTGCTGTGGGTACGCCGGGTCGCGCACTGCTTCAGCGCCGTCATCAGCTGGCTGAAATAGCGGGGTGCCAACTCCGCCAGTTGATGTTGGCCAAGGTCGCCGAGCAGACGGCCAAGGGCCTTGTATTGCAGCGGGTTGGTGGCCATCAGCAGGTATTTGTAGCGCGAGTGGAAGGCGATCAGCGCCTGCCGCGTCAGGCCCGCGCGCAGCAGGTGCTGCCATTCGGCATAAGCGAACACGCGAGTGAGGAAATTCTCACGCAGGACCGGGTCGTTGAGCCGGCCGTCCTCTTCCACCGGCAGGTCCGGGCGGCGCGCGCAGAAGGCCTCGGCATAGATGCCGCGGCCCTTGGGCTCGCTGGGGCGACCGTTGTCCTGGTAGACCTTGACCCGTTCCAGGCCACATGACGGCGACTGCTGCATGAAGATGTAGCCGCAGATGTCATCCAGCCCTGCGGCCATCTGTTCGCCGTATGCGGCCAGCGGCTCGGTGACATCATGCTCGCGCTGTACGGTGCCGACTGCCCGCGGTGCGGCCGGGTCGCCGACCAGGCGAATCGGCTCGCGTGGGGTGCCGAGGCCGATGGCCACTTCAGGGCAGAGCGGGACGAAGTCGAGGTACTCGCTGAGCGTGCGACTGCACAGCCGCGATTGCTTATGGCCGCCGTTGTAGCGCACCTCGGCACCGAGCAAGCAGGCGCTGATCGCGAGTTTGGGTTTGCTGGGCGTTGAGTGGTGCGGATTCATGGCGCAACCTCTGATGGATACTTGTACATCCTGATACGGCTGTACAACTTAATTCCATCATAGGTGCGATATTGTGCATATACAAACTTTTTGTACAATTTTTGTATAGGTTTTTGCGGCGGCGGGTCGAGCCCGCTATTGCCAGCCGATCTGCCAGTGCTCGGAATCTTGCAGGCCGCGCCAGTCCAGGCGTTGGCTGCCTTGGCTGTGCACCGCTTGCAGTTCGATGTGCAGCAGGGCGCCGTCCTCGTCACAGAACAGCTGGCTGACCAGGAAGTGTTTTTCACGGTTTTGCGGTTGGACTGCCGTCCATTTGGACAGCAGCAGTTTGCGCGGGTTTAGGCGGTGTTGCGCGGCGACGCTTAGCGCCGGGGCGCTCATGACAGGTGTTCGAGCAGCCTGCGCGCCGCCTCCTGGCCGCTGAGCCAGGCCCCTTCGACTCGACCGGACAGGCACCAGTCGCCGCAGGCGTAGAGACCCAGGTTGGCGTCAGCCAGGACACCCCACTGGTGCGCGCTGGCTGGGCGGGCGTAGAGCCAGCGGTGCGCCAGGCTGAAGGCGGGGGCGGGTACGGCGCAGCCGATCAGCTCGGCAAAGGCGCCGTGCAGGTGCTCGATCACCCGTTCCTTGGGCAGGTCGAGGTGCTGCTTGCTCCAGTCGCTGCTGGCGTGCAGTACCCAGGTGTCCAGCGTCGTGTCGCGCCCGGGTTTGCTGCGATTGCGTGCCAGCCAGTCGAGTGGGTTGTCCTGCACGAAGCAGCCTTCGACCTTGCTCGCCAGGGGGCTGTCGAAGGCCAGGGCGACTGCCCAGGTCGGCTCCATCGTCACGCTGGCGGCGGCGGCGGCGAGTTTCGGGGCGGCCGCCAGCAGCGCGCTGGCCTGTGGCGCCGGGGCTGCGACCACGACATGGCTGAACGGACCGTGGCTCTGGCCCTCGGCATCCTGCAGGGTCCAGTGCTGCTCGCCGCGAAACACCTCGGTGATGTGGCAGGAGAAGTGCACGGGCAGGGCGCCGAGCATGGCGCGGGTAATGGCGCTCATGCGCGGGATGCCGACCCAGCGTACCTGTTCGTCCGGCGAGGCGCTGAGGTGACCGTCGTTGAAGTGGTAGAGACTCGGCGTCCATTCGGCAACCCAGCCGCGAACTTGCCACTGCTGCACCACTTCGACGAAGCGGCGGTCGCGGGCGGTGAAGTATTGCGCGCCCAGATCCAGGGAGCCGGCATCGCTGCGCTTGCTCGACATGCGCCCGCCGCTGCCGCGGCTCTTGTCGAACAACTGGACTTCCTGTCCAGCGGCATGCAGGGCCTGGGCGGCGGACAATCCGGCGATGCCGGTGCCGATGATGGCGATGGGGGCGGTTGCGCTCATGGTCTACCTCGTGTGCTAGAGCATTAGGCTACGCTTCAGGCAAAAGCTATACAATGTTGAAGTTATGTATAGGCTTGATTCGATTAAATCGCGCCTCTCTATAGTATTAGGACAACCCTGAGTTGGATTAAAGACACGTTGTAACGTCATGAATCAGACTAGGGTGGATATGCCGTGTTACGCCATGCGAGGGAGATGTCATGCACATATTACTGACCGGCGGTACTGGACTGATTGGTCGGGCTCTGTGTAGTCACTGGGCGCAGCAGGGGCATCAGTTGACGGTATGGAGTCGCCGTCCGCAACAGGTGCCGCGTTTGTGTGGTGCGCAGGTGCGTGGCATCGGCCAACTCGAGCAGCTGGGCGACGTAGGCTTGGATGCGGTGGTCAATTTGGCGGGGGCGCCGATTGCCGATCGACCCTGGACGCGCAAGCGCAAAACCCTGTTGTGGGCCAGTCGGATCACCCTGACCGAGCAGTTGCTGGCATGGCTGAAACTGCGCGAGCAGAAGCCACAGGTGTTGCTTTCCGGTTCGGCGGTGGGCTGGTACGGCGATGGCGGCGAGCGTGAACTGCACGAGGATAGCCCGCCGGTCTGTGAGGATTTCGCCGCGCAGTTGTGTGGCGCCTGGGAGGAAACCGCCCTTCGCGCCGAAGACCTGGGCATCCGTGTGGTGCTGGTGCGTACCGGTCTGGTGCTGGCGAATGACGGTGGCTTTCTCAAGCGCTTGTTGTTGCCGTTCAAGCTGGGCCTGGGCGGGCCGCTCGGCGACGGGCGGCAATGGATGTCGTGGGTTCATTTAGCCGATCAAGTCGCCCTGATCGATTTTCTCTTGCAGCAGCCGCAGGCCAGCGGTCCTTATAATGCCTGCGCGCCAGAGCCGGTGCGTAACGCCGAGTTTGCCCGCGCCCTGGGCCGCGCGTTACAGCGTCCGGCGATTTTGCCGGTGCTGGCGCTGTTGTTACGCGTCGGCCTGGGGGAGTTATCCGCCTTGCTGCTGGGCGGCCAGCGTGCGCTGCCGCTACGTTTGCGCGAGGCGGGCTTCACTTTTCGTTTCACCGATCTGGATACGGCCCTCGAGGACTTGTTGGGCCGTCACTGACTAGGAATAGATATGACCGATCACGCCCTGCTACTGGTCAACCTGGGCTCCCCTGCGTCGACCGAAGTGGCTGATGTCCGGCGTTACCTCAACCAGTTTCTGATGGACCCCTACGTGATCGACCTGCCGTGGCCGGTGCGCCGACTGCTGGTCTCGCTGATTCTGATCAAGCGCCCGGCGCAATCGGCGCACGCCTACGCCTCCATTTGGTGGCCGGAGGGCTCGCCGCTGGTGGTGTTGAGTCGGCGCTTGCAGCAGGCGATGCAGGCGCAGTGGCGTCACGGCCCGGTCGAACTGGCGATGCGCTATGGCCAGCCGTCGATCGAGTCGGCGCTGCTGCACCTGGCGGGGCAAGGCATCCAGCAGGTCACCCTGGCGCCGTTGTATCCGCAGTTCGCCGACAGCACGGTGACCACGGTGATCGAGGAGGCCAAGCGGGTGCTGCGCGCGCACAACCTGAAGCTGCGGATCGCCGTGCTGCCGCCGTTCTACGACCAGGCGGAATACCTCGACGCCCTCGTGGACAGCGCCAAGCCCTATCTGCAGCAGCCGTTCGATCATCTGCTGTTGAGTTTTCACGGCCTGCCCGAGCGGCATCTACACAAACTCGACCCCAGCGGCCATTGCCTGCAGGGCGTCGACTGCTGCCGCACGGCCTCGCCCGAGGTGCTGGCTCACTGTTACCGCGCGCAATGCCTGGCCAGCGCCGAGGCCTTCGCCAGCCGTATGGGGCTGCGTCCGGAGCAATGGTCGGTGTCCTTTCAGTCGCGCCTGGGCCGGGCCAAGTGGATCGAGCCCTATACCGAGACGCGCCTGGACGAGCTGGGTAAGCAGGGTGTGAAGAAGCTACTGGTGATGTGCCCGGCCTTCGTCGCCGATTGCATCGAGACCCTGGAAGAGATCGGTGACCGGGGCCTTGAGCAATTCCAGGCTGCCGGTGGTGAAAGCCTGCAGCTGGTGCCCTGCCTCAACGATCACCCGAGCTGGGTGGCGGCGCTGAACAGCCTGAGCGAACGGGCGCCGCTGATGCTTTGAGTGCGCATGCCCTTGCTAGCTGCGCAGGGGCGCCGCTCGATCAGCTTGTCAGTCAGTAGCCCGGCTGTAATCCGGGGAATTTAAATCTCCGGATTGCATCCGGGCTACGCACGGGTCGGTTATCAGCCCGAAGGGATGCCGCGCATTCGCCAGGCTGATAACGGGGTCTTGTCATACTCACCAGGGCCAATGTCGGCTTAAGCTGGGGTCACTTTCAACCGTCGCGCACCGCGTAAACGGTGCCGAGGAGACCGCCAGTGTCCAACAACAATAACGGCTATCCCTCCAATGCCCGCGCCTGGGCCACTGTCGCCATCCTTATGGTGGCGTACGTGTTGTCCTTTATCGACCGGCAGATCCTCAACCTGCTGGTCGGCCCCATTCGTCGCGACCTGCTGATCAGCGATACGCAGATGAGCCTGCTGATGGGCTTGTCCTTCGCCCTGTTCTACACCGTCTGCGGTATTCCCCTGGGGCGTCTGGCCGACACCCGGAGCAGGCGTGGGCTGATCGCCATCGGCATCCTGTTCTGGAGTGCGGCCACCGCGGCCTGCGGTATGGCCAGGCTGTACTGGCAGTTCCTGATCTGCCGCATCGGCGTGGGGGTCGGCGAAGCGGCGCTGTCACCCGCGGCCTATTCGCTGATCGCCGACAGCTTTCCCGCCGAGCGCCGCGCCACCGCCATCAGTGTCTATTCGATGGGCGTCTACCTGGGCTCGGGCCTGGCCTTTCTGTTCGGTGGCCTGGTGATCAAGCTGGCCTCGGCTCAAGGCGACGTGCTGCTGCCGATAGTGGGCGAAGTGCGGCCCTGGCAACTGATTTTTCTCGCGCTTGGCGCCGCCGGTGTGCTGTTCACCCTGCTCATGCTAGCGGTCAAAGAGCCAGCACGGCGTGGTGTCGGGGCGGGGGTGGTAGTGCCGCTGGCCGATGTCGGGCGCTATATCCGCGCCAACAAACGTACCGTGCTGTGCCACAATTTCGGCTTCGCCGGCCTGGCCTTCGCCGGCTACGGCAGCGCGGCCTGGATTCCGACCTTCTTCATCCGCACCTATGGCTGGGATGCCGGCCAGGTCGGTATCGTCTACGGCGCCATCGTGGCGGTGTTCGGTTGCCTGGGCATCGTTTTCGGCGGGCGTCTGGCCGACTGGATGGCCAAGCGTGGCAGCAGCGACGCCAATATGCGCGTCGGGTTCTATGCCGCCCTGGGGGCTGCGCCCTTCGTGCTGGCCTTCCCGTTGATGGAAAGCGCGCTCTGGGCGGCGATCCTGGTCGCGCCGGCGGTGTTCTTTCTGAGCATGCCCTTCGGCGTGGCCCCTGCGGCGATCCAGGAGATCATGCCCAACTCCATGCGCGGCCAGGCCTCGGCGATCTACCTGTTCGTCATCACCCTGATCGGTCTGGGCATAGGTCCGACCGCCGTAGCGCTGGTGACCGATTATGTGTTTGCCGACGACACGGCGCTGCGTTACTCGCTGCTGATCGTCACCAGCATTGCCGTGTTCAGCTCGATCGTGCTGCTGAGCATGAGCCTCAAACCCTACCGGGAAAGCGTGGTGCGTCTGCAGCAATGGTCGGCTGAGCCGGCCTGAGCGAGTGGCCTGTGTGGCGAGTTCGATGAGTCAAATTCGGCATTTCAGGCCCCGGTCCTGGGTTGCCGCTCCTCGCTATCGCCCACTATGACGCGTCGCAGCGCCTGGTCTGGGAACCTCAAGTATCCGAACTTGAGTGAACCCACCAACCGTTCAGGCGGGTAGTCGTGGAAATAAAAATGCCCCGCACTTGGCGGGGCATTCTTATCTCTGGCTGATGGCGCGCTGCGCCAGCACGCGGGTTGCGGCGCACTGCCCGAGTTGCTTTCAGCCTTGATCGTCGCTCAGCGCCTTGCTGCGCCAGCCCCGGCCGCCGGGCAGCAGCAGGTTGAGCGCGATGGCGATGATGCCGCACAGCGAGATGCCCTTGAGGCTGACGTCGCCGGCGCCGATCACCATGCCGCCGATGCCGAACACCAGCGTCACCGCGACTATCACCAGGTTGCGCGCCTCGGACAGGTCGACCTGGTGGCGGATCAGGGTATTCAGGCCGACCACCGCGATGGAGCCGAACAGCAGGCAGAGGATGCCGCCCATCACCGGTACCGGAATGCTCTGCAGGGCCGCGCCGAACTTGCCGATAAAGGCCAGGAGCATGGCGATCACGGCGGCCCAGAGCATCACCTTGGGGTTGAAGTTCTTGGTCAGCATCACCGCGCCGGTGACTTCCGAATAGGTGGTGTTCGGTGGGCCGCCGAGCAGGCCCGCAGCCGAGGTGGCCAAGCCATCGCCGAGCAGGGTGCGGTGCAGGCCGGGTTTCTTCAGGTAGTTCTTGCCGGTCACGGTGCCGATCGCCAGCACGTCGCCGATATGCTCGATGGCCGGTGCTATGGCCACCGGCAGCATGAACAGAATGGCGCCCCAGTGCAGCTCGGGGGCGACGAAGTTCGGCACGGCCAGCCAAGGTGCGGCGGCAATGGGGGCGAAGTCGATCACCCCGAACGACCAGGACATCCCATAACCCACGGCGACACCGAGGAGAATCGGTACCAGGCGCAGGATGCCGCGACCCACTACGGCCATCACCAGGGTGGTGATCAGCGCCGGCAGGGAGATCATCAAGGCAACGTCATAGGGCACCAGTTGCGCACTGGCGTCACCGGCCTTGCCCATCGCCATGTTGGCGGCGACCGGGGCCAGGCCCAGACCGATGGACATGATCACCGGACCGATCACCACCGGCGGCAGCAGCCGGTCGATGAAGCCGGTGCCCTTGAGGCGCACCGCACCGGCCAGCAGGGTATACATGAGGCCGGCGGCGACCAGGCCGCCGAGCGTCGCGGGCAGACCGAAGTCGGCCTTGGCGGCGAGAATCGGCGCGATGAAGGCGAAGCTGGAGGCGAGAAACACCGGTACCTGGTTCTTGGTCACCAGCTGGAAAATCAGCGTGCCGAGACCCGCGGTGAACAACGCCACGTTAGGGTCCATGCCGGTGATCAGCGGCATCAGCACCAGCGCGCCGAAGGCCACGAAGAGCATTTGCGAGCCGGCCAGGGCCTGGCGCCAGGGGGCATCCTGCATATGATCCTGCATGCTCAGGCGTCCTTCTGCTTGGTGCCGAAGATCTTGTCGCCGGCATCGCCGAGGCCGGGAATGATGTAGCCGTGCTCGTTCAGGCGCTCATCGATTGAGGCGGTGTAGATGGTCACGTCCGGGTGGGCAGCGGCCACCGCCTGGATGCCTTCGGGCGCGGCGACCAGCACCATGGCGCGGATCTCCTTGCAGCCGGCCTTCTTCAGCAGGTCGATGGTGGCGACCATGGAGCCGCCGGTAGCCAGCATCGGGTCGATGATCAGCGCCAGGCGTTCGTCGATCTCCGGCACAAGCTTCTCTAGGTAGGTGTGCGCCTGCAGGGTCTCTTCGTTGCGCGCCACGCCCACGGCGCTGACCTTGGCCCCGGGGATCAGGCTGAGTACGCCGTCGAGCATGCCGATGCCGGCTCGCAGGATCGGCACCACGGTGATCTTCTTGCCGGAGATCTTCTCGACCTGGACCGCGCCACACCAACCCTCGATCTCGTAGCTTTCCAGAGGCAGATCCTTGGTCGCCTCATAGGTCAGCAAGGCCCCGACTTCCTGGGCCAGTTCGCGGAAATTCTTCGTGCTGATATCGACGCGGCGCATCAGGCCGAGCTTGTGGCGGATCAGCGGATGGCGGATCTCGAGAATGGGCATGGCGGGTTCTCCGGCAGGGCTGGCAAAAATGCCGCTAGATTAAAGCATTGGCCGGGCCAAGTGGTGGGCCTATGGCCGAGCCTTTCTAGAGGTTAGCGTTTAATATCCCCAAGTTCGCCGATAAACCCGCCGGTTGCGCGCGAGTTAGGCTGCGCAGGCGCAACGCTCGTCCATCAGGGCTTGCCCCCTGGATGGCAGATGCGTACCTTTGCCGACTTTTATTTTGACGCACCGATCAGGTTCTCTGCCTTGCGCAGTGCCGCCCACTGAAGAGGAATCACCATGTCCGCCGATCTCGCGCACATTCGCCAAGTCATGGCGGAAGCCGATTGCCTGTACACCGAAGCCGAAGTCGAAGCGGCCATTGAGCGGATCGCCGTGGCGATCAATGGCGAGCTGGCCGAACGCAATCCCGTGGTGTTCTGCGTGATGAACGGTGGGTTGATCTTCACTGGCAAGCTGCTGCCCAAACTCGACTTCCCGCTGGAAGTGTCCTACCTGCATGCCACCCGCTACCGCAACGAAACCAGCGGCGGCGAGCTGTTCTGGAAGGCCAAGCCGGAAGTGTCGTTCATCGACCGCGACGTACTGATCATCGACGACATCCTCGATGAAGGGCACACCCTGGGCGCCATCATCGACTTCTGCCGCCACGCCGGCGCCCGCGCGGTGCATACCGCCGTGCTGATCGACAAGGATCACGAGCGCAAGGCGCGCCCGGACCTGAAAGCCGACTACGTCGGGCTGCCCTGTATCGACCGCTACATCTTCGGTTACGGCATGGACTACAAGGGCTACTGGCGCAACGCCGCCGGCATCTTCGCGGTCAAGGGGCTGTAAGCCCATGGACGCACCGCGCTTTCTCGATCAAACCCTGTTCGCCGAACTGGCCGGGAAGGCCGCGGCCAGCCCGCGCCAGCGTCAGCACCATAACTTCCATCAGATGGAAGAGCCTTGCCACCGCATGGCCGTGGGCTTGCAGCCGGACACCTACATCCCGCCGCACCGTCACCTGTCGGCGGACAAGGCCGAAGCCTTGCTGGTGCTCAAGGGACGTCTGGGCCTGCTGATTTTCAGCGACAGCGGCGAGCTGCTGGAAACGCGCGTGCTCGAGGCGGGCGGCGACTGTGTCGGCGTCGACCTGCCGCCCGGGGTGTTCCACGCGCTGGTGGTGCTGGCCGCCGACAGTATTCTGTTCGAGTGCAAGGCCGGGCCCTACCGCCCGGTCGGTGAGGGCGAGCGCGCGCCCTGGGCACCGAACGAAGGCGGGGCGGGCGTCGCCGACTATCTGGCCTGGATGCGTGGGCAGTTCGCCTGAACACAGTTGTGCCGAATTCGTCATCCTGTCCGGGTAAAGGGGTCAAGCCGCTGTAGGCCCCAGGCGCCACTCTAGCCACTGGTTAATAGAGGAGGCTGACCGTGATTCGATTGACCCTGGAACAGGCGCGCGAACTGGCGCAGGACATCTTGCGCAGCAACGGCTTCAGCGAGCCCCATGTACAGGCGGTGAGCGCCACTGTGTTGGCGGGAGAGCGTGATGGCTGCGCCTCCCATGGCCTGTATCGCGTGCTCGGCTGCGTCAGCTCGCTGAAGGCAGGCAAGGTCGTGGCGGACGCCGCACCTGAGGTCATCGATCAGGCCCCGGCGCTGGTTCGGGTGGATGCCAAGGGTGGCTTTTCTCAGCTGGCGTTTCAGGCCGGCTTGCCGGTGCTGGTGGAAAAGGCCAGGCAGTGCGGGATCGCCGCGCTGGCGATTAATCGCTGTGTGCACTTCTCGGCATTGTGGGTCGAGATCGAGGCGCTGACCGGGGCCGGTCTGGTGGCATTCGCCTTCACCCCAAGCCATGCCTGGGTGGCACCGGCAGGTGGCAGCAAGCCGGTGTTCGGCACCAACCCGATTGCCTTCGGTTGGCCACGTGTCGGGCACAATCCGTTCATTTTTGATTTCGCCACCAGTGCGATTGCCCGTGGTGAGATTGAACTGCATCGGCGTGCGGGCAAGCCCATTCCGCTGGGCTGGGGGCTTGACCCGAATGGTCAGCCGAGCACGGATGCCGAGGCGGTCATGAACGGCGCCATGCTGACCTTTGGCGGGCACAAAGGCTCAGCGCTGGCGGCGATGGTGGAGCTGATTGCCGGCCCGCTGATTGGTGATCTGACCAGTGCCGAATCCTTGGCGTTCGACGACGGCAGCAAGTCATCGCCCTATCACGGTGAACTGATCGTGGTGCTTGATCCACGGCGCTTTCTCGGTGATGCCACCGATGAACATCTGGCGCGGGCCGAGGCGATGTTCGAGAGTATCCAGGGCCAGGGTGCGCGCCTGCCATCGCAGCCCCGCTACGAGGCCCGAGCGCGCAGCGCCGAGCAGGGCGTGCAGATTCCCCAGGCCTTGTACGACGAGCTCAAGGCGCTGATGGTCGATTAGTCACGGCTGTTCGGGTGGATGAAATCTGTAGGGTGGGTTAGCGACGCATCGCGGGGTGAAGGTGCGCCTCGGCAACTTTGCGTCGCGTAACCCACCAGGCGGTATCGGCTTCTTTGGTGGGTTACGGCGCAGCCAACTACTCGCCAACCGACAAGGAAGTGGTTAGCGCCTAACCCACCCTACGCAAGCTAAAAAGGCCCCGACTCATTGAGCCGGGGCAAAGCACCGATCTACTTTCTTCCTGGCCGACACCTTTCAGGTTATGGATGGGCGCTGCATCAGGCCGTCAACCAAGCGGGCAATTCCCAGTGGGTTGGCGTTTTGCAGGGCTTGCGGAAGTAATTGATCGGGACAGTTCTGGTAGCACACCGGCCGCAGGAAGCGGCTGATGGCAAGGCTGCCCACCGAGGTGCCGCGTGAGTCCGAGGTGGCAGGGTAAGGGCCACCATGCACCATCGCGTCACACACTTCCACACCCGTTGGGTAGCCGTTGAACAACACCCGGCCGACCTTCTGCTCAAGCACCGCCACTACGTCAGCGAAGGGCGCGAGGTCTTCACGTTCGGCGATCAGGGTGGCGCTCAGCTGTCCGTGTAAACCTTGCAGCGCTGCCAGCAGTTCGGTCTTGTCCGCCACCTCGACCACAATGGTGGTCGGGCCGAAAACTTCTTCCTGGAGCAGTTCGTCGCCATTCAGCAGCAAGCTCACATCCGCTTGGAACAGCTGCGGCTGGGCTTTGCTCTCGGTCTGCCGGGCGCCTGCCAGATGTTCGATGCCAGGGTGCGCAAGGAGGTTGTCGACACCGCGCCGGTAACTGTCGAGGGTGCCGGCATTGAGCATGGTCTGCGCCGGCTGTGCGGCCATCTGGGCGGCGAATTCTTGCAGGAATGCGCTGAATTCAGCCGAACGAATCGCGATGATCAGGCCCGGGTTGGTGCAGAACTGGCCACAGCCAAGCACCACGGACGCACTCAGTTCGCCGGCAATTTTGCTGCCGCGCTGTTGCAGGGCGGTCGGCAGCAGCAGCACCGGGTTGATGCTGGACATCTCGGCGAACACCGGGATCGGCTGCGGACGAGCTGCGGCCATGTCGCACAGCGCCCGGCCGCCCTTGAGGGAACCGGTAAAGCCGACGGCTTGAATCAGTGGGTGCTTGACCAGGTCGGCACCCACACCATTGCCATAGATCATGTTGAACACGCCGGCGGGCATGGCGGTTTTTTCGGCGGCGCGAATGATCGCATCGGCGACGCACTCGGCGGTGGCCATGTGGCCGCTGTGCGCCTTGAATACCACCGGGCAACCGGCGGCTAACGCTGCGGCGGTGTCGCCGCCAGCGGTGGAGAAGGCCAGCGGAAAGTTGCTCGCGCCAAACACTGCGACCGGGCCGACGGCAATGTTGTACTGACGCACATCCGGGCGCGGCAGCGGCTGGCGCTCGGGCAGTGCACTATCAATCCGTGCGCCGTAGAAGTCGCCTCGGCGTAATACCTTGGCGAACAGGCGCATCTGCCCGCTGGTGCGGCCCCGTTCGCCTTGGATGCGTCCTGCGGGCAGTGCGGTTTCGCGGCATACCAGGGCAACGAAGTCCTCCCCCAGGGCGTCGATTTCGTCGGCGATGGCCTCGAGAAACCCGGCGCGGCGGCTGGC
Source organism: Pseudomonas sp. SJZ079 (assembly GCF_007993865.1). Lineage (GTDB taxonomy): Bacteria > Pseudomonadota > Gammaproteobacteria > Pseudomonadales > Pseudomonadaceae > Aquipseudomonas. The sequence continues at coordinate 20,238 of NZ_VIUH01000036.1, read as the reverse complement.
CGGGAGACTGCGAAACTGCAAGTAAGCCGCGGCGGCGGCCTTTGCCGCAGTGTCTACTTCGGCAACTGTGGCCTGACTGAAGCGGTAGGGCAGGGCTTCGCCTGTGCAGGCGTCGAAGCTGGTTTGGGTGGCTTGACCAGCAGCGCTGCGAGCGCCGCCGATGTAGTTGTGACCGAGAATTTCCTGCATGCGGGGGGCCTCCGGTGAGGGCCGCGCTCGTTGCCGAGCGTGGCGCTGTTGGCTTGGGGCAGGGCTTACAGGCCGACATCCGGCAGTGCCGGGCGGTTGGCCATGGCCTTGGCCATGATCGTCTCGACGTGGGCGCGGTCCTCGCCTTGCAGGGCCAGGCGTGGCGGGCGGGTCAGGGCGTTGCCGCGCCCGGCGATTTCCTCGCACAGCTTGATGCACTGCACCAGATCCGGGCGGGCGTCGAGGTGGAGGATCGGCATCAACCATTCGTAGATCGGCATGGCCTCGTCGAAGCGGCCGGCCTTGCACAGGCGGAAGATGGTTTCGCCTTCCTTGGGGAAGACGTTGGACATCCCGGAGATCCAGCCCTCGGCGCCGACGGCGATGCTCTCCAGGACCACGTCATCGAGGCCGGCGAACAGGATGAAGCGGTCGCCCACCTGGTTGCGCACGTCGACGAAGCGCCGGGTGTCGCCGGAGGAGTCCTTGAAGCACACCACGTTCTCGATGTCGGCCAGGGAGATGAGGATCTCCGGGGTGACGTCGTTTTTGTAGATCGGCGGGTTGTTGTAGACCATCACCGGCAGGTCGGTGCCCGTGGCGACGCTGCGAAAGTGCGCGGCGGTCTCGTGTGGCTTGGAGGAGTAAACCAGCGCGGGCATCACCATGATGCCGTCGACGCCGACCCGCTCAACCGCCTTGGCCACCTTGGCGGCGCCGGCGCTGGTGAACTCGGCGATGCCGCAGATCACCGGCACGCGGCCAGCGGACGCGTCCTTGGCCACTTCAGTGACGGCCATCTTCTCCTCGATGGTCAGCGAGGTGTTCTCGCCGACGCTGCCGCAGACCACCAGGCCGGATACGCCGTCGCGCACCAGGTTGGAGATCACCTTGTGGGTCTCCTCCAGGTTTACCGAGAAGTCAGGGTTGAATTGAGTGGTGACTGCAGGGAATACCCCGCTCCAGTTGACGCGCTTGCTCATGGTTGTGCCTCCGGTTGCGAATAATGTATTTCGTATACGATATAGTCTTGACGAAGAAATGCCAGACAAATTTTGCATCGATGATGCGGGTCGTTCTGGTGTGCTGTGCTGCTTATCGTGGCAGCTCGTGCCCAGCGGGGTCGCGGCAGGCAGCGAGAGTTTGGCTCAGGCCTCGACCGGCCAGGTATCGGACAGTCGGTAGCCTTGCGGCCAGGGATCGCTCGGGTCGAGCAGGTGCTGGTGAGTGCCGGTGATCCAGGCCCGGCCGGACAGGCAGGGAATGATCGCCGGACGCCCGGCCACCTCGGTGAGGCTATCGATATGGCAGTGGAACTCGGAACCGATGATCGAACGGCCGATAAAGCGCTCGCCGACCTGCAACTGGCCCTTGGCGTGCAGCACCGCCATGCGTGCCGAGCAGCCGGTGCCGGTGGGCGAACGGTCGACCTTGCCGGGGCGGATCACCACCGCGTTGGCCGCGTTGGCGATGCCGTGCTCGCGGCTCACCGGCGCCGCCAGCTGGCAGAAGGAAATATGTGCCCAGTCCGGGTTCAGCGGGTGGACGAAGCCCAGTTGCTGATTGGCTGCACGGGTGATCTGCACGCCGAGGCGCGCCAGGTCGGCGGCTTCGTCGGCGCTGAGGGCAAAGCCCAGGGCGTGGGCGTCGGCGATCACGAAGCTGTCGCCGCCATAGGCGGTGTCCACCTGCAGCGAGCCGATGCCTTCCACCTCGATCCAGGCATCCAGCCGGTCGGCGAAGGAGGGCAGGTTGCGTACCTCGACGCGCTCGACCTTACCATCGCGGCATTGCGCGACGGCCTCGATCAAACCGCCGGGGGCTTCCAGCACCAGGCGGGTTTCTGGCTCGCTCATCGGCAGGATGCCGGTCTCCAATAGCACGGTGGCCACGCACAACGAGTTGGAGCCGGACATCGGCGGGGTGTCGGCCGGCTCCATGATGATCCAGGCCATCTGCGCCCGTGGATCCTTGGCCGGCACCAGCAGATTGACGTGGCGGAACACGCCGCCGCGTGGCTCGTTGAGCATGAAGTTGCGCAAGGTCTGGTCTTCGGCGATCCAGCGCGATTGCGCCCAGACCGTGTCGCCGGGCGGCGGGGCCACGCCGCCGACTATCACATCGCCGACCTCGCCCTCGGCGTGACAGCTGACCACATGAATGACTTTGCTCGAGCGCATGGGGTTCTCCTAGAGCACGGACTTGAGGAAGTCGGCGGTTTCCGCACGCTGCGGATTGACCAGCACTTGCTCGGGTGTGCCGATCTCATGCACCAGACCGTCGCGGAAGAACGCCACGCGGTCGGACACCTCGCGGGCGAAGCTGATCTCGTGGGTTACCAGGACCATGGTCATGCCGTCCTCGGCGAGCAGGCGCATGGTGTCCAGCACCTCGCCGACCAGCTGCGGGTCGAGCGCCGAGGTGGCCTCGTCGAACAGCATGTAGTCAGGTGACATGGCCAGGGCGCGGGCGATGGCCATGCGCTGTTGCTGGCCGCCGGAAAGCTTGCCGGGGAACACATTGAACTTATCGCCGAGGCCGACGTGGGTGAGTTGCTTGATGGCCATTTCCTCTGCCTCGGCGCGGCTTTGGCCACGCACTTTGCGCGGCGCCAGCATGACGTTCTCCAGCACCGTGAGGTGCGGGAAGGCGTTCCATTGCTGGAACACGATGCCGATCTTCTGGCGTAGCTGGTTGAGGTCGGTGGCTTTGTCATGCACCTCGACGCCGTCGACACGAATGCTGCCCTGATGAATCGATTCAAGGCCATTGATGCACATCAGCAGGGTCGACTTACCCGAGCCCGAGCCACCGATGATCGACACCACTTCGCCTTTTTCGACGGTCAGGCTGACGCCCTTGATCACATCCAGGTCGCCGAAGGATTTGTGTACGCTTTCGATCTCAATCATTTTCCTGCCACCTTTTCTCCAGTTGATGACCCAGGCGGGCCACAACCAGGCTGATGAAGTAGTAGATAAGCCCTGCGATGCACAGGACCAGCAGCGGTTCTTGGATGCGTGTGACTATGGTTTGTGAGGAGCGCAGCAGTTCGATGATGCCGATCCACATGACCAGGGCGGTGTCTTTCATCACCGACAGGCACAGGTTCAGCCAGCCCGGAAATGCCACGCGGGTGGCCATCGGCATGACGATGTAGCGCAGGTCTTGCCAGTAGCTCAACCCCAGCGAGCGGCTGGCGCGGCGGACATTGGGCGAGACGGCGAGGACACCGCTGCGCACCACTTCCGTGCAATAGGCCGTGGCGTATACGCCGAGCACTACGCAGGCAACGGTGAACGCACTCCAGTCGAGGCCGACGATGCTTTTCAGCGAGTTGAACAGCACGAACTGGATCAGCAGCGGCACACTGCGGAAGATATCCAGCACCCAGGCCAGCGGCAGGGTCGCTTGCGGCAACGTGGCGCGCAGCAGGCCACAGATTACCCCGCCGAATGTGCCCAGCAGCATCGACCAGAGGGTTAGCGCAATAGTGGTCCAGGCTCCCTGGAGCATGAACAGCAGATCGGTTGAGGTGAGGCTGGTAGTCAACATGGCTATTGCCCTCTTAGTAGCGGAACAGGCGCCAGCCGAGTAGGCGGGCGACCATTACGATGGCTTTGGCAATCAGGTAATAAAGCACTGCCGCGAGCGCGAAATACTCAAAGGTGCGGAAGGTCTTTACGTTGTAGTCCTGGGTGACCCCGGTGAGGTCGTTGTTGAGGCCGACGATGACCCCCAGCGAGGTCATCAGTACGGCCCAGACCATCTGATTGGTCAGGGGGTAGAACACGATGCGCAGTAGCTGCGGAACTATGATCAACCGGTAGGCTTTGAATGCGCTCATCCCCAGTGAACGGGCCGCGCGCATCTGGGTATCGGGAACGGCCTTGAGCCCGCCACGAAAGTTTTCTGCCAGGTAGCCGGCGTTGTTGAACGTGATCCCGGCCAGCAGTGCGGCCCATGAGCTGATGTGCAGGCCGAACGAGCCGAGGCCGAAGTACAACAGGTAGATCTGAAACAACGATGGGGTGTTACGGGCAACCGAGACCCAGGCCCCGGAAACACCCCGCGCCAGCGGGTTCTGGCTCTGCCGCATGACGGTCAACAGCAGCGCGATCAGCACGCCAAAGACCATCGATAGCGCGGCCGTCTCAAAGGTAACCCAGGCACCGCCGAGCATGTCCGGGAGTGCCTTTAAAGCCGAGCGCCAGTGAAAGTTATAGTCAAACATCGCTCAATATTTCCCTTGGCTGATGGGCCTGGCTCAACCAGGCGGGAAGCTCGCCGCTGACAAATCCTCGGCAGGCCGCTTCGACGCAGGCCGCCAGGCTGCCGAAATGCACCGTGCGTCCGACCAGGCCTGGGGCGTAGTGGGCGTACTTGCCTGAGTTGGTCATCAGGCTGGTGGTGCCGACCGGGAGCACCGGCTCGCCGAGCATGCACCAGCAGGTATCGGTCACCAGTTGTGCGCCAAACTCATCGAGTGTCGCCAGGTAGCCCGCCGCGCTGGCTTGTTGCTGCACGTGCCGTCCGCAGGTGATCACCAGGGCGACGTCGGGGTGTTTGCTGCGGCCCTCACACAATGCGGCCAAGGCGGCGAACTCGCTCAAAGAGAAGTGCGGATTGCCTAGCGCTACCAGGCCCAACTGCGGAGACGGCGCACTGTTGAGTTCGTTCCAGCTCTCGAGCAAGCCGGCTGCGCTGACTGTTTCAATGTGCTGGGCTGGGAGGCCGCCCAGCGCCTGCTCTAGGCTGGCGGCTTCTGGGGTAACCCCGACGATGTGGAACATCGGGGCGCCGGAGGTGGTCGCGAATGCGGCGCCAAAGGCCTTTAAATCGTCACGCGTAGGCGCCGCGTTGTGCAAACCATCGAGCACGGGGATCTGGCTGCCCGACAACGCGCCGACGTGATAGCCGAGTAGTGGATAGAACGCATCATCGAGTGGGCCGAGCGGCGCTACTTGAATTAGCAGAGTGGCCAAGCGGCCGGCATCCAGGTGACAGCCGGTGAGTGGTGCGCGACCGGTCAGGGCGATGCAGATATCCAGATAGTCCGGGTATTTCTGCGTCCGGGCGCCGAGTACGCTGTTGGCATACACCACGGCGTTGGATTCAGCCCAGACCACCTGTTCATTGGCCTGCGGCGCGCTGTCGAGCAGGTAGGGTGCGCAGGTGTAACTCAGTTGCGCCCCCATTGCCATATACGCCTCACCGAGTTGGCTGGCGGGTTCGCCGAATGCCGGGTCGATGCCTTGCTGGCGCCAGAGACGCTGGTCGACCGAGATCGAGTTGAGTGTGGTCGGGACTTTGACGGCCGCCCCCCAGGCAAGCAATTGTTCGGCAAAGCGCAGGCTGGCCGGGCCGGTATAGATGCAGCCATCGATGTGCGCCTGGGTGATATCGATCAATTCGCCGGCGCCCTGTAGCTCGGCCATTTGCAAGACGATCTGCATGGCGACCTGCGCGGCCTTGCCGTGTTTGCCTGCCAGCAAGTCGCGGTCCGTGTCGTTCAAGGCAATTGGACCAGTGGCCCCGTGTGTGACGCTGGTCTTTGACGTGGTCGCTTGCCAATTATCCGCGGGAATCTGGGTGAAGGCGCTAACCCGGTCAGCTTCAACGCGGACAAACGCGCAGTCCTGCAGCTGGGAAAAGGCTTCAGGCCCGATGCAGACGACGGGCAAGCCACAGTCAAACAAGCTCTGGGCGATCAGCACGCCCAAGCTGAGAATTTCTTCGGGGTGCGCCACGACCAGTGCGGCCGGGGCATGACCGTTGAGAATAAGTTCCAGGAGTACGCTGCTGCCGGTGCAGGAGCCGCGACCACTGGGGATGGCCAGCACGCGTCCCGCAATGACCTGGCCGCTGAGTGGATGGTGGCGATCGATCACCTCACCGCTAAAGGGATCGACGCCGCCCCAGAAGCTCAGGCCGACTTCGGCATACAGCAACTCGCCTTGTGCATTGCCTGCAACCAGCCTGCGTGCCGTTACTGCGAATTCAGGCATGTTTAACTCCCGCACGGCCGGGTTGGCGACCGTGCGTTAACCAGTGGATGGGGGGGGCGCGTGCTTAGTAGTAAACGCCTGGAACCGTCAGCTCCACCGGAGTGCCACCGACCCACTTCTGGTACAGCTCGGCATAGCGACCCGAACGGACCTGCTGGTTGACGAAGAGGTTGAGGTAGTTGATCAGGCCGTACTCATTGCGCTTGGCCGCCAGGGACACGTAGTCGATGGTGTAGGGCGCATTGCCGGCCACTTTGAGGCCTTTGTATTTGCCTGACTTGAGGGTCGAGGCCGCCACTGTATTGGTCACCACAGAGGCGTCGATGTGACCCTGAGTCACGGCGAGGATGGTGTCGTTCAGGCTTTGGTAGGCGCGGAAGCTGGCGTCATCGCCCCAGCTTTTCACGTCTTTTTCCAGGGCGATCGCCTCGAAGGTGCCACTGGTGTTACCCACTGGGCGACCTTTGAGGTCTGCGTATTTTTCGATGCCACTGTCTTCGCGGGTCAGCACGACCATCTGGAAGGCAAAGTAGGGCACGGTCATCGCCACGGTTTTGGCGCGTTCAAGGGTGTCGGAGGTTGAGGCGACGATGATGTCGGCACGGCCTGAGATCAGCGCGGGAATACGGTCCGGGAACGGTGTTTCGACCACTTCAGGGGTTACCCCAAGGACTTTCGCCAGGTCAGCGCAATAGTCGACGTCAAAACCGGCGGGCTTGTTGCCTTCATCGCGAAAGCCCATGGGGGGGAAGTCCAGGGTCACGGCGCAGCGCAGTTTTCCCGATTCGATGATGTCGTCGAGTTTGTCGGCCTGGGCCTGACCAATTAGCGACGCGCTAAGAGCAACGGTGAGGGCTACGGCAGTTGTTGGATTTTTCATAGGGGCCTCGTGGTGGTGTGGGTCGAGCAGTTATAGAGTCTCGCGTCTTTCGTATCAAGGATTTCGTATACGATATTTTATATGCACTGCCTGTGCCAAGAGACGACGGGGTGCTGGTGGACAGGCAATAAACGGCGCTGTCGGACCGCGCGAGCCGCTGAGGGCGGGCACTGGACCTATTCGTGAAGTGTTCTTGATGAGGCGCGCCGCCCAGCCCGCAGACAGCACGCGCAGAGGTGAGTGTCACCTAGGGGAGCAGCTCGCCCCAGGAGTGTGCGTTTAGGCCACGCATTGGGTAACAGCCTGGGCAAGCCGAGCGCAGTAGTTTTTCAGCGGCTTGCTAAGCGTCGCGCAGACGCTCGCGATACTGACTGGGAGACAGCCCGGTGAGGGCCTTGAACTGACGGCTGAAGGCGCTGTGATCGGTGTAGCCGCAGCGCAGGGCGATGTCGGTGATCGGCAGGTGGTCGGCCAGCAACTGCGAGGCCGCGCCCAGGCGCGCCTTGTGGATCATCTGCCGCGGGGTGAGCTGGAAGATGCGCTTGCAGTGGCGTTCCAGCTGGGCGACGGACAGGCCGGCGATGGCGGTGAGGTCTTTGAGGCTGATGGGCTGGGCGTAATGCTCGCGGATATGCGCGTCTACCGCGGCCAGTTTCTGGTAGGCCGGGTGGCTGGCTTGCGGGGCCTGCAGGTCGTAGGAGATGCCGGCCATGCCGATGATCACGCCCTGCGGGTCGCGCAGCGCCAGCTTATGAGTCAGGCACCATCCTGGTTGACGGCCGGGGTACAGGTGCAACTCCAGCTGGTCGCTGAGTGGGTCGCCGCCCTGCAATACGCGACGATCCTGCTCGGTGTAGAGCGGGCCGAAGCGTGAGGGAAACACCTGTTCGGCGGTCTGGCCCAGCAGCTCGTGGTGGCTGTGTACCGCGCAGCGTTGGCTCAGGGTCTGGTTGACCAGCACATAGCGGGCGGCGCTGTCCTTGATGAAGAACACCACGCCGGGCATGGCATCCAGCAGGGGAGAAATCTGTTGCAGGCTGCCGAGCAGCTCGGGCAGATCGCGCGGGGTGGGCAGCGGCAGGGGCAGCATGCAAGGAATCCAGGCGAGACGGGAAGCCCTCTACTCTAAGTCGGGCTGCACGGCGCTGGGAAGCGTCGAGACCTTGCCTGGAGTGGGGGCCGGCGCCGTGTCTGGTTCGTCGGCCAGGTGCAGCAGGGTTGCACAGCGCGCCGGGGAGAACGGCGGGCGCGGCGCCGGGGCCGGCCAGTCGAACAGAAATTGCGTCGCGCCGCCGCAGATGCGGCCCTGGCAGGCGCCCATGCCGCAGCGGCTGTGCAACTTGGCATCGACCCAGCAGTTGCGCCCGGCGAGGGCGGCATAAGGGACATCCTCGCAGCGGCAGACCAGGGTGTCCGCGGCGGCCAGCCGTTTGAGTCGCGGATCGAGGGCGAAGCTGCGTTCGAGTCGGTCGGCGAAGGCTTGCCAGTGCTGGCGCTGCGACCACAGCGCACGGGCCTTGGCCTGCGCGCCGATGGCGCTGTGGCCGGCGATGGCGCCTTCGATCAGGGCCAGTTCGCTGCCGCCGAAGCCGGTGCATTCACCCGCCGCATAGTGATCGCTCAGGCTGCAGGCTTGCCACTGATCGACGGCGATGGCCTGGCCGGCGATGCGGCAGCCCAGGGCCTGGCCCAACTGGGTGTTGGGCAGCAAACCGAAACCACAGGCCAGGCGCTCGCAGGGGATCTCCAGCACTTTACCGTTTTGCAGCAGACGCACAGCTTCCAGGCGTTCCTCGCCGAGCGCGGCCAGTACATGGCTGTTGCTGCGGTAGCTGGCATCGAACAGCTGCAAGGCCTGCAGCAACTTGCTCGGCCAGCGCGGCAACTGCAGGGCGAACCCGGCCAAGGCAGTGGGGGGCGCCTGTTCGGCGATGCGCAGCACTTGTGCGCCGGCATGTTTGGCGCTGGCGGCGCTAGCCAGCAACAGCGGGCCGCTGCCGGCGATCACCAGGCGTTCGCCGGCCACCGGCACGCCGCCCTTGATCAGCGCCTGCAGGCCGCCGGCGCCGGTGACGCCGGGCAGGGTCCAGCCGGGGAAGGGCAGCAGCAGCTCGCGCGCGCCGGTGCAGAGAATCAGCTTGGCGTAGCGTGCGCGCCAGGCGCGTTCGCCATCTTCCAGGAGCAACTGCTGCGGCCCGGCGATGGCGACCACTCGGGTCGAACTGAACAGCTGGATATTCTGCGCCGCCGCCAGTGCCGCGCGATGGCGTTGGGCATTGGCAGGCAGCTGGGCTTGCACGCCGTCGCGCCAGATCTGCCCGCCGGGGAGTGGGTTGTCGTCGATGACGCCAATGCGCAGGCCACTGGGGGCGGCCGCCAGGGCGGCGGACATGCCGGCGGGCCCGGCGCCGATGATCAGCAGGTCGAAATCTTCGCTCATGCGTGGGTCGCCACGCACATGCCGGGTTGGCACAGGGTCTGGCAGGCCAGGCGGCGCTGGCCGTCGATGTTGACCCGGCACTCCTGGCAGATGCCCATGCCGCATACCGGGGCGCGGCGGTGACCGCCGACCGAGGTGCGGCTGCTGCCGTCGCCGCCCAGATAGAGCGCGGCGGCTACCGTACTGCCCTCTGCGACACGCAGCGGAAGGCCATCGAGGCTGAGTTCGATCATGCACTGTGCTCCAGGGGCCGCGGCGTCGGCAGAAAGCGTCCCGGTAGATAGGGGGTGGGGTCGATGGCCGCGGGTTCCTTGAACAGGTGCGCGGCGAGCAATTGGGCGCTGCCCGGCGCGGTGGTGACGCCGAGCCCTTCGTGGCCGACCGCCAGCCACAGGCCGGGCTGCTGCGGATGCTCGCCGAGCAGCGGCAGGCCGTCCGGGGTGGCGGCACGGAAGCCGGTCCAGCTGCGGATGGCGTTGAGTTTGCCCAGCGCCGGCAGGTAATCCAGGGCGCGGCGCAGCATGCGCGCCAGCACCGGGCCTTCGACCTGCGGGTCGAGGCTGTCGAACTGGCGTGACGAACCGAGGAAAATCTGCCCGGTCGGCCGTGGCTGCGCATTGAAGGCCACCGAGGTGCCTGTGTTGGCGTGGGCGCTGGCGGCGTAGCCGAGCTCGACCAGCTGGTGCTGGATGCGTCCGGGGTAGCGGTCGGTGATCAGCAGATGGCCCTTCTTCGGCCGGATCGGCAACTCGGGGCACAACTCGCTGGCGTGGATGCCGTTGGCCAGCACCACGGCCTCGGCCGTCAGCCAGCGGCCATCGGCCAGGCGCACGCGGTTGCCGTCGATCTCGCTGACCTGATCCTGGCGCCGGGTGATGCGCGCGCCGCCCTGTTGCAGCAGCCAGCGCGCGGCATTCGGCGCGTAGAGGATGCTATCGCCGCCGACTTTCAGCGCGCCCAGCAGCCCCTTGCGCAGCATTGGCTCGGCTTGGCGCAGGGCGGCGCCGTCGAGCATCTGGCAGGCGATGCCCTGGGCACTGAGGGTTTCCCGCTTGTGTTCGGCGGCCTGCAGCTCCTCGCGGTTGGCGGCCAGCCACAGGGTGCCGCAGTTGCGGTAGGCGCAACCCGCATCGAGTTGCGGCGCCCACTGCCGCCACAGCTCGATGGAGTAGCGGCTCAGGGCCAGTTCCGCCGGGTTGTCGTCCATCGCCACCAGATGGCCCATGCCCACTGCCGTGGCGCCGCCGCGCTGGCTGTCCAGCACCAGCACGTCGAGGCCGCGGCGGGCGAACTCATGGGCGCAGGCGCTGCCGACTATGCCGGCACCGACGACGATGATCTCGGCATTCATGGACGAATGCCCCAGGCGAAAGGATCGTCGTCCTCCAGCAACAGGGTGGCCTCGGCACTGAGGTGGGCGCGACCGCGGATGGTCGGGACGATGCGCCCGTCGTCCTGCCACTCGTAGCTGGCCTCGAACTGGCTGCCGATCACGCTGGCCTGGCGCCACAGCGCACCGGGCGCCAGCTTGCCGTCGGCGGCCAGGCAGGCCAGCTTGGCGCTGGTGCCGGTGCCACAGGGCGAGCGGTCGTAGGCCTTGCCCGGACACAGCACGAAGTTGCGGCTGTCGGCTCGCAGCGAAGCTGCTGCGGGCTTCGCGCATGATGCTGCGTTAAGAGCAGGCTCAAAATGCTCATTTACGCCTTGTAAACTGCGCTGTTTCGCCTGCTCTTGCCTTGCCTCCTCTTCGCTCGCGACGCTTGGCTGCGAGCCGATCGGCGTTTCAGGATCGGCGAACAGCTCGATATGGTCGATCTCGCCGCCATCCTCGCCGCGGATGCCTTGCTGCCCCAGCGCCTGGCGCACCGCCCAGCAATAGGCGGTCAGCGCCTCTAGGTTGTCGCCGGCGACGCGCTGGCCGTGCTCGGCGATCAGGAAGAACCAGTTGCCACCCCAGGCGATATCGCCGCTGACCGTTCCCAGGCCCGGCACCTGCAGGCTGACCGCCTGACGGTAGCGGTAGGCGGGCACGTTGCGCACGCTCACCGAGCGATCCTCATGCAGGGTCGCCTCGACCATGCCGACCGGGGTTTCGATGCGGTGCAGGCCGGGCTGGATACGGCCGAGGTGAGCGAGGGAAATTATCAGGCCGATGGTGCCGTGGCCGCACATGCCCAGATAACCGCTGTTGTTGAAGAAGATCACCCCGGCACTGGCGCTGGGGTCCACTGGCGCGCAGAGCAGCGCGCCGACCAGTACGTCGCTGCCGCGCGGTTCGAGCATGCTGGCGGCGCGCCAGTCGTCGAAGCGTTCGGCCAGCAGCTGGCGGCGCTCGCTCATGCTACCGTGGCCCAGGTCCGGAAAACCGTCGAGCACCAGGCGGGTCGGTTCACCGCCGGTGTGTGAGTCGATGACGCGGATGCGTTTCATGGATGCCAACACCTGCACAGGAAAGGTCTGGACAAGACTGGCCGCTCAGGCGGCCTGCGGCTTGATGAGTTTCCCGTTGGCAGATGACGAAATCGGCATAGCTGCGCGCGAGCGAGCCTGACCCTGCATGGGTTCTTGAACCGAGCCAATGGCGTTGGGCAGTTGAGCCGTTGCCGTCGCCTTACTTGTGAGGGCGGCCGCCGGCTGTAGGGGGAGTTCCGGTGAGTTTGAAGCGACAGACCTGGCCGCCACGCACCATGCATTCGAGATGTTCCACGTCACCCTGGCCGAGGGCACCGATCAGGGCCAGATCGAGTTCGCAGACTTGCGGATGAGCCTCGGCCAGGTGGTGGAAGACGCAGTTGTGCGCGACTATTTCCTGCTCGCCAGAGGAGCGGAAAAATACCTCGGCCTCATACCCGGCCTGATTCATGTGCTCGACGATCCGCGCTTCACTCACCGCCTGCTGCTCCATGTCGGCGGCCATCCTGCGGCCTAGGCTGCGCATCAAGTTGACCAGGCTGTCGTGGCCGATGAGGGTCGCCACTTCGCCGATCAGCAGGTCCGCCAGCAGCTGGTATTGCCTGGGGAACAGCTCCCTGCCGGGCGGCGAGAGCAGGTACAGCTGCTCGGGACGACGACCGGTAGGGCGGGTTTCACCGCGCAGGATCAGGCTGTCACGTTCCAGCGCGGACAGATGCTGACGTATGGCTGTGCGCGTCACCGCCAAATGACTGGCCAGCTCGTCGATGCTCATGCCCGCCGGTTGGTACAGCAGCGCGCAGAGCAGGTCTTGCTGGGTACGGCCCATCCCTTGAAACATTCTGCGACCTCGTCATCTTCTGCAACCCAAAGGAGGGGCGCCGAGGCGCCCCGTTCAACTCAGAACTTGTCCGGGAACTGCTTGACCAGTGCCGCCGTCAAGGTGTCCGCGAGGACCAGCATGTGTTCGCGCATGGCCTGCCAGGTTCTCGCTTCCGCGGCGTAATCCTGCTTGCCCAACTGATCGATCTGGGCGATGTGGTGTCCACCGTGGGCGCTGAGCATGCTGACCAGGGTGGCTTCCGGCAAGTTCGGGTTGGCCGTGGCCAGAAATTGCGCAATAGCTTTGGCATTGCTGGTCAGTTCATCCACCGCGGCGCTCTTGCCTGCCGCTTGCTTCGCGAGCGCCGCGTCACTGTAGTGTTTCACTGCCCCCCAGTGTCCGGCCAGCAGTTTGAGTAACTGGTCTGCGGCTGGCTGACCGTATAAGGGCGCGATGCTATTGGCAATCGAAGTGGCATTGGCGACCACCTCGGTGGCAGCCGTCTCGGCCTGCTGGCGCTCACCCTGCTGGTTGGCGATGACGTAATTCCTGACCCAGAAAATATGCTCCACCCACAGGTCCCGCAACGCCAGGCGGGTATTCAGCGCGGCGGACTCCGACCCGGTAACCAGGGCGTGACCCTTATCCGCATCCACCTGGCTCCAGGCAGGTTGAACGCACAATGCAAACAGCAACAAAACCAATGTCCTGATGTTCATGGCAGTAGCCTCGAGTAGTGGATTGCCCTTTAAAAGTAGTTACGACATAAAAATATGTCAATATTAAAAATAAGTCAGTCGTGGTGCAGGCCATGAGTCGGCTCGAAGGATTCGCCTGGCTGCCTGATAGCCTTCCGGATGGGCGACTGAGATGGTCAGTGGCCGGGGCGAGCCCCCGGAGTGCCTACGCCGAGCAGGCTCGCAGCCGCGCGAAACTGGCTCCGTTGTGCAGCTGCTGATTCAATGAGTCGCTCGACGCAGAACAAGGCGCTGGTACTGAGCGATGACGGCCAGCCGTGCAGGCGACGACGGCCCCAGTCTGAGCTGCCCGGTTGTGTCAAAGCGCCCGGAGCGATCCACTCGCCAGAACGTCCAACGAATGCAGGGCGCACACGCAGATTTTCTGCCGATGCGCATGCCCTGAAGCATCCACAGCTAACCTTGTTCAAGGAGCCCTGAGCCTGTCCCGAGATTCCAGCACCGCGCCTAAGTGCGTAAGGTCGTTGCGACGGCTCTTTTCAACGCAGGAGCGCGGTGATGCAGAGATCGAGGTGTGCCGAACAGCGAATCCCCGTTGCAGTCTGGCCGGCGCAGACCGCAGGCGGGTTGCTTACGAGTGCCCGAGCCGTCTCCGCGTGGCGGGACAGGTGAACCTATGACAACCCCCGACGAGCAGCCGCTCGTGCAGCCTGCCCGTTCTCCTGACCCCAGCGCCAACAGCGTCGCCGAGGACACTGCCAGCGGCGCCGCGGCGGTCGAACGCGCGGCCAGTGCCCGTGGCGACCTCAGGGTGCTCGCCGAGCTGCTGCCCTACCTGCGGCCCTACCTCGGGCGCATCGCCCTGGCGCTGCTGCTGATCGTCGGTGCCAAGCTGGTCAACCTCTATGTGCCGGTCGCCCTCAAACAGATAGTCGATGGCTTGAATGTCCAACCCAGCCTGTTGCTGCTGCCGGTCGGCCTGCTGCTGGCCTACGGCGCGGCGCGCATCGGCGTCACCCTGTTCAACGAGCTGCGCCAGGTGGTGTTCGCCCGCGTGATGGCGCGGACCTCGCGCCAGGTCACCCTGAAAGTCTTCGGCCATCTGCTCGGCCTCAGCCTGAAGTTCCACCTGGATCGCCGCACCGGCGGCGTGGCCCGTGATGTGGAGCGCGGCGGCAGCGCGATCTCCGAGCTGCTCGACTGGACGCTCTACACCATAGTGCCGACCCTGCTCGAGGTACTGCTGGTGACGGCCGTGCTGGTCTGGGCCTACGACTGGGGCTTCGCCTTCATCACCCTGGGCACGCTGTTGGCCTACAGCCTGTGGACCCTGGCCGTGACCGAGTGGCGCACACGTTTCTACCGCGCCGCGGTGGAGGCCGATACCCGCGCCAACGAGCGCGCGGTGGACTCGCTGCTCAACTACGAGACGGTCAAGTACTTCAATAACGAGGCGCACGAGTCCGGGCGCTACGACCAGAGTCTGCGCCACCTGGAGAACGCCAAGGTCAAGTCAACCCAGTCGCTGGCACTGCTCAACCTCGGCCAGTCCGCGGTGATCGCCTGCGGCGTCAGTGCCATGATGTGGCGGGCCGCCGCGGGGGTGGTGGCTGGCGAGTTGAGCATCGGCGACCTGGTGCTGGTCAACGCCTATCTGCTGCAGCTGTCGGCTCCGCTATTCGTGCTGGGCATGATGTATCGCCAGGTCAAGCAGGCGCTGACCAATATGGAGCGGCTGTTCGGTCTGCTCGACCAGCGCCAGGATGTGCAGGACGCGCCGGGCGCCCAACCGCTGCTGGCCAGCCGTCCGCGGCTGCGTTTCGAGCAGGTGCACTTCGGCTATGACCCGCGCCGGGAGATCCTGCATGGTGTGAGTTTCGAGGTGCCGCCCGGCGGTACGGTGGCGGTGGTCGGCCATTCGGGCTCGGGCAAGTCGACCCTGGCACGCCTGCTGTACCGCTTCTACGACGTCGATGGCGGGCATATCCGCATCGACGGCCTGGATCTGCGCGAGCTGACCCAGGCCTCGCTGCGCGCCGCCATCGCCATCGTTCCGCAGGACACAGTGCTGTTCAACGACAGCATTTATTACAACATCGGCTACGGCCGTCCCGAGGCCAGCCGCGCGGAGGTCGAGGCGGCCGCCAGTGCCGCGCATATCCACGAGTTCATCGAGCGCCTGCCGGACGGTTACCAGACCCAGGTCGGCGAACGCGGCCTGAAACTGTCTGGCGGCGAGAAGCAGCGCGTGGCGATCGCCCGCGCCTTGCTGAAGAACCCGGCCATCCTGATCTTCGACGAGGCCACCTCGGCGCTGGACTCCAAATCGGAGAAGGCGATCCAGGCCGCGCTCGAGCGCATCCAGGTCGGCCGTACTACTCTGGTGATCGCCCATCGCCTGTCCACTGTGATGGAGGCCGATCGGATACTGGTGCTGGATGCCGGTCGTATCATCGAAAGCGGCAGCCACCGCGAGTTGCTGGCGGCCGGCGGCAGCTACGCGCAGATGTGGCGGTTGCAGCAGCAGGAACCGGCAATCGAACCATCGCCGCGGCCCGAGCCGCCGCGTTAAGGGCCTCGCGGGCTAGCCGCATGAGCAAGCATGCAGAAGGGTTGCGCGGGGACTTGTCTAATCCGTGGGAGGGCATAGGCTTGCTCAATCTCAACAGATCGGTGGTCGTCACAGGAGTGAGGTCGAGGGATGAACGAGGCGAAAAATGGGCCGCTGCCGGCAGTTGTCGAGGCGATCTACCGTGCGCAGTCGCGCCGCGTGCTGGCCACCCTGATCCGCCTGCTCGGCGACTTCGACCTGGCGGAAGAGGCGTTGCAGGACGCCTTTATCGCCGCCGTAGAACAATGGCCGCGTGCGGGCGTGCCGGAAAACCCGCGCGCCTGGCTGGTATCGGTTGGGCGCTTCAAGGCCATCGACAACCTGCGCCGGCGGGCCCGCTTCAACGCCTCGCTGGCGCAGATGGCGATGGAGCTGGACGATCGGCTGGATGCGCCACAGATGGATCAGGACGGCCTCGAGGACGACAGGCTGCGGCTGATCTTCACCTGTTGCCATCCGGCGCTGACCGCGGACGCCCAGGTCGCGCTGACATTGCGCGAAGTCTGCGACCTGACCACCGAAGAAATCGCCCGCGCCTTCCTCACGGCCACGCCCACCGTGGCGCAGCGGATAGTGCGGGCGAAGAACAAGATCCGCGATGCGCGCATCCCCTACGAGGTGCCGGTCCCCGCGGAGCTGCCAGAGCGCCTGGAGGCGGTGTTGCGGGTGGTCTATCTGGTGTTCAACGAGGGCTACTTCGCCTCGTCCGGCGACGCGCTGACGCGCAGCGAACTGTCCAACGAAGCGATTCGTCTCGGCCGGCTGCTGGTCGAGCAGCTCCCCGAGCCGGAGGCCGTGGGCCTGTTGGCGTTGATGCTGCTGCATGAGTCGCGGCGCCCGGCGCGCACCACGGCGGGCGGTGAGCCGGTGCTGCTGGACGAGCAGGATCGCGGCCTGTGGAACCGCGAGCTGATCGCTGAGGGCGAGGCGTTGGTGGAGCAGGCGCTACGCTCGCGCCGGTTCGGCCCCTACAGTCTGCAGGCGGCCATTGCCGCGTTGCATGCCGAGGCGCCGAGCGCCGCCGCGACCGATTGGGCGCAGATCGTCGGCCTCTACGATGTCTTGGTCCGTGTGACGGGCTCGCCGGTGGTGGAGCTGAACCGGGCGATGGCCGTGGCCATGTGCGACGGTCCCGAAGCGGGGCTTGCCCTGGTCGATGCGCTCCTGGCCCGCGGTGAACTGACCGATTACCACCTGGCCTATTCCGCGCGCGCCGATTTATCTCGACGCCTGGGACGCCTGGACGAGGCCCGCGTCGCTTACCGCAAGGCCCTCGAGCTGGCGCAGCTGGGCCCGGATCGACAGTTTCTCGAGCGACGCTTGGCTGAGTTGTCCGCCTGAGCGAGGGCCGTGATCGACCGTTCGTCGAAATTCAATCGGCCCGCTGCAGCGATGTCGATTGCCGGCGGCGCGGAACGACTAGTGATTATCCAGATGGATGACAACCGCATACGGAGACAGCCATGAAATACCTTTGCCTGGTCTACAGCAACGAACAAACCCTGCACAGCCTGCCGGAGAGTCCGCGGGACGAGGAGTGTCTGGCCTACAGCGAAGCGGTGCGCGAGAGCGGGCGGATGATCGCCGCCGAGGCGCTGGAATCGGTGCAGAGCGCGACCACCGTGCGCATGCGCAACGGCAAGCTATCGATCACCGATGGACCCTTCGCGGAGACCAAGGAGCAGTTGGCCGGCTTCTATTTGGTTGATGCCCGGGACTTGAACGAAGCCATCCAGATCGCCGGGCAAATCCCGGCCGCGCGGGTAGGCAGCATCGAAGTGCGCCCGGTGCGCACCTTGAACGTGCAACAACAGCAGCGCCACGCCTAGGCGCCGGCGATCGTCAGAGGAGAACCATCATGCCACTCGAAAGTGCCAAAACCACGGCCGAGGCCGAGGCCGAGGTCCGTGCCTTGCAGGAGCGTTGGGTACAGGCCGTTCGCGCCTTGGATATCGATGCCATCATGGCTTGTTACGCGGCCGATGTGGTCGCCTTCGATGCCATCGTCCAGCTGCAGTTCAAGGGTATCGAGGCGTACAGGAAGCATTGGCAATATTGCCTGACGCTGTGTGCGGGGCCGATGCTGTTCGAGATGGATCAAGTGCAGGTAATGACCGCCGCTGATCTGGCCTGTGCGCATTGGCTGTGCCGCTGCGGCGGCACGGATGAAACAGGCGAAGTGAAGGCATCCTGGATGCGCGCCAGCGCCAGCTACCGCAAGACGGACGCCGGCTGGAAAATCGTGCATGAGCACTTCTCGGCACCCTTCGAGATGGACAGCGGCAAGGCCTTGTTCGACCTCAAGCCCTAGCGCTGTCCGAGTTTGAGTGGTCGGAGGGCGGCTATTCACCTGAGCAGGAGCATCGACATGAGCGTTAAAGCGATACCCGACGGTTTTCACAGCATCACGCCCTACCTGGGGATCGAGCATGCGGCGGATGCCATCGAGTTCTACAAGCGCGCCTTTGGCGCAACCGAGCTGTTCCGTCTGCTGGCACCCAACGGTGCTGTTGGCCACGCCGAAATCAGGATCGGCGATTCGTCGCTCATGCTCGGCGAGCCCTGTGACAAGGGCCCGCTGTGCAGCTCGCAGTCGCAGCCAGGCGTATCGGTTGGCGTGCACCTGTATGTGGCCGATGTCGATGGGCAATTTGCCCAGGCGGTCGAGGCCGGCGCCAGGGTCATCAGCCCGGTGCAGGATCAATTCTATGGCGATCGCACCGGCACCCTGGAAGATCCCTTCGGGCATGTCTGGTTCATCGCCACCCACAAGGAAGACCTGTCAGTGGAGGAGATCGGCAGACGCGCCGAGGCGCTGTTCAGGGAGGGCGATGCCTGATAGCAGGCTCGGCGCCTCTCAGTTCGGCGTCAGGCGATTGGGCAGGTGCTCGTAGAGGGTGCGGCAGACGCCGATGATGTGTTGTTCGATCAGTTCGGCAGCCTTGTCGGCATCGCCCGCCCGGCAGGCCGCGAGGATCTCGCGGTGCTCATGGTCGGCGCGGTCCTTGCCCGCGGACAGGCTCATCTGCATGCGCAGGTAGCGTTCCACCTTGTCGTGGATGGAGCGAATCAGGTTGAGCAGGAAGGGGCGCTGCGCCGGTTCGTAGAGGCAGGCGTGCAGTGCCCAGTTCAGCTCGGCCCAACGGCCGATGTCGGTCTCGCCGATGAACTCCTCGCAGATGCGTTCGGCGCGGGCGAAGGTCGCTGCGCTCATGTTCGGTACGGCCAGGCGAATCGCCTGGACTTCCAGCAGCACCCGAACCTCGAAGATCTGCGCCAGCTCCGGCTCGGAGATCCTGGTCACCACCGCGCCCTTGTTGCGCTGGAATTGCACCAGCCCTTCGGCCTCCAGGCGCTTGAGGGCTTCGCGCACCGGGATCTTGCTGACATTGAAGCTGTGCGCGATGTCGTCCTGGCGGATCGGTTCATCCTCGGCGAAATGGCCGCCGATGATCGCGTCGCGCAGGTGCTTGGTGATGACTTCCGAGGCGGTCGGGGTGACGCCGAGGTTGGGGGCGCTGAAGGTCGGCAATGGCAAGGGAGTGGCCCCCGGTTGGTCAGTGATGGCGGATATTGTATACGAGGAATCGGGCGAATCGCGCCTCCTGATGTTTAGACCGTTCGCCAGGGTATGGGCCCGCGAGTCTGCCCAGCGTTGCTCTGCTGTCGAAGCGGTTGATGCGTTGAGCCTCGGGGCTCGCCAGAGGTACACTGCGGCCCCCGTGTGGCCTGGTTAGCTGGAGTGAACGATGCGTAAAGACAAGAAACAGGTGATTGGCGAAGAGATTGGTGACGAGCCGATCAAACTGTTCCTCGCCGTGGAACCGGCCGATGCCACGCCGCCGTCGTTGCATAAGCTGATCAAGGCCTATCGTGGCCTGCGCATCGACGATTTCGAGCGTTTTGTCGGCTTCTTCGTAGCCGCCGGTTACGACCTGGATGCCAAGGACGAGAAGGGCAACGACTTTATCGCCCTGATCCAGGATCAACGATCGGCAGAACCCTATATCGACGTGATCAAAACCGCCCGCGGTTGAGGTCTAAAGAAATAAAACTGCCCGCTTAGCTAGCGGGCTTTTTTATGGCTCTGTCCCAAAATTGTGTTGCAAGGACTAAGCTTTAAGGCAGACATCCGCTTGTGAGGTCTGCCCACCATGGATACTCAAGCCTTTCAGCG
>NZ_VIUH01000035.1 GCF_007993865.1 Pseudomonas sp. SJZ079 | reverse complement strand
TGGCAAGGGAATGACCATTACCTGCGTCCTGCGCCTAATCGGGGGCCATTTCTCGCGGCAACGCGGCTCGCAATGAAACGGCAACAGACCCTAGACCATTCCCACGGATGACTGCCATGCCCACGTTCGCCACGCCCCCCGACTTTACCGCCCTGCTGTTTGGTCTATCTGGCTGTCTGGTCGACTTTGGCGCACGCACCCTGCCGGTCACCTTGCAGCGCCTCTATCCGCAGCGCTTTGCCGATCAGGCAGCAACGCTGCTGACGGCACACACAGCCCTGCCGCAACTGCTCGAACGAACGCCCCAAGCCAACGAACTGCACGCCTTCGATCAGGCGTTGAGTGAAGCGGCACGCGAACACGCCGAGGCTACCCCCGGTGCAATGACGTTGCTGAATGATCTGCACCAACAACACACCCCCTGCGCCTGGCTCGATGAACTGCCGCGCGATGCCAGCATCGTTCTGGCCACTCCCCTGCCTGACTGGTTGCCCGGCGCATCCAGCACCAGCGGCCGCCCTTGGCCTGCACCGGATAGCTGTTGGC
Source organism: Pseudomonas sp. SJZ079 (assembly GCF_007993865.1). Lineage (GTDB taxonomy): Bacteria > Pseudomonadota > Gammaproteobacteria > Pseudomonadales > Pseudomonadaceae > Aquipseudomonas. The sequence goes on along the minus strand of NZ_VIUH01000035.1, from coordinate 41,959 downwards.
AAGCGCTAATCGACCTGCAGGTGGACCTGCTAGACGGTTGCGTGCTGATCAGTGGCGAGCCACGCCTGCTGCAAGCCGGCTTGAATGCCGGGCTGTGGACCATCGGCCTGGCTGCCAGCGGGCCACTGTGCGGCCAGGCACCTGCAGACTGGCAAGCGCTCGATAGCCTCGAACGCGACAGTCTGCGCGCGCAAGCCACGCTGGCGCTGTATCGCCTCGGCGCGCATGCGGTGATAGACCAGCTAACCGAGCTCGGTCCCTGCCTGAGCGACCTGGGACTGCGTCGTCAGAAGGGCGAAAAACCCTGAGCCCTGCTGTATATCCGACAGTGCTCGCGCCTGATCCAGCGTTACAACAGCCGATAACCACGGCCAGTGCCCGCCGACCACCGTCCTCTGCGGCCGCTCTTGCAGCCGATCCAGCCACCACTCAAATGTCTGCCCAGGTTTGATTCAGAGCAAGCAAAGCGGCGGCGCTTGGATTACCCTTGAAAGCATACGAGGATCTTTCGCGGCCGCGTAAGGTCAATGCTTTTGCTTGATAGAAAAGGGAGAGCCTTATGCCTGCAAAGCGTTTGCAGCAGCAACTGGAAGACCTGCGCGACCAACTGGCGCAGGACCCTCCGCTGAGTGAAGAAGACCGGGCCTCGCTCTTCATCCTGACCCAGGAAATCGAACTGCAACTGGCCCGCCAAGCCGCAGCGGCGCCGGATGCCACGCTGGTGGACGGAGTCAATCTGGCTGTGGAGCGCTTCGAGGCCAGCCACCCAACCCTGGCCGGCACCTTGCGCAATATTTTGCAGAGCCTGGCGAATATGGGAATCTGACCCCGCCAGCCAACCCCGCCAGTAAACAGAATCCCGGCCTAAGCCGGGATTCTGTTTACTGGCGCACCAACCGGCGGTTATCCGGCTGGATCGCTGCGGTGCTGCGATACGGATTGATGTCCAAGCCGCCACGCCGCACATAGCGTGCGTAAACCGTCAGGTGCTCGGGTTTCAGCAGGCGCTGCAAATCGAGGAAGATTCGTTCGACACATTGCTCATGAAAGTCGGCGTGCTGACGAAAGCTCACCAGATAGGCCAGCAAACCGGCGCGATCCAGCGCCGCGCCACGGTACTGCACCACCACACTGCCCCAGTCCGGCTGGCCGGTGACCGGACAATTGGACTTCAGCAGATGACTGTGCAGACTTTCCTCAATCACCCGGCCCGACTCGCAACGTAGCAGGCCCGGCTGCGGCTCTTCATAGTTGCTGATGCGGACATCCAGCTCATCGATACAGATTCCCGGCAGCGCCGCCACGCCCTCTGCGGCCACCTCGTCGAGACTGCGTACGCGCACGCCGACGGCTTTGCCGGCGGCCGCGGACAAGTCTTTTTGCAGCACCGCGACCAGCTCGGCCGACTCGGCAAACACCGTTTGATTGAGCGAGTTGAGGTACAGCTTGAAGGATTTCGATTCGATGATATTCGGCGAATCCGCCGGGATGGTGAACTCGCCGATGGCCACCACCGGCTTGCCCGAAGGCAACAGCCAGGACAGCTCGAAGCAGTTCCAGAAATCCATCCCCTGGTACGGCAGGGTTTCGGCGCTCAAACCCAGTTCGGCCCATTTCGGCGCACGCGGGATAGGGAACAGCAACGACGGTGTGTAAGTGGCGATGTATTCGCTGGATTTACCCAGTGGCGAATGTTCGGCGGCGGGGTGCATGGCAAAAACCTGGTGAGTCGAGACGAATAAATTGTATACAGTTTTTCGATCGCATTCAGCAATCCGAGCGCCGACGAACGCCTAATTGAAGCCCGCCAAATGCTGCAACGCGTCAGGCAAGCTCCGCCACTACGGCGGCCAGGGCCTGGGCCGGGTCGGCAGCCTGGCTGATCGGCCGACCGATCACCAAGTAGTCGGAACCGGCTTCCAGCGCCTGGCGCGGCGTGAGGATACGTCGCTGGTCGTCCTGCGCGCTACCGGCCGGACGAATCCCCGGGGTCACCAGCTGCAGCTGCGGATAGGTGGTTTTCAGGACCTGCGCTTCCTGGGCGGAGCACACCAAGCCATCCAGACCAGCCTGCCCGGCCAAGCCAGCCAGACGCAGCACCTGCTCCTGCGGCTCGATATTCAGGCCGATCCCGGCCAGGTCTTCACGTTCCATGCTGGTCAACACGGTCACGCCGATCAACAGCGGTTTGGCGCCGTTCAACTTATCCAGGGTTTCACGGCAGGCCGCCATCATGCGCAGGCCGCCCGAACAGTGCACGTTGACCATCCACACGCCCATCTCGGCTGCGGCCTTGACCGCCATCGCCGTGGTATTGGGGATGTCGTGGAATTTCAGGTCGAGGAACACCTCAAAGCCCTTGGCGCCCAGCGCCGCGACAATCTCCGGACCGCAGCGGGTGAATAGCTCCTTGCCCACCTTGACCCGGCACAGCTTGGGATCGAGCCGATCGGCCAGCGCCAACGCGGCCTCACGAGTCGGGAAATCCAAGGCAACGATGATCGGCGTCTGGCAAACGGACATGGACAGGCTCTCAAGCAAGGAAAATTCGCCGCGCATTGTAGCGGAACAGCGGCGCGCTTGCCGATCCGGCGATCAGTCAGGCCGCCGCAGGCCGGCGACCGTCACGCCAAATAGCCACGCAAACGCGCCGCACTGGCGCGAGGGCAGTTCAGCTGCACATGCTCCAGCCCCAGCCAGCTGGCCAACGACTGCAGCTGCTGCGCCAATGCCGCCAGGCCTTCCTCATCCAACCCCGGCACCTCCTCATGCACGGCGTGCACCGTCAACCGCTGCTGCGCCCGCTCGGCGCGCAAGTCGAGCCGTGCTGCCAGGCGCTCGTGGTGCAGGAACGGTAATACGTAGTAGCCGTACACCCGCTTGTGCGGGGGTGTGTAGATCTCCAGGCGGTAATGAAAGTCGAACAGCCGCTCGGTGCGGGCACGTTCCCAGATCAACGAATCGAACGGCGACAACAGGGCGCTGACCCTGACCTTGCGCGGAATCTTCGGTTCATCTAGGCAATAGGCCTGCTGCGTCCAGCCCTGCACGCGAACCGCTTGCAGCTGACCACTCTCGAGCAGCTCCGCCAGGCGAACCTGGCTGTCGCGGGCATCCAGGCGGTAGTAGTCGCGCAGATCTTTCTCCGTGGCCACACCCAGCGCTTGCGCCGCACGCAGCAATAACTGGCGCTGCGCCTGGGCGACATCCAGCTCAGGTTGCTCAAGCAGCGCGGCCGGCAGCACCCGCTCCGGCAGATCATACAAACGCTCGAAGCCACGACGCCCGGCGACGGTCACCTCGCCGGCGGCGAACAACCATTCCAGTGCATATTTTTCCGCACTCCAGCCCCACCAAGAACTGCTGCGCGCCTCACCCTGACCGAGGCTGCCGGCGCCCATCGCACCTCGTTCGCGGACGGCGTGCAATACCTGCGCAATCAATGGCTGCTGCTCGCGAGCAAACTGCGCGAGCTGCTTGTAGATGCCCTCACCATTGCGCGCACGCTGCATCCGCCAGCGCAGCAACGGATACAGCGACAGGGGTAACAAGGAGGCCTCATGCCCCCAATACTCGAACAGACTGCGCCGCCGCCCCTGGCTCCAGGCGGCCTGCTCCAGCAGCCCTTGCTCGTAAGGACCGAGGCGGGAAAACAGCGGTAAATAGTGCGACCGCACCAAGGCATTGACCGAGTCGATCTGCAGCACCCCGAGGCGCTCGATCAACCCGGTGACATGGGCCAGCTTGACGGTGCACGGGCGACGCCCGGTAAAGCCCTGGGCGACCAGCGCCAAACGACGTGCCTCGCGCAGGGACAGGCTCAGGGTCACCGGCTCGCGACCCGCACGGACCGACCAATCAGTCGTTGCTCGTTCGACACTCAGGGGTTCTCGATGGTTGAAAGTCCAACAATCATAGCCTGACGTGTGTCGAACGCATGACTTGGGCTGTGCCGCCCGCCATCAAACACGCTATGCCAGCCTCGCCAATCTGCAGATCGACAGTGATCAGGCTGGGCGACGGCGCAGGCATCAACCAGCCCTGCTCGATCAACAATCGCGAGGCGCTCAGCCCCAGGCGATCGCGCAGAAAACACGCCAAGGGGCCGGCGGCCATGCCGGTGGCGGCCTCTTCCTCGATACCGTAGCGCGGGGCGAACATCCTCGCCCCCGCATCGCGCCCAGCGACCCGCACCTGGCTGGAAAACACATAGAAACCAATCAAGTCGAGTTGCTCACTGAGCCTTTCGATCAAGGCCTGATCCGGCTTCAGTCCGGCCACTGCAGCCTCGTCGCGCAACGACACAATCAGAAAGCCATTACCGGTATTGACCACGCTCGGCAACACCGCGGGCATCAGTTGCTGCGCATCGATGCGCAGCGCGGCCAGCAGCTCCTGATACAACGCCGAGTCCGCGTCGATATCCTGGTAGCGCGGTGCGAGCTGCTGCATAAACACCATCTCCCCGGCGATGAGGATGTCGCGGCTACCATCGATAGTTTCTTTCGAGGTCCAGCCCTCACCCACCCGGCCTAATTGGCGCAGCAATGAGAACGTGGCGATGGTGGCATGACCACAATGAGCAATCTGCCGCGACGGGGTGAAGAACTCCAACTTGAAGGCTGCCTTCTCGGAACTCGACACGAAGGCCGTTTCCGACAGCCCCACCGCCGCGGCGATTGCCAGTTTCTGCGACTGCTCCAGATTATCCGCATCCAACACCACACCTGCCGGATTACCACCTGCCTCGCCGTCCACGAAGGCATTCACTATCTGTACGTCAATCTGCATGGGCGTGTCCTTGAATGGGCATACACAGGGGTTTATTTGGCCAGGGGATCGTCCCAGAATGGCCGTTCGCTCTCTGGCAGGATATCCGCACGACTCAGGCCCATGTCCTTGAGCGCCTCATCACTGAGACTCGCCAGTTGCCGGCGCTGCTCGGCCAGCTCATACCAGCGCTTGAGCTGAAGCCATACCTTGCGGGCCAAAGCCCCAAGATTTACACCATGGTGTGGCAGCACGTTTACGATTGCATAACCTTTTTGACCTTTCATCTCGTCGCCCTCCTGTGGGGTTGGCGCCAGTCTCGCGCCGGGCTTATGATCAATCCAACGAATGTTTCTTATGCATTGCATCTCGGAGATTGATGAATGGCCAACTACCCGAGCATCGACAGCGAACTGCTGCGCACCTTCGTCGCGATCGCCGATCACGGCGGCTTTACCCGCGCCGCGGAGATGGTCAACCGCACCCAGTCGGCGGTGAGCATGCAGATGAAGCGCCTGGAGGAAGACGTCATGCAGCGCCCGCTGTTTCAGCGCGATGGCCGCCAGGTCAGCCTGACCGCCGAGGGCCAGGTGCTGCTGGGCTACGCGCGGCGCATCCTCAAGCTGCATGGCGAAGTGATGACCACCCTGCGCGAGCCGCATATGGTCGGCTCGGTGCGCATCGGTACCCCGGATGACTATGTGATGCGCTTCATGCCGGGAATTCTGTCGCGCTTCGCCCAGGCCTACCCGCTGGTCCAGGTGGAGCTGCACTGCGAGCCGTCGTTCAACCTATTGCAACGCCAAGACCTCGACCTGACCATCGTCACCCGCGAACCGGGCACCGAAATCGGTCAGCTGCTGCGTCAGGAACGCATCGTCTGGGCCGAGGCCAATGGTTTCAGCCCACATGAACAAGAACCACTGCCCCTGGCCATGTTCAACTCGCAATGCTTCTGCCGTGCCTGGGCCTGCAATGCCCTGGATGCCATGGAGCGCGAGTACCGCATCGCCTACACCAGCCCGAGTCTGTCGGCGATCATGGCAGTGGTCAGCGCCGGCCTGGCAATTACCGCGCAGCTGCAGAGCCTGATCAGCCCGGACATGCGCATCATCGGCGAGGCCGAAGGGCTGCCCCCCATGCCGGCGGCCAGCATCGTGCTGCTACGCAATACCCATAGCCAGTCGCCGGTGACCGAGACGCTGGCCGAGCACATAGTCGAGGGCTTTAAACTTTAAGCCCGAGCAGCACGGCGCAGAGCAACAGGAACCCGGCGAACAAAGCCCGCAACAGGCGCTCCGGCAAGGCATGGGCGAGCCTGACGCCCCAGCTGATGCTGAACAGCCCACCCAGCGCCAAGGGGACTGCGAGCGCCCAATCGACGTGGCCATGCACGGCGTAAGTCGCCAGGGTCACGCCGGTACTCGGCGCCGCCAGGGCCAATGACAGGCCTTGAGCGACCACCTGGGTCGTGCCAAACACACTGGTCAACACCGGCGTGGCGAGCACCGCGCCGCCGACACCGAACAGCCCACCGAGCAGCCCCGCGCCGCTGCCCAGCAGCGCCAGCCAGGGCCAGGGGTAGCGCAACTCGGTGCTGCCAGCCGCGGGCCGGAAGTACAGCCGCGAGAAATTGTAGAGCGCCAGCGCCACGAGAAAGCCGACGAACGCCAGGCGCATGCGCTCGGCATCCAGGGTCACCGCCCAGCCCGAGCCGAGCACGGCACACAAGAAACTGCTGAGCGCCAGGCTCAATGCATGGCGCAGGTCGATGCGATTGCGCTGGTGATAGCGCCACAGGGCCAGCAGTACATTGGGCACCACCATGACCAAGGCCGTGCCCTGGGCCAACTGTTGATCGAGGCCGAACAACACGCCCAAGGCCGGAATCGCAATCAAGCCGCCGCCGATGCCAAACAGTCCGCCGAGGGTGCCGAGCACGGTACCGAGGATTAAATTCAGCGCAAAGTCGATCAGGCTCATCACAGGCTCCATTGAGATGCCGAGCATGCTAGCCAGCCGGCGCTAGTATGGAAACGCACAACCACGCACAATGGCTGTGCTATCTACGCATAACCGAGCAGCCATGAACCCCGACGCCCTCACCGACCAGCTCAGCCTGTTTCTCGATGTGCTGGAAACCTCGAGCTTCTCCGCCGCCGCCCGCCGTCACCCGCTCACCCCTTCCGCGGTCGCCCGGCGCATCGACGCGCTGGAGCGCTCGCTCGGCAGTCAGCTATTCAGCCGCAGTACCCACGCCATCAGGGTCACCCCTGCCGGCCTGGCGTTTGCCGAACGGGCCAAGCGCGTACTAAACGAACTGCACCTGGCCCGCGCCGAAGCCGTATCGCTGAGCAGCGCACCGGAAGGGCTGATTCGCATCGACGCGCCAGCGCCCTTTGGCCGTCGTCACCTGGCACCGGCGATTGCCGAGTTTCTCCTGGCCTATCCGGGACTGGATGTGCAGCTACGACTGATCGACAGTTTCGTCGACCTGCAGGGCGCGCACCTGGGCGAGGTCGATCTGGTGCTGCGCATCGGCCCGCTGGCCGATACCCGCCTGGTGGCCACGACCCTGTCGCCACTGGTGCGCGTCGCCTGCGCCAGCCCGGCCTACCTGTCCCAGCACGGCGTACCCCGCTCGCCCAGCGAACTGACCGAACACCACGGCCTGGACTGGGAGAGCCTGGCGCCGCCCTATGCCTGGCGCTTCGAGCAGGCTGGCAAGCTCAACATCTATCGCCCGAAGCGCTTACGGATGACCGCCAACAATGCCGAAACCCTGTTGTTCAGCGCCCTCGCCGGCCTCGGCATCGCCCATTTGCCGACCTGGCTGATCAGCGACTATCTGCTGCGCGGTGAACTCGTGCCGCTGTTCTGCGAACACGGCCTGCCGGCGCCAGAGCCCAGCGGTATCTATGCCTTACGCCTGGAACGCGATAGCGGATCGCGCAGTCGTCTGCTGCTGGAGTTTCTCAAGGCGCGCTTCGGCCCGGTGCCGCCCTGGGACCTGGCCCTGCAAAGCGGCTTAGGCCGCAGCTGAGCAGCAGACTGCAGACAGAAAAAAGCCCGGCACCAAGGCCGGGCTTTTCAGTTCGCGGGTAAAGCCAGTATTTAGACTGGAGCTTTAGCGCGCGACTTGTACTCGCCGGTGCGGGTATCGATTTCGATCCAGTCGTCGATTTCGCAGAAATCGGCAACCTTGACTTCGGTACCGTTGCTCAGCTTGGCCGGCTTCATCACCTTGCCCGAGGTATCGCCGCGAGCGGAACCTTCGGTGTAGGTGATTTGGCGAACGATGGTGGTCGGCAGGTCAACCGAAACCACTTTACCTTCGAAGAACACGGCTTCGCAGACGTCGGTCATGCCATCAACGATGAACGGCATGACGCTTTCGAGGTCGTCTTTGTTCAGTTCGTACTGGTTGAACTCTTCGTCCATGAAGACGTAGTTCGGCTCGCTGTAGTAGGAATAGGTCACAGCTACGCGGTCGAGGATGACCGGCTCGAGCTTGTCGTCTGCCTTGTAAACGGTCTCAGTCGAGGAACCAGTCAACAGGTTGCGCAGCTTCATTTTAACGATGGCGCTGTTACGACCGGACTTGGTGAACTCGGCCTTCTGGATGAGCCAAGGTTGGCCGTCGATCAGAGCCACACTGTTGGGCTTCATTTCTTGTGCGGTTTTCATACTAATATCCGGGTTTGGATGGAGATACGGAATTTCTAGGCCGCGTATCATAGCCAATTTCGGTAAAACTGTACCAGCGCTGCGGCAAGATCAGTCTGCGAGGCCTGCTCTAGACACCACGCCTCGGCATGTGAGGTCAGCTCCGGCCACACCTGCTGCAGCGCCAGCCAGCTTCCCCCCACCCCTTCGCCAAGGTTCCACGCCTGCCACAGAGCCGTCAGCGCCGCACGCGCGGCGGGCGACAAGCCATTTATATAGAGCGCGAGAAAGGCTTCGAGCTTGTCCAGGTGCACGCTCTCTTGCTGCTGATAGATGTGCCAGAGCAACGGCCGCCCGGCCCATTGTGCGCGCACGAAAGAGTCTTCACCGCGCACCGCATTGAAATCACAGCTCCACAGCAGGCGGTCGTAATCATCCTGGGTGACGAACGGCAGCACCTGAACCGTCAAGGCGCCCCGCATTTCCAAGGCACCCACCGCCAAACCAGTCACGCCCAACCACCCTTGCACATCGGCGAGCACCCGACCCTCGGGCACCAGCATGTGAGTCGGCTGGGCACCTGCCGCCAGCACGTCCAACCAACTGGCCAGGCCGCGGTTCTCGTAGGCAAACAATGAGATCAGCCGGACGCCCTCCTGCGGCGTCACATCCAAGCGCTGCAAGAACGCCTGCCGGGCGGCGGGGTCCCGCTGAAAGTTGCGACGCCGCTCGAGCAAGCCTGCCTCGCGCAGCAGGCCACCGGTTTCCGGGCGAAAACCCGGAAAAAAGAAGAACTTCTGCAAGCCAGTCGACTGCATTGAGGGCAGGCCGTGGCAACCACCGACCCAATCCTCGGCGCTCAAATACTCCAGGTTCAACCACAGCGATGGCCGTGCGCGCTGGGCCATGGCGGCCACATAAGCCGCGGGCAATTCGCAGGCGAAGGCCTCGATCACCACATCCGCCGCCTCGACGGGCAGCCAAGGCGCCGGCCAGTGACGAATATCCACGCCCTGCCGGGATTGTTGCGCGGCCCGCACATCGGCCTCCGGGCACAAGCGGGCAAAGGCCTGCAGATCATCCACCCACAGGCGCACCGCAGCATCGTGCTCGGCCACCAGTTGCCGTGCCAGGCGCCAGGTCACGCCGATGTCACCGTAATTGTCGACGACGCTACAGAAGATGTCCCAGCTTGGGCGCATATGGAACTCCGACAGCGGATGGCCAGACATTTAAGCGCGGGACCTGCAGGCTCGTCGCGTCTCCTGCGCCTCGGCATAACGCCTGATCAAGCAGCCGCTAAATTTACTGGCTGCCTTTCTGAGCGGGCTTGTTATACAGATCGACTGGCACCGTCGCGTTTGATGGCAGCGTGTGGCTGCCCAGATTCGCCTCCTCACCTTGATTGCCGGGTACAACCTGGGCTTGCACCTCGGGTGATTTAACCGAGACATTCCAGCTCGCTTCCTGCCCGGCTTGCGCTGCAGCCTGAGGGCCGTCGCCGAATACCGGCTTACCGGCAAAATGCAATCCGCTGATCAGCTGGGCAATATCATAGCTACCGGGCCCGGCAAACACGGTCGCCAGCCCCCAGATAGCGGCGGCACCGACACCCAGGACAAGCCATAGCCGCCGCCCGCTCCGCTTTTTGCTGCGCAGGTGCTGCGGGATGTCATCTCTATCTACTCTCATCAACGTCCTCGACGCATTAGCCACAGATTGAAAGTCTAATTTTTCCGCCACCCAATACCGTAAAAAGTCAGCCGATGGGTATCAGCGAGTTGACTCGCAGAACACGCGCAATCTAAAGCCGCTTCGATACTTTATCGACACCAGCAAAAGCCAGAAAGCAAAAAGCCCCGACAACTTTCAGTTATCGGGGCTTTAGCTGAATCTATCTGGCGGTGAAGGTGGGATTCGAACCCACGATACGATTTCTCGTATACACACTTTCCAGGCGTGCTCCTTCAACCGCTCGGACACTTCACCGGGTCTCGACGGCCATTGCTGTCTGTCGAGGCGCGCTAATGTAGCCGAACAGTCCGCCAAAGGCAAAAGTTTTTTCTGAAGATTCATGTGCTTATAACCGATGCGCGGCACCTCCCTCGCACGCCTGGGGAACAGCGCCGAAACGCTGCCGAGTAAACAGCAGCACGACCAACAGCATAAGCAGACTGATACCCCTCCTGCAGAAGGCATCGACTAGGTTTAGTCTTGTCGGGGCGCTGGTGCCGGCGCAATCGGGCCGCCCATCGGCTCAGCCCACACACCGACAGCCAATATTTCGCTTATATAAGCCCAAGATGCCTGACTCACCAGTCAGCCGCCGCGCTTTACCTGCGGAAGGCGGATGGGTAACGTCTGCTCCACTTCAGCACAAGGAACACGACCCATGAGTGACCTGATCAGCTACCAACTCGATGACGGCATCGCCACCCTGACCCTGAGCAACGGCAAGGTGAACGCCATTTCCCCCGACGTGATCGCCGCCTTCAATGCCGCATTGGATCGCGCCGAGCAGGACAAGGCCATCGTCATCATCACCGGCCAACCGGGCATCCTCTCCGGCGGTTACGACCTGAAGGTAATGACCTCCGGCCCGCAGAACGCGGTCAACCTGGTCGCCGCCGGCTCGACCCTGGCCCGGCGCATGCTCGCTCACCCGTTCCCGATTATCGTCGCCTGCAGTGGCCATGCCGTGGCCAAGGGCGCGTTCATCCTGCTCTCGGCCGACTATCGGATCGGCGTAGAAGGCCCGTTCAGCATCGGCCTGAATGAAGTGCAGATCGGCATGACCATGCATCATGTCGGCATCGAACTGGCGCGCGACCGTCTGCGCAAGTCGGCGTTCCACCGCTCGGTGATCAATGGCGAGATGTTCGATCCACAAAGCGCTGTGGACGCCGGCTTCCTCGACAAAGTGGTGCCGGCCGAACAATTGCTGACCAGCGCTCAAGCGGTCGCTCAGCAGATGAAGAAGATCAACATGACCGCGCACAAGAACACCAAGTTGAAAGTGCGCAAGGCGCTACTGGAAACCCTCGATAAAGCCATTGAGCTGGATCAACAGCAACTGGTCTGAGCCCTAGCTCCATATTCAGAAGCCCGGCTTGGAGCTGGGCTTCTGCTTGTCGGGGAAGACACTCAAGACGGCTGGTTAAAGTCGCGGCCTCGTCAGTTACTGATAACGCCCGCGTTCATGCCACCGTTGTCATCGAACTCATCGCCCGCATCCTCGCCACGGTCGTCACCTGGCTCTCCTCCGGCATGTTCGACACCTTGATGATCGGCCTCCCGACCCAGGTGCTCGTCAGCTTCATGCTCGTCGCCCTCGTGCTCGGCCTCCATACCTGCATGTTCGCCATCGTCGTCATGGTCCGCGCCGCGGTTTCTGTCATGGTCTTCGCCCCGCTCAGTATCACGCCCCGAGTGGGCACTGCCCGGGCCGCTGTTATCGCCGCGACCAGCATGGTCACCACCGTCGCCATCGCCGCCGCGCCCACCATGGCCACCACCGTTGCCATGACCGCCGCCATCACCACCATGCCCGCCTCCGCCTCCCCCGTCGCCACTGCCACCTTCTTTGGCGTACGCACTGGAAACCCAGGAAACACTGATGGGCGCGAACGCAGCCGAGGCAAACACCAGGGCACATACAGACGCGATAAAAAAGCTCTTCTTGATCAACATGAGATGACTCCTATCGAACAATAGAAAGCAACATCACAGGTTGCAGGGTTGCAACCGTGCCCACTGTTTGAACATCAGGCATTGCAAAAGATTTCATTTCCCCAGACTCCAACGACCAACGGCCATCGCCCGGCAGCCACAACGTACTGGCGACGACGCGAGCCTCATCGGCGATCGCGCGGTAAAGCCCGCAAGCGCAAAAAAGCCTGTAATTGCGAGTGACTCAGGCGCAGAACTGCCCTCCCGAGCGCGCCTCAGAGTGCTGACCACCGTCAGATGCTCGACCCATCGGTCTACGGTTACTGGCTCTATCGACTCGCCGCCTCTGCGCGGAAACTTAGCCGTATCAGGCTACCGCTACGCCGCTGGTCAAGCAGCCGACCAGCGGCGCATCAAGATAACCTGTCGCCTGCCGATCAAATCATGACCCAAGCCTTTAGTCGTATAGACTCGCGCCCCCAACCGTAGGGTGGCCGACCTAATAACAAGGAACATGCGCGTATGAAGATTGCTCATAAAGTGGGCCTGGCAGCAGCAACGGTGTTGTTTATCACCACCAGCCTGCTGTCGTTTGTCCAAGTCAGCCAGGTGCGCTCCAGCCTGAGCGACCAAGCAGCCTCGAGCATTAATGATGCGAGCGGGGCGCTGGCCCGACAGATTGAGAACTGGCTGAACGGCAAACTGCAGCTAATCGACCTGATGGCGCAAACTATCGACAGCCAGTTCAGCGGTGAGCAGATCCAGCGCGTATTCAACCAACCCCTCCTCAAGCAACAATTCCTGCTGATTTTCGGCGGACTGGATAGCGACGGTAATCGCATCACCAATGATGCTAGCTGGAACCCAACTGGTTGGGATGCGCGGCAACGCCCCTGGTATCCAGTGGCGAAGTCCGCCAGTCATGCGATGCTGACCGAGCCCTACCCCGACGCCGCCACCGGTGAAATTTTGATCTCTGCGGTGGCCAAGCTGAGCGATCAAGGCCAGTTCAAGGGCGCCTTCGGCGGTGACATTAGCCTCAAGACCATCTCCGACACGATCAATACCCTGAACTTCAACGGTGCCGGTTATGCCTTTCTGCTCGCGCGCAACGGCAACATCATCTCGCACCCGGATACCAGCCTGAACGGCAAATCCTTCAGCACCCTGTTCGACGGCAAGAGCCCTGCCCTGAACCAGACCCTGACAGCCATTACAGGAGGCGACAAGGATCTACTGGTGTCCTTTACCCCGCTGAGCAACCTCAACGGCATGGATTGGTACATCGGCGTGGTGCTCGATGAAGCCAAAGTGATGAGCGAAGCCAACGCCCTGAGCTGGCGCGCGGCGGTAGGCACCTTGATCGGCGTGGCACTGAGCTTGTTGCTGCTGGCCGCGCTGATGAGCCGACTGCTTAAGCCCCTGGCCAACCTGCACGGCTCGTTGAGCGAAATCAACCGCGGCGAAGGCGACCTCACCCGCCGCCTGCCAGCTCAGGGTAATGATGAAATCGCCCTGGTCGAGCGCGAGTTCAATGGCTTTCTGCAGAACCTGCAAAGTCTGATTGGCGATGTAATGAGCAGCTCCCGCCAAGTCAGGGAAAGCACCACGTTGACCTCTAACGAAGCCGACCAATCGGCTAATCGCCTGCAACAACAGCTGCTGGAACTCGACCAACTGGCCACGGCCATGCAGGAAATGGCCTCCACCGCCGAAGAAGTCGCGCGCAATGCTCAGGCCGCGGCTCAAGCGGCCATCGCCGCCGATCAGGAAACCGAGAACGGCGTCACCGTGGTCTCGCAGTCCACTGCTGCGATCAAGCGCCTGGCCAATGAAATGGACGACACCAGCCAGTCGATCAACGAGCTGGCCAAGCTCAGTCACAGCATCGAATCGATCCTCTCGGTAATCACCAGCATCGCCGACCAGACCAACCTGCTCGCGCTCAATGCCGCTATCGAAGCGGCACGCGCCGGCGAGTCGGGTCGAGGTTTCGCTGTCGTGGCCGATGAAGTGCGCTCGCTGGCTTCGCGCACTCAGCAGTCGACCCAGGAAATCCGCCAGATGATCGACCAACTGCAGACCGGGGTGAAGCAAGCCGAGACGCGCATGCAGCAGAGCCGCGACACTGCCAGTAAAACGGCCGACGAAGCCAGCGCGGCCAACGACATGCTGGGGCGCATTCGCGAGGCGATCACCCGTATCAACGACATGAACCTGCAGATCGCCACCGCTGCAGAGCAGCAGAGCGCCACCACCGAAGAGATCAATCGCAACACCACCAACATCCGCGACATCAGCCATGAGGTCGCCGGCGGGGCCGAGCAGCAAGTACGGCAGTGCGCGGTGATGACCGATCAAGTAAGCCATCAGGATCGCCTGCTGAGCCGCTTCAAGGTGTGAACCTGGAGCCGCCCTGGCTGGGCGGCCACGCATCAGGGCATCGAATGGGCGCCAGGTTGACTGAGTGCCCGCTCGACCTACCCCGTCAAACACTGCAAATTCGCCGGTAATGGCCGCCGATCAGCGCCATTTGCCGTAAAGCTTGCACGACCGTACACTGCGCGCCCTTTGTTCTGGCGGGCGTCACCAATGCTTTTTCTTCTGCGCATGCTGGCGATGGCCGTGCACTTTATCCTCGCCGGTATCCTCGGCCTTCTCCTCGGCCTGAGTCGTCCGTTCAACCCCGATAACAGTCGCCTGTGCGCCCGCCTCTATTCACTGCCGGCACTGTGGTTGTTACGCCTGAAACTGAAGACCGACGTCAAACCGCTGCTGGAGCACCGCGGCGCCTGTGTCATCGTCGCCAACCACCAGTCCAACTACGATCTGTATGTACTGGGCCGCGTGGTGCCGCAACGTACCGTCAGCATCGGCAAGAAAAACCTGAAATGGGTACCCTTTTTCGGTCAGCTCTACTGGTTGGCCGGCAACGTGTTGCTCGACCGCAGCAATGCGCTCAAGGCCAAACGCGCCATGCTCACCACCACCGACACCCTCAAGCACCAGAACACCTCGATCTGGGTGTTCCCGGAAGGCACCCGCAACCTCGGCGAAGATCTGTTGCCCTTCAAGAAAGGCGCCTTTCAGATGGCGATTGCCGCCGGTGTACCGATCATCCCGGTGTGCGCCAGCAGTTACGCCAAACACATTCGCCTGAACCGCTGGAACAGCGGCAACCTCATGATTCGTGCATTACCGGCGATCCCCACCGCCGGCCTGAAGCAGGACGACCTGCCCCAGTTGATGCTCGATTGCCGTGCGCAGATGCAGCAGTGCATCAATGCCATGGATGAGGAACTGGCACGCGCCGCCTGAGCGTCCGTTTGGCGCGCCAAGGGCCATGCCCCGGTGCCTGTCGTGACGGATTGCGGCGCGGCCGGACGTGCTAGCGATGACCTGCATGGCCGCGCCTTGGCCGTACTCGCGCAGCAGCACACCGACCTCCCGGCTCGCCATGCGCCTGAGTCCGCCCTAGCCATTGCTCGCCCGTGGCGCCGAAAGCGGCTGCTGAACCCCTCCCCGCGATTTTTGCGCTCAGGAGCGCGCCCACCAGCTTTGCGGCGAAGCGGTGTTTGGTAGGAGAATCTTCAGCGCGAAGCAGTGCGATGTATTGGCCAGCGCCGCCGCGGCCTTGGCCATGCGGTGCGCTAGGGTGGGTCATGCCGCGACTGGTCGCTGGCGGCGTGAACCGAGAGCATGACCTGGCCGATACAAGCCAATTTGCCCGATTATCTGGAAGAACTCGCCGACCCCGGCAACACTCTGACTGACCAGCGGGTAAGCTCCGCACCAGCGCCACCATCCAACCAAGGGAATCGCCATGGGTCACGTCGTTGCCGCCGCCGTCTACAGCAAAGGCCGGAAAGTTACAGACATCACCCTCGATGAAGGCAAGCAGTGGTCGAAGCAACCCGGCCATTTCGTCTGGATCGGCCTGCACGACCCTGGCCCCGAGGAGCTGACTAATCTGCAACGTCAGTACGATCTGCACGAACTGGCGCTCGAGGATGCGCTGCAACGGCATACCCGGCCCAAACTGGAAACCTTCGGCGACGCGCTGTTTCTGGTGGTCTACTCGCCGATCAGGGTGAACGACCAACTGGAATTCATCGAGACCCAGTTGTTCGCCGGCAATGGCTACATCATCAGCGCCCGCTATGGCCAGTCCGCGCCCTACTCGCAGGTCCGCCAGCGTTGCGAGGCCAACCCCTTGCTACTCGAACACGGCGAAGATTTCGTGCTCTATGCCCTGCTCAGCTTCGTGATCGAGAACTACCAGCCGCTGATGGACGCCTACTACGCCGAACTGGAGGAGGTCGAGCAGGAAGTACTCAGACGGCCCTTGGCCCAGGCCGATGTCGAGCGCATTCAGGGGCTACGGCGCGACCTGCTGCGCCTACGCCGCTACATTGGACCAATGGCGGAAATCTGCCAGGACCTGCAGCGTCTCGACTTCCCCTTTATCGACAAGAACATGCGCCCGTACTTTCGCGACGTGGCGATCCACGTCAATCGCCTGCTGGAAGACCTGACGGCCCTGCGCGAAATGGCCAACCACGCCATCGAAATCGGTCTGCTGCTGGAGTCTTCACGGCAGAGCATCACCCAACGCAAGTTCGCCGCCTGGGCTGCCATCCTTGCCTTCCCCACTGCGGTGGCGGGCATCTACGGCATGAACTTCAAAAATATGCCGGAACTCACCTGGCAGTTCGGCTACTTCGGCGTGCTCGGGCTAATCAGCATCGGCTGCATCGGGCTATACGCCAGCTTCAAGCACTACGGCTGGCTCTGAGCCGCTCCCGCGTAAACCCGCAAAAAAGCCCGGCGCAAGAGGCCGGGCTATGGGTGGTTACAGGCAGAAGTGGACGGCTGCAAGGGCCGCACGATGAGCCTGGTTTGAGCCTCGCTTAAAGGTCCAAGCCCTGCTTGCCTTGGGCGACGAAGCGCATCATCCACTCGCCCACCGTGTGGCCCTGGTGAGCATGCTGCAGGCTGTCCACACCCTTGCGGTAGGCCGGCTCGCCGATGTGCTGCTGACGAATTTCCAGCAACTCCTTCGAGTAGTCGTGGATGAACTCCGGGTGCCCCTGGAAACACAGCACCTGATCATTGATGCAGTAAGCGGCGATCGGACAGAAGTCGCTGGACGCCAGCAGCGTGGCGTTTTCCGGCAACCGAGTGACCTGGTCCTGGTGACTGATCAACAGGGTCAGCTCCTCCAGCACCGGGCTCATCCAAGCCGGCTGGTGGGCCAGACGATATCGATGAGTGCCCACGCCCCAGCCCTGCTCGGCCCGCTCGGCCTTGCCGCCGAGCAACAGCGCCAGCAGCTGGTGGCCGAAACAGATGCCCAGCAGTTTGTCGCCGTGGGCATAGCGTTCCAGCAGATAGGTCTTGAGGGTTTCGATCCATGGATCGCTGCCGAACGAGTCGGCCTTGCTGCCCGTCACCAGGTAGGCGTCGTAGTGCTCACTGGCGGGTGGATAGTTGCCCTGCATCACGTTGTACACGGTGAACTCGGCAGCAATCGGCTGATGGGCGAAGAGCTGCTCGAACATACGACCATAACCTTGGTACTGGTCGATCAGTTCGGGACGAAGAATGTCAGTTTCCAGAATGCAAATCTGCAGCGGCATGGGGCGGATACCTGAAACGCGGGTGGTAATAATTCGAGTGTTCAAGCCTGCCTTGCGTCACGTTGCAAGGCAAGTGGGGAGCGCCATCGGTGTGGCATAAACCCGACCGACTACCCTGCCCACCGATCTATCAACGCGCTCGATAGTCAGCATAACGCCCATTCACTTCTGTCGATAACGCCATGCGCGGATGATCTGGCCATCGGGCATCGCCCACCCTCACAGAAGGACACACGCCATGAACAGTTTTGCCGCCATCGCCAGCCTGCTCGCCGCCTCCGCCTTCGCCAGCAGCGTCAACCCCGACCACCAGCGCCACGCCAACCAAGCAGCGAAAGCACAAGGCAAAAGCGCGACAGCCCCCACCAGCAAATAAGCGCACCCGTGGTGCTGCAAGGCGCGCCAAACCCAGGAGAACAGTCATGAACGCCAGCCAACCCATAGCCGAGCAGAACGCTTACGGCATCACCTACGTCACGCTCGATGGCAATGGCTTGCGCTTCGAGTCCGAGCGGGTCATCCACCTGACCGATGGCACGCTGACCACCCTGAAGATGCCGACGCAACTGAGCGAACGCCTGGCGATTCAACAGCTGGTTTGCGATCGCCAGGCACGCTGAACCCCGCTTAGCAAGCCACGCGCAGGACCGCGCTATTGGCCGCGCGCTTTACCTCTAGATTGATCCGGCTTGAGTAGCCGTCACTGCCGTCACATACATCTAATTAATAGATTTATATTACGAAAATAAAGCAACTTTAAATCAATTTTATCTATACGACGCAAAGCACACCCAAGCATCGAGACGGCATAGCGGAGAAGACAGATGAACCGTTTGACCATCAAGTACGCGCGCAATGGCGCCTTAGCCGGCATCGGGCTGTACCTGATGATCGCCATCCCCCTGCTGACCCTAAGCCTGAGCTACGTAAAGCCAATGGGCCAAGGCCACGCGGCCCCCAGCCAGGCCGTCCAGCAGATCGGCGCGCTGGCCGTAGCCCTGCTGAGAAGTTGAACCACCTCGACCGAACGCAGCACCACTCACCCCAGGCTGGAAGACCATGAAACCGCAGAACACCAACTTACTGATCGTCGCCGCCTTGGCCCTTCTGACCAACGGCTTATCGCTGCTCGGTCTCAACCATGGCTCTGCCGGCGCACTGGCCAGGAATATCGAGTGCAACTCGAGCATGTCGCGCAATATCCGGGTTGCCGTATCGCTCGAGCAACTGCCCGCTAATCCGCCCTGCCGACCCGACAACTCCTTCGCCGGCCCCTTCAGTTTCAGCTAACCAGAGTGCCGCCCAGAGCCTCAAGCGAGGTTGCCCTGCACGATGGATAGATACTCTGAACGAGCAGCCCGCGAACGAACCAGTCACCGCACCAGGCCATGCTGGTACGGATTGATATGCCCATAGTCGATGCATCGGGGCGACGCCGGTAGACGCTGCATAGCCCTACCCGCCATAGCAAGAAGCGGGTACGCCATGAAATGACCCGCGGACAGCGTCGCGTTGATCTGTGCACCTAGTAGCACGACGCCCGCAGATCTAGATGTCGATGCGCTGATTGCTCTTGGCGCAATGCCTGGACACACCTTGCACCGCTGGCTGCCCAGCGAGTTGCGCGCTACAGGCTGCCAGGCTGGCTGCCTTGTGAACCTGCAGCGCAGACGACGGTTGCTCGACAGAGATCAGGTACGCAAAGTCGTAGTGCATGCTGTCATGCCATGAGTCGATACCCAATTCGCTGGTCACGCAGCGATAAGCGATCCTGGCAGTGAAGCCCTGCATTTTGTCAGTGCGCAAGATATGGTGATATTTCAACCAGTCATCGTCGCGCTGACCGCGTATCCAAGCCTGGGTACAGCTTTCCAGGTCGGTGATGTCCGGCTCGTGAAGGAAGATCGTGTTCGCGAGGTTCGAGCCACCCAGCGTCACCGTGGCCATCAGGTAGACCTTCTGCTCAGCAGCCCCACTCAGCGGTGAAAGCAACAGCAGCAGGCACAGCAATCCGTGCTTCATGAACAACTCCAAAAGTAATACGGGGCCGCCATAGTAGCGGCCAATGGCTTCACGCCAAAGCGTTGCGGGCCAGCCATGGTCTCCCTGCTCACTCGACGTCGCGGCTATTCAGCTGGCAGCCCGCTGAAGCATAAAAATCCGGCTCCTGGGAGCCGGCTATTCATGCCGTGAACAGGCGAGATGAAGCCCTAAAAACCCTCGTCCTTAGCCGCCTTCTCCAGCAACAAGGCCGGCGGCAGGAAGCGTTCGCCGTATTGCTCGGCCAGGTAATGAGCGCGGGCGACGAAGTCCTTGATCCCGTATTGGTTGATGAACTGCAACGCACCGCCGGTCCAGGCGGCGAAACCGATGCCGAAAATCGAGCCGATATTGGCGTCGGCCACCGAGGTCAGCACGCCTTCTTCCAGGCAACGGACGGTTTCGATGGCCTGGATGAACAGGATGCGGTCACGCACGTCTTCCGCGGCAATTTGCGCATCGGCCTGCTCGAAACGGCGCTTCAGTTCTGGCCAGAGATGCTTCTTGCCGCCGACCGGGTATTCGTAGAAACCGCCACCGGCGGCCTTGCCTGGACGCTTGTACTCGTTAAGCATCAGCTCGATGACGGCGTAAGCCGGGTGCGGCGCAATCGCCTTGCCTTCCTCGCTCAGATCCTTGATGGCCTGCTGACGAATATGATTCATCAGGCTCATCGACACTTCGTCACTGATCGCCAGCGGCCCCACCGGCATACCGGCCTTGCGCGCTTCGGTTTCGATCATCGCCGCCGATACGCCCTCACCGAGCATGGCGATCCCTTCGTTGGTGAAGGTGCCGAACACCCGCGAGGTGAAGAAGCCGCGGCTGTCATTGACCACGATCGGGGTCTTCTTGATCTGCATGACGTAATCGAAGCCGCGCGCCAGGGTCTCGTCGCTGGTCTGCTGGCCCTTGATGATTTCCACCAGCGGCATCTTGTCGACCGGGCTGAAGAAGTGCAGGCCGATGAATCTGTCCTGATGCTGTACCGCAGTGGCCAGGCCGGTGATCGGTAGCGTCGAGGTGTTTGAGGCGATCACTGCATCGCTCAAGGCCGCCCGTTCTGCCGCGGCGGTGACATTGGCCTTGAGGTCACGGTCCTCGAACACCGCCTCGATGATCAGGTCACAGCCGGCGAAATCGCTTTCGCTGTCCGTGGCGGTGATGCGAGCGAGGAAAGCATCGCGCTTCTCCACGCTCATCTGACCGCGCGCCACCTTCTTCTCCAGCAGCTTGGCCGTGTAGGCCTTGCCCTTCTCTGCCGCCGCGATGGACACGTCCTTGAGCACCACCTCAATACCGGCGGCGGCCGAGACATAGGCAATGCCGGCGCCCATCATGCCGGCGCCGAGCACCCCGACCTTCTTGGTGGTGTAAGGGGCAAAACCTTGCGGACGCGAGCCGCCGGCGTTGATTTCATTGAGCTGGAACCAGAAGGTGCCGATCATGTTCTTCGCCACCTGCCCGGTGGTCAGCTCGGTGAAGTAGCGGGCTTCGATGATCTGCGCGGTGTCGAAATCGACCTGGGCGCCTTCCACAGCCGCGCACATGATCTTCTCCGGCGCCGGGAAACAGCCCTTGGTCTTGTCGCGCAGCACCGAGGGCGCGATGGCCAGCATCTGCGCCACGCTGGGGCTGGACGGCGTGCCGCCGGGAATCTTATAGCCGGCGATGTCCCAGGGTTGCATCGGCGCCGGATTGGCGGCGATCCAGGCGCGCGCCTTGGCCAGCAACTCGTCCTTCTCGCTGGCGATGTCGTGGATCAGCCCCGCCTTCAAGGCCTCTTGCGGACGGACCTTCTTACCTTCGGCGAGATAAGGCAGGGCTTTTTCCAGGCCGAGCAGCCTGACCATACGCACCACCCCGCCGCCGCCCGGCAATAAGCCGAGGGTCACTTCCGGCAAACCGAGCTGCACGCTGGAGCTGTCCAGGGCGATGCGGTGGTGGCAGGCCAGGCAGATTTCCCAGCCGCCGCCCAGGGCCGCACCGTTGATCGCGGCCACCACCGGCTTGCCGAGGGTTTCCAGGCGGC
Source organism: Pseudomonas sp. SJZ079 (assembly GCF_007993865.1). Lineage (GTDB taxonomy): Bacteria > Pseudomonadota > Gammaproteobacteria > Pseudomonadales > Pseudomonadaceae > Aquipseudomonas. The sequence goes on along the minus strand of NZ_VIUH01000035.1, from coordinate 20,143 downwards.
GCAACTGGCCCTTGATCCGCAGGATCATCTGATAGAAGTCGTTGGCGTCGGCCTTGCCGACCTTGATCAACTCGTTGAGGTCGCCGCCGGCGAAGAAGGTCTTCTTCGCCGAGGTGATGATCACGCCGGCGATGCTGTCTTTCTCCGCCTCCAGGCGCTCGACGGTCTCGGCCATGGCCTCGCGATACAGCGCGTTCATGGTGTTGGCACTCTGGCCCGGCATGTCCATGGTCAGGACCACGATGTTGTCCGGGCCTTTTGCGTAACGGATGGCGTCAGTCATTTCTTCTGTTCCCGTGAATTCTTGTGTCGTCAGCCCTGTAGGAGCGAGCTTGCTCGCGATCCGGGCTGTGACGTATCGCCAGCAAGCTGGCTCCTACACGCGCTCGATGATGGTGGCGATACCCATGCCGCCACCCACGCAGAGGGTGGCCAGGCCATAGCGCAACTGGCGCTTCTCCAGTTCGTCGAGCAGGGTGCCGAGGATGGCGCAACCGGTCGCCCCCAGCGGGTGGCCCATGGCAATGGAGCCGCCGTTGACGTTGACCTTGTCCGCGCTGACGCCCATGTCTTGCATAAACTTCATCACCACCGAAGCGAACGCCTCATTCACCTCGAACAGGTCGATGTCATCCACCTGCAGGCCGGCCTTGGCCAGCGCCTTGCGGGTGGCCGGCGCCGGGCCGGTGAGCATGATGGTCGGGTCGGTACCGGTCACCGCGGTGGCGACAATGCGCGCGCGCGGCTTGAGGCCCAGCTCCTTGCCCTTGGCCGCGGAGCCGATCAGCATCAGCGCCGAACCGTCGACAATGCCGGAGCTGTTGCCCGGGGTGTGCACATGCTCGATACGCTCGACATGGCTGTAGACCCGCAGCGCGGTGCTGTCGAAACCCATCTGGCCCATCATCTCGAAACTCGGCTTGAGCTTGCCGAGGCCTTCGAGGGTGGAGTCACCGCGAATGAATTCGTCATGGTCGAGCAGCACGATGCCGTTCTGATCGGTGACCGGAATCAGCGACTTGCTGAACGAGCCATCGGCGCTGGCGCGTGCGGCCTTGTGCTGCGAGCCCAGGGCGAAGGTATCGACATCGGCACGGCTAAAGCCCTCCAGGGTGGCGATCAAGTCCGCGCCGATGCCCTGAGGGGTGAAATGCGTGTGCATATTGGTTTCCGGGTCCATCACCCAGGCGCCACCGTCGGAGCCCATGGGAATCCTCGACATGGACTCCACACCGCCGACCACCACCAGATCCTCGAAGCCGGAGCGCACCTTCATCGCGCCCAGGTTCACCGCTTCCAGGCCCGAGGCGCAGAAACGGTTGAGCTGCACACCGGAGACGCTGACGTCCCAGTCCGCCACCATCGCCGCGGTCTTGGCGATGTCGGCGCCCTGATCGCCCACCGGGGTGACACAGCCGAGGACAATGTCATCGACCTGGCTGGTGTCCAGCTTGTTACGCGCTTGCAGGGCTTTGAGCAGGCCGGCGATCAGACTGACCGGTTTGACGCTATACAGCGCGCCGTCCTTCTTACCCTTGCCGCGGGGCGTACGCAGCGCATCGAAAATAAATGCTTCGGTCATGGCGTCCTCAAACCTCCAATGGAGGGATAGGTGACGGCGCGTCGTAGCCTGACAGAGGCCTGTCGGGATTCGGCATCTAGGACTGCCCTAAGTTCGGCAGACTCACTGCACTTGACTGCGCCTGTTGTGGTTCGGCGGATCTACCATACGCCCAGGCAGCACAGGCTCAATGACCGAAGTGCTCAGGCCTATTGACCGGTCTGCTCAGACGAACGGTCGCTTAGTGGCGTAATGCAGGCACCCGCTGCACAGCAGCGTCTGGCTCAAGGGTTGCTTGAGCCTTTTGCTGAGCAGCAGCTGAGTTGGGCATAACTCATCGTTCCAAGACGCGACGGGCTAGCAACCAAGTCATCTAAAGGATTTGTGATCTGAGCCCTAGAGTTACTAAGACTGCATTGCAGTAAGCATGCAGTAGAAATGCCGCTGCCGGGTTTTGCCGGAGCGGTTTCAGTACACGCCCAGGCGTGACGCTGCAGCCCGACAGGACGTTAGAGCGGGCAACCGACGCCACACCAACAAGAACAAAAGGCAGATGGCCATGTTTAATCAGCCAAAAATCCGGCAAGCGAGCCTGATCGTATTTGCCACCACGGTGATTCTTATCCTTCCCAACCTGACCCGTCTGGTCAGCTGAGCACTCGGCGTCCTTGGCGCTGCGTACCCACGTAGCGCGGGTCGCCTTTCGCGACGATCAGCAGGCCGCTGAAAAAACCAGCGAGCGGTGCTGAGGTTAGGCCAATTCAGGCCACAACGCGGCTTTACCCGTTGTACCTGGGCATTCGATTCGCTTCGCGCCCCTTAGGCGACGCGCTGACGCGCGTGCAACGCTGCGCTTTTCTGAATACTGGGTTCAACGCCGCATACCGGAACGCAGGGTTTTGCAACCACTGGCGCGCAACGAACTAGCGCCAATATTCGCCAGGCGGTGCCGGCAGCCGACCCAGCAAGTCACGCAGGCCACCACACCATTGCTGGCGGATCCCCTCGAAATAGGCATCGCCGTCGTTGACCCGATAGCCCGTCGGCACCTCCAGGCTATCGGCCTTGTACGCCAGCAAGTCCAGCGGCATGCCTACCGAGAGGTTGCTGCGGATGGTCGAGTCGAAGGAAATCAACGCGCACCGCAACGCCTGCTGCAAGTCCATCCGGTAGCTCAGAGCGCGATCGAGGATCGGCTTGCCGTATTTGCTTTCACCGATCTGGAAGTACGGCGTGTCCTCGCTGGCGACGATGAAGTTGCCCTGCGGATAGAGGTTGTAAATCGCCGGTGCTTCGCCGCGGATCTGCCCGCCGAGGAGAAAGGAGCAGCCCAGGTCGACGCCCTGGGTCAGGGTCGCACCGCCGTCACGCGAGAGCACCTCGCGGACGGTATCGCCCACTAGCGTGGCGGCAGCGAATAGGTTCGACACTGTGTACAGATGCTCGCCATCACCGTTCAGCCGTTGCCGTAGCAGGCCGATCACCGACTGCGAGGTAGCCAGATTGCCGGCGCTTTGCAGCACAATCAAACGCTCACCCGGTACCCCGAACACATGCAGCTTGCGAAAGGTCGCGATGTGATCGACCCCCGCGTTGGTGCGAGAGTCAGAAACGAACACCAGCCCTTCGGCCAGGCTCATGGCAACGCAGTAGGTCATGCTTCACCTGTAACGAACACAGGCGCCCGGTGCAACTTAGCAGCTGCACCGGGCGCGATTGAGTGGCTTGCCGAGACAATCTTACTGTTGCTGGACCTGCAGCAGGGGTGAAACTTCCACATGTGCATGCATCTGTTCGCTGCCACCGCCCCGACGCATGCCCCGCACCGGGCACGCATCCAGGTAGTCCAGACCGACGGCCAGCTTCAAGTGCCGCTCGGGCTTCGCCAGGCAGTTGGTCACATCGAAGCTGTACCAGGCGCCGTCCAGCCAGGCTTCGGCCCAGGCATGACTGGCCAGGTGCTCGCTGCTGTCGGTGTACAGATAGCCCGACACATAACGCGCCGGAATCCCCAGGCTGCGGACGCAGGCAAGAAATGCATGGGCGTGATCCTGGCACACCCCCTGACGCCCGGCGAAGGCCTCGGCGGCGCTGGTTTCGACTTCGGTGGTGCCGGGTTGGTAGCTTATGTGCGCATGCAAGGCGCCCATCAGGTCGATCAAGCCGGTGCGATCACGGCGAGTCCTGCAATGCTGACTGGCGAACTCACGCAGCGCCTGATCCGCCGCGGTCAGGCGGGTGAAGCGCAGAAACGGCAAGGCCGATGGCGCCTCGTGCTCGGCCTCGCGCAGTTCATCGATGACCACCTGCCCCTGGGCGCCGATAATGATCGAGTCATGCGGTTCTTCCAGGGTCAGCACATGCAGGATATTGCCGTAGGGGTCGAGTTGCGCACGCACCGGCCGCGGCAACTTGAGCTCCCAGCTGAGCACCTGCTGGCGCTCACTGTCATGCGGAGTCATGCGCAGGTACTGGATACTGGTACGCACCTGATCTTCATAGTGATAGGTAGTGGCGTGGCTAATGGACAGTCTCATTCGACCTCCAGGTAGGAACTTTGAATGGATTGGCCCAACTGGCGTACCAGCAGGATGAAATCGGTGAGCCAGGCGTGCAGCCCCTCATCCAGAACTTCGTTGATGCTGGTGTAGCGCAAGCGCGCTTCCAGCTCCGCCGACAGGCGTTGCGCCCGACGACCGTTGTCGCCCGGCAAACTGGCGAGCATCAGGTTGAGTTCATCCATGCAGGCGCGCAGCGAACGCGGCACGTCGGGACGCAGCAGCAATAACTCGGAGACCTTGCGCGTACCCGGCGAGCCGCGGTAAATCTCGGCGAAGGCCTCGAACGAGGACAGTGCGCGTAATAGCGCGGTCCACTGGTAGTAGCTACGCGCCGGGCGACCATCGATTTCGTCGATGTCCTCGCCGAGCATTTCGTAACGCGCATCGAGCAGACGCAAGGTGTTGTCGGCACGTTCGATAAAGGTGCCGAGGCGAATGAAGCGGTAGGGATCACCGCGCATGATGGTGCCGAAGGTGGCACCGCGGAACAGGTGCGAGCGTTCCTTGACCCACTCGCAGAAACGGCTGATGCCGTAGCGCCCCAGACCCTGTTCGGCAATACCGCGAATCTCCAGCCAGGTCGCGTTGATGTTCTCCCACATGTCCGCGGTGATTCGCCCGCGCACCGCGTGGGCGTTGCTGCGCGCCGCGCCCAGGCAGCAGTAGATGCTCGCCGGGTTCTCTGCGTCCAAGGCAAAGAAATGCAACATGCGTTCGGCGTGCAGCGGGCCGTGGCGTTCCAGGTACTCATCCAGGGTGCCGGTAATCACCAGCGGCAAGGCCAGTTCTTCCAGTCCATCGCCACGACCATCCTGCGGCATCAGCGAGAGCAAATAGCTGACGTCGAGCATCCGTGCGAGGTTCTCGGCACGCTCCAGATAGCGCGACATCCAGTACAGGTCAGAGGCAGTTCTACTGAGCATGATGCGACTCCTTAATCCTCGACGACCCAGGTGTCCTTGGTCCCGCCACCTTGCGACGAATTAACCACCAGCGAACCTTCGCGCAGCGCGACACGGGTCAGACCACCCGGTACCAGACGTACTTCCCGGCCGGACAGGACGTACGGGCGCAGGTCGATATGCCGCGGCGCGATGCCGTTCTCGACAAAGGTCGGGCAGGTCGACAGACACAGGGTCGGCTGGGCGATGTAGGCCTCCGGCCTGGCGATCAGACGGGCACGGAAGGTTTCGATCTCCGCCGCGCTCGCCGCCGGCCCGACCAACATGCCGTAGCCACCGGAGCCCTGGGTTTCCTTGACCACCAGCTCGGCCAGATTGGCCAGCACATGGGACAATTCGGCCGGCTTGCGACACTGCCAGGTCGGCACGTTCTTGAGGATCGGTTCTTCATCCAGGTAGAAACGGATCATCTCGCCGACATAGGGGTAGATCGACTTGTCGTCCGCCACACCGGTGCCGATGGCGTTGGCCAGTACCAGGTTGCCGGAGCGATAGGTCGAGAGCAGCCCCGGCACACCGAGCATGGAGTCCGGATTGAAGGCCAGCGGGTCGAGGAAGTCATCGTCCAAACGCCGGTAGATCACATCCACCTGCTTGGCTCCCGCCGTGGTGCGCATGTACAGCCTGTCGTCGCGAACGAACAGGTCTGCGCCCTCGACCAACTCCACACCCATCTCGCGCGCCAGGAAGGCATGCTCGAAATAGGCGCTATTGAAGCGCCCCGGCGTCAGCACCACGACATTGGGGTTATCCAGCGGGCTGGAGGTCTTCAGGGTATCGAGCAGCAGATTCGGGTAGTGATCGATAGGCGCGACACGCTGCGCAGCGAACAGCTCGGGGAACAGCCGCATCATCATCTTGCGGTCTTCGAGCATGTAGCTGACGCCGCTCGGCGTACGCAAGTTGTCCTCCAGCACGTAGTAACTGCCATCGCCGTCGCGCACCAGGTCGACACCGGCGATATGCGCATACCGATTGCAGTGCAGATCGAGGCCCTGCATGGCCAGTTGATAGCCCTCGTTGGCCAGCACCTGCTCGGCGGGAATGATCCCGGCCTTGATGATGCGCTGGTCATGGTAGAGGTCGGTGAGGAACATGTTCAGCGCCTGCACCCGCTGGATGCAACCGCGTTCGACTACGCGCCATTCACTGGCCGGGATGCTGCGCGGAATGATGTCGAAAGGAATCAGCCGCTCGGTGCCCTGATCGTCGCCATAGAGGGTGAAGGTGATACCCGCGCGATGAAACAACAGGTCGGCCTCACGGCGACGCTGAGCCAGCAAATCCGCCGGCGTATCCAGCAACCAGCGGGCGAATTCGCGATAGTGCGGGCGGCAATCGCCACTCGCCTGGTACATCTCGTCATAAAAGGTGCGGGCCATGCCGTACTCCTTGTCACCCGGATGTACCCATGCATTGCAAAGCCCGCGCCAGAGATATTATTCCTTACAAATCAACATCCTAAATAAGTTAAGAAGACATGACGCACTGATACTGGGCAATGCCATGCCTCCACCGAAGCGACGCGCGCCATTACACGGCAGCATTCGATTGGCAACGCTCATGCGGGATCTGATTTACCCCCAGCGCAACGACCACCAGGCGGGTACGGCGCGGTCGATCGGCAGTACTCGCTGCGCTTAGCCCGCAGTTCGATACGCCTGACCAAGCCCGGAGTGTGGATCACCCGCCCGGGTTGCGCCGGTTGCAACATGCTGCCGCCTCCTGATGGCTCCCGAGTATCGGCTCATCGCCCCCGGCGCCGCAGCAAGGGTTGGCCACGGTCGCATCACCCTTTAGCGCAGACACCGGCAGCCTGCAGTGGGCGGCAGAATAGCCCCGCTCTGGCCGATTCGCTCAGGCGAACGCCAGTTTCAACCAATGCCGGTAGAAGCCTTCAGCCACCTGATTGAGGGCAGCCGCTTTGATTGGCAGGCCTTCCAGCATCTGCGCCTTGCTCTGCTGGCTGGGCTGGCTGTCGTCGAGCAAATGTGACCAGTCATTGAGCCACAGACGCACCAGCTCCTCGTCCATCTCTGGATGGCCTTGCACCGCGAGAATCGTCTCGCCCCAGGCAAACGCCTGGTTCTCGCACCATGAGTTGGTCAGCAGACGCTGCGCCCCCACGGGCAGGGCGAAAGTATCGCCGTGCCATTGAAAGATCGGAAACTCCGCCGGCAGATGCGCCATCCATGGGCTGGAGGCAGCCGCAGCCGTCTGCTGAACGGGCTGCCAGCCACTTTCGGTATAGGCCATGCGGCTGATCTCGGCGCCGAGTGCCCTGGCCAGCAACTGCCCGCCCAGGCAGTGGCCGATCATTGGAATATCGCGCTGGATGAAATGCTTCAACGCGGCAATTTCCGTGTTCAGCCACGGCAAGGCATCGTTGACGCTCATCGGCCCGCCCATGATCGCCACGGCTTTCGGTCGATCCAGGTCAACGCCGTCCAGTTCGCCCAGGTCAACGCGCAGGACGCTGAAGGCGCATTGCGCTTCATCCAGTACCCTGCCCAAGTGGCCCGGTGTGCAGTAATCGGTATGAGTCAGAATCAGGATATCGGTCATGAACAGCCTCCGCCGCCCAGTTTGAGGCAAAGCGGTGGCTAGGGTCGAGTCCGGTACAGCAGATCGAGTGAGCGAGCGAGGGAGGTGCACACCGGCCGGCCCTGGGCCAACCGGTGGCTATTGCCGATAGCTTATGACGTTCAAGGTCGCAGGCTTTTGACCTCCTGTGTCACGCCCCAACCATCCAACTTGCCCCCGAGAGGGATCACTACCGAGCCCATGTCCTGCTCGAAGTCACCAATGCCGACGTGAGTGGCAAACATCACTTTGCTGACTTGCAGATGCCAGACGCCGTCGTCGCGAGCACTGACCTGGGCATTCAAGGATTCACCACGAAAATTACCGGCCGCCAGGCGAGCCCGCTCCTCATCCGGGAAAATGGCGTAGAACTCGATTGGATGAAAGCTGGCGAAGTCGAAGCCACCCTCCTTCATCCGCCGTAACACACCGCTGCTGACATCATCATGTATGGCTGTGCTCATGAAGTAATCTCCTCAGGCGATGGATGAATTAACCGATTTTCCATTGCAACCGCCAGAACTGCGCGGTGTCGCGACACCTAAAGCGATGTCGCCCGAGAATCAAGCAAGGGCTGCTTGATGTGTCATAAGCCAGACCTGAAGCCAGGACTGGTCGACGTTGAGCCATTCAGTGCGAAAAACTCAGAGCCGTCTATTGCAGAGTAGTGCGTCCTCGGCCGATTTGTCGACTTTCAAGACAGCTGGTGAAAAAACCGCTGTTCATCAGCCAGGCTGGCAGCACGCTTTTCACCCAAAAACCCAGGGCAAAAAGCCACCTATGCCCTACGCCCGACTAAGCCAGCGCATGATCAGGGGAGATCCAAACCGGGGAAAGCCGCCCGGACCAGCACATCAATTTGAACGCCACACTGACTGGACGATGCACCTTCGCGCCCTGCGCCTGCTGCCAGACAGCCGCGGCTATGTCTTCGGCCTTGAGCTTAACGCCCAGACGTTGCATGACCGGGGCCACGAAACACTGGTTGGCCAGCATCGGCGTGTTAACGAACGGCGGCATCAAGTCGCCGACGCTAATGCCGTGCTTGGTCCACTCCAGATCGAGTGCCTCGAAATAATCACAGCGCAGTAGCCCCGCACAATTACGGCAAACGCCATTGGCCGCCATGCAGCGTGCAGAACTCCGCCAAGGCCGCTTTCACAGCAGTTGCATCCACCACATCCAGCGGGGCATGCCGGGCGCCCTCCAGCTCGGCCGCCGGCGCCATCACGCCACTGTGATCGCTATCGAGCAGGCCCACCTGCCAACCGCGCGCATGAAACAACCGCGCAGTCGCCGCGCCGATCCCCGAGGCGGCGCCGGTGATCAGGGGGTTGTCCATTCAGCAGCCTGGCTCGCGCAGGAAACTCACCACCCGACCGAGGGCGAAATCCGCCGCCTTGAGCAGGCCGGCATGAGCCTGGAACAGATGCCATAGCTGCGGATAGCGTTCCAGACGCACCACCACGCCGGCCGCCTTGGCCTTTTCGGCGAAGCGCAGGCTGTCGTTGAGCAAGAGCTCGTCCTCATCCACCTGGCTCAACAGCGGCGACAGACCCGGGTCGTGACGCGGCACATCCTGCGGGCAATACAGCGCCACCGCCTGCTCGATCCATTGCCGATGGAGCAGCGGATCGCCGGCTGGCGGTTGATGCAGCTGGGCGAAGGTGAAGTCGGTAACCGGTGACAAACACACCAGTGCGGCCGGTTGAGGCATGCCCAGTTCGCGCAGGCGCAGACTGGTGACCAGGCTCAAATTGCCTCCGGCGGAATCGCCACCGATGACAACCTGCGCCGGCGTATAGCCAAGGTCGAGCAACGCGCAGTAGGCCGCCAGCGCATCGTCGCGAGCAGCCGGATAAACAAACTCCGGGGCCAGGCGGTAATCCAGGGCGCAGACCTCAAGCTGCCCATGTTTGGCCAGGTTGGCGCAAATCGCCCGGTGGGTGTGCGGCCCGCCGATCAGGTAGGCGCCGCCGTGCAGGTAGAGCAGCACGCTACCACTGCTCTGTGGCGGGCGATGCCACTCGCAAGGCCGGCCGCCGATTGTACCTGCCGTACGGTTGACGCCAGTACACGGCAATCGGCATCGGTGGACGCACCAGGCTGTGAAGCCACCCGTAGGTTTTTCCCGGGTCAGAACCACGCGACGCTAGCCCGTCCGGCAACGCGCTCTAACCGCCAAGCGGCCCTCGTTCGCGCTGATTCTCCTGCCAGCCTGGAACAACGAACACCGGCGCGTCCGACGGCTTCAGCAGCGCTCTGCCGAGGATGTGATCCGCGCCCTTCTCGCCGATCATGATGGTCGGCGCATTGAGATTGCCGTTGGTGACAGTGGGCATGATGGATGAGTCCACCACCCGCAGGTTTTCAATGCCGTGGACGCGGCACTGGGGATCGACCACCGCCATCGGGTCGGTGCCCATGCGGCAGGAACCGCAGGGGTGATAGGCCGTTTCGGCGCTCCGGGCCAGCCAGTCGTCAATCTCCTCGTCGCTCTGCACCTGCTTGCCCGGCGAAAGCTCCTCGCCGAGGAAAGGCTTGAACGCAGGTTGCGCGAATATCTCCCGGGTCAGGCGCAAGCCCGCGCGGAACGCCTGCTTGTCTTCCTCTTCAGCCAGGTAATTGAGGAATATCTCCGGCGCGGCAGCCGGATCGCTGGACTTCAGCCGCACGTAACCCCGGCTCTTCGGCTTGTTGGCGCCCAGATGCACCTGAAAACCGTGGCCTTCGGCGGCGCTGGAACCGTCGTAGGCGATGGCCCCGGCGAGGAAGTGGTATTGCAAGTCCGGATACTTGAGACCGGCCCGACTGCGGATATAGCCATTGGACTCGAACTGGTTGCTCGCCCCCAGGCCACTCTTGAAGAAGAACCAACGGGCACCGATCAGCAACTGGCCAAACGGGTTGAGCCAACCATTGAGGGTAATCTTCTGGGTACAGGCTTGCTGAACCCAGACCTCCAGATGGTCGTGCAGGTTCTCGCCAACGCCAGGCAGATCGTGAACCACCTCGATGCCATGCTTGTGCAGCTGTTCCGCTGGACCAATGCCGGACAGCATCAGCAGCTTCGGCGAATTGAAGGCACTGGCGCAGAGGATCACCTCGCGCCGCGCCTGCACCCGAAACGTCTTGCCCTGCTGGCGGTACTCGACCCCGACCGCGCGCTTGCCTTCCAACAATACCCGAGTGGTCAGGGCGTGCATCTGCAGGTGCAGATTGACCCGGCTCAACGCCGGTTTCAGGTAGGCATTGGCGGTGGAGCTGCGCACCCCGTTACGCACGCTCATGTCCATCCGGCAGAAGCCTTCCTGGCGATAGCCGTTGTAATCGTCGGTCTGGCCATAGCCTGCCTGGCGACCTGCCTCGATGAAGGCGCGATACAGCGGATTCTTCATATTGTTGCCGTTGCACACCCCCACCGGCCCGCCGCTGGAGCGGTACTGATCGGCACCGTACAGGCAGTCTTCGGCGCGTTTGAAGTAAGGCAAGACGTCGGCGTAACCCCAGCCTTCGGCGCCCAACTCCACCCATTCCTCGTAATCCCCGGCGCAGCCGCGTACGTAGGCCATGCCATTGATCGAGGAAGAGCCGCCGATCACCTTGCCGCGCGCCTGGTGAATCTTGCGCCCCTTGAGGCCCGGTTCCGCCTCGGTGTACAGCTCCCAGTCGAAACGCGGTTTATTCAGCGGGATGGAAAAAGCCGTGGGCATCTGAATGAAGATCGAGTTGTCCTTGCCGCCGAACTCCAGCACCAGGACCTGGTGCGTGCCATCGGCGCTCAAGCGGTCCGCCAGCACCGAGCCGGCCGAACCGGAACCGACGATGACGTAATCGAAACCCTGATCGAAGACTTGCTCGTTCATGGCATGGCTCCTTCGCCTCAGCGTCCGGCGGTGGCGGAATCGTCGGGCATCCTGGTCTCGCGGCCAGACATCTCCCGCTGGGTGTGCAAGAAGAACATATGGCGCTCGTATTGATCGAGAATCTCGCCGATCACCTGTTCCTGAGTGTAGCCGGCCAGGTCGTAGCCTTGACCGCCCTCACCGATGTGCACTTCCTGGCGGTAATAGTGCGGGCCCGCACCGGTCGCGCGCAGGGCGAATGCCGGCATCGCACCCCGACGCGGCCAGATCTGATAGGTGAAGTCCTGCTCGCCGCCCAGGTCCACGTTCAGCTCGCCCCAAGCTTAGCCTTGGTTGTGAGCCAACACCTCTCAGCACCGGTGCAATGCATAGGCAAATCTGTCAGCTGCAGCTCTCCGCTCAGCGCATGCAGTGATACTCACGGAGGTCCAGCGCGCGGGTCAGACGACACAACGTCAGGCTTGAGCCCTGCATACAGCTTCGGGCAGACTGCCAGCATCCTTATCCAAGGCGAACCGACATGGACGTGGTCAAAACCCTCAAACCCGGCATGAACGGCACCAGGCGCCTTGTCGAAATCTACGGCGACGACCTGATCGCCGTGCGTTACCGCCTCGATCCCGAACGTCAACTCAGCTACACCACCGTCGAACTAATCATCGAACGCAAGCCCGCGCCGGTAAAAGGTATCAACCGCACGGCCCAACGCCTTTATCAGAACCGCCAAACCGTTGCCTTGCGCATACTCCGACACGAAACCGACCTGCAACGGCTGGTGCAAAGTCCGGGGGCCAGATGGCAGCCTGACCGACAGCTGTGGCTGATGCGACAGGGCGATGCAATAAAGCTGGGCCTCAGCGAGCGGATCATCAAATGATGATGGTCAGATATGGATACGCGATGCCTACATGTGGACACCGTTACCAGATATGGGAACAGTGGTCATATGTAGGCATGCCGCATAATTATAGTTATGTTTCATTAGGAGAGTTCTGTGCATAAGCAAGCATATGATGCCAAGGGAAGTCATATCGGAACATTTGATGGTGAATTCCTTTACAGCATGTCTGGAAAGATCGCGCTACGCGTAGATGGCGATGAAGTCTATACGACAGAAATCCCATGTAAATGCATTGGCGTGTATGAAAGCAATGAAGCCAGAAAACTAGATGGCTCACTATTATTTCGCACAGAAGAATAGGCCGACAACTGCCAAGGAATTCCCATGACAGTCACAACCAAAAAAGACGAAAAAATTGCAGCTACAGTTGTCGCTTTAGGAGAAAATTTCTCGCCTGATGAATTCGTTGAGAAGCTCAAAGAATTGCACCCAAAAGACTGGGAGAGAATCGAGCGAAATTTCCGTAAGCATGAACGAGACACCAAGCCTGGAAAAAGCCACCCAATGCCTGAACCCAGTCAATACATTAAAAACGCTCTTAATGTTTGGGCAGGCAAGCGTAAATGAAACATAACAACTCACTGGACTCGCAAAAGCTGCGCTTTTGCTCGCCTGTTAGCTTAATCGTTAGCTTACTTAAGGAAGAGTAATGTATCCGCCAGCATACCCACACGACCAAATACAAAGCCTATACCCCGGAGTGTTTCTGCTGCATGGCAGTATTAAGATGGGGCCAGGGATGAGAATGAACAGAAATATGGTCATTCTACAAAGCGGTTCAGAAATCACATTAATCAATCCTGTTCGCATGAACGAGGAAGGTCTTGCTGCTTTGGATTTACTTGGAAAGGTGAGCAAAATAATTAGGCTTGGCGACTTTCATGGCCTTGACGATGAGTTTTACCTGAATAGGTATAAATGTGAGCTTTGGGCTCAAAAAGGTCAGGAAACATACAAATCGCCAAGCCCAACAAGAGACATCAACCCAAACACTACTGGCCCCATCGAGAATTCTGAATTTTTCATTTTCGAGTCTGCCACTTATCCAGAAGCAGCACTCCTCATTAAAGAACACAAGCTATTAATAACCACTGACAGCATCCAATATCATTCTGACTGGAGTTATTTTTCGTGGCTTACGAAATTTGCCTTTAAGTTATTAGGCTTCAAAACAGGCCTAAATATTGGTGGCCCTTGGTTGAAACGCGTAACCCCAAAGGGTAAGACGCTTAAAAAAGATTTTGAAATCCTTTTAACTCTCGACTTTGACGCCATCATTGCTGCACACGGCGCACTCATTGGAAATGGCGCCAAAGAATTACTTAAAGTCGAAATTAATAATGTGTTCACGTAAGCTAACAACTGGTACATGGACTCTCCCCGCAAGCGGTGAGTAATGCTTTTTCTGCCCTGTCGTCAGTGCGGTTGCATTCGTATATCCGGCCTGTGTTGGGGGCTATCGCCCTGGCCACTCTGCAGTTCGCGCAACGGGGGCCAAGCGTTCCGGCTGGCCCACGGCGGTCTTCAAGGCGAGCCCTGTTACAGCCTCTAAATACCACCCAACTCGATCAGGGTGTAATTACATTGCCCGCGGTGAAATCTGCGTAGCGTATGATGGCCTTCAACTGCCCTTGCGCATTGCGCCGATATTTGTAGAGGTTGCCTCTCGCCCGCCCCACGAAGCGGCAAGTCGGTTGATCGAAAACAAGGCAAATCTGCCCATCGGGCATCACATGCCAACGCCCTCGCCTGACTTCCCAAAAGCGTTCCTGCAGCACACTTCCATTGGCATCGTAGTAGGTCAGGGTGTTGATTTTTCGCCCGAAATTGTAAGAGCGGACTGTGTGACCTGAAAACGCCGTGGTCACCTCCTGAGTATTGAGCAACAGTGGATCGTCAATACTGCGGGAAGTGAGGCCCGTGCAGCCTGACAATACGACTGCAACTGCAAGCAGCGTAAGTAATTTTCTCATGATGGCAACTCCCTTCCCCGCGCTAGAAAGCGAAAAGTTCGCTCGACCATATCGGTCTGGGTAACGCACAAGGCAAAGTCATGCGTGCCCCCTTTTAACTCGTGCAGGTACAGATTGGTTGCATGGCCAAGCGCTCGCCACCGCTCAACCCAGTTGTGCGCGCGCGCCAGGCGGTGCAGCCCCTGCTGCTCATCGATGCGCTCGCCCTTGCGCAAACTGGCATCGCGCTCGGTATCGTGATCACCGACTAATACCAGCGTGGGAATCTTGCTCATCACCCTGACGGGCGCCGGGCCCGGTAGCATCGAAGGCCAGTTTGCAAGCCCTCGCGGATATTTCACCGAACGCTCCGGGAAGGTGTACCAGCCGGCACCCGCGAGCACGAGACTACTCACGCGAGCGGGATAGCACAGCGCATAACGGTGACAGAATTGGGCGCCTCCGGAATAACCGAACATATCCAGAGTCCAGCCCTGTTCACGCAGATCGCCGGCGAGGCTGATCAGCATACGATTCAGCGCAAGATCAGCACGGGTATAACCCTGGGCATTGTCCAGGCGCTGATACCCGGGAAATCGCTCTTCGCTGAACTCCGGTGCGAGCAGGCGGACACCCAGTCTGTCGGCAGTAGAGCTGAAAGCTTCTTGCTGTTGCTTGGCGTTTCTCGAGATGCCATGGATACAGACCAATAACTTCTGTGGCTCCACGAGAGCGGGAGGTTCATAGAACCACGCGGACAGTTCACGCGTGCGATAACACTCAACCTTGGCCATAGTTAACCTCATGACGTTGTGTCCGATGCCCCACTGAGGTCTCGCTCTGACTGTCAAATATTGGCTGTGGTAACACCCAGCAGGTGGTCGCCCAACTGGGATAATTGTCGGTTATGCGGGTCACGATAATAGTGCCGGGGAAATAATCGCTGAGCCCGCTAAGCAGCTCATCGACTTCGACATGATTCGACAACGCGGGATGGTCTATCAGCAGCAACGATGGCCGCCTCAAGAGTGCACGTGCGAGCATCAAGCGCAGTTCTTCTACGCTGGATAAGTTGACGCCCCTGCTGCCCAGCTGGCTGTCCAAGCCCTTGGGTAAACCTTCGACCAGCGCCCGCAGACCACAGAGGCTGATGGCCTTGTCGATATCTTCCGGGCCACCCCGACGCATGCCATAGGTCAGGTTGGCCCTGATGGTTGTTTGCCAGAGTGACGGTTCGTTGACCAGCACAATCCGGCGCTGCCGCTCGTTTGTTGCCAGGTCCTCGAGCTGTATCGCTTCGATCATGCAGCGCAGGTCAGACATGGGCTCTATCCCTGCCAGAGCACGTAACAAGCGACTCTTGCCGGAGCCCGACGCTCCCGACAAGATGACCCGTGCACCCGCTGGGGCATCCAGTTCCAGTTTAGCTGCGCGCCCTGAGGTAACGCACAGCGCGACTGAAACCGGAGCACCCGTAGGCAATTTGAGCCTTTTGCCGCCCGCCGCTACCGTTGCTCGCCTCAGGAAGCGTTCCAGCTTGGAGCGAGCCAGTTGGTACTGCGTCCAGTACTCGTAGATACGTCCCAGTCGGCGTAACTGCGGCAACAGGTACAGCGCCACGACGATCACCAGGACGAACTGATCCGCGGAAAGCTGATTAGCCAGCACTCGATAATGGCCAACCAAGATGAGCAGCCCGAGCAGAATCAGGCTGATGAACTCGGTACTGGCACGCAGCAACCCTCCCCCGCGCGCACGCTTGAGTTGCCAGCGGAGCATCTCGTTGCTCAACCGGTGGAAGTTGCGCTCCTCACGGCCCGTTTGATTCATCGACTGGATCAGCGCCACGGAAGCAATACGCTGATTCACGTAGTTCATCAAACGGGAGCGGTGCTTGCGGGTATTGCTGCTGGCGCGATACAGGTATCGACCGCCGAGCCAATACACCGGGAGCGCGAGGACACTGAGCACAGTCAGCACGGCAACCAGCAGCGGGTCGATGACCCATAGGGTAATCAATGCAACGGCTAACCAAATGCTCAGCACCATGACCGGCGCGACGCCCAGTACGAGCCAATTGCGCAGGGCTAAGAGGTCGCCGGTCAAGCGCATCAACAGGCTACCGCGGCCAATCCGCAAGGCGTCCTTAGTGGGCAAACGGAGGAAGTGGCCGAAGACCTGATTACGCACCTGGTGTATGTAGCTCTGCGCCACCCTTTCTGCCACCGTACGCTCTAAATATCGCCCGTACGCCAGTACCAGCACCAGCGGGGCGAGCAGCAGCAAGACCTGGATCAGCTGCCCTTGCTGGGTCATGATCCGATTGCGAATCTGCACGATGAAAAACAATAGCGACAGCGATTGAACAAGACCGATCAGGCCCAGCCCGATGAGACCCCGCCAACGTTGATCATCGATAATTCCGGCCAATTTCCTCATCGAATAGGGCTCAGTTCTCCAAGGGCGACATTTATCGTGCCGATATCGAAGATCTGATCCATCGTCAGGCAGGGCAGCCCCGTGCGAGCGCAGACCTCCTCCATCAACAGGGGCGCCTGGGTCAGTGTCCCGCTGATCGCCAGCACTGGCAGTTTCCACGACGACAGCTGCTGCACCAGCAGCAGCGCACCCGGCGCACAGTCGGCAGCGACAAAGCAGGCATCGCAAAGCGATTGAAACTCGCGATCCGCCAACAGCGCATAGGTCTCTTGCTGCAGAATTCCATCAGCGAGCTCAAGGACCAGGTAGCCCGCTTCGTGCTCGCAGGCCGCCTGTACAATCTGTTTGGTAATCCTAATCAACAACTCCGTCGGTTGCTGCCAGGTGCCCGGCAGCCCGGCATCGGTAAAGTCCAATGCGGCAATCGCGCCGGCATCGCGAAACCGCCAGACATCCGGCCCTGAGCCGGTTCCAGTCAGCTTTGCCGCGACGACTCGACAGGCCTGACGACTGAGCGTTGAAATCAGGGCACTCGCCAGGGTGGTCTTGCCGCTGTTCATACCCGTTCCCACGACCAGCAGGGTGCGCATAGCGCCCCGCTTGGTCTCACTGGGCGCTGCGCCGAGTGAGGTAAAACGACTGAGGTTCAATACCTGTCGATGTTGGTCGGCAAGCATGCCGATAATCTCGATTTCGGTGGCCGGCTTGATCTGCACATGGCGGCTGACGACCTGGGCGGCTATGCCCCCGCCTGCCACCAGATGAGCAGCGTTTCCCGCGGGCAGCGTGGCCTCGAACTGATCCGTGGCATAGCGATTGCCGGCAACCAGAATCAACTCGTCACCGACAAACAAGTTGGCGCGACGCCCATCGAGCAACTCGATTCGGGCGTGCTGCCTGATGCGTTTCACGCGGGCAAGCAGCAGATCGCCTAAGTTTGCCCCCTGCATGGGCACCAGTGCGTGGCATGCGGATAACGGCAGGTGGCGGGTCACATAACTTTGTTTGGCCTTGTGCAGGCGACTCAGCAGAGATGCGGAAGAATCGCTCATGGGCTACTCACTTCGCCAGTTGGCGGTGGATATGCCTGATCCTTGTGGCGCTAACTTGCTCGGGCGCTAGGAGCTGCTTCAATGCGCGGCTGGAGGTTGAGTTCTTGGTCTTGCGCTCAAACGAAACGCTCAACTGCAGAGCGGGCGAATAACTGATCGTTCGCTGTTCTCGAACTACAACGCGCTTTCTTTTGGTATAGGAGAGGCGTGTGCAGGCATACCGATCCACGTCGAGGACTTCAGACTGCAGCGGCATCGTGCTCCGGCCAAGCGACTCGCAGCGCCACTGCCGCCGAATGCTGCGACCATTACGATAGGTGCGGATCAAGACGAAGCGCTGGGAGGTTCCGGCCGCGGTTCCGAGCAAGCGCTCAGGATTGGAAGCATCGATCCTGGCTGAGTAGCTCTTCGCGGGGCGCAGACGGTCTTCACGGATAATTGCAGGTAGGAGGGGGTTGGTTCCATAGATGTAACGACGTTTGCGGGTGTCCTCCCAGACCGCTCTACCCTCCTGATAAGCGACTAACTTCTCCACCGCGCCATCTGAATAGAAGGCCACCGTCCCGACCTCCAGCCTAGCTTCAGCGCTGAGAGTGATCAGGGATAAGCCTAGAATCGAAAGCAACAGCTTTGCGACTGACATAAGCAGCTCCGAGTGTTTCATCACTTACGGTGCATGCTCCGGCGGGCTTACCGGACGTCCAGTAAGCGTGGCCCATCGTTCGCTGTATTCAAGTGGGTTCAAGCAGTATCCGAGGAACGGTCAAGTCAACACCCGAACGAAGACCTGGAGCCTGGCCGTCTATTTGCGTGGCGCTGCTCTATACGGGGGCCAATAGTCCTATCGCGGTACGCCGCTAACCCTGGATTAAGGTTAACGCCTGCTGTAGATCGCGGCGCAGATCGTCGACATGTTCGATGCCTACCGAGAGCCGTACCAGGTTGTCGCTGATGCCGATCTGCGCGCGGCGTTCCGCGGGGATCGAGGCGTGGGTCATCCTGGCCGGTTGGCTAATCAGGCTTTCCACCCCGCCCAGGCTCTCGGCCAGGGTGAACAGCTGGGTGGCCTCGAGAAAACGCCGGGTGCCTTCGGCGTCGGTGGCCAGGTAGATAGTGATCAGGCCGCCAAAGCCACGCATCTGTCGCGCTGCCAAGTCGTGCTGCGGGTGACTGGGCAGGCCGGGGTAGAGCACCGACGCCACCTGGGGTTGGCGCTCCAGCCAGGCCGCCAGCTCGGTGGCGTTGTCAACATGCCGTTGCAGGCGCAGCGCCAGGGTGCGCATGCCGCGCAGGCAGAGGAAGCTGGAGAACGGATCGAGAATGCTGCCCACCGAGTTATGCAGAAACGCCAACTGCTCGGCCAACTCCGGTCGGTCGGCCACCGTCACCAGCCCGGCGATCACGTCGGAGTGGCCGTTAAGGTACTTGGTAGCCGAATGCACGACGATGTCGAAGCCGTGCTCCAGCGGCCGTTGCAGGTAGGGTGAGGCGAAGGTGTTGTCGGCCACCGTGAGGATGCCGCGCGCCCGCCCCAGCTGGCCGACCTGGGCCAGGTCACAGAGCTTGAGGGTGGGGTTGGTCGGCGTCTCGACCCAGATCATCCGGGTTTCGGGTTTGACTGCGGCGGCCAGGGTCGCAGCATCGGCGTCGGCCGGCACATAGCTGACCTGCAGGCCGGCGCTGAGCTTGCGCACCCGCTCGAACAGGCGATAGGTGCCGCCATACAGGTCATCCACCGCGACTATGTGACTGTTCGCCGGCAGCAGATCCAGCACCGTGGCGCAGGCCGCCAGACCGGAGGAAAAAGCATAGCCCTGGCTGCCACCCTCGAGTTCCGCGATGGCGCGCTCCAGGGCCTGGCGCGTGGGGTTCTGGCTGCGCCCGTACTCGTAGCCGGCATGCACCCCGGGCGATTGCTGACGAAAGGTCGAGGTGGCGTAGATCGGCGGCATCACCGCACCGGTCCAGTCCGGTTCATAGCCGGCATGCACGGTCAGGGTTTCGAATTCACTCATGTTGGACTCCCTTAGGTGATTAGATCGCCAGCTGATACCACCCGCGTGCAGGAGCCAGCTTGCTGGCGATCGCCTGCGACTGTTGCTGGATCGCCAGCAAGCTGGCTCCTACGGGGTTTTACCCGCGGCGCCGAGTTGGTTTAGCAACTGCGTGCTCTAGGGTCTGTTGCCGTTTCATTCGCGGCCGCGCCGTAGCTTGTTTTTGCGCGAGGCAAGGCACGAGGAGCGCGGTTTGGTTGTTCCAAATGAGC
>NZ_VIUH01000034.1 GCF_007993865.1 Pseudomonas sp. SJZ079 | reverse complement strand
TTTGGAACAACCAAACCGCGCTCCTCGTGCCTTGCCTCGCGCAAAAACAAGCTACGGCGCGGCCGCGAATGAAACGGCAACAGACCCTAGGCCGCACCTATCCGCCATAGCCGACTGTGCGCATGGCTGGCGCGCGTTCGTCAGAAGTTCCCCCGCTCGTAGCTTTCTGCAAAAACTCCGTAGGTTTTCGCAAGAAGCGGTCATCACTCTGCCACTAAATTTCACACCCACTCGCGCAGTCCGCCAGGTATAGCGCCCGATGTTATTGGGCAGACCGGTGTTACTGGGCTAGACCCATAACAACAGTATCCACAAGAGGATGGGCGTGATGTTTAAAGCCAGTCACGTCTTGCAGGACGAGTTCCTTACCCGGATCTCTGCCGCCAAGGCCGCCGATTTTTTCCCTGTCATCAGCGCTAATTACAGCGTTGACGAGGCAGCCTATCTCACTGAGCTGTTACAGCTCGCCGACTCCGGTGACGCCGGCATCGAGGCTATCCGCCGCAATGCCCGCACCCTGATTGAACAGGTGCGTAGCCGGGACAATGCCGTCGATACCCTCGACGCTCTGCTTCGTCAGTACAGCCTCGACACGCACGAAGGGCTGATGCTCATGTGCCTGGCCGAGGCTTTGCTGCGCGTGCCGGATGCCGCCACCGCCGACGCGCTGATCCGCGACAAGCTGAATGCCGCCGAGTGGGAACGCCACCTCGGCCAGAGCGACAACGTGTTGGTCAACTTCGCGGCCTGGGGCCTGGTGATGACCGGCAAGGTGGTCGACCCGGTAGCCGCCGATGGCCGGCCGAAGAACGTGATCGGGCGCCTGGTCAAGCGTTCCGGCGAACCGGTGATTCGCGCCGCGATGAACCAGGCGATGAAGCTGATGGGCAAGCAGTTCGTGCTCGGCCGCACTATCGCCGAGGCGCTGAAGAATGGTCGCCCGGAGCGCGAAAAAGGCTACACCTACTCCTTCGACATGCTCGGTGAGGCGGCGCTGACCGTCGACGACGCCGAGAAGTACATGGCCGACTACCGCAAGGCCATCGACACTGTGGGGGCCGAGCCGCAGGTCGGCCCGGGACCCAAGCCGTCGATCTCGATCAAGCTGTCGGCCCTGCACCCACGCTACGAAGTGGCGCAGCGCGAACGCGTGCTCACCGAGTTGTTCGCCAATGTCCGCGAGCTGGCCATTCGTGCGCGCAAGCTCAATGTCGGCATCTCGGTGGACGCCGAGGAAGCCGACCGCCTGGAGCTGTCGCTGGAACTGTATGAAAAGCTGATGCGCGACCCGGCCATTGCCGGTTGGGGCGAGTTCGGCCTGGTGGTGCAGGCGTACTCCAAGCGCTGCCTGCCGGTGCTGGTGTGGCTGACCCTGCTGGGTAAGGAACTCGGTGCGAAGATGCCGCTGCGCCTGGTCAAGGGCGCCTACTGGGACACCGAGATCAAGCAGTGCCAGGTGCAAGGGCTGGACGGTTACCCGGTGTTCACCCGCAAGGAAGGCACCGATACCTCTTACCTGGCTTGCGCGCGCTTCCTGCTGTCGGACTTCACCCGCGACGTGATCTACCCGCAGTTCGCCAGCCACAACGCCCACACCGTCAGCTGCATCCTGTCGATGGCCGCCGAGAACCAGACGCCGCGCGACTTCGAGTTCCAGCGTCTGCACGGCATGGGCGATGCGCTGTACGACACCGTGCTGGAACAGCACAAGACCACCGTGCGCATCTACGCCCCGGTCGGTGCGCACAAGGACCTGCTGCCCTACCTGGTGCGGCGCCTGCTGGAAAACGGCGCGAACTCCTCGTTCGTGCACCAGTTGGTTGACCCGAACACGCCGATCGAGTCACTTCTCGATCACCCGGTGACGCAACTGCGCAAGTTCAAGTCGCTTGGCAATGACAAAATTCCCCTCCCGTCGGCGTTGTTTGGCCGCACGCGGAAAAACTCCCAAGGCATCAACATGAACATCCAGCAGTCCTTGGCTGAGCTTGAGCTCGCCTATCAGCCGCACCTCAACCGCCAATGGCAAGCCGCACCGGTGATCAACGGGCAGAAACTGTCCGGCACCGTGCAAGAAGTGCGTTGCCCCTACGAGCTGAACAAGAAGGTCGGCAGCGCCCAGTTCGCCACGGCGGCCCAGGCCGCCCAGGCGCTGGACGCCCTGCATGCCGCCTGGCCGCGTTGGAACGCCACCGCGATCGACGTTCGTGCCACTGTGCTCGAGCGCCTGGCCGACCTGCTGGAAACCCATCGCGGTGAGCTGATGGCGCTGTGCACCCTGGAAGCCGGCAAGTCCATGCAGGACGGCATCGACGAAGTGCGCGAAGCCGTGGACTTCTGCCGTTACTATGCGCAGCAGGCACGTCTGCGCCTCGGCCGCGAAGAGCTGCAAGGCCCGACCGGCGAGCGCAACGAGCTGTTCCATGAAGGCCGTGGCATCTTCGTCTGCGTCAGTCCGTGGAACTTCCCGCTGGCCATCTACCTGGGGCAGATCGCCGCCGCCCTGGTCGCCGGTAACTGCGTGCTGGCCAAGCCGGCCGAGCAGACCAGCCTGATCGCCGCACGTGCCCTGGAGCTGATGTTCGAAGCCGGCCTGCCGCAGGATGTGATCGCCTTCCTGCCGGGCGACGGCGCCACCCTCGGCGGCGTGTTCTGCAGCGATGCCCGCGTCGCTGGCGTGTGCTTCACCGGCTCGACCGGCACCGCACGCATCATCAATCGTCAACTGGCCGAGAAAGACGGCCCGATTGCCGCGCTGATCGCCGAGACCGGCGGGCAGAACGCGATGATCGTCGACTCCACCGCACTGCCCGAGCAGGTGGTCAAGGATGCCGTGCAGTCGGCCTTCACCAGCGCCGGCCAGCGTTGCTCGGCCTTGCGTGTGTTGTATGTGCAGGCGGATATCGCCGAGCGCGTGCTGGACCTGCTCAAGGGCGCCATGGCCGAGCTGAAAGTCGGCCCGACCCACCTGCGCGAAAGCGACGTGGGCCCGGTGATCGACGCCGAAGCCAAGGCCGGCCTCGACGCGCACATCGCCCAGCTCAAAGGCGAGGGCAAGCTGATTGCCGAGACCCCGCTGCCGGAAGGTCTCGAGGGGCACTTCGTGGCGCCGGTGGCGTTCGAGATCGGCGGTATCAATGAGCTGAAGAAAGAGAACTTCGGCCCGATCCTGCACATCGTCCGTTACCAGGCGGCCGACCTGGAGAAGGTGGTCGCGGCGATCAACGCCACCGGCTATGGCCTGACCCTCGGCGTGCACAGCCGCAACGAGGAAACCGCCGAGCGCATCGAAGCGCTGGCGCGGGTGGGTAACCTGTACGTCAATCGTAACCAGATTGGCGCCGTGGTCGGTGTGCAACCGTTCGGCGGTTGCGGCCTGTCCGGCACCGGGCCCAAGGCCGGTGGTCCGAGCTACCTGCTGCGCTTCGTCAATGAACGCACGGTATCGGTGAATACCACCGCGGTAGGTGGCAACGCCTCCCTGCTGTCGCTGGGCGGCGAGGAGTAGGGTTTGAGCGGGTGGGAGTCTCAGGGCTCCCGCCCGTTGTCCTATTGGGGTCGTTAAAGCCCCGACAGTGGCAAGGCTGTCCACGGTTGCTGGTCGCAGTCAGTGAATGGTTCAGCTGCTTCGAGCGTTCGCCACAAGCGGGCGCGACTTTCCACGCAGGGCGCGGGTCTATCTCCCGTCGCCTGGATAACAACAATTGAGAGGGGAACCCCCCAATGACAGCTAGTACTCCAATGCTTGTCACCTTCGTGGTGTACATCGCAGCCATGGTGCTGATCGGGCTGATTGCCTATATGCGCACCAAAAACCTTTCCGATTACATCCTCGGCGGCCGCAGTCTCGGTAGTTTTGTGACCGCCTTGTCCGCCGGCGCTTCCGACATGAGCGGCTGGCTGCTGATGGGCCTGCCGGGCGCGGTCTACATGTCCGGTCTGTCCGAAGGCTGGATCGCCATCGGCCTGATCGCCGGTGCCTACCTGAACTGGCTGTTCGTCGCCGGCCGTCTACGCGTGCAGACCGAGCACAACGGCAACGCCCTGACCCTGCCTGACTACTTCACCAATCGCTTCGAAGACAACAGCCGCGTGCTGCGCATCTTCTCCGCCCTGGTGATTCTGGTGTTCTTCACCATCTACTGCGCCTCGGGTGTAGTGGCAGGCGCGCGGCTGTTCGAAAGCACCTTCGGCCTGTCCTATGGCACTGCGCTGTGGGCCGGCGCCGCTGCGACCATTGCCTACACCTTTATCGGTGGCTTCCTGGCGGTGAGCTGGACCGACACCGTGCAGGCGACGCTGATGATCTTCGCCCTGATCTTCACCCCCATCGTCGTGCTGATCGCCACCGGTGGCACCGACATGACCTTTGCCGCCATCGAGCTGCAGGACGCCACCAACTTCGACATGCTCAAGGGCGCCACCTTTGTCGGCGTGATTTCGCTGATGGCCTGGGGCCTGGGCTACTTTGGCCAGCCGCACATCCTGGCGCGCTTCATGGCGGCTGACTCGGTGAAGTCGATTCCGGCGGCCCGGCGCATTTCCATGACCTGGATGATCCTGACCCTGGCTGGTGCCGTGGCCGTGGGATTCTTCGGTATCGCCTACTTCGCTGCTAACCCGGACCTTGCCGGTGCGGTCAGCGAGAACCCGGAGCGGGTGTTTATCGAGCTGTCCAAGCTGCTGTTCAACCCGTGGATCGCCGGTATCCTGCTGTCTGCCATCCTGGCTGCGGTGATGAGCACCCTGAGCTGCCAGTTGCTGGTGTGCTCCAGCGCGCTGACCGAAGACTTCTACAAGGCCTTCCTGCGTAAAGGGGCCTCGCAGACCGAACTGGTCTGGGTCGGCCGCAGCATGGTGCTGCTGATCGCACTGGTTGCGATCTTCCTCGCCGCCAACCCGGAGAACCGCGTACTCGGCCTGGTGTCCTACGCCTGGGCCGGTTTCGGCGCGGCCTTCGGTCCAGTGGTGATCCTCTCCCTGGTGTGGCGTCGGATGACCCGCAATGGTGCGCTGGCGGGCATGCTGGTCGGTGCGTTCACCGTGATCCTGTGGAAGAATTTCCTCGGTCACCTGGGTCTGTACGAGATCATTCCGGGCTTTATCTTCGCCAGCGTGGCGATCGTGGCGTTCAGCCTGTTCGGCCGTGCACCCTCGGCGAGCATGCTCAAGCGCTTCGAGGAAGCCGAGCAGGAGTATCAGGAAGCTCAGGGCAGCTATGAGGCCGCCCCTAGCCGTTAAACCATTCAGGGTAGCTGGCTGGTCGCCCAGCTACCGTCGGGGCTATCCCCGATAGTTGTGCGTGTGACCCGATAGTGCTTCGCCGGCCCACACCTTGTTGTGTTGGGCCGGTTTTTTTTGCCTGTGCGGATCAGTGGTCATGCATGTGCTGCAGTAGCCTGCTATGCCTGACAAGACACACTGGCGGGGTGTGGCTGCGACCTCTGCCCGTCCAGTGCTGCGCAAGCAAAAGACGCAAGTGATTGATGGTCGGACTCGCGGATTTGGAAGAATGGCGGCCCTCTTCCAGGTAATCGCTGCCGGCTCTGTGACCGCCATTCAGCAACCCTGACAAGGGGTGTAATCATGGCAACTTTCATCTCGCTGGTTAATTTCACCGATCAGGGCATCCGGGCGGTCAAAGACTCACCGGATCGCTTTCAGGCATTCAAGGCGCTGGGCGAAAAGGTGGGCGTAACGGTCAAGGCGGTCTACTGGACCGTCGGCAGTTACGATCTGGTGCTGATCGTCGAGGGGGACGAGGAGGCCGCGACCTCCCTGCTGTTGAAAGTCGGTTCGCTCGGCAATACGCGCACGCAGACACTGCGCGGCTTCTCGGAGCAAGAGATGCGCAAGATCATCGGCAACATGCCTTAGAACCTGGCTCTGCCTGCAGGATTCGCCATAGCTGCAGGCGACTCGCTTGTGTTGTAGCGGCCCACTGCCTTGGTGCTGGGCCGTTTTTTTGTTGAGGGTCTGCCGGTCGCAGAGTTTCCCGCGCATGCCTGCACTCCCCACAGGCTGTGGGATGGCTACCGGCACGCTGGATAGCATCGGCCACCCAGGTGTTGCAGTCGCGCAGGCTGGGTTTAAGCCCGCCAATATGAGGTTCGTGGTGGGCCCAGCCTACAACGCTCGAGCCATCCTCTTCAGACGTGTCTCTATCCGCCAGCTATTCTTGTTAACGACCCCTTGGCTTAACCCTTGGGCGGCCTTGTACTGCCTGCATGGAGGCTGAACAGCATGCCTACTGCACTCATAGGTTTGGGTGAGCCTGCCCCCTGGTTCACCTGTCGCACCGAGACCCGCGATCGCTTCGTCTTCGATACCGTCGCCGGCCGCTACCTGGTACTGAGTTTTCTCGGCTCGGCCGCGGACCCCATCAGTGCGCAATTGCTTACCCTGCTGGCCGCGATCCGCCCGCGTTTCGACGATCAGAACCTGTCGTTTTTCGGCGTCACGGTCGACCCCGAGGACGAGCGCCTGCAGCGGCTGTCCACTTCGTTGCCGGGGGTGCGTTACTTCTGGGATTTCGAGCGCACGGTGAGTCGGCTGTACGGCGCGCAGCAGGAGGACGGCAGTTACCGCCGGGTCACCTACGTGCTCGATCCGCTGCTGCGGGTGATCGCGGTGCTGCCCTTGCATACCTCGGCCGAGGCGCACATGCCGGCCTTGTTATCCGTGCTGGATCGCCTGCCGGCGATTGGTCCGGCCTATCGGGCCAATCTGCAGGCTCCGGTGCTGGTCTTGCCGCGGGTATTCGAGCCGGCGTTGTGTCAGGCGCTGATGGACTACTACCGCAGTCAGGGCGGCGAGGCCTCGGGGTTCATGCAGGACATCGATGGCAAGACGGTGATGCGGCTGGGCCGCGATCACAAGGTTCGGCGGGACTGCGCGCTGGAGGACGAGGAGCTGCGTCACGCCTGCATGCGGCGCATTCGCCAACGGGTGGTGCCGCAACTGGAGCGGGCCTTCCAGTTCCGCGCCACGCGCATGGAGCGCTATCTGGTGGGCTGCTACGACGCCAGCGAGGGCGGGCATTTTCGCGCACACCGCGACAACACCACCAAGGGCACCGCGCATCGACGCTTCGCCATCTCGCTGTTTCTCAACAGCGGCGATTATGAGGGCGGCTTCCTGCGTTTTCCCGAATTCGGTCCGGGCCTGTATACGGCCCCGCCCGGGGGCGCGGTGGTGTTCTCCTGTGGCCTGCTGCATGAGGCAACGGCGGTCACCCAGGGCCAGCGCTTTATGTTTCTGCCGTTTCTCTACGACGAGGAGGCCCGGCGGGTCAGGCAGGAGAACCTGCACTTCCTGGAGGGCGAGGCCGCGGCCACAGGTACCGCCGAGGCCCAGCCCCAGCCCGAAGCCCAGCCCAGTGCCGAGAACGAAGCGGGTTAGCCATCGCTCGCGACACTTTTCAACCGCCGGCCAATCGCTTCTGTGCGCGCTGGGACCCAGGCACTAAACTGCGGGGATAAAATCAAAATACAGATGTGACCCTTGCCTGCATGAAAATCCATCCTCTGCCTCCGCTCAATAGCCTGGTGGCTTTTGAAGCGGCCGCGCGCCACCTGAGTTTTACTCTGGCGGCGCACGAACTGAACGTCACCCAGGGCGCGATCAGTCGTCAGGTGCGCCTGCTTGAGGACTACCTGGGCAAGACCCTGTTCGAGCGCACCACGCGGGCGATCAATCTGAGCCCGACCGGCAGCCAGTACTATGAGACGGTGCGTACCGCGTTGATGCAGCTGGCCCATGCCACCGGCGAAATTCGCCACTGGCAGGGCGCCCAGCAGGTGACCGTGGTCACCAGCACGGCGATGGCCTCGTTGTGGCTGCTGCCCAAGGTGGCCGAGTTTCAGCGTGATAACGAAGAGATCGACCTGCGCATCATCGCCTATGACCAGGTCAAGGATTTCTCCCGCCTGGATTGCGATCTGGCGCTGTACTACTGCCGCACCCCGCCCAAAGACATGCAGGTGACCCCGCTGTTCGCCGAGGAGGTGTTCCCGGTGTGCAGCCCGGCTTATCTGGCTAAGAACCCGACGCTGAGCACCCCCGAACAACTGGCCGACTGCACCTGGCTATGGCTGGAAGATCCGCAGCGCGACTGGATCGGCTGGTCCGAGTGGTTTCAGCGCCTTGGATTGAAAAGTGTCGAGCCGCGGCGGCGGATCAACATCAACAGCTACTCGATGCTGATCCAGTCGGCGCTCAGTGGTCAGGGCATCGCCCTGGCCTGGTCGAATCTGGTCGATAACCACCTGCACACCGGCGCCCTGGTGCGCCCCATCGACACCGTGCTGCAGTCGGATGCGCAGTTCTGCCTGCTCGAGCCGCTCGGCCGGGGCGTGATGCGTCAGAGCGTCAAATGCTTCCGCGCCTGGTTGCTCGAACAGTTGCCGCCTGCGTTGGACGACGCCACGCTCGGCAGCGGCGCATAAATGCCGGGCCGAAACGAACGCTGCCGCAGGCTTGTGGCCTGCGGCAGCGTTGCATGGAGCAGTCGCGGCGCTAGTTGTTGGACTATGCGCGGCTATTCCTCAGCAGGCCTTTCGCGCGGGTAGCGCGAGGGGAGTGGCCCCGCCCAGGGCAAACACAGGCGCAATGCCTGGGTCGTCCTGGGAGTGTTCCTGCGTTAGCGACTGGCATCCCGGTGGTGGCGTGGGAAGGCCAGTGGAGCTGCCTGACGCAAGCGACGCGTCGTGACAGGACTCAGGTGCAGGATGAATACGCCGATCGATGGGGGTTGGATGCTTTCCAGCCTGTCGGCATCACCTGCAACAGCCAATAAATCCGCTTAAAAACGCTCGAGTTTCGCCAGGGCAGGCAAACCCCGGTGGGCGTTTGTCGCGCGCTGCTGGATGCCGCGGTCCGGTCGCCTGCCGGTGCCGAATGGATGGCTTGATGGTGGCTAAAGTGGCGTTTCTTCGGCCCTTGGAGCAAGCCATTTATTGTCATGGATTGATGATCTTTACGCATATGCAGCCCCCGCTATGGGGCTAACAGCGACCAAGCAAGGCGCTGCGCGTGGCTTTTGAGATTAATGATTAAAAGTCATAAGTTCGGTTGTAAAAATCGTTTGTCGAACAATCCCCCGATTCTCGAAACTCGCTGCCAACGGAGCCTGGCCAGTGCGCCTGCCGATCATTACCCACCGTGCCCAGCAGGGGAGAACAACAATGACTTCGACCACTTCTCAACAAATTCCTGTGCATCATCTGGAAACTGTCCTCAACCCGATTCACCAAGCCACCGGGCTGAGCAACGAGTTCTACATCGAGCAGCGTCATTTCGAGCTGGAGCGCGATCAGGTGATGGGCAAGACCTGGGCCTGCGTCGGTTTCGCCAGCGACCTGACCCAGAACGGTTCGGTCAAGCCGGTCGACTTCATGGGCCTGCCGCTGCTGCTGATGCGCAATCGCGAGGGTCTGGTGCAGGTGTTCCACAACGTCTGCAGCCACCGCGGCATGAAGCTGGTGCAGGAAGAGGGCACCGTGCAGGGCGTGATTCGTTGCCCCTACCACTCCTGGACCTACGACCTGAATGGCGGCCTGCGCGGCACGCCGCACGTCGGTGGCATCGATGTGCACAAGGACGAGCGTTTCGCCTGCGAAAAGCACGGCTTGAAGGCCATCCGCAGCGCCATCTGGATGGACATGGTGTTCGTCAACCTGTCCGGCGATGCCCAGCCGCTGGAGGACATGCTCGCGCCGCTGACCGCACGCTGGAGCCAGTTCCTCGGTGAAGACGGCATGGGCCTGCTGCGCCGCCGCGCGCACATGGACGCTACCACCCTGGACATCAACTGCAACTGGAAGCTGGCGGTGGAGAACTACTGCGAGGCCTACCACCTGCCGTGGGTGCACCCGAGCCTGAACACCTATTCGCGCCTGGAAGATCACTACAACATCCTCTTCGACGAGCATTTCGCCGGTCAGGGCAGCTACGCCTACAACCTGTCTGACGTCGCCGGTACGCACCTGCCGCAGTTCCCGAGCTGGCCGCAGGACCGCCTGCGCAACGCCGAATACGTGGCCTTCTTCCCCAACGTGCTGCTCGGCATCCAGGCCGACCACGCCTTCGCCATGCAGCTGGAGCCGGTCGCGCCGGGCCGCACCATCGAGCACCTGCGCCTGTTCTACGTCGGCGACGAGGCTCTGGGTGACGAGTACGCGGCCTGCCGCAACGCCATCCTGGAGTCCTGGAAGGTGGTATTCGCCGAGGACATCGCCTCGGTCGAGGGCATGCAGAAAGGTCGTCACTCGCCCGGCTATGGCGGCGGCGCATTCTCCCCGGAGATGGACATCCCCACGCATTACTTCCATCAGTGGGCTGCGCGTCAGCTGCTGGCCACCGTACCGTCCGCCTGAGGAGGCCGCCATGTATCCGATTGCATCCCACTGGCTCAACTACATCGACGGCGAGTGGCTCGACAGCGAGTCGCGCCTGACGGTGAACAACCCCGGTACCGGCGAGCCAGTGGCGACCATCGCCCAGGCCAGCATCGCCGATGCCGAACGTGCCGTGCAGGCCGCCCGCCGTTGCGCCGACAGTGGCGCGCTGAGCAGCGTGCGCCCGGCGCAGCGGGTCACCTGGCTGCTGCGTATCGCCGCAGAGATCCGTGCGCTCGCCGACGAAGGCGCCTGGGTGCTGTGCCAGGAAAACGGCAAGAGCCTGAACGATGCCCGTGACGAGTTCACCGAGGCGGCGCGCTACTTCGAGTACTACGCCGGCATGGCCGACAAGATCGAGGGCACCTCGATCCCGCTGGGCAACGGTTACATGGATTTCACCCTGTACGATCCGATGGGCGTCTCGGCGCAAATCGTGCCGTGGAACTTCCCGGTATCGATCTGCGCCCGTTCGCTGGCTCCGGCCCTGGCCGCGGGTAATGCGGTGGTGATCAAGTCGCCGGAGCTGTCGCCGCTGGGCATGTGCGTGCTGATTCGCGCCATCGCCAAGGCTGGCTTGCCGAATGGCGCGGTCAACCTGATCTGCGGCCGTGGCCGTGAGGTCGGCAGCCATTTGGTCGGCCATCGCGGCGTCGATCAGATCGTCTTCACCGGTTCGGTACCGACCGGCCAAACCATCCTGCGTGACGCTGCCGAGCACGCCATCCCCAGCGTCATGGAGCTGGGCGGCAAGTCGGCGGCGATTGCCTTCGCCGATGCCGATCGCCAGCAGCTGCTGGCCAGCGTCAAGGGCGGCATTTTCTTCAATGCCGGCCAGGTCTGTTCGGCCATGTCGCGCCTGCTGGTGCAGCGCGAGATCTATGAAGACATCGTCGAGTCCGTCGTCGCCCTGGCCGAAGGCCTCAGCGTCGGCGTCGGGCAGGACAACCCAGACCTCACTCCGGTGGTCAGCGCCGGGCAACTGGCCAGCATCGAAACCTTGTGTCGGCGCGCCATCGATGAGGGCGCGGTGGCTGCCACCGGTGGTGAGGCTTTCAGTGACAGGGCCGGGCATTTCATGCGCCCGACCGTGTTCCGCGACGTTAGCCCCGAGATGTGCATTGCCCAGGAAGAGGTGTTCGGCCCGGTACTGGCGATCATCCCTTTCGATACCGAGGAACAGGCCATCGCCATCGCCAATGGCACCGAGTTCGGCCTGGTCGCCGGCGTGTTTACCCAGGACATCAGCCGCGCCATGCGCTGCTCGCGCCGCCTCAAGGCCGGCCAGGTGTTCGTCAACGAGTGGTATGCCGGTGGCATCGAGACGCCGTTCGGCGGCGTCGGCCTGTCCGGTTTCGGCCGCGAGAAGGGCCAGGAAGCCTTGTACAGCTATGTGCGCACCAAGAACGTAGCGATCCGCGTAGCGGGGGAGTAAACGACATGTTCAAGACCTGGCTCTGTGTAGTCTGCGGTTTGATCTATGACGAGGCGCTCGGCTGGCCGGATGACGGCATCATCGCCGGCACCCGTTGGGACGATGTGCCGCAGGATTGGAAATGCCCCGAGTGTGGCGTCGGCAAGGATGATTTCGAGATGCTCGATATCAGCCCGGTGGTTGCCGCGGCCTCGGCCGCCGCCAGCGCGCCGCTGCCGTTGGCACCGCAGGCGCTGACACCGGCGGCCAAGCCGCTCGCCACTCAGCCGCGTCAGCCCATCGTGATCATTGGCAGCGGTTATGCCGGCTATGGCTTGGCCCAGGCCTTGCGCCGCGCCGATCCGCTGGTGGAGATCCGCGTGCTGACCCAGGAGTCCGGTCATCTGTATTCCAAGCCGGCGCTGTCTATCGGTTTGGCCCAGGGTAAGAGCGCTGCGGCGCTGGCGGGCGAGTCGGCCCTGGCCATCGAGAAGCGCCTGAAAATCCGCGTCTATCCCTATTGCAGGGTCGAGCGTATCGATGCCGAAGCGCGGCGCCTGCACACCAATATCGGCGAGATGGACTACGGCCAGTTGGTGCTGGCCAGCGGCGCGGCGCCGATTCGCCTGCCGATCGAGGGCGACAGCGCGGCGCTGCTCAGCGTCAACAATCTGCATGACTACCAGAGCTTTCGCGAGCGCCTGGTCGGCGTGCGGCGGGTGGCCATCCTCGGTGACGGCCTGATCGGCTGCGAGTTCGCCAACGACCTGGCCAGCAGCGGGTTCGAGGTCAGCGTTATCGGCCTCGGTCAGTGGCCGATGGAGCGCCTGCTGCCGGTCGAAGCCGGTCAGCAGTTGCAGACCGCTCTGGGCGAGCTGGGCGTGAGCTGGCATTTGCAGAACACAGTGCAGCGCATCGACTCGGCCGAGCAGGGCTATCGCCTGACGCTCGCTGATGGCCAAAACCTGCAAGCCGATCTGCTGTTGTCCGCCGTAGGCCTGCGCCCCAACCTCAGCCTGGCCGAGACGGCCGGGGTAGAGGTGGCTCGCGGCATCCAGGTGGACGCGCAGTTGCAAACCTCGCAGCCGGGGATCTTCGCCCTGGGTGACTGCATCGAGATCGACGGTCAGCTGCTGCCGTATCTGGCGCCGATCAACCAGGGCATTCAGGCGCTCACCAAGACCCTGCTCGGCCAGCCGACGGCGGTCAGCTATCCGCTGATGCCGGTGACGGTGAAGACCCCGGCCGCGCCGCTGTGCCTGCTGCCGCCAGCCGCAGGCGTGGCCGGCGAATGGCGCTGCAGCAGCACCGACGATGGTCTGAGCGCCGGTTATTACGATAGCGAGGGGGCGCTGCATGGCTTCGTCCTGCTCGGTCGCCAAGCACAACAGCAGCGCAATGCCTGGCTGCAGTCCTGTCAGAACGCACAACGGGCCGTAGCCTGAGGGCAGTCGCATGAAAAACACCATCAAGTTGCCTTATGACGACGCCAGCTGCGGCTGGTATGCGGCGCTGCCCGAGCAACCGGCTTGCACCCGCTTGCAGGGTGAGCAGCGCGCCGATTACACGGTGATCGGCGCCGGTTTCGCTGGTTTGGCTGCGGCGCGGCGGCTGGCCGAGCACCACCCCGAGGCGCGCATCCTGTTGGTCGACGCTCAGCGTGTGGCCTATGGCGCCTCCGGGCGTAACTCCGGCTTCGTTATCGACCTGCCGCACAAGTTCGCCCTCGAGCATCCGGACCCGGCGCACAAGCAGCGCCTGCTGGCGCTCAATCGCGCCGCCATCGCCCAGTTGCAGGGGCTGATCCAGAGCCACAAGATCGACTGCCAGTGGTCGCATGCCGGCAAGTATCAGGGCGCGGTGGGCCCGCGCGGCCTGGCCTACCTGGATCATTTCGAGAAGCTGATGAGCGACCTCGGCGAGCCGTTCCACCGGGTCGAGCGTGCCGAGCTGGCCAAGGTGCTGGGCACCGGCCATTACAGCGGGGCGATCTACACCCCCGGTTGCTACCTGATGCAGCCGGCGGCGCTGGTCACCGGCCTCGGGCGTTCGCTGCCGGGCAACGTCGAGTTGCTGGAAGAGTCGCCGATCCAGCGTCTGCAACGTGACGGTCAGGGCGGTTGGATTCTGCACGGCAACAACGGCCGCATCCGCACCCCGCAGCTGTTGCTCGGCACCAGCATCTTCACCCAGGAGTTCGGCTACCTGCGCAACCGCCTGCTGCCGGTGATGACCTTCGCCAGCTGGACCCGGCCGCTGACCGACAGCGAACTGCAGGTGTATGGCGGCCAGCTCGACTGGGGCCTGACCCCGGCCGACCACGCCGGCACTACGGTGCGCATGACTCAGGACCGCCGTCTGATCATTCGCAACACCTACAAGCACGTGCCCAAGTACGGTCAGAGCGCCAGCGATGCCATGCGCGCCAGCGTGCGTGAGGACCACCGCAAGGCCTTCCTGGCGCGCTTCCCGCAACTGGCCAACGTGCCGTTCAGCCACACCTGGGGCGGCGTTTATGCCATCTCGCGCAACTTCACCAACTTCTTCGGCGAGCTGGAGCAGGGCGTGTACGCCTCGGCCTGCGACAACGGTGTCGGCGCGGCCTGGGGCACCATCTCCGGCACCCTGCTGGCCGATCTGGCGGTCGGCGCGGATTCGGCGCAGTTGCGCGACATCCAGGCGGTCACCGGCATGCCGTCGTTGAACCCGCCGGAACCCTTCCTCGGCCTCGGCGTGCGTTCGCGCATTCGCCTGGCGGCCTGGAACAGTCGGAGCGAGCTATGAGCCAGGTCGTTTCTGGCAAAGGCCCGGTGTTGCTGGTCGATCACCATGACCTGGAGTTCATCCCGCGTGGCGGTCCACCCGGCGCTGCCTTCGTCGCCCGCGCCATCAGCAATGAAGTGTCGCCGAATATCGGTATCGGCTTCGCCCGCTGGGAGGGCGCCGAGGTCAACTGGACCCTGCTGTATGACGAGGTGATCTTCGTCATCGAAGGCTGTTTCGAGCTGCAGGCCAACGGCGAGCTGTACCGGGTCACGCCGGGCCAGCTGCTGTGGATACCGGAAGGCACCGAGCTGGTCTACGGCGGCCATGCGTTGTTCGGTTACGTGGTGCATCCGGGCGACTGGAAGCAACGTCACGGTTTGGCCTGAGTCTTTGCCCTAGTCATTCTGCCGCCGCATTCCCTAGCCGGGAGCGGCGGCTTTCTTCATTCTGGCCAAGGAGCCACGCATGCTAGGACTGACTAAGACCTTCGGCGCCCTGTACCTGGCCAGCCTGTTGATGCAGCTGGGTTCGACCCTGCTGATGACCTACCTGGCCCTGCGCCTGAGCGCCGACGGGGTGGCCGAATTCTGGGGTGGCGCGCTGATGGCTGCCAACGCCCTGGGCATGGTGGCCGGCGGAAAGGTCGGGCGGGTGCTGATCCAGCGGGTCGGACATATCCGCACCTATGTCGCCTGTGGCGGGGTGATTTCCGCCGCCGTATTGGCCCACGAATTCAGCAGTGCCTTGCCGCTCTGGCTATTGCTGCGCGCGTTGGTCGGCCTGGCGATGATGTGCCAGCTGATGGTGCTGGAAAGCTGGCTCAACGACCGCGCCCGCAGCGACCAGCGCGGCAAGGTGCTGGGCATCTACATGGTGGCGATATACGTCGGCATGGTGCTCGGCCAACTGGCCCTGAGCTGGAAGGGCGATCTGGGCATCCACGCGCTGCTCGGCGTGGCCATGGCCTTTGCCCTGTGCCTGGTGCCGGTGGCCCTGACCCGCAGCATGCACCCGGCGGCGCTGCAGCCGGCGCCTGTGGATATCAGGTTGTTTATCCAGCGGGTGCCGCAGTCGCTGGTCACCGTGTTGATGGCTGGGATGATCTACAGCGCCTTCTTCGGCCTGGCGGCCATCTATGCCAGTCGCCAGGGCCTGGATACCACCGAGGTCGGCCAGTTCATGGCGATGATCATCGGCGCCGGCCTGCTCGCCCAGCTGCCGCTGGGCTGGCTGTCCGACCGCTTGCCGCGGGCCAGCCTGATCCGCGGCGTGGCGGTGCTGCTGGTCCTCGCCTGCCTGCCGCTGGGTTTCTCTGAGCAACCGTCCTTCGGCGTCCTGCTGCTGGTTGGCGCCTGCATCGGTTTTCTGCAGTTCTGCCTGTATCCGCTGGGCGTGGCCCTGGCCAACGACAATATCGAAGCCGAACTGCGCGTGTCCCTGGCCGGCCTGTTGCTGGTGACCTACGGCGTCGGCGCCGCTATCGGCCCGTTGCTGGCCGGCGCGCTGATGGAGCACTTCGGTGCATCCAGCCTGTATCTGTTCTCTGCCGCCTGCGCCGCACTGCTGGCCCTGGCGGTGGGGCAGGGCAAGGTCAGCGGCGCGCACTTGCAGGAGGATGCGCCGCTGCATCACCAGGCCACCCCGGTTGGCCTGGCCTGCGCGACGCTGCCGGCTGCGGTGGAGCCAGCCGCACCGCTGGTCGGCACGACTAGCCCCGGCGAGCCGCTCGCGGCGTGCGAGCCGCGGGGCGGTTGAGCACGTTGCGTTTCTTTGTGCCTGAACTCACCTAAGTGGAAGCCCAGTCATGTTCGACAACAAGAATAAGTACCCGAGCGGCGAGTCCGCTAACCAGCCGTTGCGCAACCCGGTCAGCGCCCAGACCCTGGAGGCGGCGCGCACCTATCGCCTGCAGCGGGTGCGCGAGCAACTGTTGGCCGCCGATTGCGCGGCGATCCTGCTCTACGACCCGGTGAACATCCGCTACGCCACCGACACCTCAAACATGCAGGTGTGGACGCTGCACAACTTCGCCCGCTACGCCCTGGTGTTCGCCACGGGCCCGGTGATCCTCTTCGAGTTCCACAACTGCGAGCACCTGCACCAGGGCAACGGCCTGCTCGACGAGATCCGCCATGCGGTGAGCTGGAGTTACTTCGGCGCCGGCTCGCGGATCTCCGAGAAGGCCAAGCTGTGGGCCGCGGAAATCGTCGAGCTGCTGCAGCAGCACGCCGGTGCAGGCGCCCGGCTGGCGGTGGACAAGGCTGATTTCGAGGGGCTCGAACTGTTGCAGGCGCAGGGCCTGACCCTGGTCGAGGGCCACAGCCTGATGGAGGAGGCGCGCAAGATTAAGTCCGCCGCCGAACTGGAGCTGATGCGCTGGACCATCGCCGTGTGCGAGAAAGGCATCCAGCGTATGCACGACGAGCAGCGCCCGGGCATGAGCGAGAACCAGCTGTGGGCCTGGCTGCACTTCGAGAACATCCGCCACGGCGGCGAGTGGATCGAGACCCGCCTGCTGGCCTCCGGGCCGCGCACCAACCCCTGGATGCAGGAGTCCAGCGAGCGGGTGATGCAGCAAGGTGAAATCGTCTCGTTCGACACCGACCTGATCGGCCCCTACGGCTACTGCGCCGACATCTCGCGGGCCTGGACCGTCGGCCACGTCGCGCCCACCGCCGAGCAACGCAAGCTGTATGCCCTGGCCTTCGAGCAGGTGCATCACAACATGGACCTGCTGCGCCCCGGCATCAGTCAGCGCGAGTTCGTCCAGCGCGCCTGGGACATTCCCCAGCCCTACCAGCACAACCGCTACTGCTGCGTGGTGCATGGCGTCGGCCTGGCCGACGAGTATCCGGCCCTGGCGCACAAGGGCGCGGACTGGGACAGCAGCGGTTACGACGGGATCATCGAGGAAAACATGGTGCTCTGCGTCGAGAGTTACATCGGCGAGCGCGGCGGCAAGGAAGGCATCAAGCTCGAACAACAGGTGCTGATCACCCGCGATGGTTGTCAGGCACTGTCGAACTACCCCTGGCAGGACGATTGGCTATGAGCAGTCGAGGGCGTACCGGCGCTGAGGGGGTGGATATAACACAATAAAAATAACTCGGTGGTCAGTTTGAAGTGCGGATTAACAGGCGTTAATAGCGGCAGGTATGACCCGCGCCAGCGCCTGTTAATAATGCGGTTGTTAGTTGCGCGTATGGATGATCAAAAGTCATTAATGCCGCACATAAAATGATTTGTGACGAGCGCTTAGCTACCCGACCATCACTCATCTGTTCAATTCGGCTGGCCAGCGTTTTACGTTTTTAAAGTGCTAGCCGTGATTGGCATGACTACAAAAACAATACAGTGAGGACCCTTGCGTGAAAGACATTGCTGCCGATGCTTCAGTGCCCCGGAATTTCAATATCCAGATAATGGGTTTGAACTTCCATCGGGTTATTTTTCCTGCTTCATTCTCTATCGTGCTGGCCCTGGTGTTGCTGGCCCTGAATGACCCCGCGGCCTTCGGCCAGGCCCTGGAGGGCACCAAGGGCTGGATCCTGAAGAACTGCGACTGGTTCATCATGATCATGGGCAACCTGGCCGTGCTGTTCTGCGCCGGCCTGGCGCTGTCGCCGTTCGGCAAGATCCGCCTGGGCGGTAAAGACGCCAAGCCCGAGTTCAGTACCCTGTCCTGGTTTTCCATGCTGTTCGCCGCCGGGATGGGCGTCGGCCTGCTGTACTGGGGCGTGGCGGAGCCGGTGGCGCAATACACCGAATGGTGGAAAACCCCGCTCAACGTACCCAAGCAGACCCCTGAAGCGCTGCATGCGGCCATGGGTTCGACCATCTTTCACTGGGGTTTTCATCCCTGGGCGATCTACCTGACCAGTGCGCTGGTGGTGGGCTTCTTTGCCTACAACAAGGGTCTGCCGTTCTCCCTCAGTTCCGGCCTGCAGCCGCTGATTGGCAAGGCGCACAAGGGCCTGCCCGGGCAACTGGTGGATACCTTCACCGTGGTGCTGACGGTGTTCGGCCTGGCCACCTCGCTGGGCCTCGGCGCCATGCAGGCGACCGCCGGGATCTCGCATGTGCTGGGCATTGCCAACTCCTTCGGCCTGCAGCTGCTGTTCATCCTGGTGGTCACCGGCGTGGCCGGACTCTCGCTGTGGCGCGGCATGGATGCCGGGGTCAAGCTACTGAGCAATATCAACATGCTGCTGGCGCTGGGCCTGTTCCTGTTGGTGGTCGCGGGGATCGGCGTGCTGAGTTTCTTCTCGGGCGTGCTGGATACCACTGTCGACTTTGCCGAGTTCTTCCTGCCGTTGGCCAACTGGGTCAACCGTCCGGATCAGGACTGGTTCCAGGGCTGGACCGTTTTCTATTGGGCCTGGTGGTGCACCTGGGGTCCGTTGGTCGGGGTGTTCGTCGCCCGCGTCTCCCGGGGCCGCAGCCTGCGGCAGATGGTCGGGGTGGTAATGGTGGTGCCGACCATAGTGGCGATCTTCTGGTTCAGCGCCTTCGGTGGCGGCGCCATTGCTCAGGTCATTGACGGCACTGGTGCGCTGGCGGCCGGTCTGGCGGACGTCAACATGGCGATCTTCCAGTTCCTCGAAGTGCTGCCGCTGGCGGCCGTCACCTCGGTGCTGGTGGTTATTCTGCTGGTCATCTTCATGGTCACTTCCATGGACTCCGGCGCCCTGGTGGTCGACAACCTGGCGGCGGGTGGCGACCCGGACACCTCGCCGGTGCAGCGCGTGCTGTGGCTGGTGATGATTGCCCTGGTGACCATCACGCTGTTCGTGATTGGCGGCGATACGGCGCTCAAAGGCATTCAGGCCGGGGCCGTGGCCATGGGCTTGCCGTTCATGGCGCTGATGCTGTTCTTGATGATCGGCTTTCTCAAGGCGCTGAGCCAGGAGCCACGCGGCTAAGCGGACTCGCCTCGACGCTGGCCGGTGCGCCTGCTGCGCTTGCCGGCCAGGCCCGGCGAAATGCTTGCCTGACCTTTGCCGACCCACGCCTCAGGGTGTGGGTCGGCTTTTTTACGTTGCGCCCAACTGGCTACTTGGGCTGCGCCACCGTGCGCAGGTAGGGCTTCAGCGTCTTGAACCCCCCGGGGTACTTGCGCTGGGCTTCCTCGTCGGACACCGAGGTGGGGATGATCACGTCCTCGCCCGGCTTCCAGTTCACCGGGGTCGCCACCGTGTGCTTGGCATTCAACTGCAGGGAGTCCAGCAGGCGCAGTACCTCGTCGAAGTTGCGCCCGGCGCTCATCGGATAGACCAGCATGGCCTTGACCTTCTTGTCCGGGCCGATGATGAACACCGAGCGCACCGTGGCGTTGTCCACGGCGGTGCGCGGGCCGCCGCTGGCGTTCGGGTGAATCATGTCGTAGAGCTTGGCCACCTTGAGGTCTTCATCGCCGATCATCGGGTAATTGACCGCATGGCCCTGAGTCTCCTGAATGTCGGCGGCCCAGGCCTTATGGTTGCTGACCGGGTCGACGCTGAGGCCGAGGATCTTGGTGTTGCGCTTGTCGAACTCCGGCTTGAGTTTGGCCATGTAGCCGAGCTCGGTGGTGCACACCGGGGTGAAGTCCTTCGGGTG
Source organism: Pseudomonas sp. SJZ079 (assembly GCF_007993865.1). GTDB lineage: Bacteria > Pseudomonadota > Gammaproteobacteria > Pseudomonadales > Pseudomonadaceae > Aquipseudomonas. The sequence continues at coordinate 26,861 of NZ_VIUH01000034.1, read as the reverse complement.
GGAGAACAGGATGGCCCAGCTGTCGCCGATCCAGTCATGAAACTGCAGGGTGCCTTCGGTGCTTGCGGCGCTGAAGTCCGGCGCTTCGTCGCCAATACGAATGGTCATGTGCAACCTCCTTGCGGGTGATGCCTCGCGGTTTTGGGAGTGACTGTCCGCTGGTGCGGCCCGGCTGGTGCAGCTGTGGCCTTGCGGTAATCATTCAGTGTAGGCGCTGGAAGAGCGCCGCGAGCGGGGTAGGGGTGCGCCTGGTCGGGAGCCGCTGTCTGGCTGGCCCAGGCTTCCCCCGTGCGTTGCACTCGGCTAAGGTGCCGGCCCATCGACTCCCGCGTTGCGGCAACAGTTAAGGCGCTTATGACTCAACACCCGAACAACCCCCTGCATGGCGTGACCCTGCAAACCATCCTCAGCGAACTGGTGGCTCACTACGGTTGGGACGGCCTGGCCCGCTTGATTGATATCCGCTGCTTCAAGAGCGACCCGAGCATCAAGTCGAGCCTGACCTTTCTGCGCAAGACCCCCTGGGCGCGGGAGAAGGTCGAGGCGCTGTACCTGCAGATGCACAAGGGCTGAGCTTGCGCGCGCCACCTCCAGCGAGGCGCAGCAAAGCATCGGCACGTTCGCGGCCAAGGCGCTTACCTCGCGCCGAACCCGCTGTCTGGATCGACCATCGCGCACACCTCTCGCCCTGCCTGCGTCGCGGAGGGTTTTTACCGAGACGGCCCGCCACTAAAATCAGTGTCCATGGCGCGGATGGGCTCGTGCATGACGCCCAGAGAACGCTGCGGGGGTGTTTCGCGACCCTATAGTCAGCCGCGCAGAAATAACCTGTTCTGTCCTGGAATGGATTTCCCTTAGTTAGCCTCGCGATACTTACGGTTCGACGTTATGCGTCGATGCCGGGGGCCTCGGCTTAGCTAAAGAAAAGTGCAACTACATGGGCTGTTAGTACAGTGCGGCGCTCGCCGAAGTAGTCGGTGGATTAATGACAATAACTCACTAATCCTGCTCGGATAAATCATTTGTCAAAGGTCCCGCGTTGGAGAATTCTTGGGCCGCAAATATAACTTGGAGATTAATACGAAGTTGCCGGTGACTCGCCGTTGGCCGAGCGTGCAGTGATACATATCGACTACAACAATGGAGAAAATGATATGAGTAATTCCAGTGGGTTATGGCGGGGCGTCGACGCCCGGATAACCTTGGTTTCGACCTTTATAATCGTGGCTTTTGTCGCCTTCTGCGGCGTCATGGGCGACCAAGCCGGTGCCATATTCGGCGAACTCTCCACCAGTATTCTGCTGAACTTCAAGTGGTTCTACCTGGCGATGGCCTCGGGCGTGCTGGTGTATCTGCTGTATTTGATGATGAGCCGTTACGGCAATATCACCCTGGGCCGCGACGGTGAAAAACCGGAGTTCAGCACCACCTCCTGGCTGTCGATGTTGTTCAGTGCCGGTATGGGCATCGGGCTGCTGTTCTGGTCGGTGGCCGAGCCGATGTGGCATTACGCCGGCAACCCCTTCAGCGCCACGGCGCTGACCGACGAAGCGGCCGAGTCGGCGATGCGCGTCACCTTCTTCCATTGGGGCATGCACGCCTGGGCCCTGTACCTGATGCCGGCCCTGTGCCTGGCCTATTTCTCCTTCCGCAAAGGCAAGCCGTTGTCCATCCGCTCGACCCTGGTCCCGCTGTTTGGCGAGGCACGGATGAACGGCTGGCTGGGCGCCATCTTCGATATCCTGATCGTGGTGGTGACGGCGTTCGGTATCGCCACGTCCTTCGGCCTCGGCGTCGAGCAGATGACCACCGGGATCAAGACCCTGACCGGTTATGAGGCCGGCATCGGCGTGAAGATGCTGCTGATCCTGAGCATTTCCCTGATAGCCATCATGTCGGTGGTGTCCGGCGTGGATCGCGGCATCAAGCTGCTGTCGCTGTGGAACATGGCGCTGTCCCTGTTGATCCTGGCCGCCGTCATGGCGTTCGGTCCGACCCGTTACATCCTCAACACCATCCTCGAGGGCACCTCCGGCTACGCGCAGAGCGTGATCGGCATGAGCCTGTGGAGCGACGCACAGAAAGACGCGGGCTGGCAGAACTGGTGGACCGCGTTCTACTGGGCCTGGTGGCTGACTTGGGCGCCCTTTGTCGGCACCTTTATCGCGCGCATCTCGCGTGGCCGCACCATCCGCCAGCTGGTGATGGGTTCGCTGATCATTCCGGTGCTGTTCAGCTTCGTCTGGATCGGTACCTTCGGTGGCGCCGCACTGAATTACGAGAAGGCCGATCGGGTCGCCCACCAGGCGCAGGTGGAGAGCCAGGCGCTGCAGGGCGAAGCGGCCGAGTTCAAGGGCGGCGAGGTGCTGCTGGCAACCAAGGCGGACGCGACCAACTCGCTGTTCACCCTGTTCGACAAGATCGAGCAGTCGGCCGGGGTCGGTATCGGTGGCCTGCTCAGTGCACTGGCTTCGTTGCTGATCGTCACCTACTTCGTCACCTCGGCGGACTCCGGCACCCTGGTGGTCAGCACCCTGGCGGCGCGTGGCAGTCTTAACCCGCCGACGGCCAGCCGAGTGGCCTGGGGCCTGATGGTCGGTGCCATCGCGGCGGGATTGCTGTGGTCCGGCGGCCTGAAGAGCGTGCAGACGGCGAGTATCTGCGCTGCGCTGCCGATCGCGGTGATCCTGATCCTGATGGCCATGGCCCTGCACCGTACGCTGTTGGCCGAACCGGCCAAGAGCCTGACGCTGAACAGCGCCGATGACTATGAGCCGACGCTTGGCTGAGTCTCGCTGAAACACCCGAAAAGCCGTCACTGATCCTGAAGTGGCGGTTTTTTTTTTTGCGAGTGGTCACGGTGCGTTAGGCGAGTGCTGGCACCGGCGCAGGTGTTCAGCCGGTCTCCCGGCTTAACCAGTCGAAGAACGCTTTGACCGGCGGATGACGTTCGCGTCCTGGCACGCACAGCACACTGTAGCCGGCGCCGGGCACGCAGACCTGCGGCCGATAGGGCTGCAACAGGCCGCTGCTCAGGCTTTCTGAAACCAGGATCGAACTGGCCAGCACCAGGCCCTGACCGGCAATCGCCGCCTGTAACGCATAGTGTTCGTCGTCGTACTCGCGGATGGTTGCCGCGTTCTGCAGCCAGTCTTCGCCGGCCTGCTCGCACCACGCCTGCCAACCTAGCGAGTAGAGCTCGGAATTGTGCCAGAGCACGCTGATCAGCGTCGGCGTCGGCGTCTGTTGCTGGGCTCGCGCCACTTGCGCCGGCGAGCCATAGACCCCGAAGTGTTCCTCGAACAGGCGGATGCCGTGGAGGTCGCCGGCGGGCTCGAAGCCGTAGCGGATGGCCAGGTCGACGCTGGCATCCTGGTGCAGGTCGATGACGGCGCAGTTGGTGTCCAGGCGCAGCTTGATGTTCGGTTGCGCGGCATAGAAGCGTCCGAGCCGAGGCACCAGCCAGAGCGCCGCGAAGGCCGGCGTGGTGGAGATCGTCAGGTGGCCGGCGCTGCGTTGTGGGCGCAGGGTGTCGACGCTCTGCGCCACTTCCAGCAGGGCGCCATGCAGGCTGCGGAACAGACGCTCGCCGCCGTCGGTCAGGCGCACTCGGCGCGGTAGGCGCTCGAACAGAGGGGCGCCGAGCCAGGTTTCCAGCGAGCGGATTTGGTGTGAGATCGCGGTTGGCGTCACCGCCAGCTCCGCCGCCGCGGCCTTGAAGCTCAGGTGGCGGGCGGCCGACTCGAAGGCGCGCAGGGCGTTGAGGGGCAGGGATGCGAACATCTTGGCTCCATGGATGAGTTCAGGTCATCCAGAATAACTACTTCTCATTTGTTCTGGCGCCTCTGTATGCATAGCTTTATCCCGTAGCAGAGAGCCAGCCTGGCTATCTGAGTGTATCTCGGGAAATGACTAACAGATGAACAGAATTCTTGCAGTGCACGGCAGTCCACGGGGAGAGCGCTCGCATTCGCGGCGCCTGACAGAGGTTTTTCTAGACGCTTGTCTGGCCGCTCACCCTGAGGCCGAACTGACCCGGCGCGAGGTGGGCCGAGGGTTCATTCCGCATGTCAACGAGGCCTTCGTGGCGGCCGCCTTCTACCCTCAGCCAGAGTCACGACCGCTGTCCATGCAGGCCGATCTGGCCTTGAGCGATGTGCTGGTGGATGAGGTGTTGGGTCACGACCTGCTGGTGATTTCCGCACCGATGTACAACTTCAGCATTCCCAGCGGGCTCAAGGCCTGGATCGACCAGATCGTGCGCATGGGGCGCACCTTCGACATCATTGAGGACAATGGCGTGGCGCAGTACCAGCCGCTGGTGCGCGGCAAGCGCGCGCTGATCGTCACCAGCCGCGGTGGCCATGGCTTCGGCCCCGAGGGTGCCAACGCCGCGTTCAACCATGCCGATCCCCTGTTGCGCACGGCGCTCGGCTTCATTGGCATCGAGGACATCAGTGTGGTGGCGGCAGAAGGCGAGGAGTCCGATAGCCAGGCTTTTCAGGCGTCCTGTGTGGCAGCCGAGCGGCAACTGCGGGCACTGGCCGCGCAGCTGAGGTGAGGCGAGCTTGGCGTGAAGCAATTGCCTAGCGTCGCCTGCTGGGTTGCCTTGAGAGGGAACTCAGGAGTGCTGTGGCAGAGCGAGTCGCCGCGTTCACGTGAGCGCAGACAGAGGCGGCCAGCCGTTACCGCCAGCTGGCCTGCACCGGTGCCAACGGCGCCTGGCACTGGCTGTTATTGCCCGGCTCCAGATAAGGCGCGAGGATCGGCGCCATACCCTTGAGCACCTGCACCGGCAGCGCCGAGGTGAAGGTGAAACCCTCCGCCGCCTGGCCGGGGACGAAGGCGGTGAGCGTGCCGTAGTGCCGTGGGCCGAGGTAGAAGACGAAGGTGGCGGTGCGGTTGATCGCCCGCGAGCTGAGCACCTGGCCGCCGCGACCGACGGTTTCGACGCGGTTGTCGCCGGTGCCGGTCTTGCCGCCGAGGGTCAGTTGGCGGCCGTCGGCCAGGCTGAAGCTGCCTTGCAGGCGCCGCGCGGTGCCGCCTTCGACCACTTGCGAGAGGGCGCCGCGCAAAGCCGCCGCCACTTCCGAGGCCATTACTCGTTTGCCAGCGAGAGCCTTGCGCCCCACCAGGGTGTCGTAAGGCGTGTCGGCGGCGAAGTGCAGGCTGTCGATGCGCAGGGTCGGTTGGCGCACGCCATCGTTGAGGATGATGCCCATCAGTTCGGCCAGCGCGGCCGGGCGGTCGCCGGAACTGCCGATGGCGGTAGCCAGCGAGGGCACCAGGTACTCGAAGGGATAACCGAGGCGTTGCCAGCGACTGTGGATGTCGAGGAAGGCTTCGACCTCCAGCATGATGCGCAACCGGCTGTCGCGGGCGCTCTTGTGCCTGCTTCGGAACAGCCAGCCGTAGACTTCCTGGCGCTGGTCGTGGCTGGCGGTGACGGCATCGGTGAAGGTGGCCTGTGGATTCTCCAGCAGGTAGCCGAGCAGCCACAGTTCCAGCGGGTGAGCGCGGGCGATGTAGCCCTGATCGGGCAGGCTGTAGGCACCGGGGCCGTAGTCCAGGTAGAGCTGGGTGATGCGCTTGTCGGTGAGCTTCGCCTGCGGCAACTGAGTGTGCAGGAAGGCGGCCAGGGTCGCTTCATCGGCTTCCGGCATCAGGTAGCGGTGCACCGCGGCGAGGCGAATCGGGGTGGCGCGCAGGCCGCTGAGAAAGGTCTCGAGGCGCTGCGCGGCCGGCTGGCCCCGGTACTTGCGCCAGAAGCGCAGGAGGAAGGTCTTGCCTTCGCGGTCGGCAAAGCGGCTGAGGTAGACCTGGCGCCGCGGGTCCTTGTCGTCCTTCAGCAGCTCGGCGCTGTTGCCCGGGGCCTGGTAGGTGCTGTAGCGCACCAGATCACGCATCAGGCGGATGAACGGCAGGTTGATCGACTCGCGCAGCGCTTCGCGCAGGGTCGGGATGCGGCCGTTGTCTTCTTTGCGGAAGTTGGCAAAGCTGTGCAGCCCGCCGCCGGTGAAGAAGCGCTCATAGGGGCTGGCCGAATACTTGCGCTCCAGCGCGGCTTCGAGCATGGCCGGCAGGCTGCTCTCGGGGTTGGCGAGTAAAAAATCGATAGCCCAGCGCGTCAGGTAATCCTGCTCGGCGACCTCCACGTTGCGCAGGTCTGCGGCGGTTTGCCCGCTGTAGCGCTGATGCAGTTCGGCGATGATTTCCAGGTAGGTGGACAGCACCCGCAGCTTGGCGGTGGAGCCGAGCTCCAGCTTGCTGCCTTCGTTGATGTCGAACGGCTGATCGGTGCTGTCGGTTTGCACGCGTACCCGGCTGCCATCCGGCGTACGCTCGATCAGGGTGAAGCTGTAGCGTACATCGGCGGTCTTCTCCGCTGACAGCAGGCGCTCACCGAACAGGCCTATCTGTTCGGCAAAGGTTGGGTCGGCGAGGCGCTGCAGGTAGTCGGTGACCGTTTGTTGCAGCTGGTTATTCAGGGTGGTGCTGGCGCTCAGGTCGAGGCGGTCGAGGTCATACAGCGGCATGTTCAGCAGCCCGGAGAGGCGCGAGCGGGCCACGCTGATGCCTTTGTTGCCATCGACCGTTTGCAGGTTCGGCTGCAGCTCCCAGTTGCGATAACGCAGTTGGCTGGCCAGGGCCGCGTCGCGCAGCGGCGTATCGATCAAGCCGCCGCCCGCCAGCAGGCGGATATGGCTGTCGATCAAGTCATCCAGCTCGTCCCGGCCCTGGGCCAGGTAATAGGACGGTCGCCGTTGGGCGATCATAAATGACAGCACCTGACGCAGGGCCAGGCCGCGCTCGGCATTGCTCGCCTCGGGCGAGCGGCTGGGGTCGAGCAGGCGGTTGACCTCGGCGAAGTCGGCGCCGTACCAAATGCGCAAACCATCGGCCAGGCCATTCACCTCGCCATGCCCAGGTGCGGCGGAGAGCGGCACGCTGTTGAGGTAGTCGCGCACGATGTTTTCCCGCGCCGTCTGCGTCAGTGGCCCGCCTTGATAGGCGCGCACGCTGGCGGAAACCATCTGGCGCAGTTTTTCCGAGGCGGAAGAGGTTAAGCCGCCCGGCGAATGCCGGTATTTCTCCAGCTGGGTGGCCAGCGTGCTGCCGCCAGCGGACTGATCCTGGACATCCAGTACCTTGCCGACCTGCGACCAGGCGGCGATGGCGAAGCGCGGCCAGTCCACCGCCGGGTTGGCCTGTGCCGGTTCGGGGTCGAGCAGGTGGCGGTTCTCGATGAACAGCAGGCTGCCGACCACCAGGGGCGGGATGGCGCTGAAGCTCGGGTAATACTGCTGGGGGTAGCGGAACTGGTAGAAGGGCGTGCCACGGCAGTCGCTGATGCTCAAGCCCGCCTGGATTTTTTCCGGGTAGGGGGGGAAGAAGCCGCGCAGGCTGTAGTCGATCAACGCCGGGGAGAAGCGCGCTTGTTGCAGGATGCTGTAGTCGCGCTGCATCAGGCGTTCGAGCATCGAGGGCAGGTAGGCATAGCCTTGGCGTTTATCGAAGGGGCCGCTTGTGGGGTAGATGATCGCAGGGCTGGGACCAGGCTCGACGCTGTAGCTCAAGCGACTGGCATAGCGGCTGATTTCCTGAGCCTGGAAATGGGCGCTGCGCAGCTCGTAGGCGAGTAACAAGGCGCCTGCCACCAGAACGAACGCCAACAGCAGCCAGAACAGCGTCCACCGCTTGCTACGCGGCTTGGCCGGTTTTAGGAAAACCACCGGCCGGCTGCTCGAGGGCGCGGCAGTCTTTTCTGTATCGGATTGGTGTAATGCACCCATGGTCGCTCTGCCTGGCTAAGTCGCGGCAACGTTTACACAAGCGTAGTCGTTGGCCGACTAAATAGACGCAATGGCTATTAAGGACGGTACAAAAATATCCGCAGCACTCGGTGCCGTCCGTCGACCCAACCTGCAACCGCAGGAGAGCTTCAGTAGCCCTCGGCGATGTGCCGGATGCCGTTGCCAAAGGTCGTAGGTGAAACGCCCGTTTTCGCTTCAGGGCACTACAATCGACTGCATCGTTGAACTGGCAGCGAGTGGCTTATGCAGCGCGATCACCGGGAACAACTCAACCTCAGCTGGCAGGCCAATGCCGATGCCTGGACCGCGGCGGTGCGCGAGCAGCGTATCGAAAGCCGCCGGCTGGTCACCGATGCGGCGATCATGCAGGCGGTCCTGGCCCTGGCGCCTGAACGGGTGCTGGATCTCGGCTGTGGTGAAGGCTGGCTGTGTCGCGGCTTGGCCGAGCGTGGTATCGAGTCGGTCGGGGTGGATGCCTCGGTGCCGTTGATCGATAGCGCGCGAGCAGCTGCCGGCACGCATGGCAATTACCGCGTGTGTGGTTATGCCGAGCTGCACAGCCAGGCGGCGCAGCTCGGCCAGTTCGACCTGCTGGTGTGCAATTTCGCTCTGCTCGAGGAGCCGCTGGTGCCGACCTTGCAAGCCCTGCATGGGGTCTTGGCGCCGGGTGGCCGGCTGTTGGTCCAGACCCTGCACCCTTGGCGCGCCGGCAACGATGTGGCGTATCGCGATGGCTGGCGAGTGGAAAGCTTCGCCGGTTTTGGTGAGGGTTTCCGCGAGCCGATGCCCTGGTTCTTCCGGACCCTGGAGTCCTGGTTGAGCCTGTTCGGTGAAACCGGCTGGCGCTTGCAGTGGTTGCAGGAGCCTTTGCACCCGGAGAGCGAACAGCCGGTGTCGCTGCTGCTGTTGTTGAGTGCGGACGTGTCGCGCTAGTTCAGTCTGCAGGCGACTGCTGACTGTATTTGTAGCGCAGCGGACAGGCAAGCTGCGCGGGTGATACGGATAGGCTGTGAAACAAGAGGTGGCATGATGCGTACGCTTGAATTGGCTGGCATTCAGGTGCCAGTGATCGGCCAGGGTACCTGGCGCATGGGCGAGCGCCCGAGCGAGCGGCGTCGGGAAGTGGCTGCGCTGCAGCAGGGCATCGAGCTGGGCTTGCGGCTGATCGATACCGCCGAGATGTATGGCGAGGGCGGTGCCGAGGTGGTGGTGGGGCAGGCTATCGGCGGCCGCCGCGAGCAGGTGTTTCTGGTCAGCAAGGTGTATCCGCACAACGCCAGCCGGCAAGGCATGGCGGCAGCCTGCGAACGCAGTCTGCAACGCCTGCAAACCGAGCGGATCGACCTCTATCTGCTGCACTGGCGGGGTCAGTACCCCTTGGCGGAGAGTGTCGAGGCCTTCGAGCGCTTGCGCGAGCAGGGCAAGATCGGCCGCTGGGGTGTGTCCAATTGCGATCTGGACGACTTGCTGGAACTGCACGAGCCGAGCTGCGCGGCCAACCAGGTGCTGTACAACCCCGAGGCGCGCGGTATCGAGTTCGACCTGCTGCCCTGGCAACAAAGGCAGGGCATGCCGCTGATGGCCTACTGCCCACTGGGGCAGGCCGGGCGGTTGTTGCGCCAGCCGAGCCTGGGGCAAATAGCCGAGCGGCATGCGGCGACTGCGGCGCAGGTCGTACTGGCCTGGTTGCTGCGTCAGCCTGGAGTGATCGCCATTCCCAAGGCGGTCGAGCCGGCGCATCTGCGCTTGAATGCCGCAGCCGCTGCCTTGCAGCTGACGACCGAGGACCTGGCGCAGATCGATGCGGCCTTTGCCGCGCCGACGCGGCGCAGTCCCTTGGCGATGATCTGAGCGCGCTGTAATGGCTGTTAGCGAATGAACCGATTCGAGAGCGCGAACATGAAGAAGCTGTGGCTGTTCATCTGTGTCCTGTTGGCGGGCTGCGCCGGTTATCGCGCTGGCGAAGTCAGTCAGGCCTACGTCGACGCCACGCCGGCGGTCGCCTCCGTCGCTCGGGGGACGCCAACCTGGCTGGATATTCCCGGAGCGCGGGTGCGGATCGAATTGGGTAACGAGATCCAGCAACGCGAACATCAGGTGATGCTGTTCATCGTTCCGGTGATGGTCGATCCGCGCGACAAGCCGCTGTACCCGGTCGAGCAGGGTGCCCGCCTGCTGCTGGAAATCAGCCCCGCCGTGCACGGGGCGAGCTTTCGACCGGAGGCGGTGGTCCTCACGGTTGACGAGCGTGAGTACCGACCGAGCGGGGTGCAGCGCTTGGCGGTCTTCGATCCGGGTGAGTATCCCCTCGAGGCCTTGCGCGATGCCGAGCCAGGTAGTCCGGCGAACCTCAATTACAGCCTGGATAAGCCGGGGCGGCATCATCAGTTCTGGCTGCGTTTCGATGCGCCGATGCCCGCGCCGACCCAGGGTATTGGTCTTGACCTGTCCCGCGCCTTGCATCTGCCAGGTCAGCCGCCGGTGCCGCCGATACGTTTTCGCGCCGTGCGCTGGAAGCAGGGCTATACCTGACAGGTGACCCAGCCTATTTCAGGGGTGCGGTTGGGTATCTCGAATCGCCTAACTGCCCGGCGGTGGCTTCTCAGCCGCGTGGGGATGTTGCAGGATAATCATCTTCCCGTTCTGAGCCGAACAGCATGAGCGGCACGACACTGAGCGACGAGCAGGTCCGCTTTATCGAGAGCGGGGTATCCATCAGTGTGGCCTCGCGCGACGTGCGCCGGGTGCCTTCGGTGAGTAAGGGCGTGGGCTGTCGGGTCGCCGCCGACCGGCGTCAGGTCACGGTGCTGATCGACGCGGCGCAGGCCGCTCAACTGCTGCAGGACGTGGCCAGTAGCGCGACCCTGGCCGTGGTCTTCTGCCTGCCCAGCAGTCACCGCACCTTACAGCTCAAGGGCCGCGACGCCCGACCGGTCGCCCTCGCCGCGGACGATGTCGAGCGGGCGGCGCGGCATCGCGAGGCGTTCGCCGAGGAACTGCTGCCCCTGGGCTATGCGTTGCCCTTCGCCCGCGCCACCCACGGCTTTCAGGCGGACCAGCTGCAGGCCCTGTGTTTCACCCTGAGCGATCTGTTCGAGCAGACCCCCGGCCCCAATGCCGGCATGCGCCTGGAGCAGAGCCGGTGAGCCCCGGGCCGAGCCTGGACGCCATTCGCCCCTGCCTGGAAGGTGCGGTGCCGGCGGCGATCGCCACCTGCGATGCGGAAGGCACGCCGAACGTGACCCTGGTGTCCCAGGTGCACTATGTCGACGCCAACCATGTGGCGCTGTCCTTCCAGTTTTTCAACAAGACCCGCGAGAACATCCTGGCCAATCCCCAGGCCACGGTGTTTCTGCTGCACCCGCAGAGCAGCGCGCGGTTTCGTCTGGCCTTGCTGTATCGGCGCACCGAGGTCGAGGGGCCGCTGTTCCAGAGCATGAAGGCCAAGCTGGCTGGGATCGCGTCGCACACCGGCATGAGCGGGGTGTTCCGCCTGCTCGGCGCGGATGTCTACCAGGTGCTGACCATCGAGCATGTCGCGGGCGAGGAGGTGGCGCCGACGCAGTGCGCGCCCAGCCATATCGCCCGGCTGCGCCAGTTGAGCCAGCGCCTGGGCGGCTGCGCCGATCTGGCCAGCCTGTTGGAGGAGTGTCTGCAAGGGCTGGCCAGCATCCTGCAGATGCCGCAGGCGATGGTGCTGTTTCTCGACAGTCAGGGACAGAAACTCTACACCGTGGCCAGCCATGGTTATCCGCGCTCGGGCGTCGGCTCGGAGTTCCCCTTGGGTCGCGGCATCATCGGCGTGGCGGCGCAGTTTCGCACGCCGATCCGCATCGCCCACATGGCCTCGGAGTATGCCTACAGCCGGGCCATTCATGAGCATCTGGCCGAGGCCGGACTCGGCGATCGACTGGAGACCGAGATTGCGTTCCCCGGGCTGGCCGAACCGCACAGTCAACTGTCGGTACCGATCCTCGCGGCCGGTCGTCTGCTCGGTGTGCTGCACGTCGAGGATGCCGAACCGCATCGTTTCGGTTACGACGAAGAGGACTGCCTGCTGAGCCTGGCCAGCCTGCTCGGCGCGCTGAGCCTGGCGCTGCAACAGGCCGCCGAGAGCCAGACCGAGGAGCATGACTCGCCGCTGGCCGCGCCGCCGCTGCAGGGCACGCCGCTGCCGGTGCGCTATTACCCGGCCAACAGCAGCGTGTTCCTCGGCGACGATTACCTGATCAAGGGCGTCGCCGGCGCGATCTTCTGGCGCCTGCTGAGCCTGTATGTGGACGAGCAGCGTCGCGAGTTCAGCAACCGCGAACTGCGCATCGACCCGGCGCTGAAACTGCCGGAACTCGACGACAACCTCGAGGCCCGGCTGATCCTGCTGCAGCGTCGGCTGGCGGAGCGCAGCCGCGACATCCTGCTGGAGAAGAGCGGGCGTGGGCGCTTGCGTCTGGTACTCAAACGCCCGGTGCTGTTGCAGGAGATCGCCGCCCGCTGAAAGACTCGGGTTCAGGCGCGGCGCCACAGCACATTGCCGGCGAACAGCAGCACCGCCAGCAACATCACCACCGCGGCAGCGCCGAGCACCGGTCCGGCCTGTGGCGTGCCGGTGATCACCAGGGTCAGCGCTACCATCATCACCGGCAGGCACAGGTTGTGCAGCCAGAACTGCAGGCTGGCCAGGCGGCTGGCGGCGGCCTTGGGGAAGTAGTGATAGATGACCCCGATCAGGGTCAGGGTCACCCAACCGAGCAGGTTGAGGTGGGCATGCACGCTCATCAGGCGGTGGTCGCCACTGGTGCCCATGAACACGCCCAGGCTGACGGCCAGGCAGAAATAGACGATGGCGACATAGATCCAGCGACGGGAAAGGGCACTCATCACATAACTCCTCATTAGGCTTGGTTTTGGGTGGCATGCCGGCTCAGGCCGGCAGGTCCGCCGGCTCGACCGGCCGGGAAGGGCCCGGCGCGGCATCGAGACGGGTACGTTTATCCAGGTTCATCCGCGGCTCCTGGGGCGCTTGGTTGGTCGCACTTGCAGAATTCCGGGAATGCCCCCGAACAACTTACTGGGAGAGCACACCTAGCTCATGCCCGGCGGCCATTCGCCGTGTTGGGGCAACTCGTCGGTGATGGCATGCCAGGTGGCCTTGGAGTTCACGAATATGTGCTCTATGGGCCGCGCCCCTGGATCGCCGTCGACACTGCCGAGCACGATTTCCGAGACCCGGCCGGCATGCCGGCTGGCCAGCGACGAGCCGCATTTTCTGCAGAAGCAGCGATAGCGTTCGGCAGAGGTTTGGTAGCTTTCGATGCACTCCTGTCCCGCCGTCCAGCGGAACTGCTCGGGGTCGATGATGCCCCAGGTCACATAGGCGGCGCCGTTGGACTTGCGGCAGATGGAGCAGTGGCAGTTGCCGATGAAGGCAAAACTCCCGGCGATCTCGTATCGAACGCTGCCGCACTGACAGCTGCCACGTATGGTCATGGCGTGTTCCTCGATTTGCGCTGCAGAAGCAGCTGGTTAGTAAAAAATCGAAGGCAGGTAGGCGCCCGCCGGCTCGTTGTACAGGCCGATACTCATCAGCGTCATTGGCTGGACCACGCGCAGGCCGTTATCCAGGCACCAGCGAAACAGCTCCGCATTGCGCGTCGGCACATGGAAGCCCGGCCCCGGATACGCCTCGGCCGCGGCAATCAGGGCCTTCACGGCGTCGTTGGTTTCGCCCACGCTGTGGCCGAAGAAGGCAATGATGGTGGTGTAGCCGACGATCCGCCCCTCGTGCTCGACGACCCTGGCGCTGCCCTGGCCGATCGCGTCACTCAGCTCGCCACCGCGATCGTGCCCGTGCACCCGGACGCAGAGCCGATTGCAGTGGGGCAGATCCTCGAGTGTGGCCGGTCTGACCCGATGGCCGGGCAGGCTGACTTTCGGTGGCGTGCCCTGCAGGGTGGACAGCGGTTCGCGCGCGACGAAACCGAGCTTGCTGTACAGCGCAAGGGAGCGACCGTGATACGCCGCCTGCAGCAAGCGGGCGCCGGGCAGGCGCTTGTCGACAACCCGCTCGAGGACGTCTTCCATCAGGCGCCGGCCTATGGCCTGGTTCTGAATCTGCGGGTCGACGGTGATCGGCCCTATGCGGCCAATGCTGTTGCGCTCATCGAGGAAGTTGCTGCCGGCGATGCGTCCGGCGGACTCGGCAATCACCGAGTAGAAACCGGGATGGCTGAGGAGCCCGGAGAGCAGCTCGCTGGCCACCTCCGCCGAGGGGAAGTCAGCTGGAAAGTTGTGCCTGCCGGCGATGGCGCTGAATGCGTCGTAGCAGATCTGACCGCATGCTGCGGCATCCCCTGCAGTGCCGGGCCGAAGCCTGACATCGCTATCGAAGAACTGTGGATTTGCCGCCATTTTTGACCTTCCTCTGTGGGCGTTGAGGAGGTCCATGCTAGGGCGCAGCGAGGCGGTGGATTGCGAAATAACCCCTAGGCAATCCCTAAAACTTTCCTAAATACGGCTGCGCGGGGTGGTGCCGTAGCCGTTCGGGGACAGGCGGTCGAATGCGCTTTATTCCAGGCTGCGTTGCAGTTGCGCTCGCGCCGGGGCGCTGGGCAGCAGGTGTTCCGGCAGGTCGAGCAGGTCGGCGTCATAGGTATCCAGTGGCTCTGGGCGGCGTTCGAAGCGCGCGCCGAGTACCAGCAGGCAGGGCGTCAGCAGCAGGGTCAGCACGGTGGCGAAGCTCAGGCCGCCGGCGATGGCGCTGGACAGCTGGGTCCACCACTGGGTCGAGGGAGCGCCGACGCCCAGGCTCGGGCTCAGCAGGTCGACATTCACCCCGAGCACCATGGGCATCAGCCCGAGCACCGTGGTCACCGCGGTGAGCAATACCGGGCGCAGGCGCAGACTGCCGGTTTCCAGCGCCGCTTCACGCGGTGCCAGGCCCTGGTGGCGCAGCTGGTTGTAGGTGTCGATGAGGATGATGTTGTTGTTCACCACGATGCCGGCCAGGGCGATCAGGCCCATGCCGACCATGACGATGCCGAACGACTGGCCGTTGACCAGCAAACCGATCAGCACCCCGGCGGTGGACAAGACGATGGCCGAGAGCACCAGCAGGGCCTGGTAGAGGCTGTTGAATTGGGTCACCAGTATGATGGTCATCAGGAAGATCGCCATCAGGAAGGCGGTGGCGAGGAAGTTGGCGGCCTCGCGCTGGTCGGCATCCTCGCCGGCGAATTTCAGCTGCACCCCGGCGGGAACTTCGCCCATGGCCTCGCGCAAGGCCTGCAGGCGTTCGTCCAGGCGTGCGCCGTCGGCCAGCTCGGCCTGCAGGGTGATGGTGCGGGTGCCGTCGACCCGGCGCAGGGTGCCGACCTTGGGCGCCGGCTGCAGGCTGACGAAGTTCGCCAGCGGCACCTGGCCGCTCGGCGTATTCAGGGTCAGGCGGCCGAGTTGGTCGAGGGAGCGCCAGTTACCCGGCAGGCGCACGCGAATATCCACTTCGTCTGTGGCGTCTTCGGGCCGGTAGGTCGCCACCTTGAGGCCGTTGGTCACCAGCTGCACGGCATTGCCGACACTCAGCACATCGGCGCCGAAGCGCGCCGCCGCCTCGCGGTCGACCTGCAGGCGCCACTCGATGCCGGGCAGGGCGCGGTCATCCTCGATGTCCTTGAAGCCGCCGAGGCGCTGCATGGTGGCGCGCAGCTGCTCGACCCAGCGGTCGGCCTGGTCGTGATCCAGCGAGCTGATTTGCAGCTTGACCGGCTTGCCGCCGCTGGGGCCTTCCTCCTGCGCGCGGAACTCCAGCACGACGCCGGGAATGTCGGCGCTGCGGCGGCTCATGTCGGCGAGGATCTGCTTGGCCGGGCGCCTTTGGTGCCAGTCGACGAACTGGAACTGCAGGGTGCCGATCACATCGGCGCCGAGCTGGCCGTCCGGCTGCGCCAGGGAGCGGGCGTACAGGGCCTTGACCTCGGACATGCCGAGCAGGCGTTGCTCCACCCGCTGGAGCAGGGCGTCCTTTTCCTGCACCGACAGGTCGCCGCGGGCGCGCAGCCAGATCTGCGCGCTTTCCGGTTCGACCTCGGGGAAGAACTCCACGCCATGGTTGAAACGGCTGTAGCCCGCGTAGATCAGGGCAATCAGCGCCAGCATGCCGAGCAGGGTCAGGCCGGGGCGCTTGAGCAGCTTGTCGAGCAACTGGCGGTAGGCCTGGCCGCCACGGCTGGCCTGGCTGGGCAGCGGTTGTGGTTGGCCACCGCTCACCGCGCCCAGCACCGGCAGGAATACCAGGGCCATGGCCAGGGAGGCCAGCAGGCAGAGGATCACCGTGGCCGGCAGGTATTTCATGAACTGGCCGACCACCCCGGGCCAGAACAGCAGCGGCAGGAACACCACCAGGGTGGTGGCGGTCGAGGCGATCACCGGCCAGGCCATCCGCGTCGCCGCGTTGGCCCAGGCCTGGCGTGGGCTCTGGCCCTGATGCAGGTAGCGGTCGGCCAACTCGGAGACCACGATGGCGCCGTCCACCAGCATGCCGGCGACCAGGATCAGGCTGAACAGCACCACGATGTTGAGGGTGAAGCCGAGCGCCCAGATCAGCAGGATGCCACTGAGAAACGCCCCGGGAATGGTCAAGCCGACCAGCAGCGCCGAGCGCATGCCCATGCTCGCCACCACCAGGATCAGCACCAGGACGATGGCGGTCAGCACGTTGTTCAGCAGGTCGTCGAGCATGCTCTTGACCTGCTGCGATTGATCCATGATGTAGCTGACCTGCAGGCCCTCGGGCAGCAGGGGTTGAGCCTGCTGCATCAGCGTCTTGACCTGTTCGATGGTGGCGATGATGTTGGCGCCGCTGCGCTTGGACACTTCCAGGACGATGGCCGGCTGGCCGTTGATTCGGGCGAAGCCGGTCGGGTCCTTGAAGGTGCGCTGGATGCTGGCCACGTCGCCGAAGGTCACCACGCTGTCACCGACTACCTTGATCGGCAGCGACAACACGTCCTGCAGGTTTTCGATGACCCCTGGCACTTTCATGCTCATGCGCCCGGCGCCGGTGTCCAGGCTGCCGGCGGCGACCAGGCGGTTGTTGCGGGTGACCAGATTGAACAGCTCGTTGTAGTCGATGCCGTAACTGTCGAGCACCTGCGGGTCGACGACAATCTCCAGCAGGTCTTCGCGGTCGCCGCCAATCGCCACCGACAGGACCTCGGCGATGCCCTCGATGTTGTCTTTCAGCTGGCGGGCGACGTACACCAGTTCCGGCTCTGCAATCGGCCCGGACAGGCCAATCGACAGCACCGGGAACAGCGCCACGTTGACCTCGTTGACCCTTGGTTCTTCGGCCTCTTCCGGCAGCTTGCTGCGCGCGCTGTCGACTTTCTCGCGCACGTCGGCCAGGGCCTGCTTGGCGTTGAAACCGGCATCGAACTCCAGGGTCACCGAGGCACTGCCCTCGCTGGCCACCGAGCGCATTTCCTTGATTCCTTCGAGGCTGCGCAGCTCCTGCTCCAAGGGTCTGACCAGCAGCCGCTCGGCGTCTTCCGGGCTGATCCCTTCCAGGGTGACCACGACGTAGATGATCGGGATGCTGACGTCCGGATTGGATTCCTTGGGGATCGCCACGTAGGCGGCCAGCCCGCCCACTATCAGAAACAGCAAGAGCAGTAGGCTGGTGCGGCTGCGATCCAGCGCCGCGGCGATCAAGGTACGCATCTCAGCTGCCCTCTTTGGCCGTCTGGGTGAGGACCTGTTGCCCCGGTTCGACTAGGCCCTGACCGAGGGTGATCAATGCCACCCGCGATGGCAGGCCGCTGACCCAGGCGCCCTGGTCGTCGACGCTGATCAGCTGTACCGGGCTGAACTCGACCTGTTGCTGCTGGTTGACCCACTTGACCCCGTGTCGGCCGGCTTGATCGAGGCTGAGCAACGCCGGCGACAGGCGGTGCGCCAGGGCTTCACCGGTCTGGATCTGCAGCGTGGCGCTGGCCCCGGCCAGGCGCAGGCGTTCGGGGTTGGCCACCCGTACCTCGATGCGGAAGCTGCGCGAGCCGGGGTCGGCCGCGGCGGCAATGAAGTGCAGCTCACCCTGCAGTTCGCGGCCGTCGAGCGTTTGCACCCGCACCGCCTGGCCGAGGCGTAACTGCGCCACCTGCTGCTGGGCGATCTGCGCACTGACCTTGAACTGACTGATATCGACCAGGGTCAACAGGCCCTGGCCGGGCTGGACCACGTCGCCCAGCTCGACCTGGCGCTGATCGTAGACCCCGGCGAAGGGCGCGAGGATGCGGGTATGGCGCAGCTGCAGGCGAGCGCTGTCGAGTTCGGCACGGGCCTTGGCCAGCTCGCTTTGCAGGCGCATCAGTTCGTTGGCGGAGATCAGCTTGCGCTCGCGCAGACGCGTGGCCGCCGTCACCTCGCTGTCGCGTTGGCGCACATCGGCCTCGCCGCGGGCGACCTGCGCGGTGCGGTCATCCGGCGCCAGGCTGAGTAACAGCTGGCCCGCATCGACGCGACTGCCTTTGTCCTGATCCAGGCGCATCACGCTGCCACTGACCTGGGCGCGCAGTTCGACCCGGCGCCAGGGTTCGACCTGGCCCTGGACCACCAGTTGGCGTTGCATCGGGCTGGCCTCCAGCCACTGGATCTGCACGCGCGGCAAACCCTGCGCGGCCATCGGTTGGTCGGCAGCGGCGGTTTCGCGGGCCTGGAACAGCGTGCCGCTGAATAACCAGAGCAGCAGCAACAGGCTGATGACGATGGCGATCAACCAGGGACGTTTGCTCAGTTGACTGAACATGGACAGTTACTCCTGACTGGCAGCCAGGCCGCACAGGGCCTCGGCCTGGCCACGCAGGCCGGCGATGATGAAGTCGGTGACGCGGTCGAAGTAGTCGCTCAGGGCGATGGGTTCGGCCCAGTGTTCGAAGCCGCCCGAGGCGATGCGCGCCATCACCCCGTTGAAGCAGGCTTCCACCCCCCACAGCAGGTGCTGGCAGTCGGCGCTGGAGAGCGGGTGTTCGCCGAGGGTGGCCTTGAGCAGCTGACCGAAGAAGGCGATGTAATCGTGCTCCAGCTGCAGGAACTGTTCGCGGTATGGGGCGTCCAGACGCTCCTGAAAGGCTGGTCGATCGCAGTGTTGGCAGAGTTGCACCAGGACCGGGTCGGCGAGCATCTGCTCGAACGCCTGGCGGATTACCAGGCGCATGGACTCTTGCGGCGGGTGGCTGGTGTACAAGGCCTGCAGCTCGGCGAGGTTATCCCGGGACAGGTTCAGCGCCAGCTTGGCGTAGAGCGCCTCCTTGCTGGGGAAGTGCTTGTACACCGTGCCCTTGCCTATCGCCGCCTGGATCGCCACCTCGGCGATGGTCACGCGATCCCAGGAGCGTTCGCAGAACAGCTGGCGGGCGGCGGCGAGGATGGCGCCTTCGCGCTGCTGAAAGAGTTGTTCGTGGTAGCGCATGTCGAGGTGCCAAGGTAATTGTGACTGCTGGTCATGCTATGACTGTTGGTCACGATGGGCAACCCGGCAGTTGTAACAGCGCATCTGGCCACATGGTTCTGCGCGACGACTGCTGCGCGTTGCGGTGGCTTTAGCGCGCCACGCTGACCCCTTCCAGGTTGGCGAAGGAGGTGTCCTTGGCGGTCAGCAGAAAGTCACGCATAAAGGGCGCGTCGAGCATATCGGTGCGGATGGCGGCATACAGGGTGGCGAACAGGCCCTTGCTGCCCAGGCGTTTGGCGGTGACGTAGCCGCGTGAGCTGTATTCGTGCAGGGCCCAGTTGGGCAGGCCGCAGACACCGCGGCCGCTGGCCACCAGTTGCATCATCATCACCGTCAGTTCCGAGGTGCGCAGTTGCGCCGGCTCGACGTCGGCTGGCTCGAGGAAGCGGGTGAAGATGTCCAGGCGTTCGCGCTCCACCGGGTAGGTGATCAGGGTTTCGCCGATCAGGTCCTCGGGGACTACGTAGGGCTTGCCGGCCAAGGCGTGCTGGTTGGCCACGGCGAGCATGGCCTCGTAGGTAAACAGCGGCACATAGGTGATGCCGGCCAATTCCAGCGGGTCGCTGGTCACCACCAGATCCAGGTCGCCACGGGCCAGGGCCGGCAGCGGCGCGAAGGAAAAGCCCGAGGCCAGATCCAGCTCCACCTCCGGCCAGGCGTCGCGGAACTGGTCGATGGTCGGCATCAGCCACTGGAAGCAGCTGTGGCATTCGATGGCCATGTGCAAGCGGCCGGCGGTGCCGCCGGCCAGGCGTGCCAGGTCGCGCTCGGCGCCGCGCAGCAGAGGCAGTACCGCATCGGTCAGTTGCAGCAGGCGCAGCCCGGCGCTGGTGAAGCGCACCGGCTTGGTCTTGCGCACGAACAACTGCATGCCCAGCCGTTCCTCAAGCTCCTTGAACTGGTGTGAGAGGGCCGACTGGGTCAGGTGCAGGCGTTCGGCGGCGTCCACCAGGCTGTCACTCTCGCGCAGGGCATGCAGGGTTTTCAGGTGGCGCAGTTCGAGCATGGCGGGCCTCGGTCTCATTGTTTTGCTTGCAGTAGGAGTGAGCTGGCTCGCGATGCGTTATAGCGATAGCGGCGTATCGCGAGCACGCACGCTCCTACGGACGGGTTGGTAAGCTGAACATGAGGGAAATTATAGTTCAAGACAAATATGTTGAGTTTGTTTCACTGTTAAGGGCTGGCGACAATAGCGCCATCATTTGTATGGAGCGTTTCGACATGGCCCTGTCCCATTCCCTCGGTTTCCCCCGTATCGGTCGCGATCGGGAGTTGAAGAAAGCCCTGGAAGCCTACTGGCAAGGCGAGCTGGACGAGAGCGGCCTGCGTGCCGTCGGCCGCGAGCTGCGCGCCGCCCACTGGCAATTGCAGAAAGACGCCGGTCTCGACCTGCTGCCGGTGGGTGACTTTGCCTGGTATGACCAGGTGCTGGGCCACTCGCTGACCTTCGGTGTGATTCCCCGGCGTTTTCGCCCCGACACGGGCACGCCGACCCTGCAGACGCTGTTCGCCATGGCCCGCGGCGGCGTCGACGCTCAGGCTCATGAGCACTGCTGTGGCGCCGCTCATGCGCAGCCGCAAGTGGCCGAGGAACTGACCAAGTGGTTCGACACCAACTACCACTACCTGGTCCCGGAGTTCACCGCCGATCAGCAGTTCCAGCTGAGCTGGGAGCAGCTGTTCGAGGAGGTCGACGAGGCCCATGCCTTGGGCCACAAGGTCAAGCCGGTGCTGATCGGCCCGCTGACCTTCCTCTGGCTGGGCAAGGCCAAGGGCGAGGCTTTCGACAAGCTGGAGCTGCTCGAGCGCCTGCTGCCGATCTACGGCGAAATCCTCGGGCGTCTGGCCGCTCAAGGCGTGGAGTGGGTGCAGATCGATGAGCCGATTCTCGGTCTGGACCTGCCGCAGGATTGGAAGAACGCCTTCGAACGGGCTTACCACCTGTTGCAGCACGCGCCGCTGAAGAAGCTGGTCGCCAGCTATTTCAGCGGCCTGGAAGACAACCTCGGCCTGGCGGTGTGCCTGCCGGTGGATGGCCTGCATGTCGACCTGGTGCGCGCCCCGGAACAGTTGCCGCTGCTGCTCGACCGTCTGCCCAGCTACAAGGTGCTGTCGCTGGGCGTGGTCAATGGGCGCAACGTCTGGCGCTGCGATCTGGACCAGGCTCTGGCGCAATTGCAGCAGGCGCAGGTACGCTTCGGCGACAACCTGTGGGTCGCCGGTTCCTGCTCGCTGCTGCACAGCCCGGTCGACCTGGCGCGCGAAGAGCAACTCGACAATGAGTTGAAAGGCTGGCTGGCTTTCGCCGTGCAGAAATGCGCCGAAATCGCCACCCTCAGCGCGGCGCTGAACGACCCGCAGTCTGCCGCCGTGCAAGCCGCCCTGGCCGAGAGCCGGGCCGTGCAGGCCAGTCGGGCGAGCTCGCCGCGGATTCACAAGGCCGCGGTGCAGGCACGCCTGAATGCGATTACTGCGGCCGACAGTCAGCGTCTTTCGCCGTTCGCCGAGCGCATCGAAAAACAGCGTGCGCGCCTGCAGTTGCCGGCGTTCCCGACCACCACCATCGGCTCCTTCCCGCAGACCCCGGCGATCCGCCAGGCGCGCCAGGCGTTCAGGCAGGGCAGGCTGTCCCAGGCCCAGTACACCGAGGCCATGCAGGCTGAAATCCGCCATGCCGTGACGCTGCAGGAACAGCTGGGCCTGGACGTGCTGGTGCACGGTGAGGCCGAGCGCAACGACATGGTCGAATACTTCGCCGAACAGCTCGACGGCTATGCCTTCACCCGTTTCGGCTGGGTGCAGAGCTACGGCTCGCGTTGCGTCAAGCCGGCGATCATCTATGGCGACCTGAGCCGCCCGCAGCCGATGACGGTGGCCTGGACCCGTTACGCCCAGGGCCTGACCCAGGCGGTGATGAAGGGCATGTTGACCGGTCCGGTGACCATGCTGATGTGGTCGTTCCCGCGTGAAGACCTCAGCCGTGAGCTGCAGGCGCGCCAATTGGCGTTGGCCATTCGCGATGAGGTACAGGACCTGGAGGCGGCCGGCATCCAGATCGTGCAGATCGACGAGGCGGCGTTCCGCGAGGGCTTGCCGCTGCGCCAGGCGCAGTGGGCCGCTTACCTGGACTGGGCCACCGAGGCCTTCCGCCTGTGCGCCTCGGGGGTGCGCGACGAGACGCAGATTCACACCCACATGTGCTACAGCGAGTTCAACGACGTGATCGAGTCCATCGCCGCCATGGACGCCGATGTGATCACCATCGAAACCTCGCGTTCGGATATGCAGTTGCTGCAAGCCTTCGAGGCCTTCGACTACCCCAGCGATATCGGCCCGGGCGTCTACGACATCCACTCACCGCGGGTGCCGGAGACTCAGGAGATGGTCGCGCTGATGCGCAAGGCGGCCCAGCGCATCCCCGCCGAGCGCCTGTGGGTCAACCCGGACTGCGGCCTGAAAACCCGTGCCTGGCAGGAGACCGAAGCCGCCCTGGTCAACATGGTCGCCGCGGCCCGCCAGTTGCGCCGCGAACTGGCCTGAGAAGGCGCGGTCCTGTAGGAGCCAGCTTGCTGGCGATGCGTCCTCTCAGGGGCTGATCGCCAGCAAGCTGGCTCCTACACATTTATCGAGGAAGCCGGCCCCTGCCATGCCCGGTGTGCGGCCATCAGCGCTTCAGGTTAAGGGTGGCGCGACGACCGCTCGGCAAGATTCATCAAATTGTCATGCTTATGTGGCAGCGCGCTCGACTGAATATCAGCAAACTCAGGTCTCAATGGGGTTCTGCGTTCTGGTGTTTTCATGCGTGTTGTAATTTTTCTCGCCGCACTGCTCTGTGGCTGGTCGGCTGTTGCGGCCGAGCGCTGCGCTGTGCGGGTGCCGACCGAGACAATCACCGTGGGCGATGTGCGATTGGCCTATCAAAGCATCGGTCGCGACAGCGATCCGCTGTTGCTGCTGATCATGGGCCTCGGTGGGCAGTTGATCCACTGGCCGGACGAGGTGGTCGCGCGCCTGTGCGGGCAGGGTTTCCGGGTGATCCGTTTCGATAATCGCGACGTCGGACTGAGCAGCTGGACGCATGCTGCGCCGCCGGTCAATCTCGGCTACGAGGCGCTGCGCTATCGCCTGGGCTTAGCGGTGTCGGCGCCTTATCGACTGCGCGATATGGCCGGCGATGCGCTGGGCTTGATGGATGCTTTAGGGGTTCAGCAGTTCCACGTGCTCGGTGCCAGCATGGGCGGGATGATTGCCCAGCACCTCGCCGACTTGGCGCCGAGGCGTGTGCAAAGCCTGACCCTGATCATGACCAGCTCGGGCGCCGCGGGCTTGCCTGCGCCGAGTCCGGCGCTGCTGGAACTGCTGGCCCGACGTGAGGCGCCCAGTCGAGCGGTTGCCCTGGCACAGCAGGCCGATCTGCTCGCCGCCTTGGGCAGCCCGAGCGTCAGCGACGACCGCGTGCAGCTGCTGCAGCAGGCCGAGACCGCCTACGAGCGCGCCTTCAACCCGGAGGGCGTGCAGCGACAACTGCTGGCGATTCTGGCGGAGCCGAGCCGGGTCGAATTGCTCAACCGCTTGCAGGTGCCAACCCTGGTGGTGCATGGCACCGCCGATCCATTGCTGCCGGTGATGCATGGCGTGCACGTGGCGGCGCATATCAAGGGCGCGCAGCTGAAATTGATCCCCGGCTTGGCCCATCGTTTCCAAGAGGCGTTCAAGGAGCCGCTGCTGGCGGCGGTGCTGCCCTATCTGCAGGCTCATCGCCAGGAAGGACACTGGGCCCGGCTTTGAAGCCTGAGGGGCGGCATTGCCCCTAAACACCGACAGACGTCGGTGCAGTGAAAGGATTGCTAGTCACGGCTCAGGCTATATGCGCATCGTTCGGGCAGTGGGGTGATTCGACGTGCAGGTAGCGGCTCAGGCCGGCCTGCTGCGTGGGGGTCATGAACAATCCCAGTTTGGTCCGGCGCCAGAGGATATCGGTGGCCTCGATTGCCCACTCCGCCTGACGCAGGTAATCGACTTCCCGCGCATAGAGTCCGGCGCCGAGGTGTTCGCCGAGGTCGCGCAGGTTGTTGGCGCCGTCCACCAGCACCCAGCTGCGGCTGCCGTAGCAGCTGGCCCAGCGGCGGGCCAGTGTGCGGGGGAGCCACTCGAAGCGGCTGCACAAGGCGTCGACCAGCGCGTGTCGGCTTTCCATCTGCTCGGCGCCGGGCAGCGGGCTGGCCGCGGTCCAGGTCGGACCCATCTTCGGGAAAGTCGGGGCCAGTTGCGCCAGTGCCGATTCCGCCAGCTTGCGGTAGGTGGTCAGCTTGCCGCCGAACACCGAGAGCAGGGGCGCCTCGCCCGGTTGCCCGGAAAGCGACAGGGTGTAGTCGCGGGTGACGGCGGAGGGTTCGTCCGACTCGTCGTCGCACAGCGGGCGCACGCCGGCGTAGGTGTGCAGGATGTCGTCGCGGCTCAGTTGCTGTTTGAAGTGGGCGTTGACCACCTTGAGCAAATAGTCGGTTTCCTCTTCGCTGATGCTCACCTTGGCCGGATCGCCCAGGTACTCGCGATCGGTGGTGCCGATCAGGGTGAATTGCTCCAGGTAGGGGATGGCGAAGACGATGCGGCGGTCCTCGTTTTGCAGGATATAGGCCTGCTCGCCGTCGAACAGTTTCGGCACGATGATATGGCTGCCCTGAATCAGGCGGATGCCATAAGGCGATTCCTGCTTGAGGTCGTCGCGGATGAAGCGTGCCACCCAGGGGCCGGCGGCATTGACCAGGGCGCGGGCGCGAATCGAGTAGAGGCTGCCATCGGCGCGCTCCAGATGGATATGCCACAGGCCCTTGTTGCGCCGTGCACTCACGCAGCGGGTGCGCGTGTGGATATGCGCACCTTGCTCGCGGGCGGCCATGGCATTGAGCACGACCAGACGAGCATCGTCGACCCAACAATCGGAGTACTCGAAACCGCGCTGGATCTCGGCGTTGAGTGGGCTGTCGGCAGTGAAGCGCAGGCTGCGCGAGGCGGGCAGCTTTTCACGCTTGCCGAGGTGGTCGTAGAGAAACAAGCCGGCTCGAATCATCCAGGCCGGCCGCAGGTGCGGTCTGTGCGGCAGGATGAAACGCATGGGTTTGACGATATGCGGCGCCTTGGCCAGCAGGACTTCGCGTTCGGCCAGCGCTTCGCGTACCAGGCGGAACTCATAGTGTTCCAGGTAGCGCAGACCGCCATGGATCAGTTTGCTGCTGGCCGATGAGGTGTGTTCGGCCAGGTCGTCCTTTTCACAAAGGAACACCGACAAACCACGACCGGCCGCGTCCGCAGCGATCCCGACACCATTGATGCCGCCGCCTACGACCGCCAGGTCATAGACTTCGGCGAGAGGGGCATTGTGCTTGGGGCGAGTAGGCATGGCGGCACCGATATAGTCGAAAGCGAACTTTGTTATGTTCATTTGCGAAGATATGCTAGTCGAATACGCACGGCCTCGCCACCCCGGCGGGAAAATTCACGCCGAATGGTGGTGCGGATCGGAGGAGCCGTGGAGGTGTGTTAGACCACATCCAGGTGGATTTTATTCTCGGCGAGCAGGCGAACGATCGTTGCGGCGGGCGCGGTATCGGTAAATACGCGGTCGACCAGGGTTATCGGGCCCAGGCGTACCACGGCATTGCGGCCGAACTTGCTTGAGTCGGCCGCGAGAAAGGCTTGCCGGGCGTTGCCGATGATCGCTTGCGAGACGCGGACTTCCTGATAGTCAAAATCGAGCAGGCTGCCGTCTTCGTCAATCCCGCTGATGCCGACCAGGGCGTAATCGACCTTGAACTGCTGGATGAAATCCACCGCAGCCTGGCCGACGATACCGCCGTCGCTGCGCACCGTGCCGCCTGCCACCAGAACCTCGAAGTCTGCTTTGGCGCTGAGCTGGGCGGCAACGTGCAGATTATTGGTGATGATCTTCAGGCCTTTGTGGTTCAGCAGTTCGCGGGCAATGGCCTCGGTGGTGGTGCCAATGTTGATGAACAGCGAGGCGTGATCGGGTATGTGCGCGGCGATGGCTTGGGCAATACGTTGCTTCTCGTCACGCATCTGCCCGGCACGCATGGCGTAGGCGGTGTTCTGCGTGCTCGAGGCTTCGCTCGCAGCGCCGCCGTGGGTGCGGCGCAACAGGCCTTGCTCGGCTAATTGATTGATGTCGCGGCGGATGGTTTGCGGCGTGACGCCGAAGGCCTGGACCAGTTCGTCGATGCTGACGTAGCCGCGCTCGCGGGCGAGCTCGAGGATGTCGTGTTGGCGCGGCGCGAGGGTCATGGGCGAGGTCCTTGTGTTGCGCGGCAGTATACAGGTTGGTGGAAATCTACCGGAGCTGCTGGTGTGCTGTCAGCGGCAGGCGCGATAAGCCACTTGCCGCCACGGCACTTTAGCGCAGTACACAAGTCCGATTGAAATAGCCACGCAGGCCACTAGGGTCTGTTGCCGTTTCATTGCGAGCCGCGTTGCCGCGAGAAATGGCCCCCGATTAGGCGCAGGACGCAGGTAATGGTCATTCCCTTGCC
>NZ_VIUH01000033.1 GCF_007993865.1 Pseudomonas sp. SJZ079 | reverse complement strand
CAGCAGGGTGCAGGGGCTGGTGTGTTTGGCGACTGCCAATTTACCTGCATCCCTGACTGTCAATCCTCTCTTCCCCGCGACAATGCGAAGATCCTGATATAGCGCTGCCCGCCGAACACCAGACGAATCGCCTGGACCATTTCCTCGAGGCCTGCGCCCTTGGTCAGGTAGCCTGCCGCACCGGCCTGTAATAAACGCGTAGGGAACGGATCTTCTTCGCAGGCGGTGACCGCGACGACTTTCAAATCGGGGTGGCTGCGAATGAGTTTGCGGGTGGCTTCAAGACCGCCGATACCGGGCATCCTGACGTCCATCAGCACTACATCCGGCTTGAGCTCACGGGTCTTGATCAGCGACTCTTCGCCCGACTGCGCCTGGCCAACGACTTGCAGGCCCTCGATATCGGCCAACATGCGCGTGATGCCCGTACGGACCAGATCGTGGTCATCGACCACCAGCACCCTAATCAAGCGGACACCTCGTTCTGCGTCAGCCGCTCAATGCAGCGCTCTAGATGGGTTGCCGCTGTCATAGCAATAAGCCTCCAGCCGGCTCTAAATTGGCGGAAGATCGCCAAAAACTAAGCGTCAAAAATACTACAAAATATTGATCCGACAACAGAATTACGCAAGCCAGGAAACACGACGCTCAAGCCAGAGTCAAAAATAAATCATCCTATATCAATAACTTACGATTAACTCGCACATCGGAATAGCTTTCCGAGTTTTTCGAATCGCCATGAATTTCGAGCTGCCGGGAGTATACACAAGGAATTTGCATCATGGGCGCCGGGGCTTTGGCAGAACCGAGCAACCGATAGAATTGCCGCAATAGACAGCCCCTGCAGTCGCAACGACTTAGCCATAGCGGCGGCATGGGCTGAGTGCATCAGGGGCGCGGCGCACTCCTCGGTTTGTTGAATATCATCGGCTGAGCGGCACCTGCTGTTGAGGGCGGTTGCGGTGAGGGATCAAGTCATCGTAAACATGCCCCTCAACGCTTGATATCCGCAGGCCCTCAACTACTACCACTGCCACTGTTATCCTCCTCGATGTCCCAGCGCACCATCATCGCGTGGTCTTCGTGGATCAGGTTGTGGCAGTGCATCGGGTGCTTGCCGAGGAAGTCGCGGAAACGTATGAGCACCCTGATAGTCGAGCCACCTTCGAGCACGAAAACGTCTTTGCGCCCCTGCTCATGGGGCGGCACCGGCACCTCTTTGCCTTCTCGGGTCTTGCTGAGAATGCGCCCCTCCTCGAAGTGGATGTGGATGGGGTGGGCCCAGCCGCCGGAGTCATTCACCAACTCCCAGACCTCGGTTGCGCCTTGCCTGATCTTGGCGCGAGTGACGGTAGGGTCGAAGAACTTGCCGTTCACCGCCCACATGCCGTTGCGCCGTTCGAACTCCCAGCGACGCACCTTGGCATTGTCGATTTCCTCCTGGTCGAACGGGCGCAACTCACGTAACACGGCGGGCACCCGGCTAACGTCCTGCTCTGGTGGGTAACGATCGACGATGATCTTCAGCACACGGGTGCCAGGCTTTTCCACGTCCTTGGGCAAACGGGTCTTTTCCTGGCGCAGCCGATTCACCAGGTACAGCTCGGTGCCGATGGGGTATTGGGAAAAGTCCACGACTATATCGGCACGCTCGGTCACGCCGAGCCGAACCTTGAACTGGTCGAGCAGTGGCGCCGGCAGCAAGTTGCCGTCATTAGCGATGTACGTGAAGCGCTGCTCCTTGTCGTCCGGCGTGACCAGATAGAACTCGTAGAAGCGACTCGGCCCGCCATTGAGCAAGCGCAGGCGGTACTTGCGTGCAGCCACCCTCAGCACCGGTTCGATGTAGCCGTTGACTGTCACTTTGTCACCGAGCACCCCTTCCGGATTGACCTGATCCCAGAACAGGATCCCATTGCGGTCGAACAAACGGTCGGAAAAATCCAATGGGTAATCGTAGGGGTAGCTGGGTAGGCGCAGGGCGCTTGGGCTGGGGTCGTGCTCATTACCCGAGTCGATGTGATCGAAAATCAGATAAAAGCCCATCAGGCCACGCACTACGTTAGGCGCGGTAAAGTCCAGCGTGTGATCGTGGTAAAACAGCGTGCCCAGGGCCTCACGCGGGTCGCCGATGCCGTTCTGCTGCTCATCGTAGCCGGCGTAGATATTGGCGTAGAAGTGATCCTTGAACTCCCCGGGCGAGGCCAGGGTCGGGCCGGCCTTGTTGGCGCTGTAGTAGTCGCCTGGAAAGCCATCGCTCTCCGATGCGGTGTGCGCGTTGTGCAGGTGGGTGGAGATCTCCGGCGAGCCGAAGCCCACATGGTCCTGCGGCAGGCGATTGTGAAAGCGGACTATGGTCGGTTGGCCGTAGTAGGCGAAGATAGCCGGTCCAGGTGTGGTTGCCCCCGGCACCTTGCCTTCATAGCCCCAGATGCGCTGTGGCGGATAGGCGGGATTGAAGACCCAGGCGGGATTTTCCTTGGCGCTCAACTCGTAATGGACCGGCGAGTACTGCCGCGCAGTTACGTACAGTTCATTCCAGCGCTGATGCGGGGCGCGACCGGCCTCACCGGCGGCAGTGTTCGCAGCCTCCATGGGCGGTGGGTCGAGAGTGACGGGTTGCAGCTGATCGACCGACGTGGGCAGTTCGATCTGCCAGGGAAGGGTTGGTGGGCTGGTCAGCTGTGCTGCCGGTGCATCGTCATTCTCGTCAGCTCTACCTCGACGACTCTTGGCGCCGCTGTCGGATGCACTCAGTAACAGAGGGGCCGCCAGTGCCGCGCCCGTCAGTTTAAGGAAGCTGCGCCGAGCTGCGCCTTGGGCCGAGTCCTCCACACTGGGCGTCTGCGTAGCCTCAGCGACTGGCATGCGCGCGACCTCCGATTCGCTCGCGTGTAGTTCTCTCTGTTCGTCTACCAAGGATCGGGATTTCATGGGTATAACCCTCTCACCCCAAGCTGTTTATCCTCCCTGCTGACTTGCCAGCCCCTGGCCAGAAAAAATCATCTCAGTGCCAGTAATAGGCCGAACCTCCTAGTGACAGGCGCCAACGACCTGGCGGACGCTGAGCACTCCGCCCCGACGCGTCGAGCCGCAACCAGGGCATAACGCCCTGGCCAGGCCCGTGCTTTGCACAAACAGCGGCTGTACCTAACCGAGACCGCTAGCAGCGCTCTCGGGCCGGTATGCCGTATGCACCATGCTGGAATCGACATGGTTGATGGTGGCCAAAATCCGCTCAGGCTCAGCCAGCGCCGGGGCCATGGTCCAGCGTTCGCTGCGATCGTTACCAATGCGCAACATGCCGGTGTGAGTCCCGAGGTTCCTATCAACTTCCTCGACCGGGTCATAGAAGCCCAAACCATAACGCAGGCGTTTGATATCTGCCTCCGCACCCGTTAGAAACTGCCAGCCGGGCTGCACGCGATGCATCTCGGCATAAGCCTTGAGTACCTCAGGCGTATCCATCAACGGTTGCAGGCTGATCGAGTACATGAAAATGTCGCGCCCCATGCGCTCGCCCAGGAGCTTTTGAACCTTGAGCAGGTTGGCGGTCATGGTCGGGCAGATGTCGCCGCACTGTACGAACATGAAGTTGATGACGGCTATCTTGCCGCGCACCAGGTCGTCGTAGAAGCGAACTCGTTTGCCCTCGTGGCTGTCGAGCCAGACGTTGGGAAAATAGCTGGTCTGCGCGTCGTCCACATTGGCGTCGGCCATGTCGATATCGGCCGACTCGAATACCTCATGCGCCTGCAGCGCAGCGCTATTCCACAACAGTCCGCCCAGTGCCGCCGTGCCTATTCCGGCCAGGAGCTTTCTTCGAGTATTCATAGAAATTCCTCCAGTCTCAGCGACTAGTCGTCTTCTTTGATGTCCCAGCGCAACATCATTGCGTGGTCTTCGTGGATCAGGTTATGGCAATGCATGACGTACTTGCCGACGTAATCGCGGAAGCGTATGAACAGCCGGATGCTCGACATGCCCTGGAGCAGATACACGTCCTTGCGCCCCTGTTCGTAAGGCGGCACCGGCACGGCGACCCCATCCTTGGTCTTGCTGAGGATGCGCCCCTCCTCGAAGTGGATATGAATCGGGTGACTCCAACCGTCATCGATGTTCACCAGCTCCCAGACTTCGGCGCCGCCCTTGGGGATCACCGCCCGCGCACTGTTCGGGTTGAAGAACTGCCCATTGATCGCCCACATGCCGTTCTTGCGCTCGAACACCCAGCGGCGCACCGGCGCGGCGGCGATTTCCGCCAAATCGAGCGGCGGTTGCTCGCGCAATACATTGGGCACCTGACTCAGGTCCTGCTCTGGCGGATAGCGGTCGACGACAAACTTCAGCAGCTGGGTCGCCGCGCCTATGCCATCGGGCATGCGGCTCCTGGTCTGCACCAGGCGATTGACCAGATACAACTCGGTACCGATCGGGTACTGCGAGAAGTCGATGACGATGTCGGCACGTTCGGCCACGGCGATGCGCACGCTGGTCTGATTCTTCAGCGGGGCCGCGAACAGATTGCCGTCGTTGCCGATATGGGTGAAGGTCTGTGATACGCCGTTGGCTTTCTGCAGGTAGAACTCGTAGATCCGGCTGGGGCCAATGTCGAGCAGGCGGAAGCGGTATTTGCGCGCGGCTACCTTGAGTACCGGCTCGATCTTGCCGTTGACCGCGATCTTGTCGCCGAGTGTGCCGTCCGGCTCGACCTGATCGTAGATCAGCCGGCCACCGGCATCGAAGCGGCGGTCGCCAAAGCTCAGCGGGTAATCGTAGGGGTGGCTCGGCAGGCGTAGGGCACTGGGGTTGGGGTCGCGCTCATTGCCCGAGTCGATGTGGTCATACAGCAGATAGAAACCGGCCATGCCGAGGTACAGGTTGGGCGCGGTGAAGTCGAAGGTATGATCGTGGTACCAGAGGGTGCCCAGGGCCTCGCGCTCGTCGCCGATACCGTTCTGCATCTGGTCATAGCCGGCATAGATGTTCGAGTAGAGATGATCCTTCCACTGCCCCGGTTCAGCCAGCGTCGGCCCCGCTTTGAGTGGGCTGAAATAGTCACCGGGAAAGCCATCACTCTCCGAGCCGGTGTGCGCATTGTGCAAATGCACCGAGATCTCCGGCGAACCGAAGCCAGTATGATCCTGCGGTAAGCGGTTGAAAAAACGCACCACCACAGGCTGACCATAGCGGGCCATGATGGTCGGCCCCGGTGTAGTCGCCGCCGCACCTGCACCTATGGCGTAGCCCCAAATGCGCTGCGGTGGATAGGCCGGGTTGAACACCCAGGCCGGGTTTTCCTTGGCATGCAGCTTGTAGTGGACCGGCGGATACTGTCGCGGGGTGGCATACATCTCAGCCCAGCGTTGATGTTTGTTCCGCCCGCATTCACCTCTGTCGACTTGCGCCTCGCCCGTCGGGGCCAAGCCTAGGGTAGCGGGCTGCAGCGGAGTGATAGCGCTGGGCAGTTCCTCGACCCAGGGAATGGTTGGTGGGCTGGGCGGCAGTACCACCGGGCCGGGTTCCGGAGCTGGGGCAGGTGTCGGATTCGGTGCGCGACGTCGCCCGGCGCTGCTATCGGGCGACGCGAACAGCAAGGGTGCCGCCATGGCAGCGGCGGTGAGCTTGAGAAAGGACCGCCGCCCCTCGCCCTTCGCCAGCGATCCGGGAGCGCTCGATTGAGGTTCCCAGCCCCCAGCCTTGATGGAAACTTGCCAGGTTCCCGGTTCTAGCTTGTCCACGTTTGCCAAAAATTTCGAATTCATGACCCTACCCTCCCAACATTGTTCTCACGCGACCATGCCTCTGGTATGGCCAGGTAAAAATCGTGCTCCGCACGAAGCGAAGAAAACTGGGTGGCGCCCATGGCAATAAATTGCGGACATGCACGCCTGCGCTGAATCGCGTCTGCTCGTCAGTGCTCTGTTGTCTGCTGGGAGAGAGGGGTCAAGCTAATGGCAGCACTGCGGTACGTTACCGGGGCTGCCACTCAGAGAAAGGCGGCCCACGTAAGTGAGCCGAAAAAGCCAGATCGGATACATACGCCATTACGACTCGAATGAGTGTCACCCTGTCCATGACGCACTCCCGTTGTGTTGGTGTTGGCACCTACTGCACTGCCCGCCCTGCGTAAAGACTTGCAAATTCGTCCCTCTCCCACGCTTAACTAAAGGATCGACCTTCCACCTTGTCAAGGATTTGTCGGAATCAATATCAAGTCGACATCAGATTCTTATCACTTTGTTTTTACTTGATTATTTATATTGAATGGCATTTAGCCATCATCCTGCACGGCATTTGAGCAATAACAGCGCTGGCACGCCTTCGCGCCGAACTGCTGGACAACCACGGCGATAATCGGATGAAACGTACAAGAGCGGCAGAGCTCTGAGGCCCGCACCTCACTGCCATGGCCCTCCAGCGACGAGCCCGGCAGTGAGCCTGACCCGCACAGCAGCGCAACTGGATCGCCCTCGGCTCGAGCCACATCGCGCCCTGGCAGGCACTGTAAACGGCTCAGAACAAGCCTCTGCCGCCGTAGGTCAAGCTGCGCGCAGGAGGCTCTGGCCAGTAACCGCCATAGCCACGGATCGCCATGGGCTGCGTTATGCGTGATGATAAAGGCCGCCACAGATCGACCAACCCACAAGCTGAACGGCGCGCCCCGGGTGAAGCACACCGGCGCGCCTCTGCAGCTTAGGCAGGACTCTTTCCAGAATGAACCGACCGTTCCCCCGCTTCGTCTTGCTGCTTGTGGCGTGCCTCGGTCTGGCCTGCGCGAATGCTGCGCCGCCGCCCGTGCGCCCGGCGTTCAACCCGCAACAACAGGCCTGGCTCGAACAGCATCGCGAACTGCGCGTCGGCCTGCTCATGCAGGCCCCCTGGGCTCAGTACAATCAACGCCAGCAGCGGCTCTCCGGTGCCAATGTCGAATTGATGACCCGCCTGCTCCAGGCGATGGATGTGACGCCGGTTTGGCTACGCTTCTCCAGCCAGGCCAAGCTGGAGGCAGCGGCGCGGCGCGGCGAGCTGGATCTGGCGCCGGGGCTGCAGCAGACCCCCAGGGGCTTACGTCAATGGCTCTACTCTGACCCCTACATGCGCGTGCCGCACCTGATCGTGGGTGAGCAGCGCGGCCACAGTGCAGTCGACCTCGACCGTCTCGAGCGCACCCAATCCATCGCGCTACGCACGCCCAGCCCGGCGGCTGACTACCTGAGCGGCACCTACCCCAATCTGTTACTGCTGGCGGTCGGTTCGGAGCGTGCTGCCTTGCAGCGCTTAGTGCGGCAGCAGGCGAACTACGCGGTGGTGGATGAAGCCCGCCTCAGCCTGCTGTTACGCGAACCGCAGTTTGCCGGCCTGAACATCGTCGGCGATATTGGCCTGCCCCAATTGCTGCGCATCGCCAGCCGCCGCGACGAGCCGCTGCTGGCGGAGATTGTCGAGCTGAGTCTGCAGGCCCTGCCCGCCCGCGCGGTGGATCAATTGCGCGAGCGTTGGCTGCCGCTGAAATACCCACAGGTCAGCGACTCCCTGGCTTTTTGGCGAGGGCTGAGTCTGTTGCTGCTGATAGCCGGACTCGGCGCCAGCGCGACCACCCTGCACCTGCACCGGCAGCGGCGCGAACTGGAGGGCCAACTGCTTACTAGCCGCCATGAGCTGAGCCAGCGCGAGGTGGCTGAACAGGCCCTGCATTTGAGTCAGTTCTCCATCGACCACAGCACGGTCGGGATTCTCTGGGTCAACTGGGACAGCCATGTGCGCTACGCCAACCATGCCACCGAAACCATGCTCGGTTATGCGCCCGGGACGCTGGTGGGCCGGCCGTTGCGCGAGCTGGAACCGAGCCTGGACATGGATCGCTGGTTGAACTTGTGGCGCAAAGTGCGCAGCCATGATGAAGCCCCGCAGAGTTTCGAGATCGACTGTCGGTGTGTCGATGGCAGTCACCTGCCGGTGGATGTTTCGCTGAGTTTTCTGCGTTTTCGCGATGCCGAATACCTGGTGGTATTTCTCACCGACGTCACCGAGCGCCGCCGCGCCAGCGCAGCGCTGCAGGAGAGCGAGGCACGCTTCAAGGGTATCGCCGGTAGCGTGCCCGGGCTGGTGTTCCGCCTGGAACGAACGGTCGCCGAACAACCGGTGGTATTCGCCTACATCAGCGAAGCCAGTGCGGAACTCGTCGGCTATCCGGCGGCAGAGTTGCAGCAGGCCGACCGCGGCATCCGTAGCCTGGTTCACCCGGACGACCAGCTCAGCTATCGGCGCAGTCAGGACGCCGCACTTGCCGGCAACAGCGACTGGTCCTGGCAAGGGCGCATCATTACCCGGGACGGTCAGGTGCGTTGGGCCGACATCAAGGCCACCGCGCGCAGCCTGGGCGAGGGTCGCATGCTGTGGGACGGCATCGTCTGGGACATCACCGAGAACAAGCAGGTGGAGCTGGAGCTGGCCGAGTCGCGCGGTCGCCTGCGCCAGTTGTCCGCGCACCTGGAGAGCGTGCGCGAGGAAGAGAAGGCGCGCATCGCCCGTGAGGTGCACGACGAACTGGGTCAGGTACTCACCGTGCTCAAGCTGGAGACCGCCATGTGCGAGCTGGCCTTCGCCAACCAGGTAGCGGGACTGGACGAGCGTCTGGAGAGCATGAAGCGCCTAATCGCCCAGCTGTTCCAGCTGGTGCGCGATGTCGCCACCGCCCTGCGTCCACCAATCCTTGATGCCGGTATCGCCTCGGCCATCGAGTGGCAAGTACGCCGCTTCGAGGCTCGCACGCAAATCCCCTGTCTGGTCGAGGTGCCCGATAACCTGCCTAAACTGACCGATGCCAAGGCCATCGGCCTGTTTCGCATTCTTCAGGAGGCCTTAACCAACGTCATGCGCCACGCTGAGGCACATAGCGTGCAGGTGCACCTGAGCCTGGAAAACGATGAGCTGTGCCTGCACGTCAGCGATGACGGCAAGGGCTTCATTCCGGGACCGCGCGAGGCCGGACAATCGTTCGGCCTGGTCGGCATGCAGGAGCGGGTACTGATGCTCGGCGGCAGTTTGCAGATTGACAGCCAGCCCGGCGAAGGGACTACGCTGTGCGTGCGAGTGGCCCTGGGCGAAGAGGAAATGGCGTGATCCGAGTATTGGTGGCAGAAGACCACACCATCGTACGTGAAGGCATCAAACAGTTGATCGGCATGGCCCAGGATCTCGAAGTCGTGGGTGAGGCGAGCAATGGCGAACAGCTGCTCGAGTGCCTGCGGCGGGCCCCCTGTGATGTGGTGTTGCTGGACATTTCCATGCCGGGTGTCAGCGGGCTGGAGGCTATTCCACGGATTCGCGCCTTGGCCAATGCGCCGGCCATCCTGGTATTGTCCATGCACGACGAGGCGCAAATGGCCGCCCGTGCGCTCAAGGTGGGCGCCGCCGGTTATGCCACCAAGGACAGTGAACCTGCCCTGTTGATTACCGCCATCCGCAAGGTGGCCGGCGGCGGGCGCTACATCGATCCAGCGCTGGCAGACCGCATGGTGTTCGAGGTCGGCCTGACCGACTCGCGGCCACCGCACGCGCACCTGTCTGAGCGCGAATTTTCGGTGTTCGAGCGCCTGGTGCGTGGCGAAGGCGTCAACGACATCGCCCTGCACCTGGCCGTCAGTAACAAGACCATCAGCACCCACAAGGCCCGCCTGATGCAGAAACTGGGTTTGCATTCGGTGGCCGACCTGGTGCGTTACGCCATGGAGCACAAACTGATCTGAGTCGGCAGCCGCCTTACTTGCTGTAGGGCAATCCCTACAGCAAGTTCTCCGATGGCCTGATAACCACTTGTCATCCCGCCCGATTTCCGCCGCCTTGCATCGGCCCTAGTCTGTGCTCAACAGCGTGCAGACAACAACAAGGGTGCGGCGATGACCGAGTCTCAGGCAAACGATGTGCTGGTGAGCTTTCGTGGCGTACAGAAGAGCTACGATGGCGAAAACCTGATCGTTAAAGATCTCAATCTGGATATCCGCAAAGGTGAGTTCCTCACCCTGCTCGGCCCTTCGGGATCGGGCAAGACCACCAGCCTGATGATGCTGGCCGGTTTCGAAACGCCGACTGCCGGCGACATCCTGCTCGGCGGTCGTTCGCTCAACCGGCTGCCACCGCACAAACGTGACATCGGCATGGTGTTCCAGAACTACGCCCTGTTCCCGCACATGACAGTGGCCGAGAACCTGGCCTTCCCCTTGTCGGTGCGCGGCATGTCGCGCACCGACACCAAGGAGCGGGTCAAGCGCGCGCTGTCCATGGTGCAACTGGACGACTTCCGCAATCGCTATCCAGGCCAGCTATCCGGTGGTCAGCAACAGCGCGTGGCCTTGGCTCGGGCACTGGTGTTCGAGCCGCAGCTGGTGCTGATGGATGAACCCTTGGGTGCCCTGGATAAGCAGCTGCGTGAACACATGCAGATGGAGATCAAGCACCTGCACCAGCGCCTGGGCGTGACCGTGGTCTACGTGACCCACGATCAGGGCGAGGCGCTGACCATGTCCGACCGCGTCGCGGTGTTCCATGAGGGCCAGATCCAGCAGATCGCCGACCCACGCAGCCTCTATGAAGAACCGCATAACACCTTCGTCGCCAACTTCATCGGTGAGAACAACCGCCTCAATGGTCGACTGGTCAGCCAGGATGGCGATCGCTGCGTAGTCAGCCTGGAGCGCGGCGAACAGGTAGAGGCGCTGGCGGTCAATGTCGGCCAACAAGGTGCGCCAGTCACCCTGTCGATCCGCCCTGAGCGCGTGCGCCTGAATGGTTCCAGCGAAACCTGTCGCAACCGCTTCTCTGGGCGCGTAGCGGAGTTCATTTACCTCGGCGACCACGTCCGGGTGCGCCTGGAAGTCTGTGGCAAGAGCGATTTTTTCGTTAAACAACCGATTGCAGAACTCGACTCTGCCCTGGCAGTGGGCGATGTCGTGCCCATCGGTTGGCAGGTCGAGCACGTTCGCGCGCTCGACCCGTTGTTAGAGGGGCACTGATCCTTACGCGTTTTACCAACCCAGCACTGTGGAGAAAACAACAATGACCAAGATTCTCTCTCTCACCGCCCTAGCTCTGGCCGTGACCTGCACGGCACCGGCGATGGCCGCCGACTTGACGGTGATTTCCTTCGGTGGCGCCAACAAGCAGGCGCAGATCAAGGCCTTCTACCAGCCCTGGGAAAAGAACACGGGCGACAAAGTTATTTCGGGCGACTACAACGGTGAAATGGCTAAGGTGAAAGCCATGGTCGACACCAACAGCGTGTCGTGGAGCCTGGTAGAGGTGGAGTCGCCGGAACTGTCGCGCGGCTGTGACGAAGGCATGTTCGAGGAGCTCGATCCCGCCCAATTCGGCAACGCCGAGGACTTTGTCCCCGGCGCAATCCAGCCCTGCGGCGTCGGTTTCTTCGTCTGGTCCACTGTTCTGGCCTACAACGCCGACAAGCTCAGCGCCGCGCCAAGCGGCTGGGCCGACTTCTGGGACACCCAGAAATTCCCGGGTAAGCGCGGCCTGCGCAAGGGCGCCAAGTACACCCTAGAATTCGCCCTGATGGCCGACGGCGTGGCGCCGAAGGATGTCTATGGCGTGCTGGCCACCAAGGAAGGCCAGGACCGGGCCTTCGCCAAGCTCGACCAGATCAAGCCGAGCATCCAATGGTGGGAAGCCGGCGCCCAGCCGCCGCAGTTCCTCGCCTCCGGCGACGTGGTAATGAGTTCGGCCTACAACGGCCGTATCGCCGCGGTACAGGACGAAAGCAACCTGAAGGTGGTGTGGAACGGCGGCATCTATGACTTCGACAGCTGGGCCATCCCCAAGGGTGCCAAGGATCTGGACGCCGCACAGAAATTTGCCGCCTTCAGCGTGCAGCCCGAGCAGCAGAAGATTTACTCGTCGAACATCGCCTACGGCCCGGCCAACAAGCAGGCGATCAAGCTGCTCGACCCCAAACTGCTGAAAGACATGCCGACCACGCCGGAAAACATCGCCAATCAGGTGGCCATCGACGTGACCTTCTGGGCTGATTACGGCGAGCAGCTGGAGCAGCGCTTCAACGCCTGGGCCGCGCGCAACTAAGCGACGTCCCGGTTGAGCCCCTCTGCCTGTGGCGCAGAGGGGCGTTCCCCCTGAATTTCGGAGTTCGCTATGGCCATTGCAGTGCCCCTGACCGAGGTTGCCGGCCCCTCCCTGAAGAGCCGCCTGGCGCGTGCCGAACGCTTCAACCGCCTGAAAGCTCAGGCGCTGATTGCGCCGCTGCTGCTGTTTCTCGTGCTAGTGTTCCTGGTGCCGATTGCCGCGCTGCTCTACAAGAGTGTGAGCAATCCCGAGGTGGTGGGCACTATGCCGCGCACCGTCGAGGCCATCGCCGACTGGGATGGCAAGGCGCTGCCCGCTGAGCCGGTATACCGGGCGATCAGCCTGGACCTGGCCGAGGCGCGCAAGAACAGGACCATTGGTGACTTGTCAAAGCGCATGAACATGGAGCAGGCCGGTTACCGCAGCCTGATGATGAAAACCGCTCGCGCCTTGCCGCTCAAGAGCGAGCCGACGTCCTATAAGGATGCCCTGGAGGGCATGGACGAACGCTGGGGCGATCCGGCCTATTGGCAGGTAATCCGCCGCAATACCAGTAGCATCAGCCCCTATTACCTATTGGCTTCACTGGATCATCGCATCGACGATCTCGGTGAGTTGGCGCCCGCCTCGCCGGACCAGGCGATCTACCTGGAAATCTTTGCCCGCACCTTCTGGATGGGTTTGGTGATCACGGCTATTTGCCTGCTGCTGGCCTACCCCCTGGCCTACCTGCTGGCCAACCTGCCGACCCGGCAGAGCAACCTGCTGATGATCCTGGTGCTGCTGCCCTTCTGGACCTCGATTCTGGTCCGCGTGGCAGCCTGGATCGTGTTGCTGCAATCCTCCGGCTTGATCAATGGTGCATTGCTCAGCCTGGGCATCATCGATAAGCCCCTGCAGCTGGTGTTCAACCGCGCCGGGGTCTACATCTCCATGGTGCACATCATGTTGCCGTTCATGATTCTGCCGATCTACAGCGTGATGAAGGGCATCTCGCCGACCTATATGCGCGCCGCCATTTCACTCGGTTGTCATCCGTTTGCCAGCTTCTGGCGGGTGTATTTCCCGCAGACCCTGGCCGGCGTCAGTGCCGGTTGCTTGCTGGTGTTCATCCTGTCCATCGGCTACTACATCACCCCGGCGCTACTCGGCAGCCCGAACGACCAGATGGTCAGCTACTTCGTGGCCTTCTACACCAACGTCAGCATCAACTGGGGCATGGCCACGGCACTCGGCGGTCTACTGCTGCTCGCTACCCTGGTGCTCTACGTGGTGTACAGCTGGCTGGTCGGCGCAAGTCGCCTGCGCTTGAGTTGAGGAGAGAGTCGAGATGCTAAGCCCCTATATGTCGCCGATCGAACGCGTCTGGTATTACGCACTGCGCAGTCTCTGCGGCCTGGTGCTGCTGTTTCTGATCCTGCCGGTGCTGGTGATCATTCCACTGTCCTTCAACTCCGGGAGTTTCCTGGTCTACCCACTGCAGGGCTTTTCCCTGCAGTGGTATCAAGACTTTTTCGAGTCCGCCGGCTGGATGCGCGCCCTGAAAAACAGCTTGATCATCGCACCCGCAGCCACGCTGATTGCCATGCTGCTGGGCACCCTGGCCGCGATCGGCTTGACCCGTGGCGATTTTCGCGGCAAAGCCCTGGTGATGAGCCTGTTGATCTCGCCCATGGTGGTGCCCGTGGTGATTGTCGGCGTGGCCAGTTACCTGTTCCTGGCGCCGCTGGGCATGGGCAACAGCTATGTGTCGTTGATCCTGGTGCACGCGGTACTAGGTGTGCCCTTCGTGATCATCACCGTGTCGGCGACCCTGCAGGGCTTCAACTACAACCTGGTGCGCGCCGCCGCCAGCCTCGGTGCGTCACCGCTCACCGCGTTCCGCCGGGTGACCCTACCGCTGATCGCCCCCGGGATGATTTCCGGCGCGCTGTTCGCCTTCGCCACCTCGTTCGACGAAGTGGTGGTGGCCCTGTTCCTCGCCGGCCCGGAGCAAATCACCCTGCCGAGGCAGATGTTCGCCGGTATCCGCGAAAACCTCAGCCCGACCATTGCCGCGGCAGCGACCTTGCTGATCGGCTTCTCCATCCTGTTGCTGCTGACCCTGGAATGGTTGCGTGGGCGCAGTGAAAAACTGCGTACCCAACAACCTGCTTGAACCGCCTGGAACAAGCGACTGTCATGACCCTGCAGTTCAAGCAGGCTGCCTGGTCTTGGCAAAACTGGGCAGTCCCTGCAGCTGTGCATCAATCTGCTTGATGATGTAAGCCCCGATCGGGATGGCCGAGGTCGCCGCCGGCGACGGTGCGTTGCAGACGTTGACGCTGCGCCGAGTATTGCGGAACAGGAAATCCTCGATCAGCTTGCCGTCCTTGGACACCGCCTGGGCGCGGACGCCGGCCGGGTACGGCTTGAGATCCTGTACCTGGAGGCTGGGGCAGTACTTGCGCACCAGCTGCAGATAGCCGCGTTTGTACAGCGAGTTCTTCATCTCGATCAGTCCGGGCCGCAGGTTGTCCTTGAGCACCTTGAGGATGCCCGGGGTGGTCAGCATCTCGAAGGTGTCGGTCAGGGAGATGTCGCGCTTGCGGTAGTCCTCGCGTTTGAGCGCCAGCACCGCATTCGGGCCGACCGTCACGCTGCCATCGATCATGCGGGTCAGGTGCACGCCGAGGAACGGCATGGATGGATCGGGAATCGGGTAGATCAGGTGGTTGACGATGCGGTTGTGCTGCTCAGGCAGCAGGTAGTACTCGCCACGGAACGGACAGATGCTGAAGCCCGGATCAAGGCCCAGCAGGCGCACCATGCGGTCGGCCATCAGGCCCGAGCAGCTGACCATAAAGCGCCCGCTGTAATCGCCGGTCTCGGTATGTACCCGCATCTCGCTCGCCAGTTCCTGCAAACCGCTGACTTCAATTCCATAGCGAATCTCGCCGCCGCGCTTCTGGAATTCGCGGGCCATGGCCGCGGTGACCTCGGTATAGTTGACGATGCCGCTGGAGGGCACGAAGATCCCGCCAATTCCGCTGATATTGGGTTCGCGCTCCCTGAGCTGCTCCGCAGACAACCACTCGCGCTCCAGGCCATTGGCTGCGGTGCGCTCCCACAGCGCGCGCATGCGCTGCATTTCCACCTCATTGGTGGCGACCAGCAACTTGCCGCACTCATCGTAGGCAATGCCCTGCTCATCACAGAACGACTTGGTGGCGCGATTGCCCTCCA
Source organism: Pseudomonas sp. SJZ079 (assembly GCF_007993865.1). Lineage (GTDB taxonomy): Bacteria > Pseudomonadota > Gammaproteobacteria > Pseudomonadales > Pseudomonadaceae > Aquipseudomonas. The sequence continues at coordinate 34,372 of NZ_VIUH01000033.1, read as the reverse complement.
GACAGAACTGAGCTTTCAGGCTGCCCGGCGTGTAATAGACCCCCGCGTGGATGACGCCGCTGTTGTGCCCGGTCTGGTGCTTGGCTGGCCCGGACTCTTTCTCGAGCAGCAGGATTTTCGACTCTGGGTAGGCCTTGATCAGCTGCATGGCGGTCGACATACCAATGATGCCGCCACCGATGATCACGAAATCGTACACAGCGTTCACCTCTAGCAGACCGGCGTTATCGCGCGGCCAAACAACCAGGGCTACACGAGAGCGTTCTGGTTCGATTGTTTGCGCCCAAGGGGCGATTATTGACCCTGCTGGTGACCCAGTTTCGGATAACTGAAATACCCGCGCCGACGCATCAGCTCGCGACACCAACCTGGATGAGCGATAAAGCGATCACGGCCGTACTGCCAGTACAGCTTGTTGATCGGCAGCAAGGATTTGCATTCCAGCGCCTGCCCCGGCCACTCAGCCACAGTCTTGCTGAAAACCTCCACCTTCGCCTTGGCGAAAGTCAATTCGAAGAGACCTGGCGATGGCGCAGAGGCTCGATGATTAGCGAGCAACCCGACTCCGCACCATGGGCTCAGTCAGCAGCGTCCTGGGCCGTAGGCAACACCTTCCTGGCTTGCTCTTCGATGCAATCGAACGCCCCGGGGGGCACGCTGTATTCGAATTGCTTACGCCTGTGCTTCGACACAACGCCCCGATTATCGAGGCACATCATCACCAGCCTGGACAGATCGCTGCCACGTATGTCGAAGCGCTCGTTCACGGCCTTGATCACCCGGTCGTAGCGCTCGAGAAACTCAGCTTCCTCACGCAGCTCGACCTCCAAGGCATGCTTGGCCATGCGCAGGGTGAACTCGACCGAGGCCGTCGCATCCCAGAACCGGTAGATACTCGACTGGCCTAGGAAGTCGAAGGCCAGTCGATCGCCATCCAGCCAGGTAACGCTCCAACGTTCGCGCGCTGGCCGCGAGAACTCCTGCAGCGTCAGCAGGTAGTCCTGCTCCTGCCGCTTCATGGCGACCGAAACCGGCAGCAGCAGACCATTGTCCAGCGCACCGGCCCGGCACAGGGTCTGGTGGATGAGGAAGCGCGAAAGGCGGCCATTGCCATCCATGAACGGGTGCAGGAAGACAAAACCAAACGAGGTCACTGCCGCCACGACCAGCGGGTCGACCTGCGCAGCAGCCTCGTTGGCGAAGGCCATCAACTCATCCATCAGTTCGCGCAATAGCTCCGGTGCAGGCGGCACATAGCTGACGCCGGCAGCGCCGCGCAGGCCGTTATGCAAGTGGTTCTGTTGATGGCGAAACAGCGCGGCTTGGTCCAAGGGATTGGAGACCGTGCTGTTCTGCAATTCGACCAGGTACTCCTCGGAGAGCGCGCGGCGGTCATGGGCCTGACGCAGGAGCTGGATAAATCGTCGCGACTTATCCTCCGTGGGCGCCTCTTTTTCAATCGCGAAGGAATCACTGGTTTCGTGCAAGTAGGCCCAATTGATCGCCCGATCCATCATGTCCCTGGGCAACGAGGCCATGAACTCCTGTGCCCGCGTCAGGATGTCCGCATCCAGTAGTTTCTGGATGGCCGGGGTACGCTCGACCGTCGCGCAATAGCGCAGCGAACCCAATCCATTGAAATCGATTCGCCAGCGCGCATTGCGCACGGAAAGGCCCGTTATGTAGTGTTCGGGATCGAACAGCGGCGCCACAGCCCCGCGCACCGGGGCCGGTTGGTCGAGTTGCTGAGCGCTAAAAGCTTCCCACAGAAAGCACGCCTTGCGGATATAGATGCCGTTAGGCGACTGGCCAAGCGCGTCGAGTAACGCACCGGGCTCTATCCGCGGCAATGCCTCGGCCAGTATTGCCAGATTCACCCCTTCGTGCTTGAGCGCGAAGAGAATATGCTGGAGGTACTCGCCTTCTCCGGGTGCGATATTGCGCGGGATGGCCAGGCAGCCGTTGATCTCCGTCTTACGGGTCACGGGTTTGATGATTGCCGGCCTTTTCGGCGCAAATGCAGTGAGCCCCAGCGCCTCTCGTAGATAGGCATATCCCACGGCGGACATGGCGGTCCCTCGGTAAATGTGCAATCGGCGGGGTACAGGTAGTTTTTTTTACACGATCGAAGTTTTTTTTACAAATAACAGTTTTTTGCGTTTATTTCTTACACCCGCAAATCCCCTCCACCAGGAAAGAGCTGATCGTCGAAGCGAGTGATTGCCACTGACTTCCAGCTTTAACAGTTCGACTGGCAACGTCTTGATGCCCCAGCCACTGTTGAGCAGTGATCAGCGCCCCTGCGTGTTCCGTTGCACAACCTTCACCGGGAGGATGCTGGTGACCCATAACGGGAAAACCAAACAGGCTATCCAGTGCGCAGAAAAGCGCGACTTGAAATCATAGAAGGGGCGAGATGCATCGACGCGCGCCAGCCCTAGCTGACAGGTAACGCAGCGGGAAAATATTCGTGCGCAGTTGAAGTGCGAGAATAGCTGGAGGGAACAGCGGACCACAGAAACGACAAGGCCCCGAAATACGGGGCCTTGGTGCATCTGTATGGCGGAAGCGTAGAGATTCGAACTCTAGGACAGTTTCCCGTCGGCGGTTTTCAAGACCGCTGCCTTAAACCACTCGGCCACGCTTCCAAAATTTTTACGGCAATGTTCATGGCCGTTTTTTAATCGCCCAATCACGCCTTGGCTTGACTGAGGGCGGCAATCTTACCGGAACGCAACACACTGTCAAACTCTAAAGGTTGGCAGTGTGCATGGCTCTGTTATGATCCCCACAACCCTGATTCATGGATCTACTAGTCTTTACAGGAGTGTCGCCATGCGCGAACAAGATTACGCACTCAGTCACACGCAGGTTGAGCAGCAGGAAGTCAGCCGCGTCTTGCGCAACACCTACGGCCTGCTGGCCATCACCCTGGCCTTCAGCGGCCTGGTGGCTTATCTGGCGCAACGCGCCAACGTGCCTTACCCGAACTTTATCGTGGTGTTGGTCGGCTTCTACGGTTTGTTCTTCCTCACCGCGAAGCTGCGCAACTCGCCATGGGGCCTGGTTTCCACCCTCGCCCTGACCGGTTTCATGGGCTACACCCTCGGGCCGATCCTCAACCGTTACATGGGGATGTCCAACGGCGCGGAAGTGGTCAGTTCGGCCTTTACCATGACGGCGCTGGTGTTCTGTGGCCTGTCCGCCTATGTGCTGACGACCCGCAAGGACATGAGCTTCCTCAGCGGCTTCATCACCGCGGGTTTCTTCGTCCTGATCGGCGCCATGCTGGCGGGCTTCTTCTTCCAGATCAGCGGCCTGCAATTGGCGATTAGCGCTGGTTTCGTGCTGTTTTCCTCGGCCTGCATCCTCTACCAGACCAGCGCGATCATCCACGGCGGCGAGCGCAACTACATCATGGCGACCATCAGCCTGTATGTGTCGATCTACAACCTGTTCGTCAGCCTGCTGCAGATTTTCGGCATCATGGGCGGCGACGACTGATCCCTAGTGGTAGCCTGAAAGCCCGCTTCGGCGGGCTTTTTCATGCCTGCGGGGAGCATCTTGCGCGCTGAGGCATTATCATTCCGCCAGATATCTTCGCTGGACCTTCCATGAAATTTGCCATTGCCCTCTTCTCCGCGCCGCATGCGCCCTCCTCGCGTCGCGCCTTGCGCTTTGCCCAGGCAGCCTTGGCTGGCGGCCATGAGATAGTGCGGCTGTTTTTCTATCAGGAGGGTGTACACAGCGCCTCGAGCAATGTCGTCACCCCGCAAGACGAGCTGGACGTATCCGGCGAGTGGCGCGATTTCGTCCGCGAGCAGCAGCTGGACGGCGTGGTGTGCATTGCCGCTGCGTTACGTCGTGGCGTGCTGAATACCGAGGAAGCTCAGCGCTACGAGCACCCTGCCGCCAACCTGAGCGATCCCTGGGCGCTTTCCGGGCTCGGCCAATTGCATGAGGCGGCACAAATGGCGGATCGTCTGGTGTGTTTTGGAGGGCCTTGAGATGAAAAAATCGCTGCTGATCATCAGCCGCCAAGCCCCCTGGTCAGGCCCAGGCGCGCGCGAAGCGTTAGACATCGCCCTCGCCGGCGGCGCCTTTGATTTACCCATCGGCATGCTGTTTCTCGACGATGGGGTGTTTCAGCTGACTGCCGCGCAGCAGCCCAAAACCCTGCAACAGAAAGACTTGAGCGCTAACTTGCAGGCGCTGCCGATGTTCGGCGTAGAGTCGCTGTATGCGTCCGCGCGCAGCCTGCAAGAGCGCGGTTTGGCTGAGCAACCCCTGACGCTGGCCGCAAAGGCCCTGGATGATGCCGCGCTCGCTGCCCTTATCGACCGATATGACCAGGTGATCACCCTCTGATGGCCACGTTGCATGTGCTTTCTCATTCCCCCTTTAGCGACAGTCGCTTGAGCAGTTGCCTGCGCCTGCTGGGCGCCAACGATGGCTTGCTGCTTAGCGGCGATGCGGTCTACGCTTTGCAGCCCGGTAGCGCGCAGCGCCAGGCCCTGGAGTTGATGCCAGACAACATTGGTCTATTTGCCCTGGACGAAGACCTGACCGCGCGGGCCGTCAGCGCGCCGCAGCGGGTACAGGTGGTCGACTACGCGGGGTTTGTCGAGCTCAGTTGCCGCTTCGACAAGGTCAATAGCTGGCTATGACTCAGTTGATCGTCGACGGCCGCAGCATTGCACTGGATAAAGACGGCTACCTAGTTAATCTCGATGACTGGTCCGAGGCCGTAGCCACAGCCCTGGCGCAGCAGGACACGCTGAATCTGAGCGCAGAACACTGGGAAATTCTGCAGCTGTTGCGCGCGTTCTATAGCGAGTTCCAGCTGTCGCCGGCCAATCGCCCCCTCATCAAGTACGTGGCCCTCAAGCTCGGCCCGGAAAAAGGCAATAGCCTGCACCTCAATCGCTTGTTCAATGGCGCTCCCGCCAAGCTCGCCGCCAAGCTGGCGGGTCTGCCCAAACCGACGAATTGCCTATGAACCTTGTCACGCCCCCGGAACACCCCTTCGCTCAGTTCGTGCGCATCCTCGGCAAAGGCAAGCGCGGCGCGCGCAACCTCACGCGCGCAGAAGCCCGTGAAGCCATGGGCCTGTTGCTCGACGACAAGGTCGAGGACACCCAGCTCGGTGCCTTCCTCATGCTACTGCGGCACAAAGAGGAAAGCGCCGAGGAAATGGCCGGCTTTGCCGAAGCGGTGCGCGAGCGCCTGCAGGCGCCGCCGATAGCCGTCGATCTGGACTGGCCCAGCTATGCCGGCAAGAAGCGCCATCTGCCGTGGTTTCTCCTGGCCGCCAAAGCACTGGCGCAGAGCGGCGTGCGTATTCTGCTGCACGGCGGCGGCGCGCATACCGCCGGACGCCTGTACAGCGAACAAGTGCTCGCACAACTGGCTATTCCGTTGTGCCGCAGTTGGAGCGAAGTCGAACGAGCGTTGCAGCAACAGCAATTGGCCTTTATCCCGCTGGGCGACTGGATGCCACGGCTGCAACGGATGATCGACCTGCGCAACACCCTCGGCTTGCGCTCGCCGATCCACTCGCTGACCCGGATTCTCAACCCCTTGGCGGCACGCTGCGGCCTGCAAAGCATCTTTCACCCGGGCTACCAGGCGGTACACCGCGAAGCCAGTCAGTTGCTCGGCGATACGGCCATTGTGATCAAGGGCGAAGGCGGCGAGATCGAAATCAATCCGGATGCCACCAGCCACCTGTACGGCACGGCGAGTGGAGAAAACTGGGATGAAGACTGGCCGCCACTGTCGCCGCAACGTCACGTCAAACCCGAGTCGCTGAACCCTGCGCACTTGCAGGCATTTTGGCGGGGCGAAGTCGCGGACGCTTACGGCCAACTCGCCGTGCTGAGCAGCATGGCACTGGCGTTACGCGGTCTTGGTACACCGCGAGACGAGGCCTTCAGCCGAGCGCAGCAGTGCTGGGATGCGCGCGACATATCGAAATAACCGCATGAGCAGGCAGATTTTTGCGGTTTTCAATCGGCCTACTCTGGTTAGACTGGATCCCTAAGCCGTACGGCTAAAGGGGTCGGGAATGGGGTTATTGGTCGAAGGGCAGTGGCAGGATCAGTGGTATAGCGCTTGCCGTAGCCGCGACTTAAACCTCGGTCTGAGCGCCTTCGAACCAGGCCAGTTTGTCGCGCAACTGCACCACCTCACCGACTATCACCAAGGTCGGTGCATGCACGTTGTGCTGCGCGACCAGCTCCGGCAGATTGGCCAAGGTGCCGGTAAACACTCGCTGATTGCTGGTGGTGCCTTGCTGGATCAGCGCTGCCGGCGTGCTGGCGGCGCGTCCGTGGGCAATCAGTTGCTGGCAAATCACCGGTAAGCCGACCAGGCCCATATAGAACACCAGGGTCTGACTTGACGCAGTGAACTCTGCCCACGGCAGATCGCAGCTACCGTCCTTGAGGTGGCCGGTGACGAAGCGTACCGATTGCGCGTAATCGCGGTGGGTCAGCGGAATCCCGGCATAGGCCGCGCAGCCGCTGGCTGCGGTGATGCCGGGCACCACCTGAAAAGGAATACCCTGAGCCGCTAATTCTTCGATCTCTTCGCCACCCCGGCCGAAGATAAATGGATCGCCGCCCTTCAAGCGCAGCACCCGCTTGCCTTCTTTGGCCAGGGTGACCAAGCGCTGATTGATCTGATCCTGCGGCACCGAATGGGCGGATCGCTGCTTGCCGACATAGATGCGCTCGGCATCGCGGCGACACAATTCGATAATTGCCGGCGCGACAAGGCGGTCGTAGAGCACCACATCGGCCTGCTGCATCAAACGCAGTGCACGGAAGGTCAACAGATCGGGATCGCCCGGACCGGCACCGACCAGATAGACCTCACCCAAGGCCTGCGGTATGGCGCCGGCCACTTTCTGCGTGAGCAAACGCTCACCCTCATGCAACTTGCCGGCAAACACGCTCTCGGCGATCTGCCCTTGAAATACATCCTCCCAGAACACCCGGCGTTGCTGCACATCAGGCAGCAGGCCTTTAACCTGAGCGCGGAAGCGTTTCGCCAACCCTGCCAGCTGGCCGTAAGTCGCTGGAATCCAGGTTTCGATCTTGGCGCGGATCAGTCGCGCCAACACCGGAGCATCACCCCCGCTACTGACGGCGACGATCAGCGGCGAACGATCGACGATGGCCGGGAAAATCACGCTACACAGCTTCGGCGCGTCCACCACATTGACCGGGATACCGAGCGCCTGAGCCTGTGCGGAAATCTGCGCATTCAAGGGTTCGTCATCGGTGGCGGCAATGATCAGCGCCACACCCTCCAGGTCGCTTGCCTGATAGCCTCGCAGCAACAACTGATTGGCGCCCTGCCCGGCGAGCTCGCGCAGATCGTCCCGCACCTCTGGCGCGACGACTCTCAGGGTAGCCCCGGCGTCCGCCAGCAAGCGGGCTTTGCGCAGCGCCACTTCACCACCACCGACCACCAGCGCCAGGCGATCGTGCAGTTTGTGAAACAGGGGAAGGAAATCCATGGCAAATACCCAAGATGCGCCATCCTGGCGGATGGCTTAGAGAAAAGTAGCCTGCGATCTTACGGCGGACACGGGAGAACCTGGCCAGCGCAGGCCATGCGAGCGTGGTTGAGCCCGCATAGCCGAAAGCTCAGCGGTTTTAGCCGATTACCTCGATGCCGGCCATATAGGGCTTGAGCACGTCCGGAACGCGGATCGAGCCATCGGCCTGCTGGTAGTTCTCCAGTACCGCCACCAGGGTGCGGCCTACGGCCAACCCGGAACCATTCAAGGTGTGCAGCAACTCGGGCTTGCCGGTTTCCGGGTTACGGTAGCGCGCCTGCATGCGCCGCGCCTGGAAGTCGCCACAGTTGGAGCAGGAGGAGATTTCCCGGTACTTGTCCTGACTCGGCACCCAGACTTCCAGGTCGTAGGTCTTGGTCGCACCGAAGCCCATGTCGCCGGTGCACAAGGCCAGCACGCGGTACGGCAGTTCAAGCAGTTGCAGCACCTTCTCGGCATTGCCGGTGAGTTCTTCCAGGGCCGCTTCGGAAGTGCTCGGCTCGACGATCTGCACCATCTCGACTTTGTCGAACTGGTGTTGGCGAATCATCCCGCGGGTGTCGCGTCCGGAAGCGCCGGCTTCGCTACGGAAGCACGGGGTGTGGGCGACGAACTTCAACGGCAATTGTTTGGCATCGACAATCTCGCCCGCGACGATATTGGTCAGCGACACTTCGGCGGTCGGAATCAGGTACAGGTCGGCCTCGTTTTCGCGGCTGATCTTGAACAGATCCTCCTCGAACTTCGGCAACTGACCCGTGCCTTGCAAGGCAGGAGCTTGCACCAGGTACGGGGTATAGGCCTCTTCGTAGCCATGTTCGCCGGTGTGCAGGTTGATCATGAACTGCGCCAGGGCACGGTGCAGTCGAGCGATAGGCCCTCGCAACAAGGCGAAACGGGCGCCGGAGAGCTTCGCCGCGGTCTCGAAGTCCAGCCAACCATGCTGTTCGCCCAGGCTGACGTGATCCTGGATCGCGAAATCGAAGGATTTCGGCGTGCCCCAGCGGCGTACTTCGACATTGGCCTCTTCATCCTCGCCGACCGGCACCGACTCGTGTGGCAGGTTGGGGATGTTCAGCAGCAGGCTGTCCAGTTCGCTCTGAATAGCGTCCAGTTCCTGCTTACCGGCGTCCAGCTCGCTGCCCATGCGGTCGACATCGGCCAGCAATGGCGCGATATCCTCACCGCGCTGCTTGGCCTGGCCAATGGCCTTGGAGCGACTGTTGCGCTCGGCCTGCAGTTGTTCGGTGCGGGTTTGCAACGTCTTGCGCTGGGCTTCCAGCGCTTCGAAACGCGCCACATCCAGTTCGAAGCCGCGCGTCGCCAGGCGTTGGGCAATTTCGTGGAGTTGGCTGCGCACCAATTTGGAATCAAGCATGTTCGTCTCTCATCATCAGAGTTTGGTCAGGGACAAGCCCGCCCAGGTGGCGAGCAGGCCGCCGAACACGCTGAGTGTCACATAGCCAATGGCCAGCAGCAGTTGCCCGCTTTCCAGCAAGCGCAGCGTGTCGAGGGAAAAGGAAGAAAACGTCGTCAGGCCACCGAGAAAGCCAACCAGCAAACCGGCGCGCAACTCCAGCGGAACATCCGGACGGAGCAGGAACAGGCCATAGAAGTAGCCAATCAGTAAACAGCCGACGATATTGACCAGCAAGGTGGCGATATTGAAGTGCTGCGGCCAATGGCTGTTGATCCAGTTGGCGGTCGTGAAGCGCAGCAGGCAGCCGGCTGTACCGCCTGCAGCGACCGCAACAAACACGCCGATCATGGCTTTCTCCGCTGCCGCGGGCTGACGCGATCTTGGGCGGCGAGATGATTCAGCTTGTCGCGGATCTTCAATTCCAAGCCACGTGCAACCGGCTGGTAGTACTGGCGCGGTGGCAACTGCTCGGGGAAATAATCCTCACCCGCCGCATAAGCCTCTGGCTCATCGTGGGCATAGCGATACTCGTCGCCATAGCCCAACTCTTTCATCAGTTTGGTCGGAGCATTGCGCAAATGCAGCGGCACTTCCTGCGAACCATGTTCAGCGGCATCGCGCATGGCCGCCTTGAAGGCGTTGTACACAGCATTGCTCTTCGGCGCGCAGGCCAGGTAGACGATGGCCTGCGCCACGGCCAACTCGCCTTCCGGGCTACCCAGGCGCTCCTGCACATCCCAGGCATTCAGGCACAGTGTCAGCGCTCGCGGATCGGCATTACCGATGTCTTCGCTAGCCATACGCACCACGCGACGGGCGATATACAACGGGTCGCAGCCACCATCGAGCATGCGCGCGAACCAGTACAAGGCGCCATCGGGGCTGGAGCCACGCACCGACTTATGCAGTGCGGAAATCTGGTCGTAGAACGCTTCACCGCCCTTGTCGAAACGCCGACGGCTGTCGCCAAGCAGGTCGAGCAACAGCTCGTGGCTGATTTCGCCGCCGTCTTCGGCCAGGTCCGCGGCGTTTTCCAGAAAATTCAGCAGGCGCCGGCCGTCGCCATCCGCCGCGGCCAGGAGAATCTTGAAGCTTTCCTCCGGCAGACTCAGTTGCCGCTCAGCCAGGCCTTTCGGGTCGCTCAAGGCGCGGGCCACCAACTTGCGCAGCGCCGCTTCGTCAAGGCTTTTCAGCACATAGACCCGTGCGCGCGAGAGCAAGGCGTTATTCAACTCGAACGAAGGATTTTCGGTGGTGGCGCCGATAAAGATCAGCGTGCCGTCCTCGACGTAAGGCAGGAAGGCGTCCTGTTGCGACTTGTTGAAGCGGTGCACTTCATCGACGAACAAAATGGTGCGCCGACCGTACTGTGCGGCGTGCTGCTGGGCAATCTCGACCGCCTGACGGATTTCCTTGACCCCGGAGAGCACCGCGGAAATCGTCTCGAAATGCGCATCGGTCACCTGGGCCAATAAACGCGCCAGAGTCGTTTTGCCGACACCCGGTGGTCCCCAGAAGATCATCGAGTGCAGCGCGCCCTGCTCCAGCGCCTCACGCAGCGGTTTACCACGGGCGAGCAGGTGCTCCTGACCGACATACTCGTCCAGAGTGGCCGCGCGCAAACGGGCAGCCAGTGGTTGCGCGACAGGAGCCTTGCTAAATAGATCCATGGAACCGGGCTAAGACCTCTTACTCTTGAATGACGTCCACGCCGTCCGGAATGTCGAAGCTGAACTGCCCGTCATCCAGTTTCTCGTTCATCTTCACACTGAGGAACAAAATATTGGTGCGCTGGCCGATGCTGTCGATCAACTGCATGTCATTCAACACGCCACTGCGAAACGACAGACGCAAGCTATCGAACAGGGTGTCCTTGGCCTTGGGCTTGAGAATGAAATCGACCACGCTACCGCCTTCCTTGTAGCTGATGTCGAAATTCTCGCTGATCTTCGAGACGTCACCCGACAGCAACAGTGCAGGCGTGTGCGTCAGGCGCTGGTCGAGGGTCTGAATGGTTACCTGTTGCAGGTCCGGATCGTACAACCAGACCTTCTTGCCATTGGATACCAGCAACTGCTCCATCGGCTCGTCGGTGTGCCAGCGAAACAAGCCAGGGCGCTTCAACACCAACTGGCCCGCGGTTTCCTGCAGCTGAGTGCCGCTACCGTCCAGGGTCAGTTGCGAGAAGCGCGCACTGATGGTTTGAGCCTGGTTGAGCAATTGCGTCAGACGCTGCACCGCCGCCTCGTCGGCCGCCAGGGCAGACATGCTGGAAACGCTTAGAACAACCAACAACAGCATGCGAATCAGGCGCATGAAAGTCCTCTTAAAAGTCGATATGTAGGCGTTAGTCGCGAACGGGGCTCGGCGCGATCACTTCACGCGAGCCGTTGGTATTCATGGACGTCACCACGCCGGCCATTTCCATGGCTTCAATCATCCGCGCGGCGCGGTTGTAGCCAATCTTCAGCTTGCGCTGTACCGCGGAAATCGAAGCGCGGCGACTTTCGGTGACAAAGCGCACGGCCTCGTCATACAGCGGGTCTGACTCACTGCCCTCGCTACTGCCCTCGCTGCTACCGTCAAAGCCACTGCCAGCCTCTTCAACGCCGGCGAGGATGTCTTCGATGTAATCCGGGGTGCCACGCTGCTTCCACGCATCGACGACACGGTGCACCTCTTCATCGGAAACGAAGGCGCCGTGCACCCGAATCGGCAGTCCGGTACCGGGCGGCAGATAGAGCATGTCACCATGGCCAAGCAATTGTTCGGCGCCACCCTGATCGAGAATGGTACGCGAATCGATCTTGCTCGACACCTGGAAGGCCATACGGGTCGGGATGTTGGCCTTGATCAGGCCGGTGATCACGTCTACCGATGGCCGCTGGGTGGCGAGAATCAGGTGAATACCCGCAGCCCGCGCCTTTTGCGCGATGCGCGCGATCAATTCTTCGACCTTCTTGCCGACGATCATCATCATGTCGGCGAACTCGTCGACCACTACCACGATAGTCGGCAGTGGTTTCAGCAGCGGCGCCTCATCGTGAATGCTTTCGCGCTTGTACAGCGGATCTTCCAGCGGTTGTCCGGCATCGATGGCGTCTTTGACCTTGCGGTTGAAGCCAGCCAGGTTGCGTACGCCCATCTTCGACATCAGCTTGTAGCGCCGCTCCATCTCGGCCACGCTCCAACGCAGGGCATTGGCCGCCTCCTTCATGTCGGTCACGACCGGGCAGAGCAAGTGCGGGATACCCTCGTAGATCGACAGTTCGAGCATTTTCGGGTCAATCATGATCATCCGCGCCTCCTCCGGCGTGGATTTGAACAGGATCGACAGGATCATCGCGTTGACCCCCACCGACTTGCCCGAGCCGGTGGTGCCCGCTACCAGCAGGTGCGGCATGCGCGCCAGGTCGGTAATCACCGGTTTGCCACCGATGTCATGCCCTAGAGCCAGGGTGACCGGCGACTTGGCTTCATCATATTCGGGCGAGGACAGCACCTCGGAGAAGCGTACGATCTGCCGGTCTTCGTTGGGTATCTCGATGCCGACTGTGGTTTTACCCGGAATGACTTCCACCACCCGCACACTGATCACTGCCAGCGAACGGGCCAGGTCTTTGGCCAAGTTGGAAATGCGGCTGACTTTTACCCCTGCGGCCGGCTGTATTTCAAAGCGCGTGATCACCGGACCGGGATGAACCGATTCGACCAGCACCTCGACACCAAACTCCTTGAGTTTGATCTCCAATAGGCGCGACATGGCCTCGAGAGACTCTGGCGAATATTTCTTCTGGACCTTTTCCGCCACATCGAGGATAGCAATCGGCGGCAGCGTGCCCTCCACCGCGCTATCGACGAACAACGGCGCTTGCTTTTCTTTCAGCACACGCTTGCTCGGCTCAGCGGTTTTCGCTGCAGCAGGCGGGGTAATGATCGGCGCGATGCGGTTCTCACGCTCGCTCATGTGCTTGCTCAGGGTTTCTTCGCGAGCGAGCAGGCGCTCTTTGACTTTGGCTTGCTCACGGCGGTCATGCACCATCGGGGCTGCCACGTTGCTAACCTGCTCATCGACTTCGCGTAGTTGCAGTGCCAGCTGTTTGCGCTCGACCCGAGCGCTCCACCAGCGGTTGACCAGATTCTGGATCAATTCGAACAAGTCCAGGGTGATCTTGCCGGTCAGGTCCATCACTTTGAACCAGGACAAGTCGGTAAATACCGTCAAGCCAAAGAGAAAAAGTGCAATAAACAGCAGGGTACTGCCCTGCACATTCAGCGCGCCTTCGGCCAGCTGACCAATACTTTCACCCAGGGCACCACCAGCTGAAGCCGGCATGCTTGAACCGGCGTCAAAATGGATATCGGCCAACGCCGCCCCCGACAACACCAGGAATACCAAGCCGATCAGTCGCCAGGAAAACAGCCAGCCACTCCAGTGCCAGGGTTTATGGCGGTCGCGAAACACTTGCAGGGTCTTAACCCCGAGCAATAGCGGAAACAGATAGGCGAAATAGCCCAGGGCCATGAATAGGATGTCGGCGAACCACGCACCGGCGCGACCGGCTGCGTTGTGCACCTGTTCCACATTGCTGGTGTGCGTCCAGCCTGGATCGGCCGCATCGTAAGTCAGCAACGCCATCCACAGATAAAGGCAGAGTGCGCCAAGGGCAATCAGTGCGCCCTCTTTCAATCGGTAGGGCAGTTGCTGGCGCCAGATCGGTGCCTGAGCTGTAGTGCTAGAGTTCTTCAAAACGCATCTATTCCTGCGCCGATGGGGCGCGCCGAATCATCGGTTAACGGCGAAAGTGAGGCCTATTGTACGGGTTTGTCCGACTGCTGCCACACAGCCCTGCTAGGGTAAACTCTGTACCGTCGGAGCCTCGTGTCGCTGACTCCTGTTCACCCTCTGCTTCGGTGTAGCATAGCCGGCATCATCTTCCGTGCGGCTCAATTGGAGCATGCATTCTCTTTTGTGACAAAGGCTTATGAGGTGTTTTTATGAGCGAAGTCAAGCATTCACGCCTGATCATCCTGGGCTCCGGCCCTGCCGGTTATAGCGCTGCCGTATACGCCGCTCGCGCCAACCTCAGACCTGTAGTCATCACTGGTATCGAACCTGGCGGCCAGCTCACCACCACCACCGAAGTGGATAACTGGCCGGGTGACGTCGAAGGCCTGACCGGCCCGGCGCTGATGGAGCGTATGCAAAAGCACGCCGAGCGCTTCGATACCGAGATCATCTATGACCACATCCACACAGCCGAGTTGCAGGCTCGCCCTTTTACCCTCACAGGCGACAGTGGCACCTACACCTGTGATGCCTTAATCATCGCCACCGGCGCCTCGGCCCAGTACCTAGGCCTGCCCTCGGAAGAAGCCTTTGCCGGCAAGGGTGTTTCAGCCTGCGCCACCTGCGATGGATTCTTCTATCGCAACCAAGTGGTTGCCGTCATCGGTGGCGGCAACACGGCCGTGGAGGAAGCGCTGTACCTGGCCAATATCGCCAAGGAAGTGCATCTGGTCCATCGTCGCGACAAACTGCGCTCGGAAAAAATCCTGCAGGACAAACTGTTCGACAAAGCCGCCAACGGCAACGTTCACCTGCACTGGAACCACACCCTGGATGAAGTGTTGGGGGATGCCAGCGGCGTGACCGGAGTGCGCCTGAAGGATACGACCAACGGGATAGCCAAAGAGTTGCCGCTGACCGGCGTATTCATCGCCATCGGTCATAAGCCCAATACCGACCTGTTCCAGGGCCAGCTGGAAATGCGCGACGGCTACCTGCTGATCAAGGGTGGCAGCGAAGGCAATGCCACCGCAACCAGCATCGAGGGCGTCTTTGCCGCCGGCGACGTCGCCGACCACGTTTACCGTCAAGCCGTCACCTCGGCTGGTGCGGGCTGCATGGCAGCACTGGATGTCGAGAAGTTTCTCGACGACAACTGATAGCCCCTGGGCGGGTGCCTGGGAGCCTGTCGGACTTGAGCGCCCGCAAGTAGGGCGGCATCAGTCCGACAGGCTCCTGGCATCCGCCCTACCCTCTTCCGGCTGCGCTAAATGCTGACCTGGCTGCAACGCGACTCACTGAATTTTCCACCCCTGAGCAAGGCCCTGCGCGAACCCAATGGTTTACTCGCAGCCGGCGGTGACTTGAGTGCTGATCGTTTGATTCAGGCTTATCGCCACGGCTGCTTCCCCTGGTACCAGGAAGGCCAGCCCATCCTCTGGTGGTCGCCCGACCCGCGCACCGTGCTTTTCCCGCATGAGCTGCATATCTCTCGCAGCTTGCACAAGGTGCTGCGCCAAGCACGCTATCAAGTGACGTTCGACCAAGCCTTTGCTGCCGTCATCCAGGCTTGCGCCGCGCCGCGCGAATACGCTGAGGGCACCTGGATCACAACAGATATGCAGCATGCCTATCTTCAGCTGCATAAGCGCGGCATAGCCCACTCGGTCGAAGTCTGGCGCGATGGCGAGCTGGTCGGCGGGCTGTATGGGCTGGCGATGGGTCAACTGTTTTTTGGCGAGTCGATGTTCAGTCGCGGCGACAACGCCTCCAAGGTCGGCTTTGCCACCTTGGTCGAGCACCTGAAAACCTGGAAATTTGCGCTTATCGACTGCCAGATGCCGACCCAGCACCTGCATAATTTCGGGGCCCGCGCCATCGCCCGAGCCGACTTCAGTGACTACCTGAAATACCACCTCGACCAGCCCAGCGGGGCGGACTGGCTTATCTAGGCGTGTGCGGCAGCCTGGCATACACTTACTTTAGGCTTCTCCCGAGACGCAATCATGACCGAGCTGGCTCGTTTAAAGTTTTACGCCACTCAGCCCCATCCGTGCAGCTATCTGCCCGAAGAGCAGGCCACGACGCTGTTCCTCGACCCCAGCCAGCCCATGGATGCGGACGTCTACGCCGAGCTCTCGGAAATGGGTTTTCGGCGCAGCGGTGACCACCTGTACCGCCCCCACTGCCAACGCTGCACAGCCTGCGTGCCGGCACGAATTCCCGCCGCACAGTTCACCCCTAACCGTCAGCAACGGCGGATCATCAAACGCAACCAGGACGTGCAGGTACGCGCAGTACGCCCGGCCTTCACCGAAGAGTATTACGACCTCTATGCTCGCTACATCGAGCGACGGCATGCCGATGGCGACATGTACCCACCTAGCCGCGAGCAGTTCTCGACCTTTCTGGTGCGTGACTTGCCATTTTCTTGTTTCTTCGAGTTCCGCAAGGACAACCGACTATTGGCGATCGCAGTAACCGACGCCCTGCCCAACGGACTTTCTGCGGTTTACACGTTTTATGACCCTAGTGAAGAGCGCCGAAGCCTGGGTCGATTCGCCATCCTGTGGCAGATAGGCGAAACCGCACGACGAGGCCTATATGCCGTCTATCTCGGCTACTGGATCAAAAATTGCCGAAAAATGAATTACAAGACGCAATATCGCCCGATTGAGCTGTTCGTCAATCAACGCTGGGTCACGCTTACCTGAATTCCTTGGCGGAAACCTCTATTTTCGGGCACAATGCACGCCGCTTTTGCCTGGGGCCAGTTGCACCGGGCCATTCATTGGATACCGAGGGCTTTACTGCATGTCGAAAGAAGACAGCTTCGAAATGGAAGGCACTGTCGTCGACACCCTGCCCAACACCATGTTTCGTGTGGAGTTGGAAAACGGGCACGTCGTTACCGCGCACATCTCCGGAAAAATGCGCAAGAACTACATCCGCATTCTGACTGGCGACAAGGTTCGCGTTGAGCTGACACCTTATGACTTGAGCAAAGGTCGCATCACCTACCGCGCTCGCTAAGTTTAAGCACCAGTAAAAACGCCCGGCATAGCCGGGCGTTTTTGTCAGTAGAAAATAGCCTTCAAGCCATTTCGGCAGTGGTTTCAAAGTCGAAAGTCAGCTCGCCATTGCTGATATCGATATGCACCACGCCACCATGCTCAGCCAGCTCGCCAAACAGAATCTCTTCCGCGAGCGGACGCTTGATCTTATCTTGAATCAAGCGCGCCATCGGTCGAGCCCCCATCTGCACGTCGTAGCCTGTCTCCGCCAGCCAGTTGCGAGCAGCATCGCTGACCTCAAGCATGACGCGTTTGTCCTCGAGCTGCGCCTGCAACTCGGTGAGGAACTTGTCGACGATGCTCTTGATCACCTCATGGCTCAGGCGACTGAACTGGATAGTAGTATCCAGACGGTTACGGAACTCCGGCGTGAAGCTCTTCTTGATCACTTCCATGGCATCGGACGAGTGATCTTGATGAGTGAAGCCGATAGAGGCCCGCGATGCGGTCTCCGCGCCCGCGTTAGTGGTCATAATCAGGATGACGTTGCGGAAATCTGCCTTACGCCCGTTGTTATCGGTCAGCGTGCCGTGATCCATTACCTGCAGCAGCAGGTTGAAGACTTCCGGATGCGCCTTCTCGATTTCATCGAGTAGCAATACGCAATGCGGCATCTTGGTGATCGCCTCGGTCAGCAAACCACCCTGATCGAAGCCGACATAACCCGGCGGAGCGCCGATAAGGCGAGAAACGGTATGCCGTTCCATGTACTCGGACATATCGAAACGCACCAACTCAATCCCCAAGGCTTTGGCCAATTGACGCGCCGCCTCGGTTTTACCGACCCCGGTAGGACCGGCAAACAGGAAAGAGCCAACAGGCTTATCCGGCGCCTTGAGACCGGCGCGCGACAATTTAATCGCCGTTGAAAGCGAGTCAATCGCCGCATCCTGACCAAACACCGTGAGCTTGAGGTCGCGCTCAAGGTTGCGCAGCAACTCCTTGTCCGAGCTGCTGACATGCTTAGGCGGAATCCGTGCAATTTTAGCCACAATATCCTCGACCTGCGCCACCTCAATGCGCTTGACGCGCTTATCCACCGGCTGCAGACGCTGATAAGCACCCGCCTCGTCAATCACATCGATGGCCTTGTCCGGCATATGGCGATCATTGATGTAGCGCGAGGCCAACTCCGCGGCTGCACGCAAGGCTTCGTCGCTGTACTCGATGCTGTGGTGTTGCTCGAAACGCGCTTTCAGGCCGCGCAGAATACCGACTGTGTCCTCGACGGAGGGCTCGACTACATCGACTTTCTGGAAGCGCCGCGCCAGGGCGCGATCCTTCTCGAAAATACCGCGAAACTCCTGGAAGGTGGTCGAGCCAATGCAGCGAATTTCCCCAGAAGAAAGCATCGGCTTGAGCAGATTGGATGCATCCATCACCCCACCTGAGGCCGCTCCCGCACCGATGATGGTGTGGATCTCGTCGATGAACAGAATCGCATGCGGACGCCTGCGCAGTTCATTGAGCAGCGCCTTGAAGCGTTTCTCGAAATCACCACGATATTTAGTGCCGGCCAACAAGGCGCCCAGATCCAGCGAATAGACCACGCTATCAGCCAGCAAATCCGGAACTTGCAGGTCAACGATGCGTTTAGCCAGACCCTCGGCAATGGCGGTCTTGCCGACACCGGCCTCGCCGACCAGCAACGGATTATTCTTGCGTCGCCGGGCGAGGATCTGCGCCACGCGCTCCACTTCAAGCTCGCGACCGACCAGAGGATCAATCCGCCCCTGACGCGCCAGC
Organism: Pseudomonas sp. SJZ079; assembly: GCF_007993865.1. GTDB lineage: Bacteria > Pseudomonadota > Gammaproteobacteria > Pseudomonadales > Pseudomonadaceae > Aquipseudomonas. The sequence goes on along the minus strand of NZ_VIUH01000033.1, from coordinate 15,776 downwards.
TCGTTGAGGTTGCTGGCGTAAGCATCCAGTGGGTTGCCCGAGGTCGAAGACTCCCCGCCTTCTTCGTCCTGCATCTCCTGGTCGGGGTCAGAATGACCGCCATGCCCCGGCACCTTGGAAATGCCATGGGCAATGAAGTTGACCACGTCGATCCGCGCAACACTCTGTTGCTTGAGCAAAAATACGGCCTGGCTTTCCTGCTCGCTGAAAATCGCCACCAACACGTTGGCGCCCGTCACCTCGCGCTTACCAGAGCTTTGCACATGGAATACTGCGCGCTGCAAAACACGCTGGAAGCCCAAGGTTGGCTGGGTTTCACGCTCTTCGTCATGCAGAGGAATCAGTGGCGTGGTGGAGTCGATGAATTCCTGTAGATCATGCCGCAACTTGTCGAGGCTGGCGCCACACGCGCGCAAGACGCTGGCGGCGGCTTCGTTATCCAGCAGAGCCAGCAGGAGGTGCTCAACCGTCATGAACTCATGACGCTTGGTGCGAGCCTCTTTGAAGGCCAGATTGAGGGTGACTTCGAGCTCTCGATTTAACATAGCTTCACCTCATGCCCAAGCGGCCGGCGCTAACCGTCCTTCTCGATCTCACAGAGTAATGGATGCTGGCACTCTCTCGCGTATTGGTTGACCTGCGTCGCCTTCGTTTCGGCGATGTCGCGGGTAAACACTCCGCAGACTGCCCGCCCCTCTGTGTGGACGGTCAGCATCATCTTGGTCGCCAGCTCCCGATTAAAGTTGAAAAACACCTCGAGCACCTCGACTACGAAATCCATCGGTGTGTAGTCGTCATTGAATATGACCACCTTATACAGCGGTGGTGCCTGTAACGCCGGCTTAGATTCCTGTACGGCAAGACCGAAAGAATCGTCCTCATGCGTTGCTGGGCGATCCTGATTGAATGTTAGTCGAATCTGGCTACTTGCATGCATGTGGGGAAAAGGTTCGTGGTTGGACGAAGACAGGGACTAGAAGGAGTTTGAACGGCTTCTCAGCCAGTTGCAGCATCGCCTTGACTATCGGCAAAACGGTGTTACAAACAATAAATACCCACTCATGGGTATGTGGGATTCCGCGCCCTCGCCCAACCCGGTTGATTAATGCGCGGAATCGAAGTGGATGATACTCCAGTGATGGGGTCCTTTGCAGAGGGATATGAGCATGCTTAGCGGTAAGGTCAAGTGGTTCAACAACGCCAAGGGCTATGGATTTATCCTGGCCGACGGCCGAGATGAGGACCTGTTCGCCCACTACTCGGCGATCCAGATGGAGGGCTATAAAACGCTCAAAGCGGGTCAGTCGGTGAGTTTCGACATCATTCAGGGTCCTAAAGGACTCCATGCTGTGAATATAAGCGCGAGTTCGGCCTCTATCGAAGCGCCAGGCATGGCCAGCCTGCCTCAAGGCAACACGATTGAAGTCTGAACCTTAGGGTGGTTGCCTGCTCATGAAAAAGGCCGGTCATTGACCGGCCTTTTTCTTACCACCGATCAGCTCACATGTGCGTGATCATGGCGTCGCCGAACTGCGAGCACGACATCAGCTTGGCACCTTCCATCAGGCGCTCGAAGTCGTAGGTCACGGTCTTGGCCGAGATAGCGCCGTTGGTGCCCTTGATGATCAGGTCGGCAGCTTCTACCCAGCCCATATGGCGCAACATCATTTCGGCAGAGAGGATCAGCGAACCCGGGTTGACCTTGTCCTGGCCCGCATACTTCGGTGCAGTGCCGTGGGTCGCTTCGAACATGGCGATGGTGTCTGACAGGTTGGCGCCCGGCGCGATGCCAATACCGCCCACTTCGGCCGCCAGGGCGTCGGACAGGTAGTCACCGTTGAGGTTCAGAGTGGCGATTACATCGTACTCGGCCGGACGCAGCAGGATCTGCTGCAGCATGGCGTCGGCGATAGCATCTTTAACGATGACATTCTTGCCGGTTTTCGGGTTCTTGAACTGCATCCAAGGACCGCCATCGAGCAGGGTTGCGCCGAATTCCTCGGCCGCAATTTCGTAGGCCCACTCTTTGAAGGCACCTTCGGTGAACTTCATGATGTTGCCTTTGTGCACGATGGTCAGCGAGTCACGGTCGTTATCGACCACGTACTGCAACGCCTTGCGTGCCAGACGCTTGGTGCCTTCTTTGGAAACCGGCTTGACGCCAATGCCGCAGTTTTCATCGAAACGAATCTTGGTTACACCCATTTCCTCTTTGAGGAACTTGATGACCTTGTCTGCTTCCGGCGAACCGGCCTTCCACTCAATACCGGCATAAATATCTTCGGAGTTTTCGCGAAAAATGGTCATGTCGACATCGCCAGGCTTTTTCACCGGGCTAGGCACGCCTTCGAACCAGCGCACGGGGCGCAGGCAAACGTACAGGTCCAGTTGCTGACGCAGCGCTACGTTGAGGGAACGGATACCGCCACCGACGGGCGTAGTCAGCGGGCCTTTGATGGAAACGACGTAGTCTTTGACAGCGTCCAGAGTCTCCTGTGGCAGCCAGGTGTCCTGGTCGTATACCTGAGTGGCCTTCTCGCCGGCGTAGACTTCCATCCAGGAAATCTTGCGCTTGCCGCCGTAGGCTTTTTCGACAGCCGCATCGACGACCTTGATCATCACCGGACTGATATCGACGCCGATGCCATCACCCTCGATGTAAGGGATGATCGGGTTATTCGGTACATTGAGGGACATATCGGCATTGACGGTGATTTTGTCACCGGTTGCTGGCACCTGGATCTTTTGGTATCCCATGCTGGACTCCGTCTTGTGGTTAACAGTGCGCATCGCCCGAGAGTAACCCAGTTGAATCGGGCGAAACCATATGTTCGTTGGTCTTATGCACAAGGGCATTCTGCGACGCACAGTCGCAGTGGTATACTGCTTAGGTGACTAACGAGTCATAAGGGGTTGCCTGTCTTGAACGAGACGCCCGCCTCTTGAATCTGCCGAATTGCTACCGCGACTCGACGGCTCGAAGTGCTCGACACTCTACTGGTGCATCCAACATCACCGCGGCAAGTCCTCGACTTCCGGCTCGCTCACACAGCGAACCACGGCGCCTACCTGCGCATGTCGAGGGTTTGTGTACGCTCAGCGAAGAAGAGAGTTAACCCTAAATGTCCACCCGTTCGAAGATCATCTATACCTTCACCGACGAAGCCCCAGCCCTCGCCACCTACTCGCTTCTACCTATTGTAGAAGCCTTCGCAGCCTCTGCTGGCATCGCCGTCGAAACACGCGACATCTCTCTTGCAGGGCGCATCCTTGCAAGCTTTGCCGACCGACTGGATGCCGACAAGCAAGCCGAGGACGATCTCGCCAAGCTGGCTGTCCTGGCCACCATGCCAGACGCCAATATCATCAAGCTGCCGAACATCAGCGCCTCGGTACCACAACTCAAGGGTGCCATCGCCGAACTGCAGGCTCAGGGCTACAATATTCCCGACTTCCCTGAAGACCCGCAGACCGACGCCGAGAAAGACGCCCAGGCCCGTTACAGCAAGGTCCTCGGCAGCGCGGTCAACCCGGTCCTGCGTGAGGGCAACTCTGATCGTCGCGCGCCTGCGGCAGTCAAAGCCTTCGTCCGCAAGCACCCGCACTCCATGGGCAAGTGGAGCATGGCGTCGCAGTCCCATGCCGACTACATGCGCGGCGGCGATTTTTTCTCCAGCGAACAATCGATCACCATGGCCCAGGCCGGTGACGTACGCATCGAGTTTATTGGCAAGGACGGCCAGGTCGTAGTCAAGAAGCAACTCGCCCTGCAAGAAGGCGAAGTGTTCGACAGCATGTTCATGAGCTGTCGCAAGCTACGCGAGTTCTTCGAAGCAACCCTGCAGGATTGCAAGGAGACCGGCGTCATGTGGTCGCTGCACGTCAAGGCGACGATGATGAAGGTGTCCCACCCGATCGTCTTCGGCCATGCCGTCAGCGTGTACTACAAAGAGGTGTTCGATAAGTACGCCGAGCTGTTCGACGAGTTGGGCGTCAACCCGAACAACGGCCTGAGCAGCGTCTACGACAAGATCAAGAATCTGCCCGCCTCGCAGCAGGAAGAGATCCTCCATGACATCCACGCCTGCTACAGCGGCCGCCCGGAAATGGCCATGGTCGACTCGGTCAAGGGCATCACCAACCTGCACATCCCGAGCGACGTGATCGTCGACGCCTCGATGCCGGCCATGATCCGCAGCTCCGGGCAAATGTGGGGCAAGGACGGCAAGCTGAAAGACGCCAAGGCCGTCATGCCGGAAAGCACCTACGCCCGCATCTATCAGGAGATGATCAACTTCTGCAAGACCAACGGCGCGTTCGACCCGACCACCATGGGCAGCGTACCGAACGTCGGCCTGATGGCGCAGAAGGCCGAGGAATACGGCTCCCACGACAAGACCTTCGAAATGACCGCCGACGGCACCATGCGTGTGGTCCTGGCTGACGGTACTGTGCTGATGCAGCACGAAGTCGAAGCCGGCGATATCTGGCGCGCCTGCCAGACCAAGGACGCGCCGATCCGCGACTGGGTCAAGCTGGCCGTGACCCGCGCCCGCCAGTCCGACACCCCGGCCATCTTCTGGCTGGACCCGGAGCGTGCTCACGACCGTCAACTGCAGAAGAAGGTCGAAGCCTACCTGCAGGAACATGATCTGAACGGCCTGGACATCCGCATGATGGGCTACAACGAAGCCATCCGCGTGAGCATGGAACGCCTGATTCGCGGCCAGGACACCATCTCGGTGACCGGCAACGTATTGCGCGACTACCTGACCGACCTGTTCCCGATCATGGAGCTGGGCACCTCGGCCAAGATGCTCTCCATCGTGCCACTGATGGCCGGTGGCGGCATGTACGAAACCGGTGCAGGCGGTTCGGCGCCCAAGCACGTCCAGCAACTGATCGAAGAGAACCACCTGCGCTGGGATTCGCTCGGCGAGTTCCTGGCCCTGGCGGTGTCTCTGGAAGAGACCGGGATCAAGAGCAACAACGCGAAAGCCAAGTTGCTCGGCACAACCCTGGACGCGGCCACCGGCAAGCTGCTGGACAACAACAAGTCGCCTTCGCGCAAGACCGGCGAGTTGGACAATCGCGGCAGCCATTTCTACCTGACCCTGTACTGGGCACAGGAACTGGCCGCGCAGACCGAAGATCTCGAGCTGCAAGCGCAGTTCAGCCCGCTGGCGAAGGCCCTGAGCGACAACGAGGCCGCCATCGTGGCCGAGTTGAACGCTGTCCAGGGTAAGCCTGTCGAGATTGGCGGCTACTACCGCGCCAATCCGCGGCTGGCCAGCCAGGTCATGCGCCCGAGCGCGACCTTCAACGCCGCCCTCGCCGCACTGGCTTAAGCACTAAGACCCGGCGCCCATGGGCGTCGCAACATGGAAACCCCGGCCCCTGCGCCGGGGTTTCTGCTTTCGGCCTGACAGAAGCGCACAGACGCGGCTGTTATGCTCACCATTTGTCAGCACAGGTAGCGTTTTATGGATTGGCACCCTCACATCACCGTGGCCACGGTCATCGAAGACCAGGGCCGCTTCCTCCTGGTCGAAGAGCTGGCCGAGGGTCGTGCGGTATTCAACCAGCCTGCCGGCCACCTGGAGGCGGACGAAAGCCTCCTGCAGGCCGCCGTACGCGAAACCCTCGAAGAAACCGGCTGGGATGTCGAGCTGACTGGCGTCACCGGCATTTACCTGTATACAGCCCCCAGCAATGGGGTGACCTATCAACGCGTCTGCTTCGCCGCCAAAGCGCTGCGACAGCATCCTGAACTCGCACTGGATGATGGCATCATCGGCCCACGCTGGCTGACCCGCGACGAATTGGCTGCCCAACCGGAGCGCTGGCGCAGCGAGTTGGTGTTGCGCTGCATCGACGACTACCTGGATGGCGCGTGCTTCCCGTTAACCCTGATCCGCGACCCGGCTTAACGCCTGGCTAGTCGCCGCAACGAGCCGGCCCTGCTAGAATCGCGTCCTTTTGAACCTCTGCACACTCAGCCCATGCCCGATCCAACTGCAACCCGCGTAATCGTCGGCATGTCCGGCGGCGTCGACTCGTCCGTTTCTGCCCTGCTGCTGCTGGAGCAGGGTTATCAGGTCGAAGGCCTGTTCATGAAGAACTGGGACGAGGACGACGGCACCGAATATTGCACCGCCATGGATGACCTGGCCGACGCCCAGGCCGTGTGCGACAAGATCGGCATCAAGCTGCACACCGCCAACTTCGCGGCGGAGTACTGGGACAATGTGTTCGAGCACTTCCTTGCCGAGTACAAGGCCGGGCGCACCCCCAACCCGGACATCCTGTGCAACCGCGAGATCAAGTTCAAAGCCTTTCTCGACTATGCGCTGATGCTCGGTGCCGATCTGATCGCCACCGGTCATTACGTCCGCCGCCGCGATAACCACGGCCGTACCGAGCTGCTCAAGGGTCTGGACCTGAACAAGGATCAGAGCTACTTCCTGCATGCGGTCGGCGGCGAGCAGATCGCCAAGACCTTGTTCCCGGTCGGCGAACTGGAGAAACCCCAGGTGCGCGCCATCGCCGAGAAATACCAGCTGGCCACGGCGAAGAAAAAGGACTCCACCGGTATCTGCTTCATCGGCGAGCGCCGCTTCAGCGATTTCCTCAAGCAATACCTGCCCGCACAGCCCGGCGATATCGAAACCACCGAGGGCGAGGTCATTGGTCGCCACCATGGTTTGATGTACCACACCATCGGCCAACGCCAAGGCCTGGGTATTGGTGGTTTGAAAGACGCCAGCGACGAACCCTGGTATGTCCTGGAGAAAGACTTAGTGCGCAACGTACTAGTGGTTGGTCAAGGTAACGAGCATCCCTGGCTATTCTCCAGCGCCCTGCTTGCCTCGCAGATTTACTGGGTCAACCCTGTCGACCTTGGCAGCCCACGGCAATTGACCGCCAAGGTGCGCTACCGCCAGGGTGACCAGTCCTGCACGTTGGAACAGACGGCTAATGGCTACCGAGCCTCGTTTGCCATGCCACAACGGGCGGTCACACCGGGCCAGTCCGTGGTGTTCTATGACGGCGAGGTGTGCCTCGGCGGCGGCGTGATCGAAACAGCCGAGCCCTGGAGCAGCAAGGGCCCGCGCCCATGACGCCAACACAGGAACAGCTGGTGGCACTGGCTGCGGTCTTCGAATCGGCGGTACTGGTCGATAAGCTCGCGCGCACCGGCCAGATCGGCGAAGCCGATCTGACCTGCATGCTCGGTAGCCTATTGGTCCGCGACCCGCAGAACACTCTGGATGTTTACGGCGGCGATGACCTCAACCTGCGCGACGGCTATCGCGCCCTGGTCAGTTCACTGGAGCGCGACCCCGCCAGCCTGCAGCGCGAACCGCTGCGCTATGCCCTGGCCCTGCTCGCGCTGGAACGGCAGTTGTCCAAGCGCGACGACATGCTGCAGGTCATGGGCAAACGCCTCGATCAGATTCAGCAACAGGTCGAGCACTTCGGGCCGATTCACGAGAACGTGGTCGCCTCCTGCGGCAGCTTGTACCAGGACACCATCAGCACCTTCCGTCAGCGCATTCAGGTGCAAGGCGACATGCGCCACCTGCAACAACCGAGCAATGCCTCGAAGATCCGCGCCCTGCTACTCGCCGGTATTCGCGCGGCGCGCTTGTGGCGTCAGCTCGGCGGCCACCGCTGGCAGCTGGTGTTAAGTCGCGGCAAATTGCTTAAAGAACTCTACCCGCTGCTGCGTAGCTGACCCATGGCCGCACGCATGGTCAATCCCATGCGAGGCGCCGCGCTGCTGGCGCTCTCCGCACTGTTATTCGCGCTGATGGGGCTTGGCGTGCGCGAAGTCTCCAGTAGCGTCAACAATGAGTCGGTGGTGTTTTTCCGCAACCTTGTCGGCGTGCTGTTCTTCCTCCCGCTGATCCTGCTCAAAGGCGTGCGCCCATTGAAAACGGGCCGCCTCAAGTCACATCTGTGGCGCACCACCTTCGGCCTGGCGGCGATGTATTGCTTCTTTTATGCCATCGCCCATCTGCCACTGGCCGATGCCATGCTGTTCACTTATTCGGCCCCGGTCTTCACTCCACTGATCGCCTGGTGGTGGCTGAAAGAGCCGCTGAGCAAGCGCATCCTGGCCACCACCATCATCGGCCTGATCGGCGTGCTGCTGGTCGCCAAGCCCTCCGCCGCCCTGCTCGACAGCCAAGCGCTGATCGGCATGGCAGCCAGCATTCTGGCGGCCTTTGCCTTTGTCTCGATCCGCGAGATGAGTGACACCGAGCCGGCCTTTCGCATGGTCTTCTACTTTTCCCTGTTCAGTGCGTTGATCTCGGCGATCCCGCTCGCCTGGACTTGGCAGCCGCTGAACCAGCATGAGCTGGGTTTGCTGCTGGTCATCGGCCTGCTCGCCACCACCAGTCAGATCATCATGACCAAGGCCTATAGCCTGGCGCCGCCGGGCTTGATCGGCCCCTTCGCCTACCTGGCCATCGTGTTTGCCGGCCTGATCGCCTGGCTGCGCTGGGGCGAGACCCCGGACCTGACATCGCTGTTCGGCGCCGCCTTGATTTTCGCTTCCAGCCTGCTGGCGGTTCGCCGTCGAGCTCGCTGAACGGCCATCGACCAAACGCGGTCAGAGCGCCGATTTCATGTATGATATGCGCCCTTTTCGTTGCCCGACTGCCCGAGAACGCCTTCTATGCAGCTTTCTTCGCTCACTGCGGTTTCCCCCGTCGATGGCCGCTACGCCGGCAAAACCAGCGCACTGCGCCCCATTTTTAGCGAATACGGTCTGATCCGTTTCCGCGTTCTGGTTGAAGTGCGCTGGCTGCAGCGCCTCGCCGAACATGACGGCATTGCCGAGGTCGCACCCTTCTCGGCCGAAGCCCAGGCCGTACTCAACGAACTGGCGGAAAACTTCGCCATCGAGCACGCCGAGCGCGTGAAAGAAATCGAGCGCACCACTAACCACGATGTCAAAGCCGTGGAGTACCTGCTCAAGGAACAGGCCGCCAAGCTGCCTGAGCTGGACCAGGTCAGCGAGTTCATCCACTTCGCCTGCACTTCCGAGGACATCAACAACCTGTCCCACGCGCTGATGCTGCGCGAAGGCCGCGACAACGTGCTGCTGCCGCTGATGCGCCAGACCGCCGAAGCGATTCGTGAGCTGGCAGTGAAGTTCGCCGACGTACCGATGCTCTCGCGCACCCACGGCCAGCCAGCTTCGCCGACCACCCTGGGTAAAGAACTGGCTAACGTGGTCTATCGCCTGGAGCGGCAGATCACCCAGGTCGCGGCTGTGCCTTTGCTGGGCAAGATCAACGGCGCCGTGGGTAACTACAACGCGCACCTGTCGGCTTATCCGCAGATTGACTGGGAAGCCAACGCCCGGCAGTTCATCGAAGGCGACCTTGGCCTGCAGTTCAACCCCTACACCACGCAAATCGAACCGCACGACTACATTGCCGAGCTGTTCGATGCGATTGCCCGTTTCAATACCATCCTGATCGACTTCGACCGTGACATCTGGGGCTATATCTCCCTGGGCTATTTCAAACAGCGCACCATTGCTGGAGAAATCGGCTCCTCGACCATGCCGCACAAGGTCAACCCGATCGATTTCGAGAACTCCGAAGGCAACCTCGGTATCGCCAACGCACTGTTCCAGCACCTGGCCAGCAAGCTGCCGATCTCGCGCTGGCAGCGCGACCTGACCGATTCCACGGTGCTGCGCAATCTCGGCGTCGGCTTCGCCCACAGCGTGATTGCTTACGAGGCCAGCTTGAAAGGAATCAGTAAGTTAGAGCTGAATACTCAACGTATTGCTCAAGACCTGGACGCCTGCTGGGAAGTACTCGCCGAGCCGATCCAGACGGTGATGCGCCGCTATGCCATCGAAAACCCCTACGAAAAGCTGAAAGAACTGACCCGGGGCAAAGGCATCAGTCCAGAGGCACTCCAGACCTTTATCGATGGGCTGGACATGCCCGCCGAAGCCAAGGCCGAGCTCAAGCGGCTGACCCCGGCCAACTACATCGGCAACGCCGTGGCCCAGGCCAAGCGCATCTAAGCGGCAACAGCCCTCCCTACGCCCGGCTGTGCCGGGCGTTTTTATTTATGGGTAATTACTCATTTCAAAGGCTTACCGATGAATCCTGATATTCCACTGCAACTTCTGGGTGGCCTGACCGCGCGCGAATTCCTGCGTGATTACTGGCAGAAGAAACCGCTACTGGTGCGCCAGGCGATGCCCGACTTCGAAAACCCGATCTCGCCCGACGAATTGGCCGGTCTGGCGCTGGAGGAGGAAGTCGAATCGCGCCTGGTCCTCGAACACGGCGAGCGCCCCTGGGAGCTGCGCCGCGGTCCATTCGCCGAAGATGCCTTCGCCCATCTGCCCGAACGCGACTGGACCCTGCTGGTGCAAGCGGTCGATCAGTTCGTCCCGGAAGTCGGCGAATTGCTCGAGCCATTCAACTTCCTGCCCAAGTGGCGCATCGACGATGTCATGGTCAGCTTCGCCACACCCGGTGGCGGCGTGGGCCCGCACTTCGACAACTACGACGTATTCCTGCTGCAAGGCCACGGCAAGCGCCGCTGGCAAATAGGCCAGACCTGCAACTCCGAGAGCCCTTTGCTCGAGCATGCGGATCTCAAGATTCTGGCCGAATTCGATAAAACTGAAGAATGGGTACTGGAACCCGGCGACATGCTCTATCTGCCGCCGCTCCTGGCCCACTGTGGTACCGCTGAGGATGATTGCATGACCTATTCCGTCGGCTTCCGCGCGCCGAGCGCCGCCGAAGTACTCACCCATTTCACCGATTTCCTGGGCCAGTTCCTGCCCGACGAGGAGCGCTACAGCGACGCCGATGCGCAGCCGACCAGCGATCCCCACCAAATCCAGCGCGACTCGCTGGATCGCTTGAAAAACCTGCTCAACGAGCACATGGGCGACGAACGACTGCTGATGACCTGGTTCGGCCAATTCATGACCGAACCGCGTTACCCGGAATTGATCGGCGGCATCGAAATGGACGAGGGCGTCTTCCTCGGCAACCTGCAAGACGGTGCCGTCTTGATCCGCAACCCCAGTGCCCGCCTGGCCTGGTCCGAGGTCGGCGAAGATCTGGTGCTGTTCGCCAGCGGTCAGAGCCGCCTGCTACCGGCCAATCTGCGTGAGCTGCTCAAGCTCATTTGCGCAGCGGACGCGTTACATAGCGACAACCTTGACCAGTGGCTGAGCGACGACACCGGGCGTAATCTGCTCTGGGAACTGGTCAAGCAAGGCAGCCTGGAGTTTGCCAATGAATAGCATTCACGTCCGCCTGGCCGACTGGCAGAAGGACAATGCCGAGCTTCGACGCATTCGCGAAGCGGTATTTATCGCCGAACAATCCGTGCCACCGGAGCTCGAATGGGACGCTGAAGATGCCGAGGCCGCGCATTTTTTAGCCTATGAAGGTGACTACCCGATTGGTACGGCGCGCTTGCTGCCCGACGGGCATATTGGCCGCATGTCGGTACTCAAGGACTGGCGCGGCCTGAAAGTCGGTGACGCGCTGATGCGTGCAGTCATCGCCGAGGCGGAAAAACGTGGTCTGCAGCGCCAAATGCTCAGCGCCCAGGTGCATGCCACAGCCTTCTATGAACGGCTAGGCTTTGCCATCGTCAGCGGTGAATACCTCGACGCCGGCATCCCCCACGTGGACATGGTGCGCGACAGCAACTAGAAGAACTGATCCGCTACCCGCTTAGTGCTTGATGCTACATTGCACCTACTGCCCTGAGCCTGCGGGTGCTGCCGCTCCTTGCCTTGGCTCGGGGAATCAAGCACAGGCTCGGAGAGGTCAGGATGAACGACAAAAACGCCCCGCCAGACGCAACCGACAGCAACGCGGCAGAAACGCTTCCTGCTATCGAATTCGAGTCTTCGGGGCGTTTCGCCGTCCACAACCCAGAGCCAGTGGTCACCGACACCGCGCGTTGTGAACCCGCCCCTTTCACTCTCGGCGAACACCAGCCGCTGGAGCGTTTCAATCAGGCCGATGAGGCCCGAGCCCATGCCCTCGCCCTGCTCCAACAAGCCCGACGCAGTCTGTGTATCTACACTGACGACCTGGAGCCCTGGCTCTATCATCACAGCAGCATCGAGGAGGCCTGCAGGCGGTTTCTCCTCGCCAATCCGAAGAATCGCCTGCGTATCCTGGTCAAAGACCTCAGCCGCAGCGTGAAAGACGGACACCGCCTGCTCAGCCTGTCACGCCGCCTGACCAGCAGCTTGCGTATTCGCAAGCTGCACCCGGACTATCCCTGTGAAGTCGCTAGCTTCCTGCTCGCCGATGACAGCGGTATGCTCTTGCGCCCCGAGCCCGGCCAGTTCGCCGGCTATGCCTTATACCAGGACCCAGGCCGAGTTCGCCTGCAACAACGAACCTTCGACCTGGCCTGGGACACCAGCATCCTCGACCCTGATTTGCGGAGTTTCCTGCTATGAATGCTCGCGCCCTAATCGCCGCCCTGCTGCTCAGCCTCAGCCAGGCCCTGAGTGCCGCCACCGAAGTCATCCCGCTGAATTACCACACCGCCGACGAAATGCGCCCGCTGCTGCAATCGGTGCTGGGCAATGAGGGCCACATCAACGCGTATGGCAACCAGTTGGTGGTCAATGCCACGCCGGCGAAGATCGAGGAAATCCGCGCCTTACTGAGCCAGCTGGACACCCAGCCGCGCCGCCTACTGATCAGCGTCGACAGCTCCGACTCGACCTACCAGACCGATCGCGGCTACCGCGCCGACGGTTCGATCAGCGCTGGCAATGCCGAGGTGATAGTCGGCCAGGGCGAAATCAATGGCCGCGACCAGGTACGCATCATCCGTCGCAACACCGAGAGTCGCGGTGGTGGCACGCAGCAGGTGCAGACCAACGAAGGCTATCCCGCCTTGATTCAGATCGGCCAGAGCGTGCCCATTACCACCAGCAGCCATGACGGCTACGGCCAGGTGTACAACAACTCCCAGTACCGCGACGTCACACGCGGTTTCTACGTGACCGCCAGCCTCACCGGGGACATCGTGCACATCAGCATCAGCAGTAACCGCGACCGCCTGAATCAATCACAGCCCGGGGTGATTGACGTGCAAAGCACCGATACCCGGGTCAGCGGCCGGCTTGGCGAATGGATCAGCATCGGCGGCGTCAACGAGCAAAGCCAGGTCGATCGACAGGGCTTTGGACAGCAGCGCTCGACCCAGGGCCGCGAAGACATGAGCTTGCGCGTGAAGGTCGAAATCGTTGATTGAATACGTGGCCGGCATGACTCATCAGTCGCTTTAGAAATTATGTAGTAGTACTAAAAAACCACTACAAAACGTTTGACGAACACTTTCTGCAGAGGCATTATGGCCTCGCTCCCGCTAATCAGGGGCCCTGGAAAGGGCCTCCCGGGTCGCTCTCCGACTTACCGTTGGGACGGCTCGTGTTGTAAAGCCCACAAGGCAGTTCGACGAGATTGCGACTGGAACGAAGTTGTCCTGAGGGACGGGGAAGCGTTTTAACGTATAGCCAGCATGGCAGCACAGTCTACTGAGTCGTCCAACGGCATCCACGAGCCGGTAAACGCCAAATGACCTGGTCATTTGCAGCAGCTGTAGTCAGCGAACTGTTCGTCTCGTCACCCCCTCCTCCCAGTTTCAATGCGTCCTGGTCACTCTCTCGATGTTCTGCGGTGAGCCCCCGCAACCAAAGCCTTGTTCACTCAGGTTTTGAGTGGGAAAGCCGGTGCTCAACCAAACACATACTTTGAAGGATTGACCATGTCAGCTTATCAAAACGACATCAAAGCCGTAGCGGCTCTTAAAGAGACAGCCGGTAACAGCTGGAGCGCTATCAACCCTGAGTCCGTCGCCCGCATGCGCGCTCAGAACCGCTTCAAAACCGGTCTTGATATCGCCAAGTACACTGCCGCCATCATGCGTAAAGACATGGCCGAGTACGACGCTGACAGCTCCGTCTACACCCAGTCGCTGGGTTGCTGGCATGGTTTTATCGGTCAGCAGAAGATGATCTCCATCAAGAAGCATCTGAAGACCACCAACAAGCGCTACCTCTACCTGTCCGGTTGGATGGTGGCTGCACTGCGTTCTGACTTCGGTCCGCTGCCGGATCAGTCGATGCACGAAAAAACTGCCGTATCCGGCCTGATCGAAGAGCTGTACACCTTCCTGCGCCAGGCCGATGCCCGCGAGCTGGATCTGCTGTTCGTCGACCTGGACGCTGCCCGCGCTGCTGGCGACGCTGCCAAGGCCGCTGAAATTCAGAGCAAGATCGATAACTACGAAACTCACGTAGTACCGATCATCGCCGACATCGACGCCGGTTTCGGTAACCCGGAGGCCACCTACCTGCTGGCCAAGCGCATGATCGAAGCAGGCGCGTGCTGCATCCAGATCGAAAACCAGGTGTCCGACGAGAAGCAGTGCGGTCACCAGGACGGCAAAGTGACCGTTCCCCACGAAGACTTCCTCGCCAAGATCAACGCAGTTCGCTACGCGTTCCTCGAGCTGGGTGTCGATGACGGCGTGATCGTTGCACGTACCGACTCCCTGGGTGCTGGCCTGACCAAGCAAATCGCCGTGACCAAGCAGCCGGGCGACCTGGGCGACCAGTACAACGCCTTCCTCGATTGCGAAGAAGTGTCCGCTGCCGAACTGGGCAACGGTGACGTGGTCATCAACCGTGGCGGCAAGCTGCTGCGTCCTAAGCGTCTGCCTAGCAACCTGTTCCAGTTCCGCAAAGGCACCGGCGAAGACCGCTGCGTGCTGGACTGCATCACCTCGCTGCAGAACGGTGCCGACCTGCTGTGGATCGAAACCGAGAAGCCGCACGTTGGCCAGATCGCGGCCATGGTTAACCGCATCCGCGAAGTGATTCCGAATGCCAAGCTGGTGTACAACAACAGCCCGTCCTTCAACTGGACCCTGAACTTCCGTCAGCAAGTGTTCGATGCATTCGTCGCCGAAGGCAAAGACGTTTCCGCCTACGACCGCGCCCAGCTGATGAGCGTCGAGTACGACCAGACCGAGCTGGCTCAGGTTGCAGACGAGAAGATCCGCACCTTCCAGCGTGATGGTTCGGCTCAGGCCGGTATCTTCCACCACCTGATCACCCTGCCTACCTACCACACCGCCGCGCTGTCCACCGACAACCTGGCCAAAGGGTACTTCGCAGACCAGGGCATGCTGGCGTACGTCAAAGGCGTTCAGCGTGAAGAGCTGCGCCAAGGCATCGCTTGCGTGAAGCACCAGAACATGGCTGGCTCCGACATCGGTGACAACCATAAAGAGTACTTCGCTGGTGAAGCCGCGCTGAAGGCCGGTGGTAAAGACAACACCATGAATCAGTTCGGTTAAACGCAACTG
This sequence comes from Pseudomonas sp. SJZ079, assembly GCF_007993865.1. Taxonomy (GTDB): domain Bacteria; phylum Pseudomonadota; class Gammaproteobacteria; order Pseudomonadales; family Pseudomonadaceae; genus Aquipseudomonas. The sequence goes on along the minus strand of NZ_VIUH01000033.1, from coordinate 368 downwards.
ACTCACCCAGCCAGGATCGAGTCTTCTGGCTGAGCGCCGGTACAAAAAACCCCTGCAGCGATGCTGGGGTTTTTTATGTGTGCAACCTACTGCTTACGCCAACGACCTACACGTCCTCCCCAAAACCCTTCCCGCGCGTGACCCGCTAAGCCTTGGCCTGCTCCGCACACCTCGACAGGTGATCGAACCTGCTCAAACCAGTCGCCGTGGCCTAGGGTCTGTTGCCGTTTCATTCGCGGCCGCGCCGTAGCCTGTTTTTGCGCGAGGCAAGGCTGCGGATTCCACGACACTTGGACACTCAGCCCACGATCATTTGGACACTCGTTCCATGCTCACTTGGACACCTGATCCACGTCCACTTGGACAGG
>NZ_VIUH01000032.1 GCF_007993865.1 Pseudomonas sp. SJZ079 | reverse complement strand
CTCATTTGGAACAACCAAACCGCGCTCCTCGTGCCTTGCCTCGCGCAAAAACAAGCTACGGCGCGGCCGCGAATGAAACGGCAACAGACCCTAGTCCAAGGTAACGGCTGCGGGTGACGAAACGATGAACGGATTGTGACAGACGTCACCTGACAATACCGGCTGCTGTCTGTGGCGGCTGGTAGCTTGATCGGTATGTTTGAGGTTCTAGCGACGAGACTGTTGGCTGGCAGGTGTTGATGTGCGCGACTCCTGGTCCAGGAGTAAGCGTCCATCCCGCAGCTCATTCATCCGCTATGCTGCCAATTAAGGTGTTTCAGGCCTTATACTGCGCGGCTTCGATGGCAGGCTTGGGCTGCCACACTATTTTTCTCAAGGAGAGACTGCGATGCCTGTACTCGCTGTGAGCTGGATTGAGCGTCTGGGTCGACTGGTTGCCTGTGTCAGCCTGGCGCTACTGCCTGTCATGGCGCAAGCCGCCGAAGAAGACCCCTGGGAGGGGTTCAATCGAGCAATGTTTCGCTTCAACGACACCCTCGATACCTATGCGCTAAAGCCGCTCGCGCAAGGCTACCAAGCCGTCACCCCGCAGTTCCTGGAAGATGGCGTGCACAATGTCTTTGGTAATCTCGGTGACGTCGGCAACCTGGCCAACGACCTGCTGCAGGGTAAGCTGCGCGCTGCCGGAGTGGACACCAGTCGGTTGCTGTTCAACACCACCATAGGCGTGCTGGGTTTCTTCGATGTTGCTACGCGCATGGGCCTGCAGAGAAACGACGAAGATTTCGGGCAAACCTTCGGCGCCTGGGGCTTGGGCAGCGGACCTTATGTGGTACTGCCACTGCTCGGCCCGAGTACGGTTCGCGATACTGCCGGCAAAGTGCCGGATAGCTTGCTCGAACCTTACCCGTATATTGGCGATGTGTCGGCGCGCAACGTCGCGCGAGGGGTGGATGTTATCGACACCCGCGCCAGTCTGTTGTCGGCGGAGAGGCTGATCAGCGGCGACAAGTACATCTTCATTCGCAACGCCTACCTGCAGAACCGTGAGTTCAGAGTGAAGGACGGCGAGGTCGAAGACGATTTTTAAGCGCTCTGCCTGTTTCAGGTCATCGAGATAATCGCCAGGCCGAGTGCCTGGCGGCCGTTGTCCAGATCGGTAACGCGCACTACCTCGGCTTCGGCATCCAGCCCCTTGAGCTCGTTATGCTCGGAGGCGATATGCACCTTGACCTTGTCGCCCATGTGCAGAGCACACTCTGCCTCGATCTGCATGCCTGTGCTCGAGAGATCGAGACAAAGCGCGGAGACTTGCCCTTGAGCATGGTGCAAAGTGACTGGCGCTTCCAGCCGCATACGGATGTAGTCGCGTTTTTCACTGTATGCATGATCGCTTTGGTTCATGGGCGCTATCCTCTTGTGATTGTGGTTCTCCTAGGCTCCTTATAACCCTCGTCGATTTCAGGTGTAAAGTCGCCGGGTGGCGATCGGCCTATGCTTGAATCGAGGTACGGATGGGAGTACCGTCTGCGCCTTAACGCGAACCGAGTACCCCGCGCAGGTCGTTGGCCTAGCGCTTACGCCACGCCGCCCCGGCGCAGTTTGCCTGGAAACCCCATGCACAGAACCAGTGCCACGCTACTGATTATCGATGACGACGAAGTCGTTCGCGCGAGCCTCGCGGCCTACTTGGAAGACAGTGGCTTCAATGTCCTGCAAGCCGAGAACGGCCTACAGGGTTTGGAGGTCTTTCAGCGCGAAGAGCCGGATCTGGTGATTTGCGATTTGCGCATGCCCCAAGTCGATGGCCTGGAGTTGATCCGCCGCATCAATGCGCTGGAAGTCGCTACGCCGATTATCGTGGTCTCTGGTGCGGGCGTGATGAGCGACGCGGTCGAGGCATTGCGCCTCGGCGCCGCCGATTACCTGATCAAACCCCTGGAGGACCTCGCGGTGCTCGAGCACTCCGTGCGCCGTGCGCTGGATCGTGCTCATCTGCGCCTGGAGAACCAGCGCTATCGGGATAAGCTGGAAGCCGCCAACCGCGAACTGCAGGCCAGCCTGAGCCTGTTGCAGGAAGACCAGAACGCCGGAAGACAAGTGCAGATGAACATGCTGCCAGTGACGCCCTGGCAGGTCGATGGCTTGCGCTTCGCCCATCAGATCATTCCGTCGCTGTATTTGTCTGGGGACTTCGTCGACTACTTTCGCGTCGATGAGCGGCGCATTGCGTTCTATCTGGCAGACGTGTCCGGGCATGGCGCCTCTTCGGCGTTTGTCACTGTCTTGCTGAAGTTCATGACCACCCGGCTGCTCTACGAGTTGCGCCGTGGCAGCAGTTTTCCGGAGTTCAAACCCTCCGAAGTGCTCGGCCATATCAACCGAGGCCTGATCAATTGCAAGCTGGGTAAGCATGTGACCATGCTTGGCGGCGTGATCGATGAGCAGAGCGGCCAGCTGACCTACAGCATTGGTGGTCACCTGCCTTTGCCGGTGCTCTTCAGCGAGGGTCAAGCTCGCTACCTGGAAGGCCGTGGTTTGCCCGTGGGGTTGTTCGATGAGGCTACCTATAGCGATCACGTGCTGAAGTTGCCGGAGTCGTTCAGCCTGACCCTGCTGTCCGATGGGATACTCGATCTGCTACCAGGCGAGACCTTGCAGGAAAAAGAAACCGCGCTGCCTCAGTTGGTCAGCTCGGCAGGCGGAACCCTGGATGGTTTGCGCCAAGTGTTTGGGCTGGCCAATCTAGCGGATATGCCGGATGATATCGCCTTGCTGGTGTTAAGCAGGAACCTTGCATGAATCCTGGGATAAGCCCCGGTAGAATCCAATTCGCCGAACAAGACGGTACTTTCATTCTCAAGTTTGTCGGCGAGGTGCGTCTGACGCTGTGCTCTGCGTTAGATGCGACTATCGAAAAGATTTTTACCGCGCTGAATTTCACCGCCATCGTCATCGACCTGACCGAGACTCGCAGCATCGACAGCACCACCCTGGGGCTGCTGGCGAAGCTGTCAATCCTGTCGCGGCAGAAAGTCGGCTTGTTGCCGACCGTGGTCACGACCCATCCGGACATCACCCGCTTGTTGCAGTCCATGGGCTTCGACCAGGTGTTCAATATCGTCGACCGCCCGATACCCTGCCCGGACTCGCTAGCCGATTTGCCGTCGCAAGATCAGTCGGAAGAGGTGGTGCGTGCCAAAGTGCTTGAGGCTCACCGGATTCTGATGGGGTTGAATGAGTCCAATCGCGAAGCCTTTCACGATCTGGTCAACGCCCTCGAACACCATTGATCGCTCTTCTGTTCAAGCCGCTACGGGGCGCTCGATGAAAGTCGGCGCCCCGTTGTGCATTCAGGCGTTGCTAGCGAGTAGTGCTTCCAGCTTTTCCTGATCACGGGCGAACAGGCGAATGCCTTCGGCGAGCTTTTCGGAGGCCATGGCATCTTCGTTCATCGCCCAGCGGAACTGGCTTTCGGTCAGGTTTTGCCGGGCTTCGGCGGGCGCGCCTGAGCCGAGTTTGCGTACGAGGCTGGTCTGATCGTCAGCCAGCTGCTGCAGCAGTTCGGGGCTGATGGTCAGGCGGTCGCAACCGGCCAGGTGCTCGATCTGGCCAAGGTTGCGGAAACTCGCGCCCATCACCACGGTCGGGTAACCGTTGGCCTTGTAGTAGTTGTAAATCCGCGTCACCGACTGCACACCCGGGTCTTCCTGACCCGCAAAGTCACGGCCTTCGGTCTTCTTGTACCAGTCGTAAATCCGCCCCACGAACGGCGAGATCAAGAATACCCCGGCATCCGCACAGGCCTGCGCCTGGGCGAAGGAGAACAGCAGGGTGAGGTTGCACTGGATGCCGGCTTGTTCCAGCTGCTCGGCGGCGCGAATGCCTTCCCAGGTCGAGGCGATCTTGATCAGCACGCGTTCGCGGCCGATACCGGCTTGATCGTACAGCTCGATCAGGCGCTCGGCGCGGCGCAGGGTGGCCTGGGTATCGAACGACAGGCGTGCATCGACTTCGGTGGAGATGCGTCCCGGAATCACCTTGAGAATTTCCTGGCCAACCCCCACGCCGAATCGGTCGCACGCCAGGCCCAGGTCGCCATTACTGGTGCTGACGGCGCTGCGCAGCAGTTCGCTGTAGCGCGGCATGGCGGAGGCTTTAAGCAGCAGTGAGGGGTTGGTGGTGGCGTCGATCGGTTTCAGTCGGGCGATGGCATCGAGATCGCCGGTGTCGGCGACCACGGTGGTGAACTGCTTGAGTTGATCCAGCTTGGAGGTCATGACGAAGCCTTGTTGTTACGGATGCCATGACCTTACCCGAGCCGCTCAAGCGGCTCAACGACTGCTAGCGTCCTTGCAGCAATTGCGCGGCTTGGTCGAACAGCGCGAGTGGCTCGGCGGCTTTGTGAATGTCCACGGACAGCAGTTGGCGGAAGCGTCGCGCCCCGGGGAAACCCTGGCCCAAACCGAGCATGTGCCGGGTCACGTGATGCATCGCGCCACCCTCGCTCAGGTGCTGGGCGATATAGGGGCGCATGCTTTGCATCGCCTCGATACGGCTGATCACGGGCGTGGCACTGCCGAACAGCTGTTGATCCACTTGCGCGAGCAGATAGGGGTTGTGGTAGGCCTCGCGGCCGAGCATCACGCCATCGAAGGTCTGCAGGTGCGTCTGGCACGCTTCGAGGGTCTTGATGCCGCCATTGAGGATGATTTCCAGGTCGGGGAAGTCCTCTTTGACCTGCGCCGCGACGTCATAGCGCAGCGGGGGAACCTCGCGGTTCTCCTTGGGCGAGAGGCCGGACAGGATGGCGATGCGTGCATGCACGGTGAAACTCTGGCAGCCGGCTTCACAGACCTGACCGATGAAGTCGCGCAGCTCGGCATAGCTGTCGCGGCCATCGATGCCGATACGGTGCTTGACCGTCACCGGAATGCTCACCGCATCGCGCATCGCCTTGACGCAATCGGCGACCAGCGCCGGGTGGGCCATCAGGCAGGCGCCGATCATGTTGTTCTGCACCCGGTCGCTGGGGCAGCCGACGTTCAGGTTGACCTCGTCATAACCGGCCTCTTCCGCCAGCTTGGCGCACGCCGCCAGCTCGCTCGGCACACTGCCGCCCAGTTGCAGGGCCAGCGGGTATTCCGCCGCGCTGTGGCGCAGAAAACGCGTGCTGTCGCCATGCAGCAAGGCGCCGCTGGTGACCATCTCGGTGTAGAGCAGGGTGTGCCTGGACAGTTGGCGCAGAAAGAAACGGCAATGCCGGTCAGTCCAGTCCATCATCGGCGCCACGGAGAAGCGGCGGGACAGGACGCTGGGTGCTTTGGGCTGCGGGTTGGCGTGTTCTTCAGGCATATTCAGTGATCTGGTTTCGGCTGGCTGGATTCGTGCGCCTGGTTGCCGGGCACGCTGGGCGCTCAGCGACGGTCTGGCGCAGCCAGGGCCAGTGCGGCAGGGGCTGCGAGTTTATCAGGAAAGCCCGCCCTGGGCGCGGCAGCCTATCGGTCGGCTGCTGGGGCGTGGCTGCGACTTTAGAGTTAGGTCGATGCTGCCAAAGCACAATTGCCCAGGCTCTGCGCGGTAACTGATGCTGAAGCGCCGTCCCCTGTCAGAGTATTGCCACCTCATGTCTGCCGCTGAACTACCGCAAGACAAAGCCGCACAGCCCGACTGCCGGACGTTGGCCAATGGTCTGCGGGTGGCCATGCTCAACCGTCCTGGCGTGGGCAAGGCGGCGATCAGTGTGCGGATTGCGGCGGGTAGTCATGACGAACCCGAGGCGTATCCGGGGTTGGCGCATTTTCTCGAACACCTGGTGTTCTTAGGCAGTGCCGGGTTTGCCGTCGACCAGGGGCTGATGGCCTTTGTGCAGGGCTGTGGCGGTCAGGTCAATGCCTCGACCCAGGCGCGGCATACCGATTATTTCTGCGAGGTGCCGGCGGACCGGCTCGGCGAAGCACTGGCGCGACTGATCGATATGCTGACTAAGCCGCTACTGGCTGAGGACGCGCAGTTGCGCGAGCGCGAGGTGGTGCATGCCGAGTTTCTCGCCCGCGCGCGGGACGCCGATACGCTGGTGGCGATGGCACTGGGTCAGGCGTTGCCGGCTGGTCATCGTTTTGCGGCATTTCAGGCGGGCAATCGACAGACCCTGGCAGTCGAGGATGCGGCATTCCAACAGGCGCTGCACGGCTTCCATCGGCGTTTCTATCAGGCCGCCCAGCTGTCACTGGTGCTGGTCGGCCCGCAGTCGGTGGAGGAGCTGTTCGGGCTGGCGCAGCGCGTTGCGGGCGAGTTGCCGAGTCAGGGGCGGTACACGCAGGCGTTAGCTGCGCCGCTGTTGCCGTTGCGACGCCAGCAACTGCGCATGAGCCTGCCGGCAGGCGAGCCGAGTGTGCAGCTGTGTTTTGCCCTGGAGTTACCTGGCCGACTCGCAGGCGCTGAGGTAGAGCAGGCGCTGGATTTTCTGCAGCTATGGATAGGGTCCGAGTCGGCCGGCGGCTTACTCGCCACGCTGCGCGAGGCCGGATTATGCCGCGCACTGCAGGCGCGGGTGCCGTACCGTTTTGCCGATCAGGCCCTGTTGCTGATGAGTTTCAGCCATGTCGAGGAGTCCGCTCAGAACGCTGCGGTTATCGCTGCTGCGGTCCAGGACTGGTTGGCGTTTTTTACGGCTAGGGCTGACTACGCCGCTTTGGCTGAGCGCTACCGGGCGATCCAGGGCTGGCGCTTGCAGAGTCTCGGGCCCTTGGCCCTCGCGGGCTACTGGCAGGACGGCCTGGCTGGTGGCGGCCCCTCACCGCTCGGGCTGACGGATCAGGGGCAGGCTGCCGTGCAGGCGCTGTTGGCGCAGCTGCAGGAGCCATGGCGCTCGATCAGGCTGGTCACTGGCTGCACTGAATTGGCGAACTGGCCCACCGCAGGTTTTGCCTTGCGCATGGTGGCTGAGGCGGCGGTCAGTGCGCCTCAGCGTGCCTGGACTTGGCAATTGCCCGCAGGCAATCCGCTGTTGAACGATGACCCTGCGCCAGGGACGGTGCTCGGCCAGCGGGCCCGGCTGCGTTGGCTGCCGGCGCCCACCGCTGTACCGGTTCAGCAGGGCGACGGCCTCGGCGCGTTTCACGGGCGCTGCTGTTTTGCCGACGGCCGGCCGCTAAGCGATCTGCTGCGGGTCGCCCAGGCGGACCTGCGCGAGCTTCAGGCCGCTGCGGCGCAGCTTGGGGTGAGGCTACAGCTGTCAGAACAGGGCGACAGCCTGGAGTTCTCGTTGCAAGGGCCGGCCAACTTGCTGGTCGGCGTCTTGAAGCGGCTATGGCCCCGTTTGCTCGAACCATCGGTGCAGGCCTTGCAGCAGGTGGAACGGGGCGCCGCAGCGGACGACATGCCGATTCGTCAGTTGTTGCGGCGTCTGCCCGAGGTGTTCGGCGGGCCGGTCGAGGAGGGCCCTGCGCCGAGCGTCTCGCAGTTGCGCGCCCGTTATCGTCAGGCACGGGTCGAGGGACTCGGCGTGGGGTTCTCGCTGGCAGGGCAGGCTGCGCTCGAACGGATGTTCGTGACGCTGCCTACACTGGCGCAGAGTCACGCGCCGGCGATGTCTCGGGCGGGGCGTTACTGGCAGGACGCGGCCCTCGACTGCGGGGAGTCGGCGCTGTTGCTGTTCTGCCCGCTAGCGGAGCCGGATGCCGCTAGCGAGGCGGGCTGGCGGCTGCTTGCGCACCTTTACCAGGGCGCGTTCTTCCAGCGCCTGCGCAGCGAGTTGAAACTGGGCTATGCGGTGTTTTGCGGGTTTCGCCAGGTACGTGCGCAGCGCGGAATTTTGTTTGCCGTGCAATCGCCACATGCCTCGGCGCAGGACATTCTCGGCCATATCGAAGTGTTCCTCCAGGTCCAGGGCCAACGCCTGGCCAGCTTGAGCGAGGTGGCTGTGGCCGCTGCTGCGGCCGAGCAGGGTCGACAGCTGCGCGAACAAGCCAGCAGCGCAGCGGACTTCGCCGACCAGCAATGGCAGCTGCACCTGGCCGGGTTACCTGAGGCGCATGCGGCGGCCTTGCAGCGGGCCTTGGCGCAATGCACTCGGCAAGAGCTGCTGCAACAGCATCATGCCCTGGCTCAGGCGCAGGGTGGCTGGCGCGTGCTGGCCAACAGCAGGCCGCCTGATAGCGGTTGGTCGGCGTCGAGCTGACTTCCATCCCCTGGCTTCCACACCCGTCGCGCACGGCTCGTCCTCTTGTGACAGCGGCTTGACCGCGAAATTTTTTCCTCCTCAGCTGCAACCGCTCAGCCTCCATCAATAACGGGCGCAACCCGCAGTTCTCCTCTGCTAGGTCGTCGACCAGGCTGCACGGGCATGCTGCGCGCGGACTCAATCGCTTGCGCCCTTAGTCCTGCCTCCTTGTGGCCAGGTCCTATGGTCGTGACGGTCTTACGCCTCAGTGCCCGCGTCCCCGCACCTGGCCAAAGCAGCAGGCAACCGGCGCCATAGCAGCGTATGGCGCAGGCCAGGGCTTTTCAATAATCGCCTCCGACCCGACTGACTCGATGGTCGTCCTATCCAAGCGGAGAGCGTTATGCATAACAAGAAAACTGCCAACAGCCGATTCCTGCCACTGACTTTGGCGGCCGCGGTCGCATTGATCACAGCCCAGCAAGCGGCGGCGGAAATCGTCCTGTATGACCAGAACGACACCACTTTTGCCACCGATGGCTACATCAATGCGTTCTTTGTAAACAGCGATGTGGATCGTGAGGGTGAGCAGTTCGACCGCCGCCAATCGCGGGTGAAGATGGGTTTTCTGCCCAACTGGATCGGCTTCAACATGGGTAAACAGATCGATGACCTGAAGCTGGGGGCGCGTTCGTCGTTCTGGGTCTCGATCAACGACAGTGAAACCAACGGCACCGCCACGGCCATCGACGTGCGGCAGTTCTACGGTACGGTTTCCGGCGAGTGGGGCGAGGTGCTGATAGGTAAGGATTTCGGCCTGTTCTCGCGTTCGAACATCTTCGTCGACGAGCTGCTGTCCGGCTATGGTCAGGTCAGCGATACCCTCGGCCTGGTCGATGGCGGCGGCGTCTCCTTCGGCAACATCGGCACCGGCTATCCTTATCCGTTCCCGACCTCGCAGATCACCTATCGCACGCCGGTGATGGAAGGGCTGCGCATCGCCGCCGGCATCATGGACCCGGTGGACACTAACGACAGCAGCCCAACGGGCAAGGCCTACCAGGAAAGCCCGCGCTTCGAGTCGGAGATCACCTATCAGTTCGACCTGGCCGGGGCCAAGATCTACTCCTGGCTCAATGGTGGTTACCAGACCTCGGACAACACCGACTCAAGCGTCGACTCGATCACCTCGAAAGGTCTGGGTTATGGCGTGCAGGCAAAAATGGGCGACTTCTCGCTGACCGGTTCCGGCTTCCAGGCCAAAGGCATCAACCCGTTTTTCACCAACAACGCCGGTCAGGCGACCTTGCGCGAAGTGGACAGCGACGGCTACCTGCTGCAGGGCTCCTACAGCTTCGGTAAGAACCGTGTGGCCCTGTCCTACGGCAAGACCGAGGATGACGGCAACGGCCTGGGTACGGCCGCCGACTACGAAACCCGTGGCGTCGCTTACTTCCGCACCATCAACGACAACCTCAAGCTGGTCGCCGAGTACAACCAGTTCGAGATCGACGCCAGCGCCGGCAGCGGCCTCAATGAAAACACCGACACCTTCGCCGTGGGTGCCGTACTGACCTGGTAAAAGACGCAGACCGAACCGGACAAGGGCAAACCTGTCCGGTTTTTTTATGGAGGTGCATATGCTGGGTATCTGGGACATCTACTGTGTGGACTTGCTGTTGATTCCGTTGCTGGTGACCGCGCTGTTCGGCGTGTTGCCGGTCTGCCTGATGCGCTGGTTGTGAGGCTTGTGAGGGACTTTTTTGTGGGTGCCGTGCTACAGGCACGGGCGCGACATGCTACTTAGGGATGAGGCCCTGCGGCACTCAAGTAGCATGGGGTGCACGCGCGGGTCTTCGTAGAATCCCTATGACGAGTAGGCTTATTCATGGGGCAGGGTATGCAGCAGGAGTTGACGGAGGGTGTGGTCACTGCGATGTCGAGCGCCCGGGATGTCGAACTGGTAGCGCAGGAGCTGGCGCGCCAGTTGATCCATCCGCACCTGGGTTTCGTGCTGTTCTTCTGTTCCGCCGAATACGACCTGCAAGGTCTCGGCGAGGCGCTGGAGCAGCATTTCGGCGGTATCAGCCTGATCGGCTGTACCAGTGCCGGCGAGATCACCCCGCAGGGCTACGGCCGTGGCTGCGTCAGCGCGGTGGGTTTCGACCACCGCAGCTTCTCCATCGCCAGCGGGCTGATCGACGAGATGGAGCGCTTCAGCCTGATCGACGCCCAGCAGTTGGTCGAGCGTCTGGTTGGCGACTGCCGCAACAACGAACTGGCGCCGATCAAGGGCCATAGCTTCGCCCTGACCCTGCTCGATGGCCTGTCCAGCCGCGAGGAGGTGGTGCTCGGCGCACTCAGCGCGGCCTTCGGCAGCATCCCGCATTTCGGCGGCTCGGCCGGCGACGACAACCACCTGACCCATACCCACGTCTACTACGGCGGCCAGTTCCACACCGGCGCGGCGGTGGTGGTGCTGTTCAACACCTGGCTGGATTTCGAGGTGTTCAGCACTCACCACATCGAGCCCTGTGACGACAAGCTGGTGGTCACCCAGGCCGACAGTGCCAGCCGCAAGGTGCATGAGCTGAACGCCGCGCCCGCCGCCCTGGAGTACGCGCAGCTGATCGGCGTGGCCCTGGAAGATCTCGACATGCAGGTGTTCGCCGCCCACCCGTTGGCGGTGCGTATCGGTGGGCAGTACTACGTGCGCTCGATCCAGCGAGTCAACGAAGACCTCAGCCTGAGTTTCTATTGCGCAGTGGAGAACGGCATCGTCCTCACCGCCATGCGTCCGGGCCCGTTGCTGGCCAATCTGCAGGCGGTATTCGACGGCCTGCGTCAGCGTCTCGGTCCCTTGTTGCTGACCATCGGCTGCGACTGTTTTCTGCGGCGCATGGAGATCGAGGGCGCAGATGGCGTCGAGCCGGTCGCGGCCTTCCTGCGCAGCCAGCAAGTCATAGGCTTCAACACCTACGGGGAGCAGTTCAATGGCATGCACATCAACCAGACCTTCACCGGAGTCGCCATTGGCCGCCCCGGTCGCGGCTGATGTCGCCGAGCTGCAGGCCCGCTGCCGCGCGCTGGAGGGCGAGAACCGCAAGCTCAAGCGCATCAACGGTGCGCTGATCGAGCGGGTCGAGTCGATCAACTCGCGCGGCGACGATGCCTACGCGGCCTTCCAGCACTCGGTGGTGCTGGCCGAACAGGTGCGCGAGCGAACCGATGCACTGAACCAGGCGATGGCCGAGTTGAAGTCCAGCAACCAGTTGCTCAGCGATGCGCGGCTGCGCGCGGAAACCGCTCACCAGCATTTGATCGACGCCATCGAAAGCATCTCCGACGCCTTCGTGTTGTTTGACCGCGAGCAGCGCATCGTGCTGTTCAACAGCCGCTTCAAGTCGCTGTGGGCCGGCAGTCGCGCGCGTATCGGCAGCGGCATGCGCCTGGCGGAGATCAAGCGCCTGAGCAGGAGCACCGGCCTGGTGCTCGAGGAACAGCGCGGCACCCGCGACGAGCACATGCTCTATCGCCTGCGCGACGGCCGCTGGGTGCAGGTCAGCGAGCGGCCGACCCGTGAGGGCGGACTGGTGATCCTCTACACCGATATCACCGAGGTCAAACTCAACGAGACCCTGCGCCGCGAGCAGGCCCTGGCGCAGAAGTCACGCCTGCTGCAACGCGCCGTGGACAACCTGTCCCAGGGCATGGCCATGGTCAACGCCGAGGGTCAGCTGGAGCTGTGGAACCATCGCTTCCTCGACCTCTGCGGCCTGGCGCCGATCAACGCGCACCGACCCTTCGCCGAGGTGATGGCCGACAGCGAACTGGCCCTGCTGACCCCCGACAGCTGCGATGCCAACGGCAGGCCGATCGAGGAACTCGAGCTGCGACTGTTCGACGGGCGCATGCTCGAGGTGCGCACCCATGCGTTGCCCACCGGCGGCTTCGTCAACACCTTTACCGACATCACCGAGCGCTACCGTCACGCCGAGGCGCTGAGTGAGAGCGAGCGCTGGATTCGCCTGATCACCGACCATGTGCCGGCGTTGATCGCCTACCTCAATGCCGACCTGATCTACGACTTCACCAACAAGGTCTACGAGGAGTGGTACTGCTGGCCGCGCGGCGCGATGCTCGGTCAGAGCCTGCGCGCGGTACACAGCGAGGAGCATTGCCGACGCCTGGAGCCCTACATCGAGCGGGCGCTGTCCGGCGAGAGCGTGACCTTCGAGGTGGCCGAGACCAATCACCAGGGTCAGGAGCGTTATATGCTGCGTTCCTACGTGCCCAACCGTCAGGCCAGTGGTGAGGTGACCGGGATCTTCGTGTTGATCCGCGACATCACCGAACGCCGGCGCACCGCCGAGGCGCTGCATCAGGCCTACCAGCACCTGGAACAACGGGTGCGCGAACGCACCACCGAACTGACCGAGCTGAACAGCCAGTTGCGCCGCGAGATCGACGAGCGCACGCAGATGGAAACGCGCCTGCGCGAAGCCAAGGGCGAGGCCGAGCAGGCCAATCTGTCGAAGACCAAGTTCCTCGCCGCGGTCAGCCATGATCTGTTGCAGCCGCTGAATGCCGCGCGCTTGTTCACCAGCGCGCTGCTGGAAAAACAGCGGCCGGCCGACAGCGTGGCGCTAGTGCGCAATGTCAGCAACTCGCTGGAAGACGTGGAAAGCCTGCTCGGCACCCTGGTCGACATCTCCAAGCTGGACGCCGGGGTGATCAAGGCGGATATAGCGCCCTTCGCAGTCAGCGAACTGCTGGAGAACCTCGCCGCCGAGTACCACCATATCGCCGGCAGCGAAGGCCTGCGCCTGGACTACCTGCCCAGCTCGGCGCTGGTACGCAGCGACATCCAGTTGCTCGCGCGGATTCTGCGCAACCTGCTCAGCAATGCCATCCGCTACACCAACAGCGGGCGCATCCTGCTCGGCTGTCGGCGGCATCGGCAGAGCCTGTCGATCGAGGTGTGGGACACCGGCATCGGCATCGCCGATGACAAACTCGGCGAGATCTTCCAGGAGTTCAAGCGCGGCGACGCCGGTCAGCGCAAGCAGGATCGTGGCCTGGGCCTGGGCCTGGCCATAGTCGAGAAGATCGCCGGCATGCTCGGCCACCGCATCCGCGTCCGCTCACAGCAGGGCAAGGGCTCGATGTTCGCCATCGAGGTGCCGCTGACCACCCGCGCGCCGCGGGCGCGGGTGGTGCACGACACCCCGGACCTATTGCTCGAACGCCTCAGCGGTTCACGCATCTGGGTACTGGATAACGACGCGGCGATCTGCGCCGGCATGCGCACCCTGCTGGAAGCCTGGGGCTGCCAGGTGGTCACCGCCTTGAGCGAACAGGACCTGGCGCGCCAGGTCGACAACTACCACGCCGACGCCGACCTGCTGATCGCCGACTACCACCTAGACGACGGCCACAATGGCGTCGACGCCGTCGCGCTGATCAACTCAAGGCGCAGCACACCGCTGCCGGCGCTGATGATCACCGCCAACTACAGCAACGAACTCAAGCAGCAGATGCGCGAGCTCGGCCATACCCTGATGCACAAGCCGGTGCGGCCGATGAAGTTGAAGACTGCCATGAGTCATCTGCTGGAGCGGGGCGGGCAGGGGACATAGGGGCTAGCCTGGCTGCGAAGTGGCAGGGCGGCGCCATAGGTTTCGGCGCCCGGCTCATTACCGGGTTGAGTCCAGGTTCTGGTTTCGCCCCTCACGGGCGAGTCACTTTTTCTTGCCTGGCCAAGAAAAAGTAACCAAAAAGAAGGCCACCCCATCATCCGGCCCCGGCTGCGCCGGGGTTCCCTCGTTCCATCATCGTTCCGTGGGCACGCTGCGAAGGGCCATCCCTGGCCCATCGCAGCTCTCGCGGCATCCATGCCGCTCAACCCACTCCACGACGATTCCACTCGGCCTCCCGGAGGGGACTTGGGCGGCGCCTGGGCCCGCGCAGTCAAGCAGGATACAGACTCTGCGAAGCAATGCTTTGAGGAGAAGGTACAAGCGCGCGATCGGGCCCCGTCAGTAGGCCGAGTGGAGGTGTTGCGCAGGGGGACGAGCCGCATGGATGCGGCGAGAGTGCCGATGGGCCAGGGACGGCCCTTCGGCACGGCCCCCGGAGCGGCACCGGAACGAGGGAAGTCGAGCGCAGCGAGACCCGGATGCCGGGTGTGCTTTCTCTTTGGTTACTTTCTCTTTGCACAAGCAAAGAGAAAGTAACTCGCCCGAGGGGGCGAAACCCACTCGTCAGGTACACGCGACAATGGGGCCGGCCAAGCAACTGGCAAGCGACACGGCGAAGGGTCCGCCCGCTATCAAGAGCGGCACGCCTTGATGCCGGCTCAATCGTCGGCGATCAGTGGGGCTTGCCCGGCGGGGCGGAAGGGGCATACCGGCAGGGTGAGAACCAGCGGCCGAAAGGGCCGTGAAGCGCGCTCAACGGCGCAGGTAGGCGGCGAAATCGATATCCCCGGCCGACAGGATCGCCTGCACCCGGTTGTGCACGTTGAGCTTGCGCAGGATCGCCGAGACGTGGGCTTTGACCGTGGTTTCGGCGATGTCCAGGCTGTAGGCGATCTGCTTGTTGGATTCGCCCTTGGTCATCCGTTCCAGCACCAGCAGCTGCTTGCGGGTCAGGGCCTGCAGCAGTTCGGCGGAGATGCTCGGGTTTTCCGGGTGGCTGCGCCGCGAGGTGTTGCCCTGGCTGCGGATGATGTCCGGCGGCAGGTAGACGTTGCCGTTGAGGATCTGCTGGATGGCTTCGGTCATCTGCGCGCGTGGTGAGGATTTGGTGATGAAGCCGACCGCGCCGTAGGTGATGGCCTGCAGCACCACCTGTTTGTCCTGCTCGGCGGAGACGATCACCACCGGGATGGTCGGCGCCTCGTTGCGCAGTTGCATCAGGCCATTGAGGCCGTGCATGCCGGGCATGTTGAGGTCGAGCAGGATCAGGTCGAGGTCGTCGTTTTCCAGGGTCAGTGCCAGGGCACTGTCCAGGTCGGCGGTTTCCAGGATGCTGCTACCGGGGAAGCCGTCGCTGACGACGTTGTGGATGGCTTCGCGAAACAGCGGGTGGTCGTCGGCAATCAGAATTTTGTACATGGCCTTTCACCTCATTGTTTTGATTATGGTGCGGCGACGGTGATGTGGAAAGTTCGGCGGCTCAGGGCAGCGCCGCCGGTTGCGCGGGCAGCAGGGGCAGGCCGGCCTGCTCCCAGGCATCGATGCCGTCGCGGTACCAGTAGAGGTTGCGGTAGCCCAGGCGATGGGCGCGCTTGACCGCGTTCCAGCTCAGCCAGCAGTCCGAGCGGCAGTAGAACACCAGCGGCCAGCCCTTGTCGCCCTGGCTGGTGCGTTGCAGGTGGTGGCTGAAGTAGCCCTGCCATTGCGCGTCCAGCTGGCCGTCGCCGCTGTTGGCCAGCCACAGGCTGCCGGGCAGGTTGGCGTGCACTTCGTCCTCAATGAACTGGCCGTTGAGCCACTGCCGGCGGTAAGTATCGATCAGCGCGGTACGCGGTTGCTCGGCCAGCAGCCGTTGCAGCGCCGGGGTGTCGAGGGTGCGCGCGTGCTCGGCCTGGGCCGGGGTCGGGCTGCGGTACTGCGCGAGGCGATAGCCGTCGGGGGAAAACAGTTCGGGTTCGGCCTGAGCGAAGGGGAGCATTAGCAGGCCGAGCAGCCCGCTGATAAGTTGGAAAGGCAGTCGCAGGTGCACGCAATTGTTCATCGCCTTAAGTCTCGGTTCTTTTTATAGACCCATTACAAGGCATTGATCCTGCTTTGGAAATTCTACGTTGGAGAGCAAATGCAGTACCAAAGTAGTAGAAGGATGAGGGCGAATGGCTATTTCAGGGGGCGATGCCTGCCTGGTGCTGCGGCCGATTAATGCTCACGGCGGTGTCTGCTGGAATGGTTTTTGGCCGTGCGCCTGCTGGCGCCTGGGCGATGGCTTTCGCGGTCGAGACCGCTCCCACGGGGATGGGCGCGCAGCGCTTTTTGTAGGAGCGGCCTCGGCCGCGAAGCGTTGTGGGGCAGTTTGCGAGAACGGCCTGCTAGCCGGCGCGGCGCAGGGCGGCGTGTTGCGGGTTGAAGGTGACTACCGCGAGCACCGCGAACAGCCCGGTCAGGCCCAGGCAGACCAGCAGGGCGCTGAGGCTCAGGCGCTGATACAGGGCGAAGCGCACCAGCTCCACCGCATGGCTGAACGGGTTGAGCGCACACAGCCAGTACAGCCACTCGCTGGCCTCGCGCATCTTCCACAGCGGGTAGAGCGCCGAGGACAGGAAGAACAGCGGGAAGATGACGAAATTCATCACCCCGGCGAAGTTCTCCAGCTGGCGGATGCCGTTGGACAGCAGCAGCCCCAGGGCGCTGAGCAGCAGCGCCACCAGCAGCAACGCCGGCAGGGCGGCGAGCAGACCCCAGGCCGGTGGCTGCACGCCATAGAGCCAGGCGATGGCGAGGAAGGCGTAGACCTGTAGCAGCGAGATCAGGGCGATGGCCAGCAGCTTGCTGGCCAACAGAAAAGCCCGTGGCAGCGGGCTGGTGAGCAGTACGCGCATGCTGCCCATCTCTCGGTCGTAGACCATCGACAGCGAGCCCTGCATGCCGTTGAACAGCAGGATCATGCAGGCCAGCCCCGGCACTATGTAGGTCTCGTAGGTGATGTAGGTGTCGTAGGGGGCGATGATGGCGATGCCCAGGGCGGCGCGAAAGCCGGCGGCGAACACCAGTAACCACAGCAGCGGGCGTACCAGGGCGCTGAAGAAACGGCTGCGTTGCAGGACGAAGCGCAGCCATTCGCGCTGCACGATGCCGGCGAGGCAATGCCAGTAAATGTTCATGGCCTGTTCTCCTGGCTTGCTGAGAGGAAGAGCTTCGCGGTCAAGACCGTTCCTACAAGGGCGGCGCTCCGGTGTCTTTGCGTGGGAGGGGCCTTGGCCGCGATGCGCTTGTCCTGGGGCAGGGCATTCGCGGTCAAGACCGCTCCTACAGGTTTTGCGTGGGGGCGGGGTTCTGGGGCATGGGCCGCGATTGCGCTGTTCATGCCAGCTCCTCTGCACCGGTCAGACGGGCGAAGGTGGCGGCCAGGCTGACGTCGTCGGCCCCGATGCACTGGGCCGGGCCCTGGGCGACCAGGCGGCCACGGTTGAGGATCAGCAGCTCGTCACTGGTCTGCACTTCGTCGAGCAAATGCGTGGTCCACAGCACTGCCAGACCCTGGTCGCGGCACAGCTGGCGCACATGGCGGTTGAGTGCCAGGCGGCTGGCCGGGTCTAGGCCGGCGCTGGCTTCATCGAGCAGCAGCAGGCGCGGACGATGGAGCAGGGCGCGGGCGATTTCCACCCGGCGGCGGTGACCGCCATTGAGCGCGCGCACCTTCTCATGCCGGCGTTCGGTCAGCTGCTGGCGCGCCAGTTCCTCGTCGATGCGCGCCTTGGCCTGCGCCTTGGCCAGGCCATGCAGGGCGGCGTGGTAACGCAGGTTCTGCTCGACGCTCAGGTCCAGGTCCAGGGTGCTCTGCTGGAACACTACGCCGAGCTGGCGCAAGGCCTGGCGCGGCTGTTGGCCCAGGCTGTTGCCCATCACCCGGATATCGCCCTGTTGCAGGTCGTAGAGGCGGGTGAGCAGGGCGATCAGGGTCGACTTGCCGGCGCCGTTGGGTCCCAGCAGTGCGGTGAAGCTGCCCGGCTCGACGCGGAAGCTCAGGTCCTGCAAGGCCTGGCGTGCGCCGTAGGCGAAGGCCAGGTTGCTGACCTCGAGGGCATTCATGGGGTCACCACCACGCCCCAGGGGTAGCGGCCGACCTTGATCGACTTGCTGACCTTGAGGCTGTCGACATCGATCACCGACACGTCGCCGCTGACCCCGTTGGTGGTCAGCAGGCGTTTCTGGTCCGGGGTGAACGCCATGTGCCAGACGCGTCGGCCGACCAGCAGGTAGTCGAGAATTTCATAAGTCCTGGCATCGAGCACCGCCACGTGGTTGGCCGGGCCGAGGGCGACGAAGGCCAGCTTGCCGTCGGCACTGAGGCGCACGCCGACCGGCTGCACCTTGTCCGGGTGCACGCCCTTGATCTGGAAGCTGAGGGTCTTGAGTACCTGGCGGCTGGCGACGTCGATCACCGTGACCGTGCCGCCGATCTCCGCCGAGGCCCACAGGCGTTTGCCGTCGGGGTCGAACTCGACGAAGCGCGGGCGCTGGTCGACCAGGGTGTTGTCCACCAGTTGCTGGGTGCTGGTATCGATCCAGTGCAGCATGTTGGTGGTTTCGCTGGTATTGACCGCCCACTTGCCGTCCGGGCTGACCGCCATGCCCTCGGGCTCGACGCCGACGTCGATTTGCGCCAGCACCTCATCGGTCTGCGTATCGACCACAGTGGCCAGGGCGTCGTCCTCGTTGGAGATGTACAGCCAGCGGTCGTTGGGGTGCAAGGCGAACTGCTCGGGGTCGGCGCCGGAGGGCAGCTCCTTGACGATCTTGCGGCTGGCCAGGTCCATCACCTGCACCCGGTCCGAGTCGCTGGCGCAGATGTACAGCAGCTTGTGGTCGCTCGACAGCAGCAGGCCGCGCGGACGCATGCCCACCGCCAGGGTGTCGGTGACTCGTAGGCTGTCCAGGTCGATCACGCTGATGCTGTCGTCCTTCTCGTTGGACACATAGGCGGTGGCGGCCTGGCTGGCGGTGCTGGCCAGGGTCAGGCCGATACCGAGGGCGAGCAGGGCGATGCGCATGGGCGTGTTCCTCTCGTTATGGCTCATGGGGTGGTGGTCATCTGGCAGCTGACCTCGGGCGCGTCGTAACCGAGGCTGTCCAGCTCGCTGTTGGGATGCAGGAAGCCTTCCTGCGGCGAGGTGCTGACCAGGGCGCGCGGCTGCACCAGGGGAATCGGCTGGCGCAACTGGCCGTTCCAGCTACGGAAGCTCAGCTTGCGGCCCTTGAAGCCGTCCAGCGGTAACTGGTCGCTCAGGGCCAGCTGGCGGATCGCCGCGGCGTCAGCCTGGCGCAGCTTGGTCACTGCGCTGGCGATGCTGCGCACGGCGATCCAGGCGGCGAAGTCGCGGTCGTTCATCCAGCGCTGGGCATGGGCCTCGAAGCGCTTCTGTAGCTGGGCAGCACCGAAGGTTTCCACGGTCTTGTGCCAGCCGGTTGGGGTCAGGCCCTGGGTGCCGGCCACCGGGCGCGGGTACCAGGTCTGGTAGGGCAGGTACTCGCCGAAGTCGCCGCGCTCGTCGGCCACCAGCACCACGTCGTATTCGGCGGTCTGGGTGAACAGTGGCATCTCCGCCTGGGCGCTGCGGCGCTGGTCGTTGTCGAAGCTCCAGGCCTTCTCCGCGACTATCTGCAGGCCGAAGCGCTTGGCCGCGCGGCGCAAGGCGGCGGCGTAGGCCTGGTCGTCCGCGGTGGCGCCGCTGATCAGCAGCCAGCGGGTCCATTTGCGCACGGCGAGGAACTGCGCCAGGGCGTCGGCGAGCATGGCCCGACTCGGCAGGCTGTGCAGCACGTTGGCCAGGCACTGGCTGTGGCGCAGGCTGTCGTCGGCGCTGCCGGCGTTGAACAGCAGGCTGTCGTCCAGGCGTGCGCTGAGCTGCTTGAGGGTCGCCGCCGGGGCGTTGACTACGAACAGGCGCACGCCCTGGGCGTGCAGCGCCTCGGCCGCTTCGACCAGGCTGGCGCCGTCGTCACGCTCGACGACCTCAAGGCTGTAGGCGTGCTTGAGGAAGCGCCCGGTGCTGTTGCTGTCGACGATCGCCAGTTCGGCGCCGCGGCGGCCGGCGTCCTCGGGCTCGGGGATGACGTTGGACAGCAGCGGTCCGCTGGGCGGGGTGTAGGCCAGGTAGCCGATGCGCACCTGCAGTTCGGCTGCCGGGCTGTCGGCCAGGCTGGCCGAGGCCACGCCGAACAGGGCGAACAGGCAGGGCAGGAGGTAGACACTGAGCAGGCGCATGGGCAACTCCCGGGTAGGTGTTGCCAGCATAGGAACTGTGGCCGGGCGGGGAAATATGCAGAAAGTACCAGTCCGCTCGTCCCAAGGTAGTAAATCCGCGGAGACTTGGGCGCTCTAGCATGACGCGCTCAGACAACAACAAGAATCGGTGAACGCCATGCATATCCTCAAAGCGCTGTTGCTGCCCTTGATGCTGATCCTCAGCCTGATCGGCGTCGATAACCTGCATGCCGAAGGCGACCTGACCCGTCGTACCACCGCCCTGGCGGACCTGCGCCTGGGCAACGAGGACAGTGACTACGCCATGTCGCAGCACGAATACCAGCTGGAAACCGGCAAGGCCTATCAGCTCAAGATCATCGCCAGCGGACAGAAGGAGTACGCGCTGCAGGCGCCGGAATTCGCCACCGCCATCTACCTGCGCAAGGTCGAGGCCGGCGGCGTGGAGATCAAGGCGGTGACCCTCACCGAACTGGAGTTCGAGGACGCCGGCGAGGCGGAGATTTTCTTCGTGCCGATCAAGCCCGGCACGTTCCGCTTCTACGCCAAGGGCCTGGAACACAAGGGCATGCTCGGCCATTTTGTGGTCAGGTGAGAGGGCTGAGTTGTGTTGCGTGGCCTTGTCAGCCGGCCAGGTCAGACTTCGGGCTGACAACCACGTCCTGTGGGAGCGGTCTTGACCGCGAAATCTCTACAAGCAACCAAGCCTGATGGCCAACTCTGCCTCTACACCCAAACCGCATCCCAAAGCGAGTAGTCGCCGATTCGCTCGACTAAACCCGCGCGCAACGGATTTGCCACTATGTAGCGTGCGGCTAGTTGCAGATTCTCATCCTTGCGCAGCGCTCGGTCGTGATAACCAGTCTGCCAAACCTGACCTGCTTGCCCCAGGTGACGATTGATCAGCCGAGCACTGTTACTTTTGATGCGCCGCATCAATTCATCCAAAGAGCGCTCCTGCAACTCCACAAGCCAATGCAAATGGTCCGGCATCACCACCCAGGCCAGGGATATGGCCCAGCCCTGCTCATGGGCGGTGCGCAACTCGGCAACCACCAGGCGTCCCAGGGTTAATTCGCTGAATAACGGTTGGCGCTGGTACAGGGTGCTGGTCAGCAGGTAGGTCCGGCCAGTCTCGGAAATGCGGCCGGAACGCAGACGGTGCGAGTGGGACGGGGCTGAATTGGGCATTCCTTTGCCTCCAGATTATTTGGATTGCAGTGGGGTATAGCAGGTCAACAACTTCGCGGCCAAGGCCGCTCCCACAAGAGCTCGGTGCAGGTGACGTTGCTCGTGCAATCTCCGGTGCCAAGCCTGCTGCGCGGCGGCTTTGGGTGGGAGTGGTCTTGACCGCGAGGGAGGCGAAGAGCACAGAGGGCAGCGCTCCCACCGCCACAAGCCCTACTACCAATGAACTAGTTGCGAGCCACCAAAGCAGCATTCGGTGCTTGCCGCAGGCTTCTTAAGATGACCGTAACCAAGCTCCCTATCAGCTTGTCTTGCGTGCTTTTGATGAGGTCTGGAACATGAAAACTACAAAGAAAACCGCTTTCGCCCTGTTACTGCTCGCCGCATCCGGCACCCTCTGGGCGCATGGCAATGTGGTTCCGCAAGCCGTGGAAACCCAGGGCCTGGAGCCCCTGGGCGCGGAGTGGCTGGAAGAGAACCCCTACCGTGACAACCCCAAGGCGATCGAGATCGGCGCCTCGGCCTACAACCAGAACTGCGCGGCGTGCCATGGTCTGGAGGCCAAGTCCGGCGGCATCGCCCCCGACCTGCGTTTGCTGGAGCCCGGCGCCATGGGCGATGAGTGGTTCAAGGAACGGGTAATCAACGGCGCGGTGCGTGATGGCCGGGTATACATGCCGAAGATGGCCGACTACCTCAGCCAGGAAGCGCTGTGGGCCGTGCGCAGCTACCTGGAAAGCGTGGCCATCGAGGAGTAACGGCCATGCGCCCGAGCGTCCTGCGGTTGCGTCAGCGTGTGAACCCGTGGTTGAGCGCAGTGTTGCTGCTGGTGCTGGGCCTGCTGGCGTTGCCGAGCCTGGCCAATGCCCAGGCGCCGGTACGCGACTACGACACCATCGTCGAGTCCGGCGTGCTGCGGGTGGCGGTGTACCAGGACTTCCCGCCCTACAGCTTTCAGCAGCACGGCCAGCCTCGTGGCGTCGATGTCGAACTGGCCCAGGCGTTGGCCGCGGGCCTGGGGCTCACACTCGAACTGATCTGGGCGCCGCCCGGCGAGAAGCTCGACGACGATCTGCGTGACTACGTCTGGCGCGGACACTACCTGCGTCCGCATGAACTGGCCGACGTCATGTTGCGGGTACCCTACGACCGCGACTTCGCCTACATGAGCAACGAGTTCGGCGAGCTGGCCAACGACCTGGTGGTGATGTTCGGGCCCTACCAGCGCGAGCGCTGGCAGCTGGCCTACGACCGTCGACGACTAAAGGCGGTGCCCAGCGTGGCGGTGTTCCAGCAGCACCCGATTGGCGTCGAGGTCGACAGTGTGCCGTCCTTCTATTTGTCCTCGGTGTTCGACGGCATGCTCAGCCGCCAGACCCATCACTTTGCCAATCCGCAGGCGGCTTTCGCCGGCATGCAGGCCGGTGAAGTGGATGCGGTGATGGCCCTGCGCGGCGAGGTCGACTGGCAGTTGCACGAGGCGGCCGACAGCCAGCTGGTCCTGGCGCAGAACGCCTACCCGAAGATGGGCAAGCAGGTGTGGGACATCGGCATGGCGGTGCATCAGAGCAACCGACAACTGGCCTACGCCCTGGAGGAAAAGCTCGAAGAGCTGATCCTCGCGGGCAAGCTGAAGGCGCTCTACGGCCAGTACGGCCTGCAGTACGAGCTGCCGGGGCTGTACCAGGACGTCGAGTAGCACCGGGCGCAGCAGTTTCGCTGTGCGGGCGGGGATGACAGGAGGTGGGAGATGGAGCTGGATTGGCGCTCGATGCTGCTGTTGGCGATCTTCGCCCTGGCCTGGGAGGCCCGAGGCGCAGAGGGCGATCCCGTCACGTCGGTGATGTGGGACTACCACCACCAGCGCTTGCTGAACGGTGAGCCCTTTGTCTTCGACGAGCGGGTCAAGCTGCTCGCGCCACCGTTCGCCGAAGACGCCCGGCAGGTGCCGATCCAGGTCGATGCCAGCGCCTTCGACGGCGAGGTGCTGCGGATTCTCGCCTGGGCCGAACTCAATCCGATTGCACGCATCTTCGATTTCCAGCCGGGTGAGCAGGTGCTGCCGCGCCTGGCCATCCGCATTCGCATCGAACAGGCCACCCCGATCCGTGCGGCGGTGCTGACCCGCGACGGCCTCTGGCATGTCGGTTCGACGCAGATCGAGGCGGCAGGTGGGGGCTGCACCGCACCCAGCGTGGTGCGCGCCCAGCCCGGTTGGGAGGAACACCTGGGCGAGGTGCTGGGCCAGCGCGTCGAACTGGCCGACGCCAGTCGCCTGCGCCTGCAAATCGCCCACCCGATGGACAACGGCCTGGTCGGTGGCATCCCCGAATTCTTCCTCAATCAGGCCGAGTTGCGCGACGCCAGCGGCCAGGTGCTGGCGCGACTGGAGCTGTTTCCCGCGGTCAGTGAAAACCCGACCCTGAGCCTGGAAGTGCAAGGCCAGGGCGAGACCGAACTGTGGCTGCGCGACAACAACGGCAACGAGTTCAAGGCCGCGTTGTAAGTATGGGGGCCGCTCCTACACAGAGCAGGCATGGACGACATCTCGCAGCGATGAACTTGTCCATCCATGGGTTTAACAGCCGGCATCACCACAAGGACACAACCATGATCAAGGTCAGCGTGCTCTACCCCAACAATCCAGGTGTACGTTTCGACATCGATTACTACGGCCAGCAGCACCTGGGCATCGTTCGCCAATGCCTGGGGTCGGCCTGCAAGGGCATTGCCGTGGAGCAGGGACTGGCCAGCGCCGAGCCGAATAGCCGGGCCCCCTTTGTCGCCATGGGCCATCTGTACTTCGACAGCCTGGGGAGCTTCCAGTGGAGCTTCGGCCCGCATGCCGAGCGGATCATGGGCGATCTGCCGAACTTCACCGACAGTCAGCCGCTGCTGCAGATCAGCGAAGTCCTGCTGGCGCCCTGACTGGGGGCGTTTCGGGGCGCTGCGCCCCTTTGCCTGATAGGGTCTGGGAGGTGCCTATGCGCTGGATGTTGTTAGTGGTCGTGCTGCTCGGTTCGCTGGGCGTGCGGGCCGAGTTCGACTATGCCCTGCAGCCCCGGCAGATCGCCGATGGCGTGTGGTTGGTGGAGGGCAGTACCGACAATTTTGCCCAGGCCAACGGCGGCAATATCGTCAACAGCGGGTTCATCGTCGGCGATGCGGGGGTGCTGGTGATCGACAGTGGCCCGTCGAAACGCTACGGCGAAGCCTTGCGCCGGGCCATCGCCAGGGTCACCGACAAGCCGGTGAGCAAGCTGCTGCTGACCCACCATCATCCCGATCACGCCCTGGGCAACCAGGCCTTCGCCGATGTACCGATCGCCGCTCTGGCCGCTACCACTGAGTTACTGCGCGAACAGGGCGATTCCATGGCGGAGAACATGTACCGACTGGTCGGCGACTGGATGCGTGGTACCGAGGTGGTGTTGCCGAGCGAAACCCTCGCCCCTGGCGTGCTGCAAGTGGGCGAGCGGCGGCTGCGGCTGCTGGCGTTGAGCGGCCATACCGGCGCCGACCTGGCGATTCTCGACGAGCGCAGCGGCGTGTTGTTCGCCGGCGACCTGCTGTTCTACCAGCGCGCCCTGACCACGCCCGGTACGCCCGGACTGCAGACCTGGCTGGGCGACCTTGCGCAACTGCAAGCCTTGCCCTGGACGCAGATCGTCCCCGGCCACGGCCCGCTGGCGACCACCGATGCGCCCTTCGCGCAGATGCGCGACTACCTCGGCTGGCTGGATCAGTTGCTGCGCGCCGGCGCCGAGCGCGGCGCGGAGATGAACGAGCTGATCCGTGCGCCGATCCCCGCGCGCTTCGCCGGCGTCAGCCTGTCGCGCTACGAGCTGATCCGCAGCGTCAGCCACCTGTATCCGCGCTACGAGCAGGCGCGCATGGTGCGCGTGGACAAGTGAGCGGCGGCGCTCTGCGCCGCGCGGTGATCGTGTGTCCAGGACCAGCGCTGCCGGTCATTCGAACGCCAAGATCAGGTTGGCGTGCGGTTTGATGAAACCTGCCGAGCGCACTGGGTCGTTGCTTGCCCTCTGCGGTTGATGGGCCTGTGCGTGGCTGGTTTGCCGAGCAGGGTTTCTCAGGTTTTTTACGGTCCGGCAAGCCCTTCTGGATGATGCGGGGGACCGGCCTGCCACCGAGGTCGAGTCGGCGCTCGGGGCAGTTGGCCGCATGGGTTCGGCTTGCTTGCGATGATGGGTATCGCGTGGTTCAACGCCGGCCGGCTGCCTGTGGCGGCGGACGGCGTTGCTGGCTGTCATTGCGCCGCGGCAGTACGCGCCTCACTGCAGCGTCAGCTCCTCGTCGCGCTCCTGCTGCCAGTCGTCGAGGCTGGGCGCGGCCTGGTCGCCGGCCATGCGATGGATGATCTCGAAGTAGTGCTGCTTGTACGGGTCGCTCATCACCTCGTCGCGCGGACGTACGCGAACGGCATAGATGCTCTGCACGTTCTGGTGATCGAAGGCGCGCCACTGCTGTTGATCCTTGAGCAGGCGGTAGCTGTGGTCTTCCAGCGCCCGGATCAATTGTTCGCTGTCCAGGCTATTGCTGCGCCGCACGGCGTCGGCCCACTGCATGACGATCGAGTAGGCCGAGGCGCTGGTGCTGCCGGGGTATTCCCGGTACGCGTCGATATAGCGCTCGACGTATTGCAGGCCGGTGGGATTGTTGTCCTGTTTCGGCAGGTCCCAGGTCCAGGCTTCGGTGCCGATAACCCCTTGCATGACCAGTGGACCGGCTTGCTGCACCACGCTCTTGGTCAGGTTGGGCACGATGATCTGCATGCGTTGTTTTAGCCCCATGCTGTGCACCATGCGCATGCTGCGCTGGAGGTTTTCACCCAGCAGCACCAGTACCAGCACGTCGGCATCGCTGGCGGCCGCTTTGTCCAGAGCGGCGCGGTATTGCTCGCGACCGACCAGGCCGCGGGGCAGGACGCTGCGGCCGTGGCGGGCGCGGTCGGTGCTGCTGGTGGCCAGACGCAGGGCGCTTTCCATGCTGCGGCCCCAGGCGTCGTCGATCAGGATGTAGTGGTAGTGCTGGCGCGGCAGATGGATGGACAAGTATTCGCCGAGCACCCGGGCACTCATCCAGGCGCTGTTGGATTCGCGAAACAGGTAGCGTTGGCCGGCCTCGCCGGTGACCTCGTTGGCGTAGCTGAGCGTGGCGAAATACAGCAGGCCGAGTTCGCGGGCGCGCTGCCCGGCGGCGATGGCCTCCTCGCTGGTGGCGCCGCCGAAGACCATGCGTGCGCCCTGCTTGGCGAACAGCTCGACGTTGTTGCGGGCTTTTTCGGCACGCGAGGCGGTGTTCTTGCTGAGCAGTTCCAGCGGTTGGCCGAGCACGCCGCCGGTGCGGTTGATTGCCTCGACGGCGAGCAGGGCACCGCGCCGCAGTTCCAGACCTTCAGCCTTGTAGTTGCCGGTGCGCGGGTAGTTGAGGCCGATTTTGATCGGTTGCGCCTGCAGGGTGTTGCCCAGGCAGGCGAGCAGCAGGCAGCAGAAAACGATGACACGACCCATGGGGCTTTCTCCTTAGCGTGAGGGTGTCACTTTCTAAACGCTGCGGGGGCTACTGGGTATGCTCTTTTCAGGTGGTCGGAGTGCCACTTAAGTCGCTTGCGCGGGGCTGTTTTTCTCTGGCTGCGTCTTCACTGTGAGCGGCCGAAGACCACCGCAGTGCTGCGCGGGCGGGGCCTCTGCCACTGGTGCAGTGCAACCGTGGGCAATGCAGTATTGCTACCAAGGGAGTACTAAATTCGGCACTGCGGCCAATTGTTGTGCTGCGCCATGCGGCGAAGAATCTGCGCTAGATCGGGAAAAGCTCCCGGCGATAACAATTAACCCGCAGAGGTAGCCGCAATGAAACACTCCGGTTTTCGTAAGCCCTTCGTTCTCAGTGCACTGTGTGCCGCGATGCTCTTGCCTGGAGTCTCGGCTTGGGCCGTGACCGACCAGGAGATCCTCGACGACGTGAAAACCACGGACCAGATCGTCACCAACGGTATGGGTCTGCAAGGGCAGCGTTACAGCCCGCTGAGTATCCTCACTACCGACAACGTCAAGGATCTGCGCCCGGTCTGGACCCTGTCCTTCGGTGGCGAGAAGCAGCGCGGCCAGCAGGCCCAGCCACTGATCAAGGATGGCGTGATGTACGTCACCGCGTCCTATTCGCGGGTGTTCGCGGTGGATGCGCGCACCGGCAAGGAGCTTTGGCAGTACGACGCACGCCTGCCCGATGACATCCGCCCGTGCTGTGACGTGATCAACCGTGGCGTGGCGCTGTACGGCGACCTGGTGATCTTCGGCACCCTGGACGCCAAGCTGGTCGCGTTGAACAAGGACACCGGCAAGGTGGTGTGGCGCAAGAACGTCGCCGACCACAAGGCGGGTTACTCGATCACCGCGGCGCCGCTGGTGGTCAACGGCAAGCTGATCACCGGGGTGTCCGGTGGCGAGTTCGGCGTGGTCGGCAAGATCGAGGCCTACGACCCGAAGAACGGCGAGCTGCTGTGGACCCGTCCGACTGTCGAAGGCCACATGGGCTACGTCTACAAGGACGGCAAGAAGATCGAGAACGGCATCTCCGGCGGCGAAGCCGGCAAGACCTGGCCGGGCGACTTGTGGAAGACCGGCGGCGCGGCGCCCTGGCTGGGCGGCTACTACGATCCGGAAACCAACCTGCTGCTGTTCGGCACCGGCAACCCGGCGCCGTGGAACTCGCACCTGCGCCCCGGCGACAACCTCTACTCGTCCTCGCGCCTGGCGCTCAATCCGGACGACGGCAGCATCACCTGGCACTTCCAGACCACCCCGCACGACGGTTGGGACTTCGACGGGGTGAACGAACTGGTCTCCTTCAACTACCAGGAAGGCGGCAAGACCATCAAGGCCGCGGCCACCGCCGACCGCAACGGCTTCTTCTATGTGCTCGACCGCACCAACGGCAAGTTCATCCGTGGCTTCCCCTTCGTCGACAAGATCACCTGGGCCAAGGGCCTGGACAAGAATGGCCGACCGATCTACGACGACAGCAACCGTCCGGGCGCACCGAGTGGCGCCGACAAGGGCAAGAGCGTGTTCTCCGCACCGGCCTTCCTCGGGGCGAAGAACTGGATGCCGATGGCCTACAGCCAGGACACCGGGTTGTTCTACGTGCCGTCCAACGAGTGGGGCATGGACATCTGGAACGAGGACATCGCCTACAAGAAGGGCGCGGCCTACCTGGGTTCCGGCTTCACCATCAAGCCGCTGAACGAGGACTACATCGGCGTGTTGCGCGCCATCGACCCGAAAACCGGCAAGGAAGTCTGGCGCCAGAAGAACTATGCACCGCTCTGGGGTGGGGTGATGACCACCAAGGGCAACCTGGTGTTCACCGGCAACCCGGAAGGTTTCCTGCAGGCCTTCAATGCCAAGACCGGCGACAAGGTCTGGGAGTTCCAGACCGGTTCCGGCGTGCTCGGCTCGCCTGTGACCTGGGAAATGGATGGCGAGCAGTACGTCTCGGTGTTGTCCGGCTGGGGTGGCGCGGTGCCGCTGTGGGGTGGCGAAGTGGCCAAGCGGGTGAAGAACTTCAACCAGGGCGGCATGCTCTGGACCTTCAAGCTGCCGAAGGATCTGGTGGCCAAGCACTGATCGCTACTGTCTGACCCTGTGTGAATCGATGGCCGGTCCTTGACCGGCCATCGTCGTTTCAGCCGGCCTTTGCCGATGCGGCGCGCCAGGTTGGCTGCCGATCCCGAGCGCCCACACAGATTGCCATCAGCAGCTAGGCTGAAGGGTCCGTTGGCAGCCACCGCTAGCCCGCACACGTCCCGTACAGCTCATGAACGCCTCTACTACCAAATGATGAGGTGATTGCTGCCATGGGCGCATACCGGCCGGCGCGGCGACTTCCTAATATCGAACCATGACCTGTTCCACGTCCACGGGCAGGCTCCGACAAACAAGAGAGGGCACCACCATGATTTACGCTAAACCCGGAACTCCAGGCGCAGTTATCAACCTCAAGCCGCGCTACGGCAACTTCATCGGTGGCGAGTTTGTCGCGCCGCTCAAGGGGCAGTACTTCAGCAACACCAGCCCGGTCGATGCCTCGCTGATCGGTGAGTTTCCTCGCTCCGGCAGCGAAGATATCGAGTTGGCCCTGGATGCCGCCCATGCCGCCGCCGATGCCTGGGGCAAGACCTCGGTGCAGAACCGTTCCTTGGTGCTGCTGAAAATTGCCGACCGCATCGAGGCCAACCTCGAGCTGCTGGCCGTGGCCGAAACCTGGGACAACGGCAAGGCCGTGCGTGAGACCCTCAACGCCGACGTGCCGCTGGCCGCCGATCACTTCCGTTACTACGCCGGTTGCATCCGTGCCCAGGAAGGCAGCGCCGCCGAGATCGACGAACACACCGCCGCCTATCACTTCCACGAACCGCTGGGCGTGGTCGGGCAGATCATCCCGTGGAACTTCCCGCTGCTGATGGCCGCCTGGAAACTGGCTCCTGCCCTGGCCGCCGGCAACTGCGTGATCTTGAAGCCAGCTGAACAGACGCCGCTGTCGATTAGTGTGCTGATGGAGCTGATTGGTGATTTGCTGCCGCCGGGCGTGCTCAACGTGGTCCAGGGCTTTGGTCGCGAAGCCGGTGAAGCCCTGGCCACCAGCAAGCGCATCGCCAAGATCGCCTTCACCGGCTCCACCCCGGTGGGTTCGCACATTCTCAAGTGCGCCGCCGAGAACATCATTCCGAGCACCGTCGAGCTGGGCGGCAAGTCGCCGAACATCTTCTTCGAGGACATCATGCAGGCCGAGCCGGAGTTCATTGAGAAGGCCGCCGAAGGCCTGGTGCTGGCGTTCTTCAACCAGGGTGAGGTGTGCACCTGCCCATCGCGGGCACTGGTGCAGGAGTCGATCTACCCGGCGTTCATGGCCGAGGTGATGAAGAAGATCAAACAGATCAAGCGCGGCGA
This sequence comes from Pseudomonas sp. SJZ079, assembly GCF_007993865.1. Taxonomy (GTDB): domain Bacteria; phylum Pseudomonadota; class Gammaproteobacteria; order Pseudomonadales; family Pseudomonadaceae; genus Aquipseudomonas. The sequence goes on along the minus strand of NZ_VIUH01000032.1, from coordinate 21,158 downwards.
CCCGCTGGACACCGAGACCATGGTCGGTGCTCAGGCGTCCGAACAGCAGTACGACAAGATCCTGAGCTACCTGGAAATCGCCCAGCAGGAAGGCGCCGAGCTGCTCACCGGCGGCGCCGCGGAGCGCCTGGAAGGCGACCTGGCCGGTGGTTACTACATCCAGCCGACCCTGCTCAAGGGCAACAACAAGATGCGCGTGTTCCAGGAGGAAATCTTCGGCCCGGTGGTCGGCGTGACCACCTTCAAGGATGAAGCCGAAGCCCTGGCGATTGCCAACGACACCGAGTTCGGCCTCGGCGCCGGCCTGTGGACCCGCGACATCAACCGCGCCTACCGCATGGGCCGGGCGATCAAGGCCGGTCGCGTGTGGACCAACTGCTACCACCTGTACCCGGCGCACGCCGCGTTCGGTGGTTACAAGAAGTCCGGCGTCGGTCGCGAGACCCACAAGATGATGCTCGACCACTATCAGCAGACCAAGAACCTGTTGATCAGCTACGACACCAACCCGCTGGGCTTTTTCTGATTGCAGGCTATGCCCCCAACGCACGCGCTCCCGTGCGTTGGGCGTTTTTCTGCGATTCGCCTGTGTGCGAGGTTTACCTGCGGTCCAGGTAGCTACGGCTGAAGGTTAAATCCCTATCGCAACGCGACTTCGGTCGCGTTTTTTATGGCGTGTCCGCTGACCTGTGCCCCTTTGAGGGCCTGAGCCATTGCGAGCGAGCCGCTCAGGGTGCGCTGTCCTATGCTCGAAGTCGTGAGGCGGGGCGCTCACTAAGCGGCGTGAAGTTCCCCTAGCGGCCAGCCGGCCTGTTGTTGGTGCACCGCTATCCAGGCACTTGATCTGCTGGTCCGAAAGATCCTGGCCAGTAAAGGTGTGGGTGTCGGGGGCTTTGCCGGAATCGGCATTTGGTAGAAAACGCCTTCGCTCGGCTGAAGCGTGGCTTTTTGCTAACAGAATTCAATCGCCGCGGTATTCGCATCCGCTGGTACAGGTCTCGTGGATGCGGATGCGAGAAAGTTCAGGCAGAAGAGGTTTGAGCTGCTGCCAGATCCACTTTGCGATGATTTCGCTGGTAGGGTTTTCCAGGCCAGGAATCTCGTTCAAGTAGTTATGGTCTAGTTGTTCATAAAGCGGCATGAAGATCGCTTTTATTTCAGAAAAATCACGAATCCAGCCGGTGTAGGGGTCAACCTCACCCTCTATGTAGATGGCTACGCGAAACGAATGGCCATGCAACCGCCCACATTTATGCCCTTCGGGCACATGAGGGAGTCGGTGTGCGGCCTCGAACATAAACTCTTTGAACAGTTCCAAGGCATTTCTCTCTGAAGTTACGTTGCTGCAAACAGCACTTTGATGAGAGGGGATCTTACCAGTTCGAGTTACGCTTTACCCATCGTGACGAGATGCGTGGTCTCGCTGATTCACTCGGGCTTCGGCGCGGCACGTGTCACGCCTGAGCAGAACGTCTCTTCATTTGTTCTTGGCATTGCCCTGATTCCGCTCATGTCGATAAACGCTGACGGCCTGATAAACCGCCTTCCTCAAGCGATTTATTCCTCCGATGGGGCGGTGAGCGGGCAGCGAATGCCAGGGGTTGAACGAGAGGTTGTCGCAGAATAGATTTTGCTCAGTGCTATCAAAGTCTTGAGCGGGTAGCTGGATGGTGGCCACCGTTTCAAAAGGAGAGAGGGTCTGGTCCCATTCCACGCTGGGGTCTTCTATCGGCATGTAGTGGGCTGGGTCTTGCCGTTGAATTTGTAGAGCAAAGCAGGCGGGTGCACGATCGAGCGAGAGTTGTCGGTGTAGCGCACTGCGCAGGAAATTCGGAAGGTCCTGATTGCCAGCCGGCAATTCATACGTCGGGCAGTTCTCTGGCGCAGGAATGACTCGATACTTGATGTTGTACGGACCCAGTTTGAAGGGGGCGATGGAGTTGTAGCTGGTCGCAACCGGGCTTTCGGGCGCCGGCGCCAAGGTTTTCAGGGCAATAATCAGATGGCGGATTTCCCAGTTGCGTGGGTCCCAGCCTGGGAAGAAGGCCAGTATTTGCTTGCCATCAGCCTGTGCGGCAAAGTTGCTTTTGTATTCGGCGACGTCGCGCACGAAGAACGCGGGGTGGTTGAACATGACGAAGTCTTGTTCAGTTGCGTGCTGGGCATCCGCGGTGAGCTTTTCACCCGGCACATCGAGAAGCTTGAGGGCCATGCCGCGGGCATCACGAATACGGTCGAACTGCGGGTAGGCGTTGCCATTGGACAAACGCATCCAGGCTTGCCAGGTTTTCCCTGGTTGGCTAAGCACGCCATGCCGAAGGCTATTGTCGAGGTCAGGTAATACGGTTACCTGCGCTCTGACGCAGCCATGTGCTTTGGCATGGGCGTCACGCAGGACTCGGGTGTTATCGCGGTGTTGCTCGACGATGCGGATAGCGTCCTCAATGATGCCTTGTGTGAGTGCCGCTTCACCTGGAGGGATTTGTTCTTCAGTGGCGACCGGTCCCGAGAACTTCCAGCTGTAGTAGGCGGTACCCGCGCCCCAGCTGCCAAGGCCTACTGCCAACAGAAGTAGCAGAAGTTTGCCGAGTAAACGGCCGAGCCAGAGCCAGAGTCGTTTGAGCATTGAGCAAGTCCTTGTTGATTATTGTTATAACTGAGTTTTCCTTGGTTCCTGCGCTTAAGCCTGCTACTGCATTGGGCTCGCTTAACCTTGGCACTTGGGGCCTGGATTCCAGGGCTTCGCCTTGATTGGTTTGAGCTGTTTTTCGAGTTCCAGATTGCCCAACATCTTGAGGTACTCGACCAGCGCCCAGCGTTCTTCAGGTTGCAGCGCGCGTCCGATCACGCCCTCATCGCGGCAGCCTGCCCTGAACTCATGACCGCGGTTGCTGTTGCCGGTAATAGTGGTATCGAACAAAAAACCGCCGGGGAACTGTTCAGTGTTGAAGCCGATTTGTTTGGGGTTGAACTCGAAATTTCCGGTCCAGAATTGAGCCTGTCGTTCTGCAACGGGTGACAGAAGTTGAAATAGCGTGGGTACCGAGCCGTTATGCAGAAACGGTGGGGTTGCCCAGATACCGTGCAACGGCCGAGCTTTGTAGCCGCGCTTTTCTTGCACACCGATAGGCAAGCCGTAGCCATCCATACGCCAGCGTTCGCGGGGCTGGATGCCGGTGTCCTGATAGGCGCGGTTTTCCACGTAGGCTGTCACATAGGCCAAGCCTTTCGCGCTGGAAATACTGCGTGGATCAACTTCATCGACTGTCGAACCGAAGAGCCGGACATCCAGTTTGCTTAACTCGGCGTCAGTCCAGCCCAGCTTGCTGATATCGAAGCGATGGTCGGCGATATTGTCCGCGGTAGTGGGATCCGTACCAACGATACGGGTCGGTACAATGCGCATGCGCCACTCGGGGTCGCGCGCCGGTGCCAGCCGTTCATTTCTGGGTTTGGGGTCTGGGGCGTGGCAATAGGCGCAGTTCTCGTTGAACAGGGCACGCCCCTGACTTGCAAGTTGCAGGTCAATGGGACCGAAGATCTGTTCTGGCCAGTAGGGCGGCTTTAACTCTTTGAGGGTTTCCTCGAGGGTGTACAAATCACGTAGACGCACGCTGGAAGCATAGCGCTCGGCTTCTGCTACCGGCTGGCCGTTCGGCTGCATGAGACGTAGCGTCGCGCCAACACCTAGAGCTTCGCCGACATTACGCGCCATGGGTTGCATGGCAGAGCCGTTCCACTGGACCCAGTCGAACTTCCAGATATCCCAGACCTGGGGGTAACTCACGGGGGCGTTGGCCTTGCGGTAGTTACTGGGGTCTATGGCGTCACCGAACACGCTGTTAGCGATGCGCCCAAAGGCATCGGTCCTGCCGAAGCCTTCTTCTGTCGGATAGAGGCCACGGTCCCAGTCGTTATAGGCTGTGCCTAACAGGCGATCGAGGACGACTTTAAAGTCATGGCGCAGTCGATCGCGTCCCTCGGGGTAGTTCTCGGCAAGTACTTCTTTGGCGAAGCGCCTGAACTTCAAGGGGTTGTAGTAGGTGAACGCCATGCTCATGCCAAGTGATTGGCCAAAGCTGCCGCCTCTTAGGGTTGGCACGGTCGAGGCGAGCGAATGCAGGGCAGACCCGCCGTCGATCCGAACGACCTGGCCTTTGTAGCGCAACTCACCGGTGTGGCAAGCCGCGCAGCTGATATCCAAATAGTGAATACCTGTCTCTTTGTCTTCATGCCGAGCAAAACCCACCGGCAGATTCGCCGGGTTGAGCGCCGAGGGTTGCTGCAGAGGGTCAATCAGAAAACCGAAGCGGGCCAAGTAGTCCGGGGTGGCAAATTTGCTTGTGCTTAAAGGTAACTCGAGGGCGCTGAACCAGTCATAGCGCAAACCTTTAACTTGGGTCCCTTGCGGTGTGTAGTAAAAGGTCTGCCGCGCCTCATCACTCCATTGGTCAAGGTAGTGAAGTCTCTCGGGTTTCTGGTAGTTAGGCAGGTTGGGATAGGCAATAAAGTACAGGCCGATGGCAATCCCGGTAGTCAGTATCGCCAAGGCCCCATACAGGACGCGACGGAGCGTATACATCAGACACTTCCTTGTAGCGCTTTTATTTGCCTGACTTTATGCCAAGCGAAAAGGTTAATGGCAAGCTGCCATTGGACCGATTCTGGAAAATCCAACGTCGGTACCCTTCGTATATGGCCACTGCTCATCGCCTGGGCAGTCGCGCTGAGCGGTACACCATGGGCTGCGGATGGGTTGTCACTGGAGACATTTGTGCGTTGGAACTCATGGCTTATAGCTTTGCTAACGAATAGTCTTTGATAGGCGCCATAGGCGTTCTGATGTCATGGCTTTCTATCGAAATTCAGGAGTGAGCAATGCATCCCTTTGAGGCCGAAAAACCACCGCAGTTAGCCATTTTGCTTGGCTACGCCGGGGTGGTTCCCTTTGTCAGTGGCGCGTTGGGTATCTGGGTGATTCCGCTTGGTTGGCGACCCTTTGTGTTAGCGGCGTTGTTGGATTATGCGGCCGTGATACTGGCTTTTATGGGAGCCATTCACTGGGGGTTGGCGATGCGGGCGGAGGAGACCGATGAGCGTGCGCAGGTGCAGTTGGGCTTGTCGGTGATACCACCCTTGCTCGGGTGGCTGGCGATTGCCAGCGGTATGCCTGTGGGACTGACCTTGCCGATACTTTTGTTGGCGTTCGTGGCGCTGTATTTTGCCGATCTGCGGGCCGTCAAATTGAGTCTGGCACCGCGCTGGTATCCCAGCTTGCGTACGCCACTCACCATCATCGTCACGCTGTGCTTGTTGTTGGCCTGGGCCAGCGTGTTAGTTGAGTGATGCTAGCCAGTCGCTAACGCAGCCAAGTACCTGCGTACGGCGAGCCGACCAGTCGCCCTGAATTCTCTGCAGCGGCTGTTTATGCTGCTGTAACCAGTGCTCACAGCTCTGGTAGAACGCCAGGCGCTGACCGAGCTCTGGCTGACAGCGCTGACCATCGTCGACCCAGGGGACAGCAACGGGGTCGAGCAGTAAGTGCAGGTGGTAATCGCGCTTGAGCAGTTCTTCCTCTATCCAGGGTGGACAGTCGCCGAACAATTCGCGGCTCCAGAGCAGGTTGCTCAGCAAGTGAGTGTCGAGAATCAGTAGGGTTGGGCGCGCGGCGCGCGCGGCATCTTCCCAGGCGAGCTGGCCGCGGGCGATTGCTGGGATATCGGCGTAACAGGTGTCGCGCTGTTCGCTGTCGATAAAGTGGCGGACATATTCGCCAACGATCTGCCCGCCAAAGACAGACTGAATCTCCTTGGCCAGTGAGCTCTTGCCGCTGGATTCCGGGCCGGTGAGTACCAATACTTTCATTAAGCGGTCGGAGCCAAATCCCGGCGCCAGGTCAGCCACCCGCTAATTGCCAACAGGGTGAAGAGGGCATATAGGCCGGCGGTCAGATACAGCGCCTGTTGCAGGAAAAGTGCCACGAAGAGCAGGTCCAGGGTTATCCACAGTGGCCAGCATTCGACACGTTTTTGCGCCATCCATACTTGCGCGACCAGGCTGAAAGCACTGAGCGCGGCATCCAGCCACGGGGCGGCAGCATCTGTGTAGCTGGCCATCAAATAGCCCAGGCCAAGGGCTCCTAGGGTGCCGATCAGCAGACTGACCAGCAAGCCCCGGATGCTAAGGCTGCTCACCTGAAGTCCCTGATGCTGTTGGCCGCCTTGCGTCCACTGCCACCAGCCATAGAGTTGCAAGGCTGCGTAGACGAATTGCAACAGCATGTTCGAATAGAGTTTGCCTTCAAAGAAGATCCAGCCGTAGAGCGACACCATGATCAGGCCGATCGGCCAGCACCAGCGATTTTGCTGCACAGTTAACCAAACCGCCCAGACACCGAGAGCGGAAGCGAATAGTTCTAAGAAAGACATGGTTTTTCCACAAATACGAATTCAGGCTGGGCGGGTAATGAAGGGCGCCGATTGTAGCGGCTGCGGTTGAGGCGGTCGCGCTTCCGGTAAGGAAAAACGTCTCTGCAGCTCAAGTGCGATGGCGATTTGGGGATATATATAAGGCTCAAACTCTAAGGCTAGAGGGCATATCTTCAGTGCAGGGTGATGCCGGCCCTAACAAGCCAGGCTATCGGCCTGGCGATAGAGCGCTAGCAGTTTGCGGGTGATGGTTTGCTGAATGTCGTCGCGCTCGAAGGAAGAGAGACGGGTGAGGCGGTTGACCTGCAGCCGATGCAGGTGGATGTAAGGCATGTGCTGGTCGAACTCGCGCAAATCCCCCTTCATCATGATCGGCAGGAATACGTCGCCGACCTTTTTTTGATTACTGATGATTTGCGCCAGCGCCTGCTTGAACGGCATGGTTTTCGGTGTCGGTCCGCCTTCCTTGATTTCAGTGGTCAGCAGCAAGCCGGGTTTGCCCAGTACAACACCAGGCAGTACACAGAGTCCGGTCTTACGTACGGCCAGCGCCTCGATACCGTGCAGGGTGTCGTGGAAGGCGTAAGGGTTGGGTAACACGACCATCTTGCGGCCGAGGTCGCTGGGAAAGTGCAGATTGTAGTTGGTGTAGAGCTGACGCACCGATTCGGAATAGACGCATAGACGGTTCTCGAACAGGGTAATGAAGCGCTCGGCCAGCTCGCGTCTAGCCATGCTGTCCATATCCCAGATCAAGTCCTGGTTTTGTGGCCGGCTGAGGTCGACTTCCTGATGTTCCATGTTGCTCATTCATTTCCCCACACACGAAACTGCCCACGCAGTCTATTCAGCTGTTCAGCTTGTGCCGAAACGTTGGATGATTGCAGCTGAGTGTTACACGCTAAGTGCCATGCTCTAGGTCACTTAAACAGCATGGACGACAGTATGGTTGATATCCATAAGCGCATGCGATTGTTATAGCGTGGCGCCGAGATGAATTGATCAGGTTGTGGGTGTTGCGGCTGATCTTGCTGCGGACTCGATAGCACGGGTGTCGGGTACTGAGCGGTCAGATCGAGGGATCACCAACTGAGTAGCAAACACCGTAGGCCATTTGTGCGCGGTGCATCGACTCAGCCAGTTCGGCTGCATTCTCAATATGTTGACACCTTGGTGTCATGCTATTTAGGTGTTCTTGAGCCGCTACCCGTGGAGTAATAGGGCCTGTTTATCTGGTAGCATCTCGGCGCTTCGGCCGAGTCCGAAGCGCCTGCTTATTGCGGCGCTGTAGAAACCTCGCCTCGTGTTTTGAGTTCGTGCTACGCGCGTTTTTAATTGACATTTTTTGCGCGTAACTCGTACCGCGCGCTCTAGGAGTTTGGATGGACCTTTGGACTGCCGCACAGGCATTGATCTTGGGCATTGTCGAGGGCATAACCGAGTTCTTGCCGATTTCCAGCACTGGCCACCAAATCATAGTCGCGGATCTCATCGACTTTGCCGGTGAGCGAGCGATAGCCTTCAATATCATCATTCAGTTGGGGGCTATTCTCGCGGTGGTCTGGCAATACCGGCGCAAGATTCTCGACGTAATGATTGGGCTACCGAAAGAGTCTCAGGCTCAGCGATTCACCGGCAATCTGTTGATCGCCTTTTTCCCTGCGGTGATTCTCGGGGTGACCTTTGCCGACCTGATCCACAAATACCTGTTCAATCCCATCACTGTCGCGGCGGCACTGGTAGTGGGTGGGGTGATCATGTTGTGGGCCGAAAAGCGCGCTCATCTGGTGAGTGCCGAAACTGTCGACGATATGAGCTGGAAGCAGGCACTGAAGATCGGTTTCGCCCAGTGTCTGGCGATGATTCCTGGAACGTCGCGCTCCGGCGCGACGATAATCGGCGGGCTGCTGTTCGGCCTGTCGCGCAAGGCCGCTACAGAGTTTTCCTTCTTTCTGGCTATGCCGACCATGGTCGGCGCGGCGGTGTATTCGGGCTACAAATACCGCGAGTTGTTTCAGCCGGCAGATCTGCCGGTGTTTGCGCTTGGCTTTGTCGTCTCATTCATCTTCGCCATGCTCGCCGTACGCGCGCTGCTCAAATTTATCGGTAACCACAGCTATGCGGTGTTTGCCTGGTATCGCATCGGTTTTGGCCTGTTGATTCTGCTGACCTGGCAGTTGCAGCTGATCGACTGGAGCACGGCCCAAGGCTGAACACTGACGGCTGTATTCGTAAGACTGATTAAAGGCGCGCTATTTAGCGCGCCTTTGTCATAGTGAGGCCTGGCAATGGAGGCGTTTATGGACTCGCTTGAGCACCAGTTACTTGAGGTCAACGACATCACGCTGAGCCTTTACAGCAGTGGACCTGCGCATGGCCGACCGGTGTGGTTGCTGCATGGCTTTCCCGAGTGCTGGCATTCCTGGCGGCAGCAGATCGCCCCGTTAGCCGCGGCCGGTTACCGGGTGTTGATTCCGGAAATGCGCGGCTATGGGCAAAGCAGTGCGCCGCGCGAGGCCTCGGCCTATGACCTGATTAGCGTGTGTGGCGATATCCAGGCGGCGATGGACAGCCTGGGGCAGCCTGAGGCCTGTGTGGTCGGGCATGATTGGGGCGCGCCGATAGCCTGGCACCTGGCGCTGCTTGAGCCGCAGCGGGTCAAGGCAGTGGTTGGCATGGCGGTGCCCTTCGGTGGGCGCCCTAAACAGCCGGCGATCGATATCATCCGTCAACTGTATGCCGAGCGTTTTCACTACATCCTGCACTTCCAGCAGCCCGGAGTGGCGGAGCTGGAGATGGATGCGGACATCCCGCGCACCCTGCGCATGATGATGCACAACACCTCGGCCGCCGTACCCAAGGATTTCTTCCTGCAAGACAAGCCGGCTGGCGCCTCACTGTTTGCCGGCATGCAAGACCCTCTGACGCTGCCGGCCTGGTGTGATCAGCAGGCATTCGACCAGTACCTGAAAACCTTCGCCGGCCGCGGTTTTTACGGCGCGCTTAACTGGTACCGCAATTTCGAGCGCAACTGGCAGCGCACCGAGTCATTGGCCGCGCGTCAGATCGAGCAACCGGCACTGTTTCTGCTCGGCGATAAGGACCCGGTCGGCACATTGGAGGCCTATACCCTGCAACAGATGCCCAGGCGTGTGCCGCATCTGGAGCAACACCTACTGAGCGAGTGCGGACACTGGATCCAGAATGAGCAGGCCAAGCGGGTTAACCAGCATCTGCTGGATTTTTTCAGCCGGCATTACCCTGCGTGAGCCCAGCAAAGCCCCTAGAATGGAGTTTTCTGCAGCAGGAGTCGGCAGGCGATGGAACAGCAGGGGCTGCTGAAAAGCTGGAACGATGACAAGGGCTTCGGTTTTATTCAGCCGCAACACGGCGGGGCGCAGGTGTTCGCGCATATCTCGGCCATGCGCGGCGACAGACGTCCTGTATCCGGTGACCGGGTGTTGTATATCGCCAGCCAGGACGGCCAGGGTCGCTTGCGCGCCGAGCACGTGCGGGTGGCGGGCGGCTTGGCCCTCGATCAGCCGGCGATTCGGGTTAAGCCGAGGTCTGCGCCATCGCCAGCTGATGGCGCGAACCCCAACAAGGCACCGCGCAAGCGTGCGTCATCAGGCCCGATTCAATACCTTGGCCTGAAACTGACGCTGTTTGCCGGGCTGTGCAGCTTGCCGCTGCTGGGTTCAGTTCAGCTGCTGGGCTGGGGTTTTATGTGGCCTTTGCTGGCCTACGCCTCAGTCAGTTCGATCAGTTTCATGCAGTACTGGCAGGACAAACGCAGTGCTTTATGCGGTCGCTGGCGAACGCCGGAAAATGCCATGCATCTGGTCGAGCTGCTCGGGGGGTGGCCGGGTGCCTTGCTGGCTCAGCAGTGCTTTCGGCATAAAACCCGCAAAGTTACCTATCAACTGCTGTTCTGGGCGATCGTCGTGGTGCATCAGGTTTTCTGGCTCGACTGGTTGCTGCTGGACGGTGCCAATTTTGGCGATGTTCTGCGCGCGCTCATGCCCCGTTAAGGCCGTCAGAGATCGAGCAGCAAACCCGGTTGCAGGCGCTTCGGTAGCTTGCGTACCACCAGTTGGTGGGAGCGGGTGAGTAGCTCGCGCAGTTCATTGTCAGCAATGGGCAGGTGTGCGCAGTTCATGCTGATCCAATGCGCCCGCGCCAGATAGGGCGCAGGGCGGATACCGGGACGGTCGACAAAGCCCAGAAACAAATCGCTGTCGACTTTAAAGGCCAGCTCATGACCGAGGAAGTTGAGGATGGCGAACATCTTGTTGCCGGCCACGGAGAACACCTGGTTGTTACCCCATTTGAAGTCCTCGCGCGCCCCGGGCAGTTGCAGGCAAAAGTCCGCTATGTCGTGTTGCTTCATCTGCATTCAACCTAGCTGCGGGTTCTCTAGCTCACTTAGTAGAGCATAGGCCTGGATATTAGTTATCAGCGGGCTTGAACGGCCGGTTTGGGGGTTCGGTTTAGCGGTGATCTGCGCGTGCGTCGCCGGCAGCCTGTCGCGTCTGCGGATGAGCATAGCCGCACTTGGGATGCGGCTTAGTCGAGGCGCTTGTGCACGCGAGCCACGGCCACGCCAAGCATCAGCAGGGTGAACAGCAGCAGGGCGGCCAGCGCCGGCCAGAGTTCGGCGAGCCCGGCGCCGCGCAGCATGATGCCGCGCACCAGGCGCAGAAAATGCGTCAACGGCAGGAGCTCGGCCAGCCACTGCGCGGCTTTCGGCATGCCGGCGAAGGGGAACATGAAGCCGGACAGGAGAATCTGCGGCAGAAAGGTGAAGAAGGCCATCTGCATGGCCTGGAACTGGCTGCGCGCCAGGGTTGAGATAAATACCCCGAGCGCCAGGCTGGCGCAGATGAACACCAGCGACGCCAGGTACAACTCGCTCAGCGAGCCGCGCAGGGGCACGGCGAACAGCAGCTTACCGAGCAATAGCACCACGCTGACCTGTACCAGGCCGATGGCGGCGAACGGCAAGAGTTTGCCCAGGGTCAGTTCCCAGGGCGACACCGGCGTGGCGATCAGCATCTCCAGGTTGCCATGTTCGCGCTCGCGCACCAGGGCGGTGGCGGTGAACAGCACCATGGTCATGGTCAGGATCACGCCGATCAGCCCCGGCACGGTATTGACCGGGGCCAGGCGCTGCGGGTTGTACAGGTTGAGCACTTCGATTCGTCCGCTGCGACTGGTGTCGTCGCCCGGTAGCGGGAAGGCCGCCAGCTGGCGGGCCGAGGCCTGCACCACCTGATCGGAGCCATCGACGACGATCTGCAACACCGAGCGCTCATTGCGTTCCAGGCGTGCCTCGAAATCGCTCGGCACCACCAGGGCGGCGCTGATCTTGCCTTGGCGCAATAGGGTGTTCAGTTCTTCCGGGCTGCTCAGTTGGTAACGCAGGTTGAGCACCTGGCTGGCACCCAGCTCGGCGATCAGTTCGCGCGAGCGTGCGCTATTGGCCTGATCGAGCACGGCGGCGTCGAGGTGGCGCACATCCATATTGATGGCGTAACCGAACAGCACCAGCTGCAGGGTTGGAATGCCGATGATCATGGCGAAGGTCAGGCGGTCGCGCCGCAGCTGGCGTAGCTCCTTGAGCACGATCGAACCCAGTCGGCGCAGGTTCATGGGTGGTCCCCTGACGAATGGGGGGGGCGTTGGGTGGCGCTGACGAAGACGTCCTCCAGGTTGGCCGTGGTCGTAGCGACCTGCGCTTGAATGCCAGCGGCGCGCAGGCGTTGCTGGATCAGTTCGACCGCTGCCGCGTCGCTGGCCTGCACGGGGGCTGCCAGTACCCGCAGCGAATTGCCAATCTGGGTCAGGGCGAGCACTCCAGAGGTGCCCTGCAACACTTGTTGGGCCTGGCGCGGCTGAGCGCATTCGACCAGTAACGGACTGCCTGGCAACGCCGCCATCAACTCGCTGGGGCTGCCGTCGGCGACCAGGCGGCCCTGGTCGAGGATGCCCAGACGGGTACAGCGCTCGGCCTCGTCCATGTAGTGGGTGGAGACCAGAAGCGTGGTGCCCGCGTCGGCCAACTCGAACAGCGAATCCCAAAACTCGCGACGCGATTGCGGGTCAACCGCGCTGGTCGGCTCATCCAACAGTAGCAAGTCGGGTTTGTGCAGCACCGCGCCGGCCAGGGCCAGACGCTGCTTTTGCCCGCCACTGAGGGTGCCGGCCAGTTGCCGGCGGCGATCGGCCAGCCAGTAGCGCTCGAGCAGCTCGGCGATACGCTGGCGCGCCTGCTGCCGTCCGAGGCCTTGCACGGCGGCGAGAAACTCCAGGTTTTCGCCGACTGTCAGGTCGTCGTACAGCGAGAATTTCTGCGTCATATAGCCGATGCGACGCTTCAGCGCCTCGGCATCGCGGGGGATCTGATAACCCAGCACCTCGATGCTGCCGGCACTAGGTAGTAGCAGGCCGCATAGCATGCGGATGGTGGTGGATTTGCCCGAGCCGTTTGGCCCGAGAAAACCGAACACCTCGGCGCGGCGAACCTGCAGGTCGAGCTGGTCGACCGCGATCAGATCGCCGAAACGCTTGCTCAGGCCTTGGGCCTGGATCACCGTTTCAGCGCTGCTCATGGTCAACCCGCTCGGCGCGTAGCGGCAACCCGGCCGGTAACTGCTGTGCTTCCTCTCCTTCCAGTAACAGTTCAGCGCGGTAGCTCAGGCGGCTAGCATCGTCGCCGACCAGGGCGAAATAGGGGGTGAAGCTGGCTTCACTTGCGATGCTGCGCACATGCGCGCTAAAAGGCTGTTCGATGCCCTCGACGCGTACCTGCAAACGGTCGCCGATGGCCAGTTCGGCGCGTTGTGAGGCCGGCACGTAGACCCGGGCATAGGGCGCTTCGCCGACCAGCAGGCTGACCAGGGTGGCGCCTTGCGGTGGCTGGTCGCCAGGCTTGAAGGGCAGCGCATCGACCCGCCCGGCGCGCGGTGCGCGTACATTTAGGCGTTGCCGGTTGAGCTGCTGCAGGTGCAGCGCGGCACGTGCCGTGGCCAGCGCGGCGCTGGCCTGTTCGAGCTGTTCAGGACGGGTGCCATTGGTCAGTTCGCGCAGCTGCGCCGCCGCGCTGTTCTGTTCGGCGCGGGCCTGATCGCGGGTAGCACGGGCCCGGTCCAGCTCGGCCAGGGCGGCGAGGTCGCGACCTTGCAAGGTGACGATGCGCTGATACTGGCGTTCGCTTTCGATGAGCTTTGCGCGAGTGCTCGCCAGTACGGCTTGGGCGGCCTCGATGCTTTCCAGGCGAGCGCCGTTGCTCAGCTCGCGCAGCCGCGCGCTGGCCAGTTCGACCTCGGCCTGACTCTGGGCCACGCGGGCATCCTGCCGGCGTGGGTCGAGTTCCACTAGCAGGGTACCCGCCGCGACTCTGTCGCCTTCGGCCACGGCCCAGCGCAGGACCGGCTCCGAGGCCTCGGCCGGCAGTGCCAGGCGATCCCACTCCAGGGTGCCGGGCAGCACGTCGGACGCCGGCTGATTACAGCCGGCGAGGAGTAGCAAGACTAAGCTGAACAGGCAGTGATCAAGGCGCACGGGGAGTCTCCAGGCCGCGCTCGAGCAGGACGAGGGTATGGCGGGCCAGCGCCTCGTCGTCCAGCTCGGGGGCATCGAACAGGCCACGCCAGATCGGCGCGGCGGCATAGGGGAAGAGGGTCAGGCCGATCAGCGAGACCACCAGCAAGCGTGGCTCTAGATCGGGGTTGAGGGCGCCGCGCCGTTGCGCAGCGGCGAAGCGCTCGGCCAGCAGGTGCGGAATCAGTGGCCCGACGCGGCTCATCAGCAGTTCGCGCAGGCCGCCGCCTTCGCACAGCACTTCCCGCACCCACAGTGACGGTAGCCAGGGATGCGCCTGGACGATCCGACGCATGCCTTGGATAAAGCCGCCGATCAGCTCGATGGGCTCGTCGCCGATCTGGCGCAATCCCTGAGCGAGGTTCGTCAGCAACGGTAGCAGGCGTTCCTCGACGACTGCGGCGAGCAACTTTGCCTTGTTACCGAAGTAGTAGTTGACCAAGGCAGGCGTGACTCCGGCCTCGCTGGCAATGCCGCGCAGGCTGCTGGCGGCGATGCCTTTATGGGAAAAGGCGTTGAGGGCGGAGTCGAGCAGGCGCTCGCGCTGCGCTGCGGTGTCGCCACCGGGGCGTCCGGGTGTGCGCGAAAGCGCTGGGCGAGGTGTTTTTTTGTTGGTGGCCATAAATTAAATTTAAATACAAATTTAATTTAACTGCAAGCCTCGCCTGTTCTGCGTTCAGCAGCCTGCTTGGTGCATAGGGTGTGGGGCGCAAACCGTCCGTTGGGCGGGCCAGGAGTTGCGCAGAAGCCTGGCGACCGAGCGGAGCGGGTCGCCAGGCGGGCAGGACTCAGCGCGTGCCGAGGAAATCGCGCTTGCCGATCTCAACACCGTTATGCCGCAGGATGGCGTAGGCGGTGGTGAGGTGGAAATAGAAGTTGGGCATCACGTGATCGAGCAGAAAGGCCTGGCCCTGGAAGTGGGTTTCCTTGTCGCGGCGCTTCAGGGTCACGGTGCGTTCTTCACTGCCGTCGATCTGCGTTGCGCTTACGCCTTGCAGGAAGGCCAGGGTCTTGGCGATGCGCGCTTGCAGTTCGGCGAAGCTGGTTTCGTCATCGGCGTAGCTGGGCGCCTCGATACCGGCCAGCAGGGCGGCGCCACCTTTCACGCCATCGCAGGCGATTTGCACCTGGCGGCTCAGCGGGAACATATCCGGCGCCAGGCGGGCATTGAGGAACACGCTGGGGTCGATCTTCTTGGCTTCGGCATGGGCTGCAGCCAGGCCGAGAATGGTCGACAGGTTGTTCAGCTGACGGGTAAAGACCGGAATCGAGGCTTGGTACATGGACAGGGACATGATGTTCTCCAGTGATGCGGTGGGTGCTGCTTGGACTGTATGGGTTGGGCAATGTGCGCAGAGCGGACTCGAGCCCATGCTGCGCCTACCTCGGCAACCGCGAATGTTTAACCGATGCTGATCGGTGGCAGCTTGGCCAGTTCCACGGTTTGCTGTTTGCGTGGCGCGAGGATTTCCGCCTCGCCATCGACCACCAGTTCATCGTGCTGATTGAATACCCGGGTGGCGACCCGCACGCGGAATTTCGGCAGTTTTTCGAGAATCTCCAGACGCACGGTGAGGGTGTCGCCGAGCTTTACCGGCAAGGTGAAGCGCATGGTCTGGCCCAGGTAGATAGTGCCGGGGCCGGGCATTTCGCAGGCGACTGCCGCACTGATCAGCGCGCCGCTGAACATGCCGTGAGCGATGCGCTCCTTGAACATGGTGGTGGCGGCGTATTCGGCATCCAGGTGCACCGGGTTATGGTCACCGGATACTGCGGCGAACAGCTGAATGTCGCGCTCTTCGACGGTCTTGCTGTAACTGGCGGTCTGGCCGACTTCGAGGGCCTCGTAAGGGGTGTTGCTGGTTTGGCTCATGAGTGAATCTCCTGGAGCTGTGAGTGGCGCTGGCGGGGCTGGCGCAATGCCTGCTCCAGCCAGCCGATAAGGTAGGCGGTGACCTCGTCGCGATTGCTTTCGTTGAGCAGTTCGTGACGTGCATCCGGATAGACTTGCAGTTGTACCTGCTTATTGCCGGCTTGGCGCAAGGCGTTGGCCAGGTGCTGCAAACGTTTGCCCTGGCTGACCGGATCACAGGCGCCGCCGATGACCAGCAGTGGCAGGTGGTTGTCGATCTGCGCGAGGTTGTGCACCGGGGTGATCTGCTGCAAGCCAGCGAGCAGGTCGAGCCAGAGTTGATTGCTGCAGCGAAATCCGCAGAGTGGATCGCTGACGTACTTGTCGACTTCCGCAGGGTCGCGACTGAGCCAGTCGAAGGGGCTGCGATTGGGCTTGAAGGCCTTGTTGAACGAGCCGAACGAGAGAAACTCGATCAGCGCACTGCGCCCCTGCGGGCCTTGGCGCCAGCACTCGAGGCGGGCGATCAGGCGCGCCACGCGATACAGCGCCACTGGTTGATAATTGGAACCAGAGAGAATCGTCCCTTGCAAGCTGCTGCTGTGTTGCATCAGATACGCCTGGGCGATGTAGCTGCCCATGCTGTGGCCGAGCAGAAAGATCGGCGTGTGCGGGTGCTGTTGGCGAATATGGTGATTGAGGCAGGCCAGGTCACCCACCACCCGAGCCCAGCCGTCCTGGTCGGCATAATGTCCAAGAGTGCCTTGGTTGGCGGTCTGCCCGTGGCCGCGTTGATCGTGGGCGTACAGCTCATAGCCGGCCGCGACCAATGCTTCACCCAGGCGCGCATAGCGCGCGCTGTGTTCAGCCATGCCGTGGGCCACCATGACCAGCGCTTTCGGCGGCTGCTCGGCGAACCAGCGGTTCACGTAAATAGGCGTCGCATCGCTGCTGTTCAACCAAAATGCATGGTGCTGCATGGCAAGTCCTTAGGCCGGCAAGAGTGCGGCATTGTAGAGCCAGCGGCTGACCTTGTCTCAGCTGAACGGCGTGGTCGAAGATTCACGTGGTCAATGACGGTCCTGCAGTATTTGCGCCCCGCCGCAGAGCTGCTAAGTTCGCCACAGCCACTTTATATGTGGGCAGATACTTTCAGGGTAAGAGGATAAGAACAATGCAGCCTGATTTCTGGAGCGACAAACGCCCGGCCGGCGTGCCCAACGATATCGATCTTGGGGCTTACAAGTCGGTGATCGAGGTGTTCGAGCGCTCGTGCAAGAAATTTGCCGATCGACCGGCATTCAGCAACATGGGCGTGACCCTGACCTATGCCGAGCTGGATCGCTTGTCAGGCGCCTTCGCCGGCTACCTGCAAAAGCACACCAATTTGCAGCCGGGCGAACGTATTGCCGTGCAGATGCCCAACGTCCTGCAATACCCGATTGCCGTGTTCGGGGCGATGCGCGCCGGCCTGATCGTGGTCAATACCAATCCCCTGTACACCGCCCGCGAGATGCGCCATCAGTTCAAGGACGCCGGCGTGCGCGCGCTGGTCTACCTGAACATGTTCGGCAAGCTGGTGCAGGATGTACTGCCGGATACCGAGATTGATTACCTGATCGAAGCCCGCATGGGCGACATGCTGCCGAGCCTCAAAGGCTGGCTGGTCAACAGCGTGGTGAAGAAGGTCAAGAAAATGGTGCCGGACTACCACCTGCCGCAGGCGGTGCCGTTCAAGCAGGCGCTCAAACAGGGCCATGGCCACGACCTCAAGCCGCTCACGGTCGGCCATGACGACATCGCCGTGCTGCAGTACACCGGCGGCACCACGGGGGTGGCCAAGGGCGCGATGCTGACCCACGGCAATCTGGTGGCGAACATGCTGCAGATCGATGCCTGCATGTCGCAGCTGGGCGACGACGGGACCCCGCTGATGAAGCAGGGCCAGGAAATCATGATTGCGCCGCTGCCGCTGTACCATATCTATGCCTTTACCGCGAACTGCATGTGCATGATGGTCAACGGTAATCTCAGTGTGCTGATTACCAACCCGCGCGATATTTCCGGCTTCGTCAAGGAGCTGGGCAAGTGGCGGTTCTCCGCACTGCTGGGTCTCAATACCCTGTTTGTCGCGTTGATGGATCATCCCGAGTTCAAGAACTTGGATTTTTCCAAGCTCAAGGTCACCAACTCCGGCGGCACCGCGCTGGTCAAGGCTACCGCCGAGCGTTGGCGGAGCATTACCGGCTGCACGGTAGTAGAAGGCTACGGTCTCACCGAAACCTCGCCGGTGGCTAGCGCCAACCCTTACGGCAGCCAGGCGCGCTTGGGTACGGTAGGTATTCCGGTGCCGGGTACTGCATTCAAGGTGATCGATGATGACGGCAACGAGCAGGCGCTAGGCGAGCGTGGCGAGTTATGCATCAAAGGCCCGCAGGTGATGAAGGGCTACTGGCAGCGCGAGGAAGCCACCGCCGAGGTGCTGGACGCCGACGGCTGGTTCAAGAGCGGTGATATTGCGGTGATCGACCCGGACGGCTACGTGCGCATCGTCGACCGCAAGAAGGACATGATCATCGTCTCCGGCTTCAACGTGTACCCCAATGAAATCGAAGATGTGGTCATGGCCCACCCCAAGGTCGCCAGCTGTGCGGCGATCGGAGTGCCGGACGAGAAGTCTGGCGAGGTGGTCAAACTATTCGTCGTGTCGCGCGATGGCGACCTCAGCGTCGAGGAGCTTAAAGCCTACTGCAAGGAAAACTTCACCGGCTACAAGGTGCCCAAGCACATCGTCTTCAAGGATGCGTTGCCGATGACCCCGGTCGGCAAGATCCTTCGCCGCGAGCTGCGCGATATCGCCTGAATACTGGCCGGTATCGGCCAATCCGTTTCAGGGCTCAAGATGTGACCAGGATAATCATCCTGGTCGACTTTGTGACCGATTAGGTTGTGTTTGGTGCTAGGCGGTCTCTGGCAAAGCTGCTACTCTCGGCCCGCTTTTTGGTCGCCTGACGGTCAAGAATGCTGGCAAACAAACAACAAACAACCGCCTTTGCGCGGTGAAGATTAGCTGTTGCTGAGGAGTGGGTTTCTGTGACCGAAAATTTTTGGAAGGATAAGTATCCCGTTGGGATTGCTACCGAAATCGATCCCGACCAGTACCCGAATATCCAGGCGGTACTGAAACAGTCCTGCCAACGCTTCGCTGACAAGCCGGCTTTTAGCAACCTCGGTAAGACCCTGACCTACGGCGAGCTGTACCAACTGTCTGGCGCCTTCGCGGCTTACCTGCAACAGCATACCGATCTGCAGCCTGGCGATCGCATCGCCGTGCAGCTGCCCAACGTGCTGCAGTATCCAGTAGTGGTATTCGGCGCCATGCGTGCCGGCCTGGTCGTGGTCAACACCAACCCGTTGTACACCGCACGGGAAATGGAACACCAATTCAATGACTCCGGCGCCAAGGCGCTGATTTGCCTGGCCAACATGGCCCACCTGGCCGAACAGGTGGTGCCCAAGACCGGCGTCAAAACGGTCATCGTCACCGAAGTCGGCGACATGCTGCCGCCACTCAAGCGCCTGCTGATCAACAGCGTGGTCAAGTACGTGAAGAAGATGGTGCCGGCCTACAACCTGCCGCGTGCCGTCAAACTGACCGATGCGCTGGCCAAGGGCCGCGGCCAGGCGGTCAAGGAAGTAAACCCGAGCAGTGGCGAGATCGCCGTGCTGCAATACACCGGCGGCACCACCGGGGTCGCCAAGGGCGCCATGTTGACCCACCGTAACCTGGTGGCGAACATGCTCCAGGCTCGGGAGATGATGGCCTCTAATATGAACGAAGGCTGCGAGATCATCGTGGCGCCGCTGCCGCTCTATCATATCTACGCCTTCACCTTTCATTGCATGGCGATGATGCTGATCGGCAACCACAACGTGCTGATCACCAACCCGCGTGATCTGCCGGGCATGGTCAAGGACTTGGCCAAGTACAAGTTCAGCGGTTTCGTGGGTCTCAATACGCTGTTCGTTGCCCTGTGCAACAACGAAGACTTCCAGAAACTGGACTTCTCGTCCCTGAAGATCACCCTGTCCGGCGGTATGGCCTTGCAGCTGGCCACGGCAGAGCGCTGGACGCAGATTACCGGTAGCCCGGTGTGCGAGGGCTTCGGCATGACCGAAACCAGCCCGGTGGCCTCGGTCAATCCGATCCAGCAGATCCAGATCGGCACTATCGGTATTCCAGTGCCCTCGACGCTGTGCAAGGTGATCGACGACGAGGGCAACGAACTGCCGCTCGGCGCGGTGGGCGAGCTGTGCGTCAAGGGCCCGCAGGTGATGAAGGGCTACTGGCAGCGTCAGGATGCCACTGACGAGATACTCACCGCCGATGGTTGGTTGAAGACCGGCGATATTGCGCTGATCCAGGACGACGGCTACATGCGCATCGTCGATCGTAAGAAGGACATGATTCTGGTGTCCGGTTTCAACGTCTACCCGAACGAGCTGGAAGACGTGCTGGCCACGTTGCCGGGTGTACTGCAGTGCGCTGCGGTCGGCGTGCCGGATGAAAAATCCGGTGAAGCGATCAAGCTCTTCGTAGTCGCCAAGCCGGGTGTGACGCTGACCAAGGAGCAGGTCATGGCGCACATGCGCGCCAATGTCACCGGCTACAAGGTGCCGAGAACCGTGGAGTTCCGCGACACCCTGCCGACCACCAACGTAGGCAAGATCCTGCGGCGCGAACTGCGCGATGAAGAGTTGAAGAAAGTCGGCGCAAAGT
The DNA here is from genome assembly GCF_007993865.1 of Pseudomonas sp. SJZ079. Classification (GTDB taxonomy): domain Bacteria; phylum Pseudomonadota; class Gammaproteobacteria; order Pseudomonadales; family Pseudomonadaceae; genus Aquipseudomonas. The sequence goes on along the minus strand of NZ_VIUH01000032.1, from coordinate 496 downwards.
AAGCAGATCCCGGCTGCACGCAGGCTTTGCCGTAAAATGGGCAGCCCAGAGTCAATGCCAGTTAGCTAAGGCGTTGATTCCGTCGCTCCGGTACTAGAAACAGGCCCATGGTGTTCATGGGCCTGTTTTTTTTGCCCGCGTTGCGCGTTCGCCAGCTGATAGTGCGTGCCAGACCGTGGGTGCAAAAGGGCGCCTGTACGCGACGACACGGCCAGCTGTAGGGTCGGTAGCAAGGTTGGCCATGAGCGTTGAACTATCCGGGTGGGTTAGCCGCCGGCGTAACCCACAGCCGGGATGAATGCGCCGGGGCTGGGTGAAACTGTGGTGAGCCATGCCCATGGCGGGTTACGCCGCTTCGCTGCGTACAACAGCGTCGGCTCACCTCTTCACGGGGACGTAGTCATAAAAAAGGATCTTCGCATTGTCGCGGGGAAGAGAGGATTGACAGTCAGGGATGCAGGTAAATTGGCAGTCGCCAAACACACCAGCCCCTGCA
>NZ_VIUH01000031.1 GCF_007993865.1 Pseudomonas sp. SJZ079 | reverse complement strand
GTGTCCAAGGGGCCGTGGAATGAGTGTCCAAGTCAGCGTGGAATCGCTGTCCAAGTGTTCGTGGACTGGGTGTCCAAGTGCGCATGGAATCCCCACGCTGCGCTTCCAAAAGCCATTACTGCGCAGCACTATCAGGCGTCATTTGAGGAATACTTATTCACTCAGCTGAAGATTCCTGAAGGAAGAGTCAAACAAAGCAGCACCGGTAGAATCTGGCAATAGCAGGGCTTAGCTGGGGCAAGGCAACCAGCGCGTCAATTCCATTCTATTTTGACCTTCCACCCCCTCCGGACTTAATGGCGTCATGCCGGCCTTGTCAGCGAGCCGCGCCGCCGCTCTTTATATTTCAGCTTAGCGTTATGACATAAGCTCCTATTACATAAAGTCTTTCATTCATTTAGCCGACAAAATCAAGAGCTCACTCACCCCTTCTTGCCTGTTGACTTAATGCTTTTCCAGCCTTACGTTAACGTAAAGGTAAATGAGCGAGACGATTTCCATGGCTGCTCCCTACAGCATCTCCGACCTGGCCCGCGAGCTGGACATCACCACCCGCGCCATTCGCTTCTATGAGGAGCAAGGCATGCTCAGCCCCGAGCGGCGTGGTCAGGAGCGCATCTACAGCGGCAAGGACAAGGTCACCCTGAAGCTGATCCTGCGCGGCAAGCGCATCGGCTTCTCCCTGGCCGAGTGCAAGGAACTGATCGAGCTGTACGACCCGGTGCATGGCAATCGCAAGCAGCTGGAAACCTTCATGCACAAGATTGCCGAACGTCGCAGCCAGCTGCAGCAGCAGCTGCTGGACATTCAACAGATGCAGCTGGAACTGGACACAGCCGAAGAACGCTGCCTAAGCGCACTAGCTGAAACTGATAAGAAACAAGGCATTACAGCCTAAACCTCAGAACGATTAAGACAGGTGGAACCATGAGCTATCCGTCCCTCAACTTTGCCCTCGGCGAAACCATCGACATGCTGCGTGATCAGGTCCAGGCCTTCGTCGCCGCCGAACTGGCGCCACGCGCCGCCGCCATCGACAGTGACAATCTGTTCCCGGTCGACATGTGGAAGAAGTTCGGCGACATGGGTCTGCTCGGCATCACCGTCAGCGAGGAGTACGGCGGCTCGGGCCTCGGCTATCTGGCCCATGTGGTGGCACTCGAAGAAATCAGCCGCGCCTCGGCTTCGGTCGGCTTGTCCTACGGCGCCCACTCCAACCTGTGCGTCAACCAGATCAATCGCAACGGCACCGCCGAGCAGAAGGCCAAGTACCTGCCCAAACTGGTCAGCGGCGAGCACATCGGCGCGCTGGCGATGAGCGAGCCGAATGCCGGTTCCGACGTGGTGTCGATGAAGCTGCGCGCCGAACAACGCGGCGACCACTTCGTGCTCAACGGCAGCAAGACCTGGATCACCAACGGTCCGGACGCCAACACCTATGTGATCTACGCCAAGACCGACCTGGAAAAAGGCGCGCACGGCATCACCGCCTTTATCGTCGAGCGCGACTCGAAAGGTTTCTCCCGCGGCAGCAAGTTCGACAAGCTGGGCATGCGCGGCTCGAACACCTGCGAGCTGTTCTTCGATGACGTCGAAGTACCGGCCGAGAACATCCTCGGCGTGCTCAACGGCGGCGTGAAAGTGCTGATGAGCGGCCTGGATTACGAGCGCGTGGTGTTGTCGGGCGGCCCGATCGGCATCATGCAGGCCTGCATGGACGTGATAGTGCCTTACATCCACGACCGCAAGCAGTTCGGCCAGAGCATCGGCGAGTTCCAGCTGATCCAGGGCAAGGTCGCCGACATGTACACCCAGCTCAACGCCAGCCGCGCCTACCTGTATGCCGTGGCCCAGGCCTGCGACCGTGGCGAAACCACGCGCAAGGACGCCGCCGGGGTGATCCTCTACAGCGCCGAACGCGCGACGCAGATGGCCCTGGATGCGATCCAGATTCTCGGCGGCAACGGCTACATCAATGAATTCCCCACTGGTCGCCTGCTGCGCGACGCCAAGCTCTACGAGATCGGCGCCGGCACCAGCGAGATCCGCCGCATGCTGATCGGCCGCGAGCTGTTCAACGAGACCAAGTAGTCGAGCCCTTTGTAGGAGCCAGCTTGCTGGCGATGCTTTTACCCCGGATCGCCAGCAAGCTGGCTCCTACGAAACATGCCCAATTCGACGGAGCGCCCCAGATGGCCATCCTGCATACCAAGATCAATACCCGTTCGCCGGAGTTCGCCTCCAACAGCGCGGCCATGCTCACTCAGGTCAATCACCTGCGCGCCCTCCTCGCCCGCGTCCATGAAGGCGGTGGCGAGAAAGCCCAGCACCGGCATATTTCACGCGGCAAGTTGCTGCCACGCGAGCGGATCAACCGCCTGCTCGACCTCGGCTCGCCGTTCCTCGAGATCGGCCAGTTGGCCGCCCATGAGGTGTATGGCGAAGAAGTGCCGGCTGCCGGGGTGGTCGCCGGCATCGGTCGGGTCGAAGGCGTCGAGTGCATGATCGTGGCCAATGACGCCACGGTGAAAGGTGGTAGCTACTACCCACTGACCGTGAAGAAGCACCTGCGCGCCCAGGCCATCGCCCAGCAGAACCGTCTGCCGTGCATCTACCTGGTCGATTCCGGCGGCGCCAACCTGCCGCGCCAGGACGAGGTGTTTCCGGACCGCGAACACTTCGGGCGGATCTTCTTCAATCAGGCCAACATGAGCGCCATGGGCATCCCGCAGATCGCCGTGGTTATGGGCTCCTGCACCGCCGGCGGGGCCTATGTGCCGGCCATGGCCGACGAGGCAATCATGGTGCGCCAACAGGCGACCATCTTCCTCGCCGGCCCGCCGCTGGTGAAGGCCGCCACCGGCGAGGTGGTCAGCGCCGAGGATCTCGGCGGTGCCGACGTGCACTGCAAGACCTCGGGGGTGGCCGACCACTACGCCGAGAACGACGATCACGCCCTGGCCCTGGCCCGCCGCAGCATCGCCAACCTCAACTGGCGCAAGTTCGGCGTGCTCAACAACCGCGAGCCGATCGCCCCGCTGTACGACGCCGAAGAACTCTATGGCGTGATTCCGGCCGATGCCAAGCAGCCCTTCGATGTGCGCGAGGTGATCGCGCGCATCGTCGACGGCTCGGTGTTCGATGAGTTCAAGGCGCTGTTCGGCGCCACCCTGGTCTGCGGTTTCGCCCATATTCAGGGCTACCCAGTAGCGATCCTCGCCAATAACGGAATCTTGTTCGCCGAATCGGCGCAGAAAGGCGCGCACTTCATCGAGTTAGCCTGCCAGCGTGGCATTCCCCTGCTGTTCCTGCAGAACATCACCGGTTTCATGGTCGGGCAGAAGTACGAGGCCGGCGGCATCGCCAAGCACGGCGCCAAGCTGGTCAACGCCGTGGCCTGCGCCAAGGTGCCGAAGTTCACCGTGATCATCGGCGGCAGCTTCGGCGCCGGCAACTACGGCATGTGCGGCCGCGCCTACGATCCGCGTTTCCTGTGGATGTGGCCGAATGCGCGGATCGGCGTGATGGGCGCCGAGCAGGCGGCCGGCGTGCTGGTGCAGGTCAAACACGAGCAGGCGGCACGCGCCGGCCATGACTTCTCCGCCGAGGAGGAAGCCAAGCTCAAGCAGCCGATCCTCGAACAGTACGAGCGCCAGGGCCACCCCTACTATTCCAGCGCGCGACTGTGGGATGACGGCGTCATCGACCCGGCGCAGACCCGCGACGTGCTCGGCCTGGCGTTGTCCGCCAGCCTCAATGCGCCGATCGAGCCGACTACTTTCGGCGTATTCAGGATGTAATCCGTGGGAGGGGCTTCAGCCGCGACAGGCAAAACAAAATTCGCGGCTAAAGCCCCTCCCACCTAGAGCCTGCGAACATTTCGAGTCCACCGCCATGACCGATTTCAGCACCATTCAACTGGACAAAGACCCGCGCGGCGTCGCCACCCTATGGCTCAACCGCCCGGACAAGAACAACGCCTTCAACGCCGAGATGATCCGTGAGCTGATCCTCGCCCTGGATCAGGTGCAGGCCGACAAGGATCTGCGCTTTCTTATCCTGCGTGGGCGCGGCAAGCATTTCTCGGCCGGCGCCGACCTGGCCTGGATGCAGCAGTCCGCCGCGTTGGATTACAACGCCAACCTGGCGGACTCGCGCGAGTTGGCCGAGTTGATGCACAACCTGTATCAGCTGAAGATTCCCACCCTGGCCGTGGTGCAGGGAGCGGCCTTCGGCGGCGCGCTGGGTCTGATCGCCTGCTGCGACATGGCCATCGGCGCCATGGACGCGCAGTTGTGCCTGTCCGAGGTGCGTATCGGCTTGGCCCCGGCGGTGATCAGCCCCTTCGTCGTGCAGGCCATCGGCGAACGCGCGGCGCGGTGTTATGCCTTGACTGCCGAACGTTTCAGCGGCGAGCGCGCGCAGCAACTGGGCCTGCTGGCCGAGTGCTACCCCGCCGAGGAACTCGACCAGGCGACCGCTGCCTGGACCGCCAACCTGCTGCTGAATAGCCCGCAGGCCATGCAGGCGAGCAAAAACCTGCTCAGAGAAGTGGGCAGTGGCGTGCTCACCCCAGCCTTGCGCCGTTACACCGAGAACGCCATCGCCCGTATCCGCGTCAGCCCGGAGGGCCAGGAAGGCCTGCGCGCTTTCCTCGACAAACGCAAACCCAGCTGGCAGGAGCAACAATGACTATTCCTAGCGATCTAGTGCTCCATACCGTTCAGTGCTGCAGCTGGCTCGATAAACGCCAATCCCTCCGGCAGGAGCAATAAGCATGAGCAAGCACATCGATACTCTGCTGGTGGCCAACCGCGGCGAAATCGCCTGCCGGGTGATGCACAGCGCCAAGGCCATGGGCATCAAGACCGTGGCGGTGCACAGCGCCATCGACCGTAACGCCCGCCATGTGCGCGAGGCCGATATGGCCATCGACCTGGGCGGCGCCAAGCCGGCCGACAGTTACCTGCGCATCGACGCGCTGATCGAAGCGGCCAGGGCCAGCGGCGCCCAGGCCATTCACCCCGGCTACGGCTTTCTCTCGGAGAACGCCGGTTTCGCTCGCGCCATCGAGGCCGCCGGGTTGATCTTTCTCGGCCCGCCCGCCAGCGCCATCGACGCCATGGGCAGCAAGTCCGCGGCCAAGGCGCTGATGGAGGCCGCCGGCGTGCCGCTGGTGCCTGGCTATCACGGCGAGGCGCAGGATCTGGAGACCTTCCGCGCCGCGTCGGAAGTCATCGGCTACCCGGTATTGCTCAAGGCCACCGCCGGTGGCGGCGGCAAGGGCATGAAGGTGGTCGAGCGCGAGAGCGAACTGGCCGAGGCCCTGGCCAGCGCCCAGCGCGAGGCAAAGTCGTCCTTCGGCGACTCGCGCATGCTGGTGGAGAAATACGTACTCAAGCCACGCCACGTGGAGATCCAGGTGTTCGCCGACCAGCACGGCCACTGCCTGTATCTGAACGAGCGCGACTGCTCGATCCAGCGCCGCCACCAGAAGGTGGTCGAGGAAGCGCCGGCACCCGGGCTCACCCCGGAACTGCGCCGCGCCATGGGCGAGGCAGCGGTGAAGGCTGCTCAGGCCATCGGCTATGTCGGTGCCGGCACAGTGGAGTTCCTGCTGGACGAACGCGGCGACTTCTTCTTCATGGAGATGAACACCCGCCTGCAGGTCGAGCACCCGGTCACCGAGGCCATCACCGGCCTGGATCTGGTGGCCTGGCAGATTCGTGTCGCCCGTGGCGAGGCATTGCCGCTGACCCAGGATCAGGTGCCGCTGATCGGCCATGCCATCGAAGTGCGCCTGTACGCCGAAGACCCGGACAACGATTTCCTGCCGTCCACCGGCACCCTGGCCTTGTATCGCGAGGCCAGCGCTGGCCCAGGCCGCCGAGTAGACACGGGCGTGGCTGAGGGCGACGAGGTGTCGCCCTTCTACGACCCGATGCTCGGCAAGCTGATCGCCTGGGGCGACAATCGCGAGGAGGCGCGCCTGCGCCTGCTGGCCATGCTGGATGAGACCTGCGTCGGCGGGGTGAAGACCAACCTGGCGTTCCTGCGTCGCGTGCTGGCCCACCCGGCCTTCGCCGAGGCCGAGCTGGATACCGGCTTTATCCCGCGCCACGAAGCGCAACTGCTGCCGCCACCAGGCGAATTATCCGCCGCGTTCTGGCAACTGGCTGGCGAAGCGTTCGTGCAGAGTGAACCGGCTCGGCAATCACACGAGGATGCCCATTCGCCCTGGGCAGCCAGCAGCGGCTGGCGCGCCGGCCTGCCCAACGAGCGCTCGATCAGCCTGCACTGCAATGGCAGCGAGCAGACGGTGAAACTTAATGGCGAGGCCCGCCTGCAAGGCGAAACGCTGTTGTGCAGGAGCCAGCCTGCTGGCGATCAGCTTCATGCTCACAGCATCGCCAGCAAGCTGACTGCTACAGCAGTCCAGCGTCGCCACATGGCGATTCGCCAAGGCGCTACCCTGTACTTCGAGTGGGATGGCGAGCTGCACGCGGTCAGCCGCATCGACCCGATCGCCGCCGTCGAGGCCAGCCATCAGCATCACGGCGGCCTGACCGCACCGATGAACGGCAGCATTGTCCGCGTGCTGGTTGAAACCGGCCAGCAGGTCGAGGCCGGCACCGCCTTGGTCGTGCTAGAGGCGATGAAGATGGAGCACAGCATCCGTGCGCCGCATGCCGGCACCGTCAAGGCGCTGTATTGCAGCGAAGGCGAGATGGTTGGCGAAGGCAGCGTACTAGTGGAGCTGGACGAAGCCTGACGGCTCGGTGCTGTCGAATGCTGAATTGACTGCGTAGGATGGGTATCGCAGGCTCAACCCACCCTACCGTCTTTCGCTACAACAGCCCTCGCGTAGGCCGGATGCAATCCGGGATTGACCAGGTATTTTGCCCCCGGATTGCATCCGGGCTACCCCTACAGAGAAGTGCATATGAATCTCCCCCAACAGGTGCGCTTGGTCGAAGTCGGCCCGCGCGACGGCCTGCAGAATGAGCAACAACCGATCAGCGTGGCCGACAAGGTGCGCCTGGTCGATGACCTGTCCGCCGCCGGCCTCTCCTATATCGAAGTCGGCAGCTTCGTCTCGCCCAAATGGGTGCCGCAGATGGCCGGTAGCGAACTGGTGTTCGCACAGATCAAGCAACGCCCTGGCGTCACCTACGCCGGGCTGACCCCCAACCTCAGAGGCTTCGAAGCCGCACTGCAGGCCGGAGTCAAGGAAGTCGCGGTGTTCGCCGCCGCCACCGAAGCCTTCTCGCAGAAGAACATCAACTGTTCGATCGACGAGAGCCTGCAACGTTTCGTGCCGCTGATGGACGCTGCCAAACAACACGGCATCCGCGTGCGCGGCTATGTCTCCTGCGTGCTCGGCTGCCCCTATGAAGGCGCTGTGGCGCCTGAGCAAGTTGCCAGTGTGGCCAGGGAGCTGTTCGCCATGGGCTGTTACGAGGTATCCCTCGGCGACACCATCGGCACCGGCACCGCCGGCGCTACGCGTAGATTGATCGAAGTGGTCGGCCGCGACATCCCTCGTGACCAACTGGCCGGACATTTCCACGACACCTATGGCCAGGCCCTGGCGAATGTCTACGCCAGCCTGCTGGAAGGTATCGGCGTATTCGACAGCTCGGTCGCGGGTTTGGGTGGCTGCCCCTATGCCAAGGGCGCCACCGGCAACGTCGCGACCGAAGACGTGCTGTACTTGTTGAATGGCCTTGGCATCACAACCGGCATCGACCTGGAGCAATTGATCGCCGCCGGCCAGCGCATCTGCGCGCTGCTGGGCAAGGCCAATGGCTCGCGTGTGGCCAGGACCAAGCTAGCCAGCGCCTAAGCTCTACCTAGGTGTAGCCTGGGGCAAACCGACGGACAGTTCGCCGCTGCCCCGGATTGCATCCAGACGGCAGAGTGCGTTCGCCAGCAGGCTGATGGGGTGAAGCCCTGCGAAGGCAGCATGTTGCTGCCGTCAGGCTTTTTACAGCCTGTAAGGCCCGAGGCTCAGCCTCTATGCGTTTAGCCCATAATTGGAATACAGCAGGCACAGCCCTTCCAAGGTCGTCATCCGAGAAATAGAGGTCGCTGAAGTTCAAGGCCAGCGCCGAACAGTAGGCTAACGTGTCCAGTATCGGGCTTATCGACGATCAATAGGCCGAATCGAGCGAGGAGTCGACATGCGACCACCCTTGTGGGCACCTTCCGCCGAGCGCATCGCTACAACCCGGATGGACGCTTTCCGCCACTTCGTCAACCAGCGGCATCACCTGCATCTGGCCGACTACCCTGCGCTGCATGCCTGGAGCGTGGCGCAGCGCGAGGCATTCTGGCAGTCCATTATCGAATTCTTCGAGATCCGCTTTAGCCAGCAGCCCAGTGCCGTACTGCAAGAGGGCGCCGCCATGCCCAGCGCCCACTGGTTCCCTGGCGCCACGCTGAATTTCGCCGAACACTTGCTGCGTCGCCGTGACGCTCACCCGGCGCTGGTCGCCATCGGCGAGGACGGTAGCCGCGAGCAGCTGAGCTATGCCGAGCTGGCTGCCCACGTTGCCGGCCTGCAGCGCAGCCTGAAAGCCGCGGGCGTCGGCCTGGGCGACCGGGTCGCGGCCTTTATGCCCAATACCTGGCAAACCCTGGTTGGCATGCTCGCCGCCACCAGCCTCGGCGCCACCTGGTCGTCCTGCTCGCCGGACTTCGGCACCCAGGGAGTGATCGACCGCTTCGGCCAGATCGAGCCCAAGGTGTTGATCACCTGCGCCGGCTACCGCTACGCCGGCAAGAACCTCGACCTGACCGGCAAACTCAACGAAATTCTCGAACGCCTGCCGTCGCTTCAGCAGTTGATAGTCGTGCCCTACTCCCGACCAGAAGCCAAGCTCGCAGACTTCACCACCGGCGCCCAGGTCGCACTCTGGCAAGCGTTCTATCAGCCCGGCGGCGACCCCGAGTTCACCCAGGTGCCCTTCGACCATCCGCTGTACATCCTCTATTCCAGTGGCACCACCGGCGTGCCTAAATGCATCGTTCACGGCAGCGGCGGCGTGCTGCTGCAACACGTCAAAGAACTCGGCCTACACAGCGACCTGTCGGCTACTGACACCCTGTTCTACTACACCACCTGCGGCTGGATGATGTGGAACTGGCTGGTCTCCGGCCTGGCCCTGGGCGCCACGCTGGTACTGTTCGACGGCTCCCCCTTCCACCCAGGCGCCGAACGCTTGATCGACCTGATCGACGCGGAGGACATCAGCATCTTCGGCAGCAGCGCCAAATACCTGGCCGCCTTGGAGAAAGCCGGCGCCAAACCGGGTAGCACGCACAGATTGCAGCGCCTCAAGGCCATCCTCTCCACCGGCTCGCCGCTGTCCCACGAGAGCTTCGAGTACGTCTACCGCGAGATCAAAGCCGACCTGTGCTTGTCGTCTATTTCCGGCGGCACCGACATCGTCTCCTGCTTCGTGCTGGGCAACCCGCTGTTGCCGGTGTGGCGCGGCGAGTTGCAATGCAAGGGTCTGGGCATGGATGTGCAGGTGTGGAACGACGCCGGCCAGCCGGTCAAGGGCGAGAAAGGCGAACTGGTCTGCGCCCAGCACTTCCCCTCGATGCCGGTAGGTTTCTGGAACGACCCGAACGGCGAGAAATTCCATGCCGCCTACTTCGACACCTTCCCCGGCGTCTGGGCTCATGGCGACTACGCCGAGGAAACCGAGCACGGCGGTCTGGTGATCCACGGCCGCTCCGACGCGGTGCTCAATCCCGGTGGCGTGCGCATCGGCACGGCGGAAATTTACCGCCAGGTGGAAAAGGTCGACGAGGTGCTGGAATCCATCGCCATCGGCCAGGACTGGAAGGGCGACGTGCGCGTGGTACTGTTCGTCCGCCTGCGCGACGGCGTGCCACTCACCGACGAACTGCAAAGCCGCATCCGCCAGGTGATCCGCGCCAACACCACGCCGCGACATGTGCCGGCCAAGATCATCGCCGTGAGCGATATCCCGCGCACCATCAGCGGCAAAATTGTCGAGCTCGCGGTGCGCAATGTGGTGCACGGCAAAGCGGTAAAAAACACCGATGCATTGGCCAATCCACAGGCCCTGGAGTTGTACCGGGACTTGCCTGAACTGCAGCGTTGACCTGCCAGCCCCATGAGAAGGCCCAGACGCTCTGGGCTGTTCCATGGCTGAAGATCACCCAACTTTCCAGTTGTGCCTTCCGGCCTTGAGTCTGAATAGACAGCGCAGGAAAGATCGCATAGCGTCGAACTTCAGATTTCGGCTGTTAACCGCCAATCAGCCATACCCACCGGAAGTGAATCGTGCAAACGCCTGACTACCTCATCCGAACGATGACCCGACAAGAGCTGGATATTGCCATCGACTGGGCGGCGATAGAGGGCTGGAATCCTGGGTTGTACGACGCCGAGTGCTTCTATGCGGCCGACCCCAGTGGCTTTCTGATCGGAGTACTGGGCGATGAGCCGGTTTCGGTGATTTCAGTCGTGAGGTATGGCGCCACCTTTGGGTTTCTGGGTTTTTACATCGTTAAGCCCGAGCATCGCGGCAAGGGCTACGGCCTGCAGATCTGGAATGCCGGTCTTGAGTACCTCAAGGGTCGTACTATCGGCCTCGATGGTGTGGTCGCCCAACAAGACAACTACATGAAGTCCGGGTTTACCTGGGCGCATGCCAATGTCCGCTACCAGGGCATTGGAGGCGGATGCCGCCATGAAGATGCGGACATCGTGCCGTTATCCGCCGTGTCCATCGAGGCGGTATGTGCTTACGACCGGGCGTTCTTTCCCGAACCCCGCAGGCAGTTTCTCAGGTGCTGGACTCAGCAACCCGAAAGTACCGCACTTGGCATCCTCCGCGATCGCCAGTTGGCCGGTTATGGCGTTCTGCGCAGATGCCGCTCGGGCTACAAAATAGGCCCGTTATTCGCCGACACTGCCGAGTTGGCAGAACCGCTGTTTTTAGCCCTGAAGGCAGAGGTGCCAGTCGGAGCGCCGGTTTTCCTGGATACGCCGGCAGTGAATTCGGCGGCGATCGAGATGGCCCAGAGGCACAACATGTTCGTCTCGTTCGAGACAGCGCGCATGTACCGAGGACAACCGCCCGCATTACCCATGAACCGGGTGTTCGGCGTGACCACGTTCGAACTTGGCTGAAGCGAATTGACAAGCCTGTAGAGATCAGGAGCAGTACTGCAGCCAGTTTCTGCAGACGAATTTGAACCTAGATTGAACCCACTCAAGGATGAGCAGATGACCCGCAACTACCACTTGGCCCAAGTCAACATCGCCAGGGCCAAGGCCACACTCGACTCGCCAGTCATGCAAGGCTTTGTCGAACAACTCGAGCATATAAACCAACTGGCAGAAACCAGCCCCGGGTTTGTTTGGCGATTGCAAACAGCGGAAGGCGATGCAACGGCACTTAAGGTTTTCGATGACGAGCTGGTCATCGTCAACCTGTCCGTATGGGATTCGGTTGAATCGCTGAAAAACTACGTTTACACAGGCGATCACCTGAGCGTCCTGAAGGACAAGCAACAGTGGTTCGACAAACCCAGCGCGCCGACACTGGCTTTATGGTGGGTGCCCGCAGGGCATCTGCCGACGATTGAACAAGCCAAGAGCGCACTGCAAACACTGACCGCAGAAGGCCCATCCGCACAGGCCTTTACCTTTGCCAAGCCCTTCCCTGCCCCCGAGGAACACAGCGCTGCACGCGAGGAACTGGTCTGACAGTTGCCAGCGCTCGCGTCATAAAAAACACTGTAGGACTGTCGTCATCAACTGACCGCCAGTTAACGCGACTTATAAGGAGCCAGATGCAATATGGAAGTTAACTGCAATTCACTCGAGCAGGTGCGCGCAACTATCGATCGTATCGACCGCCAGCTGGTAACCCTGTTGGCAGAGCGTGGCACCTATGTCGCTGCGGCCGCACGTTTCAAAAAAACCACTGATGATGTCCAAGCCCCCCAGCGGGTCGAACAGGTCATTGTTAAAGTGACGGCATTGTCCCGTGAGTTGGGTGCAGACCCGCGCATCACCGAACAGGTATACCGAGCGATGATCAGCGCTTTCATCCAGACAGAGCTGGCCGAACATGCAGCCTTGAACCGCGGGGCAAACAAACCTTGATAGGTGGTTCAGCTCGCTTTACCGCAAGAAACCAAAATGTCACATAAAAAGGAGCAACACAGTGGCTGGACAATACCCTGAAAAAATCAGATCGCTGCCTTTGTACGACGGTCGCTTTGACGCGTACAAACTCGAAGCCAAAGACAGCGATGTGCTATTTGCCTCGTACCCCGCCGGTACCTCAATTCCCCCGCACACCCATGAAACCGACAATTACGGGGTTATCACCCGCGGCGCGTTGATCCTGAGCATTGACGGCGCCACCACCACCTACCGGGTTGGCGACTGGTATCACGTGCCGGCCGGGGTCGAACATGCCGCCGAATTTAACGAAGAAACTGACGAAGTTGAGTTCTGGTTTAATTCCGGCGCCTGACCGACGCCCAACAGCCCCTCATTTAATTCACCGATGTTTCCTCGACCTCGACATTAAGCAGAGACAATAGCCATCGACACCCTCCTCGAACTCACCGCTCGCTGTATCGGCTATGTCTTGCTGGATATCCTGTTCGGCACCCTGCTCTATTGGCTGGGTTGGCCAGTGGTCAAGCTGATAAGCCTGGGGAAATGCCCACGCCAGCCGTGGCACCTGGCGTCGCGTGAGGCGGTTTACGTCTCATGCGTTGGTTTGGCTGTCGGCCTGGTTGGGATGATGGTTGCGCTGGGGCAGTTCTAAAGCATGAGGTGAGGATATTTGCGCGCTAGGTTAATGCCTGAAACTCCCCCAGCCCACGTATCGCACTCTGCTCACAGGTAGGGACGAACCACAGCCAACGACCGCTCAACGAATGCCTGTTTCTCGCCCACGGGCGCGACGTAATGCAGCACCTCGGCACACGCGCCTTCGCCCGCCAACTTGGCGATCACCCAGGCCGCCAGATAGGGCGCCGACAGGCATCCGCCGGCGGTAGCCAGATTACCCTTGGCATAAAACGGCTGATCCAGCACGCGGGTGCCCGCCTCGATCACCCAAGGCTTGCTGGTCAGATCGGTGCAAGCCGGTAGCTCGCCCAGCAGTCCGAGCTTGGCCATCAGCAAGGTGCCCGAACACTGTGACCCTATCAACTGACGCTGCGGATCAAGCTGCAAGCGCTGGAGAATTCCACGATCCTCAGCAATCGCGCGGGTCTGCATACCGCTGCCGAACAGCACTACGTCCGCTTCATTGGCGAACTCCAATAGTTGCTGGGCCTGGACCCGTACGCCATTCATTGAAGTGACGTACTCGCTCGGGCAGGTTATCTGCGCCTGCCAACCCTGGCTGCGCATTCGGTTGAGCAGAGCGGCAGCGACAAAGGAGTCCAGCTCGTTGAAGCCCTCGAACGTCAATACGGCAATACGCATCTCATCTCCCGACTTGCAGCTTCAGATCTGACAGAAACCACGAATCTATGCGTTAGTGAGCATGCTCGCCAGCACAGCAGAAATAAAATCCGCCAATACAGATTGTGTCCCCTAAGGTGCGGACCTGGTCGCCTGTTTGTTGGCATTAGATGGACACCGAGGTCGACGATGCAACGACGCCAAAACAGTCAAATCTGTCTATTTTTTATACAAACATTCCCGGTTCGCTGTTACGCGCCCGGTATTGTGAAAAAAACATGCTGCGCTTGCGTCGTCTGCATTTACTTACTAAAACTTATGGGTAGTATGTACGCCGGCTGATTTCCTATCGTTTGGGAACTGCTTTAATGGAAAATTACACCTTTAGGGGAACACGATGAACAACGTTCTGAAATTCTCTGCTCTGGCTTTGGCCGCAGTTCTGGCTACCGGTTGCAGCAGCATGTCCAAAGAAACTGAAGCACGTCTGACTGCTACCGAAGACGCTGCTGCTCGCGCTCAAGCCCGTGCCGATGAAGCCTACCGCAAGGCTGATGAAGCTATGGCTGCTGCTCAGAAGGCTCAGCAAACTGCTGACGAAGCCAATGAGCGTGCTATGCGTATGCTGGAAAAAGCCAGCCGCAAGTAATAGCCCCTCAAGGCTAACTAAAGCCGCCCCTCAAAAGGGGGCGGCTTTTTTATTGCCTGGAAGATTGTTCCGTAACAAACCAGGTAATAAAAAACCCGCTGGCGTTGACGCGCAGCGGGTTCTATCAGGCTGTTGCGAAATCAGAAACTATCGGCTTCGCGACTGGCCAGTGCCGCATTCGACTCGGCAATTGCCACTGGCAAACCATCTTCGGCGGCGACCACTTCGCGCACCATGTCCCAATCCAGACCTTGATTGCCCAGATCTTCACGCTTGAGCAGGGCATTGATCACCGCAGTGTGCTTATCGACAATCGACGATTCGCCCGTGTCATCAAGCGGCTGGTGAGCTTCCAGGTAGACCTTGCCATTACTCAGACCAAACTTATAAGGCTCGTTCATGATCCTTACCGAGGTGCCCACAGACGTCATGCCAGCCAGTTGCACGACATTATTGTTAAGCATGCGGAAACAGCCATGGCTCACGCGCATGCCGATGCCGAACTTCTTGTTGGAGCCATGAATCAGGTAACCCGGTACCGACAATGTCAGCTTGTAAGGCCCCAGTGGATTATCAGGGCCCGGCGGCACATAAGCCGGCAGCGGATCGCCATCGGCGGCATGTTCGTCGCGAATTGACTGCGGCGGGGACCAGCCCGGATTAGGGGTTTTCGCAGTGATCTGCGCATTGGCGACTGGCGAACCCCAGCCCTCACGGCCAATCCCCAGCGGATAGGTGTGTACGACATTTTGCCCTTTCGGGAAGTAATACAGGCGGTACTCGGCGAGATTGATCACCACCCCTTCACGCGGCCCTGGCGGCAGGATAAAGCGGGTCGGCAGGATGATCTCCGTACCTTCGCCAGGCAACCAAGGGTCGACCCCCGGATTGGCCGCGACCATTTCCAGGTAACCCAGATCATTGGCTGCGGCAAGATCGGCGAAGGTGTCTTCGTATTTGGCTTTGATTACCTGGACCTGACCCACAATGTCTTCACCAGGAGGCGGCAAAGGTAGCTCCATGGCAACAGCGGCGCCCATGGACACAAGCGTGGTGAGGGACAAGCAGCGGGCGACGGCAGGAACACGCAACGACATCCGGAAATCCTTGACGAGAATGGCTGATCTATAAGAGCGCAATTGTACACCCGCATTCGATACTTCGGGAGGCATCAGCAGCCTGGCCAAAATGGCCGATCTCCGCGACGCTGGGCATCGAATGTTGCACGACAACCGGGGCACAACCGCTTATCACGCAGCAATGGTTTAGCCAGCTCCCGCCAGCGCGGCTTGGCCGGCAACAAGCCGCCACAGAGGGTCCGATCGGCAAAACCACCCAGTTCAAGCTGACGCGCAACCAAATGCAGGCGAACCTCACGACAGGCAAACAGATCCAGCTGCTCGTCCGGTTCGATCAGTTGATAGGCATATAAAGACCAAGCGAGACGCGGCATCGAGGGCTCCTGGGCGGGGCCGCCACATTAGCCGAAAGACCGTACGCGGAAAAGCCTCAGAGCAATGGTTTCAGGGCCGGCCAGAGGTTATCCAGGAGTATCGGCTGAGCGTCCAGGGCTGGGTGAATGCCGTCACGCTGCATCAGTCTGGGGACGCCACCGACACCTTCGAGAAAAAACGGTACCAGCGGCACCTGTTTTTCCTCGGCCAGGGTCTCGAACACCTGAGCGAATGCCGTGGTGTAGCGCACACCATAGTTCGGCGGCAGTCGCATACCTAACAACAACACCTGGGCGCCGCTGGCACGCGACTCGTCGATCATCGCGGCAAGATTCTGTTGCAATTGCGCTGGTGGCTGGCCACGCAGCCCGTCATTACCCCCTAACTCGAGAATCACCAGGTCCGGCCGGTACTCGGCAAGTAGCCCAGACAACCGCGCGGCGCCGCCTGCGCTGGTATCGCCACTGATCGAGGCGTTCACCACGCGGTGCTCGAAACCCTGCTCAGCCAGGCGTTTTTCCAGCAAAGCGACCCAACCCTGGCGGCTATCCAGGCCAAAAGCCGCGCTGATACTATCGCCGACTACCAGCACGGTACCTGCCAGTGCGCCCTGCGCCCATAGCAGCAGGCCGAGGGCGACGCTGATTAACCCTGCACGCATTGGACTCTCCATGAACTCAAGCATTCTCACTGCGCGGAACCTTAGCAAAGTGGTTCCCAGCGCGGAAGGCGAGTTGACCATACTGCATGACCTCTCGCTCGACCTGAACCCTGGCGGCAGTCTGGCCATCGTCGGCAGTTCGGGCTCCGGCAAATCCACCTTGCTCGGCCTGCTCGCCGGCCTCGACTTGCCGAGTGATGGCAGCGTCACCTTGGCCGGGCACGACCTGGGCACACTGGATGAGGATCAGCGGGCCCGGGTGCGCGCCGAGCACGTCGGCTTCGTCTTTCAGTCCTTCCAGTTGCTCGACAGCCTCAACGCCCTGGAAAACGTCATGTTGCCGCTGGAGCTGGAAGGCCATGCCGATGCCCGCGAACGCGCTCGCGCCCTGCTGGTGCGGGTCGGACTCGGCCAGCGCCTGACCCATTACCCGCGCCAACTGTCGGGTGGCGAGCAGCAACGCGTGGCCATCGCCCGCGCCTTCGCCGCCGAGCCCGATGTGCTGTTCGCCGACGAACCCACTGGCAATCTCGACAGTCACACCGGCGAGCGCATCAGCGACCTGTTGTTCGAACTGAACCAGGAACGTGGCGCGACGCTGGTGCTGGTCAGCCACGACGAGCGCCTGGCGCATCGTTGCCAGCGCCTGATCCGTCTCGAAGGCGGCCGCTTGGTCGATCGGGTCGAGCCCTGATGGCCCGCCTGCCCTTCTCCCGCCTGCTCTCGCTGGCGACCCGGCAACTGTGGCGCGAGGCACGTGCAGGTGAGCTACGGGTGCTGTTCTTTGCGCTGCTGATCGCCGTCGCGGCCAGTACCTCGATCGGTTACTTCAGTGCGCGCCTGAGCGACGGCATGTTGCTGCGGGCTTCCGAGTTTCTCGCCGCCGACCTGCTGCTCAGCGGCAGCTCGCCAGCCGCAGAACAGCAGATCGGCAGCGGCCTACGACTGGGGCTTGAGCACGCCCAGACCGTCGAATTTTCCAGCGTGATCGCCAGCGATGCCGGCATCCAGTTGGCCAGTGTCAAAGCGACCGACAGTGCCTACCCATTACGCGGGCAACTGAAAAGTGCCGCGGCGCCTTACGCAACCGAACAACCAGGTCCAGGCCCGCAACCCGGCGAGGCCTGGGCCGAGGCACGGGTGTTCGCCGCGCTGAACCTCAAGGTGGGCGACAGCATTGAGGTCGGCGCCAAGACCTTGCGGCTGAGTCGCGTGCTGACCTACGAGCCGGATCGCGCCGGTGATTTCTACAGTTTTACCCCGCGCGTGCTGATGCGCCTGGAAGACTTGCCCGCGACCGGCGTGGTGCAGCCCGGTAGCAGGGTCAAGTACCGCGAACTCTGGCGCGGTACACCCGAAGCGCTGCTGGCCTACCGAGAGGCGATCAGCCCAACCCTGGAGGCCCACCAGCGCCTCGAGGATGCCCACGACGGCAACCGGCAGGTGGGCAACGCCTTGGGCCGTGCCGAGCGCTACTTGAACCTCGCCAGTCTCGCCGCCGTGCTCCTCGCCGGTGTCGCCGTGGCGCTCTGCGCCGCGCGCTTTGCCGCCAAGCGCTTCGATGCCAGCGCCCTGTTGCGCTGCCTGGGTCTGTCGCGCCGGCAGGCGCTGAGTCTGTTCAGCCTGCAACTGGCGTTGCTGGGCCTGAGTGCCAGCCTGGTCGGCGCCCTGCTGGGCTGGCTCGGGCAAAGCCTATTGTTCTACCTGTTACAGGGTTTGCTGCCCGCCGAACTGCCGCCGGGCAGCTTGACCCCGGCGCTGGCCGGCATCGCCACCGGCCTGGTCGCCCTTGCGGGATTTGCCCTGCCGCCACTGGCCGCCCTTGGCCGGGTGCCGCCGTTGCGCGTGCTACGGCGGGATTTGCTGCCGGTACCGCCCAGCTCATGGCTGGTGTATGGCACCGCGCTGCTGGCATTGGGACTGATCATGTGGCGCCTGAGCCTGGACCTGCAATTGACCGTCACCCTGCTCGGCGGTGGCCTCCTGGCTGCTGTGTTGCTGGGTGCGCTGCTGCTGTTCAGTCTTCAGGGACTGCGTCGTCTGCTGGCGCGCGCGGCACTACCGTGGCGCCTGGGGCTGGGCCAACTGCTGCGTCACCCCCTGGCGGCAGCCGGGCAATCCCTGGCGTTCGGCCTGATTCTGCTGGCCATGGCGATGATCGCCCTGCTGCGCGGCGAGTTGCTCGACAGCTGGCAAGCGCAATTACCCGAACATGCGCCCAATCATTTCGCCCTGAACATACTGCCGGCCGATAAAGACGCGTTCGCCGCCCGCCTCGCCCAGCTTTCGCCTGTACCGGCATCGCTCTACCCAGTGGTGCCGGGTCGCCTGGTGATGATCAACGGTGAGCCGGTACGGCAAATCGTCAGCGAGGATTCCCAGGGCGAGCGCGCGATCCAGCGCGACCTCAGCCTGACCTGGGCCGCCGAACTGCCGCGGGACAACCCGCTGAGCGCCGGCAGTTGGTGGAACAGTGCCCAGGCCAGCGAAATGCCAGGGGTCTCGGTGGAGTCGGGACTGGCCGCGAGCCTGCAACTCAAGCTGGGCGATCGCTTGAGTTTCAGTGTCGGCGGGATCAACCGCGATGCCCGGGTCACCAGCCTGCGCGAAGTCGACTGGAACAACTTTCAACCCAACTTCTACATGATCTTCGAGCCGGGCACCCTGCAGGATCTGCCGGTGACCTACCTCACCAGTTTCTACCTGCCGAAACAGCAGGAGCGGCAACTGGTCGAGCTGTCCCGCGCCTTTCCAACGGTCACCTTGCTGCAAGTCGAGGCCGTGCTGGCCCAGCTGCGCAGCATTCTCGCCCAGGTCACCCTGGCCATCGAATACGTCCTGCTGTTCGTGCTCGCCGCCGGCCTGGCCGTATTGTTTGCCGGACTGCAGGCCACCCTGGACGAGCGCATCCGTCAGGGCGCCCTGCTGCGCGCACTGGGCGCCGAACGCAGGTTGCTGATCAAGGCCAGGCAGGCTGAGTTTGGCTTGCTCGGCGCCGTCAGCGGCGTATTGGCCGCAATTGGCTGTGAGCTGATCAGCTTTCTGCTCTATCGCTATGCCTTCGACCTGACCTGGCAGCCACACCCCTGGCTGCTGCTGTTGCCGTTGATCGGCGCACTGCTGATAGGCGGTGCCGGCGTACTGGGCACTCGACGCGCCTTGAACAGCAGCCCCTTGACCGTGCTGCGCGAGGGATGATCTTGTTAGACTCGCGTTTTCTCGGTTACTCAGCAGTCTCATGAGCCGCTATCGCCCCCCCCGCAGCGCCGGCACCCCACTGATCACCCCCGAAGGCGAGGCACGCCTGCGCGCCGAGCTGCACGAGTTGTGGCACGTGCGCCGCCCACAGGTCACGCAGTCGGTCAGCGAAGCGGCGGCGCAAGGCGACCGCTCGGAAAATGCCGAGTACACCTATGGCAAGAAGATGCTGCGCGAAATCGACAGCCGCGTGCGTTTTCTGACCAAGCGTCTGGAGAACCTCAAGGTGGTCAGCGCGCGGCCAACCGATGCGAACAAGGTCTACTTCGGCGCCTGGGTCACCCTCGAAGACGACGACGGCAGCGAGTCACGCTACCGCATCGTCGGCCCCGACGAGCTGGACCTGAAACAGAACTTGATCAGCATCGACTCGCCACTGGCCCGCGCCCTGGTCGGCAAGGCCCTGGATGCCGAGGTGCGCGTGCAAACCCCGACCGGCGAGAAAGCCTGGTATGTGATCGCGATCGAGTACCTTTAAGTCGACCCCAGCCAGATCAGCGTCGGGTAATCAGCCCCTGCTTGGCCACCCGGATCAGATCCCGCACGCTGTCGTGCAAACGTTCGGCGCAAGGTGCTTGCAGCACGGCGAAATCGAAACTGTCGCTGGCAAAGCGCGCTAGCGACTCGCCGTCATGCACGAACTGAATCAGAAAGGTGCGCCGGCCGCCCCAACGCATCGGCCAGCCGTCGAGATAGCGCAGCAGGGTCGGTTGATGGCTGCCGCCAAGAAGAATTTTGGGGTTGCGTTGAATCCGCCCCGAGGTAATCGGGGTCAGGCGAATCAGCGATTGGGGACAGCTCATGTCATGTCTCCGCCTCAGGAATCCCGCTGGGCAGCGGTGAGAGGCGACACCGAACCAGCGCTTTAGCGGTATTTCGAAGCCTCCGTGGAAGTCTTCTCAGAGCCTTGTATCGAACAAGTGGCTCGGCGCCCCGCAAGTAGCTGTTTAAATCGGCGCATGGGCAGCATCCTAGAGAAGCCTGCGCAATACTGTCAAGACGGCAGTCCACAGCCGAGCCGGTAGTCATGAACGACGATGCTTTACGCTTATTCTTTGCCCTGCGCTGCCCCCCTCGACTGGCCGAGGCAATCACCACCTGGCGCGACGACCTGCAGTTGCAAGGCCGCCCGGTCGCGACGGCTAATCTGCACCTCACGCTGGTGTTTCTGGGACAACAGCCACTTACTCAGCTGCCCACACTGCTAAGCCTCGCGGCATCCGTGCAAGTGCCCGCGTTCGATCTGCACCTGGATCATCTCGGGCGGTTCAACAGTGGCCTGTTGTATCTGGCGCCGAACCAGCCACCCGAGGCATTGCAGGACTTGGCTCAGGGTTTGCGCGACACGCTGCTGGACACTGGCATCAACCTGGATGACCGCCCGTTCCGCGCCCACCTGAGCCTGCTGCGGCGCTGCCCACGCCTGCCAGCCGATGCCACCCCATCTTTCGATTGGCCAGTCAGCCATTTTGCCCTGTTCGCCTCCGAGCAGAGCGCCCATGGCAGCCACTATCGGCAGTTGCAGCAGTGGCCACTGCGGCCTAAGGAGTCGCCCTGACGTTTCGCCGCGTAACACAGGCGTCCGCCCTGACTGCCTGGTACTCCGCACACTTGGCACTCAAGTACCTGTTCCAGAGCGCTCCCCGCTGGCAGCAGGAGCAATGGCACGGTTCCTGCGCTACACCGCTGGCCGATGTATGCGCCCCGGGACGGGCGTGGTGGCCGCAAGGATTGCACTGACTGCCCGACTCAATTCACTTCGAGAGCGCCAATGAACAACAATAAGACTCTGCTCGCCCTCTGCCTGGGAGCCGGACTGCTGGCTTCCGCCCAGACTCAAGCCGGCTGGTTCGGCTCTTCCAGCTACACCCAGACCAAATACCCTATTGTGCTGTCCCACGGCATGCTGGGGTTCGACAGCATCCTCGGCATTGACTACTGGTACGGCATTTCTTCGGCCCTGCGCCGTGACGGTGCCAGCGTGTACACCACAGAGGTCAGCCAGCTGAATACCTCGGAAGCACGTGGCGAGGAACTGCTGGAACAGGTCGAAGAAATTGTCGCGATCAGTGGCAAGCCCAAGGTCAACCTGATCGGCCATAGCCATGGCGGCCCGACCATTCGTTACGTCGCCGCAGTCAGCCCGCAGCTGGTCGCGTCGGCCACCAGCGTGGGCGCACCGCATAAAGGCTCGGCCGCAGCCGATTTTATCCGTCAGGTACCGCCTGGCTCTGCCGGCGAAGCCCTGCTCTCGGGCATCGTCAACGGTCTCGGCAGCCTGATCAACTTCCTCTCCGGTAGCTCCAGCACCTCCCCGCAAAACGCCTTGGGCGCACTGGAGTCCCTCAACAGCGTTGGCGCGGCGCAGTTCAATGCCAAGTACCCACAAGGCCTGCCAACCAGTGCATGCGGCGAAGGCGCCTATAGCGTCAACGGCGTGCGCTATTACTCCTGGAGCGGCACCAGCCCGGTGACCAATATCCTCGATCCGAGCGACCTGCTGCTCGGCGCCACGGCCCTGACCTTCAATGGCGAGGCCAACGATGGCCTGGTGAGTCGTTGCAGCTCACACATGGGCAAGGTGATCCGCGACGACTACCGGATGAACCACCTCGACGAAGTCAATCAGAGCTTCGGGCTGACCAGCTGGTTCGAGACCGACCCGGTGAGCGTCTACCGGCAACACGCCAATCGCCTGAAAAACGACGGGCTGTAGCGCTAGGTGTAGGGGCCCGGCTGGGCCCCATTCAGCCCATGCGCAGTACACCAGATGCCTACCGTCCAATCAGTGAAAAATACCGTGAAAAAACTACTGTTGCTGTCACCCATGGTCTTCGTTAGCGGCGTTGCGGTGCTGCTCTATCTCGATCCTGTAAGCACTACCGACACGCTCAAACAGGCCTCATCCACAACCAGAATCCCCCCACAGCACAGTGAAACAGCCACGGAAGTGGCTCTGACGCCGGTTGTAAAAACACCGGTCAAGCCGCTCAAGGCGCTGCCCACCTCCTTTAGCGGCACCGAGGTGGATGGCGCGTTTCACATCGACGCCGCCGGCAACCTGCTGATCAGCGAAGATATCCGACGGATTTACGATTACTTCCTCGCCAGCATCGGCGAAGAACCCGTAAGCGCCAGTGTCGAGCGCCTGCAGGCCTATATCGTCAACCAGTTGCAGGGCCCTGCCCGCGATCAGGCGTTGGCTCTGCTGGCGCACTACCTCGACTACAAACGCGAACTGGTGCTGCTGGAGCGCGATCTGCCACAAGTGGCCGATTTAGCCGCCTTGCGCCAACGCGAGGCAGCGGTGCAAGCCTTGCGCGCGCGCCTATTCAGCACTGAGGTGCAGCAGGTTTTCTTCGCTCGCGAGCAGGCCTATAACCAATTCACCCTGCAACGCCTGGCGATTCAGCAAGATGCCGGCCTGGATGACGACGGCAAAGCGGCGGCGGTCGATCGCCTGCGCAATAGCCTGCCCGAGGAGATGCAGGACCTGCTGCTGCCGCAACTGCAAAACCAACTGCGCCAACAGACCGCCCAGTTGCAGGCCGCAGGTGCCCGTTCGGAGAAAATCCGTCAGTTACGTCAGCAACTGGTCGGCGGCGAGGCCACTCAGCGCCTGGAAGCACTCGATCAGAAACGCCAGGCCTGGAGCAAGCGCCTGGACAGCTACCTCAGGGAGAAAAGCCGGATCGCTGCCAACCAGGGCCTGAGCACCGGTGACAGAGTCAAGGCCATCGAGCAACTGGCCGAGCAGCGCTTCGACGAGCATGAGCGCATGCGCCTGAATGCCGCCGAGCAACTCGCGGCTGCGCGCAAGCAACCCGCCTCCTGAAATGACTAAGGCCCGCGCGGGGCGGGCCTTAGTCTTCGCAATGAGCAGGCGAATGGCTAGCTGGCGATGCGCTGATCCAGCGACAGTTTGCCAGCCCCTTCGCTCAGCACCGCCAGGCTGATGGCCAGCAATGCCAGGGCGAACTCATAACCGTTATTACTCATGAAGAAACCATTGGCCAAGTGCACGGAGGCAATCGCCACCAGCATGGTCAGCGCCAGCACCGCGGCAGCCGGTCGAGCCAGTAAGCCAAGGATCAACGCCAAGCCGCCGAAAAACTCGGCGCTACCGGCCATCAACGCCATCAGGTAACCGGGCGCCAAGCCGATGCTTTCCATCCACTGGCCGACACCGGCCAGGCCGTAGCCGCCAAACCAGCCAAAGAGTTTCTGCGAACCGTGTGCGACGAAGGTCACGCCGGCGATAATCCGCAGAATGGTCAGGCCATAGCCTGCTTGCGTGGCCATAACGGTTTTAGTCAGTGTGCTCATGTGCGGCGTTCCTTGTTTATGTGGGGGAATGGCGCACAGGATAAATCAATTAATCGATATTAAAATTACAAAATATTGCTATAAAACATCGATAAATTAGATTTTCATTTGCTTGCCTTGGCTTCCTGCGGTTCAAGCAAATAGCGCTCACGGTTATACGCCACGTAGTACTTGTTGACGCTGTTCACATAGCTGACCACGCCCATGCCAACTTGCTCCATGGCGATCCGTTCGACCTGAAAAAACCACTGATTAGGGTTCAAACCGCGCCGCCGAGCCTCTGCACGCATGCTTTGCACGCGCTGCGGGCCCAAGTTGTAGCCTGCCAGCACGAACGCCATGCGCTCCCGCTCATTCAGCTGAGGACTGTTGAAATAGCCACGACGGATCATCGCCAGGTACTTGGCGCTGGCTTGAACGTTGTTCTCCAGCGCCGCGATATTACCGACGCCGACACTGCTCGCCGCCGCCGGGGTGATTTGCATCAACCCGGTAGCGCCACCAGCCCCCCGGGCGGCAGGATTAAGGGTCGATTCCTTGAACGCTAGCGCTGCCAGAGTCAGCCAATCGAAGTTGTTCTGCTCGGCATGACGCTGCAAAACTGGACGCAGTTTTTCCAGGCGCTGACGCTCGGCCCGGCCCAGCGGGTAGTGCACCTTGTATAAGCGTCGATAGACCCGCTGGAAGGCCGCATCCTGGTCGGCCGGACTGCGATAGCTGCTGAAGAAGCGGTCGATACTGGCACGCAACATCGGCATGTCCCGGCGTACATACCAGCGCATGCCGCCGTTATTGGCCAGCACCAGGTGGTGCTCCAGACGGAGCTTCGGCATCACCTTGGCCCAGCGCTCGGCAATCGGCTGTTCAACCGCCGTGACGCTGTAGATACCGGCCTGGACCATCTCCAGCACATCCTCGATGGCCAGGCTCGGATCGACCCACTCGACGATGATGGGCTGCAATTTGCGCTGGATCAGTTTCTGGTTGACCAGGCGCAGTGCCTCGCCTGCCGCGCTACCGGCGGGTAACGCCACGCTACGTCCGGCCAGTTGTTCCAAACGCTGGTAGCGGCGGTCGCCCTGGCGCGCCACGATAATCAACGGCACCTTGCTGCGAATGGCCGCGCTGGCACTGACCTTACTGCCGCCGGGCACGGTGAGCAGCTCGCCAGGCGCCACCAGATCGCCCTCGCCGCGCTGCAGCGCACCGAGCAATTGATCTTTGGCTTTTGGAATAATCTTCAGTTTCAGCGCGCGACCATCGCCGGCTTTACGGTTGAGGTACTGTTCGAATGCGCGCAGACGGTGATATTCCACACCGATGCTCTGACCTTTGACCTCGCCCGAGCTGTTGCGGCTCTGGTTGACCAGTACCCGCAATTCACCGCTGCTGCGGATGCTCGCCAAGTCGCGCACCGCTGTCGGCGGCCCGACTTCTGGCGGCCCGGCCAGGCGGGCAGCGGCCGGCAACGGCAGCAGCCCCACTAGCAACAGGCAAAGCGCAAGCAGCGATCGCGACATCGAGTCTCCAAGGCAGGGTCGGCTCGCCTTGGGCGAAGCTGATCGACTGAGAGTATGGCTACGCTCAACAAGTTCCAGGAGCGCGGGGCGCGGAGGTTCGCACAGCCGGGCTCTGGACGCCAGCCAAAGTTATTACAAAGCCTTAATAACCAACCCTATCTTATTGTATTTATTGGTTTTATTTGTAATACAAAAGCTCTGTTATGCTGCCTGCCCCAGACCAGAGGTGACACCATGCAACTCATCGACATCGGCGTCAATCTGACCCATCCCAGCTTTGCCGAACAGCGTGAAGCACTGCTCACCCGTGCGTTCGCCGCCGGTGTCTGCCAATTGCTGCTAACTGGCACCAGCCTGGCGGAGAGTGAGCAGGCGCTGGAGCTGTGCCGCCAGCTGGACGAAGACCGCCAACGTCTGTTCAGCACCGCCGGCATCCACCCACACGATGCCAGCAGCTGGAACAGCGATAGCGCGGGTCAACTCAAGGCGTTGCTGGCCGAGCCGAGCGTGCGTGCCGTCGGTGAATGCGGCCTCGATTTCAACCGCGATTTTTCGCCACGCCCACAGCAGGAAAAAGTCCTGGAAGAACAACTGGCGCTGGCAGTGGAACTGCAGATGCCGGTGTTTCTCCACGAACGCGATGCCGATCAGCGCCTGCTGGAGATACTGCGCGACTACCGCGATCGTTTGCCCGCGGCGGTGGTGCACTGTTTCACCGGGGAGAAACGCGCGCTGTTCAACTACCTCGATCTCGACCTGCATATCGGCATCACCGGCTGGATCTGCGACGAGCGCCGTGGCACCCACCTGCACCCATTGGTCCGGGAGATCCCCGCTGGCCGATTGATGCTGGAAAGTGACTCGCCCTTCCTGCTACCGCGCAGCCTGCGACCGAAACCCAAGAGTGGTCGCAATGAACCGGCATTCTTGCGTGAAGTCCTGCGTGAAGTGGCGCTACACCGCAACGAGAGCGAAGCAAGCCTGGCCGAGCACAGCACGGCATGCGCCCGACAGTTCTTCGGCTTGCCAACTATCGTCGAGGTGGCGGCCGACAGCGATCAGGGTTGAAGCCTACCCCCCCTCTTCTTCAGCCCCCGGCGCGCCATGCCCTACGCGAATCCAACACTGCCTTGATATAGGTCAAGCCGCCAGTGGGTGATCCGCACAACAATGCCGGCACCTTGCCACTGCGGTTATTGCCACGATCAGAAGAAGACAACATGGGCACATGGATTCGTAACCTCTCCCTCAAATACAAGTTCTGGGCCGTCAACGCCGTGGCCTTCGTGACCAGCACACTGCTGGTGCTGTATGCCCTTTAGCTGGAGTGGCAGGTGCGGGTCGACGCCGCCCAGAGCGCGGCTCAGCGCCACGCCACACTGCTCAGCGCCTGGCCCGAAGGACAGGCACTGCCGAGCGATCCGACACTGTTGCGCTTTGCCAAAGGCGAGACTCCTGCGCTGCCGAATAACCAGGGCGGCGCCTTGAGCCGCGCCCGAGGCTGGGTCGCGCTGGAGCAAAACCCACTGTCGACCCAGACTAGTTCGATTGGCGCCGAGGTCATCGACCTCGGCCAGGGCCAACGCCTCGCCGTGCTGGCCCTGGCGCCCAGTCTGCTGCAAGTCTTCAGTGAGCGTGCGCCACGCTATGCATTGGTTGTCGCCCTGCTGATGCTGGCTCTGCTGGCCGCCTCGCAGTTGTTGATTCGCTTCCTGCTGACCCACCTCAATACCCTCAAAGACGTGCTGCTCAAAGTAGAGAAAAGCGGTGACCTAGCCGTGCGGGTGCCGCTCGATTGCCGCGACGAAGTCGGGCAAATGGCCACGGCGTTCAACGCCATGCAGGCAAGCTATCAATCGGTGGTGGGCAGCGTGGCGCAAGCAGCGACTCGCCTGGACGACCGCGCCGATCGACTGGCGAGCAGCATGCGCGAGGTGCGCCAAGGCATGCTCGAGCAGCAGAGCGAGACCGAGCAGGCCGCCACGGCGATCAATCAGATGTCTGCCACTGTGCAGCATATCGCCCAGCACACCGCCACGACCCGTGACCAGTCGAAAACCGCCGAACAGTTGACCGGTGCCGGTCGGCAGGTGGTCAGCCGGGTCGGAGAATCCATTGCCGGATTGTCCAACGGCGTGCAACAGACGGCCCAGATGGTTCAGCAGTTGGCGGCCGACAGCCAGAAAATCAGTGGCGCGGTGCAGGAGATTCACGGTATCGCCGAACAAACCAACCTGCTCGCCCTCAACGCTGCCATCGAGGCGGCGCGCGCCGGAGAGATGGGCCGCGGCTTTGCGGTAGTGGCCGATGAGGTGCGCAATTTGGCCAAGCGCGTCCAGCAGTCGACCGACGAGATCACCCAAATGATCATCCGCCTGCAAAACGGCACCAACGATGCCGTGGAATTCATGCAGGCGAGCTCGCTGAAGGCCGATGGCTGTGTGCAGCAAGCTCATGAAGCCGCTGATGCGCTGGCGGCCATCACCGCCTCAGTCAGCCAAATGCGCGAGAGCAATACCCAGATTGCCGTGGCCGCCGAGCAACAGAGCCAGGCGGCCGAGGAAATGAACCGTGCGGTGGTCAGCATCCGCGATGTCACCGAACGGACGGTGCAACAGACGATCGACTCCGCCACCACCAGCAGCGAGCTGGCGGCTCTGGCCGGGCAACTGACTCAGGCCATTCGCCAGCTCAAGCTTTAGCGCCGCCAGGGTCAGCCCAGGCGGGCTCAGGAGTGGTCAAGCCAAGGCTCAGCCGAATACCGTCACGGTCTGCCGGCTGATCGCCAACAGTTCGCCTTGCGCCGTCCACAGGGCCGCGGCGATGTGCCCGTAACCGTCACGCGCGCTTTCGATCTGCGCGTGATAGTGGCACCAATCGAGGGTAGTCAACTCGGCCACTGGTTGAATGAACTCGATGGTCCAGGTCAACGAGCTACCCGGTGCTGGCGAGCGCAAGTGCGACAGCACCGCCGGTGGCCAGGCATCGACCAGAGCCAACAGATGCGCTTCGTTGACCGGCTGTGCTTCGGTCTCATCACGCAAGCGCACCCAGCCGCCCATCTCCCGCGAAGGGTTGTTGGTAAAGGGCATGCCGCCGATGCCCCAGCGCATCGCCAGAAACCGGGTAAATTCCGGGGTCACCTTGGGCAGGTAGGGCAGCTCCTGGCATTCTTCTGCCGCCTTGATTACCGGGGCTGACAAGGGCGCCACATCGATGCTCGACTCGCGCGCGGCGCCGAAACTACCCTGCATCAAGGTCACCACCTGGCCGTTCTGCACCGCGCGCCCGAGTACCTGACTGACCGCTTTACCCGAGCGCAGTACCTCGACTTGGAAACTCACCGGCACATCGGGTTCGGCCGGGCCGACAAAGGTGATGGCCAACGAGCGCGGCGGGCGTCCTGTCGGCACCTCGCCGCGCATGGCTTCATAGACCAGCGCCGCCATCAAACCACCGAAACTGGCCCGCCCCTGGCCCCATGCAGCAGGGATCAGCACCGACTGTGGGTTGGCACGAACGGCCTGGAGCAACTCGGAAAAAGTCATACCTACCTCAAGACTGGAATGCGAGGGTGATCTTAGGGGATAGCTGCAGCCCGGAGGTAGCCCAGCAAAGTGGTGCTTCGGTCAATTGACAGGGGAAAACGGCAGCAGCGTCAAGTGGCTGACGTGCGGGATGAACACGCCTGCCACTGCTCGTTTCAGCGGGGGTGATGCTCGTCGTCGGCCAAGCGGATCACTTACCGCCTTGTCGACTACTTATCCTGACTCATCATCAGCCCAGGGAGGAACATCAGCCAGGCACCGAACGAACGCCCAAATCCCGGGCCCGTTTCGCGATGCTGATGTCGTTCATAGCAAGCACCGAGACCGCACACGGGGTGCAGGCAATACGTTTGACCAGATCGATGGCGGCTTGGCAGGCAGGACACACACGACGCTGAAATTTCTACAGTTCGTTTGGCTTCATGAGGTGATTTCCAAGAGCGATAGCTTGAGTACCTGTGGAAACTGACGGCCAGTTACAGGTCATCAGTGCAACACAGCTCTCCGCTCATCCTTGGACCATGTTCCCAGGTCAAGCACTAGGCGAGCCGGATTGTCTTGGCTAACCCGAGCCTGACGGGGCTCGACATGCTGCGAGCACTTTTACCGCTTAACCCGCACAGCAGGACAACTGGTTGATGTCCTTGAAAAAGGTCTGCGCCGCGAGCTTCAACCCCTCGACCATGGTCAGGTAGGGAAACAACTGGTCGGCCAGCTCCTGCACCGTCATGCGCGCCCGAATGGCAAGGGCGGCGGTCTGGATCAACTCTCCCGCCTCGGCAGACACCGCCTGCACGCCCAGCAGGCGACCGGAGCCCGCTTCGGCCACCAGCTTGATGAAACCACGGGTGTCGAAGTTGACCAACGCGCGCGGCAGATGATCCAGGCTCAAGGTACGGCTGTCGGTTTCGAACCCGGCCTGGTACGCCTGCACCTCGTTGTAGCCAACGGTGGCGACCTGTGGGTCGGTGAAGACCACGGTGGGCATGAGGACGAGATCGAGGCTCGCCTCGCCGCCGGTCATATTGATCGCCGCACGGGTGCCGGCTGCTGCCGCTACATAAACGAACTGCGGCTGATCGGTGCAGTCGCCGGCCGCATAGATGGCCGCTGCGCTGGTGCGCATGCCCTGGTCGACTTGGATGGCACCGCGCTGATCCAGCTTCACCCCGACGCCTTGCAGATTCATGTCTAGGGTGTTGGGCGTGCGCCCGGTGGCGACGAGTAGTTGGTCGGCACGCAACTCGCCGCGGTGGGTACTCAGAACGAACTCGCCATTGTCATGGAACACTTGGCTGGCTTGCGTGTGCACCAGCACTTCGATGCCTTCCATGTGCAAGGCCGCCGTCAGCGCTTCGCCGATGGCCGGGTCTTCACGGTAGAACAGCGTGTGGCGCGCCAGGATCGTCACCTGGCTACCCAAGCGGGCAAAGGCCTGTGCCAGCTCCAGCGCGACCACTGAGGAACCGATAACGGCCAAGCGGGTGGGAATCGCATCGCTCACTAGGGCCTCGGTGGAGGTCCAGTACGGCGTGTCCTTGAGGCCGGGAATCGGCGGAACGGCTGGGCTCGCACCGGTGGCCACCAGGCAACGGTCGAAGGCAAGGATGCGCTCGCCACCCTCGACCAGTTCCACGCGAAGCGTGTGGCCGTCCTGGAAGCGGGCTGTTCCGCGCAGCACGCTGATCGCCGGGGTGCTGTGCAAAATGCCTTGATATTTGGCGTGGCGCAGCTCGTCCACACGCGCCTGTTGCTGCGCCAGCAGCCGACCACGCAGGATGATCGGCGGCGTGGCGAGCAATCCAGCGTCGAACGGACTCTCGCAGCGCAGATGGGCCACATGCGCCGCGCGAATCATGATTTTCGACGGCACACAGCCGACGTTGACGCAGGTTCCGCCAATGATGCCGCGCTCGATCAGGGTGACCCTGGCTCCGGCTTCAGCCGCCTTGAGGGCAGCCGCCATGGCGGCGCCGCCGCTACCGATCACGGCGATATGCAAGCGACTGTCGTCCTTGTCAGGGCGAGCGATTGGCTCCGCACTACCGACGGTGGCGGCCTCATCGACAGCGGCTCGATAACCTAATGCGGCGATGGCAGCGAGTATTCGCCCAGGGTTGGCACCCGCCTGCGTCAGTACCCTCGCTTTGCGCTCGGTATAGGACACCGAGGCCTGCCTCACTCCGACAAGCTGCTGCAATGCCGCTTCGATCTGCGTGGCGCAGGCCGTACAGGTCATCCCCTCTACGCTGATTTCAATCATGGTCTTGTCCAGTTGCAGTCGGTGTACGACCCGCTTGGGCTTCGCGTTTGCGCCAGATGGCATGGAGGACCAAGCCGATAAACCCGGTAAGCGCAGGCAGGCCGATCAGCCCCAGTAGGATGATCAGAATCGGCGTGCAGCAGCACCCTGCCCACCACGCCGACCCGCATCAAGGTCTTCGGGCTTGCCATGGCTACTCCTTAGCCGAAGACGGGTAGCCGGCGTTTTCGGTCGCCCTGCTCAGCGCCTGCACGTTGGTCTTGCTGTCATCGAAGGTGACGATGGCTTCGCGATTCTCGACGTTCACCTTGATCGCGCTCACCCCCTCGACCCTGGAGAGCGCGTGTTTGACCGTGATCGGGCAGGCGGCGCAGGTCATGCCAGGCACCGATAGCGTGACGGTTTGGGAGGCGGCCCATGCCGGGGAAACCCAGGCAATGAGAGCGAGGCAGGCAAATGACTTTTTCATAGTGGGCTCCAATCAATAGAACCAAGGCGCGGCATAGGGAAAGCCGAGCGCGACCACGACCACCATGACCACAATCCAGAAGAGCAACCTGTAGGTCGTTCGCACCTGCGGGATCACGCAGGCCTCACCCGGCTCGCAGGCTGGTGGCGGGCGAAAAATGCGCCGGTAGGCGAAAAACAACGCCACCAGCGCCGCGCCGATGAACAGCGGCCGGTAGGGTTCCAGCACCGTGAGATTGCCGATCCAGGCGCCACTGAAGCCCAATGCGAGCAACACCAGCGGCCCCAGGCAGCAGGTCGACGCGAGAATCGCCGCCAGACCTCCGCCGAGGAGAACCCCACGCGTACGTTTCGATTCAGCCATCGGCTCATCCTTTCGCGTGTTTGATCGATGGCTTAAGGTTAAGTCCGTAGTCATGTACGGATTCAAGCGCCATGCACAGCAAACCTGAAAGCTTGACCATCGGCGCCTTCGCCAAGGCCGCGGCAGTCAACGTGGAAACCATTCGCTTCTATCAGCGCAAGGGCTTGTTGCCCGAGCCGGACAAGCCCTATGGCAGCATTCGTCGTTATGGCGAAACGGATGTGACGCGGCTGCGCTTTATCAAGTCGGCGCAGCGGCTCGGTTTCAGCCTGGAGGAGATCGCCGAATTACTGCGACTGGAGGATGGCACCCACTGCGAGGAAGCCAGCCGTCTGGCTGAACACAAGCTTGAGGACGTACGGGAGAAACTGGCGGACCTGTTGCGCATAGAGGCTGCGCTGTCAGAGCTTGTGTGCGCCTGCCATACGCGCAAAGGCAATGTGTCCTGCCCGTTGGTCGCAGCGTTGCACACGGATAACCTGTCGTGCTGAAAACCACACTGGATTAACCGGACGCCCGTCGCGAGCAACGCCTGAATCGCTACTCCCGTCCACCAGTCGTAAAGCGCCACGGCAACGCGCGGCGTAATGCCCGCAGATGCTCGCGCAAGACCGCCGGAGAGGCGTCGCCACCGGCATATTGCTGCGTCTCATAGGCTGCAGCGAATGCGCGTATCGCCTGCGCCTGCTCGGGCAGTGCCTGTATCGCACGCTCGGCATAGGCACGCGCACCCTCGCCCGGTGCGCGGCGCACCGCATGCCGGGCCAGTAGCTGCTCGAAACGTTGAAACAAGCGGCGTTGTACGTCGCGCTCGCGCTGCCAGGGCTTGAATAAGCAAAGCGCCAACAGGCTCAACAGCAGCCCGCCGCCACCAACCAGGCAGAGCGCCAACCAGCGTGCATCGATACGGCCAAACCAGCGTTGCAAGGTTTCCAGCTGCTGCGCGCCCTGATAGCCCAGCACCCAGCGCTGCCAGCCGTAGTTAAGACTGTCCCAGCTCAGGCGCAACTGATTCAGCCAGCCCAACTGGCGGTAGCGCAGTGGCGAAAAGGGCGAGTCTTCGAGAAAGCTCTGCTCATCGGCCAGCGCCTGCTCCAGCCCTTGTTCGATACGTTCCGGAGCCACCTGGAAGGTTGGATCGACACTCACCCAGCCCCTGGCGGCTTGCCAGTACTCGACCCAGGCATGGGCATCGAACTGGCGCACCTGCAGGTAATTGCCGCTCGGGTTGTATTCCCCGCCCTGATATCCCGCCACCACCCGTGCTGGAATGCCCGCCGCGCGCAGCACGAAGGTCATGGCGCCAGCGTAATGCGCGCAGAAACCATTGCGGGTGTCGAAGAGGAAATCATCAATGCTGTTCACCCCGAGCTGTGGCGGGCGCAAGGTGTAGCCATAAGGCTCACGATTGAAGTGACCGAGCAACGCCTGCACCAACTCTTCGGGCTGCGGATAGCGCCGTTTGAGTTCAGCGGCCCAGACCCGGCTGCGCGGATCCCCCGTAGCCGGCAGCTGCAGGGCACGGCGCAAACCCGTAGCGGTACCCGCAGGCTCACGTAGTGCCTGGGGCCAGGATGTCACCTGATAGAGCAAGGAGCGCTCGACCGGCTGTTGCCGTTGCAGACGGAAGTCGTTCATCTGCCGCGCTTGATCGAGCGTGGTTTCGGCCACGTCCAGGCCAAACAGCCAGCGCTGCGAGCTCGGCTGCATGACGATGCTGTAGCGCAGCGGCTCCCCGCGTTTGTCCCAAGCCGGCGCCAGGGGCAATTGCGCGGCGCTGGCCTGCGACCAGCGCCGGCCATCGAAACGCTCGAGCGTCAGGGCACGCCAATACAGCTGATCACGCGGCGGCACCGCGCCGTCGAAACTGGCACGAAAGGCCAAGGCCGCCGAGCGGCTCAGCTCGGCGATGTCCGCCGGTGCCATGCTGTCGGACAGGCCGGTGACACCTTTGCTGTGCGGCGCTGGCATCGACCACAGGGGCCCCAGCCGCGGAAACAACACGAACAACAGCAACATCAGCGGCAGCGCTTGCACCAGCAACCCTGCGGCCAACCGGGCCGTCGGCCAGGGACGCATGGCCAGGCCACTTTGCTGCAAGCCGATCAGCGCCGCCAACAGCGTCGTCACCGGCAACAGACTGAATAAGGCCAGCTGAATGCTGTCATCGAACAGGTAGGCGGTGACCACCGCGAAAAAGCCGAGAAAGATCAGCACCAGGGCATCGCGGCGCGTGTGCATTTCCAGCATTTTAAGAATGAATGCGGCAATCAACAGCACCACGCCGGCGTCCAAACCGATCAGGCTGCCCCGGGAAACGAACACGCCGACCGCCGCGCCCAGCATCAGCCCTGCCTTGGCCCAGGCATTGGGGTAGCGCGCACGCATGCGGAAAATCTGAATACGCCAACCCGCACAGCCGAGCCACAGGGCGATGATCCACATCGGCAAATGCGCGAGGTGAGGGATGATCACCAGGGCCTGGGCGACCAGCAGCCAACTCAGGCTGACACGTGGAATACCGATTGGAGCACTCATGGCGCACTGCCAAACAGCGCCAGGACGCGCAGGCAGGCATCGCGATGCTGTTCGCCACTGTCCTGCGCCACTAGGCAACCGGGCAAGCGCAAGGCAAACGGCTGCTGTCGCTCGCTCAGCTGCAGCACCCAATGACAGAGCCGCGACAGACGCAGCTCGACATCGCCCGTGAGCGCGTCGAAGTCCAAACTCAGGTCACGCCCGCTGAGCACGGCGAAGTCCTTGACCAGCAGCCCCTGCCCCCGCGAGTACGCCTTCCAGTGCATGCGCCGCTTCGAGTCTCCCGGCTGGTAGTCGCGCAGCCCCTGGAAGTCGTCCGTACCCTGCCCCTGTGCGCGTGTGCCCTGCTCCTGCTGATCGTCATCCGCACCGGCGGTCAGCGGCAACTCGCCGGCCAGCGGCCGCGGGTAGACCAGCAGCGCCTGATCCAGGTCGACCCAGCTCCAAGCCAGCAGAATCCCCAGGGGGAAGCGGCTCTCGACGCGCAGCCGCCCGGGGCGCAACCAGCCACGGCGCTGGGTGGCAATGCTCAGCTCGCATTCGCTGACGCCTTCGGCGGGCACGTCGTGCACCTGCAAGACACCCGGCGGCCAACCCAGGGCGATCGCCTGATGTGCCCGCTGCGTGCTTTCCAGGCGCAACCGAAAGCGCCCCTGCTCACCGACGAACACCGCACCCGCGCTGCCGGCCTTGAGCACCAGCCCGGCCAGGTTGCGGTAGGTGTGCAGGATGGCGACGATGAACACCGAGCCGAGCAAAAAGGTCAGGCCGTAGGCCAGGCTGTTCTGGTAGTTGATCGCCGCCAGCAGCATCAGGGCCAATGCCAGGGCGAACGCCGCCCCGACTTGGCTGGGAATGATGAAAATTTGCCGTTGCGTGAGGCGCACACTGGCGGCAGCGGGAATGCGCCGTGCCAGCCAGCGACTCCAGCGCGACCTGAACAGCCGACTCAAAGTGCCGGCACCTCGCGCAGCAACCACTGCACCAACGCCCCGCCACCATGCCCGCTCGGATCGGCCCGCTCGCGCAGGCGGTGGCCGACCACCGAGGGCAGCACCGCCTGCACATCCTCGGGAATCACATAGTCGCGCTCGGCCAGCAAGGCCCAGGCCCGGGCGGCTGCCAGCAAGGCCAGGCTGGCACGTGGCGACAGGCCCCAGGCGAATTGCGGCTGGCTGCGCGTCGCCTCGACCAGACGCAGCACGTAATCGACCAGAGCATCACTGGCGCGTATTTTCGGCACCTCGGCCTGGATCGAGGCCAGTTCACTGTGACTGGAGATCGCTTCCAGCCGCGGCAACAGCGAGCGCCGCGAGTCGCCGAGCAACAAGGCCTTCTCAGCGGCTTTGGCGGGATAGCCGAGCGACAGGCGCATCAGGAAACGGTCGAGTTGGGACTCTGGCAAGGCGAAGGTACCGCCCTGGCTGACCGGGTTCTGTGTGGCGATCACAAAGAACGGTTCGGGCAGCGGTCGGGTCGCGCCCTCGATGGTCACCTGGCCCTCCTCCATGGCTTCGAGCAAGGCGCTCTGGCTCTTCGGTGTGGCCCGGTTGATCTCATCGGCCAGCACCAACTCGGCGAAAATCGGCCCCGGATGAAAGACGAACTGCCCGCTGTCCTTATCGAACACCGAGGTGCCGAGGATGTCCCCTGGCAACAGGTCGGAGGTGAACTGGATACGCTGGAAGCTCAGGCCGAGCACCTTGGCCAGGGCGTGACTGAGGGTGGTTTTGCCCATACCGGGCAGATCTTCGATCAACAGGTGGCCGCGCGCCAGCAAACAGGTCAGCGCCAACCGCACCTGCGCTTCCTTACCCAGCAGCACCTGGTTCACCGCACCCTGACAGGCTTCCAGTTTCGTACGCATCGCCCACTCCTTATGCAAGTGGGTCGATGCTACTGGTCAGCGCGAAGCGGGCAAAGCGCCCTGTAACCTTTACTCATGAAACTGTGAAGGAAACCTGCCTCAGAGACGGAAATGCCCTGCCATACCTTGCAGTTCAACACCCAGCTCCGCGAGTTTGATGCTCGAACCTGCTGACTCATCCATCGCCGTGGAAGACTGGTCGGCGATATCACGGATCAGGGTGACGCTGCGACTGATCTCCTCCGCCACCGCACTCTGCTGTTCCGCCGCCGCCGCAATCTGCTGGTTCATCTCGAATATCTGCGTCACCGAACCGGCAATGCCTTTCAGTGCCCCCTCGGTTTGATTGGCATCCTGTACCGTCTGTTCAACCAGAACACCGCTCTTGCTCATGTCCTCGACCGAGCGGCGCACGCCTTCACGCAGGGTGGCGATCAACCCCTCGATTTCCGCGGTGGACTGTTGCGTGCGCTTGGCCAGGGCGCGTACCTCGTCGGCTACTACCGCAAAACCGCGGCCTTGCTCGCCGGCACGGGCCGCCTCGATGGCCGCGTTGAGGGCCAGCAAATTGGTCTGCTCGGCCACGCTCTTGATTACATCCAGAACCGAATCGATGCGTTGAGCGTCTTCGCTTAGCTGCTCGATGCTCTGAGTGGTGGTGGCCATCGCAGCGGCTAACTGGTTGATCCGGGCTAACGTCTGTTGCACCACTTCGGCGCCACTGGTGACCCGCTTGTCTGCTTCTTCGGCAGAGCCGGCGGCAGCCTCGGCGTTGCGCGCGACATCATGCACCGTGGCGGTCATCTCGCTCATCGCGGTGGCCACCTGATCGGTTTCCGCTTTCTGTTCATTCACACCCTGGCGCGTCTGCTCAGTCAAGGCTGACAGCGACTGCGCCGAGGCGGAAATCTGCGTCACGCCCCCTTGTAAGCGGCCAACCATCTCACGCAGGCTGAGCGACATGGCTTGCATGGCTGTCAGCAGCTGTCCTACTTCATCAGTGCGCTGCACCTCGATGTCAACGCTGAGGTCGCCATCGGCGATATTACGGGCATGCTGGATCACCTGCTTGAGCGGACGCACGATCAACAAGGTAATGGTCAGGGTGGCCAGCAGGCCAATCATCAGGGCCAGGGCCGCGGCCAGGAAAATCAGCCAGGAACTGGTCTGTAACTGGGCTTTCATGCCGGCCCTCTGCTTGGTATAGCCCTCGCCTACCAGCGCCACGATGCGTTCGGCCTGCATCACCAACTGGGCATGTTCCTGCTTCTGCTGTTGCAGGTGACGCGTGTACTCGGCCAGACGCTCGTTGAAGGAGTCGATGCCGATGATGACGTCCCCCAGCACCGAGGAATAACCCGGATCACTCATGGCATCACGCAGCTCACTGGCCAGTTTCTGCGCATCGCGCGCTTGTTTGATCTCGGTCTGCGCGGCTTCGCTTGAGCGGCGACTCTGCTCCAGAAGCACGCGCGCCTGATCGAGCGCCTCCAGCAATAATTGATGGATGCTGCTGATCTGACCCGCCTGCGCCACCGACTCGGCGCCTTCTTCGCCCAGGCTGCTTTTAAGCAGGTCGACACCGTCTTCCGACAAGCCGTCCTTGAGCAAATCCAGACTGTTGGATGAACTGACCACCAACCAGTTGGCCGCATCCAGGGACAGGCCCATGCTATCGGTCTGCTCCACGTAACGGTCGAACGCCGCCTGATACTCGGCAACGGCAGCCGCCACTTC
Source organism: Pseudomonas sp. SJZ079 (assembly GCF_007993865.1). Classification (GTDB taxonomy): domain Bacteria; phylum Pseudomonadota; class Gammaproteobacteria; order Pseudomonadales; family Pseudomonadaceae; genus Aquipseudomonas. The sequence continues at coordinate 14,119 of NZ_VIUH01000031.1, read as the reverse complement.
ATCCAGCAACGGCCGCTCAGCGGCGGGCAATTCTGCCTGCAAGGCCGCGCTGCGCTCGAGGATGGCCTGAGCCTGTTCGTGCAACAGCTTGGCGTGCTGCATGTCGCCAGTCAGGGCAAAGTCCTGTTCGCTGCGGCGGATCTGCAGCACCTGGCTATTGATCGAACTCATCCGTTCCAGCAGCGCCGAACGCTGACCCACGTCACGCAGCGCGGAGAAGCCCGTGGCCGCAACCACCGCCGTGAGCGAGAGTACGACACCGAAACCCCATGCCAGTTTCTTTGCCGTACTCAAACTGGCGACGCGCCGTTGCAGGACGTTCCACATGCTTTCCACCCCTTTGCCAAGATGACTACCAAACGGCGTAATGTCGCTCGAATCCCAGCCGGCAACATATGTGCATAGCTGTACAGAGAACAAGCTAGCTGACCGTCCGATTGGTGCTTTCAGCTAATCGAATGTCGTTTTTAGCTCATCGTTCTGGGTTATCGACTCGACTGCTGAAAAGTTAATCCCGGCAACGTGGAATATTTGCGGCTGTAGCGAAGTAACCGGGGAGACGGTCAGACGCAGCCTGGCAGCAAGTAGGGGGGTATTAGCTGTCCTGTTCAGTCAGCTCAGTCAAACCAAGCTGGCTGTACAGACTCAGTGACGGACTCAGGGCAGCTTCAGCCTGGGCGGCTCATCTCGAAGGTATCGCGGGTGCGGGTGTAGGAGGTTCCACCCAGGCGCCCTACCAGATCGAGGCTGTAGGGGTCAATCCGACCTTTCTCGTTGAGCACTGCATCGTCCAGGTGAGCGAGCAGTACTTCGGCGAAGATCAGGTGACTGTTAGGTGCATGACGCGGATAGGGCTGGACTTCCGCCAAGCGACACTCGAAAGCCACGGCGGCCCCAGCGACACGCGGCACGGCAACCCGCTGGCCGGCCAAGCTGGCAATCCCGCAACGCTCGAACTCGCTGACGCCATGGGGCAAGGCCGCGGCACTGGCATTCATCGCCTCGGCTTGAGCGAAGGACACCAGCTGGATCACCAGCTCCCCGGTTGCCTGCACATTGCGCAGGGTGTCCTTGAAGCCACCGTCAGCGCGCGTGTTGACGTTGACCATCAGCGTCGGCGGCTCATCACTGATCACCTGGAAGAAGCTGAAGGGGGCGAGATTGCTGATACCGTCTGCAGACACGCTGGACACCCAGGCGATGGGCCTGGGGGTCACAGTGGACGCGAGCCAACGGTAGGCATCCAGCGGTGTCAGGCTACTGAAATCGAGTTGCATCAGCGCCCCGCGCGCGATTCACGGATATAGAAACGCGCCCGCTCGGCTTTGCTGGTGCAGCCCTTATAGGCCTCGAACTGTTGCTGGGTTTTCGCCGCGGTGAGCAGCGACAAGGCCTTCGAGTAACTCACGGTGCCGGCAAAGCCTTCCGCCTTGGCCAGGTCGAGCTCTTGCCAGGCGGCATTCAGCTGATTGGCACAGCTGTCACGATAGACGGTTTTACCGGCACAGCCGGCCAGCAGCAAAGCGATTAACGGCAAGCAGATCCAGGCTTTCATATCTCATACCCTTCGAATGGATAAATGACCACGTACTGTGACTCAGTATGACGCGCATATGATGGAAAAGTGCCAGCTCCTTATAACTGGACTCGCTGACGGAGAAACTCCACCACCGCGGCCTGTTCGCCAACGAACTCGATCCGGCCCGCCTTGTTCTCACGCTGGTAGGCATACATGGGGTCGTAATACTCGACCAACAGGGCCTCGATCCAACCGCGATGCAGGTCGACCACCCCATGACTCTGCTGCTCCAGCAGGGCCTGATCCATGATCGCCGCCAGGCGTTGATAACGCTCGCCACCCAGACGTTTGAGGATATTTTTCAGGCTCTGTTGCAGGCGCTCGGAAAACGCCTTGAAGCCCGACTCTTCGCCCTGCAAGGCGATGAACTCGGCACACAGGTCGATCACGTAATCCTTGAGAATGCGCTCGACGCGCCCGGCCAGGCTGTCCTCCAGCCACACCAGAGGGTAGTCCTGCATGCCCTGGTACAACTCCAAGGGTAGCGAGGACTTACCGATAATCCGCCCTTCATCCTCGAGCACGAACTGTTGCATGCCCGCCGCACGCTTTTTCAGGATGTCGATGGCCAGGGCGTTCTCGAAATTAATCTGCTGCGGCTGCGCGGTGGCACGTTTGCCAAAGCTGGAACCGCGATGATTGGCGTGCCCCTCCAGATCCAGGCTGTTATCGAGCTGAGCGATCACCTCGGTCTTGCCGGTACCGGTCATGCCGCCCACCAGCACGAAATCGCATTGTGCGACTGCCTGCTCGGTGGTTTGCAGAAGGAAGCTACGCATCGCCTTGTAGCCGCCCAGCACCAGCGGATAGGCGATACCCGCCTCGGTTTTTAGCCATTGCTGGACGGTCTGCGAACGCAGGCCACCGCGAAAGCAGTACAGGTAACCCTCTGGGTTGGCCTGGGCAAACGCCGCCCAAGCCTCGATCCGTGCGGCCTTGGTTTCACCGCTGACCAACTGATGCCCAAGCGCAATGGCCGCCTGCTGGCCGTGCTGTTTATAGCAGGTGCCGACCTTTTGCCGCTCGATGTCGTCCATCAGCGGCAGGTTAATCGCGTGGGGAAAGGCGCCCTTGTCGAACTCAACCGGGGCGCGCGCGTCCATCATCGGCGTGTCGTTAAGAAAGATGCTGCGGTAATCGTCGGTATTGTCGCGCATCACAGCACCTCGACCGCAAAACGCTGTCGCTCGAGCATCTGGCCGATGGGTTGCAGGGAAAGCCCCAGTTCGCTGGCGACCGCGAGAAACTCCGCCTCACCGTCGGCCGTCACCGCGACCAGCAGACCGCCACTGGTTTGCGGATCGCAGAGCAAGAGTTTGTGCGCTTCGGGCAAGGGCGCAATCTTCTCGCCGTAGCTGTCGAAATTACGCTGGGTGCCACCAGGGACGCAGCCCTGCTCCAGGTAATAGTCGACGCTGCCCAGACGCGGCACCTTGGCGAACTCGATCTGTGCGGTCAGGCCGCTGCCATCGGCCATCTCGACCAGATGACCGAGCAGGCCGAAGCCGGTCACGTCGGTCATCGCGGTCACCCCGGCGAGTTTGCCGAAGCGGCTGCCGGGTTTGTTCAGGGTGCACATCCAGTCGCGTGCCAGGCCGACGTCTTCGCTGCGCAGCTTGGCTTTTTTCTCGGCGGTGGTGAGGATGCCGATCCCCAGCGGTTTGCTCAGGTACAGCTTGTCGCCGACCTGCGCGGTGTCGTTGCGCTTCATGTGGCGCTTTTCCACCAGACCGGTGACGGCCAGGCCGAAGATCGGTTCCGGGGCATCGATGGAGTGTCCGCCAGCCAGCGGGATGCCCGCCTCGTCACACACGGCGCGGCCGCCGCGAATCACTTCGCGGGCAACTTCTGCGGGCAACAGATTGACCGGCCAGCCGAGAATGGCGATGGCCATCAGCGGATCGCCGCCCATCGCATAGATATCGCTGATCGCGTTGGTCGCGGCGATCCGCCCGAAGTCATAGGGATCGTCGACGATGGGCATGAAGAAGTCGGTGGTCGAGACCACGCCGCGCTCGCCATCGATGGCATAAACCGCCGCATCGTCGCGCGAGGCATTGCCAACCCACAGTTTGGGGTCGAGATTCTGCGCACCGCTGCCGGCCAGGATCACGTCCAGCACCTTGGGGGAAATCTTGCAACCGCAGCCAGCGCCGTGGCTGTACTGGGTCAAACGGATGGGCTCGCTCATGAAATCTCACTTAACTGGTCGACAGGCGGCGGCATTCTAGCAAATGCCGTCTTGGCGCCAGCGACTGGCGCGCGTATGTTGATAAAACAATGCGTTACGGGGGATTAATAAATGGCTCAACGGGTAGCACTGGTCCTGGGATCGGGGGGCGCGCGGGGTTATGCGCACATCGGCGTAATTGAAGAGCTGGAAGCGCGCGGTTATGACATCGCCTGCATCGCGGGCTGCTCCATGGGCGCGGTGGTCGGTGGCATCTACGCGGCCGGCAAGCTCAGACAATACCGCGAATGGATCGAAAGCCTGGACTATCTCGATGTGCTGCGTCTGCTCGATGTAAGTTTTCGCCTCGGCGCCATTCGCGGCGAGAAAGTCTTCGGTCACATTCGCGAGATCCTCGGCGAGATCAATATCGAAGACCTGCCGATTCCCTTCACGGCGGTGGCCACCGACCTGACCAACCAACAGGAGATCTGGTTCCAGGAGGGCTGCCTGCACCAAGCCATGCGCGCCTCGGCGGCAATTCCCAGCCTGTTCACCCCGGTGATCCAGGGCAAGCGCATGCTGGTCGACGGCAGCCTGCTCAACCCCCTGCCGATCGTGCCGGTGGTGTCCAGTCACTGCGACCTGATTATCGCGGTCAACCTCAACTCGAACAACCAGCGCCACTACCAGTTGCCGGTCATCGAACGGCCACCGGCGCTGAAAGGCCGCTTCGACCTGTTGATGGCCTCGCTCGGCTCACGCCTGCCCTCGTTCCGTCGCAAGCAGGGCGAGGACGATGAACTGTTGCTGATGGAAGAAACAGAAGTCGCCAGCCCGATCGTAGAGGCTCATAGCCAGCAACAGCATGCCGCCGCAACTGCGCCTCAGCAGTCTGCCGACTCAACGGAAAGTGCTGCTGCGACCAAGTCCGCCAGCGGCTCGCGAGTCGCCGACATGAGCGGTCCGGCGTCCTTGCTCGAGTTGATCAACCAGAGTTTCGAGGTGATGCAGACCTCACTGGCCCAGTACAAGATTGCCGGCTACCCGCCCGATATCCTGATCAACGTGCCCAAGCGCGCCTGCCGGTTCTTCGAGTTCTATCGCGCACCGGAGCTGATCATGCTTGGCCGGCAGATCGCCCGCGACACGCTGGATAGGTACGAACGCGGCGATCACTGAGTCTCCTGAAAGCGCCATGGCGTACTGCCCCCTCCAACACGCCATAAACGGGCGCCAACATCCTTGCGCGCGAGACAAATGCGGCTCACACGCGGGCCGGACATTGGCCCTTGAATCAGCGGACTTGATCCTCTGATGAAGGGCTGGCTGGCGGCGCCTTACCCGCCACCCAGTCACTGAGCAGGCTGTAGGCGACGGCGAGCACGGTGGGGCCGAGGAACAAGCCCATGAAGCCAAAAGCCAGAATCCCGCCAAACACCCCGAGCAGCACCACCACCAGCGGCAGGTTGCCGCCGCGGCTGATCAGGTAAGGCTTGAGGATATTGTCGACCCCGCTGATTATCAGGAAGCCCCACACGGCGAGAAAGACTGCCATGCCCACCTCGCCCTGCCAGAACAGCCACAGTACCGCGGGGCCCCAGATCAGTGGCGGGACCATGATCAGGCTGCAGGCAAAGGTCATCAAGCCCAGTAAAAGCGCACCCGGGATCCCGGCGATCATGAAGCCGATATAGGCCAGCAGAGCCTGGGCCGCAGCAGTGCCTATCACCCCATTGACCACCCGTTGCACGGTGCCGGCGATCAGCTCCAGGTAATGCTCGGCGCGCCCGCCAATCAGGCGATCCAGCAGACTGTGCACGAATGCGGCCAAACGCGGGCCGTCACGGTAGAAGAAAAACACCAGAATCAGGCTCAAGGCCAGCTCCAGCATACCGCCGCCGACCTGAGCGCTACGCGCCAACAGCCAGTTGCCGACCTGGCCGAGGTACGGCCGCACGGTATCGAAGAACGCAGCGCCCTGCTGATCGATGGTCTGCCACAACCCCAGTAGGCGCTCGCCCACGAATGGCAAGCCTTCAAGCCAACTCGGCGGTGGCGGCAGGCCGGCGACCTGCAGGTTTTTGAGCAAGGCCGTGGCTTCGCGAATGTGGTCGGCCAGGTTGAAGCCAAGTAGCACTAAAGGCACCGCGACCAGGATTGTCCAGCCAGCGGTCAACAAGGCTGCAGCAGCGGCTTGGCGGCCCTTCAGCCAGCGCGTCAGGGTGCGCATCAACGGCCAACTGGCGAAAGACAGTACCGCCGCCCAAAACAATGCCGACCAGAACGGCGCGAGCACCCACAGGCTCGCGCCGAGTAGCCCGAGGAGCAGAATCTGCACCAGCAAGCGGTCGTTATTGAACATTCATACGGCTCCAGCAGAGAAAGAGACAAACAGCCCTAGCGGGCAGAACGAGGCAAGCGAACCGGCCTACGCAGCCAATAGGCAAGCCGGTGCTTTGGGGGACTACATCGGCATTATCCGCCAGGCTGCCCGGTTAACGCAGCACGCTGATGCGCAACCCCACAGACTCGGCATCGCCCAATTCAAGTCGTGCGGCCCGCACCCGTTGCTCGACCAACGCTTCACGCCAGGCTTCGGCCTGCACACCGGCCAGACTGACGCGCAAGGTGCTATCGAGGTTGAGGCTACGCGCCAGCAAGGTGGCCCAGGCCGGTGTCGGCTCGACCTGTTTGGGCAAGCGCAACTCGCCGTTGCTCTTTAACTGACGCAGCAGGGTGGCTGGTGTCGGCAACACTTCGGCCAGCGGAGCGTTGGCCACCAACAGCTCGGCATGCAGGTAGGCGCGACGATTGCCGCGGGTGATGCTGTAGAGCGCCAGCACGCTGTTCTGCCGGGGCTCAGGTAAGCGCATGAGAACATAGGCTTGCTGATCATCGGAGCCATAGAGGATCGATTTGCCGAACACCGCGTTGGCCCACAGGCTACTCGCGCCGCACTCACGCCCCTGGCACCAGTACAGCAACTCGGCGCCTTGCGCCTGCAGGGTCTCACGGGCGACGGTGAAGACTTCATCGGCCGAATGGGTTTTCGGTAACTCATAGGTCACCGCGGTGAACTGCCCCTGTAGCGGCAGTTCATACTCATAGCGCAAGCGGCCACTGATACGCCGGATAGTGCCTTGCGGATAAAGCCTCTCCTGTTCCGCTTCTTCGCTGAAGGCGACTATCTTGCTCCCAGGAAAGCGCGGCAGCACTTCCAGATCGTGGCTGCCGACCGGCTCTGCCGCCAGCACCATGCCACTCAGCAAAACCCCACTAAACAGACTGAACCAACGCATGCACGGCCTCATCGAATCAACATCATTTGAGCGGCCTTGACCAGCTGCTCTTCATCCTCTTCACGGCGCGGCACCAGCAAGCCGCGTTGCACCGCCGGACGCTGTTCCAGCGCCGCGACCCAGCGTTGCACATGCTCGAGGCCCTCAAGCGAAACGCCCGCCCAGTCATGGATGCGTACCCAGGGGAACGTCGCGATGTCAGCAATACTGTAGTCGCCGGCCAGGTACTCGGCTTCGCCCAGCCGCGAATTCAATACCTCGTAAAGCCGTCGCGTTTCATGCTGGTAGCGGTCGATGGCGCCTTGCAGTTTTTCCGGAAAATAGCGGAAGAACACGTTGGCCTGCCCCTGCATCGGGCCGACGCCGCCCATCTGGAACATCAGCCACTGCATGACCAACGAGCGGCCTTTGCCATCGTGCGGCATCAGCTGCCCAGTCAACTCGGCCAAATAGATGAGGATGGCGCCGGACTCGAACACGGCGAAGTCGCCATTGTCGCGGTCGACTATGGCGGGAATACGCCCGTTGGGATTGATTTTCAGAAAATCTGCGGCTTTCTGCTCGTGCTTGTCAAAGCTCAGTGCCTGCACGCTGTACGGCAACTGGAGCTCTTCCAGAGCGATCGACACCTTGTGGCCATTGGGGGTCGCTGCGGTGTAAAGATCAATCATAGGGCTCTCCATTCCATTGAGCCCAACCTTCCGCAGTTGCCTCCGGCAAGTCAAGACGGGCGCAAGAAACTATTGAAACAGTCTGCTACCAACTGCGCACCCTCCTCATCGTCCAGGTGCAGGTGATGCCCCCCCGGCAAGCGATTTTGGATGATCGGTCGATCTGCCAGCAACTCCTTGAACCTGGGCTGCGCCAAGAGCATGCCCTGCTCCGCCAGCACCAGATTGACCGGGCACTGCAGTTGCTCAACGAACGCCGCCGCATGGGCCCGGGTCAGGCGCATGGGCGAAGGCAGGGTCAAACGGCTGTCGGTGCGCCAGGTGTAACCGCCACGCGTCGGCATCAAACCGCGCTGCGCGAGCAACTCGGCGGCTTCGCGACTGACCGCGCCAACGCCGCGCATGCGCGCCTCGACCGCCCGCTCGAACTCGGCGTACACCGGCTTACGCTTGCCGGCCAGCGCCATCTGCGCCTTGAGTGCTTCGCCCAGCCGTTGTGGCGCACTGTCCGGCTCGCCGGTGTAGGGAATCAGGCCATCGATCAGCGCCAGACGCTCGACCCGCTCAGGGAGCGCAGCCGCCAACAGCACCGAGACGATGGCCCCCATCGAATGCCCCAACAAGGAAAAACGCTGCCAGCCGAACTGCTCGGCTACCTGCAAGACATCGTGAACGTGATCCCAGATCACGTAACTGGCGCCGGCGGGACGGTGATCGGAATGACCATGTCCGGCGAAATCCAGAGCAACAATGCGCAGCCCCGGCAACTTGGGGGCCAAGCGGGCAAAGCTGGCGGCGTTATCCAGCCAACCGTGCAAGGCAATGACCGGCTGGCCATCTTCTGGGCCATACAGGTGCGCCGCCAGTTCGATATGCGGCAGGCTCAGACGTACCTCTTCAAACGTCACTGTCATGCTGATTCCTCGGCAGGCTGCTGGCCATCCCAGCGCTTGAACAACGACTTGAGTAGCTCGGCGGTGTCCTGCGGGCGCTCCAACGGAAACATATGCCCACCCGGCAGGGTTAAGTACTCGCCTCTGGGCATGCGTCGAATCAATCGACTGTGGTGCGGCAACACCACCCGACTGTGCCGACCGCGCACCATGGCCAGCGGCACTTGTAGCTGTTGCGGCCGACCCGGGCTGGTGTGCGGCACGTTGCGATAGATGCTGATTTCCGTGGCGGCATCGAAACGCAGGCGCAGGCTTGCGCCGCTATCTTGCAAACCATGTTGCACGTAGGCATCGAGGCATTCGGGATCGAAGCGGCTGAACAGGGTCTTGCCGGCGAAATAGCGCCGCGCCTCGACCAGGTCGCTGAACTCCTCACGCCGACCAAGCGTGCGCCCGGCCGGGGTAATGCGGTCGATAAAGCCAAAGCGCTTGGCAGCCCGGATGACGATCCGGTCGGCCAGGGTCAATACCGGTGAATCGAGCATCACCACGCCGCGGTACAACTCGGGTCGGAGCAAGGCCGCATGATAATGCAGCACCCCACCGAGGGAGTGGCCGACGCCCCATACCGGGGCGTCGCACTGTTCGAGGTGATGCAGCAACTCCTCGACCAGACTGGCCCAATTCTCATTCACCGGAAAGCGCGGGTCGTGGCCATGCTGCTGCAAATGCTGCACCCCATATTCGGGCGCCAAGGCAGCAAACAATTTGCCGTAGGTGGCCGAAGGAAAACCATTGGCGTGGGCGAAAAACACAGGCTGGGGCATGACGGCGGACTTATAGGGGAAGACCGGGGAATTGTCCGGCAGCGGCGCCCATGCGGCAATGACAAAACCGCCAGTGAATGAAGGCACTACGGCCAAAGGTGATGGGAAGCACGCCAGCCTGCCCTCCCCGCAGGCTGGCATGCACTCAGAGGATAACGCTCAGTGCGTCGGCAAGGGCTTATCGCCCAACGGCACAATGGCCATGGTCAAGCGCGAGATGCAGCTGGATTTGCCATCCTCGCCGCTCAGGCGAATATCCCAGACATGCGTGGTCCGACCCAGATGGATAGGCCGTGCCACTGCCGTGACTCGCCCGTTGCGCAGGCCGCGCAGGTGATTGGCGTTCACCTCCAAACCCACGCAATAGAACTTGCTGGTATCGATGCACAGGTAGCTGGCGGTCGAGCCAAGGGTTTCCGCCAGCACAACCGAGGCACCACCGTGCAGCAGGCCATAGGGCTGATGAGTCCGCGAGTCGATCACCATGCTGGCGCTGATGGACTCTGCATCGAAGGATTCGAAGCGAATATCCAGCTGCTCGCCGATGGTGTTCTTCAGGGTCGCATTGAGTTGTTCGATATTCGGAGTTTGCCGCCACAGGCTCATGGGAAATCCTTCTAAAGTAGGTCGCCGGAAAGTCCAAGAACGCCACGCTGCTGTTCTCGGACCCACTAAGCCGAAGGCCTAAGCGGGTCCGAGAACAGGTTACTGGCTCCACAGCACTGCTTCACGATTCTCGAGCCATTCGGCGAAACGCGGAGCGTAGGTACCCTCGACCACGTTACGCTTGATTTTCAGCGTGGGCGTCAGGAAGCCGTTGTCTACCGACCAGGCGTCCTTGACCAGCACCAGCCCCTGTAACCGCTCGTGCTTGTCGAGCGTCGCATTGACCTCGGCCAGTAGCACCTTGAGGCTCTTTTCCAACTCGCCACGGGCGCCGTTGGCGGCCTCCTGGCGACCGACCTCGGAGAGCACGCACAGGGCCATCGGCTGCACCAGGCCATCGCCGACCACGCAGACCTGCTCGATCCGCGAATGTACCGCCAGACGGTTCTCGATCGGGGCTGGGGCAACATACTTGCCCTTGCTGGTCTTGAAAATTTCCTTAATCCGTCCGGTCAGGCGCAGGTTGCCCGCGGCATCCTGCTCCCCCTTGTCGCCAGTGCGCAGAAAGCCATCGTCGGTGATGGTTTCCGCGGTCTTCTGCGGGTCCTTGTAATACCCCTGCATGGTCGCGCCGCTGCGTGCCTGCACCTCACCATCTGCGGCGATTCGCACCTCGACCCCGGGACTGTTCTGGCCGATCCAGCCTTGCCGGTATTGACCTGGTCGACAGACATGCGAATAGCCGCAGTTCTCGGTCATGCCATACACCTCAAGCACATCCAGACCGAGGCGCTTGTACCAGTCGAGCAAGGCCTCCGGTACAGGGGCGGCACCAGATAGCGCATAGCGCACGGCGTCCAGGCCCAGCCCGGCTAAGACTTTCTTGCCCACCAAACGGCCGATCAACGGCAGCTTGAGCAGGAAGTCGAGTTTTTCCGCCGACATCTTGCTGTACACGCCCATTTGGAACTTGGTCCAGATACGCGGCACGCCGAAAATCATCGTCGGGCGCGCGCGCTTGAGGTCCTCTAGAAAAGTATCCAAGTTGTCGGCGAAGAACACCGTCTGCCCACCATAGATCGACGCCAACTCGACAAACATGCGCTCGGCCACATGACACAGCGGCAGATAGGACAGCACCCGGTCCTCTTCCGCGACACCAAACAGCTCGGTGGCATGACTGGCGGCGAAACCCAGGTTGCTGAAGTGGTGCATCACACCCTTTGGCGTGCCGGTGGTACCGGAGGTATAGATGAGGGTGGCGAGCCGATTGGCCGCGGGCTTGGGGTCATCCTGAATCGGCGTGCAGGCCTGCAGGTCATCCCACAGATAGCTGAACTCAGCATGCGGGCGCAGCGGCAGGCCAACGCAGGGAAGCGTGTCGGGAACGCCCGGCGCCATGCTTGGCCAGTCATCCAGCTTGCCGACAAAGACCAGCGCCGCCTCGGAATGCTCAAGCACTTGGCGCACCGACTCGGCGGTGAGGTTCGGGTATAGCGGCACCGACACGTGCCCAGCCATCCAGATCGCGAGATCGGCAACGATCCAGTGGGCACAGTTCTTCGAGATGATTGCGATGCGACTGCCTTGTGGCAGCTCTCGGCTGCGCAACCAGTTGGCGGCGCGGCGTGCTTGCTCGCCGACCTCGGCCCAACTCAACTCTTGCAGGCGACCATCCGGCAGAGGTTGCACCATGTAGCGTTTATTCGGATGACGGGTCTCGCGTTCGTAAAACACTTCAAGCGGCAAACGAATCGCATTAGCCACAGGGCTTCCTCCTTTGTAGTTCTTATGGGGGCCAACCAAGCAATTGCTCGGCTGACTATTCCATGCACAAAGATGAGCCGCAAGTTAAGAAATGTTTCGCTGTGTAGCGCTATTTCGTTCAGTGATGGGGGTGGATCAGACTGCGCAGATCCATCAAGCCGGCGAGCAGATCATCACCCTCCAGCTCAGCCAGGCTGGCGGTGTGCATGGCTAGCGGTTGTTGCCGGTGGCCGTTGATCAACAGCCCCGCCAAGGCCCCGACCAGAGGCTGATGACTCACCAGCAGCAGGTCGCCGCTATCGAAATGAGCCAACTGGGCTAACACCTCACGCGGATCGCTATCGGGCGTCAACCAGGGCACCGTCTGTATAGCACCGCTGAAACCCACCACCTCGTGCACCAGCGTGGCGGTTTGCTGGGCTCGCGCATAAGGGCTGGCCATGATCGCGCCGAGCGCGCGGCCCTGCAGCAGGCTCGCCGCTTGGCGAACCTGCGTCCGGCCATGCGCGGTCAGTTCGCGCTCGGCATCGCTGCGCGCCTGAGCCTGCGCTTCGCCATGCCGCAGCAGCCAGAGCCTCACTGCACAGCACTCACAGCTTAGGTTCTTCGTCACGCACGGGGTGCGCAGCCGGCGGCACCGCATGCGCCGCCTCGCCTTGTGGCGGCTGAGGGGTTGGCCAGTCGGCAAGCGGCCACGGCTTTTCATCGCTGTTGAACGTGCCGAAACGGCCAATCTGCGCCAAATATTGGCTCAGGCTGTCGCCAAAGCCGAGCAAGCCGGCATTCGGCGCCCCGTAAAACAGCCGATAGCCCAGTTGCAGCAGTACCACAGCTCCTAGCACCACCTCGGCCAGTTGCCAAACGATGGCGAATAGCACCATCCAGAGAATCCGCAGCAGGATGGACTCGCGCTCCAACTCTTTATTCTGTTCGCTCATGACACTCTCCCTGATAACGCATTAGCACGGGGTTAAAAACCCGTAGTTGGAATAAAGTCGACATCGGTCTTCGGCTCGGCACGCATCAGCGCTTCGATTACCTGGTCCAGGGTGCAGCCTTCAAACACAATGGCATGCAGCCCGGCAACCAGGGGCATGTAGACATCTATTTCCTCGGCCTTGGCCTTCAGCACCTTGATTGTGTTGACCCCTTCCGCCACCTCGCCCAGGCGCTGCACTGCATCCTCCAGACTCAAGCCTTCGCCCAGGGCGTAGCCAACTTGGTAGTTGCGACTCTTAGCTGAGGAGCAGGTGACGATCAAATCGCCGACCCCGGCCAGCCCCAGAAAGGTCATCGGGTTGGCGCCCAGCTGCACGGCAAAGCGCGTCATCTCCGCCAGTGCACGGGTGATCAGCATACTGCGGGTGTTTTCACCCATGCCCAACGCCGCAGCCATGCCGGCGATGATCGCATAGACGTTCTTCAGCGCCCCGCCCAACTCCACGCCAAAGCGGTCGCCGCTGGCATACACGCGGAAGGTGCGACCGTGCAGCACGTCCTGTACGCGCAGACACAGTTCCTCATCCTCGCTGGCAATCACCGAAGCAGTCAGCGCGTGCTCGGCGACTTCGCGCGCCAGATTCGGCCCGGACAGTACCCCGACCCGCGCCTGCGGGGCGACTTCCTCGAGTATCTGGCTCATCAGCTTGAAACTCTTCGCTTCGATGCCCTTGGTGGTGCTGATCATCAGCTTGCCGCTAAGTTGCTCGGCCAGCGGCTGCAACACCTGACGCAGAGCGCTGGAGGGCAATGCTACAAACACCATCTGGCAAGCGCTCAAGGTGGTTGGCAGGTCGGTGACGGGCTCGACGCCTGGGTGAATTTTGATGCCTTTAAGGTAGCGCGGGTTCTCACCGGTGAGGCGGATGGCCTCAGCCTGCTGCTGGTCACGCATCCACAGCATCACGCGCTGGCCGTTCTCGGCCAACAAGTTTGCAATTGCGGTGCCGAAGCTGCCGCCGCCGAGCACGGCGATAGGTTGCTGTTCAGTCATAACGAGTCCGAATTGAGCCATTCACGATGGCGTTATGCATTCATTATACGGAGCGTCTGGACCGCGGCCAGCCCTTAACAGGCCGTTGAAAACTACTGCGCTAGGCTGTGCAGCGTTGAAATCGACCTCAAAATGCTCATTTACAACAGGTAAGCTGCACTGTTTAGGCCGCTTTCGCCTTGCCTAGCCGTCGTCCGCTACATTTTTCAACGGCCTGCTAGTGTTCTGTCCCGCTAATACGCGAACAAAGTCGATGCAACTTTTCGAGGATTGAATCGGCGGTGGCGGTCCACCGGAAAGGTTTGCAGTTT
>NZ_VIUH01000030.1 GCF_007993865.1 Pseudomonas sp. SJZ079 | reverse complement strand
CCACCGACTTTCTGCAGGGCGGCGTACAGCGGGTTGATCGCCGCGCCGGGAATGCCGAACGCCGTGTCAACGCCTTCGCGGCGCATCACCAGTACGGCGGCTTCGATTGCTCTCATTCTGGCCATTATCTTGTGCCTCGTTTGTTATAAGATTGTATACAAAAATGCTTTGCAAGGATTCTATTCAGCTCATGACTCAGAGGTCAACAAATTTTCGGCTAACGAAGGTGCTTGCCGGAAAATCTTTAAAACGCCCGTTTGAGCTAGGCGACGCGGCAAGGCATGAGAACTATCTATTTATGTGTATACAAAGAGTAATGTGATTGTATTTAATTGTTGAGTTTTTTGTTTCTGGTGGGATAGTGATTGTCAGCTTTTGATTGCCTGCGGCTGACGTCATGTATCGGCGACAGCGTTCCGTCAGGTGTTTCGTTCGACTTATCACTATTGAAGAAGGGCTACCTATGAGTACGTTGACTCTGCACACCGCAACCGCCATCAGTAACCGCGCCCTGGCTATGGGGCGGGAAATTTCCGCGGCGCCTCTGACCGTTGCGGTACTGGATGCCGGCGGTCACCTGATCAGCCTGCAGCGTGAAGATGGCGCAAGCCTGCTGCGTCCGCAGATCGCCATCGGCAAGGCTTGGGGCGCAGTGGCGCTGGGTAAGGGCTCGCGCCTGATCGCTGCCGATGCGCAGTTGCGCCCGGCATTCATCGGTGCGGTGAACAACCTGGCCGACGGCAACCTGGTACCGGCGCCGGGCGGTGTATTGATTCGTGACGAGCGGGGCGAGGTGATCGGTGCCATCGGTATCACCGGCGATACCTCGGACATCGATGAGCAGTGCGCCATTATCGCGGTGGAGTCGGTGGGCTTGCAGGCCGATCCCGGCGTCGTGGCTTAACCGCCACTAACAGGCAGTGCTGCATTAGCTCTGTAGCAGCAGGCTATGTCCGCGACAATCGAAAGCGTCACGGGCAGGGTCTGTTCCCCGGGTTGGCAAGCAGGGATGCGGCTCACCGGGAAGTACATTGCAGTGCATACGCCCTTGGCCAGGCCCAGCAGTACAATGCGGCTGGAGCCTGCAGGTGATGCAGTCGAGAGCCGATTGGCTCAGGTGCATGCCTGGCCTTCAGTAGTTAGGCGTTGCTGACCTGCTCCGAGGGGCTGGCCACGCTTGTCTCGATCTCACAGCCCTTGATCACCAGGCGGATGATGGTTTGCGCGGCGGCTTCATAGTCTTCGTCGCTGAGGCTGGCTTTGCCGGTGACAGTTGCAATCTGCCAATCGAAATCGGCATAGGTCTGGGTCGCGGCCCAGATGCTGAACATCAGATGATGCGGGTCGACCTTGGCCATCAGGCCCTGGTCGATCCAGCGCTGGATGCAGGAGATGTTGTGCTTGGCCTGGGCGTTGAGTTGCTCGGCCTGCTCACTGCTCAGGTGCGGTGCGCCGTGCATGATCTCGCTGGCGAACACCTTGGAGGCTGAGGGCAGTTCGCGCGAGATGCGGATCTTCGAGCGGATATAGGCCTTGAGCACTTCGGCGGGATGGCCCGGCTGGTTGAACGGGGTGGAGGCGGCGAGCAACGGCTCGATGATGCTCTCGAGCACCTCGCGGTAGAGGTTTTCCTTCGACTTGAAGTAGTAATAGACGTTGGGCTTAGGCAGACCGGCCTTGGCGGCGATATCACTGGTCTTGGTTGCAGCAAAGCCCTTGTCGGCGAACTCTTCACTGGCCGCGCGCAGGATCAGCTCTTTGTTGCGTTCGCGAATACTGCTCATAAGCCCTGTCGATTTCCTTGTGTCGCCCGGCGCCGGGCGGCGGTCGGGCATGGTAGCACCGGCTCCGCGGGTGCCTCAAGCTGGCGGCCGGCGGGCCTGCTGGCAGTTTACCTGACTTTACAGTCAGGTTGCTGTATACAGGATTCTGTTTTTCTGTTTCTATCTGTGCCCATGCAGTCCATAACAAAAACGTCTCGGCTCCCAGAGCACCAGGAGACTCACTGTGCACAACTCCCAGCTGGTCGACCCCTTCGGTCGGCGCATCACCTACCTGCGGCTGTCGGTCACCGATCGCTGCGACTTTCGCTGCACCTACTGCATGAGCGAGGACATGGTGTTCGCTCCACGTGAGCAGATCCTCAGTCTGGAAGAGCTCTATGCCGTGGCCGACGCCTTCATCGGTCTTGGGGTCAAGCGCATCCGCATCACCGGCGGCGAGCCTTTGGTGCGCAAGAATCTGCTCAGTTTGCTGGCGCGCCTCGGCGAGCGTCCCGAGCTGGAGGATCTGGCGATCACCAGCAATGGCTCGCAACTGGCCGAACTGGCGCCGCAATTACGCGCGGCTGGGGTCAAACGCCTGAACATCAGTCTCGACTCCCTGCGGCGGGAACGTTTCGCGGCGTTTACCCGACGCGACAAGCTCGATCAGGTGCTGGCCGGGATCGATGCGGCGCGCGCTGCCGGGTTTGCCAGGATCAAATTGAACAGCGTGGTACAGAAGGGGCGTAACGACGACGAAGTGCTCGACCTGGTCGAGTACGCCATGGGTCGCGGCCTGGATATCAGCTTCATCGAAGAAATGCCCCTGGGCAGCATCTCCAGTCATCGGCGCGAGCAGACCTTCTGCTCCAGTGACGAAGTGCGCCAGCGCATCGAGCAGCGCCATGCCCTGGTGCGCAGCAGCACGGTCACCGGTGGGCCGTCGCGCTACTGGCAAGTGGCAGGCAGTGATACTCGGATAGGTTTCATTTCGCCGCACAGCCACAACTTCTGCGGCGACTGCAACCGCGTGCGGGTCACCGCGGAAGGCAAGTTGGTGCTATGCCTGGGAGACGACGGCGCGCTGGATCTGAAACGCCTGATGCGCGCCCACCCCGGCGATAGCCAGCGCCTGCGCGAGGCCTTGCAACAGGCTTTGCAACTCAAGCCCGAGCGTCATCACTTCGACACCCGTGAGCAGGTGCAAGTGGTGCGCTTCATGAGCATGACCGGTGGTTGAACCACCCGGTTAAACCCTTGCGGCGTGCAATGGCTCGCCATCCCACTGCTTTGTCGATTCAACACCAACCTGGAGGGTTATTGTGAAGCCCACACGCGTCTGCAGTTTGTTAGCCGTTCTGTTCGCCACTGGCGCCAGCGCCGAAAGCTATGTGATTGGCGTGGAAGATCTGGCCTTTGCCCCGCATTACAGCATCGATGCGCAAGGTCAGTATCAGGGCTTTGCCCGTGAGTTGTTCGACTTGTTCGCCGCGCAAAGCGGCGTGCAGTTGAGCTACAAACCGCTTTCGGTGGAGCGCCTGCTGCCGGCACTGCTGCAAGGTGAGGTGGACTTCAAATATCCGGACAGCGGCAACTGGTCGCTGTCACGCAAAACTGGAGTCAATCTGCACTACAGCCAGGCGGTGGTCAGTTATGTGGATGGCGTGCTGGTCGCCCCGCAGTATCAGGGCCACCCCATCGAGCGACTCAAGCGTCTGACCATCGTCGATGGCTGGACGCCCCGAGGTTATCAGGAGCGCATCGATGCTCAGCAGATCCAGCTGATCCACAGCGACGATCTGCGGCAGATGATCCACCAGGCGCTGAAGAAACAATCCGACGGGGTTTATTTCAATGTCGTGGTCGCCACCCACTATCTCGACAATGTCCGTGCCCGCCCCGGCGCACTGGTGTTCGACCCCAAGCTGCCGCATACCCAGGGCAGTTTTCATCTGTCCAGTCTCAAACACCCGGAACTGATCCAGCGCTTCGATCGCTTTCTAGTTGAGCAGCAGGCTGCGGTGGATGCGTTGAAGAGCAAGTATCGGGTCGAGGCCAATCTTGGCTCCGAGTTCATGGGGATGGAGCAGTGGAAGGTGGACTTCCTCAAACGGCAGAAGGCCAAGGCCGCGGGGGGCTAGTGGCCTTGCCGAGTGATGGCTTGAGCCATGGCCGTGGCGTTGGTACGTAGCGGGTCCTGTCGAGGGCATACCCTTGGAATCCGCACTCGACAGATGCATCACGACTTCAGTTGCGCGAACTCAGTGTCACAGCTGGGCTCTTTGCGGCGCAGTGTTTGCGCATCAGCAGGTAATGGAACAGAGCGCCGAGCATGGCGCCGAAGATCCAGGAGTAACCGGACAAGTTGCTGAGGCCGGGCGCCCAGACCGAGGCGACGGAAAACACCGAGGCGATGGCGAAGGCGACCATCGCCTTGCGGTTCCAACCGCCATCGTAGTGGTAGGTGGTGCCGGCTTCGGCCGAGAACAGATGTTGCAGGTCGAGTTGCTGCCGGCGTACCAGGTAGTAGTCAGCGACGATGATGCCGTACAGCGGCGCCAGCACCGCGCCCAGGGTGTCGACGAAGGCGGCGATGCCGACGTTACTGATGAAGGCGACCCACAGCGCGCCGATGAAGAAGGCAATCGCCGCGGTGATGAAGCCGCCGGTGCGTGCGCTGATATGCGCGGGGGCCAGGTTGGCGATGTCGTAGGCCGGCGGAATGAAGTTGGCCACCAGGTTGATGCCGACTGTGGCGGCGAAGAAGGTCAGGGCGGCGATCACGGTCAGGGTCAGGTTGTCCACCCGGGCGACAATATCGGTCGGGTTGGTCAAGGTCTCACCGAATACCACCACCGTGCCGGCGGTGATGACCAAGGCAATAATCGAAAAGATCGCCAGGCTGACTGGCAGGCCGAGGAGGTTGCCGAGGGTCATCTGCTTCTCGCTTTTCACGAAGCGCGCGAAGTCGCCGTAGTTGATCACCACTGCGGCGAAGTAAGCGACCATGGTGCCGACCACTGCGATAAAAGCGGCGATCGGGCCGCCGGCGTATTCGCCGGTGCCACGGAAAATGCTGCCCAGTTCGCTCAGCAGGCTGGGGCCGGCTTTGTACCAGATCATCAGCATCAGCGCGATCATCACCAGGTAAACCAGCGGTCCGGCCCAATTGAGGAACTTGGTGATCCAGTCGATGCCGCGGATGAATAGGGCGACCTGAAAGACGCAGACGATCACATAGGCGAGCCAGCCGACCGCGGTCATGCCAAGGAAGGTGGCGCCCGCACCAGTGGGGTTGCCCATTAGCGAATTGATCAGCAGGGTGACGGCGGTGGAGGCGAAATAGGTCTGCACGCCGTACCAGAAAATCGCCACGATGCCACGCACCACGGCGGGGAAGTTGGCGCCACGCACGCCCATACTGGCGCGGGCCATGACCGGAAAGGGGATGCCGTATTTGACACTGGGCTTACCGGTCAGCTGCACCAGACCCATGACGATGAAGCCGGCCAGGACGATCCCGGCCAATACGGCCCAGCCGTTCAGCCCATAGGAGATGAACAGGGTGGCGGCGAGGGTGTAGCCGAATAGGCTCTGGATGTCGTTGGACCAGACATTGAAGATCTCGAACCAGCCCCATTTGCGTTGCGCGGGCGGCAGGGGAGCCAAGTCGGCGTTGTGCAGCGAGGTGTCGATTTGCTTGATGTGGAAGTCATCGGTAGCCATGGGCAGCTCCTGGAATCTTGTTTTGGCGAGCTTGAGGAGGCGCTCGCCCAAGAGGCATTCATCACTCGAGTACATCCTCGCCGACGCGGGGTCGGTGAGGATGGGGCAGCAGGCGCTCTTTAAATCACGAGCTCTCAGCTGCGAAAGCGCTGACAGGCAGGCCAGTGGCGCATCAGCAGATAATAGCTGAGGCCTGCCGGGATCAGGCTTGCGTACCAGGATATGGAGGAGAAGCTCAGGGCGACCACCGCGCCCAGCAGCGAGGCGATGATCGCCGCGTAGTTCACCCCACGATACGGGCCGTTCTCGTCATACAGCTTGACGAGGTCGAGTGTGCGGCGGCGCAGGATGAAGTAGTCCACAACCATTACGGCGAAGATGGGGCCGAGAAACGCCGAATAGGTTTGTACGAATACTTGCAACCCGGCAGAGGACTCCGGCTTGACCATTTCCCAGGGAAAGGTGCAGAAGGCCAGCAGGCCGACGATGATGGTGGCGGTACGGAAACGCAGTTTGAACACATCCATCAGGATGTAGGTCGGTGGCACTACGTTGTTGAGCACGTTGGTAGTCACCTGGGCGAAGGCAATGAATAGCAGGGTGGCGACCAGCAGCGGGGTGTTATCGACAGCGCTGGAGAATACCTGGATCGGGTCGGATGCGCCGGTCGCACCGGAGACCATCAGGCCGATCAGGCCCATGAACAGGGTGCAGGGTAAAATCGACATGGCGTAGATGGTCGTCAGCAGGCTGGGGCGAGTGCCTTCTTCCAGTTCACGCGAGTAGTCGCTGACGTTGAGCATCATGGTGCTGTAGATGCCGAGAAAGAGCATGGTGGCACCCCAGAATGGCAGGCCCCAGGTGCCTTCGATGTTCACCAGGTTGGTGGTGATCTCTGAGCCGTAGCGATCGATCACGCTGTAGAACATGTAGACCAGGGAGGCCAGGATAAAGGCGCTGCCGACGTTTTCCAGCCACTTGATGCCCTGGAAACCGAACATCGACAGGGCAATCTGGAGGAATTGGAAGACGATGAAGTAGAACACCAGGTTGTCGAAACCGAACAGGGTGCTGGAGACCGCGTTCAATGCTCCGGCACCGATCCAGCTCTGGAAGCCGTACCAGACGATGGCGGGAACGGCCCTCACCAGTCCAGGGAAGCGCGTGCCTGCGAAGCCGAAGGCGCTGCGTGCCTGGACCATGAACGGGATGCCGTACTTGTACCCGGCGGCACCATTGAAGGCCAGGGCTATACCGATGACAAAGCAGCTGATGGCGATGGCCAGCGTCGCTTGCAGCAGGTTGAGCGTGCCAACGATGCTGGAGCCCATGGCGAATGTACCAATCGATACACAGCCGCCGAACCAGGCCAGCAGATAGGAAACCCGTCCCATGATGCGGTGTTTCTGGGGTGCCAGCGACTCTTCGCCTGCTGCCTTGGTCGCTTCGGGTTCTGCGTAAAGCATGGTTTGTGACGTTGCGTTTTCATTGTGCATGGTGTGAACCTCAGTGCAGGGACGCGCGCTGCTGTCCCCGTTATTGTTGTTGTGTGGTTACCTGAGTCCTTTGCCGTAAAGCGCTAAGCCTTCTCTGAGCAGCGCTGTGTTCGAGACTGTTCCTCCTGGTGTGACGGGTCCGAATTAGTTGGCGCTGGAGAGGTGGTTGAACTGCCCGGTGAAGGTCTTTGCCCGCGGGAAGTCCAGATCGCCGTGTTTGCTGGTGCCGAGGCCCAGGCTTACCAGCGACTCGGCCAGTTTCACCGCCGCGGTGACGCCTTCGATGATCGGCAGCCCGACGGCATCGCGGATTTGCGCGGTCAGGTCGGCCATTCCGCCGCAGCCCAGTACGATGGCGCCGATGTTGTCTTCGGCCTTGGCCCTGAGGCACTCGTCGATGATCCTGTCCAGCGCTTGATCGCCGCTGCTCTCGAGGTCGAGCACGGGGATCTCGGCTGCTCGCACCCGGCGGCAGTGATGGGCAAAGCCATAACTCTGCAGCAGGTGCTCGGCGATGATTCCGGTACGGCCCAGGGTGGTGACTATGGAAAAGCGGGTGCTGATCAACGTCGCCATATGAAAAGCCGCCTCGGCGATGCCGATTACGGGTGCACGGGTGAGTTCGCGGGCCGCCAGCAGACCGGGGTCGCCAAAACAGGCCAGGATGTAGGCATCGGTTTGTTCAAGCTCCCCGGCGCGGACTTCTTCCAGGACGCCCACCGCGCTAATGGCCTCATCGAAATGGCACTCGATCGACACCGGGCCACTGTGCGGGTTGCTCGCGATTATCTGCGTACCTGGCGCGGCAATTCGGCTGGCGGCCTCTCCGATTTTTTCGGTCATGCTGGCCGTGGTGTTGGGGTTGATCACGCGAATTTTCATGGAGAGGCTCTCGGCTGCTGTTTGTGAACATAGTTGTACACAATAAAATCAATCAATGAAATTATTTTTTGCATAATTGTCGGCAAATTTGGCTTTCAGGTCGTTGTTTTTGTTGACTTTTTGGTCAGGTTATTGATCGGTCATTGACTAAAAATATAATATATTCATAAGGTTGTATTTGATTTTTTGTATTCTATGTGCGCCATGTATTGTATCCATAGTGTGTTGGGTGTGACGCTACTGCAGGCCTGTTGGGCGCTGCTGTGTGGGCGTCGTGGAGCGCGGCGCCCACAACTAGGCGTTGCTTGGTCAGCTAACTCGCGTTCGCTGGAAGGGGGAATTTCAGTAATGCATAGGCCGGCTGGCTGTATAGCGCTGTATCTGGGAGGAAGGGGGCAGCGGGTAGAACAAAAAAGGGGGGATCACGTCAAACGTGATCCCCCCTTTTCTACTCGTCGGTGCCGCCCACCCGGCACCGACTGAGTTCAGTTTGGCGGTATTAGAAGTGGTATTTCACCAGTGCTTGTACAGCGGTCTGATCGAAGCCGTCGGTGGAGCCGTCGATGGGCTTGATGCCGTATTTGTTGTGCCACATGTTCAGCTCGGTGCCGACATAGAGCTTGCGCTCTTCGCCGAACAGGGCCTTGCCGGCGTCCCACTTGACCTGGATCGAGGAGCCGACCGAAGTCTGGGTGCCGGCCTCCTTGGAGGGTGAGCGCCAGTCGACGTAGCCGTCGACCACGAAGCTTTGATCACCGATGGCGAAAGGGTACGCGCCGGCCACTGTCAGTTGGGTGGCGTAGCCGTTGCCGGCATCGCTGGCTCGGAAGTCGTGGTCGAAGAGGATGTGGTTATTGATCTTCACCCGGTACAGGTTGGTCTGCAGGAAGGCGAAACCGGGTACGTCCCAGTCGAAGCCCAGGCCATACAGGTAATTCTCGGTGCCGGGGCCGCCGTTGCCTTTTTCGTATACGAAGGCAGCCAGAACGTCCTTCAGCGGGCCGACCGAGAGGCTTTGGCCGGTCAGCCAGCTGCCGCTGACCCGAGGATTAATCTCCATGTAGTAGAAGTGGTTTTTTTCTTTGGCGCTGAGGTTGCCGAAGTTGCTCCCGCGAAATTGCAGGTTGTCGGCATCGATGTAGTCGTAGAAGGCAAAGATGTCGCCCCACTTCCAGCCACTGGCATGTTCGAAGGTGTAGGTGGTTTGCGAGCGTTGTTCTTCGCCGTTGAAATTGAGGCGCTGGAAGTTGCTGCCGTTGAGGTAGGTGAGGCTGTTGTCTTGCCAGAACAACATATCGTCGGCGATGGCCTGTTGTCCGCCGAGCAGGCCGACGGACAACGCGAGGCCGTGTGACAGGTATTTCAGCTTCATCGGATCTTCCTTATTTTTTTGGACTTACTAAGGGGCATAACCCTGCAGCGAGCTGCGGGGGGTACAGAGGGAAAGGGTTGTGACCTCTAAGGTGCCTGGCTCGGCCTGAGGGCTGGCTTGAGGGTGATCGGCACGGCAGCGCGCACGACTTCGCGCTGAAGATTTTCTAGCGAGGCCTGCTGGACGGTCGCCACGCCGAGGCAGAGTGAAATGCTCAGGGTCAACAGGCTGAGGCGCTGTAGAGCGGTTGCGCTGAAGGGCTGGATGCCGACGAAGCTCGCCAATACACCCAGCAAGGTGGCGCAAGTGGCGGGGGTCAAGACCGAGCCATCACCCAGCGGATAGATGCGCTCGTCGCTACCAGCGAGCGGAATTGTGTTGTCGGTTGTACTAGTCGTGGTCATCTCAGAGCCTGCCGGTTGTTCTTATACGGTCATGGGCTGGTGCGAGGCGTGCAGTGTTTCTAGCTGATTTGGCTAAAAACTGACTCAATGGTCAGGATGAGCTGACTATACAATGTGTGGACACGATTAAAAACAATTTTTTTATGGGTTGTGCACAATGATTTGGCCATGTTGCTGCGCGAGTTATTTGAAGGGGAGGAGGGACGTCAGGGCGCGTATTGGTAGACCTGCGAGGGGCAGGGCGCGCTGAGGTCTGTTGGCGGGAGTGCAGCGACAAGAGTCGGCACGTCGCATGCCGGTTGAGGTCGATGGCGGCGAATCAAGCGAATCCAGTTGCGCATTTACCGGTGTTGGCACTACCGCGCAGCACCGATGGGCTCTGTACGGACGTTCGCCACAAAAAAAGGGATCACGCTAAGCGTGATCCCCCTATTGGTCGGATGCCGTCTACCCTGCACCGTCCAGGTTCGCTTGGTTACCGAGCCCTAGAAGTGGTACTTCACCAAGGCTTGGAAGGCAGCTTGGTCGAAGCCGTGGCCCGACCCGTCGATAGGTTTTGCACCGTAGCGGTTATTCCACATGTTCACTTCGGTGCCCACGTAGAGTTTGCGGCCCTCGTTAAATAAGGCTTTTCCGGCATCCCATTTGACCTGGATCGAGGAGCCGACCGACGTCCGGGTATTGGAGGTGGAGGTTCCTGCGCGCCAGTCGACGAAGCCGTCGACGACGAAGTCCTGCTCGCCGATAGCGAAGGGGTAGGCGCCGGACACGGTCAGTTGATAAGTGTGGGCGTTGTTGTTGCCGTGTGCACGGTCGAAGTAAACGTTGTTGTTGACCTTCACGCGGTACAGGTTGGCGTTCAGGTAGGCGAAGCCCGGTACGTTCCAGGCCGTGCCAATGCCGTACAGGTAGTTCTCGGTGCCTGCACCGCCATCGCCCTTTTCATAGGTAAAGGCTGCAAACACATCTTTTAGCGGACCGGCGGAGAGTTTGTGTCCGCTCAGCCAGCTGAGACTGACGCGTGGTGAGAGCTCCATGTAGTAGAAGTTCTCCTTCTCATGGCCAAAGTCGCCGCGACGGGATTGCTTGTTGTCGGCGAGGACGTAGTCGGCAAAGCCAAACATGTCGCCCCAGGCCCAGCCGCTGGCGTGCTCGAAGGTGAAGGTGGTTTGTGTTTTCTGTTGCTCGGCGTTGAACTGACCCCGATTGAACATCTCGCCGTAGAGGTAGGACAGGCTGTTGTTCTGCCACAGCAGCATGTCGCCAGCGATGGCTTGCTGGCCGCCAAGCAGAGCGACTGACAGGGCGAGGCAATGAGACGCGTACTTCAGGTTCATTGGATTTCCTTATTTCTAGGAGCAACAGGCTGCTCCGTCCGCGGCGAACCGCGGGGGAAGAGGGTCGGCTTTAGCTGAGTTTGGCGGCAGGTTCGAGGTTCGGCACGAGCGCTTGAGTCTCATCGTCCTGCGGATTTTGCAGCACGGTGTGCAGGTGCGACTCGGGCTCGTAGTCGTCATCTTCCTGTTCCAGATCCTCTTCCGGCAGGAACACGTTGAGCAGGATGGCGCTCAGGGCCCCGATAGTGATCGGCGAGCCGAAGATGTTCTTCAGGAAGTCCGGCATCTGCGACAGGGCGCCCGGGACTGCGGCCACGCCGAGGCCGAGGCCGAGGGAGATGGCCACGATCAGCACGTTGCGGCGATGCAAACCGGCTTCGGCGAGAATCCGGATGCCGGCCACGGCGACGGTGCCGAACATGATCAGGGTAGCGCCGCCGAGTACCGGTTTGGGCATCAGCTGCAGCACCGCGCCGAGAGTCGGGAACAGGCCGAGAATGATGAAGATCGCGGCAATGTAGTAGCCGACGTGGCGGCTGGCGACGCCGGTGAGCTGGATCACCCCGTTGTTCTGGCTGAAGGTGGTCATCGGCAGGCTGTTGAACACTGCCGCCATCGCCGAGTTGCAGCCGTCGGCGAGCACCCCGGACTTGATCCGGCGCAGGTACAACGGACCTTTGACCGGCTGTTTGGAGATGATCGAATTGGCGGTCAGGTCGCCAGCGGTCTCCAGTGGAGTGATCAGGAAGATCACCGCGATCGGTACGAAGGCCAGCCAATCGAAGCTGAAACCGAACTTGAAGGGTACCGGCACGCTGATCAGTGGCACTTCGGCCATGCTGGCGAAATCGACCCGGCCGGTGTACCAGGCCACGGCGAAACCCAGGGCCAGGCCGACGATCACCGCCGACAGGCGCACCACCTGCGATTGAAAGCGGTTGAGTACGATGATGGTGGTCAATACCAGTGCGGCCAGCCCCAAGTGATGCAGCGCGCCGAGATCCGCTGCGCCGAAGCCGCCGGCAATGTCGGTCATCGCCACTTTGATCAGGGACAAGCCGATCAGGCAGATGATGGTGCCTGTGACCACGGGGGTGACTATCTTGCGCAGCTTGGTCATCACCTGGCTGAAGGCTATCTCGACGAAGGCCGCGCAGAAGCACACACCAAACAGGGTCGAGAGAATCTCCTCGGGACTGCCGCCACGTGATTTGACGATCATCCCGGCGCTGAGGATTGCACTCAAGAAGGCGAAGCTGGTGCCTTGCAGGCACAGCAGTCCGGAGCCGATCGGGCCTATGCGCTTGGCCTGGACGAAGGTGCCGAGGCCGGAGACGAACAGCGCCATGCTCACCAAGTAGGGCACATAGGCGCCGAGGCCGAGCACGTTACCGACGATCAGGGTAGGAGTGATGATGCCGACGAAGCTTGCCAGTACGTGCTGCAGGGCGGCGAAGATGGCTGGGGCGAACGCAGGGCGGTCATCCAGTTGGTAGATCAGGTCGTTGTTGCCCGCGGACGGAGCCGCGGTATTCGGGTTGCTAGTCGTGGTCATGTCAGAGCCTGCCAGTTTTAATTATTCGGTCGTGGGCTTGAGCGAGGCTTCACGGCGCCTCTATCTGATCGATACAGAGTTGTCTGATTGGTCAGAATAGATCGACTATAACAAGTTGGTTTTAGTTTTGTGAACAACTGTTTTATATATTGTGTACAAATATGCCAGCCGGTTGCGCTGTTCCAGCACCTGCTGCTGTTGCCGTGGCCGTAGGCGTTCAGCCTGTTTCGTCAGGCGCAAGAGTGCGCAGAGACAGGACCTGGCGTCAGGGTTTCGGTTGCAGGTCGCGCGCCACGTGCTCGGCCAAACCTGCACCGGCTTCGCTCATGGTCAGGTAGGTGCGATCAGCGCCAGCGTCTTGAATGCGCTGGGCGATGTCCTCATACAAGGCATGGGAAACGATCAAGCCGCGGAAGCCGCGCTCACGCAGTTTCTGGGTGGAGATAATTTTGGTTTCGACATCATTGAGCGCCAGGATGACGGCCTCTACGGCGGGCATCTCGAGCATCTGCCAGAGCATTTTGTCCTCACCATCGGCAAACAATACCCGGCGGCCGACCTTGGCGCTGAACTCGATGACAACTGGATCTGAGTCCAGGCCGACCACTTCAAACCCCTTCTCCTGCAAGTAGTCATAGGCGGCGCGACCGGTACGGCCCATGCCCATTATCAGAATCTGGGAGTTGCCCACTGAAACAGGTTGCTCATCGGGGTGGCGGGTATCGCGTTCTAGCGGGATCAAGCGCTTGGCGAGTTTTTCATAGAGTGGGTGGGCGTGGCGGTTAAGGGGGGCCGAAATGACGAAAGACAAGGCAACGGTAATGGCCAGGGGGATTGTCCATTGCGGTAGAACCACGCTGGCTACGATCAGGCCGAATTCGCTGTAGTTGGTCAGGCTCACGCTGCTGAGGAATGCGCTGCGGGCGCGCAGGCGGAACCTGAGGAAGAGGGAGAAAAACAGCAGGCCTTTGAGGGGCAGGAGAAGCGTCATCACGGCGGCAAAAGCCAGCGCGTCGGCGCCCGGTAGGCCGCCAATGCCAATTTGCAGGAAAAACCCCACGAGGAAGATTTCCTTGATGCTCCACAGGGAGTTGGACAGTTCGATAGCTCGCTTGTGCTTGGCCAGCATGGCGCCGAAGGCCAGTGCGCCTAGCTCCGAACTGAGGCCAACAGATTCGAAACCATAACCACCGACCGCCAGGGCCATGAGCAAGCCCAGCAGTACCATCAGCTCCTCGTGGCCGCTGGCATCGAGCAGGCGAAACAGTAGTGGCCGCAACAAGGGCAGGGTGAACACCAGCAAGGCCCATGGGGAGGGCACTGCACCGCTGGCCAGGCTCATCACCACCAGGGCGATCAGGTCCTGGATGATCAGCACGCCGATAGCGACCCGACCATGGAACGCGCGCAGTTCGCGTTTGCTTTCCAGCACCTTGGCCGCCAATACGGTGCTCGAAAAGGACAAGGCGATGGCCAGCAGTGCACCCTGCTGCCAGGGTAAATCCAGAAAAAGCAGGATTGCCGGGAGGAACAGCAGGCTGGAAATGCAGAAATGCAGGAGACCGCCACCAATGACCTCGCGGCGGACCAGGTTACTCAGTTTGAGCTTCAGGCCAACGGTGAACATCAGCAGGAGCACGCCGAGGTGGGCAATATGCTCTAGCACCACACTGTCGCGTGGACCAATGCCTATATGTGCACCGAGCCCCGCTAGGGTAAAGCCTGCGCCCAGGTAGCCAACCAGCGGGGGCAAGCCCATAGTGCGTGCAGCCAGGCCCATGACGAATGCGACAGCAATCCAGGTGGCTTCGATCATTGGCAGTCCCTGTTGGCTCAAAGCTGGCAGTGTCAATTGTAGCGGGCGGGCTGGGTGGTGGCCTGAGCAATGCCATGATCGGCCTCAAGGCATTGCGTCTCGGCGCCATGAGTGCGTTGCCTGAGCGTAGCCAATTGCGCTCGATGGAAAGCAAAAGCCCGCCTGATGGCGGGCTGGTAACGCTGAACGTTGTTGGGTGCAGCAGGGGTGCAGGGGGTCAGTCGAGTTTGGCGCCTTGAGCAATCCAGGCGCCGATCAGGTTGCGCTCTTCCTGGGTCATCTGGGTGATGTTACCCAGCGGCATGACTTGCGAAGCCACTGCCTGGGCCTGGATTTTCGCGGCTTGCTGCTGGATCTGTTGCGGGGTGTCGAGTATCAGACCGGCTGGCGCCGCACTGAACATCGGGCTGCTCGGTGTGGCCGAGTGACACACGGCGCAACGCTCCTGAATCACGCCGTTGACCTTGGTGAAGTCCGGGTTGCCCGCGGCCGCTGGTGTCTCGGTCTGCGTCGCGGCCAGAGGCGCCTCACTGGCGTGTTCAGCCTGTGCCACAACCGCAGCCGGCTGGCTGGCCTGAGCGGCGACCGGGGTAGCGCTCGGAGCGGGGCGCATGGGGGAGGTGACGTAAGCCAGGCAGATCATGCCCAAGGCCGCGGCCGGCAAGGTCCAGGCAAACTTGTTGCTGTCGTGGCGGGTATTGAAGTAATGGCGCACCAACACTGCGAAGATCGCGATGCCCGCCAGGATCAGCCAGCTGTACTGGCTACCGTAGGTGCTCGGGAAGTGGTTGCTGATCATGATGAACAGCACCGGCAGGGTGAAGTAGTTGTTGTGGCGCGAACGCAACAGGCCTTTGGCCGGCAGGCTTGGGTCGGGGGTGGTGTTGTCTTCGATGGCCTTAACCAGCGCGCGTTGTGCCGGCATGATGGTGAAGAACACGTTGCCGACCATGATAGTGCCGATGATCGCACCGACATGCAGGTAGGCGGCGCGGCCACTGAAAATGAGGCTGAAACCATAGGCCGCCGCGATCAGCAGGACGAACAGCACCGCACCGAGCAGCGCCGGACGCTTGCCCAGGGCCGAGTCGCAAAGGAAGTGATACGCCACATAGCCGGCAACCAGCGAACCGAGGCCGATGGCGATGGCCACGGCGGGTGCCATGTCACTACCGGGGGCGATCAGGTACAGGCTCGGGTTGAGGTAGTACACCACCATCAACAGGGCAACGCCGGACATCCAGGTCCAATAGGCTTCCCACTTGAACCAATGCAGGTTGTCCGGCATTTTTGGTGGGGCCAGTTTGTATTTCTCCAGATGGTAGATACCGCCACCGTGAATCGCCCACAGGTCGCCGGCCAGGCCGTCACGCGGGTTCTTCCGGTTGAGGTTGTTCTCCAGCCAGACAAAATAGAAGGATGCGCCGATCCAGGCGATACCGGTGATCATGTGAACCCAGCGAATGCTCAGGTTCAGCCATTCAGTCAAGTGTGCTTCCACAGTGTTTACCTCTTTCCAGTGCCGGCACGCCGGCCTCCTGGCCTTCTCTTATTGGTGGGGGTCGAGGAGCAGTTGCTCATCCTCGGTAAAGAAATGCTCATCGCAGTTGTTACCAGAACCACTGCGATCAACCACCAGGAAGTCATCCCGCTTTTCGATCGTCAGCACCGGGTGGTGCCAGACGCCGCGATGGTAATTGATGCCCTGCCGACCGTTGCTGCGGAAGGCGCGGACAAGTCCTGATACAGGTGCATCGCCAACTGGCGCGACCACGATCAGAAAGGGGTGGCCGAGCAGCGGTATGAACGCTTGGCTGCCCAGCGGATGGCGCTCCAGCATGCACACGGTCAATGGCAGCTCCAGGGCTTCGGCACTGAAGATGCTGATGATCGCCTTATCCTCCGGCTGCGCGGTCTCGACCGTGGCCAGTTTGTGATAGCGGCGCGTGGAGCCGTTATTGATCATGAAGAACTCGCTGCCCTCGGTTTCGATGACGTCGCCGAAGGGGGCGAAGGCTTCTTTGCTCAAGGGTTCGATGATCAGTTTGCGCATGGTGACTCGCTAATATCGTTGTGTTTGTAGGAGCCAGCTTGCTGGCGATGCCTTTCGGGCATTGATCGCCAGCAAGCTGGCCCCTACAAGGGTTAGGTTTACTTGCTTACCTTGCCGAACAGGCGCAGGCGGCTGATACCGCCGTCCGGGAACACGTTAACGCGCACATGAGTAATCGGGCCGAAGGCTTTGATCTGCTCGACGAATTCGTGCTCGGCGTGCATCTGCAGCTTCTGGCTCGGCAGCAGTTCGCGCCAGAACAGGCTCTGGGTCTCGATCTGGCTGTCGGTACCACCTTTTACATAGGCGCCCTGGATCGAGCAGCTGTCCGGGTAGTTGCCCTTGAAGTGCAGGGTGTCGACGACGATGCGCTCGATCTCGCCCGGGTGGCCGAGGGCGACGATTACCCAGTCGTTGCCCGGTGTGCGACGGCGTGCGGTTTCCCAGCCGTCGCCCATGTTGATGCCACGGCCCGGGTTGAGGATGTTGCTCATGCGGCCGAAGTGCTCGTCGGAGCAGGCGAGGGCGCGACCGCCATTGAGTGCGGCAGCCAGGTCGACTTGTTCGTTCTCGCCCACTGCTGACCAGTCGCGGAACGGGATGCCGTGCACGCGCAGGCGTGCAACACCGCCATCCGGGTAGATATTGAAGCGCAGGTGGGTGAAGGCCTGGCTGTTACTGATCTCGTGATAATGGTGGCTGTTACCTTGCAGTTCGACAGCCGCCAGCACCTCGGTCCACTCGGTGGCATCCGTTGGGTCGCCTTCGGCAACGAAGCAGGCTTCCAGGGACGCCGACGGTGGGAAGTTGCCGGTGAAGAAGCTGGTGTCGATGTCCACGCCCTTGATCGAACCCGGTACGCCGAGGCGGATCACGGCGCTGTCAAAGCCCTCGAAGCGCTTGCGGCGCGATTCCCAGCCGTCCATCCACTTGCCGTTATCATCGAAAACGCCCTCCTTCCAGACGGCCGGGGTTGGCTGGAACAGGCGGTTGACGTCTGCGAACCAATCGTCGGTGACCGAGATGGCCTTGGTGCCAAGGCGCGCGTCGGCGAGGTTGACGTATTTCTCGAAGGGTACGGCGTAAGCTTTCATGGATGTCTGCCTTTAATGAGGGCGTAGGGGACGGATGGCGTTGGTGTTTGCAGAGTGCTCCGGGCGGAGCTAGAGCTGCTGCAAACGGAACAGCGCAATCTTGTTGATCTCGGCCAGCGCGCAGGCGAATTCCTGCTCCGGGGAGTTATGGATGCGCTCCTCGAAGGCCGCCAGGATCTGGTGCCGATTGCTGCCCTTCACCGCCATGATGAAGGGAAAGCCGAACTTGGCTTTGTAGGCGTCGTTCAGCTCGGTGAAGCGAGCGAACTCCTCGGCGGTACAGGCATGGATGCCCGCGCCAGCCTGCTCCGAGGTGGAGGAGGCGGTCAGTTCGCCGCGTACCGCCGCTTTGCCAGCCAGGTCCGGGTGAGCGTTGATCAGCGCCAGCTGTGCCGCATGGCTGGCGCTGAGCAATAGGTCGGCCATGCGCTGATGCAGGCCGTCGATGTCGTCGAGGCTGTCGTCCTGGCCCAGGTCGTACGCTTGCTCGGCAACCCAGGGCGAATGCTCGTAGATATCGGCAAAGGTGGCGACGAATTCGTCACGGTTCAGCCGGGACGGGGTCAAGGTCTGAAAGCGGCTCATTTGGAGCTCTCCTGTTGCGGGGTCGAGGAGAAGGGCTGGGTGGCGTGCCAGTGTCGGGCAATGTCGACGCGACGCGCGCACCAGACCTTGTCATGGCCTTTGACGTACTCGAGGAAGCGCGCCAGGGCGGCCAGGCGCGCCGGACGGCCGAGCAGGCGGCAGTGCATGCCGATGGAGAGCATCTTCGGTGCACCCTCCACGCCTTCGGCGTAGAGCACGTCGAAGGCGTCTTTCAGGTACTGGTAGAAGTCGTCGCCGGTGTTGAAGCCCTGCACCTGGGTGAAGCGCATATCGTTGGTGTCGAGGGTGTAGGGAATCACCAGGTGCGGTTTGTCCGCGCTGCTGGCCGGGTCCCAGTAGGGCAGGTCGTCGTCGTAGGTGTCGGAGTCGTAGAGGAAGCCACCTTCCTCCCTGACAATACGTCGGGTATTCGGCCCGGTGCGCCCGGTGTACCAGCCCAGCGGGCGTTCGCCGGTAAGCTCGGTGAGGATGCGGATCGCTTCGAGCATATGCTCGCGCTCCTGGGCTTCGTCCATGTACTGATAATCGATCCAGCGCAGGCCGTGGCTGCAAATTTCGTGGCCGGCCGCGACCATGGCTCTAATCGCCTCAGGGTGGCGCTGGGCAGCCATGGCCACGGCAAATACCGTCAGGGGTATTTCATGCTTCTGGAACAACTTGAGCAGACGCCATACGCCGGCCCGACTGCCGTACTCGTAGAGCGACTCCATGCTCATGTTGCGCGCGCCTTGCAGCGGCTGAGCAGAGACCATCTCGGAGAGGAAGGCCTCGGACTCCTTATCGCCATGCAGCAGATTGCGCTCGCCGCCTTCCTCGTAGTTGAGGACAAACGACAGGGCGATACGGGCGTCGCCCGGCCAGTGCGGGTGGGGTGGAGTGTCGGCGTAACCGATCAGGTCGCGAGGGTAATCAGCGCTCACTGCAGTCTTCCTTCTTAACGTCGTTGCGGCCATTAGGTAGCCCTTGGATTTCAGGGCTGGCGACCGTGATGAGTAATTGTATACAAAATGAGTTGTGGTTTGTAAATCTAAAAATTATCTTTTTTGCTAAATAAGCTGCGCCGAGCAACTGTCACGGTGCCCAGGTCTCCTGGCGGGCGCGTGGGCTTTGCCCAGGCCACTGTGTTAGCTGGGTGGAGCAATGGCTTAGGCTCCAGGCAGTGGAGATGAATTAATTGTGTACAAAAATCTAAAAAATTGTCTTGTATTGTCTGTGTCGTGTTATTCTGCTGTCACGTCGAGGCTAGCAAAGCCTGCGCGACCTGCTGAATTCAACACAAGTAGAGGAGGTGAGGCGTCTGCGGGGCCTTTGCCGCTGTAGATGCCCATAACCAATGGGACGACTAACGACACATGTTCTAGACGCTGCGCACGGCTGCCCTGGCAGTGCGATCAAGGTTGAGTTGTATCGGATCGAGGGGGGGCAGCAAGAGCTGGTCACCACGGTGGTGACCAACGACGATGGCCGTTGCGATGGGCCTATTTTGCAAGGCGATGACTACCGCAGTGGGGTCTACCAGTTGCACTTCCACGCGGGCGACTATTATCGCGCCCGTGGTGTGGCGCTGCCTGATCCGGCTTTTCTCGATGTGGTGGTGCTGCGTTTCGGCATTGATGCCGGGCAGGATCACTACCATGTACCGCTGCTGATCTCTCCATACAGCTATTCCACGTATCGCGGTAGCTGAAGCGAATGCTTGTAACCCTCTGGCTCGATTAGAGAGTCCTTAGCCCGCCGACACTGCGGGCTTTTTTTTATTGCGTTGTAACGGGTTTCCGCCAGGTCGCCAGCGAGGTGTACGGCTGTGAATATGCGGCGCTGTTGGTTGGCGGGCAGCCAGGTATGCGTGCAGTCCCGCCGACAGCGGCTCCCTGCGCGCCGCCAGGCGCGCTCTACTTATGTACGGAAACGATGCACCAGGCCGTTGAGCTCCTCGGACAGGTTGGCGAGGCTGTGCGAGTCGCCGCGCGCCGACTCCGCCAGGTTGGCCGCCAGTTGCGCATCGCCATGGATCTGGCTGATGTGTCGATTGATGTCTTCGGCCACCTGATGCTGTTCCTCGGCGGCGGTGGCGATCTGCGCGTTCATGTCGCGGATCACATCGACTGACTCGCGGATAAGGTCGAAGCGCGAACTCGCCTGATTGATGCTGGTGACAGTGTGCTGCGACACCTCCAGGCTGGCATGCATCTGTTTGGCCATCTGCCGAGTGCGTTGCGCCAGGTTACTCAGCAAACCATCGATTTCCGCCGTTGAGTCGGCAGTGCGTTTGGCCAGGGCCCGCACTTCGTCGGCCACCACGGCGAAACCACGGCCCTGTTCGCCGGCTCGGGCGGCCTCGATGGCCGCGTTCAGGGCCAGCAGGTTGGTCTGCTCGGCGATGGAGCGGATGGTGCCGAGAATCGATTGGATATTGTTGTTGTCCTGCTCCAGTTGCTGCATGGCCGCGGCAGACTGGGAGATTTCGCGGCTTAGCTGCTCGACGCTGCTTACGGCGCTATCGATTTGCTGTTGCCCTTCGCGTGCCTGCCGTTGCCCCTGGTCGGCGGATTCGGCGGCCTGATTACAGGAACGCGCCACTTCGTTGGCCGTGGCCACCATCTCGTGAAACGCGGTGGAAACCATGTCGACCGACTCACGCTGACGTCCGGCGACTTCCGCCATATCTCCGGACACTTTGGCCGAAGTGCCTGATGTCTGGTGGATCTGCTGGGCAGCCTGGCCGATATTCAGAATCAGTTGGCGAATGCTCGCGAGGAACTGATTGAACCAGCCGGCCAGTTGCGCGGTTTCATCCTGTCCGCGGATCGTCAGGGAATGGGTCAGATCCCCTTCGCCCTGGGCGATCCCTTCCAGGCCGGAGGCCACGGCGCGAATCGGACTAACGATCAAACCGGCAAAGCTCGCGCCGACGAAGGCGAAGATCAAGGCCAGCAGTGCCGCCATGCCGACGATAATCCAGGTCAGATGAGTCACGTTGCTCATCACATCGTCCTGGCGGATCAGGCCGATGAAGCGCCAGCCCAGTCGCTCCGACGGCCAGACGTTGGCCATGTAGCGCTCGCCATTGAGCTCCACCTCGACCAGGCCTTTCTGGGCCTTGGCCAGGTCCGCATAACCACCACCGAGTTCGCTGAGCTTTTTGAAGTTGTGCTCGGGCTGGCTAGGGTCGACCAGCACGGTGCCGTTGTTCTCCATCAGCATCAGGTAACCGCTTGCACCTAGCTTGATCTCTTTGACTATGTTGGTGAGCTGGTTGAGCGACACGTCGATGCCGATCACCCCGCCCGGATTGCCCAGGGTGTTGGTGACGCTGCGGACGCTGCCGACCAGCACCGCGTTATCCGCTGCCCAGGCGTACGCTTCGGTGCGCACAGTCTTGCCTGGATTGGCCATGCCGGTCTGATACCAGGGGCGCTTGCGCGGGTCGTAATTGCTCAGTTTGGCGTCGTCGGGCCAGCTGACGTAGCCGCCGTCGATGCTACCGGTGGTGATATAGGCATAGCCCGGATGGTCGGCGGCAAAGCGGGTGAAAAGCGCCAGAACTTGTTCGCCGTACTCACCCAGCGGAAGGCTGGCCGCATCAGCACTGACATACTGCTTGAGGCTGCCGTCGATGCCAGTGATCAGGGGGTGCTTGGCCAGGTATTCGACGTTCTGGCTAATGCCGTCGAAGAACAGCTGCATGGCGTTCTCGACTTGGCGAATCTCGCGGTCACTGCCGTCGACGAATTGGCTCCGTGCATCGCTGCGTAGATTGAAAATGACCATGACCGCGACCAGCATGATCGGTACGCAGGCAATGATGGCGAAGGCCCAGGTCAATTTTTGTTTTATGTTCATCCGGTGTTCCTTGGTCGAAGGGCGATACGGTCGGAGGAGGGTGCGCCGATATTTGTCGGCAGCATGGGAGCGGGCTTTATCGTCTGCAATAGATTTTTTTGTCCATACTCGCCCGTGGCCACTTCCTGGCGGCTGAACTGGCTGCCGACGAAGTTTCCCGGGTTTGTCTGCAGTGCTACGGCGCGTTGTTTCTGCTGGGCGCGACGCTCGTTCGATCGACCGCGCGCATTGCGTCGTGCCGATGTCGAACCGTGGCCGTTACCAAGGATGCAGAGGGATGCAGGGCGCTTAGGTCCTGATGTCGGGCTGGGGTTGTAGCGAGGCGGAGTGCGCGCTGGCCGCGGCGGTGAGTGTCTGGGGTGTGGTCAAGGCGGATGGCGAGCGTTGGGCCGAGCGAGAGCACTCGGCCGAGTCGACGCCGGCGACGGCAACTTGGTAGCGATGCCGCTAATCCGGGAAACAACGATGGCGTTGGCGGGATTCGTTGACTGGAATTACCGGCTCAGCAACGAGGCGCTACCGGCCGCTGCAAATAGCCCGGCACTGACCCGGTTGAACCAGACCTGACCTTTGCCGGAACGCAGGTAGCGGGCGGCGCCGTGCGCGCTGAGGCCATAGAACAGTTTGCAGCTTAGATCGAGCACGGCCCAGGTCAGAATCAGCACCAGCAGTTGGTTGAACATCGCTTGCTCGGCGCTGATGAACTGGGGCAGGAAGGCGGCGAAGAACAGAATGTCCTTGGGGTTGCTGGCACCCAGGCCGAAGGCCTTCCAGAACATGCTGCGAAAACTCGGGTTGACCGCTTGCTCCTCACTACTCACCGGCTTGGCGGCTTGGCGCGAGGCCTGCCAGCTCTGCCAGGCCAGGTAGAACAGGTACAGCGCACCGACGATTTTCAGCACGCCAAACAACTGTTCCGAGGCCAATAGCAGGGCGCCGAGGCCAAGAGCGGAGGCGCTCAGCAGGCAGATGGAGGCGCTGACACCGCCGAGGAACGCAGGCAAGGAACGGCGCAGCCCATAATTCAGACTGTTGCTGACCATCAGCAGCGATAGGGGGCCGGGGATCAGAATCACGATCAGCGCGGCGCTGCTGAACAGCAACCAGGTTTCCAGGCTCATTACAGGTCTCTCCAGATGTGGAAAAGCCCCAGCGCATAACGCTGGAGCCGGGTACAGCTATGCCAACCTTACAGGAAGGCGAACTTGGCGATAAAGATGATGCACAGCACGTACAGGCTGACGGAGACCTTGTCGCGTTGGCCGGTCAGCAGCTTCAGCGTGGCATAGGTCAAGAAGCCCAGGGCGATGCCGTTGGCGATGGAGAAGGTCAGCGGCATCATGACCACGGTGACGATGGCGGGGATGGTATCGGTGAGGTCTTCCCAGTCGATGTGGGCCATGCCGCTCATCATCAGCATGGCCACATAAATCAGCGCGCCGGCGGTGGCGTATACCGGAATCATCCCTGCCAGCGGGGCGAAGAACATCGCCGCGAGAAACAGTACGCCGACGGTGACCGCGGTCAGACCGGTACGGCCGCCGGCAGCAACGCCCGAGGCACTTTCGACATAACTGGTGACCGGCGGGCAACCGACCATGGCGCCAATCACGCTGGAGGTGCTGTCGGCCTTCAGGGCTTTGGACAGGTTCTGGATCTGGCCGTCTTCATCGACCAGTTTGGCGCGGTGGGCAACGCCCATCAGGGTGCCAGCGGTATCGAACATGTTGACGAAGAGGAACGACAGAATGACGCTGATCATGCTCACGTTGAAAGCGCCAGCGATGTCCATGGCCAGAAAGGTCGGCGCCAGGCTCGGAGGCATCGACACCAGGCCAGTGTACTCGACCAGACCCAGCGACCAGCCGATGGCGGTGACGCCGAGCATGCTGAACAGGATGGCGCCGAACACGTTGCGGTGGCTGAGCACCGCGATGAGCAGGAAGCACACGGCAGCCAGCAGGGCCGAGGGTTCGCCGAAGGAGCCCATGGTCAGCAGGGTCGCAGGGCTGTCGACGACGATGCCGGCCGATTTCAGGCCGATCAGGCCGAGGAATAATCCGACCCCCGCACCCATGGCGAAGCGCAAGCTCATCGGGATGCTGTTGAGCAGCCATTCGCGGATGCGCGACAAGCTCATGATCATAAACAGGACGCCGGAGATAAACACCGCCCCCAGGGCAATCTGCCAGCTATAGCCCATCTCACCGACCACGGTGTAAGTGAAGAAGGCGTTCAAACCCATGCCCGGCGCCAAGCCGACTGGCCAGTTGGCGTACAAGCCCATGAGGAAGCAACCGAGTGCGGCACCGATACAGGTGGCGACGAAGGCTGCGCCGTGATCGACGCCGGCGTTGGCCATGATGCTGGGGTTGACGAAAATGATGTAAGCCATGGTGACGAACGTCGTCAGGCCTGCCAGTAGTTCGGTTTTCACGCTGGTACGGTGTTCGGTCAGCTTGAAAAAGCGATCGAGTAGACCGCGTTTCGCCAGACCTTGGGTGTACATCGCATGTTGTTCTTGTTTAGCGCTTTCCACGGGGGTACTCCTCATATCTCTTGTTGTGTACCACCTAGAGTCAATGCGGGGCGCGTTTGACTCTCTGAGGGAGGTGGTGCGTTCGGGTGTGCTTGTTGGCTAGTTCCTGACCGTTGAGTCAGAAAGTCTTGCTGGCGCCGATTATGCGTTTGTATACAAAAAAAGCAAATAATGTTTTTACTGTTGCAAATAATGCGCTAATCGAATCTTTGCACGTGAAGTAGACGAATATTTGCGATGATTCAGGTCGGTTTACCTAGATAAAAGCTAATAAAAACAAAGGAGTACATATTTTTTTGCTGACAGCTTGGCGTAGCTGCTTGATACATTTCTCCCCTCCAGTTCATCTGCACTCCTGGGTGCGCTAAGCTGATTTATGAGGAAAAAATGGATTTATATAAGAAATCAATTTACCTAACCGAGGTTTGAGTAGACGTTGGAGGGGCGACAGATGTAGTAGCACAGCGGTCCTGGGTAGCTGGAGGACGCATAGTGGTTAGTGTGTGAGTTGGTCATATTGTGTACAATGCCCGAGAATTTTCCTCTGGCTTTAGCCACTGCCTGTCGGCCCGATAGGGGGCAGAACGCAGCAGAGTCATAGGGTCAAGACTGTTGAGAGCTATTGCGCTGGGCTACGCCACGTGGAATCGGTCTCAGAAGGGAGTTTGCTGCTAACACACTCTGGTGCGGCCCTGAAGGGGCGGACACTCCGCTTCTATGCTTGGTTTGGCTGTTCCTAGCCTTTGTCTGCTACCTTTTCTGCGGCTTGAATCCGCCGGATATCTTTAACGTGAGTCAGAATGAACGAACAATTACAGCCTCTTAAAAAGCAGCCGAATGCCGGCAAGAGCAGCCGTACCGGGACTCAGGACGATGTCGTTTACGCGCACATCTTCGATGCCATCCTCGAACAGCGCTTGGCGCCGGGAACCAAACTGAGCGAAGAGGCACTCGGCGAAATATTCGGCGTCAGCCGTACCATCATTCGACGTGCACTGTCGCGCTTGGCCCATGAGGGCGTAGTGCTGTTACGACCCAACCGTGGCGCAGTGGTCTCCTGTCCGAGCGTGGATGAAGCGCGACAGATTTTCTATGCACGGCGCATGGTCGAGCGCGCCATTACCGAATTGGCGGTAGAGCACGCCACCGCCGAGCAGCTGAACGAGCTGCGGCAGATGGTCGAGGATGAACAGGCCAGTTTTTCGCGTGGCGACAGGGGGACGGGTATTCGCTTGTCCGGCGAGTTCCACCTGAAGTTGGCTGAGGCGGCGAAGAATGCCCCGTTGATCAGCTTCCAGCGCAGCCTGGTGTCGCAGACCTCGTTGATCATCGCTCAGTACGAGAGTGGTAGTCGCGCGCACTGCTCCTATGACGAGCACAACCAGTTGATCGATGCCATCGAAGCGCGCGATACGGCCAAGGCGGTGAGCCTGATGATGCACCACATGGACCATATCGACAGTAAGCTCAACCTCGATGAGGAAAGCGCATCGGACGATCTCCACGCGGTGTTCTCGCACTTGCTGCAACCCAAGAAAAAACCGGGGCGCAACGCAGCCAATAGGTGATTACCACGGTCAAGTCTGCTTAATAAAAAAAGCCCTGCGTTGCAGGGCTTTTTTTATTTGTGCTCACTTAACGTCGATGCACCGATTGGCCAGCGGCGAAGGTTTCCTTCACCGCACGGTCGTCACCGAGCATGGTCAGGGCGAACAGCTTCTCGGCGAGCGTCTTGGCCTGCTGCATGCGGTAGCTGATCAGGGGGGTGGCTTGGTAGTCCAGCACGACGAAATCGGCTTCCTTGCCGCTCGCAAAGTTACCGATCTTGTCGTCCAGATACAGCGCTTGGGCGCCGCCCAGGGTCGCCAGGTACAGCGATTTGAAGGGGTCGAGCTTCTTGCCCTGCAGCTGCATCACCTTGTAGGCCTCGTTCAGCGACTGCAGCTGGGAGAAGCTGGTACCGGCACCGACGTCGGTACCCAGGCCGACGCGTACGCCATGCTGTTCCAGCTTCTGCAGGTCGAACAGGCCGCTACCGAGGAACAGGTTAGAGGTCGGGCAGAAGGCTACCGCCGAACCGGTTTCGGCCAGGCGCTTGCACTCGTCGTCACACAGGTGCACGCCATGGGCAAACACCGAGCGCGCGCCGATCAATTGGTAGTGGTCATAAACATCCAGATAGCCCTTACGCTCGGGGAACAGCTCCTGCACCCACTCGATCTCCTTGCGGTTCTCGGACAGGTGGGTGTGCATGTACAGGCCCGGGTATTCCTGATACAGCTTGCCGGCCAGGGCCAGCTGTTCCGGGGTGCTGGTCGGGGCGAAGCGCGGAGTGACGGCATAGTGCAGGCGGCCTTTGCCGTGCCAGCGCTCGATCAGTTCCTTGCTGTCGGCATAGCCGGACTCCGCTGTATCGGTCAGGTAGTCCGGGGCGTTGCGATCCATCAGCACCTTGCCGGCGATCATCCGCAGGTTCAATGCCTCGGCCGCCTCGAAGAAGGCATCGACCGACTGTTTGTGCACGCTGCCGAACACCAGCGCGGTGGTGGTGCCATTGCGCAGCAGTTCCTTGAGGAAGATGCCCGCCACGTCGGCGGCATGGGCCTTGTCGGCGAACTGCTGTTCGGTGGGGAAGGTGTAGGTGTTCAGCCAGTCGAGCAGTTGTTCGCCATAGGAGGCGATCATGCCGGTCTGTGGGTAGTGAATATGGGTGTCGATAAAACCGGGGGTGATCAACGCGCCGTGGTACTCGGTGGTGTCAACGCCGTTGAGGTTGGACAGCAGGTCGGCGGCGTGGCCGACTTGGACAACCCGGCCATCCTCGACCAGCAGCAGACCATCCTCGAAATACTCGTAGGACTGTTCGACGCCGACCACGGCCGGGTCGGCGATGCTGTGCAGGATGGCGGCGCGGTAGGCGTGTGTCGTGGTACTCATGGTTGTCTCTATCAATCGTTGGATGGGGCTATGTAGGAGCGGCCTTGGCCGCGATTGAACCTGATCGAGGCCAAGGCCGCTCCTACAGGAATCTGTGTAAGCGCAGCAGCTTGGGGTCAGGCTTGGTTTCTGCGCGATGCTGGCAGCAGCTTGGCGACGCTGGTCTCGCCTTTTTTCACGTCCTGGCCAAAGGCGGCGTTGTAGGTGGCGATCACTTCGCCGGCTATGGACACGGCGATCTCGACCGGCAGCTTGCCTTTGACCTCGGCCAAACCCATCGGACAGCGCATGCGTTGCACCACTTCAGGCGCGAAGCCACGATCGCGTAGACGGTGTTCGAACTTGACGCGCTTGGTCTTAGAGCCGATCAAACCGTAGTAGGCGAAATCGTTGCGCTTGAGGATGGCGGCGGTCAGTTCCAGGTCGAGCTGATGGTTGTGGGTCATGACGATGTAGTAGCTGCCGGCTGGCATGGCCTCGACTTCATCGACCACTTCGTCGTTGACCACCTTCTCAACCCCGGCAGGCATCACCTCGGGAAATTCGCTCTCGCGTGAGTCGATCCAGCGCACCTTGCACGGCAGGCTGGCGAGCAGGGGCACCAGGGCGCGGCCAACGTGACCGGCGCCGAACACGGCGATCTGCGCCTGCGGCTGGCCCATCGGCTCGAACAGCAGCACGGTGGCGCCGCCGCAGCACTGGCCGAGGCTGGCGCCGAGGCTGAAGCGCTCCAGGCGCGTGTCCTGGCTGCGACCTTCGAGCATCTCGCGGGCCAGTTGCATCGCCTTGTATTCCAGGTGGCCACCGCCGATGGTTTCAAAGATGCGTTCGGCCGTCACGACCATTTTCGAACCGGCATTGCGTGGCGTCGAGCCGCGCTCTTCGATGATGGTCACCAACACGCAGGGTTGCCCCTGTTGGTGCAATTCGGCGAGGGCGCTGATCCAGCTCATTTACTCAGCCTCCAGGTACGTAGGGGCTTGGCGGAGCGCGACAGGCGCCAGTCCTCGTCCTTCTTCGGGCGGTCGGGCTTGCGGTTCAGCGGCTCCAGCAACAGCAGCGGCGACAGGCTATCGAAGCCCTGTGGCGTCGCTGCCTCCTGTGTATGTTCGGTGTGTGTTGTCATTGTTGTGCACCGTAAGTTGGGCGTTTGGCTTAACCGTAGCCCGGATGTAATCCGGGGCTGATGGGTTCCCGGACTTTGTCCGGGCTACGATTCGCTTCAGGCCGGTTCGACAGTCACTGCTGCTGAGGGCTTGGCCGACGTCTGCAATTTCTTCATCTGTTCAACGCCCCAGAGCACGCGCTCGGGGGTGGCTGGCGCGTCGATTGCGGGCTGGACCCGGTAATCGGCGAGACTGGCGACGGCGTCCTTGATCGCGCACCACACGGCAATGCCGAGCATGAACGGCGGCTCGCCCACGGCCTTGGAATGGAACACCGTGTCTTCCGGGTTCTTGCGGTTTTCCACCAGCTTCACGCGCAGGTCCATGGGCATGTCGGTGATGGCCGGGATCTTGTAGCTGGCTGGGCCGTTGGTCATCAGCTTGCCTTTGTCGTTCCACACCAGCTCTTCCATGGTCAGCCAACCCAGGCCCTGGACGAACGCGCCTTCCACCTGACCGATGTCGATGGCCGGGTTCAGCGAGGCGCCGACGTCATGCAGGATGTCGGTGCGCAGCATCTTGTACTCGCCGGTCAGGGTGTCGACTATCACTTCCGCGCAGGCGGCGCCGTAGGCGAAGTAGTAGAAGGGGCGACCGCGGGCCTTGTCGCGATCGTAGAAGATCTTCGGTGTGCGGTAGAAGCCGGTGCTGGAGAGCGAAACCTGATTGAAGTAGGCCTGCTGAATCAGCGCCTCGAAGGAGAGAAACTGCTCGCGCACGCGGACTTGGCCATTGCGGAACTCGACATCTTCCGGGCTCACCTTGTGCTCGCGCACGAGGAAGTCGACCAGGCGTTGCTTGATGATCTGCGCGGCGTTCTGCGCGGCCTTGCCATTGAGGTCGGTGCCGCTGGAGGCTGCGGTCGGCGAGGTGTTGGGTACCTTGTCGGTGTTGGTCGCGGTGATCTGGATGCGCGAGATGTCGACCTGGAACACTTCGGCGACGATTTGCGCGACCTTGGTGTTGAGCCCTTGACCCATCTCGGTGCCACCGTGGTTCAGGTGGATGCTGCCGTCGGTATAGATGTGGATCAGCGCCCCCGCCTGGTTGAGGAAGGTGGCGGTGAAGCTGATGCCGAATTTGACCGGGGTCAGCGCCAGGCCTTTCTTCAGCACCGGGCTTTTACTGTTGAATTCAAGAATTTCACGGCGGCGCTTGGCGTACTCGCTGCTGGCCTCCAGATCGGCGGTCATCTCGGCGAGCATGTTGTGCTCGACCGGCTGGTGGTAATGGGTGACGTTGCGCTCTTCCTTGCCGTAGTAGTTGAGCTTGCGCACTTCCAGTGGGTCTTTGCCCAAGCTGCGGGCGACGGCATCCATGACCTCCTCGATGGCGACCATCCCCTGGGGGCCGCCGAAACCGCGGTACGCCGTGTTGGAGGCGATGTTGGTCTTGCAACGGTGACCGTTGATGGTGGCGTTGCCGAGGAAATAGGCGTTGTCCGCGTGGAACATGGCACGGTCGACGATGGAGCCGGACAGGTCGGGCGAGTAGCCGCAGTTGCCGGCCAGTTCCAGCTGGATGCCATGCAGCAGGCCGTTGTCGTCGAAGCCGACGTCATACTCGACATAGAAGGGGTGACGCTTGCCGGTGATCAGCATGTCCTCGACACGCGGCAGGCGCATCTTGGTCGGGCGGCCGGTGAGGTGGGCAATCACCGCACACAGGCAGGCGGGGCCGGCGGCTTGGGTTTCCTTACCGCCAAAGCCGCCACCCATGCGGCGCATGTCGATGACGATCTTGTGCATCGGTACGCCGAGCACCTCGGCGACCAGTTTCTGTACTTCGGTGGCGTTTTGCGTCGAGGTATAGA
Source organism: Pseudomonas sp. SJZ079 (assembly GCF_007993865.1). GTDB lineage: Bacteria > Pseudomonadota > Gammaproteobacteria > Pseudomonadales > Pseudomonadaceae > Aquipseudomonas. Next base: position 23,811 of record NZ_VIUH01000030.1, on the reverse strand, counting down.
CGATCATGCCGCCATCTTCGCTGGGCATCACCGACGACACCTGGGTTTCCAGGTAGAAGTGCTCCTGGCCGCCGATATGCAGTTTGCCTTGCAGGCGGTGTGGCGCAGTGCTCAGGGCCGCGGCGGAGTCGCCGATCTTGTGCTGATGGCTGTCGAGCACGAAATGCTTCTTGCGCAGCGCCTCTTCGACGTCCAGTACCGGCACCAGATCTTCGTATTCGATGACCGCCGCCATGGCGCCTTTACGGGCGTTTTCCAGGCTGTCGGCCGCGACCGCGATGACCACTTGGCCGACATATTCGACCTTGCCGTCCGCCAGCAACGGATCACCGGCGACTACCGGGCCGATGTCCAGTTGCCCGGGCACATCCTTGCTGGTGATGGCGATGGCCACGCCTGGCACTGCATAGCAAGGCGCGGTATCGATCTTAACGATACGGGCGTGGGCGCGGTCGCTCATGCGCGCATAGACGTGCAGCTGGTTGGGGAACTCCAGGCGGTCATCGACGTAGACGGCTTCGCCGGATACGTGCTTGTCGGCGCTCTCGTGCTTGACGCTGCGACCGACGCCGCTGGTGATGCCGGCGCGGAACAATTCGGCCAGCTCCGCCTGGGTTTTCGGAGTTTCGTGATGGTTAGACATAGGCGGTCACCCGGGTTTCGACTTCGGGAGCTTGCAGCTCGAGGAAGAATTTACGCAGCAGGTTCTGCGCGGTGAGCAGGCGATATTCCTTGCTGGCACGGAAGTCGCTGAGCGGGGTGAAATCTTCGGCCAGGGCTGCGCACGCGCGCTCTATCACCCCTGGGTACCAAGCAGCCCCGTTGAGCGCTGCCTCGCAGGCGGCGGCACGCTTGGGGATCGCCGCCATGCCACCGAAGGCGATGCGTGCGTTCTGTACCACGCCGTCCTTAACCTCGAGGTTAAAGGCGGCGCAGACTGCGGAAATGTCATCGTCCAGGCGCTTGGACACTTTGTAGGCGCGGAACGCCTGGGTGCTTTTCGCGCGGGGTACGATGATCTTCTCGATGAATTCGGCTTCCTGGCGGGCGGTGACCTTGTAATCGAGGAAGTAGTCTTCGATCGGCAGGGTGCGGGTCTCGCTGCCTTTGCGCAGGACGATCTGCGCGCCAAGGGCGATTAGCAGCGGCGGGGCATCGCCGATGGGCGAGGCGTTGCCAATGTTGCCGCCGAGGGTGCCCTGGTTACGGATCTGCAACGAGGCGAAGCGGTGCAGCAACTCGCCGAAGTCCGGGTAGTCCTTGGCCAGCGCGGCGTAGCAATCGGACAGCGAAGTGGCGGCGCCGATCTCGATGTGGTCGGCGCTGACCTCGACGCGCTTCATGGCTTCGATATGACCGACGTAGATCATTACCGGCAGTTCACGGTGGAACTGGGTGACTTCCAGGGCCAGGTCGGTACCACCGGCCAGCAGACGGGCCTGCGGGTTAGCCGCGTAGATGTCGGCCAGGTCGGCGACGGTGAGCGGTAACAGGCAGCGCTTGTCGCCGCTGTTCAATTCGGCGGTTTCGCGTGGGGCGATGGCCTTCAGTTGCGCGACAGTCTCGGCTTCGGCAGCGTCGAACTGGTCCGGCTGCTTCTGGCAGCAGGCCTGCTCGGCGGCGTCGATGATCGGGCGATAGCCGGTGCAGCGACACAGATTACCGGCCAGGGCTTCCAGGGTGCCGGCCTTGTCGAAGTCTTGGCTGTTCTTCTGCAGGGCGAACAGCGACATGACAAAGCCGGGGGTGCAGAAGCCGCACTGTGACCCGTGGCAGTCGACCATGGCCTGTTGCACGCTGTGCAGCTTGCCTTGGTGCTTGAGGTCTTCGACGGTGATCAATTGCTTGCCGTGCAGGGAAGAAACGAAGGTCAGGCAGGAGTTGAGGGTGCGGTAACGCACACGTTCCCCCTCCAATTCGCCGACTACAACGGTGCAGGCACCGCAGTCGCCAGAAGCGCAGCCTTCTTTAGTCCCGGATTTGCCCAGATGTTCACGCAAATAGTTGAGTACGGTGACGTTAGGGTCGAGTTGCTGCTCGGTGCGCAGCTCTCGGTTGAGTAAAAACTGGATCAAGGAAGACCTCCAGGCACTTTATTGTTTTGAACGGGCGGCTCGTATGGTGCAAATCTAGAGTTTTCTGACTTTTGGGTCAACAAATATTTGACCTTATAGTCAGGTAGTTGTCATGCGATTAGGTTATGAGCTCACGAAGTGCGGGAAGCGAGTTGTATCAGGTTAGCCGGTCATGCCGGGAGCGGCTCTAATACGGCTTCCAGGTGGGCAGGGCAAAACTACAAGAATGCGCTGGCTCATGGCCGAGCCAGGCAGTTGCCCGATGCGCCGAAATGTCGCCGCCATCCATGAACTCGTCAGGACTGCTGTGGCCAATATCTGCAGGTGGATGCGCGCTACTAATAAGGTAGGACGAAGCGTCTGGCTCTGCGGCCAATGATCGGACTCCGATGGCTCAGCAGCTTTTGCTCGAGTCGATAACGGCATGCGTTTACTCGTACGTTAGCGCTGGTAACTGTTGCCAATGCGACAGCAAATTGCGTCGGTTCGACAGCCTGATCTACGCCTATGCCTCTAAAAGCGATAAATTCGATAGGCTTGCAACTATCCGGCCACGCCTTCACAAGAGGTGAGTGGCTCATCTCTGGCTCCGCTTAACCGGCAGGGCGACGTTTCCCCAAACCGTCGGGAAGCTCTCGATTTTTTTGACCTTCTGCCTGTGGTACTCCCCTCTATGACTCGTTTGCAAGGCTCGGATCTCCTGGCCCTCGGTTTTATGACGTTTGCGCTGTTCCTAGGCGCCGGTAACATCATCTTCCCGCCCAGTGCCGGTATGGCCGCGGGGGAGAATATTGGCTTGGCTGCACTGGGCTTTCTGCTCACGGGTGTCGGTCTGCCACTGCTCACCATCGTGGCTCTGGCCCGGGTAGGCGGCGGCATGCCGCTGCTCACCGCGCCACTCGGCAAGCGTGCCGGCGTGCTCTTTGCCGTGGCGGTTTACCTGGCCATCGGTCCCCTGTTCGCTACGCCACGCACGGCGGTGGTGTCGTTCGAGATGGGCGTAGCCCCCTTTACCGGGAATGGTGGCACGCCGCTGTTGGTCTACAGCCTGGCGTATTTCGCTGCGGTGATGTTTCTGTCGCTCAATCCGGGGCAACTGGTCGACCGTATCGGCAAGTTCATCACCCCGGTATTGCTGGCGGCGCTATTGGTGCTCGGCGGCGCCGCGCTGGTCGTTCCGGCCGGCGAGATCGGCCAGGTGTCAGCGGATTATCAGGCTGCACCTTTCGTGCAGGGCTTTCTGCAGGGCTATCTGACCATGGATACCCTGGGTGCGTTGGTGTTTGGCATCGTGATTGCCACTGCAATCCGTGATCGCGGTGTGACCGACGCTTCGCTGATCACCCGTTACTCGGTAATTGCCGGCCTAATTGCGGCGGCCGGGCTGTCATTGGTCTATCTGGCGTTGTTCTACCTGGGTGCCACCAGCCAGGAGATTGCCGGTGAGGCGCAGAATGGCGTGCAGATACTCTCCGCCTACGTGCAACACACCTTCGGCATCGCCGGCAGTCTGCTGCTGGCCATCGTCATCACGCTGGCCTGCTTGACCACCGCGGTGGGCCTGCTCACGGCCTGCGGCGAGTTCTTCAGCGGCTTGCTGCCGATCTCGTATCGCGTGGTCGTGCTGGTGTTCGGTCTGTTCAGTCTGTTGGTGGCCAATCAGGGGCTGACGCAGTTGATCAGCGTCTCGGTACCGGTGTTGGTCGGGCTCTACCCGCTGGCGATCGTGCTGGTGACGCTTAATCTGCTGGGTGGTCTGTGGTTGTCGCCGCACCGGGTGTTTGTACCGGTGATGACGGTGGCGCTGATATTTGGTCTGGTCGATGGCTTCGCCGCCGCGGGGTTCAAGCACCTGCTGCCTACGCTGTTCAGCGAACTGCCGTTGGCTGCACAAAGCCTGGGCTGGCTGGTGCCCGTACTGGTGACGTTGCTGCTGACGGCCGCACTCGACCGGGTATTGGGCAGCCCGAGTCCGCAACTGGCTTGAGCACTGTCCACCACAAAATGGCCGCCTCATCAGGCGGCCATTTTGTTGGTCAGTTGCAGGCGATGGCTGGCTATAATCGGCGCGTGCTAACAAGGAGTTTCCATGCCGATCAGTGACATCTACCTGCCGCATCTGCTTGCCGTCCTCTGGTTCGTGCTCTGCTGGGCCGGCTATAGCCGGTATGCTTATTACAAGGGTCGCACTACACCGTGCTTGGCCAGTGTGCTGCACCTCTATCGGGAAGACTGGATGCGCCGCATGTTGCTGCGCGACAACCGCATCGCCGATGCCAGCGTGATCGGCAACCTGGAGCGCAACGCCTCGTTCTTCGCCTCCAGCACCCTGATCATTCTCGCGGGTATCCTCACAGTACTGGGTGCTTCGGACCGCGCGCTGTCGCTGTTGGCGGACTTGCCCTTTGTCCAGGCCGCCAGTCGCGAGATGTCCGAGGTCAAGTTGCTGGCCCTGGGGGTGGTGTTTGTCTACGCCTTCTTTACCTTTAGTTGGTGTATGCGTCAGTACAATTTTGCTGCGGTGCTGGTCGGCTCTGCGCCCATGATAGGTGAACGGCATGTGACCGCGCAGGAGCGCAAGGCCTACGCCGAGCGAACCGCGCGGGTGATCTCGATGGCCGCCAACGAATTCAACTATGGCCTGCGTGCCTATTATTTCGGCATGTCGACCCTGGCATGGTTTATCAATCCCTGGTTCTTCATGCTGGTGACCGCGGGTGTGGTGCTGGTGCTGTACCGCCGCGAGTTCCACTCCGACGTGCTGGAGGTGATGGTCTACACCCAGACGCCAATGCTCGAACCGCTCAAGGAGAAAAGTGAATGAGCCTGCCATTTTGGTGCATCTTCATCAGTGCACTGCTGATTTTCCTGGCCAAGGCGCCGGTTGCCAGAGCCATGCAGCAGGAGAGCGGCACCTACGACAACCGTCACCCGCGCAGTCAGCAAGCCCGGCTCAGTGGTTTCGGCGCACGGGCTTTGGCCGCGCACCTGAACAGCTTCGAGGCATTTCCGTTGTTTGCCGCAGGCGTGCTGATGGCCCATGTGACCGGGACCCAAGGCTTGCTGGTGGATGTTTTGGCGGTGACTTTTGTGGTGTCGCGCGTGCTCTACCTGCTGTTCTATTGGGCCGACCTGCATTGGCAGCGCAGCCTGGTATGGGCACTGGGGTTACTCTGCAGCCTGCTGCTGATGCTCAGCCCGGCGCTGTAGCTGCTGCAGAAACGACAAGGCCCGCATCATGCGGGCCTTGTCGTTCAATCAGCTCGGTTACTGACCGTCGACTGCGTCTTTCACCTCGTCAGCGGCGTCATTCATAGAGTCTTCGATTTTTTCGCCGGTGGTCGGTTCAGTGCCCATTACTTGATCGGCTTTCTGCTCGATAGCATCGCCCATGGACTCGGTGGCTTCCGAAAGAGACTCCTTAGCGGACTCCATCTTGTCTTTCGGGGTGTCATCACAGGCAGCCAACGCCAAAGTAGCGGCGAGAAGCAGGGCATAAGTAAATGGTTTTTGCACAGTCAGTACTCCTTGTAAGTGTTCGTTATCGCTGGGGGCCCCAGACATGGCCTTTTGAACATCATTAGTTCTATGAAGTTCCCGGCGTTTTACTGGGAAGTGCTCACTGCTCTAGTCGCTCTGAAGTGCCGCAGTCGCTGCCAGGCGTTATTATGCGCGCCCCCTATGTCGGTGTTATGGGACTGAATCAATGAGCGATACCGTTATTCTCGAGCGAGCGCAGCGTTTTTTGTCGGCCTTGCGCCATTGTCAGGTGCTCGGTATCCAGGTCCTGAGTGCCGATCCGCAGGGCCTGACCCTGCACTTGCCTTACAGCCCGCAGATAGTCGGCAATCCGCAAACCGGGGTTGTTCACGGCGGGGCCATCACCACCCTGATGGACACCACCTGCGGTATCTCCATTGTCTGCGCGCTGCCCGAATTCGAGGCATGCCCGACACTCGACCTGCGCATCGATTACATGCACCCAGCCGAGCCGGATAAGGATGTCTACGGTTTTGCCGAGTGTTACCGGGTTACGCCGAACATCATCTTCACCCGCGGCTATGCCTACCAGGATGACCCCCAGCAACCGATCGCCCACGTGGTCGGCACCTTTATGCGCATGGGCAAGGGTCTTCAAGGCAATAAAGAACTGCAGCGCACTATTCAAGGCGCTGGCGCATGAGCGGCTTGAACCTCGATCAACTGGTGCGCCAGGCCCATGATCAGAATGATTACGACCCGCTAATCAACCTGATCCCCTATGCCAAGCTGCTCGGCATCGAATGTCTGCGCCTGGGTGACGACATGGTCTTTCGCCTGCCGGCGAACAAGGACAACATCGGTAACCCGATTTTGCCGGCGATTCATGGCGGGGTGATCGCCGGTCTTATGGAACAGGCTGCCATGCTTCATCTGCTGATGTTCATGGGTACGCCACATTTGCCGAAAATCATCGACTTCTCGATAGATTACCTACGCGCAGGTCATTATCGTGACACCTATGCCCAGTGTCAGGTGTGGCGCCAGGGGCGTCGCGTGGCCAACGTCGCAATTACGGCCTGGCAAACCAAGCAAACCGAGCCCATCGCCACGGCCCGTGCGCACTTCAAGGTCGATGAGCCTTAGGTGCGGCTGACCGTGAGAGCAGGCCGACCTACCCACAAGGAATACGAATGTCTGCGTTGTTGATCCTCGGCGGCTTGCTGCTAATCCTCGCCGGGCTGGTCTGGCTGGTGACGCGCGCGTTTGGTACCAGCCTGTTGTGGGGCTGGGCCAGCCTGCTGCCGCCGCTGACCCTGCTGTATGTCCTGCGGCACTGGCGCATGGCGCGCCAGGCCGTGGGACTCAGCGCTTTGGGCCTGATTCCCTTGATTGTCGGCCTGACGCTGCTGGCCAGTCAGGACTCACAACGCCTGCAAGCCATCCTTAGCCTGCAATGGCTCAAGGCCGAGGCGCAGTTGCCTGCTGACCTGGCCATCGAGTTGCGTGGCGAACTGCATGGCCAACCCTTCTCGCCGCAGCAGGGCGAGTTGATCGATGGCGTGCTCAGTCTGCGCGAAGGGGGCGATTTCTTCGCGCGGCGCGAGATCGTTATCCGCCTGGTCGAGCCGGTGAACGATGTTGTGCGTCTGGATGTTTTACCAGGCGATAAGGGACCCTTGCCGGAAGTCGAGGTCAGCTGGCTGTTGCCGGAGCAAGATCTGCCCGAGGCGCGCCGACTGGCTCGCGGCTACACCCTGCACCTGGACCTCAAGCCGCTGCCGCCGAACAAGCTGATCGGCGATTTCCATCTGGTGCTACCGGCACAGTTCAAGACCACCTTGAGCGGTAAGGTCGAGTTGTTCAGCGATGGCTTGCGCTACCGTGCCGGCAAGGTCGATCGACATGTCGACTCTGCCGATACCCTGGCCTTCATCATCAGCGATTACTTACAACGCCGCTTTGTTACCCGCAGGGTGCGGCTGAGCAAGCTGCCGCCGATCACGTTGCCGGCGAAGAGTGTCGAACTGCAGGTCGAGGCCAAGATCAAGGGGCAACTGCAGACCCTGCCGATTCTGCTGAGCAAGAGCGAGGTCGAGGGTTGGTCTGTCCGGGGCGATCGCTTCGCGTCATTGCCGGAAATCAGCCGTGCCCCGGCACCAGTCGCCAGCCAGGTATCCGCCGAGGCGGTCAAAGAGCCAAGCGGCGAGCGTGTCGGTCGCCCACTGGATCGCCGAGTGCGTTTCAGCCTGAACGCCTTGCTGCGCAACCCCAGTCGTTACCAGAACCTGACGATGCGGGTGTCGACTGTACGTGGCAGCAATGCCGAAGGGCGTTTCCAGGGCGTCGATCAAGACGGTCGCATCGTCATTCGCCAACGCCTGAAGAGCCAGGGCGTGGCCAGTTACAGCCTGAGCCCAGATGAGGTCAACCGGATCGAGCTGCTCGAACCCTGAGCCATGAATTGACTAAACACTTGAAATCCCAGTCGAAGCCCCCATCTGCATGACATCCGCCGCGCTGCGGCTCACGTCAACAATGTGGAGTTAAACGACCATGAGTGTGGAAACTCAAAAAGAAACCCTGGGCTTCCAGACCGAGGTGAAGCAAATGCTTCACCTGATGATTCATTCGATGTATTCGAATAAGGAAATCTTCCTCCGGGAACTGATTTCCAACGCCTCGGATGCTAGCGATAAGCTGCGCTTCGAAGCGCTGGCCAAGCCCGAGTTACTGGAAGGTGGGGCCGAGCTAAAGATCCGCATCAGCTTCGACAAAGCAGCCAAGACCCTCACCCTCGAAGACAACGGCATTGGCATGAGCCGCGAGGAAGCGATTACCCACCTGGGCACCATCGCTAAATCGGGCACTTCCGACTTCCTGAAGAACCTCTCGGGCGATCAGAAGAAGGATTCGCACCTGATCGGTCAGTTTGGCGTGGGCTTCTATTCCGCGTTTATCGTCGCCGACAAGGTCGATGTCTTCAGCCGTCGCGCCGGTCTGACAGCAGGCGAGGGCGTGCACTGGTCGTCGAAAGGTGAGGGTGATTTCGAGGTTGCGACCATCGAAAAAGCCGAGCGCGGCAGCCGCATCGTGCTGCACCTGAAGAAGGGCGAAGAAGAGTTCGCCGATGGCTGGCGCCTGCGCAACATCATCAAGAAGTACTCCGACCACATCGCCCTGCCGATCGAACTGCCAAAAGAACACCACGGTGAGGAGAAAGACAAGCCGGCCGAAGTTGAGTGGGAAACCGTCAACCGCGCCAGTGCGCTCTGGACTCGGCCGCGTACTGAGATCAAGGACGAGGAGTACCAGGAGTTCTACAAGCACGTCGCCCACGACTTCGAGAACCCACTGAGCTGGAGCCACAACAAGGTCGAGGGCAAGCTGGAATACACCTCGCTGCTCTATGTGCCTGGCCGTGCGCCGTTCGACCTGTACCAGCGCGACGCCTCCAAGGGCCTCAAGCTGTACGTACAGCGTGTGTTCATCATGGATCAGGCCGACGAATTCCTGCCGCTGTACCTGCGCTTCATCAAGGGCGTGGTGGATTCCAATGACCTGTCGCTGAACATCTCCCGCGAGATTCTGCAGAAGGATCCGATCATCGACTCGATGAAGTCGGCGCTGACCAAGCGTGTCTTGGATATGCTGGAGAAACTGGCGAAGAACGATGCGGAGCAGTACAAGGCGTTCTGGAAGAACTTCGGTCAGGTGCTCAAGGAAGGTCCGGCGGAAGACTTCGCCAACAAGGAAAAGATTGCCGGTTTGCTGCGCTTCGCCTCCACTCAGGATGCCAGCGGCGAGCAGGTCGTCTCGCTGGCCGAGTACCTCGGCCGAATGAAAGAAGGCCAGGACAAGGTCTACTACCTGACCGGCGAATCCTACGCCCAGGTCAAGAACAGCCCGCACCTGGAGGTCTTCCGCAAGAAAGGCATCGAAGTGTTGCTGCTCACCGACCGTATCGATGAATGGCTGATGAGCTACCTCACCGAGTTCGACGGCAAGCACTTCGTCGATGTCGCACGTGGCGACCTGGACCTGGGCAAGCTGGACTCTGAAGAGGACAAGCAGGCTCAGGAAGAAGTGGCCAAGAGTAAGGAAGGTTTGGTCGAGCGTCTGAAAACCGCCCTTGGCGAACAAGTCGCCGAGGTGCGAGTGTCGCACCGTCTCACCGATTCGCCGGCTATTTTGGCCATTGGCGAACAGGACCTTGGCTTGCAGATGCGCCAGATTCTCGAAGCCAGCGGGCAGAAAGTGCCGGATTCCAAGCCTATCTTCGAGTTCAACCCTGCTCATCCGCTGATCGAGCGCCTGGATGCCGAGCCGGACGAGGATCGTTTTGGCGATCTGTCGCACATCCTCTTCGACCAGGCGGCTCTGGCGGCGGGCGATAGCCTGAAGGACCCGGCGGCTTATGTGCAGCGGCTGAACAAATTGCTGGTCGAACTTTCGGCCTGATATACCCCCCCAGTAAGGAATAAGCCCGCAATGCGGGCTTTTTTCTTGGCTATTGAATAACAGGCGCTACCGTTGAAAGGGTTAACCCTTGAACGGGAGTGCGCTCGATGAACAGATCACTTATACCCCTTGCTCTAGTTGGCCTGGCCGGTTTGGCTGAGGCTGCCGTCGTGGTCAAACCCGTGCCTTATGAGATTGATGGTCAGGCCTTCGAGGGCCGTTTGATCTATGACGATGCGGTGACCGGTCAGCGCCCCGGATTATTGATGGTGCCGGACTGGCTCGGTGTTACCGATAACTCGGTGAAGCAGGCGGCGCTCGTCGCGGGCGACAAGTACGTGGTGTTTATGGCCGACATGTACGGTAAGGCGATACGACCTGCCAACGCCGAGGAGGCCGGGGCGGCAGCCGGGGCCGTGCGGGCGGATAGAGCCCTGATGCGCAAGCGCGCCCAGGCTGCGGTCGAGGTGATGAAGCAACAGGGTGATCAAGTCGCCTTGGATGCCGACAAACTAGGGGCTATAGGCTTCTGTTTCGGTGGCGGTACGGTGCTGGAGTTGGCCCGTTCGGGGGCGCCGCTGAAAGGCTTCGTGTCCTTCCATGGCAACCTGGATACGCCAAATCCGGCTGATGCCCAGAACATCAAGGCGCCGGTGCTGGTGCTGCATGGTGCGGATGATCCCTCGGTACCGCCGGCACAGGTCGATGGTTTTATCGCCGAGATGAAAGCCGCAAAAACCGACTGGCAACTGGTCAGCTATGGCGGCGCAGTGCATTCCTTCACCAACCCGCTGGCGAATGTGCCAGGACGCAACGCATACCATCCGCTAGTCGCAAGTCGCGCCTATCGGGCGATGGATGAGTTGTTCGATGAGGTGTTTGCCGCTCAATAGCCGCCTGTACGCAGGGGGCTGACTGGCTTTCCAGGCTGGTGCGTTCAGCCGCTTCCACGGGCTGGCGCGCCGAGATGCACCGACTACGCCACGGGTAATGCCTGTGAGCGTGCACTGAACCCGCGCAGGCTTATCTGGGTCTACCCTGCTCGATTGTCAGGAGGACACCCTTTGCGCTTTCTATATTTGACCCTTGCCCTGCTCATTGGCCTGTCTGTCAGCGCTGTACAGGCACGCGAATACCGTTACAGCGATGCCCATCTGCACTACGTGGACTTCTTCCAGGAAAGCGCCGGCATGCCTGATTTGCTCAAACAGATGTCGGCGGCGAATGTCGACCATGTGATGCTCTCCGGTATCCCTGTGGCGAAAAAATGGCATGAAAACGAACCGAAGCGGCCGCGCTATTACGCCGGTGATGATGCGGACGCCTACTGGTACAGCGCCACCGACGTGCTGATCGCCCATGCCTATAAACAGTTATCGGAGAAACAGCGGCAACGCTTTCATCCATTTCTATCCGGCTTCAACCCCAATGACAAAAACGCCGATGCGCATATCCAGCGCATGCTCGAACTCGATCCGGGGTTGTGGCAGGGCATCGGCGAAGTGTTCACCCGGCATGACGATCTCACCGCATTGATTTCCGGCGATGTACCCCGCGCGAATAATGAGGCTTTGGCGCGGGTCTATCACCTGGCCGCCGAGCACGATTTACCGGTGATGTTACATTCCAATATCACTTCAAAACGTGAGCGTAACCCACTGTATTTACAAGAAATTGAAGATCCGCTGCGCAACCATCCGAGTGTTCGCTTCATCTGGGCACATGCTGGCACTAGTGTGGAAATCCACCGCCATCAGAAGAAGTTGGACTTTCTCTTACCGACCTTGCAACGCATGCTTGAGGACTACCCGAATCTGTACATCGATCTGTCCTGGAGCGTACTCAAGCCGTACCTGTTGGATAAGCAGGGAAGCCCCGATCCCGAGTGGCTACGCTTGGTCAGCCGTTACCCGACCCGATTCATGTTGGGTTCCGATGTGGTCGGGCGCTTCGACAGCTTGGACGAGTACCTCAGCGGTTTTGCACCCTTCCTCGATGCTTTGCCGGAAAAGGTGGCGCATCAGGTCGCCCGCGATAATTTCCTGGCGGTGTTGCCGCGTCGGGTGCGGGACGGGTTGCCGAAGTAAGGCTGTCATTCGGCTGTCACAAGGGTGTCATAGCCTCGCGCCATCCCAAACAAGGAGCGAGATATGCCCTACACCCGTTTCAGTGCGTTAGCCGCACTTATGTTCATGACCGGCTTGGCGCATGCCGAGGTACGAGTCGAGGGGGCCGTGGAGTACGGCACGTTTGCCAGTCCCCTGCATGACTTCAAACCTGGCGAGCGGATATTGGCCCGCAGCAGCCAGCAGATCGAACGTACTGAGGTAATCTCAGCCAAACTCGGCACCAAGTTTGGCGTACGCTACAACTTGGTAGGTAAGCGTGCGGATGAGGCTCCCCTGATGTTGTTCTATCTCACGCCAGGCGTCGTCACCCCCGATGGCATACGACACGACAAGTTCGAGTTGATGCAAAAGCTGGCGCCGGGAGCGGCTCAGGAGGTTATGGCGTTCGAGTTCACCGAGCCCCATGAAGTGGTGCCGGGAGAGTGGCGTTTTATGGTGTTTCAAGGGGACCGTAAGCTACTGGAGCAGCGTTTCGACGTACGTTAAGGCTCTTGTGATGAAAAAAAGCTCAAGTCAGTCAATGGCTTGGGCTTTTTTCTTGAGTGGCTCTCAAGAACGGGCGGTCGAGTGCCGATACTCAACTAGAGTGTAAATCAATGTTGTACTCACAACGGTGCTTGGGCGTCTGACTGTAGCCAGTGTCTGGTGCGGCAGCGGCAGCCTTTGAAGGAGCTTCTCGATGACGCTGCGGAATCTGAATATCGCCCTCCGGTCTGCGCTTAGCTTTGCTGTGGTTGCTTTGCTGGTGTTGATTTTGGGTGGCTTTGCCTTGCTGCAGATGTCGGAGATGCAAAAGCGGTCTGACGAGACCGATCAAAATTGGTTACCCAGCATTGTGGCGTTGAATCAGGTCAGTCAGAACTTTCTGCGCCTGCGCACCGTATCTGTACGCCTGTTGTTGCAGCGTGAGACTGCGCTGAACGAGAAGGACTACAGCCGTGCAGAAGAGTTGCGCGGCGATCTTAGCAAGGCACTGTCTACGTTCGAACTCACGGCTGACAGTCCCGTAGAGAAGTCGTTCATTGCTAAGTTTGTGCGGGCCAAAGATCTGTACCTGAAGGATCAAGATAAGGTCATCGAACTGAACAGACGTAATGAGTTGGATGAAGCTCAGGTCTTGGTCTCTGGCCCCATGCAAGTACAAGGCGATGAGATGGCCCGTGCCCTGGAAGAGTTGGTGGCATTCAATGATAAGGGGGCTAAAGAGTCTACTTTGCGCTCTCAAAAGGTATTTGAGACGGCGCGTAATGGGGTGATCGTGACCATAGTATTGGCGGCGCTGGCGACCGTGGTGTTGGCGCTGCTATTCACCCGCAGTATCGTCACGCCGTTGAACGAAGCCGTGAAAGTGGCCGAAGTAATAGCTTCTGGCGACCTGACCCAGCAGATTGAGGTCGAGGGGCAGGACGAGCCGGCGCGTTTGCTTAGCGCGCTGAAGAACATGCAGCAGAGCCTGCGCACGACGATTCAAGGTATTTCCGACTCCTCCAGTCAGTTGGCTTCCGCCTCGGAAGAGCTCAGCGTGGTGACCGAAGACGCCACCCGTGGCCTGCATCAGCAGAGTAATGAAATCGAACAAGCCGCCACGGCGGTGAATCAGATGACTGCCGCAGTGGATGAGGTGGCGCGCAATGCGGTGACCACCTCAGAAGCCTCGCGCGAGTCCGACCTGACGGCGCGACATGGTCGTGAACAGGTGATCAAGACCGTCGACTCCATCGGCCACCTGGCGCAGGACGTGACCACTACTGCCGCCGAGGTGGAAGACCTGGCCAACAAGGTGCGCGATATCAGCAAGGTGCTCGATGTAATTCGCTCAATCGCCGAACAGACCAACCTGTTGGCGCTGAATGCCGCTATCGAAGCAGCGCGGGCCGGCGATGCCGGACGGGGTTTCGCTGTGGTGGCGGACGAGGTGCGGGCGCTGGCGCATCGTACCCAGCAGTCGACTCAGGAAATCGAGCAGATGGTCAGCGGTATTCAGCAAGGTACGGACAAGGCGGTCGCGGCCATGCAGAGCAGTAATGGACGCGCGCGCGACACCCTGGAGGTGGCCCGTGCGGCCGGCAAGGCGCTGGATGAGATCGCAGTCGCCATCGGCCAGATCAGCGAGCGCAACCTGGTGATTGCCAGCGCCTCCGAGGAGCAGGCCCAGGTTGCCCGCGAGGTGGACCGCAACCTGGTGAACATCCGCGATCTGTCCCTGCAGACCTCGGCCGGGGCTAACCAGACCAGTGCTTCCAGCCAGGAGTTGTCGCGCCTGGCGGTGGACCTGAATACGCTGGTGGCGCGCTTCTCCGTCTAAGCCCGGACGCTTAACACTCCCAGTTGCAACGACAAGGGCGCCCACTCGGCGCCCTTGTCGTGTGTGGGCTGTGGCCGCGAGCTATAGTCCCTGAATGTGGACGAGACGGGACAGCGCAATGGCCGAGCCGATCCGGGTTCTGGTGGTGGACGATGACGCCGAGGTGCGTCAGTTGCTGCTGGACTATCTCGGTGACCACGGTTACCAGGTGGATGTTGTCGCGGATAGCGTGCAGCTGCGTGCGGAACTTGAGCGCCAGCTGCCCGATGTGGTGCTGCTGGATGTCGGTCTGCCGGGGGAAGATGGCTTGAGCCTGGCGCGCTTTCTGCGCGAGCGTCACGATCTGCCAGTGATCATGATTTCCGGCGCGGGTAGCGCCCTGGATCGTATCGTCGGCCTGGAGGTGGGGGCCGACGACTACCTGGCCAAGCCCTTCGATCCGCGCGAATTGTTGGCGCGTTTGAAAACTGTGCTGCGGCGCTACCGCCGCGTCCCGACGGCGGCCGATGCCGAGCAAGCTTCGTCCGGCCTGCAATTGGGAAGCTGCCGACTCGACCTCGAGCGGCGCCAGTTGTTCGATGGCCAGGGCACCGAGATTGCCCTGACGGCGATGGAGTTCGACCTGCTGCAGGCTTTCGCGCAGCGGCCGAATCGTCCGTTATCGCGCGATCAATTGCTCAACCTCACCCAACACCGTGACTGGAATCCCTTCGATCGCTCCATCGATATTCGCATCGCCCGCTTGCGTCGCAAGCTGGAGCCAGATTCGGGCAAGCCGCAGATCATCCGTACGGTGCGTGGTGTCGGTTATATGTTCGTGCCTAGCGGCTGACCGGCCCTTTGTTTCAATTGTTTCAGTACTGTTGTAGGTTCGCCGGGAGCTGTGGGGGCGCCTCTATACTGAGGTTTGACTGCCGTTCCCGGAGGCTATCCACGTGAGCCAGCCAATGCCGATCCCTGCCGCGCCACCAAGCGCTGTCGAGCACCAGCTACGGCAGATCGTCGACAACAGTAACGCGGTGATCTACGTAAAGGATCTGGATGGCAGACTGCGTTTGGTCAACCGGGCCTTCGAGCAGCTGTTCCAATTGCGCTCTGAACAGGTGCTGGGGCGAACCGACCATGAGCTATTTCCGTGGGAGATGGCCGATGTGTTACGGAGCAACGATCAGCACGTAGCGCGCAGTGGCGAGGCAATGGAGTTCGAGGAGCAGGTACTGCTGGGCAACGGGTCGTACACCTACCTGTCGAGCAAGTTCCCGCTGTTCGACGACGCGGGTCGGGTTACTGCCGTGTGCGGCATTTCCACGGATATCAGCTCACGCAAGAATCTTGAGGACGCCTTGCGGTATGTCGCATTGGGCGTCTCAGCGGCCACCAGTGGCGAGGTGTTCGAGGCCATCGCGCGCTACATGGCGCGCTCGTTGGGTGCCGATTTCGCGTTCGTCAGCCGGGTCAATACCGATGGCCAGAGTCTGACTACCTTGGCCTTGTACTACGGCGGCAAACTGCACAGTAATGCCACCTATCAAATAATGGGCACGGCCTGTCAGGAGGTTTTGGGTAAGGCGTTTTATTGGGTGCCCAGTGGTTTGAGCCAGCGCTATCCGAATGATCGAACCCTGATGGCTTTCGGTGTGGACAGCTACGCGGGCTATCCGTTGTTCTCCAGCGATGGTCGGCCGCTGGGCCTGATCGCCGCCGGTCGTTGTGGGCCGCTGGAGGATCGCGGTCGTATCGAGTCGGTGCTGAGGATCTTCTCGGTACGCGCGGCGGCGGAAATCGAGCGACTGGAAGCCGAGGCCAGTTACCGGGCGATCTTTGACAGCTCCGAAGACGCGATATTCGTCCACGATCTGGATAGCAGGGCTCTGGTCGACGTCAATCCCAAGGCCTGTCAATCCTATGGCTACAGCCATGCGGAAATGCTCAAACTGAGCATCGACGACTTCAGCGCGGGCGATTCGCCCTATACCGGCAAGGAGGCCACCACCTATCTGGCCCGCGCTGCTGCGGGTGAGACTCAGCGTTTCGAATGGCACAGGCGCAACCGCGACGGCAGCCTGCATTGGGATGAAGTGCTGCTCAAGCGTGCCACCATCGGCGGGGTCGAGCGGATTCTCGCCTTTGCCCGCGAGATCACCCAGCGCAAAGAGGCCGAGCAAGCCCTGCGCTCCAGCGAGATGCAGCACCGGGCGATCGCCAATACCGCGCTGGACTGCTTCATCGGCATGGATGAGCTGGGACGGGTGCTGGCCTTCAACCCGGCGGCCGAACAGTGTTTCGGTATGAACCGGGAGGAGGTGTTAGGCCGTCCGTTTCTTGAGTTGTTTATCCCCGAGCGCTTTCGCGAGACCTATGAACGAGGCATCGAACATTACCTGGAGACCGGACAAGGTTCATTTCTCGGTAAACGCATGGAGGTGGTCGCGAAGCGCGTCAGCGGCGAGGAGTTTCCCGCCGAGCTGGCCTTGACGGTGGTGCGAGGCGATGAGGGGCCTCGGTTCATTTGCTACCTGCGTGACATTACCGAGCGTAAGCAGGCCGAGACCGAGCGCGTGCGTCTGGAGCAGCAGTTGCGCCAGGCTCAGCGCATGGAGGCAATAGGCCATTTGACTGGCGGTATCGCCCACGACTTCAACAACCTGCTGACCAGCATGCTCGGGTACACCGTGATGGCTCAGGAGCAGGCTGAGCAACTGCATAATGAACGGCTCGACAAATACTTGACGCGGGTGCAGCGCTCGGCGGAAAAGGCCCGTGACCTGATCCAGCAGATGCTCACCTTCAGTCGGGGCAGCCGCGGCAAACCGCAGGTGGTAGCGCTCGACCTGGTGCTGGGCGATTTCATCAAGTTGGTTGAGTCGACCCTGCCGGCCAGTGTTGAGCTCGAGACCGAATTGACCCACGAGCTGCCGCAGGTGCTGGTTGACCCTGTGCAGCTGGAGCAGGTGCTGATGAATCTCTGCATCAATGCGCGCGATGCCATGGGCAGTACCGGCAGGCTGCGCGTCAGCCTGCGACTTGAGGATCGTCAGGTGGATGCCTGTGCGTCCTGCCAGCAACCCATTCAGGGGCGTTTCGTGGCGCTTACCGTGAGCGACAGTGGGCCGGGAATCGCCGCAACGGTGCGTGCGCATATGTTCGAGCCGTTTTTTTCCACTAAACCCAGCGGTCAGGGCAGTGGCATGGGGCTGTCGATGGTGCACGGCATCGTCCATGAATACGGTGGGCATATCCTGCTGGAGACGGCGTCCGGCACGGGCACCACTTTCCGCATTCTGATTCCGGTATTGAATGGCCTGAACAGTGACGAGCAACAGCGGCCAGCCAACCGACTACCGCCGATGCCGCGCAGTGCGCTACGCGGGCGTGTGGCGGTGGTCGATGACGATCAGCAAGTCGCCGAGTTCATGGTCGAGCTGCTTGAGGGTTGGGGCCTGTCAGCCCAGGCGTTTTGCGATGCCGAGCAAGCCAGCGAGCTACTGGTGGCGGATCCTTACGCCTGGGACTTCGCCATTCTCGACCAGAGCATGCCGCGGCTCAGTGGGCTGCAACTGGCCAGGCGGGTATTGGCTGCTCGCACTGACCTGCCAATCGTGCTCTACACCGGCTTCAGTGATTCGCTGGTGGAAGCCGAGGTGATGACGCAGGGGCTCAAGGCGCTGCTGACCAAACCGCTGGATCAGTCGCGCCTGCATGCTTTGCTGTGCAGCAATCTGGCGACAAGCGGAACGGACTGATACAGCGCCGATACAAACTGATCGGCACTTGCCATCGTTCAGATACAGACCAAGCGCAACCTGCCCATGACTGCAGCGTTCTGCAGCCACCCCTTCAGTCTCCTTGGGCAGGATCGGATCATGAACAGTTATCTCAAACGCATCGGGATCTTCTTCTACGGTCTTCTCAGCTACGCGGTTTTCCTCGCCACCTTCGTCTATGCGATCGGTTTCGTCGGCAACCTGCCGTTCGCGGTCAATACCCTCGATGGTCCGCTACAGATGCCGCTCGGGCAGGCTGTGCTCATCGATGTGCTGTTGTTGGGGCTGTTCACCGTGCAGCACAGCGTGATGGCACGCCCGGCTTTCAAGCGCTGGTGGACGCGCTATATCGCAGTCGAAGCGGAGCGTAGTACCTACGTGCTGTTCTCCAGTCTGGCGTTGCTCCTGCTGTTCGTTTTTTGGCAGCCGCTGGGAGGGCAGGTCTGGCGGATAGACAACCCGTCCGGACGCTTGCTGATGGCGGCAGTCTTTGGCTTTGGCTGGGCGCTGGTGCTGTACAGCACTTTCCTGATCAATCACTTCGACCTGTTCGGTCTGCGCCAGGTGTGCCTGCAACTGCTGGGTAAGCCTTACACCGGCCTGGAGTTCAAGACGCCGGCGGTCTACAAACTGGTCCGTCACCCGCTGTACGCCGGCTGGTTGCTGTGCTTCTGGGCGACGCCTAGCATGTCCTGGGCGCACTTTGTGTTCGCCGTATTGACCAGTCTGTATATCCTGATCGCGATTCAGCTGGAGGAGCGCGATTTGACTGAAGTACACCCAGAATATCGTGACTATCGTCGCCAGGTACCTATGCTGGTGCCGCGGATCACCCGGCGAGAGAAGCCAGGGGTCAGCGGTGAAGTGGCCTAACGCTGCGCGAAGCTGTGAGGCCAGAAACGACAAGGGCGCCATCTAGGCGCCCTTGTCGTGTGCGGGGGAGGCTTACTTGCCGGCCCAGCGCTTCAGCACCAGCGTGGCGTTGGTGCCACCGAAGCCGAAGCTGTTGCTCATCACAGTGTCGATCTTGGCGTTCTCGAGAGTCTGGCTCTGGATCGGCAGGTCGGCGACTTCAGGGTCGAGTTCTTCGATGTTGGCCGAGCCGGCAATGAAGTTACCTTCCATCATCAGCATGCAGTAGATCGCTTCCTGCACGCCAGCCGCGCCGAGCGAGTGCCCGGACAGGCTCTTGGTCGAGCTGATAGCCGGTGCCTGGTCGGCGAATACTGCGCGTATACCCCGAACTTCCGCGACATCGCCGACGGGCGTGGAGGTGCCGTGGGTATTCAAGTAGTCGATCGGCGTGTCGACCGTGGCAAGCGCCTGCTGCATGCAGCGGATTGCACCTTCACCGCTCGGCGCGACCATGTCGTAGCCGTCGGAAGTGGCGCCGTAACCGACGATTTCCGCATAGATCTTGGCGCCACGCTTGAGTGCGTGCTCCAGTTCCTCGACCACCACCATGCCGCCGCCACCGGCGATGACGAAACCGTCACGCTTGGCATCGTAGGCCCGCGAGGCTTTTTCCGGGGTCTCGTTGTATTGGGTGGAGAGGGCGCCCATGGCGTCGAACAGGCAGCTCTGGCTCCAGTGCTCCTCTTCACCGCCGCCAGCGAAGACTATGTCCTGCTTGCCCAGCTGAATTTGCTCCATGGCTTGGCCAATGCAGTGAGCACTGGTGGCGCAGGCGGAGGAAATGGAGAAGTTCACACCTTTGATTTTGAACGGAGTGGCCAGGCACGCGGATACCGTGCTGCCCATGGTGCGGGTGACGCGGTATGGGCCGATGCGCTTGACACCTTTCTCGCGCAGGGTATCGATGGCTTCCATCTGGTTTAGCGTGGAAGCGCCGCCGGAGCCGGCGATCAGCCCGGTGCGCGGATTGGAAACTTGCTCATCGCTGAGGCCTGAATCCTTGATAGCCTGTTCCATGGACAGGTAAGCGAACGCTGCGGCGTCGCCCATGAACCGGTAGACCTTGCGGTCGATCAGTTCTTCCAGATTCAAGTCGACCGAACCGGATACCTGGCTGCGCAGGCCCTTTTCGGCGTATTCCGGGTTGAAACGGATACCCGACTTGCCGGCGCGAAGGCTGGCGGAGACGGCTTCTTTGTCAGTACCTAGGCAGGAAACTATGCCCAGACCGGTAATCACGACGCGACGCATGGAGAAAATCCTTTAGAAACTGTCGGTAGAGGTAAACAGGCCGACGCGCAAGCCTTCGGCGCTGTAGATCTCACGGCCATCGACGCTAACGGTGCCATCGGCGATGGCCAGGATCAGCGAACGGGTGATGGTGCGTTTGATCTGAATGTTGTAAGTGACTTTCTTGGCAGTCGGCAGTATCTGCCCGAAGAATTTTACCTCGCCCGAACCGAGCGCGCGACCGCGGCCGGGGTTACCTTGCCAGCCGAGGAAGAAACCGACCAGCTGCCACATGGCGTCGAGGCCGAGGCAACCCGGCATTACCGGGTCACCCTCGAAATGACAGCCAAAGAACCACAAATCCGGGTTGATATCGAGTTCAGCGACGATCTCGCCCTTACCGTACTTGCCGCCAGTATCGCTGATATGGGTGATGCGATCGATCATCAGCATGTTCGGGGCGGGCAGTTGCGCATTACCTGGGCCGAACAGTTCACCGCGACTGCAGCGCAACAGGTCTTCCCGGGTGAAGGCGTTTTGTTTGGTCATGCGAGCTCCTAATTAATCCCCACGCGCCAAGGCTGGGCAAATCGTCCTGGCCGGCGGCGCACTCTGTGCGCCTGCCAACAGCCTAGTCATAGACTGTTGCGTTGTGGTGAAAGTCACAGCGCGATAAATACAGTTGTACTCCGCTCGCGCTAGCTTGTCATAAATGCCCTGTTTGTGCGCTGCAAGCAAGGGTGCAGCACTTTAACCAGTCTGAACAGTCGTCGATGGTCGGGGGGGCAGCCAGCGCTGCAGTATTCGTTGCAGATCGGCACGTTTGAAGGGCTTGGCCAGGTAATCGTTCATCCCCGCATTCAGGCAGGCCTCGCGGTCGCCCTGCAGGGCGTTGGCGGTGAGCGCGATGATCGGCACATCGGCATGGCCTGCGAGCCGGCGAATCTGTCGAGTGGCTTCATAGCCATCCATGATCGGCAGACGGCAATCCATCAATATTGCGGAAAAGTCCTGACGTTCGGCGCTATGCACTGCCTGGGCACCATCGCCGACCAGACTGACCTGGTAGCCGAGGCTGCGCAGCATGGCCTCGATCACTGTCTGGTTCACCGGATTGTCCTCGACCAGCAGCACCTCCTGGCCCTGACCCTGGCCACCCTCTGCCGGCACACCCTGCGCCGTCGGTCTGGGTTGGCGGGAGAAGGGTAGTGGCACTTCCAAGGTGAAGATCGAACCGCGGCCCTCTTGGCTTTCCGCGCGCAGAGTGCCGCCCATGCGTTCGGCCAGGGTGCGCGCGATTGGCAGGCCAAGGCCGGTGCCACCGTAACGCCGTGAGATTGAGTTGTCGGCTTGGCGGAAGGCGTCGAACATATGCTCCAGACGCTCGGGCGAGATGCCGATGCCGCTGTCGTGTACCGCACAGCTGAACCAGAGCACCTGATCGTCCAGCTCTTGCCAGTGGGTTTCTACACGCAGGCCGCCTTCTTCGGTGAATTTCAGGGCGTTGCCAATCAGGTTTACCAGAATCTGCCGGATGCGCGTCGGGTCGCCCTGAACCTCCAGCTGCTCCAGGTCATTTTGCGCCTCCAGTTCCAGGGCCAGGCCACGCTGCTGGGCGCTGTGCTGGAACACTTGCACCGACCCCTGAAGTAATTCCAACAGATTGAAGGGGATGCTTTCCAGCTCCAAGGCGCCGCGTTCGATCCGCGAGAAGTCGAGAATATCGTTGATCACCTTCAACAGGTGCTCGGTTGATTCAGTGGCCAGCGCGGCATACTCCTCCTGCTCCTGGGTCATCTCAGTGGTTTCCAGCAGCTGCAACATGCCCAGTACGCCATTCATCGGTGTACGCAGTTCATGGCTCATCATGGCGAGAAAGTCTGATTTGGCACGGTTAGCCTGCTCAGATTCCTCGCGGGCCTTGATCAGTAATGCCATGGCTTGCTGTTGCTCATGGCTGGCGCGGTCGAGACCGTTGGCCAGCTCGTTGATGTGCCGTGCCAGTGCGCCCAGCTCACCCTCGCCCAGCTCGGGTAAGGCGGTGCGGTAGTTGCCGGCCTGAATCGCCGCAACCGCATTGGCCATAGCGCTCAGCGGCTGCGATAAGCGCCGCGCCAAGCGGCGCGCAAGCATGAACGTCAGAAGTAAGGCAAGCAGCGCCAGCACTGTGGCTTTAAGGAGGATTTCCTGCTGGCGGGTGTTGAAGGCGTCAGCGGACATGCCGACCACGACGTGGCCAAGATCGGCATTTTCGGGTGGTGAATGCAGGGTGCTGGGTGCTAGGAAGAAGTCGTTGCTCAGCTCGATCCGTTGCAGTCGTATGGGTGCCTGGAAAACCTCGACCTGGGCGCTGCCTTGATCCTGGTTGTTGGGTTGCTCGACGTAGACCAGGATGTTGTCCTTGCTGTCGCGTACCTCGAGAAAGCGCACGTGCGAGGTCTTGAGAGTGGCCTGCAACAGGTTGTCGAGCACGTCCAGATTGCCGGAAATCACCCCGTACTCGGTCGCCGGGGCCAGCTGGTTGGCAATCAGTTGGCCGGTGTGGTTGACCTCCTGGCGCAGGTCCTGCAACCGGGTGAAGGTGAAGAAACCGCTCAGCAACAGGGTTATCAGCAGTGCAGGCCCCAGGCTGATTAACTGCGTGCGGGTATGGATATCCCCGCTAAGGCGCAGGTTCATGGCGTCTCTCCTTGAGCAATTTGTCGCGCCAACATGGCGTCATCGGCCAGCTCGATCGCCAAGGCGCGCGTTGGCGTATACGCGGGTAATGGGTAAACCAGGGTTGCTGGACCCGCAGGGCGGGTCAGGCGCCACTCGAGCGCTTTCGCACCGAACAGGACCAGGCGTGCGTGGGGCGGCAGTTTGTCCGCTCGTTGCAGCTGCGCTAACGGCTGAAAACGCACCAGGTCCTGTGGGCGACGTTGCGCCAGGGCGACCGAGAATGCGCGTAAGGTCGGGTTGTCGTCGGCGCTGCTGAGGATGATCTCGGCGGCACGTAGAGGGGCTGCGCAGAGTAAACAGCAGAATAAGCGCCAATGGCACATCCATGGGCCTCGCGAAGAACTCTTCCGTGAGTGATTACAACGCATCCTAGAACTCTAGCTCCGCTCCGAGATACAACAGGTGTCGCTCGTCGCAGTGATTGTTCTGCCAGGCAACGGCTCGCGACCCGATAGCTTGCTGGCCGCTAATCCAGTTAGCCGGCGCAGAGGGAAGAGGGCGGGTGCAGAACATCTCACAACAACCTTGTTCGCGCTAAAAAGGTGCGCATGTTAACCGAGCTGCGTGGCTTTACCAGTCGGCCGCGCACACTGCGGGTTATTTATCTTGAGCCGCATGGGTATGGACCTGAAACGGGCTAGTGTTCCGTCCCTCAAATAACTACTATTAATCGAGTGTATTGAGGGGCGGAGGCGGGGCTATGAGAACAGGCCGACCGAAGGCTGAGCTGG
>NZ_VIUH01000029.1 GCF_007993865.1 Pseudomonas sp. SJZ079 | reverse complement strand
CGCTGAAAGGCTTGAGTATCCATGGTGGGCAGACCTCACAAGCGGATGTCTGCCTTAAAGCTTAGTCCTTGCAACACAATTTTGGGACAGAGCCTTTTTCATGGCTGCTGTTTGGCCCGGGAGGCGCGCTTTGCAAGGCTGTTAGGCGAAGCTGTAGATGTCCATCCCCAGTGCGCCATGGGTAAAGCCACTGTGCTCGACCTTGAAGGTGCCGCCGGCGCCGCGGGCGAAGAACAGCGGCAGCAGGTGTTCGTCGCTAGGATGATTACGTGCGGCAGCCGGAGCCTGGCGACGGTAGTCATGCAGCGCGATCTCATCGTCGCGGGCCAATGCCGCCACTATCCAGTCGCGGAAGGCTTGTGCCCAGGGTGCAATCACCTCCGGGCCGGCGTGCCAGTCCAACTCGCCCAGGTTGTGGGTGATGCTGCCGGAGCCGATCAGCAGCACGCCGTCTTCGCGCAGTCCGGCCAGGGCATGGCCGATCTGGGTCTGTAATGCAGGGCCTTGGCGGCTGGGTAATGACAGTTGCACTACGGGAATCTCGGCCTGCGGGTACATCAACGACAGAGGGACCCAGGCGCCGTGATCCAGCGGCCGCTGTGGATCGAGTCGAGCGTGCAGTCCGGCAACCTTTAGCTGCTCGACGACCTCCTGGGCTAGCTGCGGATGGCCTGGGGTGGGGTAGTGCAGTGCATAAAGCTCTTCTGGGAAGCCATGAAAGTCGTGCCAGGTGGCCGGCCGGGCAGAGCTGGTGACATACAGTTCCGGGCTCTCCCAGTGTGCCGACACGACCAGGATCGCGCGGGGTATCGGCAGTTCTGCGGCCAGGCGGGCCAGCGCCGGTCCGCTGGCACCGGGCTCCAGGGCCAACATCGGTGAGCCGTGAGAGATGAACAGACTGGGTAGCATGGCGTGCTCCTTAGCAATGAGGACGATCTTCAATCAGTCATTCGGGGGAATCAAACGGTAATATTCGGACTATTTGATCGGCTTAATAGATGCTTTGGGCAGGCGTTGGCTTGAGGCGTTATTCGCTCCTTGCCGCGCAGGGCTGATCGGCGTCTGAGTGCTCAGTTTCCAATTGCCCCCGGGAGTAGAGTGGGTTGGCCTCGGCGCGCAGTTTGGGTCAGGATTGCTCGGTTAAACATTGAGGAGGCAGCATGCGCGCGGAATTCTGGCAGGCGCGTTGGGCGCGCAACGAAATCGGTTTTCATGCGCACGAGGTCAATCCCTACCTGCAACGTTACTGGCCAGATCTGGCGTTGCCGAGCGGGACGCGGGTGCTGGTGCCGCTGTGCGGCAAAAGCCTGGATATGGCCTGGCTGGCGGCGCAAGGTTGTCGGGTGGTGGGTGTCGAGTTGGCGCAGAAGGCAGTCGAGGATTTCTTCAGCGTCCATGAGTTGCAGGCGCAGATCAGTCAGGACGGGGCGTTCAAGGTCTATCGAGCCGGCTCGCTGGAGATCTACTGCGGTGACTTCTTCGCCTTGACTGCGCAGCAATTGGGCGACTGCCAGGCGTTCTATGACCGTGCCGCCCTGATCGCCTTGCCCGCCGAGATGCGCGCGCGCTATGTGGCGCACCTGCGTGAGCTTCTCGCGCCTGGTTGCCAGGGCCTGCTGGTGACTCTGGATTACCCGCAAGCAGAGATGCAGGGGCCACCCTTTGCGCTGGATGAGGCAGAAGTCCAGGGGCTATTCGAGAGTGGCTGGCAGATGAGGTTAATGGAGGCGCGGGACGTGCTAGGGGAGAACTTGAAGTTTCAGCAGCGAGGGCTGACACGCCTGGATGAGCGGGCTTATCGACTGATCCGCACCGAATGAGCAGCAGTTATCCCGAAGTTTGTAGTTGCATGACCCGTCTGGGGCAGTCAGGCCCCAGGTAGAGTCAATCATGCAGCGGTGATGGCGCCAAACGTTCGGGCCGTCAGGTGAGAGTCGCTTCGGCGGCAACTTTGTCGAAAATCTCTGGCGTCAGCACGGCCAATCCTTGCTTGTCGAGCACTTCACGTGGGTGTTCGTCGCCAGGGAAGCTGCTGTCGATCATGCTGAGCAGCTGCAATCCGCGATCGGTCAGTACGAAGTTCTCGCCGTTACCGCCTTCGCTTTCCGGGCGAGCGGCAATAAAGCCCGCCTTGAGCAGCAGCGCCTCATATTCTGTCGCCTGCGCCTTCAGTGCGTCCAAGTTGCCGATGGCCTGGCCGGCGTGCTGCAGTTCGGCAGCCAGCTCCTCGGCGTAAGTCCGTGGGGCGAAGCGCTTGCCGGCGGAGTTCTGCACTTCATGCAGCAAGCGTTCGATCAGATCCCAGTTGTAGTTCATGTCATCGTCTCCCGTTGTCGTCGTGCTCGGAACAGTGTCGAGGCATGCTCAATCCTCGAGGTTCTTGACCTTCCTAAAATCCGACAGGGGTGTGGGCTTAAGGTTCGTTACCGCGGCATGGCCAGGCTCGCCACAGTCGTAAGGAGAGCTCGGGCTGGTGCGGGCTCTGAGCATTAGCCATAAAAAAGGGCGACCACTGGTCGCCCTTTTTGTGCGTGCCGTGCTTAGCCGCGCTGACGCAGCGCTTCGATGCGCTCCTCCAGTGGCGGGTGGCTCATCAGCAGACCAGCCAGGCCATGCTTCAGGCCGCCGTTGATGCCGAACGCGGTCAGGCTGTCGGGCATCTGCACCGGTACCCCTTGCTCGGCGCGCAAGCGCTGCAGCGCGCCGATCATGGCGCTAGTGCCGGCCAGGCGTGCGCCCGCTTCGTCGGCCTTGAATTCACGTTTACGCGAGAACCACATGACGATGATGCTGGCCAGGATGCCGAGTACCAGTTCGGCGAAGATGGTCGCGACGAAATAGCCGATGCCATGGCCGCCTTCGTTTTT
The DNA here is from genome assembly GCF_007993865.1 of Pseudomonas sp. SJZ079. Taxonomy (GTDB): domain Bacteria; phylum Pseudomonadota; class Gammaproteobacteria; order Pseudomonadales; family Pseudomonadaceae; genus Aquipseudomonas. The sequence continues at coordinate 51,604 of NZ_VIUH01000029.1, read as the reverse complement.
CAAGATCGCCTTGTCGACGAAGTTGCCGAAGATCCGTGCAAAGAACATCACGAAGGTGTTCACCACGCCCTGGATCAGCGCCAGGGTGACCATGTCGCCATTGGCCACGTGACCGATCTCGTGGGCCAGTACGGCGCGTACCTCGTCGGGGGAGAAGCGCTCCAGCAGGCCCTGGCTCACGGCGACCAGCGCATCGTTCTTGTTCCAGCCGGTGGCAAAGGCGTTGGACTCGTAAGCCGGGAAGATGCCCACCTCGGGCATCTTGATGCCCGCTTCGCGGGACAGTTCCTCGACGGTTTGCAGCAACCACTGTTCATGGCGGGTGCGGGGCTGGCTGATGATCTCGGTGCCGGTGCTCATCTTCGCCATCCATTTGGAGATGAGCAGCGAGATCAGCGAGCCGGCAAAACCGAACACGGCGCAGAAAATCAGCAGGCTGCTGTAGTTCTGGCCGGTGTAGCGGTCCACCCCTAGTAGTTTTAGCGTGATGCTGGCGATGATAAGGACGGCCAGGTTGGTGGCCAGGAACAACAGAATGCGCATCATGGTGTGAAACTACTCCTCACGGGAAAGGCGTACCGGTTATGCGGGCTATATAAGGGCGCGGGGCTGGAATCTTCAATCGAGGGACTATTTCAAACTGTGTCGTTTGCGCCAACTAGAGCGCTTTCGAAGAGCAGGCGAGTCAGGCGGGCGACTCGTTCGCCGTGTTGCTCGGCGATTGCCTGGCGCAGTCGGAAGGCCAGGGTGCCTTGCACGCGGCGCACGCTGGGTGGCAATGCGTCGCCGTCGGATAGGGCGTGGGGCACGCTACGTGACAGGCGCAGAAAGCCTTTTTCACTGAGTACGCCTGATCCAGGGCGTCGTAGGCAATGCTCGAGTCGAAGCGCAGGTAACCTTCTTCGGCCAGCCACAGCAGGGCGCCCAGGCAGCTCTGGTGGCGTTTGCTTGGCAGGCCGAACTCGTCCGCCTCTTCGCGACCGATCAGGTCCTCCACATACAGCGCCATCTTGCGCGGGAAGGTTTGGTAGAGCAGCAGCAGGCCGCGGGCGGCATCCTGGTAGAAATCGTCGATCTGTAGGTCCATGGGGCTCAGAACTTGGCAATCATCGAGGTGGGGAGTAAAGGCAGCAGGCGACCGAGTATTGCCCAGGGCCAGCCGGGCACATAGGCGCTGCGGTGGCGCTTGTCGATGTGGTTAGCAATCAGCGCGGCGCCACGTTCCACGTCGATCAGAAAGGGCCGGCTGGGCATGCCACGGTTCAGTGGTGTGTCGATGAAGCCTGGCAGGATCAGGCTGGTGTCGATGCCTTTGCCGAGTAATTCGGTACGAGTGGATTCCATGTAGCTGATCAGTCCGGCCTTGCTCGCCGAGTAGGCGGCGGTATGAGGCAGGCCGCGTTTGCCGGCGACCGAAGCGACGGCGACCAGGTGACCATGACCTTGCTGACGAAACAGCGCGGCAGCGGCGTCCAGGCAAGCGATGGCGCCGATCAGATTGGTTTCCAGGGTCAGGCGGGCGCGCTCGAAGTGCCCGCCGCCGGTTTTGCCGGCCAGGGCGATACCCGCATTGGCGATGATTCCATCCAGCCCGCCGAGGGCGTTGGCGGCCAGGCCTACGGCATCCTGGCAGGCGGCGTAGTCGGTGACATCCAGCGGCAACACCGCCACGTGGCGGCCGAAGCGCGCCTGCAGTTCCGCCGCCAGCAGGTGCAGGCTGTCTTCGCGACGTGCAGCCAACGCCAGGTCATAGCCTTTGCTGGCCAGTTCGCGGGCGAGCGCGGCGCCGATGCCGGAGCTGGCGCCGGTGAGCAAGTAGCGTTTGGCCTGGGACATGGAACGCTCCGGTTACTGTTGGTAGCCCTTGAGGAAGTTGCCGATACGGCCGATCGCCTGTTCGAGGTCGTCTACTCGCGGCAGGGTGACCACGCGAAAGTGATCCGGCCACGGCCAGTTGAACGCGGTGCCCTGGACGACCAACAGTTTTTCCGAGAGCAGCAGATCCAGTACGAACTTCTCGTCGTTGTGGATCGGGCAGACTTTCGGGTCGATCTTCGGGAACGCGTACAGCGCGCCCATCGGCTTGACGCAGCTGACCCCGGGGATGTCGTTGAGCAGCTCCCAGGTGCGGTTGCGTTGCTCGAGCAGGCGGCCGTTGGGCAGTACCAGGTCGTTGATGCTCTGGTAGCCGCCGAGGGCGGTCTGGATCGCATGCTGGCTCGGCACGTTGGGGCACAGGCGCATGTTGGCGAGGATATCCAGGCCTTCGATGTAGCTCTGTGCCCGATGCTTGGGCCCGGAGATCGCCACCCAGCCGCTGCGAAAGCCCGCGACCCGGTAAGACTTCGACAGGCCGTTGAAGGTCAGGCACAACACGTCCGGCGCCAGGGAAGCGGTGCAGGTGTGCTGGGCCTCGTCGTAGAGGATCTTGTCGTAGATTTCGTCGGAAAACAGCACCAGGTTGTGCTGCCGCGCCAGTTCGACGAGGTCTTCCAGTATGGCCCTGGAATACACGGCGCCAGTCGGGTTGTTCGGGTTGATCAGCACCAGCGCCTTGGTGCTCGGGGTGATCTTTGCGCGTATGTCGGCGATATCGGGGAACCAGCCGGCCTGTTCGTCGCACAGGTAGTGCACCGGCTTGCCGCCGGACAGGGCCACTGCGGCGGTCCATAGCGGGTAGTCCGGTGCCGGGATCAGCACTTCGTCGCCGTTGTTGAGCAGCGCCTGCATGGCCATCACGATCAGCTCGGAGACACCGTTGCCGAGGTAGATGTCCTCGATGCCGACGCCTTCCACCTGCTGCTGCTGGTAATACTGCATCACCGCCTTGCGGGCACTGAACAGGCCCTTGGAGTCGCTGTAGCCTTGCGCGGAGGGCAGGTTGCGAATCACGTCCTGGAGGATCTCCTCGGGGGCTTCGAAACCGAACGGTGCCGGATTGCCAATGTTCAGCTTGAGGATGCGGTGGCCTTCCTCTTCCAGGCGTTTGGCGTGCTTGAGCACCGGTCCGCGAATGTCATAGCAGACGTTGGCGAGCTTGTTCGATTTGCTGACCTGCATGTAAGTGATCCCGAAATGATGAGGCGCCGCTGATTCAGGCCGTGTGAACGCGTGACGAGCAAAGGCTGGCTAGGCCAAAACTGGTAAAAAGCGCAGATTACGCGCCGCAAATGGACATGTTGTGCCTGCGCTAAACCCTATACCACCCCGCGTCATAGCGTTCCACGACCCGAAAGGCCGGGTAAAAGACTCAATCCAGCACGTCTTGGCAGGCTGTAACGCGGGTGACAGACTGGGGTCGAATCATACGTGGCAGCCCGATCTTGGCAAAGCGACTGATCGGGCTTTTTTCAGTTGAGGAGACCTGCCTGTGGACAAGCTCGAGAAACCCCTGGAAGTCTGGCGCGAAGAGCTGTCGGAGACCCAGTTCAATGTCTGCCGTTTAGGTGGCACGGAGCGCGCCTTTACCGGCGAATACCATGACAGCAAGGTACCCGGTGTCTATCACTGCACCTGTTGCGGGGTCGAGCTGTTCGATTCCGCCGCCAAGTTCGACTCGGGCTGTGGCTGGCCGAGCTATTTTCAGCCGGTGAGTAAGGAAGTCATTAGCAGCCTGGACGATTTCAGTCATGGCATGCATCGCATCGAGGTGAAGTGCGCCAAGTGCGACGCGCACCTGGGGCATGTCTTCCCGGACGGCCCGGCGCCCACGGGCTTGCGTTACTGCATCAATTCGGCGTCGCTCAAGCTGATGCCGCGCGAAACTTGATGAGAATGAGGTCTGCCTATCAGTGGGCCTTATTTTTAGCCAATTGAATTGCGCACAATTCAATTGCTCGATACCTTTGATGGATTCATCAAAGGTAAAGGCGATCATCATGAGCAACGAACTGTTCGACATCCCGTGCACCACCATCAAAGGCGAGCAAAAAACTCTGGCCGACTTCAAGGGCAAGGCCGTGCTGGTGGTCAATACGGCCAGTAAGTGCGGTTTTACGCCGCAGTACAAGGGCCTGGAGAACCTTTGGCAGCAGTACAAGGACAAGGGCCTGGTGGTGCTGGGATTCCCTTGTAATCAGTTCGGCAAGCAGGAACCGGGCAATGAAGGGGTCATTTCCGAGTTCTGCGAGCTGAATTTCGGGGTGAGCTTTCCGCTGTTCAAAAAGGTCGACGTGAACGGTAGCGATGCCCATCCGCTGTACGTGCAGCTGAAAAAGCGCGCTCCGGGTCTGCTCGGCAGTCAGGGTGTGAAGTGGAATTTCACCAAGTTCCTGATCAGCGCCGACGGTCAGCAGGTCAAGCGTTTCGCACCAACGACCAAGCCGGAAGACCTGACCGCCGAGATCGAAGCGCTGCTCAAATGAAGCAAGCGCCTGTCATGCTGGATGCTGCTTTGCTGCTGGATAACCAGCTGTGCTTCAAGCTGTATGCGACATCGCGGGCAGTTATTCGCGCGTACAAACCTATGCTCGATCAGTTAAACCTGACCTACCCGCAGTATCTGGTGATGCTGGTGCTGTGGGAGTGGCAGGCAGCGCCGCCATTGCAGCCAACGGTCAAGGCGCTGGGGGAACGCTTGATGCTCGACTCCGGCACCTTGACTCCGCTGCTCAAGCGCCTGGAACAGCTGGGCATGTTGGTGCGTCAGCGCTCGAGCGAGGACGAGCGCGAAGTCCATCCGTTGTTGACCGAGGCGGGCAGCGAGTTGCGTGAGCGGGTGCAACCTTTGCGGAGTCAGCTGCTGTGCGAGCACGGTGTCGATCTGGATGAGCTGGCAGAGCTGCGCAGCCATGTCGGGGAGCTGTTGCAGCGGTTTATGGCGCTACGCTAGTGGGTAGCCACTGGTCGAGCAGGGCGGCTAGCTCCTCCCGGCGAAAGGGTTTGGCCAGGTAATCGTTCATGCCGGCGGCGCGGCAGCGCTCGCGTTCGTCCGGTAGGGCATTGGCTGTCAGTGCGATGATCGGCAGTTCAGGGTAGCGTCCGCCCCGGCGAATGCGCCGACTGGCTTCATAACCATCCATCACCGGCATGTTGCAGTCCATCAGTACCAGGTCAACCTCGTGCAGTTCCAGCTGACTCAGGGCTTCTGCACCGTGGTTGGCCAGTAGCACCTCGCAACCGAGTTTCCCGAGCATGCCTCTGGCGACCAGTTGGTTGACCTGGTTATCTTCGACCAAGAGTATGCGCATTTGCCTATTGACCCACTGCTCTGTGTCGGTCGGTACGGGGAGGCTGTGTGCGGGCTGTCCCAAGCTGCGGCGTAGTGCCTGGAGCAAAACCTGGCGCGACAAGGGGCGAGCCAGCTGTTCGACAGGCTCCAGCGTCTGTATCTGTTCACTGGGAAAGAAACTGCCATAAGCGCTGATCAGCAGAAACGGCACCTGGCACGCCTGACGCAGGCTGGGCAGGCACTCCGGATCGTCGCTGATCAGCAGGTCTGCGACCATCTCGGTGGGGCGGGCATCGGCGTCCAGGCGCCGATAGTCCAGCCCCCAGTTAGGCAATAGGTTGCTGAGTTGCTCATGCAGGCCTGAGTTGGGGGCGCTGAGTGCCACCACTCGTCCGGTTAGCGCCGGGGTTGGAAAAGTCACCGCAGGGCTGTGGCCGGGTAGCGGCAGTTCGACGCAGAACTGCGAGCCGAAGCCGTCCTTGGATTTCAGGCTGAGCTGGCCGTGCATGGCTTCGCAGAGTCTTCGGGTCAGTGCCAAGCCCAGACCGGTGCCACCGAACTGACGGTTGATGCCGGCGTCGGCTTGGGCGAAGGGTTGGAAGATGCGCGCCTGGGCGTCCTCGGCGATGCCGATACCCGTGTCGCGCACGAGTATCTGGACGCCGGTCTGGCTGGCGCTGATGCGGATGTCTACGCGGCCGAATCGGGTGAATTTCAAGGCATTGGATAGCAGGTTGCTGACTACCTGGCGGACTCGGGTCGGGTCGCCGATTACTTGGGCCGGCAGCTGTGAGTCGATGAAGCAGGTCAGTTCGACGCTCGCTGCCGCATTCTGCGAGAGCAGGTTGGCGGTGTCTTCGACCAATGTGCCGAGGTCGAAGGGGATGTTCTCAAGCTCCAGCTGCCCAGCCTCGAATTTCGACAAGTCGAGAATGTCATTGAGCAGTTCGACTAGAACTTTTCCAGAGTCGTGGGCAATCGACAGCTGCTGGCGTTGCTCGCCGTTCAGTGGGCCGTCGAGGGACAGCGAAAGCATGCCGAGCAGGCCGTTGAGTGGTGTGCGGATTTCATGGCTCATGTTGGCCAGAAATGTCGAGCGGGCCTGGGCCATTTGCAGGGCGGTACGTCGCGCCTGTTCGAGCTGCTGGTTGGACTCGGTCAACTGTGCGTTGGTGGTTTCCAGCTCGGTGGTGCGTGCCGAGACTATATTTTCCAGCTCCCCCAGGTACTGGGTCAGGCGGTCCTCTGCATGGTGACGCTGTTGTATTTCCGTGGCGATGCTGGAGAGTTGTTGGTTGGTGACGTCGACCAGCGTGCCGATCTCGTCGCGCTCATGGCCGGGTGGGCAGGGCAGTCTGTGGTGATTGGGGCTGTGCAGGTCGCGTGTACTGAGCGCGCGGATGACCTCGATCAGCGGCTTGGTCAGCATGAAATAGAACAGCACCAGGAGGATCAGCGAAAGCAGCAAGCTGCGAGCGAAGCCCGCCAGCAGGGTGAGTAGCGAGCGGCGTAGAAAGTGGCTGCCGAACGCGTAAGTGTCGACTTCCAGGCGCAGCAGGCCGAGCGCCTCTTCTGGGGCGTGGCTGACGAACAAGGCTGTTTCGAACTGTCGTTGCTTGCCGAACAGAAAGTCGCTGAGCAGCCGGTAGGGGCTTTCGCTGGGAGGGCGACTGACGCTGGCCAGGGCTGTGCTGCTGTTGTTGTCGAGGATCTGGGCGCTGATCACTGCAGGCGAGCGCAGTAGGCCGCGAACCAGTTCCTGGGCCAGTTCGGCGTCAATGTTGTAGGCGATGCGCGCGGCCGGATTGTGGCTGATCTCCATCAGCGCGCGAATCTCGCGGTTGATGGAGGCATCTTCACTGGCATAATCGATGCCGACTTGAAGCGCGCTGAAAGCCATGCCGAGGGTAAACGCCACCAGCACGGTCCAGCCGGCCTGTTTGAATGACAGGCGTTGGGTGAGCGCTATATCCATAAGGCGGGCTTATCTCGTGTCCGTTCGCCTGCAAAGCATAGCCCATCTGCTGCGCCTGACGGCAATTGGGTGTAGCAGGGCTCAATAGCAAGGAACCGATAATGGACTCCCGTTTAAATGCTTTTTTACTGCGTGCCGAGAGCGTGCTGACGCGCCTCGAGCCGCTACTGCCTGCCAAACGCAATGATATCGACTGGCAGCAGAGCCTGGCCGCCCGTTGGCACCGCGAGGGGCGCGGTGGTTATTTGCAGCCGTTGAACATCAGTCTCGATTTGAGTCTGAGCGATTTGATCGGGGTGGACACCCAGCGCGATCAGTTGGCGCGCAATACCCGGCAATTCGTGCAAGGCCTGCCGGCGAATCATGCCTTGCTCTGGGGGGCGCGCGGCACGGGCAAGTCCTCGCTGGTGCGTGCGTTGTTGGCCGAGCATGCTGCGGCTGGGCTGCGTTTGATCGAGATCGAGCGTGATCATCTGGCCGATTTGCCGCGGGTCGTCGAGCTGCTGGCCAGCTTGCCGCAGAATTTCGTGCTGTTCTGCGATGACCTGTCCTTCGAGGCAGGCGAGGGCGATTACCGGGTGCTGAAAAGCGTACTGGATGGCTCGCTGGAGCGCGCGCCGGAGAATGTCTTGCTATACGCCACCTCTAATCGCCGGCATCTGGTACCGGAAAAACACAGCGATAACGAACACTGGCAGAGGATCGACGGCGAACTGCACCCGAGCGAAGCGGTGGAGGACAAGATCGCGCTGTCCGACCGTTTTGGGCTCTGGCTGTCCTTCTACCCGTTCACCCAGGAACACTTCCTGGACGTGGTGCGGCACTGGATTGAGGTGCAGGCGGCGCAAGCCCAGTTGCCTTGGCAGTGGAGTGAAGAGCTGGAGAAGGTGGCGATACGCTGGGCGCTGGGTCGCGGCAACCGTAATGGTCGCTGTGCCTATCAGTTCGCCCGCCAGTGGGTGGGGCTGCAACTGTTGGAGAACCAAGCATGAATGATTTCAAGCAGATTGCCGCCGGCCTGGAGGGCTATGCGTTATTGGCTGCGCAGTTGGAGTCCTTGCTATCCGGGGAGCGTGACTTCATTGCCAATGCGGCGCAATTTTCTGCCTTTGTGTTTCAGGAACTGGCTGAGCTTAATTGGGCGGGTTTCTATCTGCAGCGCGGCGATGAGCTGGTGCTGGGCCCGTTTCAGGGCAAGGTGGCCTGTGTGCGGATTCCCTTCGGTCGTGGTGTCTGCGGCGTAGCGGCGGCCACTCGGCGAACTCAACGAGTAGATGACGTGCACGCGTTTAGCGGGCATATCGCCTGTGACAGCGCATCCAATAGCGAATTGGTCATTCCCCTGCTGAAGGCTGGGCAACTGATCGGCGTGCTGGATTTGGACAGCCCACGATTGGCGCGTTTCACTGAGGTGGATCAGGCCGGGATAGAGTGCCTGGTCGAGGTGTTTTTGCGGCTAAGCGACTGCTGAGCCGAGTTGCATGAGAAGCCCCGGTGTGCCGGGGCTTCTCACTGTTCCTGGTTAGGCCGAAGCGCTCATCTTGGCGAGTATTTTCTGTTCGTCCGGCAGTATCGCCTGCATCGAGGGGCGGGCCTTGATGCGTGCGTACAGGGCCGCCAGGTTTGGCCAGCGCTGCGCATCCAGCTGCTCGTCGCCGTGCTCCATATTGACCATCTGGCAGGCGAACGCCAGGTCCGCGAGGCTCAAGCTGTCGCCGACGAAGTAGTCGGCGTCACCCAGGCACTGTTCCAGGTAGTCGAAGTGCGGCGGCAGTTTTTCGCTCATCAGGGCCGTCTGCACTGCGGCTTCATCGCAGGGACGGCCCATGCTCGGTTTGAGCGCGCGGTTGCGGAATACTGTGAAGGTGCTCAGGGGCGCCAGCTCATAGTCGGCATACTTTTCCAGCCAGCGTACCCGGGCCCGCTGTTCGGCGGTTTGCCCCAGCAGGCTGAGGCGCTCGGGGTGTTTGTCTTCCAGGTATTGGCAGATCACGCTGGAGTCGGCCAGGTCGAAATCGCCATCCTTGAAGGCGGGGATGCGGCCCAGCGGGTTGAGTTCGCGGTACCAGGCAGGCTGACCAAAGGGCAGAACGATTTCCAGTTGGTAGTCCAGGCCTTTCTCCGCCAAGCACAGGCGCAACTTGCGCACGAAAGGCGAAAGCGGGGCGCCATAAACTGTCAGGCTCATCGAATATCCTTATCTGGTTGAGGGCTGTGCTGCAGGCGGCGAAAGCGCTTGGGTCTCAGTCATAGATATTGTTTTTCTTCCAGTCCTCGTCGCCCTCAAGGGATTTCAGGCCTTCATTCAGCTCGCTTTCCTGTTCCGGGTTGGGCTTGGAGGTTTCCAGAACCAGGGCGTTGGCACGGGCCAGTTGCTGTTCGAACGTCTGCAGCGGAGCTTGGTAGCGTGCCGGGTCGGATTGCTTGCGCAGGTACTGCACGCCTCGCTCGAAGGCCAGGCGAGCCTGACCCGGTTGATTCTGTTGCAGCGCCTGCTGGCCGAGCGAGCTGAAGAATTCGATATGCAACTGTGCCAATAGGTGGCGTATCTCGTTGATCCAGGATTTCGCTTCGTTGGCTGGCAGGATGCCATCCTGAGCCGAGCGGGTGATCTGTCCGTGCAGGTTTTCCAGCTGGAAGCGCACCTCTTTGGCCTTGGCTTCGGTGGCGATGGGCTGAGGCGGGTTGCGTACGGGGATCGACTCGCCCTGGGCGATCAGCTGCTGGAGTTCGGTGAGGCGTGCCTTATTGTCGCGATCGCCTTTATCGACCTGTTGCAAGCGCTCGCTGAAGTCCAGTTGCAGGCGGCTCAGCAGGAGTTTCAGTGGCGGCGTCATCAGCTGCCCGGGCAAGGCTTCGGAAAGCGTGGCGCAGCGGCGGATGCGATCATTCAGCTCGGCCTTGAGGCGAGACTTTTCCAGCTTATTGTTCTCGACCATGTGATTGATGTAGGCGATCGTAATCAGAATGACAATGCCGCCGACAATCAGCAGGGTAATCACGAGTGGGGACATCGTTTCAGCCTCTCGAATTTTCGACCGAGTGTAGTGCCTTAGCCGCGAGGCTCATAGTGCAGCGTCACGTAAAGGATTGAAGTCGTTGATTTTAAAAAAAAATTATAGAGAGGTTGACGATCCCCAAAAGGCTCCATAGAATGCGCGCCACTTCATAACGCAATGCCTGATGGCTGCGCGCTAGAAGCCGGAAAGTCTGTAATAAGTTCCGGGCTGCGTCCCCTTCGTCTAGTGGCCTAGGACACCGCCCTTTCACGGCGGTAACAGGGGTTCGAGTCCCCTAGGGGACGCCACTTCTTAATCGGGGTGGGCTGTAATTGCGGGAATAGCTCAGTTGGTAGAGCACGACCTTGCCAAGGTCGGGGTCGCGAGTTCGAGTCTCGTTTCCCGCTCCAAGTTTCAGACATCGCTCGCTGAGCGGTGTTTAGATCGAATGCGCTGGCTGCGCTTCGACAAAAAAGTTCCAGGTCCCCTTCGTCTAGTGGCCTAGGACACCGCCCTTTCACGGCGGTAACAGGGGTTCGAGTCCCCTAGGGGACGCCATTATTGTTGTAAGCAACATGTTGTAAATGCGGGAATAGCTCAGTTGGTAGAGCACGACCTTGCCAAGGTCGGGGTCGCGAGTTCGAGTCTCGTTTCCCGCTCCAAATAAACAAAAAAGCCGCTCACTGAGCGGCTTTTTTGTGTCTGGTGCTTTTCTGCCCAAAAGGCCCGCCGGTGATGCTTTGCGGGCGTTTATGAGGGTAGCGCAGTGAGCGACAGGTGCTTAATGCTTGCTGCTTTCCGGCGGCAGCGCCAGTAGCTGTTTTTCCTGGTTCCAGTCGAAGGGTTCGTCGTTCTGCTGCGCTTCGAAACGGCGTTCTTCCAGGCGCTGGAACAGCTCGATCTCTTCATCTGGCATGAAGTGCAGGCAGTCGCCACCGAAGAACCACAGCAGGTCGCGCGGGACCAAGTGAGCAATCTGCGGGTAGCGGTGGAAAATCTGGCTGATCAGCTCTTGGCCCAGGTACAGGCTGGCTTCTGGGTCGCGAGGCAACTCCTCGACCAGTTCATCGAAACGCTCGAGAAACAGTGAGTGGCTGCTGTCGAGTATCTGCTCGGCTTCCCCCAGGGCAACCAGAATGCCGCGCAGGTGAGCGAGCAGGGCGAGGTGGTGGTCGAGGTGGGCGCTGGCCATGGCAAAAGCTCTCAATCTAAGTAAAACGGGCGCGAGAGTATAAGGCTCTGCGCGCCCTCTGTCCTGCTAGCGGACTTTGCCGCGGCTGAGTTTCAACTCGTCCTTGGCAAAGTCGTCGACGTCGATCACTGCGCGGCGGGCCACTTCGGCCTGTTGCAGGCTCTGTGCTTCCTCTGCGGTCAAAGCACCGGCGCTGACCGCTGCGTCGAGCGGGCTTTGTCCGGGTGACGCCTGAACCTGATTGTCTTTGAGTGCCTGCTGCAGTTTTTTCCGAATGGGCTGGGTGCTTTCCAGCAGGTTCATCGCCTGTTGCAAGGCGCCCACTGGGTCTTTTTCCGCCTGTGGGCGGTAGCAGCCGGCGAGTATTTCTTCCAGGGCCGGATCGCCGCTGTTGCGCCCGATAATTTCCGCAACCTGTGCATCCAGCTCATCGCTCGGGCCTCTGTGTCGGCGACCGAGGGGGAATACCAGTACGCGCAGGGCGCCGCCCATCAGGCGATTAGGGAAGTTGTTGAGCAGCTCGTCCAGTGCCTTTTCGGCCAGCGCCAGACTCTCTTCCAGGGCCCAGCGCAGCAGTGGCCGCGAATGCTCCGGATAGTCCAGGTCGTGGTAGCGCTTGAGCGCCGCCGAGGCCAGGTAAAGGTGGCTGAGAGCATCGCCGAGTCGCGCCGACAAGCGTTCACGGCGCTTCAGGTCGCCACCCAGCAGCATCATGCTGAAGTCGGCGAGCATGGCAAAGGCTGCGGCCAGGCGATTCAGTGCGCGGAAATACGGCTGACTGAGGTTGTCACCCGGGGCCTGACCGAAGCGGCCGAGGCTCAGGCTGAGGATCAAGCTGCTGGCGGCGTTGCTCACGGTAAAGCCGATGTGTTGCAGCAGCAGCTGGTCGAACTCGAGCAGCGCCTGGTCGTGATCTTCGCGGCCGGCCAGGGCCATTTCCTTGAGTACATAGGGATGGCAGCGAATAGCACCCTGGCCGAAGATCATCAGGTTGCGCGAGAGGATATTCGCCCCTTCCACGGTGATGAAGATCGGCGCGCCTTGCCAGGAGCGGCCCAGGTAGTTATTCGGGCCCATGATGATGCCCTTGCCGCCATGCACGTCCATGGCATGTTGGATGCACTCGCGGCCGCGCTCGGTCAGGTGATACTTGAGGACTGCCGAGAGAACCGAGGGTTTTTCGCCGAGGTCCACCGCGTTGGCGGTGAGAATGCGCGCGCTGTCCATCAGCCAGGCGTTGCCGCCGATGCGCGCGAGCGCTTCCTGGATGCCTTCGAAGGCCGCCAGCGGCACGTTGAATTGTTCGCGCACCTGGCTGTACTGGCCGGTGACCAGGCTGGTGAATTTGGCCGCACCGGTGCCGACTGCGGGCAGCGAGATCGAGCGGCCGACCGACAGGCAGTTCATCAGCATCATCCAGCCCTTGCCGAGCATGTCCTGGCCGCCGATCAGGAAATCCAGGGGAATGAACACGTCCTTGCCGGCGTTCGGGCCATTCATGAAGGCGGCGCCGAGCGGCAGATGACGACGACCGATTTCCACCCCGGGGGTGTCGGTGGGCACCAGGGCCAGGCTGATGCCGAGGTCTTCCTCCTCGCCGAGCAGGTGGTCGGGGTCATAGGCCTTGAAGGCCAGGCCGAGCAGGGTGGCGACTGGGCCGAGGGTGATGTAGCGCTTCTCCCAGGTCAGGCGCAGGCCGAGTACTTCCTGGCCCTGCCATTGACCCTTGCAGACGATGCCGGTGTCCGGCATGGCGCCGGCATCGGAGCCGGCCAGCGGCCCCGTGAGGGCGAAGCAGGGGATGTCTTCCCCAGATGCCAGGCGTGGCAGGTAATGTTGGCGCTGTTCGTCGGTGCCGTAGTGCAGCAGCAGTTCAGCGGGGCCGAGGGAGTTGGGGACCATCACGGTGGAGGCCAGGTCGCCGCTGCGGGTGGCCAGCTTCATCGCCACCTGGGAGTGGGCGTAGGCGGAAAAACCCTTGCCGCCGTATTCCTTGGGAATGATCAGGGCGAAGAAACCGTGCTGCTTGATGTGTTCCCAGGCTTTGGCTGGCAAGTCCATCTGCTGGCCGATCTCCCAGTCACTGACCATGGCGCAGAGCTCTTCGGTCGGGCCGTCGAGAAAGGCTTGTTCCTCTTCGCTGAGCTTGGCCTTGGGGTAGGCGAGCAGTTTGTCCCAGTTCGGTCGGCCGCTGAATAATTCGCCGTCCCACCATACGGTGCCGGCTTCGATGGCATCGCGTTCGGTGTCGGACATCGGCGGCAGCACGCGCTGGAACCAGTCGAACAGCGGTGCACTGAACAGTTTGCGACGCTGCTCTGGCAGCGCCAGGGGCAATGCCACGCCCAGCCACAGCAGCCAGAACACGACCAATAACCAGCCCGGCGTATGACTGAACAGGCCCATGACGAACAGGTAACCCGCCACCATGGCCAGGGCGGTAAGCGGCGCGGTGCGGCGGTGAGCCAGATAGGTCGTGCCGAGCACCAGTACGATCAACCAGACAGCGAGCATGCAGAATCCTCCATGATGACGGCGCGGTGGGCGCGACCGTCGTGAGCGTAGCCGACAATAAGATGGCGACAAGGGCGGTTAACTTGGCCGGATCGTCGTGACATAGGCGCAATTGTCGTGGCTAGACTGACAGTCTAGCCACGGAGCACTGCTGATGCGCGAATACCTGGAACCCGGTCGCTTCATCGATAGTGACCACCCTGCACTGCTTGAGTTCGCCGAGCAAGCGCGTGGTCCGTCACGCGACCCTCGCGAGCAGGCCGTCCGACTGTATTACGCGGTGCGCGATGGCATCCGCTACAACCCTTATGTATTCAGTCGCGATCCGCAAACCTTGAAAGGCAGCCACGCGCTACTGCACGGCGAAAGCTACTGCGTACCCAAAGCCACGCTGCTGGCGGCCTGCGCACGACATTGCGGGATTCCCGCGCGGATCGGCCTGGCCGATGTGCGCAACCACCTGGCCACACCACGCCTGTTGGAGCTGTTACGCAGTGAGGTATTCGCCATGCACGGCTATACCGAATTTTACCTGGATGGGCGCTGGGTCAAGGCCACTCCGGCGTTCAATCGGGCCTTGTGCCAAGTATTCAAGGTGGCGCCACTGGAGTTCGATGGCCATAACGACAGCGTGTTCCATGCGTTCAACCAGCAGGGTGAGCGCTATATGGAATACCTCGCCGATCATGGCCAGTTTGCCGACCTGCCGGAGCGATTCTTCTTTGCCCATCTGCAGCGATGTTACCCGCACCTGTTCGAGGCCGGCTCGGCATTCGCCGGTGGCGATCTGCACGCCGAGGCGGCCGCTGGCGGCGCATCGAGCTAAGCGAGCGGTTCGCCCGTCGAGCCAGCCCTAGTCTGCTATGCCCGCGTCCGGCCAGCGCCTGTCCGTGAATCTCCTGCTATGTGCAAAACCAGTGTTCAGTAGGCGGACTCATAGACTCCGTCCCTCGGCTCAGGCTGAAGCGAACCGGATGTGCGGCGGGTGTTGGCTTGATGCGGCGTCGCCGTTTAGCGCCGGCGATCTACCAGAGCGAAGCGCTCAGCATGCAGGCGGTCGATAGTTAACATCAGTATTCGTGTCTTTCTTCTTGAATTCACAGTGGTAGGGTGCCTAGCTTTGCGGCCTGTGCTGAACTCTGCACGCACGCTGGCAAACGATTGACTGAGGAGCGAGAACGCATGTTGAAAATTTGGGGACGGCAGAATTCAACCAACGTACGCAAGGTGCTGTGGTGCGCCGAAGAAGCCGGTGTGGCCTATCAGTCGATCAACGCCGGCGGTGCCTTCGGTCTAGTGCATGATGCGCAGTATCGGGCGAAGAACCCCAATGGCCTGATCCCGATGATCGAGGACGACGACTTGGTGCTCTGGGAGTCCAATGCCATCGTGCGTTACCTGGCGGCCCGCTATGCGCCTGGCAGTCTCTACCCGGAGTCTGCTGTGCAGCGCGCTGCAAGCGAGCAATGGATGGACTGGGTCTCCTCTTGCCTGATCGATCCTTTCAGCGATGTGTTCGTCGGCACTGTGCGCACCCCGCCCGAACAACGCGACCACAGGCTGATGGCCGGTGCCCTCGAGCGCTGCGTCGAGCTGTTGGCGATACCCGAGAAGGTGCTGGCCAGCCGCCCCTATCTTTCCGGTGAGGCGTTCGCCATGGGCGATATCCCGCTGGGGTGTATTGCCTACGCCTGGTTCGAAATGCCGATCGTGCGTCCCGAGCTCCCGCATCTGGCCGCCTGGTACCAGCGACTTCGCGATAGGCCGGCATACCGCCGCGGCGTGATGACGCCGCTCACTTGAAACCAGCGATTGCATTTGCCCGAGTCCGACCTTATCTAATCTAATCCTTCCTGCGTGCGTGCCCCCTTATGAGTTCAGCTCTGTCTATCCGGCAGTTAACCAAGACTTACGCTAACGGCTTCCAGGCGTTGCATGGCATCGACCTGGATGTGGCCGAAGGCGATTTCTTTGCGTTGCTCGGCCCGAATGGCGCCGGCAAGTCCACCACCATCGGCATCCTCTCGACCCTGGTGAACAAGACCAGTGGCATGGTCAACGTGTTCGGCCATGACCTGGACCAGCAGCCGTCCGCGCTCAAGCGCTGCATCGGCGTGGTGCCGCAGGAGTTCAACTTCAACCAGTTCGAGAAGGTGTTCGACATAGTCGTCACCCAGGCCGGTTATTACGGCATTCCGGGGAAGATCGCCAAGGCGCGAGCCGAGCAGTACCTCGAACAGCTGGGCCTGTGGGACAAGCGCAATGTGCCTTCGCGCGAGCTCTCCGGCGGCATGAAGCGGCGCCTGATGATCGCCCGCGCCCTGGTGCATCAGCCGCGTCTGTTGATTCTCGATGAACCCACCGCTGGGGTGGATATCGAGCTGCGCCGTTCGATGTGGAGTTTTCTCACCGAACTGAACCAGCAGGGCATCACCATTATTCTCACCACCCATTACCTGGAAGAGGCCGAGCAGCTGTGCCGCAACATCGGCATCATCGACCACGGTCGCATCGTCGAGAACACCAGTATGCGCGAGCTGCTGAAGAAGCTGCACGTGGAGACCTTCCTGCTCGACTTGAAGGAGTCGCTGCTGGTGCCACCGCAACTGGTGGGTTATCCGTCGCAGCTGCTCGATCACCACACCCTGGAGGTGCAGGTGGAGAAGACCCAGGGCGTGACCGAGCTGTTTCGCCAGCTGGGCCAGCAGCACATCGAGGTGCTGAGCCTGCGCAACAAGACCAATCGCCTGGAAGAGTTGTTCGTCTCCCTGGTCGAGAAGAACCTGGCCAAGGAGGCGATATGAGTACGACGTATCTGAATAGCGAGTTCGCCGCCAACATGGTGGCGCTGCGCACCATCGTCTACCGGGAGATCCGCCGCTTCACCCGCATCTGGCCGCAAACCCTGCTGCCGCCGGCGATCACCATGGTGTTGTACTTCGTCATCTTCGGCAATCTGATCGGGCGGCAGATCGGCGACATGGGCGGCTTCAGTTACATGGAGTACATCGTGCCGGGGCTGATCATGATGTCGGTGATCACCAACTCCTACGGCAACGTGGTGTCGAGCTTCTTCGGCAGCAAGTTCCAGCGTTCGGTCGAGGAGCTGATGGTGTCGCCGGTGTCGCCGCACATCATTCTGTTGGGCTATACCGCCGGCGGAGTGTTGCGCGGCTTGGCGGTGGGTCTGATCGTCACCCTGTTGTCGCTGTTCTTCACCAAGCTGCAGGTGCATCACCTGGGCGTGACCGTGCTGGTGGTGCTGATGACCGCGACGATTTTCTCCCTGGGCGGTTTCGTCAATGCGGTGTTCGCGCGCAACTTCGATGATATTTCGATCATCCCGACCTTCGTCCTGACGCCGCTGACCTACCTGGGCGGGGTGTTCTACTCGATCGCGCTGCTGCCGCCGTTCTGGCAGACGGTGTCGCTGGCCAACCCGGTGCTGCACATGGTCAATGCCTTTCGCTACGGCATCCTCGGTGTCTCGGATATCGGCATCGGTGTGGCCATCGGCTTCATGCTGGTGGCCATGGCACTGCTGTATAGCCTGTGCATTCGCTTGCTGGTCAGCGGCAGAGGCATGCGTCAGTAAGCCAAGCGCCCTAATCGCAAGGGAAGCAACTGGCGCAGCGCTTCGCTGTGGTACGGCCGGTTTTTCCGCAGTAGGGCAGCGTTAAGTCCGACAGGCTCCTAGACTCAACCTCTAGCTGAATGAGGTTGAGTATGGGCACTCTGACGCGCTGTTTGGCCACCGCACTGGTGCTGCTCGCGAGCGGGTTGACCCAGGCGCAGACGGTCGAGGGGCCGCTGGTCGAGGTCGTCGCGGTACAGACCATGTTGGTGCGCGATGAGCTGGTGACCTTCGGCTCATTGCGCTCCGACGAGTCGGTCATGCTGCGTCCCGAGATCGAGGGGCGGCTGGCCGCCCTGCATTTTCGCGAGGGGCAGGCGGTCAAGGCGGGCGACCTGCTGGTCAGCCTGGATGGTGCCATCGCCCGCGCCGAACTGGCCCAGGCACGGGCCAACCTGGATCTGGCGGAAAAGAGCTTCCGCCGTGCGCAGCTGTTGTTCCAGCGCGGTGCCAGCAATGCCCAGGCGCTGGACGAGGCACAGTCCCTGCAGCAGGCTGCGAGGGCCAGCCTGGCCTTGTCCCAGGCGCGGCTGGACAAGACCCAGCTCAAGGCGCCCCACGACGGCGTGCTCGGTTTGCGTCAGGTCAGTGTCGGCGATTACCTGGACGCCGGTCAGGACATCGTCAACCTGGAGGTGCTCGACCCCCTCAAGGTCGACTTCCGCGTGGCGCAGAAGGCCGTCGGCCAGATTCGCCTGCACCAACCCATCGAGATCCGCCTGGATAGCTATCCCGACGAGGTGTTTCGCGGCGAGATCAGCGCCATTAATCCGCGCCTGGACGAGGTCGGCCGCAGCCAGGCGATCCGCGCGCGGCTGGCCAATCCTGAGCTGCGGCTCAAGCCCGGGCAGTTCGTGCGGGTCAGCGTGATCCTCGCCGAACGCCCGCAGGCGTTGGTGATCCCGGAGGAGGCGGTGATGCCGCTGGGCGAGCGCTTGCTGGTCAACCTGGTGATCGACGGCAAGGTGGTGCAGCGCGAAATCAAGCTGGGCCGGCGTCTGCGCGGACGCGTCGAAGTGCGTGAGGGGCTGAGCGGCGACGAGACCCTGATCAGTGCCGGCTGGCAGAAGGTCAGGCCGGGCATGGCGGTGCGCACCCGGCGTGCCGAGGAGGGTGTGTGACCCTCTCGGATGTCTGTATCCGCCGCCCGGTGTTCGCCAGTGTGCTGTCACTGCTGCTGGTGCTGCTCGGCCTGATGGCCTATCAACGCCTGACGGTGCGCGAGTACCCGAACATCGACGTGCCAATCGTCACGGTCAACGTCGGCTACCCGGGCGCCAGCCCGGAGATCATGGAGTCGCAGATCGCGCAGCCGGTCGAGGATGTGCTCTCGGGCATCGAGGGGTTGGACTTCGTCAGCTCCATCAGTCGCTCGGAAAACACCCAGGTCACCGCGCAGTTCCGTCTCGGCAGCGACGCCGACGAGGCGGCCAATGACGTGCGCGACCGCCTCGGCCGAGTGCGCGGGCTGCTGCCGGACGAGATCGACGAGCCCATCGTGCAGAAAGTCGAGGCCGATGCCCAGCCGGTGGTCTTCCTGGCGTTCTTCAGCGAGCGTCACTCGGCGATGGAAATCACCGACCTGCTCGAACGCCTGGTCAAGGACCGCCTGCAGGTCATTCCCGGGGTTTCCGAGGTGCAGATCCGCGGCGGGCGCAGCCCGGCCATGCGCATCTGGCTGGACCCGGAACAACTCGCCGCCCATGGCCTCACGGTGCAGGACGTCGAGGATGCGCTGCGCCGGCAGAACGTGGAGATTCCGGCCGGGCGCATCGAATCCTCGCAGCGCGAGTTCAGTCTGCTCTCGGAAACTGATCTGCGTAGCGCGGAGGAGTTCGATCAGTTGATTCTCGACGACTCGCAGGGTTACCTGCTGCGCCTGGCCGACGTCGGCCATGCCGAAGTCGCGCCCGCCAGCACGCGCAGCGTGGTGCGCTACAACGGCCGCCCGGCAGTGGTCATCGGCATGGTCAAGCAGGCCACGGCCAATCCGCTGGATATTTCCGATGGCCTCAATGCGGCGCTGGCGGATGTGCGCGCGCTGCTCCCCGAGGGCATGCAGGTGGCGGTCGCGCACGACAACTCGCTGTTCATCCGCGAGTCGATCGCCAACGTCTACACCACCATCTGGGAGGCGGTGGCGCTGGTCATCCTGATCATCTTCCTGTTCCTGCGCTCGTTGCGCGCCACCCTGATTCCGCTGATGACCATTCCGGTCTCGCTGATCGGTGCGTTCGCCCTGATGGCGCTGATGGGCTTTTCCATCAATACCCTGACGCTGCTGGCCATGGTGTTGGCGATTGGCCTGGTGGTGGACGATGCGATCGTCATGCTGGAGAACATCCACCGGCATATCGAGGCCGGCATGACGCCACTGCAGGCGGCGTTCAGCGGCAGCCGCGAAATCGCCTTCGCGGTGGTCGCCATGACCCTGACCCTGGTCGCGGTCTACGCGCCGATCGGCTTCATGCCCGGTGCCACCGGCAAACTGTTCACCGAGTTCGCCTGGACTCTGGCCGGCGCCGTGCTGGTGTCCGGCTTCGTCGCCCTGAGCCTGTCGCCGATGATGTGCGCGCTGCTGCTCAAGGCGCACCAGCCGGACGCTCGGCACAACCGCGCCTACAACCTGATCGAAGACGTTCTGCACAAGCTGACCCAGCACTATCAGGAATTGCTGGCCTGGGTGCTGCAGCGCTGGTGGCTGATCGTCGCGCTGTTGCTGGCCGTGCTGCTGGCCTGCGTCGGGCTGTTCGGCGGGCTCAAGTCGGAGCTGGCGCCGACCGAGGACACCGGCACCATCATCGGCGTGTTCAATGCCCCCGATGGCGCCACCATCGATTACACCAGCCGCTACGCGCGGCAGATCGAGGCGGTGTACGACACGCTGGCCGAGACCAATCGCTACGTGGTGGTGACCGGGTTTCCCACGGTGACCCAGGGCATCTCCTTCATGAAGCTGGAGGACTGGGCGCTGCGCCGGCGTAGTCAGTTCGAGATTCGTCAGGAGCTGTTGCCCAAGCTGCAGGACATCCCCGGTATTCGCGCCTTCCCGGTCAACCGCCCGCCGCTGGGACAGAGTGCGCGCAATCAGCCGGTCAACCTGGTGATCCGCTCCTCGCTGGAGTATGTCGAGCTGGAACAGCTGGTCGAGCAACTGCTCGACCGGGTGCGTGACTATCCGGGGCTGGAGAGTCTGGACAGCGACCTCAAGCTGAATACCCCGCAGCTCAAAGTGGCGCTCAATCGCGAGCAGGTGGTGGCGGTTGGCAGCGACGTGGCGACCATCGGCCGCAGCCTGGAAAGCCTGTTCGGCAGCCGCCAGGTGACCCGCTTCAAGCGGCATGGCGAGCAGTACGACGTGCTGGTGCAGCTGGCCGATGTCGACCGCAGCAACCCGGCGGACCTCGATCGCGTCTATGTGCGCGGCCGCGACGGCGGCATGGTGCAACTGTCCAACCTGATCGAGGTGCGGGAGACGGTGGCGCCGCGCGAACTCAACCACTTCAACCAACTGCGCGCGGTGACCCTGAGTGCCAACGTCGGCGCCGGTTACACCCTCGGTGAGGCCCTCGACCACCTGCAGAGCGCGGCCGGCGAGGTGTTCCCGGCCGATACCCAGTTCGACTACACCGGCACCTCGCGCGAGTTCAAGGAATCCAGCAGCGGCATCGCGCTGATCTTCGTCCTGGCGCTGGCCTTCATCTTTCTGGTGCTGGCGGCGCAGTTCGAGAGCTTCAGCGACCCCTTGATCATTCTGTTCAGCGTGCCCTTGTCGATGGCCGGCGCCTTGCTTGCCCTGACGTTGTTCGGCGGCACCCTGAACATCTATTCGCAGGTCGGTCTGGTGACGCTGATCGGCCTGATCACCAAGCACGGCATTCTCATCGTCGAGTTCGCCAATCAGATGCAGCGCCGCGGTGTGGAGTTGCACCAGGCTGTGTTGCAGGCCTCGGTGCAGCGGTTGCGGCCGATCCTGATGACCACCGGAGCCATGGTCCTGGGCTCGTTGCCCTTGGCGATAGCCAGCGGCGCCGGCGCGCAGAGTCGTCAGCAGATCGGTCTGGTGATAGTCGGCGGGTTGCTGGTCGGCACCTTCTTCACCCTGTTGGTGATTCCGACCCTGTATCTGCTGTTGCGGCGCTGGCGGCCGATCAAACGGGAAGCGCTGGAGACGAGTCCGGCGTAGGCTGGCGTAGAGCGCAGCGAAACCCAGCTACAGCTTTGTGACTAATGCCGCTGTGCTGGGTTACGCGGCGGCCTGGAGCGCTGGCGCTGCCGGATCGTGGCCCGCACCGCTGGCCCAGCCTAGCAGTGGCTGCGAGTTGCCTAGGCTGGGCGTCGGTCTTTTAGCTGACTTTCAGTACCAGTTTGCCGAAGTTCTCCCCGCTGAACAGCTTGAGCAGGGTTTCCGGGAAGGTCTGCAGACCCTCGACTATGTCTTCCTTGGACTTCAGCTGGCCGCTGGCCAACCAGCCGCCCATTTCCTGCGCTGCCTCGGCGAAGCGTGAGGCGTAGGTCATGACCACCATGCCTTCCATGCGCGCGCTGTTGATCAGCAGCTGCATGTAATTGGCCGGACCCTTGATCGCTTCCTTGCTGTTGTATTGGCTGATGGCGCCGCAGATCACCACCCGTGCCTTGAAGTTGATGCGGGTCAGCACGGTATTGAGGATGTCGCCACCGACGTTGTCGAAATACACATCCACACCTTTCGGGCACTCGCGCTTGAGGGCGGCGTGCAGGTCCTCGTTCTTGTAGTCGATGGCACCGTCGAAACCCAGTTCGTCGATCAGCAGCTTGCACTTGTCGGCGCCGCCGGCGATGCCGACCACGCGGCAGCCCTTGAGCTTGGCGATCTGCCCGGCGACGCTGCCGACCGCACCGGCGGCGCCGGAGATCACCACGGTTTCACCGGCCTTGGGCGCGCCGACGTCGAGCAGGGCGAAGTAGGCGGTCATCCCGGTCATGCCCAGTGCCGACAGGTACAGCGGCAGCGGGGCGCGCTTGGCGTCGACCTTGTAGAAGCCCTTGGGCTCGCCGAGAAAGTAGTCCTGTACGCCGAGGGCGCCGTTAACGTGGTCGCCCACGGCGAAATCCGGGTGCTGCGAGGCGATCACCTCACCGACGCCGAGGGCGCGCATCACCTCGCCGAGGCCGACCGGCGGGATATAGGAACGGGCATCGTTCATCCAGCCGCGCATGGCGGGGTCGAGCGACAGGTAGGCGTTCTTCACCAGGATCTGTCCTGGGCCCGGCTCGCCGACCGGTGTTTCGACATAGCTGAAGGTCTCGCGGCTGGGCAGGCCGACAGGGCGTTGGGCGAGCAGGAATTGACGGTTGAGCGTGGCAGTCATGGTCGGTACTCACTGAGCGGAAACCATGGTGATAGCCCTTTGCGGTGCGCTGGGCAAGGTAAGCCAGCCAACCGAATAGGGGTTAATCCATCAGAATGATGAGGGCCTGGGGTGCTTAATCATTATTTTCCATGAAGACAAAACTGTTCTTCGAATAGTGCTGCCGCGTAGGGCGCTGCTCTGACTAGACTCTGCGCAGACTTTCAATCCTTGCGAGGACACGCAGATGAGTTTGACCTTTTCCGGCCAGGTTGCCCTGGTCACCGGCGGCGCCGCTGGCATCGGCCGTGCTACCGCACTGGCGTTCGCCAACGAAGGCCTCAAAGTGGTGGTTTCCGATGTCGATGCGAACGGCGGCCAAGGCACTGTCGAGCTGATCCGTGGCGCCGGTGGCGAAGCCACGTTCGTGCCTTGCGACGTCACCCAGGAAGCGCAAGTCAAAGCCCTGATGGAGGCGACTCTGGACGCTTACGGACGTCTGGACTACGCCTTCAACAACGCCGGTATCGAGATCGAGCAGGGCAAGCTGGCAGACGGCAACGAAGCCGAGTTCGACGCCATCATCGGGGTCAACGTCAAGGGCGTGTGGTTGTGCATGAAGCACCAGATCCCGCTGCTGCTGGCCCAGGGCGGCGGCGCTATCGTCAACACCGCCTCGGTCGCCGGTCTCGGCGCGGCGCCGAAGATGAGCATCTACGCGGCGTCTAAGCATGCGGTGATTGGCCTGACCAAGTCGGCAGCGGTCGAATATGCAAAGAAGAAAATCCGCGTCAATGCGGTGTGCCCGGCGGTGATCGATACCGACATGTTCCGCCGTGCCTATGAGTCCGACCCGAAGAAGGGCGAGTTTGCGGCCGCCATGCACCCGGTCGGCCGTATCGGCAAGGTCGAGGAGATTGCCACCGCGGTGCTCTACCTGTGCTGCGATAATGCGGCGTTCACCACCGGCCATGCGCTGGCGGTTGACGGTGGCGCCACGGCAATCTGATTGCTCAGGCTGGAAAACTGAAAGGCGCCCAAGGGCGCCTTTCTTGTGTGCGGTGGAGGCGCAGTGCTCAGCTCGGCGTCTTGCCCCAGTTGAGGATTACCAGGGTCAGTAGGCCGGCGACTATGCCCCAGAAGGCCGAGCCGACCGAGAACAGGCTCATGCCGGAGGCCGTCACCAGGAAGGTGATCAATGCGGCATCGCGCTCCTTGGCTACGCTCATGGCCTGGGTCAAGCCGCCGATGATCGAGGCGAACAGGGCCAGGGCGGCGATCGACAGGATCAGCGCCTTGGGCAGGGCGGCGAACAGGGCGGCGAGGGTGGCGCCGAAGATCCCGGCGATGCCATAGAACACCCCGCACCAGACTGCTGCGGTGTAGCGCTTGCGAGGGTCTTCATGGGCTTCCGGGCCGGCGCAGATCGCGGCGCTGATGGCGGCCATGTGGATGCCGTGGGAGCCGAAGGGCGCCAGCAGGATCGAAATCAGGCCGGTGATATTCAGCAGCGGCGAGGCGGGCACGTCATAACCGTTGGCGCGCAGCACCGCCATGCCGGGCAGGTTCTGCGAGGCCATGGCGACGATGAACAGCGGAATACCGATGCTGATCGCCGCGGCAAGCGAGAAGCTCGGAGTGGTCCACTCGGGCGTAGCCAGTTGCAACTCGAAGTCCGAGAAGTCCAATAAGCCGAATAGCCCGGCCAGCACAGTGCCCACCAGCAGCGCGGCGAGTACGGCATAGCGCGGTAGCAGACGCTTGCCGAGCAGGTAAGCAAACAGCATGGCGATCACCAGCGTGGGTTGCTGTTCGGCCGCTCCGCAGATCTCCAGGCCTATCTTGAACAGCACCCCGGCCAGCAGGGCCGCGGCGATGGAACCTGGGATTCGGCGCATAAGGCGGTCGAAGCTGCCGGTCAGGCCGATCAGCACGATCAGCCCCGAGGCGAGGATGTAGGCGCCAATCGCCTCGCCGTAGGGCACGCCGGGCAGGCCGCTGATCAGCAGCGCCGCGCCGGGGGTCGACCAGGCGATCATCACCGGTGCCCGATAACGCAGCGACAGGCCAATGCAGCAGATCGCCATGCCGATCGACAGTGCCCAGATCCACGAGGAAATCTGCCCGCTGGAGAGACCGGCGGCCTGGCCGGCCTGGAAAATCAGCACCAGCGAGCTGGTATAGCCGGTGAGCATGGCGATAAAACCGGCGACCACCGCCGAGGTCGAGGTGTCGGCCAGTGGGCGCAGGCGCGCCTGGGTTGCTTCTGCCATCAGAGGACTCCTTTGACGTCAGCCATGATCGGGTACAGCGAGGCGACCAGCAACAGGGCCATGCCGATATTGAAACCGCGCAGCACCTGCGGCTTGTCCAGCCAGTTGCGCAGCAGGCTGCCGGCCAGTGTCCAGACACTCATGGTCGGGCAGTTGACCAGGGCGAACAGGGCGGCGATGCACAGCACATTGATCACGAAATCGTCCTGTGGGGTGTAGGTGGTAATGGCGCCGATGGCCATGATCCAGGCTTTTGGATTGACCCACTGGAAGGCTGCGGCCTGGAGAAAACTGAAGGGCTTGCCGCGCTCGCCCTCACGGCTATCGGGTGCGCCTGCCTGGGCGATCTTCCAGGCCAGATACAGCAGGTAGGCGGCGCCTAGGTAGCGCAGCAGGTTATAGAGCAGCGGCAGCTGTTCGAACAGCTGGCCGAGACCCAAACCGACCGCTAGCACCAGCAACATAAGGCCCAGGCTGATGCCGAGCATGTGCGGCAGGGTGCGACGCAGGCCGAAGTTCGCCCCGGAGGCGAGCAGCATCATATTGTTCGGCCCCGGGGTGACCGAGGTGACGAAGGCGAAGACGATAAAGGCGATTAGCAGTTCGGCAGTCATGGCGGGCACTCGGTGGCAATGCCAGCAGCCTAAAGGCAGGCACCGAATGCGTCGCGGTACAGCGAGGGGTGTAAAGGGCGATACAGTCGCGGCCGAGCCGTCGTCAGCTGTCGCCCAAGCCCGCTTGACGGCTGTTGCCCAACGCCTGGTTGACCTGCAACCAGCCGTTGACGGCCGCTTCCCCGGCGTCGGCGAAGGCGCGTTGCAGCAGTTTGGCCTGCTCACGGCGCAGCGCCAGCTCAAGCTTGGCGCCCTCGTCGGTAAAGCCGAGCACGCGCTTACGTTTGTCGTCCTCGGCAGCCAGGCTGGTGACCAGGTGCATCTCCAGTAATTGGCGCAACGGAATGTTCAGCGCTTGCTTGCTCACCCCCAGGTAGCCGAGCAACTCTTTCATGCTCAACCCCGGATAGCGGGCGATGAAGAATAAAATTCGGTGATGTACCCGCGACAGGCCGCGACGGGCGAGCATTTCGTCGGCCTTGGCGGTGAATGCCTGGTAGCCGAAGAAGAAGGCCTCCATGGCGGACTGCTGAATGGCTGGATTTTTAAGGTCAAGCATATTGACGTATCTATCTGGGTCGTCGTAATTTCAGTCAAACAGTTTGACCCAATTTCCATGCATTAGCACCCCGGTGACCTCCATGGCCTTCTCCGAACGCGTTGCCCGCCTGAAAAGCTCTTTGATTCGTGAAATTCTCGCCGCAGCGCAGCGTCCGGAAGTCATGTCGTTCGCCGGCGGCCTGCCCGCCGAACCGATGCTGCCCAAGGTCGAATGGGCGGACATGCCGGCGAGCATGGGGCAGTACGGCATGAGCGAGGGCGAGCCGGCGTTGCGTGAGGTGATTGCTGCCGAGGCGCGCGCCCTGGGCGTGCCCTGCGAGGCCAGCCAGGTGCTGATCGTCAGCGGCTCGCAGCAGACCCTGGACCTGGCCAGCAAGCTGTTTATCGATCCGGGCACCGAGGTGTTGCTCGAGGCGCCAACTTATCTGGCCGCGCTGCAAGCCTTCCAGCTGTTTGGCGCCGATTGCATCAGCGTGCCCCAGGAGGCCGACGGGCCACTGATCGAGGCACTGCGCCAACGCCTGGAAAGGCACAAACCGGCCTTTGCCTACCTGATTCCAACCTTCCAGAATCCCTCGGCGGTACGCTACAGCGAAGCCAAGCGCGACGCCGTGGCGGCGTTGCTGGATGAGTTCGGCGTGACCCTGATCGAGGACGAGCCCTACCGCGACCTGGTGTTCGATGCGGGCAGCGCCACGCCTATCGTCAGTCGCCTGCAAAAGGCCAGTTGGATCTACACCGGCACGGTTTCCAAGACCCTGTTACCGGGCCTGCGCGTCGGCTACCTGATCGCCACCCCGGATTTGTTCCCCTACCTGCTGCGCCTCAAACAGTCGGCGGATCTGCACACCAATCGCATTGGCCAGTGGCAGGCTCTGCAATGGCTGGGCAGCGAGCACTATCGTCAGCACTTGGCCGAGCTGCGCGAGTTCTACCGGATGCGTCGCGATGCGATGCAGGCAGCGCTGCAACAGCACTTCTGCGATCTGGCCGACTGGGAGGTTCCCCAGGGCGGGCTGTTCTTCTGGCTGACGCTCAAGCAGCCGTTGGATACCCGCACCTTGCTGGCGCCGGCGCTGGCGCAGAACGTCGCGTTCATGCCCGGTGAACCCTTCTTTATCGACCCGGACCAGCATCCAGGCCATCTTCGTCTGAATTTCAGTCATGTGGCCCCGGAGCGTTTGAGCGAAGGTCTGAAGCGTCTGGCGGGTGTCATCAGAGCGGCGCAGTCCAGCGTGGCGGCCTGAGGGTAGGTAGGGCGTCCCGTCAGAAGTCAGGTATACGCGCGGCTTGCACCCGCGCCTCAGCATCTAAGGGAGAGTGACTATGTTGAAGGTTTACGGCGATACCCGCTCGGGCAACTGTTACAAGGTCAAACTGTTGCTGAACCTGCTCGGCATCGCCTATGAGTGGCTACCGGTGGACATCCTCAAGGGCGATACCCAGAGCGAAGCATTCCTGGCGAAGAATCCCAACGGCAAGATCCCGGTACTGGAACTGGAAGACGGCACCTACCTGTGGGAGTCCAACGCGATTCTCAATTTCCTCGCGGACGGCAGCGCGTTCTTACCGAGTGAGCCGCGCCTGCGCACCCAGGTGCTGCAGTGGCAGTTCTTCGAGCAATACAGCCATGAGCCTTATGTCGCGGTGGCGCGGTTTATCCAGCTGTACCTGGGGATGCCTGAGGCGCGCAGGGATGAATATCAGGTATGTCACGTGCGTGGCCATAAGGCGCTGAAGGTGATGGAGCAGCAGTTGCAGCGCACCGCCTATCTGGTCGGCGAGCAGTATTCGATTGCCGATATCGCCCTGTACGCCTACACCCATGTCGCCGATCAGGGCGGTTTCGACCTCGGCGACTACCCGGCGATTCGCGCCTGGATGGATCGAGTGGCCAGCCACCCGCGGCATGTCGGCATGCTTGACTAAGCCCTGTCTTCTGCAAGCAAGACAGGCCAGCGACAAAGACTGACCAAGGCACCGTTTATCCGAACGCCCCACGTCGATGTAACAACGCTCTGAGGTATCTGTCCAATTTACGGGGTCAGGGGGATCGAGAGGATGACACCATGAAATCGGCACATGCTAAGACGGGCCTTAGCGGCCTGTTGTTGGTACTCACGGCCGCCATTGCTGGGCAAGCAGTCAGCGCGCCGTTCCCATCGGCTGAACAGGAGTCAGCATTCATGCTGGCGGAGGGTGGTAGTAACTACTTGTTGGACTATCGCATGCAACGTGAAGACCGCTATCAGAACCGTGGGGATGAAAGCCAGGGATTCGCCCGAATGCTCGAGCGCAAGCCTACGGCGGCGGGTCCACAGTTCCAGATTGAGAGCGATCGTTCGACGATGCAATCCGAGCCGTCGTTCAAGTCTCCAATTCATCGGGACAGAGTTGAGTACGGTCTGCATTGATCACAGCGGTTTGCCGCTCCGGGCGCTCAGCGCATGACTATGCGCCCGGTGACAAGCGAGAGTGAGACGGGACTTATCCTGCACCAGGCACGGTGGTTCACTTCACATAGGTGGGTCCTTCGACCCAGTCAGGCGGCGCCGCAGTTCACTACCTCGTTCAGCGTCTGCAGAACGAACAACCCTTTTCTCAGTCAGGTGGAAATGCCAGTTGCTTCCGGCAGTTGGCGTTCGCCTTTGGCGGCTCCATGCGCCGCAAGAGCTCATAGTCAGTGCAGTATGGCTGGCGCGCCTGCCAGCGTTGCCAGCAACGACTGGCGACCAACAAGGCAGCCGAGAGCGGCCCGAGCCAGACGAATAAGCCAATAATGGCCCCAACCCTGGAATGCCCAGCACCAGTAGCAGACGCGGCGCGCAGGACGGGCCATATACCGGCGCTCCAAGCGGCGCCCTCGGCCAAGTGGCATGCGGCCCGCTCCCGGAGAACCAGATGCCGTGAAGATTGAGGGTCACAAGTGATCCCAGCGTCAGTGAGGCTGCCTATCGACGGAGTGCCGTCCTTACCCGGGCCGCCCGAGCGGATGAAGTTCGCATAGGTCTCGGGGTTTGTGGGCAGCAGACGGGCGGCACCAACAGGTATGTCGGCTAGCAAACTGAGAGCAACGCCGAGCAAACTGCTAGCTATGCTTAAAATAGCTAGCTGTCGTTTGAACAGCTGTGCAGGGTCCTTGTTTGCCAACCTGTCTGGCTTGCCCATTTGGATCTCCAGCGCTGTGTGTCGGTTACCGATCGGCTACGTCTTGGCAATGTGGCGGATGGGTATTTGCATTGGCGCTGCGGCCATGGTTATACGAGCAAGGGCGCAAACATCTGCGCATAACTGTTCCGACGCGCGGCTTTTTGGATGGACGAGCGATGGCTTAGTTACAGGCTGTTCTGCGCCATGATGCTGTCGGCGATGAGGTACGCATCACCCAGCCGGTATTGCGACTGTCGGTGATGCAGGGCAGGCAACCACTGGTCGAAAAAGCTGGCAGATACAGTGTGCTAGTTGAGCTATTCGACCGGTGGCGAGAACCACGCTGCATTTCAGATGATTGTGGCTCTAAAGCATGTGCCTGAGGGCGTCACAGCAAGCATGCAAGGGTCGTCAGGCATATGGAGCAAGGCTCGAAATCCTTTTGTTGCGCGCGGGGTGGCGGATGACGTCCGACTCTGGAACGCTTGATCGACGGTTTGCAATGACGTTAGTTTGACCTGACAGTCACCCTGCCTTAGTCCAGTCGGACCGAGTCGCGAAGCAGGAGGCGCTTGCTGGGGAAGGGAATCTGTATCGAGGATTGCAGGCGCGGTGCCACCGCGCTGCGTGAAAGGTGTGGATCGGCAGCGCAACGGCATGATCGGCCAGGTTAAACGCGGTCATGGCCGCACTCGAGGAAATCTATACGTGTTACTCCGGCGAGCCGTTAAGTCCAAATATTCGAGCGCTTTGTGGCGCATGGTCGCAGTGACGACTATCAGCGGCAGCTTGCTGTGCGGCATGCCCAAAGTCGAGGCCAAGGCTAACTGGAGCTTCGAACTCATCCTGCGCAAGGCGGAAAAGCGCTATGGGCGACTGACGCCTGCCAAGAAGCGTCTGGTGTCTTGGAATGAGCTGATCGAAAGAGGGCGATTTCTACCGGAAGTAGAAAAGCTGAAAATGGTGAACCAGTTTTTCAACAGCCAGATACGCTTCAGCGATGACATCGCGATTTGGAAGCAGAACGACTATTGGGCGACACCCATCGAGACCCTGGTCAAAGGTGGAGGAGACTGCGAGGACTTCTCAATGGCCAAGTACTTTACCTTGCGTCAGATGGGGGTGTCTGAGGAAAAACTGCGGATCACCTATGCCAAAGTGGTCAAGCCCGATCAGGCGCACATGGTATTGAGTTACTACCCAACACCGACTGCCGATCCACTGCTTCTGGATAATCTGGTCGATGACATTCGACCCGCTGCAGAGCGCACGGACTTGCTGCTGCTTTATGCCTTCGATAGCCAAGCACTCTACTCCGTTCAAGCAGAAGGCCTTAAGCGGGTCGGCACCGTCGCGCGCCTGCCTTGCTGGCAGACGTTGCAGGCGAAAATGCGCGAGGAAGGCTTCATCGTGGGACAAGGCTGAGGCGCACACTTGCAACCCGCAGTGCCGGCTAGTCCCATCCACCCTGAGTCAATGACCGTCGACCGGCGCGACTATATGACGCGCCGGCTTCAGCGTGCCCATTATTGCGGCAGAAAGCGCTCATGCAGGTAGGCGCTGATGGCCTTGGACTCGTACAGCCAAGTGCTCTGGCCGTCTTCCTCGATGCGCAGGCACGGCACTTGGATCTTGCCGCCTTGCTCGAGCAGGGTCTGCCGGTCTTGCGGGTTGTTCTTTGCGTCACGCAGGGTTACCGGCACGTTCAACTTATGCAGGGTTCTGCGGGTTTTCACGCAGAACGGGCAGGCATGAAACTGAAACAACGACAGCCCCGCAGCGGATCGCTCGACCGCAGCCTGGGCTTGCGGTGTGCGTTTCATCTTGCGGGGACGGGTGATGAAGTCAATGAAGACGATCAGCTGGCCTAGGCCGATTCTGAGTGCTTTGATAATCATCGCGAAGGGCGCCTCGGTTGGAAATTCTGGGCGCGCAGCTTACCCGAGTTTGCTGGCGCTGGCCTGGGCTAAGGCTGAACGGTCGCAGCAAGCCCGCCAAACCGGTGCGGCTTTAGGCATAATTCACGGGTCTGTATCACCCCGATCTGTCGCTGCGGATGGATCATCAACTGCCTTGAGTACTGAATGCGCCCCGAAGACCTGCAACTACTGGTGACCCGTGAAATGCCCTTCGGTAAATACAAGGGGCGTTTGATCGCCGATTTACCTGGGCGCTATCTCAACTGGTTCGCGCGCGAGGGCTTCCCCTCCGGGGAGATCGGTCGCTTGCTGGCACTGATGCAAGAGATCGACCACAACGGCTTGTCGCCCTTGCTGGAGCCGTTGCGAACTTCGTCGACGCGCTAAGTAGGGCGCTCGGAGGATGGCCAGAGTCGGATCGTGTTAGTGGTTCAACCACCC
The DNA here is from genome assembly GCF_007993865.1 of Pseudomonas sp. SJZ079. GTDB lineage: Bacteria > Pseudomonadota > Gammaproteobacteria > Pseudomonadales > Pseudomonadaceae > Aquipseudomonas. Next base: position 19,829 of record NZ_VIUH01000029.1, on the reverse strand, counting down.
GCCAGACCCGCGAAGACATTTCCCAGGTGCTCATCGACCTGCTTTCGTGCGGGTTGTTTAACCCTGTTCGTAGTGACGACGCGGGCTAGGTGCAAGCGCTCAAGGACAACATGACTGCACTGGTCAGTGACAAGCAGGCCGGCTGCGGGCTCTCGCGCTCGATCAGCCCCTTCTTTATTGGCCGAATTTTGCGTTCTGCATAAAAAAATCGGCCTTGGCCGGTTTTCTCATTCTGCTGCGATCAGTTGTTGATCAGGCTGAGGAACTCACTGCGAGTCGCGGCATTTTCGCGGAACTCGCCGAGCATCACCGAGGTGACCATCGAGGAGTTCTGCTTCTCCACGCCACGCATCATCATGCACATATGCTGGGCTTCGATGACCACCGCCACGCCAAGCGCACCGGTGACCTCTTGTACGGCTTCGGCGATCTGGCGGCTGAGGTTTTCCTGGATCTGCAAGCGGCGAGCGTACATGTCGACGATCCGCGCCACCTTGGACAGGCCCAGCACCTTGCCGTTGGGGATGTAGGCGACATGAGCCTTGCCGATGAACGGCAGCAGGTGATGCTCGCATAGCGAGTACAGCTCGATGTGTTTGACCAGCACCATTTCGCTGTTATCGGAGCTGAACAGCGCACCATTGGTCACTTCTTCCAAGGTTTGCTGATAGCCGCGGCAAAGATACTGCATGGCTTTCGCGGCACGCTTGGGGGTGTCGAGCAGGCCTTCGCGGGAAGCGTCCTCGCCGATTTGGCCGAGAATCGCGGTGTAATTCTGTTCCAGGGACATGGATCTTCCTGTGGGGACTATCGGAATGCACAGGAGCGCAGGGTAGGGCGCCGCTGCCAGCCTGGCAAGAGGGCCGTACGCCAGTTGTCCTGAATTTTCTGCTGGTGCCGCGGGGCTTGCCACTCAGCTTTCTGTCTGGTGTATCAGCGGGTGCTGCTGTCCGGTCAGTACGGTACACCAGCGCGGCAGTGACGAATCCGGATCGGGTTGTTCAGCTGCACGGCTATTATCGCGCTTCCCGGTCTGATTATTCGTCGCGCCCGTCCATCATCGTGCGCTTGAGCAGCACGTAAATCGCGCCGGTGCCGCCGTGTTTGGCCAGACAAGAGGTAAAGCCGAGTACTTGTGGATGCTGGCGTAGCCAGGTGTTGACGTGGCTTTTGATCATGGGCCTGCGGCCATCCATGCGCACGGCTTTGCCGTGGGTGATGCGCGCGCAACGAACTTCGAGTTTGCTGGCTTCGGCGAGGAACTCCCACAGCGTGTCGCGGGCCTTTTCCACGCTCATGCCGTGCAGGTCGAGACTGCCTTCGAAGGCAATCTGGCCGAGCTTGAGTTTACGCATCTGGCCTTCCTGCACGCCGTTGGCGGCCCAATACAGGGCATCCTCGGGGCCGACGTCGATGACGTACTGGTCGGACAAGCCATCGACCTTGGTCGATTCCACGCGCACCGAGGCCGCCTGGCGCAAGGTGGCGAGCTGCTTGCGGTCGCTTTTCGGTTTGCCGGTGTCTGCGCGATCGTGCTTGATCGGCTTGACGCCGCGTAGTTCGGCTTTGAATAGGGAAAGGTCGTCGTCTTGCATCTGGGCCTCCGCGAAGGCCGCTAGTGTAACCAAGGTGATGGCTGTGGTGCTGCCTTGATAGGCGGGGGTTCAGTCGCGTTTTTTCATCAGGTGCGGCGCCATGCTCAGATCGTTGCCGCGGCGCATGCGCCGACGGCACCTGCGCCATAGTGAAATGCCGCCCCAGAGCAGCAGCAGGCCTACCAGCAATAACACGCCCGCGGCGCCGGGCGAGTCATTCAGCGGGCCAAGTGCCGGTGGCCGGCCGAGCAAGGTGGCACTACCCGCCATCGCCAGCAACACGCCGAAGCTGGCGAACAATGCTCCCAGCGCGGCAAGCAAACGCAAGCGCCAGTTGCCCGACTCGCGTGGGCGCAGACGGCGGGCGTCGAAACCATCGGATAACTTCATTCCGATTTCCTCAGAGGGTATCGGCGGTATGACCGGCACCGGGCGCTGTGGTTCAAAACATCATCGCGCAAGGTCGCAGGTTGTGACCTTGCGCGCGTTTCAGTCTCAGCGTGCCTCAGACCAAGGCGCTGGCTTGCGGCACCAGAGCCGCGAAGTTATCGGCCAAGGCGATCATCTCGGCGCGGTGCATGTCCGCTGCGCTGATCACCTTGCCGTCCGGGGTCGGCAAGTCGCGGGTGGCGCAGGCGGCATCGACCAGGGTGCAGCGGTAACCATAATCTTTGCTGGCGCGCACCGTGGTGCTGATGCTGGAGTGGGTCATGAAGCCGCAGACAATCAGGTCCAGATGGCCGAGTGCTTGCAAGCGTTCATGCAGGTCGGTGCCGGCGAAGGCATTCGGTAGGCGTTTTTCCACGACGATCTCGCCGGGCAGTGGCGCAACCTCGGGCAAGTGATGGCCGCGTGGGCCGCGTGGATCGAGCAGGCCGTCGGGAATCCCCAGGTGCTTGACGTGGACGATCGAGGCGCCCATGCCGCGTGCCGCCGTCAAGAGTTTGCTGATTTCCGCGAGAGCCGCTTCCAGGCCAGGTAATTGCAGTACACCACTGCGGTATTCCTCCTGGACATCGATGATCAACAGGGTGGCATTGCTCAGGCTGGCCGGCGCATGGCTGCGGCCAGTGAGTTGGAACAGGGTTTGCGGATAGGACATGGGAGGACTCCTCGCTGGCGCGGACAACTGAACCTATTGTCCGCCTGTGCAACGCTGCTGTGAACCTCTGCGATAAACCGACTTGCGAGCGACGGATGGCGCACGCAGAATCGAACCACTCCAGAAGTGCTGGAGTCGTATGGCAAAAGGAGTTGCTTATGTACCTGATATCGCAGTTTTCCGCGCATTTCTGGCTGTTGTTTTCCCTGGCGGTGTCCATCGCGGTGATTCGCGAGCTCAGGCGCAACCGCCCCGAGCCATCCTGGCGGACGACTCGGCGGAAAAAGTAGCGGGGTGTGTGCCCAGCAGAATACTGGGCAGCGTGCCTTACTTAATAGAGGCCGAACACCTGAAACTGCAGGTACCAGACTCCCAGCGAACCGAAGAAGTTGACCAGGATGGCGGGCAGGAACTTCAAGTGCACGCCGAAGCTGTAGGTCTTGTCCAGCGACATGGCCATGACCCCGGCGGCCGAGCCGACCACGGTCAGCGAGCCGCCGATACCCACCATCAACGCGTTGAGTGCCCACTGGTTCAGACCCAGTTCGGGGTCGGACATCAGTGCGGCGGCTTCCACCGGTACGTTGTCCATCACCCCGGAAGCGACCCCGAGAATGATGTTGACCGCGGTCGGGCTCATCAGCTCGAACAGCTGCGAGATGTAAGTCAGCCAGCCCACGTGGTTGAGGGCCGAAACCGCGGTGATGATGCCGATAAAGAACAACAGGGCGTTCCATTCGACCTTCTGCAGCTGGTCCTGCCAGGGTAGCTCGATGCCACGGTGCATCAGCAGCCAGGCATACAGGGCCACCATCCCCAGGGCGATGCCGATGGCGAACTCGATGCTGACTTTCAGCAGGATGTTGCACAGCACAGCCGCGATTATGGATATGAAACCGACGATGGCCAGGCCGGCGCCACCCGGTTTCAGGGCGGTTTCTGATTGATCCGCCAGGTGGATCAGATTCTGCCCGTCGAGCTTGCGCAGGTAGAACAGGTGCAGGGTGGCGGCGAACAGCAACCAGCCGATCAGCGCCGAAGGAATCAGCAGCAGCAGCCCGGCAATGCTGATTTTGCCCGCCAGCACCACCATCAGGCTGGTCGAGGTGCCGAGGAACCAGACGCCACTGTTGGACGCCACCACGATATTGCACAGCGCCACATGGGTGTAGCGCGGATGGGTGGAGATGCTTTTCACCGTCTTGCCGAAAATCATCGCCGTGGTGATGTTGTTGAGGAAGGGTGAAAGCAGCGCCGACAGTGCGCCAGTGGCCCAGAACATGCCTTTGGCACCCAGGCCTTTGCGCATCAGGTAGCCGTTCAGGGCGGTGAACACGTTTCGCTCATTGAGCAGCTCCACAATCATCCACATGAACGCCATGAAGGCGATCAGGCCGAACAGTTCTTCCTTGGTCTCGCTTTGGGCGTGGAGGAAATACTGGAAGCCGTTAGGGTCGCTGAGGGCGTAGTGCGCGCCAATTACGATCAAGCCGGACATCATGAACATGGCCGGCTTGAATTTATCCATCTCTAATTGTGCTTCAAAAACGATAAGCGTCATTCCAATGAGGAATATCGCCAGCACGAGCAAGCCCGTGAGCGAGAAGGGTTCTATGACCATTACTGGAGGTCTCTAAACAAAGGGATAGGAAGGGTTAAGAAATCGTTGCAAATTATATCGGTGCGCCGAGCGCTTTGGCAGCGCTACTTTCGTGCACAGGCGGCGTTTTAGTTCGGCAATGCGTCGCGCGCCAACGCTTCGGTTAAAATGGCGCACCCTTTGACCGGAGAGAATCTGTGACCACCGTTACCTCTGCCAGCAACACGCGCTTGCGCACCCTGCGCGATTACATTCGTTGGGCGGTCAGCCGCTTTCATAACGAAGGGCTGTTTTTCGGTCACGGCACAGACAATGCTTGGGATGAGGCGCGGCAATTGGTGCTCGGTGCCCTGCATCTGCCCTGGGAAATTGCCGACAGCTACCTCGATTGTCGCCTGGAAGACGCTGAGCATGCCCAGTTGCATGCCTTGCTTGAGCGACGCATCAACGAGCGTGTGCCCACCGCTTACTTGCTGGGCGAGGCCTGGTTCTGTGATCTGCCGTTCCTGGTGGATGAGCGCGTGCTGATTCCTCGTTCACCGATTGCCGAGCAGATCGCCCGGCACTTCGAGCCCTGGTTGGCGCAGGCTCCGGCACGCATTCTCGACTTGTGCACTGGCTCCGGTTGTATTGGCATCGCCTGTGCCTATGAGTTTCCCGAGGCCGAAGTAGTGCTGGCCGACCTGTCGTTCGAGGCGCTGGAGGTGGCCAACCAGAATATCGAGCGGCATGACCTGGAGGAACGCGTCTACACGGTGCAAGGCGATGGTTTCGCCGGCTTGCCGGGTCAGCGTTTCGATCTGATCGTGTCCAACCCGCCCTACGTCGATGCCGAAGATTTCGCCGACATGCCGGCGGAGTATCAGCACGAACCGGCCCTGGGGCTGGCCTGTGGCAATGATGGCCTGGACCTGGTGCGGCGGATGTTGGCCGAGGCAGCCGATCATCTGACGGAGAACGGCACGCTGATCGTCGAGGTGGGCAACAGCCAGGTGCATGTCGAGGCGCTATACCCGGAAGTGGAGTTCACCTGGCTGGAATTCGAGCGTGGCGGTCACGGCGTGTTCCTGCTGGCGGCGCAGCAGTGCCGCGCACATCAGCAGCTGTTTCGCGAGCGCCTTAATGGTTGAATGTGTCCTTTGTGGAACCCAGCAAGCGCCGCTCGGCTCGCTGGGTTTCGGCAAAAAAACGCCTCTACCCAGCCTAGCTTGATGGTCGCTGTCAGTGAGTTTGCCATTCGCTAGCTAGCGCGTTGCCATCCAGATCAGCAGGCCCGCCTGGAACAGGCAGAAGGCGATCAGGCAGCTGATGGTGAAGCGCAGGCTGCCGTCCTCTCGTTTGAAACGGTCGATGCGCTCTCCCAGCTTGCGGATAGTCACGTCTTGTTCGTGCAGGTTCTGGTCCGCCTGCTGCAGCATGGCCGCAGCATCGAGCAGGTCGATGACCTGCACCTTCTCGGTCGACCAATCGCTGCGCAGATCGTCAACCCGCGCGGCGCTGTAACGTGCCTTCAGTAGCAGCGGGTCCAGGTACTCGACAACGAAGCCTTGGGCTTCTAAGCAGTGGTCGCGGCGTACACGCAGGTCCTCGCTCAGCGCGTCCTTGGCCGGCAGCGCGGCGCCTTCTACTTGATAGTCGGGGCAGTGCTGCTTGGCCCAGTCGATGCCCTGCGCCAGTAAGAAGCGCCCCAGGCCGCGATTACCCGGCTCGATGTACAGGCCTTTTTCCGGGCCGAAGCGAGCCTCTTTATGACGCCGGTCGATCCACACTTCGAGCACGTTGTGCTGTTTATGAGTACGTTGGCCGGGCAGCTGCACGCTCAAGCGCAGCAGGCTTTGTTCCTGGCTATGGCGCTCCACTCGAGCCAGTTGCACGAAGCGCAAGGGCCGGGCTCCGCTGTAGCGATCCGTGGGCAGCGGCGCTAAACGCAGCAGGCGAAAGTGTTCCGGCTCGAGGTCGGCCCAGGGGTGGGTTTTTTCAACCGCCGCAGCGCCAGCGCTGTCGGTGGGTGGGGCGTCGGTAGTGGTCATAAACGGCGGTCCTATGCGCGCAACCAGTGCTCGTTGCGCACTGGTAGTGTGTCTATCGGCCGATTTAGCTGTGGCTGGAGGGTATGGCTGTACCAGTGCGCTGGATAAAGCTGACGATCTGCTCGGTCAGCAGCCGCGCCAAGGGCAGCCGAGGGTTGTCGTAGGAAGCCAGCTGCGCCTTCAAATCCAGGGGCACGATGCGCAGCACATGGTTCATGCCCGCGATCAGCGCCAGTTCGGCGTTCGAGTTAGCGATTTTCAGGTTTCGCGCATCCGCCACGTCGACCTGGATGTCGTGGCTGCCCTGGACGATCAGCGTCGGCATCCGCACGCGAGCGAAGGCCTCGGCGGGATTTTGGCGGAACAGCGAGATCAGGTAAGGCTGTACGCTTGGGCGAAACAGTACCTGTAGCTCGTCGGCTACCTGCTCGGTTTGGCGCCCGGCCACCAGCGCATCGAGCAGCGCGTTGCTTTGCGCCAGCAACTTGCGCGGCAAGCGATAGTGCAGCTGCTCGCGCAGCACCTGGTCGATCGGGCGGGAGCTGCCAGCCAGTGAAATCAGGGCGTCGGCGCCGGCTTCTGGCGCCGCCAGGCTGGCGATCAGGGCGCCTTCGCTGTGGCCGATCAGAACCAGTCGACTGAATTGGCTGTCGGCTTTGAGCTGGTGCCCCCAGGCCACGGCATCGGCGACATACTGCTCGACGCTCAAATCCCGCTCGTCCGGGGTGGCCGCGCGGCTGGCGGCCACCCCGCGCTTGTCGTAGCGCAGGCTGGCGATGCCCTGTTTGGCCAAGGCTTGCGCCAAGCGTTTGAGACTGTCGTTATGTCCGCCGCCAGGGTTGTTGCCGTCGCGGTCGGTTGGTCCGGAGCCGGCGATCAGCAGCGCGATGGGCAGCGGCCGATCGCTTTGCGGCAGCAACAAGGTGCCGTACAGCGTGCCCTGCTCGGTCTGCAGGCTGAGTGGGCGTTGCTCGGTGGTGTGTGGCGTGGCCTGAGCCAGGCCGGCAAGCAGGGGCAGAATCAACAGCAATACTCGCAGCATGGCGGTGCACTATGGCGGCAGGAACCTGTTGGACGCGCCCAACGGCTTAAGGTTCGAGGGTGAACTGGGCGGGCGCCGCGGGTATACTCGCGGCCTTCTATTGTGTCGGGGTCTGGCGCGCGCGAGCAAACGCGGTGGCGGGCCCTGGGCTGAATCTCGCGGAGCGTTTTGCACATGTCCGGCAATACTTACGGCAAGCTGTTCACCGTCACCACTGCTGGCGAAAGCCATGGTCCGGCACTGGTCGCCATCGTTGACGGCTGCCCGCCGGGCCTGGAGCTGACTCTCGAGGACATGCAGCGCGACCTCGACCGGCGCAAGCCGGGTACCAGCCGCCACACCACCCAGCGTCAGGAAGACGATGTGGTGGAAATCCTCGCCGGGGTGTTCGAGGGCAAGACCACCGGTTGCGCCATAGGCCTGCTGATCCGCAACACCGACCAGAAGTCCAAGGACTACTCGGCGATCAAGGACCTGTTCCGTCCGGCCCACGCCGACTACAGCTATCACCACAAATACGGCATTCGCGACTACCGCGGCGGTGGCCGCAGCTCGGCGCGCGAGACCGCCATGCGCGTGGCCGCCGGCGCCATCGCCAAGAAGTACCTGGCCAGCCAGGGCATCGTCATCCGCGGCTACATGAGCCAGCTCGGGCCTATCGAAATCCCGTTCAAGACCTGGGACAGCGTCGAGCAGAACGCCTTCTTCAGCCCCGACCCCGACAAGGTGCCGGAACTGGAAGCCTATATGGATCAGTTGCGCCGCGACCAGGACTCGGTCGGCGCGAAGATCACCGTGGTGGCCGAGGGCGTGATGCCGGGTCTCGGCGAGCCGATCTTCGATCGCCTGGATGCCGAACTGGCCCATGCGCTGATGAGCATCAATGCGGTCAAGGGCGTGGAAATCGGCGCCGGTTTTGCCAGCGTCGCCCAGCGCGGCACCGAGCACCGCGACGAGCTGACCCCGGAAGGCTTCCTGTCGAACAACGCCGGCGGCATTCTCGGCGGGATTTCCTCGGGCCAGCCGATCGTCGCCCACCTGGCGTTGAAGCCAACCTCCAGCATCACCACGCCGGGTCGCTCGATCGACGTCGACGGCAACCCGGTGGAGGTGATCACCAAGGGCCGTCACGATCCCTGCGTGGGGATCCGCGCCACGCCGATCGCCGAGGCGATGATGGCCATGGTGTTGATGGACCACCTGCTGCGCCATCGCGCACAGAATGCCGATGTGCGCGTCGGCACGCCGGTGCTGCCGCAGCTATGAGGCCGTTCGTGTCTAGGCCATGAGCGCTGTGTTGCCCTATTGGCGCCTGTCCGGCTTTTACTTTTTCTATTTCTCCCTGCTCGGCGCCACGGCGCCGTTCCTGGCGTTGTATTTCGATCACCTGGGCTTTTCCGCCGCGCGTATCGGTGAGCTGGTGGCCATTCCCATGCTGATGCGCTGTATCGCGCCGAATCTGTGGGGCTGGCTGGGTGACTACACGGGTCGACGGCTGGCCATCGTGCGCTTCGGTGCGTGCTGCACCCTGCTGTGTTTCGCCGGCATCTTCATCAGCCAGAGCTACGCCTGGTTGGCCTTGATCATGGCCTTGCATGCCTTTTTCTGGCATGCAGTGCTGCCGCAATTCGAGGTGATCACCTTCGCCCACCTCAAGGAGCAGGCCGCGCGTTACAGCCGGATCCGCTTGTGGGGCAGCATCGGCTTTATCGTCGCGGTGGTCGGCTTGGGTGAGCTGTTCGAGTTGCTCAGCCTGGATGCCTATCCCTGGGCGCTGATTTTGCTGATGAGCGGTATCGTCATCAGCAGCTGCTGGGTGCCCAATGCGCAGCCGCTGACGAGCCCGAACAGCCCGGAGCGCGGCGGCTTTCTCAAGCAACTGCGGCGGCCCGGGATTCTCGCGTTTTACCTGAGCGTTGGCTTGATGCAGCTCAGCAACGGCCCGTATTACACCTTTCTGACCTTGCACCTGGAGGCGCTCGGCTACGCGCGCGGGCTGATCGGCCAGCTCTGGGCTCTGGGCGTGGTCGCCGAGATCGTGCTGTTCCTGTTCATGGCCCGGTTGCTGGCGCGCTATTCGCTGCGTACTGTGTTGCTCGCGAGCTTTCTGATCACCGCGCTGCGCTGGTTGTTGCTGGGGAATCTGGCCGATCATCTGCTGGTGCTGCTATTCGCCCAGCTGATGCACGCGGCGACCTTTGGCAGCTTTCATGCGGCGGCCATCCATTTCGTCCAGCGCAGCTTCGCCGACCGGCAACAGGGCCAAGGCCAGGCGCTATATGCCACCCTGGCTGGAGTGGGGGGCGCCTTGGGCGCACTCTATTCGGGTTACAGCTGGAATACCCTGGGGCCCGCCTGGACCTTTGCCATCGCCAGCCTGATAGCCTTGGCGGCAGCCTATATCACCGCCACCCGCATGCAAGAGGAGGGGCCATGAGCCTGAGTCGTGAACACCTCGCCCAGCAGATCATCGACGCGGGGCGCTTTCTCTATGAGCGTGGTTGGTCGCCGGCCACCAGCAGCAATTATTCGGCGCGACTGTCGGCTAGCGAGGCGTTGTTGACCGTTTCCGGCAAGCACAAGGGCCAGCTGGGGCTCGACGATGTGCTGGTCACCGATATGCAGGGACGCAGCCTGGAGGCGGGGAAGAAGCCTTCGGCGGAAACCCTGCTGCATACCCAGTTGTATAACTGGAAAGCCGAGATCGGCGCGGTGTTGCACACCCATTCGGTGAATGCCACGGTGCTGTCGCGGCTGAGCCTGAGCGACTCGCTGGTGTTCGCCGACTACGAATTGCAGAAAGCCTTTACCGGCATCAGCAGCCACGAGTCCCAGGTCGAGGTGCCGATTTTCGACAATGACCAGGACATCGCCCGGCTGGCGGCCAAGGTCCAGCCCTGGCTGGAGCGGCACCCGGACTGCGTCGGCTACCTGATTCGCGGGCACGGCCTGTACACCTGGGGCGCGCAGATGAGCGGTGCCCTGCGCCAGATCGAGGCCTTCGAGTTTCTCTTCGAGTGCGAACTCAAGGTGCGCGCCCTGCACAAGAGCTGAGACGGATTTTCGTAGGCTGGGTAGAGGGGCTTTCTGCCGAAACCCAGCAGGGTCAATGCAACGCTGGGTTTCGCTGCGCTCTACGCCAGCCTACGACACTAAATTGAGAGAGTATTGAACATGAGCAGCCTGAGCGTTTACCACGAGTCTTCCCCCGATCTGCCGAACAAGGTACTGACCCACCTCGAGGACATCGCCAGCACCCTGGCCGAGGTCGGCGTGCGCTTCGAGCGTTGGCAAGCCGTGGCGCCGATCGCCCCCGGCGCCAGTCAGGATGAGGTGATCGCCGCCTACCGCCCGCAGATCGACACCCTGATGGCCGAGCGCGGCTATGTCACCGTGGATGTGGTCAGCCTGAGCGACGATCATCCGCAAAAGGCCGAACTGCGCGCCAAGTTCCTCGACGAGCACCGGCATGCCGAGGACGAGGTGCGCTTCTTCGTCGCGGGCAGCGGCCTGTTCACCCTGCACATAGACGATTACGTCTACGCGGTGCTGTGCGAGAAGAACGACCTGATCTCGGTGCCGGCCGGCACCCGTCACTGGTTCGACATGGGCGAGCATCCGCATTTCGTGGCGATTCGCCTGTTCAATAATCCGGAAGGCTGGGTCGCCGAGTTCACCGGCGACGACATTGCCAGCCGCTTTCCGCGTCTGGACGACTGAGGTCCGATCGCCCAAGCGCCGCGTCCATCCGAGGAACCCAGGGCAGGGGAGCCTCAACCATCGAAGCGAGAGTGCCATGCCAGTCAAAGCCATACTCACCGATATCGAAGGCACCACCAGCGCGGTGAGCTTCGTCTTCGAGGTGTTGTTTCCCTTCGCCGCCAAGCACCTGCCGGAATTCGTTCTGAGTCACGCCGACGAGCCACAGGTGGCCGAGCAGCTGGCTGCCGTACGGGCGGAGAGTGGCGAGGCGCAGGCCGATGTGCCGCGGCTGATCGAGATCCTTCTGGGCTGGATCGCCGAGGACCGTAAAGCCACGCCGCTCAAGGCGCTGCAGGGCATGATCTGGGCCGAGGGCTATCACCGCGGCCAGCTCAAGGGGCATGTCTACCCGGATGCGGTCGAAGCGCTGAAGCGCTGGAAGCAGGGCGGTTATGACCTGTACGTCTATTCCTCCGGTTCGATCCAGGCGCAGAAACTGATTTTCGGCTGCTCCGTGGCCGGCGACCTGATGCCGTTGTTCTCCGCCTACTTCGACACCACTTCAGGGCCCAAGCGCGAGGTGGCCTCGTACCAGCGCATCGTCCAGGCTATTGGTCGTCCGGCAGACGAGATCCTGTTTCTCTCCGATGTCGTCGAGGAGCTGGACGCCGCCGAGCAGGCCGGCATGCAGACCGTCGGCCTGGCGCGTGATGGCGGGGAATTAGCTGGCCACGAGACCGTCGCCAGCTTCGCGGTGATCGACCTTAATCGACTGTAAGCCGCGGGGGTTAGCGGCGCCGCTTGATGCGGGAATCGGCCGCGCCCTGAACTCTCAGACTTAACAGGCCGTTGAAAAATGTAGCGAGCGATGGCTAGGCAAGGCGAAATCAGTCGAAAAAGCGCAGTGTACGAGCGGTACATGAGCATTTTGAGGTTGATTTCAACGCAGCATAGCCGAGCGCAGTAGTTTTTCAGCGGCCTGTTACGTCTATCCTACGAGGGCAACCCTTTACACAGGAGTGTCCTCATGGGTTCTACATTGAATGGCCTGCTTGGCTTGATCATTCTGGCGCTGGATATCTGGGCCATCATCAACGTGATCAAGAGCGGTACCGACAGTACCAAGAAGGTGCTTTGGGTACTGCTGATCGTCTTCCTGCCGGTGATCGGCCTGATCATCTGGGCGCTGGCCGGGCCGCGCGGCAATGTAAATCTATAAGGCCGTTTTCGCGCGGGAGCCTTTGGTTCTGTGCATAACAGGGGGGCTGCCCCTGCAGTCGGGCGTAGTACTGCTGGGCTACTCAAAGCATCCGTCAACGCTCTAGAGTGCCAACGATGCCTGTTCCGGCAGCTGCGCGCCCTCCAACTGCAATAACAGCGCTTTGCGCGCCAGCCCGCCGGCATAGCCGGTCAGGCTGCCGTCGCGGCCGATCACCCGGTGACAGGGGATGATCACCGCGATTGGGTTAGCGCCATTGGCCGCACCCACTGCACGCACCGCCTTGGGCCGGGCGATCTGTTCGGCCAGCGCGCTGTAGCAGCGGGTCTGACCAAAAGGGATGCTTTGCAGTGCCTGCCACACGGCGCGCTGGAACTCGGTGCCTTGTGGCGCCAGCTGCAGCTCGAAGCGCTGCCGACGACCGGCGAAATACTCATCCAGCTGTCGACACACCGGGTCCAGCTCGGCATGGGCGAGCTGCCAATCTGCGCCAATCCGCCAGGGCTTACTCTCTATCTCCATCAGCAGTTGCTGCAAGCCCTGCGCGTCGCCGCTCAACAACAAGCGACCGATAGGGCTGTCGTGGTAGCGATAGAACATCGGTTCACCCTCCCGAATAGTTGTGCCACAGGTGCGTGGCGGCATAGGCCCGCCACGGGCGCCAGGCTTCGGCGCGGTTCTTGAGCTGCTTGGCGCTGATGCCCTCGCTGCCCCACAGCGGCGCTTTCAGCAGGCCCAGGTCACTGGCGGGGAAGGCGTCGGCTTCACCAAAGGCGCGCAGGGCGATGTACTCGGCGGTCCAGGGACCGATGCCGGGCAGCGCGCACAGGCGTTCGATCAAGGCCTGACTGCCCTGTTGCAGGTCCAGGCGCAACACGCCGCTGGCAACCTGTTCGGCAAAATATTGCAGGCTTTGCACCCGTTTACCCGGCATGCCGATACCGTCCAGGGTGGCGCCGGCAATCGCCGCGGCACTGGGGAATAGGCGTTCGAGACCCTCGATGCCCGACGCCAAGGGCGCGCCGAGGCGGCTGACCAGGCGGCCGGTGATGGTGACCGCGGCTTTCACCGTGACCTGCTGGCCGACTATCGCCCGCACCGCCTGCTCGAAGGGGTCGAAGGCGACCGGCAAGCGCAGGCCGGGATTGCGCGCGACCAGCGGACCGAGCTGGGGATCGTCTCCCAGGTGCGCGGCAATTTGCTGCGGCTCGGCGTCCAGGTCGAACATCCGCCGCACGCGTTGCTGCAACTCGCTCAGACAGGGGCTAGCCGAGTCGCTGCAGCGCAGTTCCAGCGCACTCTGCTCGACCAGCGGGCGCACGCTGAACCAGCCGCTGATCTCACCCAGGCGAAAGCTGCGGCTGTAGCTTGAGGGCGTGAGACGCTCGACGCCGGGCAGGGCGCGCAGGGCGTAATGGCCGTGGAATTGCTGCCAATCCCAGGGGGGCAGGTAGGGTAGGTGCAGGCAGTGTTCGGCGGCTGTATTCATCACAGGACGATAACCGCAGTCGATGGGCTTGTCAGCGCACAACTGACTTTCAAAGGGCACGGTTCGACCTGTCATGCAGGGCGACGTAGAATGCCCGCCTTCATTAATAGGCATTGATAGGCGGGCTCCACGGCTTGCTCCAGTCGCCTCGCCAGCCTTATTTAGCAGCATCAGGGGGACAGCGTCATGAGCGATTATCAAGAGACTCTGTATGACGGTTACGGCCAGCGCTTTCGCATGGACAAGCTGCTGCACGAGGTGCGCACCGAGCATCAGCATCTGGTGATTTTCGAGAACCCGCGCATGGGCCGCGTGATGGCCCTGGATGGTGTGATCCAGACCACCGAAGCCGACGAGTTCATCTACCACGAGATGCTCACCCACGTGCCGATCCTCGCCCACGGCCTGGCCAGGCGCGTGCTGATCATCGGCGGCGGCGACGGCGGCATGCTGCGCGAGGTGTGCAAACACCATGGCGTCGAGCACATCACCATGGTCGAGATCGACGCTACCGTGGTCGAGATGTGCAAGGAATACCTGCCCAATCATTCCAAGGGCAGCTTCGACGACCCGCGCCTGAACCTGGTGATCGACGATGGCATGCGCTTCGTCGCCAATTGCGCAGACAAGTTCGACGTGATCATCTCCGATTCCACCGACCCGATCGGCCCCGGCGAAGTGCTGTTCTCCGAGAATTTCTATCAGGCCTGCCGTCGCTGCCTCAACGATGGCGGCATCCTGGTGACCCAGAACGGCACACCGTTCATGCAGTTGTCCGAGGTGCAAACCACCGCCGGGCGCATGCATGGCCTGTTCAGCGATTGGCACTTCTACATGGCGGCCGTGCCAACCTATATCGGCGGCAGCATGACCTTCGCCTGGGGCAGCACCAACAGCGATTACCGCAAACTGCCGCTGGACACCCTGCGCCAACGCTTCGCCGGCAGCGGCATCGTCACCCGTTACTACAACCCGGAAATCCATATCGGCGCCTTCGCGCTGCCGCAATATGTGTTGCAGGCGATCAACAAGCCGAGCAACGACTAAGTCGCCGAATGCATGAACAAGGACCTGCGGGTCCTTTTCCAGGCGCTCAAGCAAAAGCCTTGCGGCCGGGGTCGCTGCCACCAGGCTGCGAATAGCCTGGCTCCGTGGCAGCGGTCTTGATCGCGAGGTCCGGTTCAGCCAGCCGGTAGCTTGCTCTAACTCAAAAGCGGCATGCTAGAGCCCTTTCGACAGAATTTTCACATCGCATTCAGCACACTCGCGCCACTTTTTTATCGAGTCGATTGGAGTGGCTGTGGTTATGCCGAAGCAACTGCGTCAGAAGTACCTACGTTGGCTGATGCTGGTGCTCGGCGTCTCGCTCGTATCGGTGAGCGGATACGCCGCCTGGCGCCATCTATTCCCAGTGGTGGCCTCTAAGGGCTGGGGCTACCAGGTTTTCCACGCCGACATCCCGAGGGTCAGTGCATTGGTACGGGATGCCCAGGGCGCGCTGTTTATCAGCCAGGAATTCTCCGACGGCAAGGGCACCATTCTCAAGCGCGCCACCGATGGCAGCCTGAAAACGATGTTGAGTGGCCTGTCGAAGCCCGATGGTCTGGCCCTGTATGACGGCGGTGTAGCCGTGGGGCAGGAAGGCGGAACATTTCCCGTGCTGTTGTTGCGGGGTGATCGGACTGAGTCCTTGTTTGGCGCCGACGACGTGGAGGGCCTCGCCAGCGACGGGCACTTTCTGTATGCCATCGAGGACAAGAAGCTCGGTCGCTTGCTGCGCTTCGACCCCGTCAGCGGCGAAGTCGTGACCCTGCGTGATGGTCTGGATGAAGGCGAAGCCATCACCGCCTGCGCCGACGGCCGGTTGTACTACACGGAAAAAGCCAAGGGCTGGGTCAAGCAGTGGCAAGCCACTGGCGAGGACACCCTGGTGCAAGCCGGCCTCAACGCGCCAGGCTTTCTTCTGTGCAGCGCCGACGGCCTATGGATCACCGAAGACGCCACGCACATGGCCCGCGTCCTGCTATTGGATCCTGCGGGGCAATTACAGGTTATTCTCAATCACATGCGTGCAGTGCAAACCATAGTCGCCTCGACCGATGGCAGCTACCTGGTCGCCGAGCAAGGCCGCGACCGCATTCTCGAACTCACTCGTCTACCCAACGGATCTTGAACCAAATGGCCAATACGGATGCCCTGAGTAACTCGTCGTCCTCATCGCGTTTGTCTCACCCGAGCATTAGCAGCCACCTGACCTTCACCGCATTGAGCGCAGTGGCTTTGCTGCTGCTCTATGCTTTGTTGCGCGTCGCCTTGCTGGTCTATAACCGCGAGTTGATCGGCGCCACGCCGGCGGCAACCTTTGTCGAGGCCTTTTACAACGGTTTGCGCTTTGATCTGCGCCTGGTGGTCTACGCCTGCGTGCCGTTGTTGCTGTCCTTGCTCAGTGTGCGCGCCATGGCCGCCCGCGGCCTGCAGCGCACCTGGCTGACCGGGTTCGCCAGCATCACTCTGTTCCTCGGCATCACCGAGCTGGACTTCTATCACGAGTTCCACCAGCGTTTGAACAGCCTGGTCTTCCAGTATTTTCAGGAAGACACCCAGACCGTAATGAGCATGCTGTGGAACGGCTTCCCGGTCGCCCGTTATCTGCTGGCCTGGGTGATCGCCACCTGGTTGCTGGCCAAGCTGTTCAAGGGCCTGGACCTGCTCAGCCGGCCGCGCGTGCAAGCAACCAAGTCGTCTAGCTCGCGTGCGCCGGCCTGGTACTGGCGCGGCAGCGTCTTCGTGCTGTGCCTGCTGGTGGCGGTGCTCGCCGCGCGCGGTCATCTGCGCCAAGGCCCGCCGTTGCGTTGGGGCGATGCTTACACCACCGATTCGATGTTCGCCAACCAGCTCGGTCTGAACGGCACCCTGACCCTGGCCTCGGCCGCCATGGCCAGCTTCTCCTCGCACCGCGACAACGCCTGGAAATCGACCATGGCCGACGAGCAGGCGCTGGAGGCCGTGCGCAAGTTGCTGCTGACGCCGCACGATCAACTGGTCGACGCCGACACCGCCGCGATTCGCCGCGACTTCACCCCGCCGGCCGATGGCACGCTGCCGGTCCGCAACGTGGTGGTGATCCTCATGGAAAGCTTCGCCGGCCATTTCGTCGGTGCGCTGGGCGCCCCAGGCAATATCACGCCGAACTTCGACAAACTGGCCAAACAGGGCCTGCTGTTCGACCGCTTCTTCTCCAACGGTACCCACACTCACCAGGGCATGTTCGCCACCATGGCCTGCTTCCCCAACCTGCCGAGCTTCGAGTACCTGATGCGCACGCCCGAGGGCGCGCACCAGTTCTCGGGTTTGCCGCAGCTGCTCAGTGCCCGCGATTACGACAACCTGTACGTCTACAACGGCAACTTTCAGTGGGACAACCAGTCCGGCTTCTTCAGCAACCAGGGCATGACTAATTTCATCGGCCGCGAAGACTTCGTCGACCCGGTGTTCATGGACCCGACCTGGGGTGTGTCCGATCAGGACATGTTCGACCGCGGCGCCGCCGAGCTGGCGCAAAACTACGGCGACAAGCCGTTCTATGCGCTGCTGCAAACCCTGTCCAACCACACGCCCTATGCACTGCCGAGCAAGCTGCCAGTCGAACCGGTCAGCGGTTATGGCAGTTGGGATGAGCACCTCACCGCCATGCGCTATTCCGATTGGGCGCTCGGCCAGTTCTTCGAGAAGGCCCGCCAGGCGCCGTACTTCAAGGACACCCTGTTTGTCGTGGTCGGCGACCATGGTTTCGGCAGCGATGAACAGTTGACCGAGATGGACCTGTTCCGCTTCAACGTCCCGCTGCTGCTGATCGCGCCGGGTATTCAGGAGAAGTTCGGT
This sequence comes from Pseudomonas sp. SJZ079, assembly GCF_007993865.1. Classification (GTDB taxonomy): domain Bacteria; phylum Pseudomonadota; class Gammaproteobacteria; order Pseudomonadales; family Pseudomonadaceae; genus Aquipseudomonas. The sequence goes on along the minus strand of NZ_VIUH01000029.1, from coordinate 2,168 downwards.
AGCGTCAACCATAGCGTCGGCACTCAGATCGACATCGTGCCGACCATCATGGGCCGCCTCGGTGGGGAAGTGCGCCACCAGTGCTGGGGGCGCGACCTGCTCAACTTGCCGGCCGGGGATCAGGGCATCGGTGTGATCAAGCCGTCCGGCGGCGATCAGACCGTCGCCATCGTCACTCCCGAGCGCATCCTGATTCAGCCCAAGGACTTCGAACCGCGCCTGTACAGCTACCAGCTCGGTGCTCATCCGCAAGCCGAGCGTGTGCCCGGGGACATCGATCCCGAGTTGCAAAAGGACCTCGAGGCCTTTCTGCAGACGGCCACCAAGAGCCTGCTGGATAACACCGCCGGGGTAGTGGATGGCATGCCGGCTAGGGCGGAGTAATACCGCTCCCTGCCGTCTGCCTGGCCACCACGCATCGAACTGCGGCCGCCCCTATTGAGGGGCTGCCTGTGGGCTACGAGTCTAGGGGCGGTCAGCGCCGACGCTGCCGCTGTGGGGTGCGCAGCATTCAGCCTCTCAGGTTATCGAACTCTCCCCTGGCAGAGCGGCACCGCACGTCCAGCGAAGCACTTCACGGCTGGCCCTGCAGCGCTGAGCTGCCTATAACTAAGGCATGGCCGATCGGCGTTGCCTGGCGTCGCTTTAACCTCGGCCCCTGTGCCGAACGCCACAACCGCGACGAATCGGCAGCTCTGCAGAGGGTCATGCCGATGTCCACCAATCCACTGCTCGAGATGATCGGCAATACGCCGATACTGCCGCTCAGTCACCTGGATAGCGGCCCCTGCCAGTTGTTCGTCAAGCTGGAAAACCAGAACCCCGGTGGCTCGATCAAGGACCGCATCGCCCTGACCATGATCGAGGCCGCGGAAAACAGCGGGCAGTTGCAGCCAGGCGGCACCATCATCGAAGCCACCGCCGGCAACACCGGCCTGGGCCTGGCCCTGGTGGCTGCGCAGAAGGGCTACCGCATGCTGCTGGTGGTGCCGGACAAGATGAGCCGCGAGAAGATCTTCCACCTCAAGGCCTTGGGCGCCGAGGTTCGCCTAACCCGCTCCGATGTCGGCAAGGGCCACCCCGAGTATTATCAGGATCTGGCGCGCAGCATTGCCGAGCAGAGGCCGGATGCTTTTTACATCGACCAATTCAACAACCCGGCCAATGCCTGGGCGCATCAGCGCGGCACCGGCCCAGAGATCTGGCAACAGCTCGAGCAGCGAGTGGATGCGGTGGTGGTGGGCGTGGGCTCGGGTGGCACCCTGGGCGGCCTGACCCGGTTCTTCCAGCGGGTGGCGCCGCAGGTCGAGATGGTCCTGGCCGACCCGCAAGGCTCGGTGCTGGCCGACTACGTGGAGACCGGCCATTTCGGCGAGGCCGGCAGTTGGCTGGTGGAAGGCATCGGCGAGGATTTCGTGCCGGCGCTGGCCGACTTTTCGTTGGTCAAGCGCGCGTATCGCATCCCGGATGCCGAAAGCTTGCACACCGCGCGCCTGTTGCTGCAGCAAGAGGGCGTGCTGGCCGGCTCCTCGTCCGGCACCCTGGTGGCCGCCGCCTTGCGCTACTGCCGTGAGCAAACCACGCCCAAGCGTGTACTGACCTTCGTTTGTGACAGCGGCAACAAGTACCTGTCGAAGATGTTCAACGACTACTGGATGATCGACCAGGGCCTGATCGAGCGACCCAAGGCAGGCAACCTGCGCGACCTGATCGCGCGCCGCTACGACGAAGGCACCACCGTCACCTGCAAGCCCGAGGAGACCCTGGCGGCGGTGTACGGGCGCATGCGCTTTCATGACATCGACCAGGTGCCGGTGATGGAGGGCGACCGGGTGGTCGGCCTGATCGATGAATGGGATCTGCTGCGCGCGGTGAAAGACGCGCCGGAGCATTTCCAGCTGCCGGTGCGCGAGGCCATGGTCAGCAATTTGCAGACCCTGGACCCGGATGTGCCGCTGGACCGCCTGCTGCAAACCTTCGATGCCGGCCACGTCGCGCTGATCGTCGAACACGGCCGTTTTCTCGGGCTGATCACCAAGAGCGACGTACTCAACCTCTGGCGCCGTACCTTGCGCTAGGGTCTGTTGCCGTTTCATTGCGAGCCGCGTTGCCGCGAGAAATGGCCCCCGATTAGGCGCAGGACGCAGGTAATGGTCATTCCCTTGCCA
>NZ_VIUH01000028.1 GCF_007993865.1 Pseudomonas sp. SJZ079 | reverse complement strand
ACAGCAGGGTGCAGGGGCTGGTGTGTTTGGCGACTGCCAATTTACCTGCATCCCTGACTGTCAATCCTCTCTTCCCCGCGACAATGCGAAGATCCATTTATTTCCCTTTTCCTCGTTGCTCTAAGGACCTGCTATGCCCCGTATAGGAACCCCGTTGTCGCCGAGCGCAATTCGAGTCTTGCTCTGTGGGTCTGGCGAGCTGGGCAAAGAAGTGGTGATCGAGCTGCAGCGCCTCGGTGTTGAGGTGATTGCGCTGGATCGCTACGCCAATGCGCCGGCCATGCAGGTGGCGCATCGTAGCCATGTGGTCGATATGCTCGACGATGCCGCGCTGCGCGCGGTGATCGAGCTGGAGCAGCCGCATTACATCGTTCCGGAGATCGAGGCGATCGCCACGGCGACCCTGGTTGCGCTGGAGAATGAGGGCTTTACCGTGATTCCCAGTGCGCGCGCCGCACAGTTGACCATGAACCGCGAGGGTATTCGCCGTCTGGCGGCCGAAGAGCTGGGCTTGCCGACCTCGCCTTACCAGTTTGCCGACTCATTCGAAGCCTGTCGCGCGGCGGTGCAGGCGTTGGGCTTTCCCTGCCTGATCAAACCGATCATGAGTTCATCCGGCAAGGGCCAGTCGTTATTGAAGAGCCTGGATGATCTGCAGGCGGCCTGGGATTACGCGCAGGCCGGCGGGCGTGCTGGCAAGGGGCGGGTCATCGTCGAGGGTTTCATCGATTTCGACTACGAGATCGCGCTGCTGACCGTGCGCCATGCCGGCGGCACTACGTTCTGCGCGCCAGTCGGGCATCGTCAGGTCAAGGGCGATTATCAGGAGTCCTGGCAGCCGCAGCCGATGAGCGCAAAGGCCCAGGCCGAGGCCGAGCGCATCGCCTTGGCCGTGACCGACGCATTGGGCGGTCGCGGGCTGTTTGGCGTCGAGTTGTTCGTCAAGGGTGATCAGGTGTGGTTCTGCGAAGTCTCCCCGCGTCCCCATGACACCGGTCTGGTAACCCTGATTTCCCAGGATATGTCCGAGTTCGCCTTGCATGCGCGGGCCATCCTCGGCCTGCCGGTTCCGGCGATCCGCCAGCTGGGCCCGTCGGCCTCGGCGGTGTTGCTGGCTGAAGGCGAGTCACGCCAGGTCAGTTTCGCTAACCTGGGCGCGGCCCTGGTTGAGCCGGATACCGCGCTGCGTTTGTTCGGCAAGCCGGAGGTCAGCGGGCAGCGCCGCATGGGCGTGGCGTTGGCCCGCGATGAGTCGCTGCAGGCTGCGCGGGCCAAGGCTGCCCGCGTGGCGCAGGCGGTCAGCATCGAGTTGTGAGTCGCTGGCGCGGGTTGCTCTGGTGGCTGGCGGCACTGCCGTCATTGCCGCTGGCAGTGCCCTTGGCGATTCTCGCGCGGCGCACGGCGTTACGACTGGCGCCCGCCGCTGGCCCTCGGCGTGGTGTGGTGGGTGCCGACTTGCCCGGTGAGCCCTTGCGCTTACTGCTGTTAGGCGAGTCCACGGTCGTCGGTGTTGGCGCCGGCTGTCTGCAGCATGCCTTGGTCGGATGTTTGGCGCAGGCCTTGGCCGCGCGTCATGGCCGGCCTGTGCTGTGGCGTGCCTGCGGCGAGAATGGCATCCGCGTCACCCAAGCCTGTGAGCGTCTGCTGCCGCAGGTGCTGGATGACCATGTAGACCTTGCGTTGTTGCTGTTCGGGGTCAACGACACCACAGGTTTCACCTCGATGCGGCGTTGGCAATCGTCACTGACCCGAGTGACTGATGAATTGGCCGCGGGTGGCGCTCGGGTGGCGTTTTGCGGCGTGCCGCCGTTGCAGCATTTCACCGCGTTGCCCTGGCTGCTGCGGCGTTTGCTGGGTGCGCGGGCGGCGCTGCTGGATGCGCGCTTGCGTCAAGTCGCCGAGCGCTCGGGTGCCGGCTATTACCCGTTGCGCCTGCGGTTTTCCGCCGCGTACCTGGCGCTCGATGGTTTTCACCCCTCGAGCCTGGGCTATAGCGTCTGGGCGCAGAGCTTGGCAGCGGAGCTTAGTCTGTCGCCGATTCCTGTTCCGGCTCTGGCTGCGCTTTAGGTGCGGACTGCCAGACTCGTACGCTTTTCACGCGGTTTTCCGAGGACTGCAGGATTTCCAGGCGGTAAGGCCCTATCTTCAGACACACGGCGCTGTCTGGAATGGTTTCCAGGGCTTCGGTGATCAGGCCGTTGAGGGTCTTGGGTCCATCGCAGGGCAGGTGCCAGTCGAGGCTCTTGTTTACTTCACGAATGTAAGCGGCGCCATCTATCACCAGGGTCCCGTCTTCCTGAGGGTGAATGTCTGGGCTGCGCAGGGCGCTCTGGTTGCTGAAGTCGCCGACAATCTCTTCGAGAATGTCTTCCAGGCTGACGATGCCGATCACGTCGCCATATTCGTCGACGACGATGCCTATGCGGTGCTTGTGCTTCTGGAAGTTGATCAGCTGGGTCGACAGCGGGGTGTTTTCCGGGATGAAGTAAGGCTCGCTGCAGGCCGCGAGCAGGCTGTCCTTGGTCAGTTGGTTATGGGTCAGCAGGCGGGCGATCTGACGCATGTGCACAACACCCTCGACCTGGTTGATGTCATTGCGAAACACCGGCAGTCGGGTATGGGGGGTGGTGCGTAGCTGACTGATAATGGTTTCGATGTCATCTTCCAGATTGATGCCGGTGACGTCGTTACGCGGGATCATGATGTCGTCTACCGTGACCTTTTCCAGGTCGAGAATGCCCAGCAGCATGTCCTGGCGATTCTTCGGTAGCTCATGGCCCGGCTCTCCCACCACGCTACGTAACTCTTCGGTGGTCAGGCTGTCGCTGGTTTTGCTGGCAGGGTCTACTCCCAGTAGTTTGAGCAGGCCATTGCTGATCCAGTTCAGCACGACTACCAGGGGGTAGAACAGTTTGAGCAGCAGCATCAGCGGCAGGCTGAACGGGTAGGCGACTGTTTCCGGGCGCAGGGCGGCCAGGGTTTTCGGGGTGATTTCGCCGAAAATCAACAGCGCCAGAGTCAGGCCTATGGTGGCAATGGCGATGCCAGCCTCGCCCCACAACTGGATGGCCAAAACGGTGGCGATGGATGAGGCGAGGATGTTGACGAAGTTGTTGCCGATCAGGATGGTGCCAAGCAGCCGGTCCGGGCGACTCAGCAGGGCGCTGACGCGCTTGGCGCCGCGATGCCCTTGCTTGGCGAGGTGGCGCAGGCGGTAGCGGTTGAGGCTGAGCAGGCTGGTTTCCGAACTGGAGAAAAACGCCGAGCAGGCGAGCAGGAATATCAGCAGGCCAATCAGGAAGCCAGGGGGCACATTGTCCACGGGGATTTGCCTAGAGATGCAGGATGAATTCGCGGACCAGTTTGCTGCCGAAATAGGCCAGCATTAGCAGGCAAAAGCCTGCCAGGGTCCAGCGGATGGCTTTGTGACCGCGCCAGCCAAGCTGATAACGCCCCCATAGCAGTACGGCAAACACCACCCAGGCGAAGCAGGAGAGGATGGTTTTGTGTACCAGATGCTGGGCAAACAGATCTTCGAGAAACAGCGCGCCGGACAGCAGTGACAGCGAGAGCAGCGCCCAGCCTGCCCAGAGGAAGCCAAACAGTAGGCTTTCCATGGTCTGCAGTGGCGGGAAGTTCTTGATCAATCCGGAGGGATGTTTGTGTTTCAGTTGATGGTCCTGCAGCAGCAGCAACAGCGACTGGAACGCGGCAATGGTGAGCATGCCGTAGGCCGTGATCGACAGCAGGATATGGGCGAGAATGCCCGGTTCTTCGTCGATCGGGCGGATGACGCCGGCAGGCATGAACTGCGCCAGCAGAACCGTCACGCAGCCCAGTGGAAAAAACAGTAACAGCAGGTTTTCCACGGGTATGCGCAGGCAGGCCAGCAGCGTCAGCAAGATAACGGCGGCAGATATCAGGCTGGCGGCACTGAAAAAATCTATGTTCAGCCCGCTCGGGCCAAGCAGCTGATGAAACAGACTGAGCGCATGGCCGACCAGGGCGAGCAGGCCGAGCGCAATTAGCAGACGTTTATCCGGAGTGGCGCGCCGGTTAAGTTGGAAGCTCTGGTAGGCAGTGGCGCCAAGGTAGAGGCCGGCGGCTGCAAGGCTGGTCAACAGAGGGTGCATAAATCCTGATTAGGCAAGCCCGAAAGGCGCTGAGTGTGGCATACAAAGGACATTTCACGAAAGACCACCGGCGGTGTCGGTGCTGTCGAGTCTTGGTTATAATCCGCGGTCTGCTGCAAGCCCACCCCTCGGCTCCATAGAGCCTGAAAGGAACGCGCATGTTCGAAAATCTAACTGATCGCCTCTCGCAGACCCTGCGTAACGTCACCGGCAAAGCCAAACTGACCGAGGACAACATCAAAGACACCTTGCGTGAAGTGCGCATGGCGTTGCTCGAGGCCGATGTTGCCTTGCCGGTGGTCAAGGACTTCGTGAACAAGGTCAAGGAGCGCGCGGTCGGCACCGAAGTCTCGAAAAGCCTGACGCCGGGCCAGGCCTTCGTGAAGATCGTGCGGGCCGAGCTGGAAGAGCTGATGGGCGCGGCCAACGAAGACTTGGTGCTGAACGTCACGCCACCGGCGGTGGTGTTGATGGCGGGCTTGCAGGGGGCAGGTAAAACCACCACCGTGGGCAAGTTGGCGCGCTTCCTCAAGGAGCGTAAGAAGAAGAGCGTGCTGGTGGTCTCGGCGGACGTCTATCGCCCTGCGGCGATCAAGCAGCTGGAAACCCTGGCCAGCGAAGTTGGCGTGACCTTCTTCCCCTCCGATATCAGCCAAAAGCCGGTGGCCATTGCCGAGGCGGCGATCCGGGAGGCCAAGCTCAAATTCATCGATGTGGTGATTCTCGATACCGCGGGTCGCCTGGCTATCGATGCCGAGATGATGGCGGAGATACAGGCGCTGCATGCTGCGGTCAAGCCGGCTGAGACCCTGTTCGTGGTCGATGCGATGACGGGTCAGGATGCGGCTAATACGGCCAAGGCCTTCGCCGATGCCCTGCCGTTGACCGGTGTGGTGCTGACCAAGGTCGACGGCGATGCCCGTGGTGGTGCGGCGCTCTCGGTGCGCGCCATTACCGGCAAGCCCATCAAATTCATCGGTATGGGCGAGAAAAGTGAGGCTTTGGAGCCTTTCCACCCCGAGCGTATCGCCTCGCGCATTCTGGGTATGGGGGATGTGCTCAGCCTGATCGAGCAGGCCGAGCAGACCCTCGATCGGGATAAAGCCGAGAAACTGACGAAGAAGCTAAAGAAGGGCAAGGGCTTCGACCTGGAAGACTTCCGCGATCAGTTGCAGCAGATGAAAAACATGGGTGGTCTGGGCGGCTTGATGGACAAGCTGCCGCAGATGGGTGGCGTCAATCTGGCGCAGATGGGCAATGCGCAGGGCGCGGCCGAGAAGCAGTTCAAGCAGATGGAAGCGATCATCAACTCGATGACCCCGGGTGAGCGTCGTGATCCGGAAATCATCAGTGGCTCGCGCAAGCGGCGTATCGCCATGGGTTCCGGCACTCAGGTGCAGGACATCGGGCGGCTGATCAAGCAGCACAAGCAAATGCAAAAGATGATGAAGAAATTTACTGCCAAGGGCGGTATGGCCAAGATGATGCGCGGCATGGGTGGAATGCTCCCAGGCGGCGGCATGCCGAAGTTTTAAACCTAATGCCTTGCCAGTGGCGCAGCAGTCTTGCCGCTGGCGATGTGTGCTCTATTCGCTAGTCACGTGGCTGGCGAAAAAGAGATTTGCAAAAAGCTGGATAATCCTTAGAATATGCGGCCTTTCGGGCCTAGTGCCCTATGCTCGCATTTTTGTTTTGCAGCACCGACTACAGGAACGAAGTTCAATGGTAACCATCCGTCTTGCCCGTGGCGGCTCCAAAAAGCGCCCTTTTTACCACCTCACCGTGACCAACAGCCGCAATGCGCGCGACGGTCGTTTCGTTGAGCGTGTTGGTTTCTTCAACCCGGTTGCTTCGGGCGCTGAAATCAAGCTGTCTGTTAACCAAGAGCGCGTCACCTACTGGCTGAGCCAGGGTGCACAGCCGTCTGAGCGTGTTGCTCAGCTGCTCAAGGAATCGGCTAAGGCTGCTGCCTAAGTCATTTATGAGCACAACGCCAGCTCCAGCCGAGGACCTAGTGGTACTCGGCAAGATCGTTTCGGTGCATGGCGTGAAAGGTGACGTGAAGGTGTATTCCTTTACCGACCCGATCGACAATGTGCTCGATTACCCGCGTTGGACGCTCAAGCGTGACAACGAGGTAAAGCAAGTTGAGTTGGTCAGTGGCCGCTTGCAAGGCAAGGTCGTAGTAGCAAAGCTGAAAGGACTGGATGATCGCGAAGTGGCTCGTAGCTTCGCCGGTTTTGAAATTCTTGTCCCCCGCAGTGAGCTGCCCGAACTCGCGCCTGGTGAGTTCTACTGGTCGCAGTTGGTAGGTCTGAAGGTGATTGATCAGGTTGGGCAGTTGCTCGGCACGATCGACCAGTTATTCGAGACCGGTGCCAACGATGTGATGGTGGTCAAACCTTGCACCGACAGCTTGGATCAGCGTGAACGCCTGTTGCCCTATACCGAGCAATGCGTGTTGTCGATTGATCTGGCCGCTGGCGAAATGCGAGTCGACTGGGATGCGGACTTCTAAGCGACATGCCTAGCTTGCGCGTTGAAGTCATTACGCTATTTCCGGAAATGTTTGCCGCTATCAGTGATTACGGCATCACTAGCCGCGCGGTAAAGCAGGGGCTGTTACAGCTGACCTGCTGGAATCCAAGGAGCTACACCACAGACCGTCATCACACCGTGGATGACCGTCCCTTTGGTGGTGGTCCTGGCATGGTGATGAAGATCAAGCCGCTTGAGGATGCTTTGCTCGATGCCAAGCAGGCCGCAGGTGTAAAAGCGAAGGTAATTTACCTGTCGCCGCAAGGTCACCAGCTGACTCAGTCAGCAGTGCGTGAACTGGTGAACGAGGAGGCTTTAATCCTCATCGCTGGACGCTATGAAGGTATTGATGAGCGCTTCATTGAGGCGCATGTCGATGAAGAATGGTCGATCGGGGATTATGTCCTGTCTGGCGGTGAGCTGCCGGCCATGGTGCTGATCGATGCGGTAACGCGCCTTTTGCCTGGTGCATTGGGTCATGCAGACTCGGCCGAGGAGGACTCCTTTACGGATGGCCTGCTCGACTGCCCGCACTACACCCGCCCGGAGGTGTATGCGGATAAATGTGTTCCACAAGTGTTGCTCAGTGGCAATCACGAACACATCCGGCGCTGGCGTTTACAGCAGTCCCTTGGTCGGACCTGGCAACGTCGCGTTGATCTTCTGGAAAGCCGCTCGCTTTCTGGAGAAGAGAAGAAATTGCTGGAGGAATACATCCGCCAGCAGGACGATAGTTAATGTATCGATGACACGCCAGACGGCCTGTCTTAGGAGCGCAGCATGACCAACAAAATTATTCAGCAGATCGAAGCTGAGCAGATGGGTAAAGAGATTCCTCCTTTTGCGCCGGGCGACACCATTGTCGTTCAGGTAAAAGTGAAGGAAGGCGACCGTCAGCGTCTGCAGGCATTCGAAGGCGTTGTCATCGCCAAGCGCAACCGTGGTCTGAACAGCGCCTTTACTGTTCGCAAGATCTCCAACGGTGTTGGTGTTGAACGTACTTTCCAGACCTACAGCCCGCTGGTTGACAGCCTGGCCGTCAAGCGTCGCGGCGATGTGCGCAAAGCCAAGCTGTACTACCTGCGCGCTCTGTCCGGTAAGGCAGCACGTATCAAGGAAAAGCTGGTTTAAGCCAAGCTTCCCAGCAAAAAAGCAGCCTTCGGGCTGCTTTTTTCGTTTATGGAGCTGGCTGATCGATGGGTGTCGGTGGTTCGGCATAGAGACATGCTGTGCGTCTGCAGAGAGGCGGTAAGCATGCGGCCTTGCATTCTGGAGACAGCCACATCGATGGATATGGGTAGTGGTATGACCTCGCGAGAGCAAGAGATCCTGCGGCGCACCGAACTGTCGGAAACCCGCGTGACCCAGGCGTTTTTTCCGCTCACTACCAACCATCACAACAGCCTGTTCGGCGGCACCGCGCTGGCGTGGATGGACGAAGTGTCATTCATCGCGGGCGGCCACGCGATTCTGTCGTTTGCCGCTGGTGACGGTGTCCTCTGATCGGATCGACTTCAATCATGCTATTGCGGCGGGTTCGATCGTCGAGTTGGTCGCGCGGGTGATCAAGGTGGGTAACACCAGCCTCAAGGTCGAAGTCGAGGTGTTCGTCGAGAGCATGTACAGCGATGGCCGCGAACGGGCCATCAATGGCGTCTTCAGCTTCGTCGCCATCGATGACGAGAAGAAGCCGGTGCCCGTGCTCCCGGCCTTTGCGTTGGCATCGGCGACCTGAGTCAGGCGCACCTAAAGACGCTGACCCAGGTGCCGGCCTAGGCCCTAGGCCGAGTGCTTTGCGCTTTCAGGCTTGTTCTCAGCCAGACTGTCCTGCTCGGCGATAGCCGCATTTTCCTTCTGTGCTTCGATCAGGGATACCAGGGTCCAGCCCGTCTTCGGCTGCACGCTGTTGTCTGGCGTCGCCACATGTACCCAGCCCTCCCGATCACGGGCGAATAGCAAGGTTGCCCGTACGCCATGCAGCGACTGGTAGTCGTTCCAGTCGAAAGTGTCGGTCAATGTGGTGCTGTACAACTCGGCGCCATGGGAAAGGCGACTGGCCGCGTGTGGGTACGTCATGGCTTGGCTACCCAGCGGTCGGCCGCGATGCTCGTCGCTGGCACGGTGTTTGTCGGTGCGCCGGCTTTCCTGACCGCTGGCCAGGCTGAACAGGTGTGTCGCACCAAATTCATGACGAAAACGCATGCTCGCCAGGGTATTCAGCTCGCCCGCCGGGGACAGTGCCAATAAGTGGCCGAGACCGACCAGGTCGAGGTGCGCCTCGGCATGCTGGGACGCCGGGTTGCCGAAGTAGGTCGGTAGGTTCTCCATGCGCGCGGCGCGAATATTTTCCCAGCTGGAATCGGTCAGCAGTACGCGGCAACCCAGTTGCTGCAGGGCTTTGCCTATTGCCCTGGCGACAGGGTTGGCGCCGACGATAAGGAAGCCGCTGGGTGCCGGCTCGGCGACTTTTAGCAGGCTGGCCAGTGGGCGTGCGGTGGCACTTTGCAGGACTACGGTGCCGATGATCACGGCAAATGTCAGCGGTACCAGGAGTTGGGCGCCATCGTGGCCGGATTCGCTCAAGCGAATGGCGAAGATCGCCGAGACTGCTGCGGCAACGATGCCGCGCGGGGAGATCCAGGCCAATAGGGCGCGCTCGCGCCAGTTGAGGTTGGAGCCAAATGTCGACAGCGCCACATTGATCGGGCGAGCGATGAACTGAATGATGGCGAGCAGTATCAGAACTGCCGGGCCCAGGGCGAGCAGGGCGGCCAGGTCGAGGCGGGCGGCGAGGAGGATAAACAGCCCGGAGATCAGCAGCACGCTGAGGTTCTCCTTGAAGTGCAGGATGTGCCTGACATCCACGCCTTTCATGTTGGCCAGCCACATGCCCATCAGCGTGACCGCGAGCAGGCCGGACTCGTGCATGACCTCGTTGGAGGCGATGAAGATGCCGAGCACCGTCGCCAGTACCGCGAGGTTATGCAGGTAGTCGGGCAGCCACTGGCGCCGCAGCACTTGACCGAGTGCCCAGCCGCCGGCAATGCCGAACAGGCTGCCGCAGAGGATGACTCCGGCGAAGGTGCCCAGGCTGTGGTTCCAGCCGCCGCCTTCGCCGCTGGCGATGATGAAGCTGTAGATCACAACGGCGAGCAGGGCGCCGATCGGGTCGATGACGATGCCTTCCCAGCGCAGGATGTTGGCGACCGAGGCTTTCGGGCGCACCACGCGCAGCATCGGCACTATCACCGTGGGCCCGGTCACCAGGGTCAGGGTGCCGAACAGCAGGGCCATGTCCCAGGCGAAGTCGAGCAGGTAGTGGGTGGCGATGGCGATGACCGCCCAGGTGGACAGCGCGCCGACTGTGACCATGCGTCTGACCACGCTGCCGATTTCGCGCCACTCGGACAGGTGTAGGGTCAGGCTGCCCTCGAACAGAATCAGGGCCACGGACATCGATACCATGGGGAACAACAGCGGGCCGAATAGCGCTTGTGGATCAAGCCAGCCGAAGATCGGCCCTGCGAGGATGCCACCAATCAGCAAAAACAGGATCGCCGGTAGGCGCAGGCGCCAAGCCAGCCACTGGCAGGCGAGTGCGGCCGTGCCAATGGCGGCGAAGGCGAGGAGAATTTGCTGCTCGTTCATCGAGTGTCCTTGTGTGCATGCCGCTGGTCGTACATGACCTGGGTGTGAAAGACTAACCCGCTTTCAATCGCCGCCATAGTCCTCGCATGAGCCCCGCATGACTGTCATCGACCATCCGCTGATTGATCGTTTTCTCGAAGCTCTCTGGCTGGAAAAGGGCTTGTCGGAGAATACCCGTATGGCCTACCGCAGCGATCTGGTTCACTTCAATGCCTGGCTGGTCGAGCGGGGGGTGGAGTTGCAACAGGTTGGCCGCGAAGTGCTGCTCGATCATCTTAGCTGGCGCCTGAGTACCGGCTGTCAGGCGCGCTCTACGGCGCGACTGATCTCTGCGCTACGCGGTTTGTACCGTTTCCTTCTGCGCGAAGGGGTTATCGAGGTCGATCCTACGCTGCGTGTCGAATTACCGCAGCTCGGTCGAGCGTTGCCGAAATCCCTGTCGGAGGCCGATGTCGAGGCGTTGCTGGCAGCCCCCGAACTGGATGACCCGGTTGGCTTGCGTGATCGCGCCATGTTCGAGGTGCTGTACGCCTGTGGCCTGCGCGTCAGTGAGTTGATTGGCCTGACCCTGGAGCAGGTCAACCTGCGCCAGGGCGTGTTGCGGGTGTTCGGCAAGGGCAGCAAGGAGCGTCTGGTGCCGTTGGGCGAGGAGGCGATCCTGTGGATCGAGCGCTACAGCAAAGAGGCGCGCCCCTTTCTGCTCGACGGCAAGCCCAGCGACGTATTGTTCCCCAGCTTGCGCGGCGTGCAAATGACCCGACAGACCTTCTGGCACCGAATCAAGCACCAGGCCAGGGTCGCTGGCATCGTCAAGGCCCTGTCGCCGCACACCCTGCGCCATGCCTTTGCCACTCACCTGCTCAATCATGGCGCCGATTTGCGCGTGGTGCAGATGTTGCTGGGGCACAGCGATCTGTCGACTACACAGATTTATACCCACATCGCCCAGGCCCGCCTGCAAGCGCTGCATGCCGAGCACCATCCGCGCGGCTGAGTGGTCCGTCCGGCCTGCCGCAGTCGGCCTTTGCGGGCTTCTATGGTAGGCTTCGTGCAACGCTAAAGCGTCTAATACTCAACAGGAGTAACCATGCGCGTAACCCGAATTTTCGCCGCTGTGGCTTTGAGTGTGGTCAGCAGCCTGAGTCTGGCTGCCGATGCCGATCAGGCCATCCGCAAGAACCTGCAGTCGATCCAGCCCGACATGCCGATCGAGGCCATCGCGGAAAGCCCGATGCCCGGTCTGTACCAGGTTCAGCTCAAGGGCGGGCGTCAGTTGTATGCCAGTGCCGATGGCCAGTTCGTCATGCAGGGCTATCTCTACCAGTTCAAGGATGGTCAGGCGATCAACCTGACCGAGCAGGAAGAAAGCCGAGCGATTGCCAAGGAAATCAACGGCATTCCAACCGAGGAAATGGTGGTGTTCGCCCCGAAGGCGCCCAAGACCCATATCACCGTGTTCACCGACACCGATTGTGGTTACTGCCAGAAACTGCACAGTGAGGTGCCGGAGCTCAATCGCCAGGGCGTTGAAGTGCGTTACGTCGCCTTCCCGCGTCAGGGCCTGGCGAGCCCGGCCTACAACGAGCTGGTGAGCGTCTGGTGCGCCAAGGACCGCCAGGCGGCAATGAATACCGCCAAGTCACGGCAGGAAGTGCCCGAGGCGAAGTGTGACAATCCGGTGGCCAAGCAATACCAGTTGGGGCAAATGATTGGCGTCAATGGCACCCCGGCTATCGTCCTGGCCAATGGCAAGATGATTCCGGGCTACCAGCCGGCGCCACAGTTGGCCAAGCTGGCCCTCGACGCCAAGTAACGGGTGGTGTCGAGCTGATTGACTAATAAACAGCCGCTTCGTAATGTGCGGCTCTTTTTCTGCGGCCGGGGCCTGCCCCGGCCGTTTTTCGCAGTGCAGATGGGGAGTTCAGTGTGAAACCGGTCAAAGTAGGCATCTGTGGGCTGGGTACCGTCGGTGGCGGTACATTCAATGTGCTCAAGCGTAACGCCGAAGAAATTGCGCGGCGTGCTGGGCGTGACATCGAAGTGGCGCAGATTGCGCTGCGTTCGCCGAACCCGCACTGCGACATTACCGGCACCGCGATTACCCACGATGTGTTTGAACTGGTCGACAATCCCGAGATCGACATCGTCATCGAATTGATCGGCGGTAGCAGTATTGCCCGCGAACTGGTGCTCAAAGCCATCGACAACGGCAAGCATGTGGTCACCGCGAACAAGGCGTTGATCGCCATGCACGGCAACGAGATTTTCGCCAGGGCTCGCGAGAAGGGCGTGATCGTTGCCTTCGAAGCCGCCGTGGCCGGCGGTATTCCGGTGATCAAGGCGATCCGTGAGGGGTTGGCGGCCAACCAGATCAACTGGCTGGCGGGCATCATCAACGGCACTGGTAACTTCATCCTCAGCGAAATGCGTGAGAAGGGCCGGGCCTTCGACGATGTGCTGAAAGAAGCCCAGGCCCTGGGTTATGCCGAGGCCGACCCGACCTTCGACGTCGAAGGCATCGACGCCGCGCACAAGCTGACCATCCTCGCCTCCATTGCCTTCGGCATTCCGTTGCAATTCGACAAGGCCTATACCGAGGGCATCACCCAGCTGACCACGGCCGACGTCAACTATGCCGAGGCCCTGGGCTACCGCATCAAACACCTGGGCGTGGCCCGACGTACCGATGCCGGTATCGAGCTGCGCGTGCACCCGACGCTGATCCCGGCCGATCGCTTGATCGCCAACGTCAACGGGGTGATGAATGCGGTGATGGTCAATGGCGACGCCGCCGGCAGCACGCTGTATTACGGCGCCGGCGCCGGCATGGAACCGACGGCCTCTTCGGTCATCGCCGATCTGGTCGATGTGGTGCGCGCGCTGACCACCGACCCGACCAACCGCGTACCACACCTGGCCTTCCAGCCGGATTCGCTGTCCGATCACCCGATTCTGCCTATCGGCGCCTGCGAGAGTGCTTACTACCTGCGTATCCAGGCCAAGGATCAACCCGGTGTGCTGGCGCAGGTGGCGAGCATCCTGTCGGAGCGCGGCATCAATATAGAGTCGATCATGCAGAAGGAAGTCGAAGAGCATGATGGTTTGGTGCCGATGATTCTGGTGACCCACCGGGTGACCGAGCAGCACATGAATGATGCGATCGTCGCCCTGGAGGCGTTGGGCGATGTCGTCGGCAATGTCGTGCGGATTCGCGTCGAACAGTTGAATTAAGTCGCAGCCAGCGGCGCCTCGCCTAAGGCAAGCGTGCCGCCCACAGCTCACACCGAAGGTTTGCAACCATGCGTTATATCAGTACCCGCGGCCAGGCACCGGCCCTGAATTTCGAAGACGTGCTGCTGGCTGGCCTGGCCAGCGATGGCGGCCTCTACGTACCGGAAAACCTGCCGCGCTTCACTCAAGAGGAAATCGCCTCCTGGGCCGGCTTGCCTTACCACGAGCTGGCCTTCAGGGTGATGCGTCCGTTCGTCACCGGCAGCATCCCGGATGCCGAGTTCAAGAAGATCCTCGAGGAAACCTATGCTGCAGGTGGGGGGGTATTCGCCCATAACGCCGTAGCGCCGTTGCGTCAGCTGAATGGTAATGAGTGGGTGCTCGAACTGTTCCATGGCCCGACCCTGGCGTTCAAGGACTTCGCCCTGCAATTGCTCGGCCGCCTGCTCGATTACGTGCTGGAAAAGCGCGGAGAGCGCGTGGTGATCATGGGCGCCACCTCCGGCGACACCGGTTCGGCGGCCATCGAAGGCTGCCGCCGTTGCGACAACGTCGACATCTTCATCCTGCACCCGCACAACCGTGTGTCCGAGGTGCAACGTCGGCAGATGACCACCATTCTCGGCGAGAACATCCACAACATCGCCGTGCAAGGCAACTTCGACGACTGCCAGGAAATGGTCAAGGACAGCTTCGCTGACCAGAGTTTCCTCAAGGGTACGCGATTGGTGGCGGTGAACTCGATCAACTGGGCGCGGATCATGGCCCAGATCGTCTACTACTTCCATGCCTCGCTGCAGCTCGGCGGCCCGGCGCGCTCGGTGGCCTTCTCGGTACCGACCGGTAACTTCGGCGACATCTTCGCCGGCTACCTGGCGCGCAACATGGGCCTGCCGATCAGCCAGCTGATCGTCGCGACCAACCGCAACGACATCCTGCACCGCTTCATGAGCGGCAATCAGTATGTGAAGGGCGATCTGCATCCGACCCTGTCGCCATCCATGGACATCATGGTCTCGTCGAACTTCGAGCGTCTGTTGTTCGACCTGCACGGGCGCAACGGCGCGGCGATTGCCGAACTGATGAGCACCTTCAAGCAGGGCGGGGGTTTCAGCGTCGAAGAGGACCGCTGGGTCGAGGCGCGCAAGCTGTTCGACTCACTGGCGGTGAATGATGCCGAGACCTGCGAAACCATTGCCGAGGTGTACCAGGAGTGCGGCGAGTTGCTCGACCCGCACACCGCCATCGGCGTCAAGGCGGCGCGCGACTGCCGTCGCAGCCTGGCGGTGCCGATGGTGATTCTCGGTACTGCGCACCCGGTGAAATTCCCCGAAGCGGTGGAGAAGGCCGGTGTCGGCCAGGCGCCTGCACTGCCGGCGCACCTGGCCGACTTGTTCGAGCGCGAGGAGCGTTGCACTGTGCTGGCCAATGATCTGAAAACCGTTCAGGGTTTCGTCAGCCAGCATGGTAACCGCGGCAAGCCGCTGTAAGCGCAGCTCAAGGCGCAGCAGAACAGGCCGGCAACCGAAAGGTGCCGGCCTTTTTGTTGGCGCGGTGACATACGCTGAATAGGGTTTTTTCCGGCAGGCTTGTCGATTCTTGCTAGGGTTGCTTGAAACACAACCAAGCCAGAGGGGCTGCCATGTCACTGCGTAATGCCGTCCAGTTGATCTGTTACCCCAACCGTATGGGCAATGACCTGAGTGATCTTTACCAGGTGTTGGACCAGCATGTGGGGGATGCCATCGGCGGCGTGCATATCCTGCCGCTCTATCCTTCCAATGCCGATAGCGGCTTTTCCCCGCTGACCCATACCGAGGTCGATCCCGCATTCGGCAGCTGGGCCGATGTCGAGCGGATTTCCGCCCGTTACGATCTCTGCCTCGACCTGACCATCAACCATATTTCCGACGAGTCGGTGGAGTTCCAGGATTTTCTGCGCCATGGGCCGGCGTCTGTCTATGCGGATCTGTTCGTGCAAGTAGACCCGCTGGGGGACATAAGCCCCGAGGATCTGGCGCTTATTCACATTCGCAAAGAAAAAGAGCCGTTTCGCCAGGTGACCTTTGCCAATGGCGAGCAGGGCCGGGTCTGGTGCACCTTCACCGAGAAACAGATCGATCTTGACTACAGCTCGGCGCATACCTACCAGCTGATGGAGCGTTACATCGCCTTTCTCGCGGCGCGCGGGGTCAAGTTGTTTCGCCTGGATGCCTTCGGTTACACCACCAAGCGGATCGGCACCAGTTGCTTCCTAGTCGAGCCCGAGGTGTATCGCATCCTCGAGTGGTTCAGGGATACCGCGCAGAAATACGGCGCCGAAACCCTGCCGGAAGTGCACGATCACAACAGCTATCAGTACGCGATCTCGCGGCGTGGCATGCGCCCTTACGCCTTCGCCCTGCCGCCGCTGCTGTTGCACAGCCTGCTGGAGGTCAGCAGTCGTTACCTCAAGCACTGGCTGCGGATGTGCCCGCGTAACCAGATCACGGTGCTCGATACCCATGACGGCATCTGCATTCCGGATGTCGAAGGTGTGCTGCCGGATGATCGGATCAAGGCCTTGGTCGAGGACGTTTCTCAGCGCAGTGCCGACCCGATATTGCGTCGCTCGGCGGCCAATGTGCACAGCGTAGGTGCGATCTATCAGCTGACCTGCACCTTCTACGAGGCGCTGCTGTGCGATGACGATGCCTACATAGTCGCCCGCGCCATCCAGTTCTTCTGCCCCGGTATTCCCCAGGTGTACTACGTCGGCTTGTTGGCCGGCGGCAACGATTACGAGTTGATGGACAGCACCGGCGAGGCGCGCGATATCAATCGCCACTCGTTCAGCCTGGCCGAGGTGGACACTGCCATGAGCAAGCCGGTGGTACGTCGTCTGTTGGCCTTGATGCGCTTTCGCAGTCACTACCCGGCGTTTGAAGGGCGCTTCGAACTCAACTCCTCGAGCGATTCCTGCGTGGTCATGGCCTGGCGTCACGGCGATCACTACTGCCGCTTGAGCATCGACCTGCCGCTCAAGCGGGCGCAGATCGACTACCGCGACGTGGAGGCTGGCTGCGAACGGCAGTTGCTGTGCTGACCGAATGCAGGGGGCATGCCTCCTCCGGTCAAGTTCAAGCCGTCCGCTGATCTAACGCCCGCGGTGTGGCTCAGCGAGTGCCAGCCAGTTGGGTGTGGCAGGCGCTTTGGTCCAGGCTAGCGACGTAGGGGTTACCCCAGCCCATCACGCAGCCGAGCAGCTGATTGCGCTGGCGTTCCCAGGTCTTCACCGGGTACTGCTTGTGCCAGGTGGCATACAGCTGGCGTTTCTGCTTGGACAGGCGCAGGCGGTAACGATCGCTCATATACAGGTAGGTGCGCGCGACCATGCCGCGCACGGCCTTGCGCGGCATGGCGATGCGCGCCTTGAAGTCGACCACCATCGGGCAGGCGCCGTATTGGCTGGGCTGCTGAGGTAACCAGCCATAGGCGAAGTTGCTGCGATCACCATTGATCTCGCCTATGGCGGGCACCAGGTTGTGCAGGTCGGATTCGGCGCGGCGATAGGTCGAGTCGTGCTTCGTGCAATTCTTGCGTCCGCCCTGCTGCCAGCATTGGCGCTGATGACCGATCTGCCAGGCCGGGACTATGTGCTCCCACTCGATGCGGGCGGCGCGTTTGGCGTTCTTGCGGGGCACATAACCACAACTGCGCAGGTCGACGCGCTTGCCGCTGAATTTGCAGCCGCAGTAGAACTCCACCGATTGCCGGGCATACAGCCTCCAGCCAATTTTCTTGGCTGCGCTGAAACTGCGCGGTGGCTCGGCGAGGGCGGGGGTAAAGAGAGTCAGGCAGAGGAGAGCGAGGGTGACGCGCAGAAGCATGCGGCGTGTTCCAAAAGCGCCGCATCATACCGGCCTAGAGCCATTTGCCAAGGCTAGCCAACTAGTGGCCAGGGCGCGTGCGCTGTTGCGTCACAGCGCTCCGCAGGCCTGCAGTGCGGCGATTTGCTCGGCGCTATAACCCAGGGCGTCGAGCACCTCGTAGTTATGCTCGCCCAGCTCCGGCCCGACCCAGTCGGCCGAGCCAGGCGTCTCCGACAGCTTGGGTACTATGCCGGGCATCTTGCAGGCCTTGCCGTCCGGCAGCTTGGCGCTGAGGAACATCTCACGCGCCAGAAACTGTGGGTCGGCGAACATGTCTTCCGCCGAGAAGATGCGGCTGGCCGGCACTTCGGCCTGGTTCAACAGCGCCAGCACCTGTTCCAGCGGCAATGAGCCGACCCAGCGGTCGATCACCCCGTACAACTCGTCACGCCGTGCATCGCGGCCGTCATTGGTGGTCAGCTCTGGGTCATCGGCTAAATCCTGGCGGTCGATGGCCTGCATGAAGCGCTTGAAGATGGCATCGCCATTGGCGCCGATCTGCACATGCTTGCCGTCGCTGCTGGTGTGGATCGAGGAGGGCGTGATACCGGGCATGATATTGCCGCTGCGCTCGCGGATGAAGCCGAACACATCGAACTCCGGCACCATGCTCTCCATCATGGCGAAGATCGCCTCATACAGTGCCACGTCGACCACCTGGCCCTGGCCGCCGTTCACCTCGCGGTGACGCAGGGCCATCAGGGCGCCGATCACCCCCCATAGCGCGGCGATCGAGTCGCCAATGGAAATCCCGGTGCGCACCGGCGGTCTATCCTCGAAACCGGTGATGTAGCGCAGCCCGCCCATGGATTCGCCCACCGCGCCGAAGCCCGGCTGATCCTTCATCGGCCCGGTCTGGCCGAAGCCGGAGAGGCGCACCATCACCAGCTTGGGGTTCAGCGCATGCAGCACGTCCCAGCCCAGGCCGAGCTTTTCCAGCACGCCGGGGCGGAAGTTCTCGATCAGGATGTCGGCCTCGCCGAGCAGCTTCAGCAGCACCGCGCGACCCTCTTCATGCTTGAGGTTGAGGGTCAGCGATTTCTTGTTGCGCGCCTGCACGAACCACCACAGCGAAGTGCCCTCGTACAGCTTGCGCCACTTGCGCAGCGGGTCGCCGCCGTCCGGCGACTCGACCTTGATCACTTCGGCGCCGAACTCGGCGCAGATGCGCGAGGCGAAGGGGCCGGCGATCAGGGTGCCGAGTTCGATGACTTTCAAGCCGGCGAGGGGTTTGCTGGGCAGGTTCATGGGCTTCCATCCATCAGGCATTGGCCGCGACTCTAACGTGAGTGGGCGGCATCGGGTAGACTTGCCGGCTAATTCGCCCAGTCAAGAAGCCGCCCCATGGCCCTGCAAGCCACGACCTACAAAATCGACCTGAACCTCACCGATATCGATCGCAGCGTCTACCAGAGCCTGCGTTTTACCGTGGCCAAGCACCCTTCGGAAACCGAAGAACGCCTGGCTGCACGGCTGATTGCCTATGCGCTGTTCTATGACGAGCAGCTGGCCTTCGGCCGCGGCCTGTCGGATGTGGACGAACCGGCGTTGTGGGAAAAGAGCCTCGACGACCGCGTACTGCACTGGATCGAAGTCGGCCAGCCGGACAGCGATCGCATGACCTGGTGCTCGCGGCGCACCGAGCGCTTCAGTCTGGTCGCTTACGGCAACCTGCGCGTGTGGCAGGCCAAGGCGCTCGACCCGGTACGCAGCCTGAAGAACCTCAACGTGGTCGCGCTGGATCAGGAGGCCCTGGCCAGTCTTGCCCTGGATATGCCGCGGGCGCTGAGCTGGAGCGTGATGATCAGCGACGGCGAGTTGTTCGTCACCGATGAGCGCGGCCAGCACGAAATTCCGCTGGAGTGGCTGGCCGGCGAACGCTGATGACTGAGAAGGGTGGGTGCCGCGCGCATCCCCCCGGTCTCTGCTAGGCGTTACTGCCGGCTAATCTAGAAGGACAACTGGAATCCCGATGCGCATCGAACCCCGCCCGCTGCCCGCTACCCTGCCGAACCTGGGCAACCTGCCACCGCTGTTGACCCGCCTGTATGCCGCCCGTGGCGTGCAGTCGGAGGCCGAGCTGGACAAGGCGCTGGCCCGGCTGCTGCCCTATACGCAGTTGCAAGGCATCGAGGCGGCTGTCGAGTTGCTGGTGCAGGCCTTGCAACAGCGCCAACGCATCCTCATCGTCGGTGACTTCGATGCCGACGGCGCCACCGCCAGCACGGTCGGGGTGCTGGGCTTGCGCCAGCTCGGTGCGGCGCATGTCGATTACCTGGTGCCCAATCGTTTCGAGTACGGCTATGGCCTGACCCCGGAGATCGTCGCCGTGGCCCTGGAAAAGGCGCCGCAGCTGCTGGTCACCGTGGACAACGGCATTTCCAGTGTCGAAGGGGTGGCGGCGGCCAAGGCGGCGGGGCTCAAGGTGCTGGTCACCGATCACCACTTGCCCGGTCATGAACTGCCGGCGGCGGATGCCATCGTCAATCCCAACCAGCATGGTTGCGACTTCCCGAGCAAGGCGCTGGCCGGGGTCGGGGTGATCTTCTATGTATTGCTGGCGCTGCGCGCGCGCCTGCGCGAGCTGGACTGGTTCACACAGACCCAGCGTCCGGCGCCGAACCTGGCCGAGCTGCTCGACCTGGTGGCGCTGGGCAGCGTCG
Organism: Pseudomonas sp. SJZ079; assembly: GCF_007993865.1. Lineage (GTDB taxonomy): Bacteria > Pseudomonadota > Gammaproteobacteria > Pseudomonadales > Pseudomonadaceae > Aquipseudomonas. The sequence continues at coordinate 35,742 of NZ_VIUH01000028.1, read as the reverse complement.
CCGACGTGGTGCCGCTGGATGCCAATAACCGCATCCTGGTGCATCAGGGCCTGGCGCGGATTCGCGCCGGCCGAGCGCGCCCGGGCTTGCGCGCGATTCTCGAAGTGGCCGGGCGTGAACCGGGGCGCATCACCTCGACCGACCTGGGCTTTATCATCGGTCCGCGACTGAACGCGGCCGGGCGGCTGGACGATATGTCCCTGGGTATCGAGTGCCTGCTCTGCGAGGACGAGGCCCTGGCGCGGGACATGGCGGTCGAACTGGACCAGCTCAATCAGGACCGCAAGGCCATCGAGCAGGGCATGCAGCGCGAGGCGCTGGCCCAGCTCAAGGACCTGCCGCTGGAAGATATGCCGTTCGGCCTGTGCCTGTTCGAGGCGGACTGGCATCAGGGGGTGATCGGCATCCTCGCCTCGAGGATGAAGGAGCGTTACCACCGCCCGACCATCGCCTTCGCCGATGCCGGTGAAGGGGTGTTGAAAGGCTCGGCGCGTTCGGTGCCGGGTTTTCATATTCGCGATGCGCTGGACGCGGTGGCGGCCAAGCATCCGGGCTTGATCAGCAAGTTTGGCGGACACGCCATGGCAGCTGGGCTGTCCCTGCCGCAGGCGCATTTCGGCGCCTTCGCCGCGGCATTCGACGCCGAGGTGCGCCGTCAGTTGGCAGAAGACGACCTCACCGGGCGCCTGCTCTCCGATGGCAGTCTGGCGGTCGAGGAGTTTCACCTGGAACTGGCCCGCGCCCTGCGGCATGCCGGTCCTTGGGGGCAGCACTTTCCCGAGCCGCTGTTTCACGGCGTGTTCCAGATCGTCCAGCAGCGGCTGGTCGGCGACAGGCACTTGAAGCTGGTGCTGAAGACCGAGTGCGGCGGCCAGACCCTGGACGCCATCGCCTTCAATATCGACCGTGAGCAGTGGCCCAACCCAACCGTGCGTTGGGTCGAGGTGGCGTACAAGCTCGACGTCAACGAGTACCGCGGCAAGGAAAGCGTGCAGCTGATGGTTGCCCATCTGGCGGCCCGTTAAGCGCGGTCATGCGGCTGCCTGCGTTTAGCGCAGCACCAGCATGACGGCTTTCTTGGTGAACATCTCGACGTCGGCCTTCGACATCAGGTCATCCAGGTGCTCGCCGTCCTGCGGGCACAGGGCCACGCCCAGGCTGGCAGTCACGTGCAGGCAGTGGCCCTGCCAGTGCAGCGGGCGGGCGATGGCCTGGCAAATCTGCGTGGTCAGGCGTTCGCTATCGACACCGCTGTGGACGCCATCGAGCAACACGACGAACTCATCGCCACCCATGCGCGCGGCCATGTCCGATTCGCGGATGCTGGCACTGATGGCGCGGGCGGCGTGGATCAGCACGGCATCGCCGGCCTGATGGCCGAAGGAGTCGTTGATCTCCTTGAACTTGTTCAGATCGATATAGCAGAGCGCCAAGTGCTCGCCGCTGCGTTTGGCGCTGAGTAGTTTCTGATTGACGTAGGGGATGAAGCTGTTGCGATTGGGCAGGCCGGTCAGGCTGTCGCGAAAGGCCAGTGCGCGGACCTCTTCTTCGGCCACCTTGCGGCGCTGGATCTCCAGCCTGAGGCGGCGCTGAGTGGCCAGCAGGGCCAAGACCGCGACCAGCACCAGGGCGCTGCCGAGGCTGATCAGGGCAATGATTTTCTGCAGTTTTTCGACTTGCTGGGGTGGGTTGGGGTTGTAGATAAAGCCGTCCAGCGCCTGGGTGTCGCCGGTCATGCCCAGCTGGTTGAAGGCTTCGGCCATGCGTTGCCAGCGCCCCGGGTTCATATGGCCGATCTCGATCAGCTCGGGGAGGATCAGCTCGCGCATGGCCTGGGCCTCAAATTGCAGGTGGGCACGGGGTTTGCTGACCCGATACTGATCGATCAGCAGGTCGATGATCTCTTCGGGGTGGTCCATGGCGTAGCCCCAGCCGCGCAAGCTGGCGCGGCGGAAGGCTTCGACCCGCTGCGGGTTTTGCTGCAGTTCGGCTTCGCTGGTGAACAATATATCGCTATAAAAATCAATGCCGTAGGTGCTCGGCGAGATCGTTACATAGTCGACCCCTTGCTGGCGCAAATAGAACGGCTCGTTGGTCAGGTAGGAGTTGAAGGCGTCGACTTTGCCTGAGGTCAGGTCTTCTATGGCGTAGCTGCTGGGCTGCAGTTGAATGCTCGCGGGGTCTATCCCTTCGCTGCGAAACATGGCGTGGAAGTCCGCATCGGTATGCGCGTTCATCAGCATCACGCGCTTGCCGATCAGGTCATGTACCGTGCGGATACCGGCATCGGCGCGGGCCAGCAGTACCGACGGGGAGTGCTGGAAGATCACCGCCAAGGCGACCAGGGGTTTACCTCTGAGGCGCTCAAACAGCAGCTCACTGTTGGACTCGGCATACTGGGCGCGCCCCGCAAGCACCTCATCAACCGGGGTTTTGCCAGGGCCGCCTTCGTGCAGGCGGACTGTCAGACCTTCTTCCTGGTAGTAGCCCTGGGCAATGGCCGCGTAGTAGCCGGCAAACTGGAACTGGTGTTTCCAGCGCAACTGGAAATCGATGACCTGTAGGGGCTGATCGGTGCTGGGCGGCGCAGCCAGGCTCCAGGCGGGCAGCAATGCCAGCAGCACGCTGCAGATGCGCAGCGTGAAATAGCGCTGTCGAAATTTTTGGCGGTGCGTTACGAGGCGAATGCAGAAGCGATGCATGGTCGTAATCCGTTAATGGGCATGCAGTGCTGGATTGCAATTGCTGTAACGCCTGCTCTGTTGGGTCGAGCATGACTTTTCAGAATATTTGCACACGCATGCCGTTAGTGCCTGTTTTTCGGCGTTGGCATATGGCGTGGGTGTACGAGCAATAATCAGGCCATTCAGTCTGTTTGAGGGTCGCGCGCCCTGGGTGTGCCGCCTGCCCGGCGTCTCTGGGCGGGACACCGGGTGGTTTGCTGGTGCTTACCAGCCGAGCTGCTTGTTGAAGCCGAGCGCGTCGTAGTAATCGCCCTGGTAGACGATCTTGCCATCCTTGATGCGCACGAAACTCACGCCTTCGAAGCTCAGCGGTTTGCCGGTGGCCGGCGTGTCCACGCCCCAGGCCCTGCTGTTGGTGCCGCTGAAGACCCACTGAAAGGCGATGCCGTCGGGGCTGACGATGGGGGCGCTGGTCATCTTCCAGATCAGGTCCGGCACGGCATTGATGAACACCTTGATCACGTTGTCGCGCGCGGCCGCCTTGCCGTTCTGCGGGGTGCCGACGGTGGCGTCGAAGTACACCGCATCCTCGGCGAGGAAGCTGGCGGCCTTGTCGGCATCGTGGGCGTTCCACGCGGCCATGTAGCCGTCGACTATGGCCTTGGCATCATCCGCGGCCTGGACCAGACCGGCCAGGGTGCAGAGCAGAATGAAGCTGAAACTACGTAGGGTGCTTTTCATCGTTATTGCTCCAGCGCTGAAGGAGCGGCCCGGTACAGGCCGCTCGGGGGTGAGGCGAATAGCTGAGCGCAGTAGCTCAGGTCAGTGTTTGAACATCACGTGTCTAACCGTCGTGTAATCCTCCAACCCATACATCGACAGATCCTTGCCGTAACCGGAGAGTTTCTGCCCGCCATGGGGCATTTCGTTGACCAGCATGAAGTGCGTGTTGACCCAGGTGCAGCCGTACTGCAAGCGCGCGGCGAGGCGATGGGCGCGGCCGACATCCTGGGTCCACACCGATGAGGCCAGGCCGTAGTCGGAGTCGTTGGCCCAGGCCAGGGCCTGCGCTTCATCCTCGAATGGGGTGACCGAGACCACCGGGCCGAACACTTCGCGGCGGACGATTTCGTCGTCCTGGCGCGCGCCGGCCAGCACCGTGGGCTCGAAGAAGAAACCGGGGCCGGCGACGCTCTTGCCACCGGTGACCACCTCGATATGCGCCTGCGCGCTGGCGCGCTCGACGAAGCCGCTGGCGCGCGCACGGTGTTCGGCGGTGATCAGTGGCCCCAGTTCGGTGCTCGGGTCGTGCTGCAGGCCGTACTTGATGGAGCCGACGGCGGCGCCTAATTCGGCGACAAACTTCTCGTAGATGCCCTTCTGCGCATAGATGCGGCAGGCCGCAGTGCAGTCCTGCCCGGCGTTATAGAAGCCGAAGGTGCGGATGCCGTCGACTGCAGCGGCGATATCGGCGTCGTCGAAAATCAGCACCGGCGCCTTGCCGCCGAGTTCCATGTGCAGGCGTTTCACCGTAGCGGCGCTGCTGGCGATGATGTTCGAGCCGGTGGCCACCGAACCGGTCAGCGACACCATGCGCACCTTAGGGTGGGTCACCAGTGGGCTGCCGACGCTGGCGCCACGGCCGAAGATGATATTGACCACCCCTGCGGGGAACAACTCGGCGATGAACTCGGCCAGTTTCAGCGCAGTCAGCGGCGTCTGCTCGGACGGCTTGAGCACCACGCAGTTACCCGCGGCGAGGGCCGGGGCGAGCTTCCAGGCGGCCATCATCAGTGGGTAGTTCCACGGCGCGATCGATGCCACGACGCCAATGGGATCGCGGCGGATCATCGAGGTGTGACCGGGCAGGTACTCGCCGGCGGCGCTGCCGATGAGGCAGCGGCTGGCGCCGGCGAAGAAGCGGAACACATCGGCGATGGCCGGGATTTCGTCGTTCAGCGCCGCGGCGTAGGGCTTGCCGCAGTTGTCCGATTCAAGTTTGGCCAGTTCTTCGGCATGCGCCTCGATCTTGTCGGCCAGACGCAGCAACAGCAGCGAGCGGTCTTTCGGCGCGGTCTGCGACCAGCTGGCGAAAGCCGCCTCGGCCGCGCAGACCGCCGCGTCGACCTGCTCGGCGCTGGCTTCGTTTACCTGCAGCAGCGGCGCGCCGAGTGCCGGGTTGAGCACCGGCAGGCTGGCGCCTGCGCCGGCCAGCAGTTGGCCATTGATCAACAGTTTGGTTTGCATGGCGAAATCCTCCGGTTAGGGTTGCTACGAACGCGGATGAACGCGTGGCTGGCGCTTTGGGGCCTGAGCCGTAGGCTGGCTAGAGGCGTTTTTTGCCGAAACCCAGCTAAAGGCAATCGAGCTGGGTTTCGCTGCGCTCTATCCAGCCGACGTTTCCCCTGTCCTCACTTGCCGCCGCTGCCGGCGACGCTTTCACCACCCTTGGTCAGGTAGTAGGCGGCGAGAATCGGCAGCATGGTTACCAGCATCACTAGCATGGCGACCACGTTGGTCACCGGCACATCGCGTGGGCGGGACAGCTGATTGAGCAGCCACAGCGGCAGGGTGCGCTCGTGGCCGGCGGTGAAGGTGGTGACGATGATCTCGTCGAACGACAGGGCGAAGGCCAGCATGCCGCCGGCCAACAGGGCCGAGCCGAGGTTGGGCAGGATGATGTAGCGGAAGGTCTGCCAGCCGTCGGCGCCCAGGTCCATGCTCGCCTCGATCAGGCTGTAGGAAGTGCGGCGGAAGCGCGCGATCACGTTGTTGTAGACGATCACCACGCAGAAGGTGGCGTGGCCGACGATGATGGTGAATATCCCCGGCTCGATGCCCAGGGTCTTGAATGCCGAAAGCAGGGCGATGCCGGTGACGATGCCGGGCAGGGCGATCGGTAGAATCAGCATCAACGAGATGCCTTCCTTGCCGAAGAAGTCGCGGCGGTACAGCGCCGCGGCGGCCAGGGTGCCGAGGAACATCGCGATCAAGGTGGCGACGCAGGCAATTTGCAGCGACAGCTTGATTGCCTCGAGCACGTCCGGGCGGGCGAAGGTGACGCTGAACCATTTCAGGGTGAAGCCCTGCGGCGGGAAGCTGAAGGCTGCGTCTTCGGTGTTGAAGGCGTAGACGAAGATGATCAGGATCGGGAAATGCAGGAACAGCAGTCCGCCCCAGGCCGCCAGCTTGAGGCCCCAGGAGGCCTGTCCAGACGCTGCAGGATTAGAGTGCATCGAAGGCCCCCAGGCGTTTGACGATGGCCAGGTAGCAGGCGACCAGCACGATAGGCACCAGGGTGAAGGCGGCGGCCATGGGCATGTTGCCGATCGCCCCCTGCTGCACGTAGACCATGCTGCCGATGAAGAAGCCGGGCGGGCCGACCAGCTGCGGCACGATGAAGTCGCCCAGGGTCAGCGAGAAGGTAAAGATCGACCCGGCGGCGATGCCTGGAATCGACAGCGGCAGCGTCACCTGCACAAACGTCTGCCAGGGCCGCGCCCCGAGGTCGGCGGACGCCTGCAGCAGGGACGGCGGCAAACGTTCCAGCGCGGCCTGGATCGGCAGGATCATGAACGGCAGCCAGATGTAGACGAACACCAGGAAGCGCCCCAGGTGCGAGGTCGACAGGGTACTGCCGCCGACGCCCGGTATGCCGAGAATCAGCTGCAGTACCGCGGCCAGGCCGAACTGATCGACGAACCATTGCGCCACGCCGCCCTTGGCCAGCAGCAGGGTCCAGGCGTAGGCCTTGACGATGTAGCTGGCCCACATCGGCATCATCACCGCAATGTAGAAAAAGGCCTTGGTCTTGCCTTGAGTGTGGCGCGCCATGTAGTAGGCGATGGGGAAGGCCAGCAGGGCGCTGGCCAGTGACACCGCAAGCGCCATGGCCAGGGTGCGCAGGATGATGTCGTAGTTGGCCGGTTGGAACAGGGCCGCCAGATTGGCCAGGGTCAGCGTCGGCGTCACCGTCATGCTGAAGTCGTTGAAGGTGTACAGGCCTTGCCAGAGCAGGGTCAGCAGCGAGCCGAAGTACACCCCGCCAAACCACAGCAGTGGCGGTATCAGCAGCAGCGCCAGGTACAGGTTCGGTTTGCGGTACAGCAGGCTGGCCAGACGGTGCAGTGGGCCGGTGTGGAGGCGTGGCGCCCGGGCATTCGGCGAGTGATCCATCTCAGCGACCCTTGTGCAGCAGGTCTTCGCGCAGCGCGATCATGGCGTGCCGCGCCCAGCGTGCGGTGACGCGCTGGCCCGGCTGGTGCGCGGGTGTGGATTCCTGCCACTGATCATTGGCCTGGCTGATGCTCAGGCTTTGGCCGTTTTCCAGCTGTAGCTCGTAGCGGGTTGCCGCGCCTTGGTATTGGATGTCGTGCAGCAGCCCACTGATTTCCACTTCGCCGCTTACGGCGGGCTGGTCGTCGGCAAAGCGGATATGTTCCGGGCGAATGGAGAAGGGCTGGTCGCTCCCGGTCAGGCGTTTGGCCAGCTCGCCGCGTAGGACGTTGGAGGTACCGACAAACTCGGCGACGAACGCCGTCGCCGGTTTCATATAGAGGTTGCGCGGGGTGTCGACCTGTTCGATGGCGCCCTTGTTGAACACCGCCACGCGGTCGGACATCGACAAGGCTTCGGTCTGGTCGTGGGTGACGAAGATGAAGGTGATGCCAAGCTGGCGTTGCAGTTTCTTCAATTCACCCTGCATCTGCTCGCGCAGCTTCAGGTCCAGTGCGCCGAGCGGTTCATCCAGTAGCAACACCCGCGGCCGATTGACCAGCGCGCGGGCCAGGGCCACGCGCTGGCGCTGACCGCCGGAGAGCTGCGCCGGCTTGCGCTCGCCGTAGCCTCCGAGGGCGACCATCTCCAGCGCTTCTTCGGCGCGGCCGTGGCGTTCGCGCCTGCCGATGCCTCTGACTTTCAGGCCGTAGGCGACGTTGTCGAGCACGTTCATGTGCGGGAACAGCGCGTAGTCCTGGAATACCGTGTTGACGTCCCGTTGGTAGGGCGCCAGGCCAATGGTTTCGGCGCCGTGAATGCGGATGGAGCCGGTGCTGGGCTGCTCGAAACCGGCGATCAGGCGCAGGCAGGTGGTTTTTCCCGAACCCGAGGGACCGAGCATGGAAAAGAACTCGCCGTCCTCGATATCGATCGACACCCGGTCGACGGCTGTGATACTGCCGAACAGTCGCGATACGCCAGAAAACTGTACTGCAAGGGTCATTTCAACAAGCTCCAGGAGGACAGCCATTCCACCCGCCCCGGCTGCCGGTGATTGCCGACATGAGACAAGCGGGGGCAGGTGAGACGTGTAGCGGTAAAACAGAACTCAGGGCTCAACATCCGGGAAACGGCCGACCAGGATCTTGCCTCGCGCGGTCCAGCACTGAGCGAGCGGTTCCCGGACCAGGCATCGCGCAGCACGAGGCACGACTAACCGCCTGCCAGGCGAGCTTCGAGCGAGAGCGCCGCGCCGTCCAGGGGCTGCGCAGCCCGCGCGATTACAGAATCAACGGCCGCCCATGATGGCGATGTAGTCCTGGGTCCAGCGACTGTAGGGCACGTACTTGCCTCCTTCGGATTCCGGCGTCTTCCAGAAGGCGATTTTGTCGAAGTTGTCGAAACCGTTGACCTTGCAGCCTTCGGCGCCGAGCAGTTCGTTACCTTGGCAGGCGGCCGGCACGGCCGGCACTGAGCCGAACCAGGCGGCTAGATCACCTTGTACCTTGGGCTCCAGCGACCAGTTCATCCACTTGTAGGCACACACCGGGTGCTTGGCCTTGGCGTGCAGCATGGTGGTGTCGGCCCAGCCGGTGGCCCCTTCCGCGGGCACCGTGGAGGCGATTGGCTGGCTCTCCAGCTGCAAGGCGTTGACCTGGTACGGCCATGAGCCGGAAAGCATCACCCCTTCGTTCTTGAAGTCGCTCATCTGCACCGTGGCGTCGTGCCAATAACGGTGAATCAGCCCATGCTGCTGGCGCAGCAGATCGAGGGCGGCGGCATACTGTTTTTCGTTGAGCAAATAAGGGTCCTGGATACCTAGTTCGGGCTTGGCGCTTTTCAGATAGAGCGCGGCGTCCGCGATATAGATCGGGCCGTCATAGGCCTGGACCCGACCCTTGTTGCTCTTGCCGTCTGGCAGGGTCTGCTCCTCGAACAACACTTTCCAGCTGGTTGGGGCTTGCTTGAATAGCTTGGCGTTGTACATCAGCACATTCGGCCCCCACTGATAGGGCGTGCCATAGTGCTTACCGTCGACGGTGTGCCAGGGGCCATTTTTCAAGCGCTCGTCGACGTTCTTCCAGTTGGGGATCAGGTCGATGTTGACCGGCTGTACGCGCTTGCCGGCAACCAGGCGCAACGAGGCGTCGCCGGAGGCAGTGACCAGGTCGTAGCCGCCCTTGGCCATCAGGCTGACCATTTCATCGGAGGTGGCGGCGGTCTTGACGTTGACCTTGCAGCCGGTCTGCTGTTCGAAGCCTGAGACCCAGTCGTAAGCCTTGTCGGTGTCGCCACGTTCGACATAACCGGGCCAGGCGATGATGTCGAGCTGGCCTTCGGCCTTGCCGAGGGCTTGCAGTGGTTCGGCGGCCTGTACTGCGCTGGTAGCCAGCAAGGCGGTGGTCAGTGCGCTGAGCACTGTGGTTCTGTGCACGGACATGGTGATTCCCTCTGGTTGACCTCGTTATCAGGGCCGCGGGCTGTCGAGCGGCGGCTCGAGTGCGCGGTCGATGAAGCTGGTCAGTTACTGGCTTTGACGGGCAGCCTCGCGCAGACAAGCGAACAACAGGCAGTTCACGGCATCAGCAACCCTGCAACTAAATGGCCATGACTATTGTTTGAGCATAGATGGAGCGGGCGCCAGTGCAATCCAGATCGGCAAGTCAGTCTAGGAGACTGGCGGCAGAGTCAGCCGCATTGAACCTCGGCTCTGCGCCTCGGTACGTTGCGCTGGGAACTAGGGCGTCGACCGAGGGTTAGTGCCGCCATCGGCGCTTGCCAGCCGTGCGTTCCGTGCGCTGCAGGTAGCCGCATCGCGCCGATTGCGGGCTGCAAGAGTCGAATCGACTGGGGTATACTCGCCGGCTTTTCCGAAAGTTTTACCTGCGAGTGTCGCCAGCCATGGAAATCAACCCGATCCTTAACAGCATCAAGGACCTGTCCGAACGCTCCCTGACTATTCGGGGGTATCTTTGACTACGATCACAAAAGTGATCGTTTGATCGAAGTTAACCGCGAACTCGAAGACCCGAACGTCTGGAACAACCCGGATTACGCCCAGGAACTAGGGCGTGAACGCGCCGCCCTGGCGCAGATCGTCGAGACCCTGGAACAGATGTCCAGCGGTCTGGCCGATGCGCGCGACCTGCTGGAAATGGCGGCCGAGGAAGAAGACCAGGCCGCCGTTGATGATGTCGCCGCCGAAGTCGAGCGCCTGCGCGAAGCGTTGGAAAAGCTCGAATTCCGCCGCATGTTCAGCAACGAAATGGACCCCAATAACGCCTACCTGGATATCCAGGCCGGTTCCGGTGGCACCGAGGCTCAGGACTGGGCCAACATGTTGTTGCGCATGTACCTGCGCTGGGCCGACAAGCGCGGTTTTGAAGCCACCATCATGGAACTGTCCGCTGGCGAAGTTGCCGGGATCAAGGGCGCGACCTTGCATATCAAGGGCGAATACGCCTTCGGCTGGCTGCGTACCGAGATCGGCGTCCACCGCCTGGTACGCAAGAGCCCGTTCGACTCCGGCAACCGTCGGCACACCTCGTTCACCGCGGTGTTCGTCTCGCCGGAGATCGATGACAACATCGAAATCGACATCAATCCCTCGGATCTGCGGATCGACACCTACCGTTCCTCTGGGGCCGGTGGTCAGCACGTCAACACCACCGACTCGGCGGTGCGGATTACCCACGTGCCGAGCAACACCGTGGTCAGCTGTCAGAACGAACGCTCCCAGCACGCCAACAAAGACACCGCGATGAAGATGCTGCGGGCGCGCTTGTACGAGCAGGAAGTGCAGAAGCGCAACGCTGCCTCGCAGGCGCTGGAAGACACCAAGTCGGATATCGGCTGGGGCCATCAGATCCGCTCCTACGTACTCGACCAGTCGCGCATCAAAGACCTGCGTACCAGCGTCGAACGCAGCGATTGCGGCAACGTGCTCGACGGCGATATCGACGATTACCTTGTGGCCAGCCTCAAGCAAGGGCTGTAAGCCTGGCCTGACAACGCGGCTGCCGAAGCAAGCCCCTCGCCTTGGCGAGTGCAACGAACCTGTGATGGAAAATTTAAAGACATGAGCGACCAGCAACTCGACCAGCACGAACTGCAACAGGAAGAAAACAAGCTGATTGCCCTGCGCAAGGAAAAGCTTGCCGCCGCGCGTGAGCAGGGCAACGCCTTCCCCAATGATTTCCGCCGCGACAGCTACTGCGCGGACTTGCAGAAACAGTACGTCGACAAGACCAAGGAAGAGCTGGCCGAAGCGGCTATCCCGGTCAAGGTCGCTGGTCGCATCATGCTCAACCGCGGCTCCTTCATGGTGATTCAGGACATGAGCGGGCGCATTCAGGTCTACGTCAACCGTAAGACCCTGCCGGCCGAGACGCTGGAAGCGATCAAGCACTGGGACCTGGGCGACATCATCGCCGCCGAAGGTACCCTGGCCCGTTCCGGCAAGGGTGACCTGTACGTCGAGATGACCAGCGTACGTCTGCTGACCAAGTCGCTGCGTCCGCTACCGGACAAGCACCACGGCCTGACCGACACCGAACAGCGCTACCGTCAGCGCTACGTCGACCTGATCGTCAATGAAGAGGTGCGCCAGAGCTTCCGTGTGCGTTCCCAGGTGATCGCCCACATCCGCAGCTTCCTCATGCAGCGCGACTACCTCGAAGTGGAAACGCCGATGTTGCAGACCATTCCAGGCGGCGCCGCGGCCAAGCCCTTCGAGACCCATCACAACGCCCTGGACCTGCAGATGTTCCTGCGCATCGCCCCGGAGCTGTACCTCAAGCGGCTGGTGGTGGGGGGGTTCGAGCGAGTCTTCGAGATCAACCGCAACTTCCGTAACGAGGGCGTTTCGACCCGGCACAATCCCGAGTTCACCATGCTCGAGTTCTACCAGGCCTACGCCGATTACGAAGACATGATGGACCTCACCGAAGAGCTGTTCCGCGAGTTGGCGCAACTGGTACTCGGCAAAACCGACGTGACTTACCAGGGCAAGGTGTTCCACTTCGGCGAGCCGTTCGCCCGCCTGTCGGTGTTCGACTCGATCCTCAAGTACAACCCGCAGATCAGCGCCGACGACTTGCGCAATATCGACAAGGCGCGGGAAATAGCCGAGACCGTCGGTGCCGACGTGAAAGGCTTCGAAGGCCTGGGCAAGCTGCAGACCATGATTTTCGAGGAGCTGGTCGAGCACAAGCTGGAGCAGCCGACCTTTATCACCAAGTACCCGTTCGAAGTGTCGCCCTTGGCCCGGCGCAACGATGACGACCCGAGCGTGACCGACCGTTTCGAGCTGTTTATCGGTGGCCGCGAGATCGCCAACGCCTATTCCGAGTTGAATGATGCCGAAGACCAGGCCGAGCGTTTCATGGCCCAGGTGGCCGACAAGGACGCCGGGGACGATGAAGCCATGCATTACGATGCCGACTTCGTCCGCGCCCTGGAGTACGGCATGCCGCCGACCGCGGGCGAGGGCATTGGTATCGATCGCCTGGTAATGCTGCTCACCGATGCGCCGTCCATTCGCGATGTGATCCTCTTCCCGCACATGCGCCCGGAAGCCTGAGGGTCTTGCTCAAGCCGCCTTCGGGCGGCTTTTTGTTGTCTGGGAATAGATTATTCTGCCGACTGCGGCGCTCCCACAGGGTCAAACACTCTGTGGTTTCTTCGATTGTATGAGAGGACTTGCCAACCGTGACCCCTTCGCCTGCTCATGACAGTGCCACTCGTGTGGCCAATACCGTCGCCGAAAGCGTCCAGTACCAGGGTCGCAAGGCCAGTCGGCAGGGCAGTGAACTACGACGCCAGGCGATTCTCGATGCCGCCATGCGCATCGTCGTGCGTGACGGCGTACGCGCGGTACGCCATCGCTCGGTGGCGGCCGAGGCCGAGGTGCCATTGTCGGCCACCACTTACTACTTCAAACATATCGACGACTTGATCACCGACACCTTCGCCCAGTTCGTCGAGCGCAGTGCCGCTTACATGGCGGCGTTCTGGAGCAATACCGAAGGGCTGCTGCAGGAGCAGGTCGGCAAGCTCGACGGTAGCGTCGAGGCGCGCCGTGACCTGGCGGACGAAATCGCCCGGCTGGCGGTGGAGTATGTTCGCCACCAGTTGCTCACCCGCCGCGATCATCTGTTGGCCGAGCAGGCGTTCCAGCAGGAAGCGTTAATTAATCCGCGCCTGCACGAGCTGGTACGCGCCCACCGCAGCATTCTTCTGCAGGGGGTTATCCAGTTCTTCGAGGTGCTCGGTTCGCAGCAGCCGGAGCAGGATGCTCCGCTCTTGACCGGAATTATTGTGCAAATGGAGTATCAAGGCCTGCTCGACGGTATAGAACATCTGGACAATCAAGGTATGTTGACCATTCTTAAACGCTATATGTATCTGGTGTTGGGGTTATGAGCCGTCGCGGGCTTGTCCCCACGGTCCAATAAGGAAATAGCCGGCGCGATTAAGCCGGCGCTACGCACAATGCTTTGTACAAGGAGAGCACAATGAATGCCTGGCGCTTAGTGGTCGCCATGTCCTTCCTGCTGTTGAGCGGTTGCCTGGTTACGTTCAAGGATCCGATTCCGGCCAACGAATCGGCGCCTATTCCTCTGCTGGGTGAGTGGACGCGTAAGAACGAATGGGGCGAGCAGCTCTACCTGCTGATCAGCCGTGCTGGTTCCAACGTCTACCGGGCCAGAACCTATGTCGACAACCTGGACAACCTCGACAGCCTGGAAGAGTACGACTTTACCGTGGCCCATCACGGACGCCGCTGGTACCTGTCGGCCGGTGTACCGAAGCGCCTGGGGGCTAATTTCGCCATCGCCGGCTTCGAGTTGACCACCACTAACGAGTTGGTGATTTACAACCTGGATGTCGATCGTATCCTGCAAGAGCTTGAGCAGGGTGGGCTTGAGGGCGAGGTAGTCGAGACCCCGCAGGGCGACGGCGTGCTGATCAGCAGTCCGCTATATAAGGTGTTTGCTTACCTGGACGATCAGGCCAACTCAGACGTGTTTATCGAAGTTGCGCGCTATCAGCGCGACGGCCAATAACCTGCCCCATTGCGGGGTAAAGAGGGACCGATGAACAGCCAAATAGAGCTGGACGAGTATCAACTGATCGTTCGCGCATTATCCGATCGGATTGTCGAGGCGCAAACGCCGATTCGCGTGCTGGATGCGGTGAAGTGGGACGACAGCATTCGCGAGGGCTTTCTCAAGCACAAAGGCAAAAAGCAGCCGGTGGTCGACCGCGCTTATTACGACAGCCGACCGCTGGCCTTCGACGCGGCGGCGAAGAAGCTGGAGTTCCAGAACATCGAGCGCGACGTTACCCGCCAGTTGGGCCAATTCAACCCGGTCGGGCAGATCATGCGGCGCATGTGCCGCGAATACCGCATGGTCATTCGCATGCTCGAGGCGCGCGGCACCGAGGACTTTGGCCTGATCTCGCAGGAACTGTATGGCGCGGCGTCGGATGCCTTCCATGCCGGCGACCCGACTCTGTCCGACCTGGGCCTGATGTTTTCCGACTACCTGAATAACATCGACAAGCGTGGCGATCTCGAGGACGAGCCCAAAGACCTCACCGCCAAGCAGGCCGTCGATCTGCTGCAGCACCGCCTGAACAAGGTGTTCGGTGAGGCGGAAGAAACCATTCGGGTGTTCGAGTCCGATGGCATCCTCGCCGATGCCGCCGCTGGCGCCGATTACATCAAGATTCGCGCCGATGCGATGTTCAACCAGCGTGACGTCAAGGCCCTGGAAGTGCACGAAGGGCTGGTGCATGTGGCGACCACCCTCAATGGTCTGAATCAACCGGTCTGTACCTTCCTGGCCAAGGGCCCGCCGTCCTCCACGGTGACTCAGGAAGGGCTGGCGATTCTGATGGAGGTGATCACCTTCGCCTCTTACCCGACGCGCCTGCGCAAACTGACCAACCGCACGCGTGGCATCCACATGGCTGAGGAGGGCGCGGACTTTCTCCAGGTGTTCGAGTTCTACCGCGAGCAGGGCTTCAGTCTGGAGGAGGGCTACAGCAATGCCAGTCGGGTGTTCCGTGGCTCGACTCCGACCGGGCTGCCCTTCACCAAGGACCTGTCCTACCTGAAGGGCTTCATCATGGTCTACAACTACATCCAGCTCGCCGTGCGCAAGGGCAAGCTGGAGCAGATTCCCTTGTTGTTCTGCGGTAAAACCACCCTGGAAGACATGCGCACCCTGCGCCAATTGGTCGACGAAGGCCTGGTCGCAGCGCCGAAATACCTCCCTGAGCAGTTCCGCGACCTCAACTCGCTGTCGGCGTGGATGTGCTTCTCCAACTTCCTCAATCACCTGAGTCTGGACCGCATCGAAGCCGACTACGCCAACATCCTCTAGTAGCTACTGCGCTCGGTTATGCGGCGTTGCGCACGACCTGAAAAATGCTCATTTACAGTCGTAAACTCCGCTTTTTCAGGCCGTGCGCGCCTTGCCTACCCTTCGCTCGTGACGCTCCTAGCCCTTAAATAGATGAACCGTAGCCCGGATGCATCTGGGAAATCGCCCAATTCAAACTGCCAGAGCCGTAGCCCGGATGAAATCCGGGACGCTGCCCGACTTGCCAGGAGACTGACTGCAATGCCCAGCCACGAACTCGACTATGAAATCCTCGGCACGTCGGCGCAAAGCGTGGAGATCATTCTCGATCCCGGTGAGACGGTGATCGCCGAAGCCGGGGTGATGAACTACATGACCGAGGGGGTGCGCTTCGACACGCGCATGGGCGATGGTTCGGCCACCGGTGTACTGGGCAAGTTGTGGGGCGCCGGCAAGCGCATGCTAACCGGCGAGTCGCTGTTCATGACGCACTTCTCCAACGCCGGCAAAGCACCGGCGCGGGTGGCTTTCGCCGCGCCTTACCCGGGCACCGTGGTGCCGATCCAGCTGGCGCCACTGGGTGGCAAACTGATCTGCCAGAAAGATGCCTTTCTCTGCGCCGCCTACGGCACGGCGATCGGCATCAGCTTCAACAAGCGCCTGGGCGCCGGTTTCTTCGGCGGTGAAGGCTTCATCCTGCAAAAGCTCGAAGGCGATGGCCTGGCCTTCGTGCATGCCGGTGGTACGGTGATCCGCAAGGAGTTGAACAACCAGACGCTGCGCCTGGACACCGGCTGCCTGGTGGCGTTCAGTGCCGGCCTGGACTATGACATCCAGCTGGCCGGCGGCTTGAAAAGCATGCTGTTTGGTGGTGAGGGTATCTTCCTGGCCACACTCAAGGGCAGCGGTACCGTGTGGATTCAGAGCCTGCCCTTCTCGCGCTTGGCCGAGCGTGTCTATGAGGCCACCTTCAAGGCCCGCGAGGAAGTCCGCGCCGGCGGAAAATGAGCGATTGCCGAGAGCTGAGTGAGCGTAGATAGATGCGAATCGAGTCGGGCCGGCCTCGAAGGTGCTGGGTTATTGACCCAGCTCAGTGACCACAAGGCGCAGGCCCTTTCCAATGACCCGCACTTGTATCAAGCTGCGCCGCCGTGTGGTTTCAGCGGCCTGCACTATTTGCTTTAAGTTTCCAACTTCGAGAATTCTGTATGAGCGAGCGTAACGCAATCCCCTTGATTCTTACCGGTATCGGCAGCATCTGCGCGACCGTGGCGGTGCTCACGTACTACGGTTATG
Organism: Pseudomonas sp. SJZ079; assembly: GCF_007993865.1. Classification (GTDB taxonomy): domain Bacteria; phylum Pseudomonadota; class Gammaproteobacteria; order Pseudomonadales; family Pseudomonadaceae; genus Aquipseudomonas. The sequence continues at coordinate 19,172 of NZ_VIUH01000028.1, read as the reverse complement.
TGCACTTCGCCCAGCCGCAGGATGCCTTGCTGTTGGCCGATTTCACCATGCTCAAGACCGTTCCCGGCGAGGACTACAAGGTCTCGTTGAAGCCGGCCAACCAAGTGGCGCAGTGCGTCGATGGCGTGCTGGTGCTGTTCGATCTTGAGCAGAAGGGGCTTACCGGCGTGCTGGTGGATAACAAAAAACAGGCCGTGCGCTGCATGGGTGAACAAACCCCCAGCGCCGCGCAGTGACGGTTGCCGGTGTTTACCGGCAACCGTCAGAGGTTGTGAAAATATCAACACCCTAGCGGGCGTTTGGAAGCGGTCGCAGTAGGCGAGAGTTTTTTCACAGCCTCTCAGTGCTCGGCACTGTCCTGTTGCAGGCTGAGCTCACGCAGGTACTTGCGTGACAAGGCGAGGAAGCGTGGGGTCGGACCAATGTCTTCATACAAGGGATCGCCCTGTTCATCGGTTGCCACTACCTGGCTGCCTTTGACGTAGGGCAGGCTGGCTTCCATTTCTTCCAACGCCGCGCCGATCAGCTCGCCGAGCAACTCTTCGGTGTGGTGCTTGGGGTACATCTCAGTCAGGGCCGCCAAACGCGCCGCAGCTTCCAGATCGAGGTGGATCTGGTAGGTGCTGCGGGTCAGACGACCCTTGGAGTTCTGTTCCCAATGGTGGACAAGCTCGCGAATCTTCATAACTACCTCGTCCTTCGCCTATGTGTAGTTGGCGCTTGTGCTATTCCGTTTGCTCGGGCCGACCTTTTGCTTGGGGCCAGACCCTGTTTTAAGCCTAGACTGCTTTGCGGCGCGTAGAGGCTCTGCGTCGTGCCCTTGTAAGAACTTGCCGCGCTGGGCACTCTTGGTTTTCAGGTATCAGCGGAGGATCGGTCATGGCGGAAATCGACGCGCGTTTGCGCGAGGACGTGCATCAGCTCGGCGAGCTGTTGGGCAATACCATCAATGTGCAGTATGGCGCGGCCTTTCTCGGCAAGATCGAACGCATCCGTAAGGGCGCAAAAACCGCTCGACGTGGCTCGGCTGCCGGTGCCGAACAGCTCAGTGCCGCCCTCGATCAATTGAACGACGACGAATTGCTGCCGGTGGCGCGCGCCTTCAACCAGTTCCTCAACCTGGCCAATATCGCCGAGCAATACCATCGCATCCGTCGGCGTGGCGCCAACGAGCCCGAGCCCTTCGAGTCGCGCGTGCTGCCCGAACTGTTGCAGCGGCTGTTGGCCAAGGGACACAGTGCCGATGCCTTGGCGCGCCAGCTCGGCCGCCTGGACATCGAGCTGGTGTTGACCGCCCACCCGACCGAAGTGGCGCGACGCACCCTGATCCAGAAGTACGACGCCATCGCCGCGCAACTGGCGGCGCAAGACCACAGCGACTTGTCCAGCGCCGAGCGCGAGCAGGTCGCCGCGCGCTTGCAGCGGCTGATCGCCGAGGCCTGGCATACCGAAGAAATCCGCCGCAGCCGGCCGAGCCCGGTGGATGAAGCCAAGTGGGGCTTCGCGGTGATCGAGCATTCGCTGTGGCAGGCAGTGCCGAACTTTCTGCGCAAGGCCGATCAGGCCTTGCACGCTGCGACCGGGCTGCGCTTGCCGCTGGCGGCGGCGCCGATCCGCTTCGCCTCCTGGATGGGCGGCGACCGCGACGGCAACCCCAATGTGACGGCCGCGGTGAGCCGCGAAGTGTTGTTGCTGGCGCGCTGGATGGCCGCCGACCTGTACCTGCGTGACATCGAACAATTGGCCGCAGAGTTGTCCATGCAACAGGCCAACCCAGAGTTGCGCGCGCAGGTAGGCGACAGCACCGAACCCTACCGCAGCCTGCTCAAGCAACTGCGTGAGCGCCTGCGGGCAACCCGGAGCTGGGCGCAGGAGGCACTGCACGGCCAGCCGGCCGTATCGCCAGCGGTATTGCAGGACAACCGCGAGTTACTCGAGCCCTTGCAGTGCTGCTACCAGTCCTTGCACGACTGCGGCATGGGGGTGATCGCCGATGGCCCGTTGCTCGACTGTCTGCGCCGGGCCGTGACCTTCGGTCTGTTTTTAGTGCGCCTGGATGTGCGCCAAGATGCCAGTCGTCACAGTGCCGCGCTGAATGAGATCACCGATTATCTGGGCCTCGGGCATTACGCCGAGTGGGACGAAGAGGCGCGCCTGAAATTTCTCATGACGGAGTTGGATAACCGCCGGCCGCTATTGCCGACGCACTTCAAGCCCAGTGCGGAAACCGCCGAAGTGCTCGCCACCTGTCGGGAAGTGGCTACCGCCCCCGCCGCCTCTCTGGGTTCCTACGTGATCTCCATGGCCGGCGCGCCCTCCGATGTGCTGGCCGTACAGTTGCTGTTGAAAGAAGCCGGCTTGCAGCGGCCGATGCGTGTGGTGCCGCTGTTCGAGACCCTCGCCGATCTGGATCAGGCCGGGCCGGTGATCGAGCGCCTGCTCAATCTGCCGGGCTATCGAGCCCGCTTACATGGTCCGCAGGAGGTGATGATCGGTTATTCCGACTCGGCCAAGGACGCCGGCACCACGGCGGCGGCCTGGGCGCAGTATCGGGCGCAGGAGACCTTGGTACAGGTGTGCAGCGAGCAGCAGGTCGAGTTGCTGTTGTTCCATGGTCGTGGCGGCACCGTTGGCCGTGGCGGCGGTCCGGCCCATGCGGCGATCCTCTCGCAACCCCCGGGTTCCGTGGCCGGGCGCTTTCGTACCACCGAACAGGGCGAAATGATCCGGTTCAAGTTCGGCTTGCCGGACATCGCCGAACAGAACCTCAATCTCTACCTGGCGGCCGTGCTGGAGGCCACCCTGCAGCCGCCGCCAACGCCGGAACCGGCCTGGCGGGAGTTGATGGACCGGCTGGCCGCCGATGGCGTCAGCGCCTACCGCGGTGTCGTGCGTGAGCATCCGCAGTTCGTCGAATACTTTCGCCAGGCCACCCCGGAGCAGGAGCTCGGGCGTCTGCCTCTGGGCAGTCGCCCGGCCAAGCGCCGTGCCGGTGGGGTCGAGAGTCTGCGGGCGATTCCGTGGATCTTCGCCTGGACCCAAACCCGGCTGATGCTGCCGGCCTGGCTCGGTTGGGAGCACGCCCTGGCCAACGCCTTGCAGCGTGGCGAAAGCCAGTTGCTGGGGCAGATGCGCGAGCACTGGCCGTTCTTCCGCACCCGCATCGACATGCTGGAAATGGTCCTGGCCAAGGCCGACGGGGCGATCGCCGAGCTGTACGACGAGCGTCTGGTCGAGCCCTCCTTGCGTCCTTTGGGTGAGCATTTACGCGACCTATTGTCGCAGGCCAGTGCCGCGGTGCTGGGGCTGACCGGGCAGTCGCAGCTGCTGGCGCACAGTCCCGAGACCCTGGAGGCGATCAGTGTGCGCAACACCTATCTGGACCCTTTGCACCTGCTTCAGACCGAGCTGTTGGCCCGCTCCAGAACGCGTGAAAACCAGGCCGACAGCCCTCTGGAACAGGCGCTGTTGGTCAGTGTCGCGGGGATTGCCGCCGGCTTGCGCAACACCGGCTAGCGCCCCTGGCGAGGAACCTGGGATAGCGCATTCGAGGCGCCCAAAACGACCTGCGCCGGGCTATCGGAGGGCGTCCGAAAGGCCCTGGCGTATCCGACTTTAGGTGGCTTGTGTGGTGGGGGTGCGCTGTGTATCTTGGTCAGCCTTTTGGCAGCCTTGCAGCTTAGGCCATTGCCGCCCGAACCATTCAGAGATTGGCCCCATGAGGCGAGTCCGACGATTTTCACTTAAATCTTGAGGAGCACATCGATGCGCGTGATTCTGCTGGGAGCGCCCGGTGCCGGTAAAGGTACCCAGGCTGGTTTCATCACCAAGAAGTTTGGTATTCCGCAAATCTCCACCGGCGACATGTTGCGTGCTGCGGTCAAGGCCGGAACCGAACTGGGCCTGAAAGCCAAGAGCGTCATGGACGCAGGCGGGCTGGTCTCCGATGACCTGATCATCAATCTGGTCAAGGAGCGCATCACCGAGGCCGATTGCGCCAAGGGTTTCCTCTTCGATGGCTTCCCACGCACCATTCCGCAGGCCGAAGCCCTGAAGGAAGCCGGTGTGAGCATCGATTACGTGGTGGAAATTGCCGTCGACGACGAGGAAATCGTCGGTCGCATCGCCGGGCGCCGTGTGCATCCGGGCTCCGGGCGGGTCTACCACACCGAGCACAACCCGCCGGAAGTCGCCGGTAAAGACGACGAAACCGGCGAAGCGCTGATTCAGCGTGAGGACGACAAGGAAGAAACCGTGCGCCACCGCCTGTCGGTCTACCACTCGCAGACCAAGCCGCTGGTCGACTTCTACCAGAAGCTGGCCGCCGCTGAAGGCACGCCGAAGTACAGCGCCATCGCCGGCGTCGGTTCGGTGGACGAGATCACCGCCAAGGTCCTGGCCGCGCTCAGCTGAGTCGGTTACACCTTGTCAAAAACGGCCCGTTTGCGGGCCGTTTTCGTTTCTGTCGCGGGCGTGGTGTGGGCGGTTAAGTCGGGGTCGTTCTCAGAACAGTAATCTTGTTCAGGCAGACTAGCCTCAGGTGCCTGGTCTATACCAGATAGGCCTAATTCTTCATTAAACGGAAGTAGGAGAACACATGAGAGCTATGCAGGCGTGGATGATCGGATTGACCATGAGCGTTGCGTCCCTGGGCGCCGCGGCCGCTACCGAACTGCAACACTGGCCGGCCGAAGCGGCCGCGAAGATCGACAAGATGATCGCGGCGAATGCCAACAAAGGCGCCTATGCGGTCTTCGATATGGACAACACCACCTATCAGTTCGACATCGAAGAGTCCCTGCTGCCTTACCTGGAGATGAAGGGCATTCTCACCCGCGAGAAGATGGACCCCTCGCTCAAGTTGATTCCGTTCAAGGACACGGCCGAGTTCAAGGAAAGCCTCAACAGCTACTACTACCGCCTGTGCGAAGTGGACAACCTGGTCTGCTACCCCTGGGTGGCGCAGATTTTCTCCGGCTTCACCCTGCGTGAGCTGAAGGGCTACGTCGATGAGGTCATGGCCTATGGCAAGCCGATCCCGCTGAAGTACTACGACGGCGACAAGGTGGTCGAGGGCAGCGTCAACCCACCGAAACCCTTCGCCGGCATGCAGGAGCTCTACAACCGCCTGCAGGAAAACGGTATCGAGGTCTATGTGATCAGCGCGGCCAGCGAAGAGCTGGTGCGGATGATCGCCAGCGACCCGCAGTACGGCTATAACGTCAAGCCGGCCAACGTGATCGGCGTCAACATGCTGCTCAAGGATCGCAAGAGCGGGGCCCTGACCACCTCGCGGCTGCAGGTGCAGAAGGGCAGTTATGACCCGGCGAACAACCTCGACCTGGAAGTGACGCCTTTTTTGATGAACCCGATGACCTGGTATGAAGGCAAGCTCGGCACCATCTTCGGCTGGATCGACCAGTGGAAGATGCCAGTGCTGGTCGCCGGCGACACGCCGCTGTCCGATGGCTACATGCTGTTCAATGCGACCGACACCAGCAAAGGCGGTCTGCGCATCTGGGTCGACCGCAAGGCCAAGTACACCCAGCAGGTCAAGGACTGGCAGGCGTCTGCGGCCAAGCGCCAGGGCGAGCTGGGTCTGCCGGTGAACGCCGACAAGAACTGGATCGTGGTTACGCCTGACCAGCTGCACTGAGGCTCTGCCGCTCACCTATCCGGGTGAATCCGTGCCCCGGCCCGTCGCAATGACGGGTCGGTGGCTGGCAAAAAAGCCGGCAAACCGGTTTAATGCCCGCCCATTCGTTTGTCTGCCTGTTGCCATGACCACTCTGCTGGCCCTCGATACCGCTACCGAAGCCTGCTCCGTTGCCCTGCTGCATGACGGCACGGTGCTCAGCCATTACGAAGTCATTCCGCGCCTGCATGCCCAGCGCCTGTTGCCGATGATCAAGGCTCTGCTCGACGAAGCCGGCGTGCCGCTGTCGGCGCTGGACGCCATCGCCTTCGGCCGGGGCCCGGGCGCCTTTACCGGCGTGCGCATCGCCATTGGCGTGGTGCAAGGCCTGGCCTTTGCCCTGGAACGTCCGGTATTGCCGGTGTCCAATCTCGCGGTGCTGGCCCAGCGCGCGCTGCGCGAGCATGGCGCGAGTCAGGTGGCCGCGGCCATCGACGCGCGCATGGATGAGGTCTATTGGGGCTGCTACCGCGCCGAGCAGGGCGAAATGCGCCTGCTTGGCGTCGAGTCCGTGCTGCCGCCGGAGCAGGCGAGCTTGCCGCGTGATGCGGCTGGCGACTGGTTCGGCGCCGGTACCGGTTGGGGTGCTTATGCCGCGCGGCTTGCGCCGCAGGTGAGTGCTCAGGATGGCGCCATGTTGCCGCATGCCGAAGACCTGCTCAGCCTGGCGCGCTTCGCCTGGGCGCGGGGGGAGGCGGTGGTGGCCGACCAGGCTCAGCCGGTCTATCTGCGTGATAAGGTCGCGACGCCTAAAGCCGCGCCATGAAGGCCGTCAGTCGCTGGCGGGCCCAGGTTTCGGCACCTCGATTGCCAAGTGCGGCAGACGAGGGTTAAATGGTCTGAATATCCTCACGCATTAGCAGGCCGTTGAAAAATGTAGCGAGCGATGGCTAGGCAAGGCGAAATCAGCTGAGAAAGCGCAGTGTACGAGTTGTACATGAGCATTTTGAGGCTGATTTCAACGCCGTTTAGCCGAGCGCAGTAGTTTTTCAACGGCCTGCGAGGCGAACTACGCCGGGCAGTAATAGATGCGCATCGACGGTTCCATTCCTTCTTACTCGCTTGACCGCGGCCCCCGCTCGGGGACGGCGGTGACGCCTTTTCGCGAAGCCCAGCGTGAGATAGAACAACGTCGTGAGCAACCGGCAACACCTGCGACCAGCCAGGGTTTGGAGCAGGCCGCGCAATTGCGTCGGGTGCAGGCCTCCACTGGCAGCACCGACAGTTTGCCCGCCCGCCTGAATGACTCGGTCTATCAGCCCGGGTTGAGCAGTCGCGCCGCCCAGGCGATCGCCAGTTACAGCAGTACCGCGTCCTTGGTCGCTGAGCCCGACGCGCAGCAGGTGCTGGGTCTCGACCTCTACGCCTAGGTCAACATAGCCTGATGCTGCCTTACTACCTCGGTTGCCCGTCCTGGAGTGAACCGGCCTGGCGTTCCTCGCTGTACCCGGTAGATGCCCGCAGCGCGGATTTTCTGCCGCTCTACAGTCAGCTGTTCAATGCCGTCGAAGGCAATACCACCTTCTATGCACGACCTTCCGCACAGACCCTGGCGCGCTGGGCCGAACGCATGCCGGCGGATTTTCGCTTCTGCGCCAAACTGCCGCGCGATATCAGTCACTCGGGGGACTTGCGCGGGCAGCTGGCTGCCGCCGATGACTTCCGCACGCTGCTGGCGCCGCTGGGCCCGCGCGTTGCCCCCTACTGGTTGCAGTTACCGGCCAGTTTCGGCCCCGGACGGCTGGCGGAGTTGGCGGCGTTTATCCAACACTGGGGCGACTCGGCGCTGGCCGTCGAGGTGCGCCATCCGGCCTTTTTCGCCAAGGGCGAGGAGGAACGGGCGCTCAACCGCCTGTTGCTGGGGCGTGGCATCGAACGCATCTGCCTGGATGCGCGGGCCTTGTTCAGCTGCCCATCCCGCGAGCCGGCGGTGCTGCATGCCCAGGCGAAGAAGCCGCGCTTGCCGTTGCGCCCGACGGCGTTCAGCCAGGCGCCGCAGCTGCGTTTCATCGGCCACCCGCAACTCGCGGCCAATGACTGCTTCATGGCGCCCTGGCTGGATAAGGTCGCGGCCTGGATCGAGGAAGGGCGAAGCCCCTACGTCTTCCTGCACACCTCGGATAACCATCTGGCGCCGCAACTGGCGCGGCGCTTTCACGGTCAGTTGATGCAACGGTTACCCGGTTTGCCAGCCTTGCCCGAGCCCATGGTCGAGGCCGAACTCGAACAACTCGACCTGCTCTGAGCGGCAGCCCTGGGCTTAACGCAACTGGTCGACCATGCTGGCGGCGACGCTGAGCACATCCTTGCCCAGTTGCTTGGAGCGTTTGCCGTCCCAGGCGGTCACGGGGTTGGGCCTGTCGTCGTGGTCCTTGAAGGGCATCTCGATGGTGAAGGACAGGCAGTCGAACTCCTCGCCCACCGCGTTGCAGGCCAGGGTCAGGTTGGCCTGGCCCGGTTCGTCACGCGGGTAGCCATGCTCGGTCTGGAATTCCGCGCCTATCGCCAGCAGGCGGCGGCGAAACTCGCTTTCCAGTCGCTCCTGGCGTGGGCTGTAACCGGGGTTGCCTTCGCAGCCTGCGGTGAACACGTGGGGGATTTCCTCATCGCCATGGATGTCGAGGAACAGGTCGACACCGACCCGGCGCATCTGCTGCTGGACGAAGAAGACCTCGGGGCTGCGTGCCTCGCTGGCCGACTGCCAGGCGCGGTTGAGATCCTGACCGGCGGCGTTGGTGCGCAGATGGCCGCGGAAGGCGCCATCCGGGTTCATGTTCGGCACCAGGTAGAGATCAGCCTTGTCCAGCAAGGCGTTCAGCTCGGCGTCTTCGCGATTCTGCAGGCGCTCGATCACGCCCTCCATGAACCATTCGGCCATGTGCTCGCCGGGGTGCTGCTGGGCGATGATCCACAGCTTGCGCTGAGCATCCGGGTTACGGCTGATGCGCAGCAACTCGATGGCGCGGCCCTCGATGCTCGTGCCGCAGGCGAACAATTCGGCGCCAGCCGTGCTCAGCGCCTGCTCGATCAGCCAGGCGTGGCGTTCGCGGCTGTAAGGCTCGAAGTAGGCGAACCAGACCTGGGCTTCGCGCGGTTCGATGGCGAAATGCAGGGCGCCTTGCTCGAAGCGACTCGGCACGCGAAACCAGTTGACCTGGTCATAGGAGGCGGCCGCGTGGTAACCGCTCCAGGCCTGGTTGTAGGCGGATTCGCCGGCATTGTTCAGGCTGAAGCCGTAGTGCTGGCCAGGGCTCAGGCCGTCGACCTTGAAGTGGAACCACTGAAAATGATGGCTGTTCAGGTCGGGGCGCATCGCCAGCAGCACCTGCTGTGGGTTACTGGCATCGATTACCTCGATGTTGCCGCTGTCGAAGTCCGAGCTGATGTTCATGGTCACCTCTAGGCAGATACCCGATCGAAGGCTGCAAGGATTGCAGGTCTGCTGGCGAATGAAAACGGATAAGGCGACAAACACAGATGGATTCCCAGCAGTGGCCCTGTCGAGTCATGTGCATAATGCTATCCATACTCCAAGCCTTTATCGGCCTACTGGAAGACAAGAACTTCGGTAAGCTGGTAATCCGCGTCGGCGCCGATAACTAGCCGGTAGCAAGGAGAGGACAGCATGAAAATTCTGATGGTTTTGACGTCCCACGATCAACTCGGCAACACCGGCAAGAAAACCGGCTTCTGGCTGGAGGAGTTCGCCGCGCCCTATTACGTGTTCAAGGATGCCGACGCCGAGCTGACCCTGGCCTCGCCCAAGGGCGGTCAGCCGCCACTGGACCCGAAGAGTGATGAAGCGGACGCACAAACCCCGGCCACCGAGCGCTTTCGCGGCGACCCTGAGGCGCAGGCCGCGCTGGCCGATACCCAGCAATTGGCGGGCATTAGCGCCGATGACTACGACGCGGTGTTTTACCCCGGCGGCCACGGGCCACTCTGGGACCTGGCCGAAGACGCTCACTCCATCGCCCTGATCGAAGCCTTCTATGGTGCCGGCAAGCCGGTCAGCGCGGTCTGTCACGCGCCGGCTATCTTCCGCCATACCAAGGGCGCCGATGGCCAGCCACTGGTCAACGGCAAGCGCGTCACCGGTTTCAGCAACAGCGAGGAAGCCGCGGTGCAACTGACCGATGTGGTGCCCTTCCTGGTCGAGGACATGCTCCAGGCCAACGGCGGCCTGTACGCCAAGGCGGACGACTGGCATACCTACGTGGTCACCGATGGTTTGCTGATCACCGGGCAGAACCCAGCCTCGTCCGAATACACGGCCAAGGCGCTGCTCAACCTGCTGCTCGACCTGGAGTGACCCGTGCTGCCTCGCGTCAGCGCTTAGCCGCTGGCGCAGGCACTAGTACCGCACCTCGACATTGCCGGTGACCCGGGTGCAGCAGCTCAGCACATAACCCTCGGCGACTTCCTCTTCGGAGATGCCGCCGTTGTGCTCCATGGCCGTCTCGCCAGTCACCACGCGCACCTTGCAGGTGCCGCAGATGCCCATGCCGCAGGCTTTGGGGATGGTCAGGCCGGCGCTGGCGGCAGCCTCGTAGAGGGTAGTGCCCAGTTCGGCCTGCACCGACTTGCCGGAGTCGCTGAAGGTCACCCAATGGCTCACTTGCGGCTGCTCGGCCTGAACCAAGGCCACGGCGGCCTGTTCTTCGGCGCTGGCGATGTCCTCGTCGGGCGTCGCGCCGAAGGACTCCTCGTGGTAACGCGACATGTCGTAGCCAGCCTCGCCGAGCAGACGGCGCACGGCTTTCATGTAAGGCGCCGGCCCGCAGCAGAACACCTCGCGATCGAGGAAGTCCGCGGCGATCAGCTGCAGCATCTCGCGACTGAGAAAACCGCGGTAGCCGCCCCAGATCTGCCCGGTTTCGTTGCGCTCGCAGATCAGGTGCAGCTTGAAGTTGTCGATTCGCGTGGACATGTAGTCCAGCTCGGCGCGGTAGATGATGTCGGCCGGGGTGCGCGCGCTGTGGGCGAACACCATGTCGACCTCTGTGTTGGTGTTGAAGAACCAGCGCGCCATGGACATCACCGGAGTGATGCCGACGCCGCCGGAGAGCAGCAGCACCTTGTCGGCCGGGTAGTCGATGCAGTTGAACTGCCCGACCGGGCCGTGCACGGCGAGCACTTCGCCTTCCTTGAGCTGCTCGTGCAGCCAGTTCGACACCCGGCCGCCGGGCACGCGCTTGACCGTGATGGAGAAGCTGTAGGGGATCGAGGGCGCGCTGGAGATGGTGTAGGAGCGCATCACCTGCTCGCCGTCGATCTCCAGTTCCAGGGTGACGAACTGCCCCGGCTTGAAGAAGAACAGCACCGGCTCCTGCATGCTGAAGCAGTAGGTGACGACGTCTGAGGTTTCCCGGATGACCTTGAGGCAGCGCACCAGATGGCGGCCATTGGCCCAGGTCTGGGTGCTGACCGGGTTGAGGTATTCACTGCTGGCGAGACTGTTCATGAGCGATTCTCGGCAATAGGGTCGAACCCCCTCGCCGCTGGGTGCGGGGAGGGGGTTAGGTTGATCATGCAGCGCTCCGGCCGGTTCGGCGACCGGGCTACGCTTGCCCTGTTTGACGACCTGCTAGGACAGCTGAATCCAGGTGGTCTTCAGCTCGCAGTACTGGTCGTGGGCGTAGATCGACTTGTCGCGGCCGCCGAAGCCGGACTGCTTGTAGCCGCCGAACGGGGTGCTGATGTCGCCCTCGGAGAAGCAGTTGACCGACACTGTGCCGGCGCGGATCGCCGCGGCCATGCGGTGCGCCGTGTTGATATTGGCGGTCCACAGCGAGGCGGCCAGGCCGTAGCAGGTGTCGTTGGCGATGGCGATGGCTTCTTCCTCGGTGTCGAAGACGATCACCGCCAGCACCGGGCCGAAAATCTCATCCTGCGCTATCGAAGCGCTGTTGCTGCTGGCGTCGAAGATGGTCGGCGCGACGAAATAGCCGCCGCTCTCGGCATGCAGGCGCACGCCGCCGGTAATCAGCTTGCAGCCTTCGGCCTTGGCCTGCTCGATATGGCCCAGGACTTTTTCCATGTGCGCCTGCTCGATCAGCGCGCCGAGGCGCACGTTCGGGTCCAGCGGGTCGCCGGTGGCCCAGTCTGCGAGCTGGCTGAGCATTTCCTCGAGCAGCGCGTCCTTGAGCGAACGATGGACGATCAGCCGCGAGCCGGCCGAGCAGTTCTCGCCCATGTTCCAGAACGCCGCGCTGAGCACGTTGCTGGCCACCGCCTGGAGGTCGCCGGCATCGCCCATGACCACCTGCGGGTTCTTGCCACCGCACTCCAGCACCACGCGCTTGAGGTTGCTCTTGGCCGAGTATTCGAGAAACAGCCGGCCGACCTCGGTGGAGCCGGTGAAGGCGGTCAGGTCGATGTCCGGGTGCAGGCCGATGGCCTTGCCGGCGCTGTGGCCCAGGCCCGGCACCACGTTGAGCACGCCAGCCGGAATGCCGGCCTCGAAGGCCAGTTCGGCCAGGCGCAGGGTGGCCAGGGAGGTCAGCTCGGCCGGCTTGAGGATCACGCTGTTGCCGGTGATCAGCGCCGGGCCCAGCTTCCAGCCGGCCATCATGCAGGGGAAGTTCCACGGCAGCACGGCGCCGACCACGCCAATCGGTTCGCGCTTGATCATGCCGATGTTGCCGGGGGCGGAGGGCGACAGGGCGTCATACAGCTTGTCGCCGGCCTCGGCGTGCCAGCGGATGGTGTTGGCGGTGTCGGGGATGTCGATGGCGTAGCACTCGCCGACCGGCTTGCCGGCTTCCAGGGACTCCAATACCGAGAGTTCCAGGCGATTGGCATCGATCAGCTCGGCGAAGCGGATCATCGTCGCCTTGCGCTCGGTCGGGGCCAACTGGGACCAGACACCGGCGTCGAAGGCGGCGCGGGCGGCCTGCACGGCCAGGTCGACATCCTCGGCGTCGCAGGCGGCGACTTCGCACAGTATCTGGCCGGTGGCCGGATTCAGGGTGCTGAAGGTGGCGCCCGAGCGGGCGGCGACGAAGCGGCCGTTGATAAAGGCCTGGTTGCGGTACTCCAGGCGCTCGACCTGCTGGTCGATAGCGCTGCGGGTGAGGGCGTCAGTCATTGTGGTTCTCCTGAAGGTTGAAAAGTTTCAGAGTTCTACGCCGGCGGTCCACTCTTTCCAGGCGATGGACGAGCGCACACCGAGGCCCAGCAGTGGTTCGGGCGGATTGCGTGAGGGTTTTGGCTGTTCCAGCATGATGTCCAGCAGGTCGCTGTCCACGCCCAGGGCGTACTCGGCGATCAACTTGCCGGCGATGGTGCTGCGGGTCAGGCCCAGGCCGTTGCAGCACACCGCGCTGAACACCCCGGGAGCGATCTCGCCGAATTGCGAGCCGTTGTTGCGCGAGATGCACAGGGCGCCGCCCCAGGTGTATTCGAAGTCGACCTCCGGGAGCATCGGGAAGCGCCGCTCGAAGGACTTGCGATGGGCCCTGAGCACCCGTTGCAGCGTGCTGGCCGAGGCCTGCACCTCGGGGTTGTAGGTGAAGGAGTTGCGCACGCAGATGCGTCCATTGGCCAGCCGGCGCACGGTGGAACCCAGCGGGTCGGCCGGAATCAGTCCCCAGCTTTCCTCGCCACCGAGACGCGCGAGCTCCTCGGGGGTCAGTTGGCGGGTCATGCTGCCGTAGGTGTAGACCGGCAACAGGCGACCCTTGAGCCCGAGTTGGCCGAAGTTCGAGGCATAGGCGTTGTTGGCCAGCACCATGCGTGGCGCCGTGATGCTACCGTGGGCGGTGGTCAGCACGTGGGGCTTGCCCACTTTGATATCCAGCACCGGGCTTTCTTCGAACAACCGCACGTTGGCCGGCAGGCTCTGGCCGAGGCCGCGCGACAGCGCCGCCGGTTGCACCAGCACGGCGCCAGGGGCATGCAGGCCGGCCTGGTAGAAGTCGCTACCGGTGACGGCCTTCATCTGCCCGGCATCGAGCAGGCGGTAGGGTTCGCCCAGGGCGCTGAGGCCCTTGGCGAACTCGGTCAGTGCCTGGCTGCCGCGTTCGTTGGCCGCACCGTGCAGCTTGCCTTGTTCGCGCCAGTCGCACTGGATGCCGTGGCGCTGGACGATCTCTCGGGTGTAGTCGATGGCGCCGCGGCTGAGGCGGATGATCTTGTGATCGGCCTCCTGGCTGCTGGTGTAGCTGTGCGAGGTCAGGTCATGGGGCAGGTCGACCATGAAACCGGAATTGCGCCCGGCCGCGCCAAAACCGACGCGCTTGGCATCGATCAGGGCAATGCTTGCGTCCGGTTGCAGCTCAGCCAGGCGGCGGGCGGCGGCCAGGCCGGCGTAGCCGGCGCCGAGCACCACCCAGTCGGCCTGCACCGTGCCGCGCAGCGGCGTGCTTGGCGGCGCTGGCGGCAGGGTCTCGTACCAACCGCAGTGCCCATCGTCCTGGGGCAGGAAATTACAGTGCAGCTGCATAGAGAATGCCTCCTAGACGCCTGAAGGGTTAACTGCGGTGGGCAATCAGCTGCTCATAGGTCTGCTTGAAGGCGGCTTTTTCGGCCTCATTCAGTGGCAGTAATGGACGGCGAGTCTGGCCGACGGGCAGGCCAGCAAATTCGCAGCCCTGCTTGATGTACTGGCAGAACTTGCCGCCTTGCTCCAGCAGGTTGAGCATCGGCAGCAGGCGCTGGGCCAGTTCACGGCCCTTGATCATGTCCTGCTCGACCACGCAGGCCTGGTACAGGGCCACGTGCTCGGGGGCGAGGAAGTTGGAGGCGCCGCCGACCCAGCTACGTGCGCCCCAGGTGAAAAACTCGAGAATCTGATCGTCCATGCCGCAGCTGACCTGCAGCTGGCCGGCGTAGTCCTGGGTCAGGGTGTGCATGCGCTCGACCGAGCCGGTGCTCTCCTTGATCGCCTGGAAATTCGGCCGACCCTTGAGGCCATCGATGAATTCGAAGCTCATCGGCGTGCCGGTGCGTGCCGGGAAGTTGTAGAGCATGGTCGGCATGTCCAGGGCGTCATCCACGCACAGGGCGTGGGCCAGCAGTTCTTCCTGGGTCGGCTGGCAGTAGTAGGGGGCTGCCAGGAGGATGGCGTCGAAACCGGCGGCCTTGGCGTAGTGCCCCAGGTCGAGGCTTTCTTCGGTGCTGGTGGCGTTGATCCCGGCCATCAGGGTGATGCGGCCCTTGGCCTGTTCGCTGACCACGTCGAACAACTGCTTACGTTCGGCATTGCTCAGGGCGTAATACTCGCCGGTGGTGCCGCCGATGATCAGGCCGTGTACACCGTGACCGATCAGGCTGTCGATCACCGCGCTCAAGGCTGAGAAATCTATCGCGCCGTCTTGGTTGAAGGGCGTTACTACCGGAGTCCAAACACCATCGAAGTTCATGCGGTCACCTGACTGGAAGAGATTGAATGTGTTGTGATTTCGAGAAAAAGATTACGGCCGTTTTAGTCGTGGCAATAAGCAACATTTAGGGGCGGCAATTCATAATCAAAGGTTATGGGTCGGCGACAAATTCCAGGCATAAAAAAACCTGCACGGGGCAGGTTTTTAAATGAGGGGGTGTGTGATTAACGACCCTGAAAGAGGGAGGGTAATATCAATAACCTGATGTTGGGGTTATTGATAACTGCAGGTAATTAACAGGCCGTTTTTAACGCCGTATCGGCAACGTAGGTAGTTTTCAACGGCCTGTTAAAACTGTTGCATCAGCCAGTCGCGCAGTCGGCAGCAGGCCTCGTCATCTTCCTTGTCTTCGCTGAAGGTCAGGTAGTGCAGGCTTTCCTTGTGCACCACTTCCTGCTCAACCGGCCGCACCAGCAGGCCCTGGGCGACCAGGTGGCCGACCAGGTGGTTCCAGCCAAGCGCCACGCCCTGATGGTTGAGCACCATCTGCACCAGCATGTTGTAGTCGTTGGCGTTGAAGAAGTGCGGGCTGTCGTGGGCGCGCGTCTCGATATCGATGTCATGAAAGGCCAGCCACACGCCCCAGTCGACATGCTCGGCCACCTGCGAGCGGCCATAGGGGCTGAGGTTGAGCAGTACGCTGTCGCGCAGGCCTTCGAGGCTGCGCAACTCCGGGTGCTGCTCGAGATAATGCGGGGTGCACACCGGGTAGATGATGTCGTGGAACAGCGGCAGGCTGCGGTAACCCGAACGAATCTTGGCCATCTTGGTGATGAAGATGTCCGGGCGCACGCCAGGCTCCATGGACAGGAAGTTCTGCGTGGTAATCAGGTTGAGGTCGATATCCGGGTTGCTGCTGAAGAAGCTCGGCAGGCGATGGGCCAGCCACAGCGCGGAAAACGCCGGTGAGCAGCACAGGGTCAGTACCCGTTTGCCGGCGTTGTTGCTGCGGATGCGCTCGGCCGCCTGGGCAATGTTGACGAATGACAGCTGCGCGGCATCGTAGAAGATCGAACCGGCGGCGGTCAGCTCCACGGCGCGGCCGGCGCGGGTGAACAGCTCGGCACCGAGGTAGGTTTCCAGCTCGCGAATCTGCCGGCTGATCGCCGCCTGGGTCACGCACAGGGCCTCGGCGGCGCGAGTGAAGTTCTGGTATTTAGCGGCCGCGACAAAGGATTTGACTGCGCGTAGCGACGGCATCTTGATCAGCGACTGATCGGGTTCGGTGTGTTTAACCATAACGGCAGGTATTCAATATCCTGAATAAAAAGTCGGTTCTGCCAAATAAGCCCGCACTCTAAACTTTCGACAGTGGTGATAGCGGTGATCAAGCTGGTGCTGGTTCTGGAGATTATCCGAAAGCATCGCCAGGCAATAGCCTGGATTGCCGCAGCCAAATTTATTAACGCACAGGACGCCGACATTAGAAGTCGGGAAAGAGCCGAGTGGCCTGTGTGGCTGGTTCAATTAGTCAATTTCGGCGTCTGAGTCCCTGATACTGCGTTGCCGCTCCTCGCCATAGCCTGCTATGACTCGTCGCAGCGCCTTGTCTCAGGACCTCAGCCATCCGAACTTGAGTTAACCAACTAGCCGTACAGACCACTAGTCGATCGCCTGGATTAACCGTGGAGTGCCTACACAGTGAACAATAAAGCCAAGGTTGCAGAACTCATCCAGCTGCGTAAGCCGCGTCATGCGCTGCCAACGGCTTTGTACAGCGACCTCGAGGTCTATCGTCAGGACCTGGAGCAGATCTGGCACAAGGAGTGGATCTTCGCCGGGCACACCTTCGAACTGGAGAGGCCGGGCCAGTACCTGACCCTGCAGATCGGCGACTACCCGGTAGTAGTAGTGCGCGGTGGCGACGGACAGATCCGCGCCTTGCACAACGCCTGCCGCCATCGCGGCTCCAAGGTCTGCAGCGAGGCCAGCGGCAAGGTCGCCAAGCTGGTCTGCCCCTATCACAAGTGGACCTTCGACCTGGATGGCAAGCTGCTGTTCGCCGGCAACATGGGGCCGGACTTCAATACCGCCGAGTACGGCCTCAATGCGGCCCACTGCGAGGTGGTCAACAGCTATATCTACGTCTGCGTGGCCGAGCAGGCGCCGGACTTCGAGAAGTTCCGCGCCGCCGTGTCACCCTTTATCGCTCCGCACAACCTCGATGACTGTAAGGTGGCGTTCGAGTCCAACCTGGTGGAGAAGGGCAACTGGAAGCTGGTGTTCGAGAACAACCGCGAATGCTTCCATTGCGACGGTACCCACCCCGAGTTGATGAATTCCTTTGTCGAGAACCTCTCGGTGGCCGGAGTCGGCGGTACCGAGGACCCTGAACTGGTCGAGCACTGGGATCGCTGCGAAGCAGGCGGACTGCCCAGCCGTCTGGTGATGGACGAAGACGGTCAGTTCCGCATGACCCGGATTCCGCTGTCGTCCGGCGCTGTCAGCTACACCATGAACGGCAAACCGGCGGTGGCGCGGCGCCTGGATACCAGCGGGGTGGAGAACATCGGCGCGCTGCTGTACTTCAACTATCCCTCGACCTGGAACCACTTCCTCGGCGACCACGCCCTGAGCTTCCGCGTGCTGCCGCAGGGGCCGAACGAAACCCTGGTGACCACCAAATGGCTGGTGCCCAAAGATGCCCAGGAAGGCATCGACTATGACATGGAGACCCTGACCCGGGTCTGGCTGGCCACCAACGACCAGGACCGTCGCTTGGTCGAAGGCACCCAGGCCGGGGTCAACTCGCCGGCCTATCAGCCGGGCCCCTATTCCTCGATCGCCGAGAACGGCGTGTGCCAGTTCGATGATTGGTACTGCGCGACCATGGCGCGCAAATTGGCCGACTAGCGTGGCGTTTGGTGGTCGAAAAATCGCCCCGTATGGCCACTGCTGGTCATGCGGGGTTTTTGGTTTTCCACGGTGTTTCCTGGAAAGGGAGAGCGGTGATGCAGGCTGTTTCCACCTCGCTACTCGGCAGTGGCTATGCCAGAGGCTTCATTCTCGTGCTGCTGTCGGCCTTCTGCTACGGCCTGCAGCCGCTGTTCGCCCAGTACGCCTATGCCGCCGGCGCCGACCCGGTGGGCCTGCTGCTGGTGCGCTTCGCCATCGCCGCGGCGATCCTGCTGCTGTTCCTGCGCCTGCGCGGGGTACGCCTGCCGCGAGGGCGCCTGGCCCGGCAGAACCTCTTGGTGGGCGTCGGCTACGGCCTGGCGGCGCTGGGCTACTACACCGCCAGCCGCAGCACCTCGGTGAGCCTGGCGGTGATTCTGATGTTCTCCTTCCCGGCTTTCGTCACCGCGATCTCCATCGCCTACCTGGGCGAGCGCACCAGTGTCCTCAAGCTGATCAGCCTGGTGCTGGCGCTGGGCGGTGTGCTGCTGGCCACCGGCCTGAGCCTGCATGGCGAGATGAGCGGGGTGCTCTGGGCATTGTTCTCCGCCCTGAGCTATGGGTCGGCGATCGTCTACGGCACCCACAGTATTCGTCACGAGCAGCCGCTGGCCTCGGCGGCCATGGTGCTTATGGGCTGCGCCTTGACCTTCTGCGTAGCCGCGCTCTACTCGGGCGCGACCCTGCCGTCCGGGGCGCCGGCCTGGTGGGCGACCCTGGGCCTGGCGCTGTTCGCCACCATCCTGCCGGTCGCCGCCTTTCTCGCCGGCTCGCCGCTGATCGGCTCCTCCGCAGCCTCCACCCTGTCGACCCTGGAGCCGGTGGTGGCGGTGACCATCGCTGTACTGCTGATCGGCGAGCACATCAGCGCCGGCATGCTCGGCGGCGGTCTGCTGGTGGTGACTGCGGCGATCATCCTGTCGCGCCAGGGCGGCACCTTGCCGGAGCCGAGCCTGGTGCCTGTACCTGTGGCGGAGGAACCAGACGACATCCTTTAGTGCTCGGTCTCGCCTGTTTGCGCCCAACGGCGCAGTCAGGACAGGGGGCAATCGCCAGACAAAAAAAGTCCCTCGAAGCTGAAGCTGTCGGGGGCTTTTTTATGGTTCATCGCGCTTTCCCGGGGAAGGCGGCCTTGATTTTCAGGAAGAAGTAGTCCGAGTCCCTGAAGCCATAGGCCATACGCTTGATCACCTTGA
>NZ_VIUH01000027.1 GCF_007993865.1 Pseudomonas sp. SJZ079 | reverse complement strand
TCGCGCATCGGCACGCGAATGTCCGGGCGCGAACCCTGCACATAGACCTTCTGCGAACGAGTAAAGGGCTGCACGGATTGCTGGTCGACCTGGGCGGACTCACTCAAGTTCGGACTGGGCTTCTTATTATTAGCCGACACGGAATTCTGACTCATGGTGGACTCCTGAATGGAATGCTGAAGGACGCTGCATAAATGAAAGGAAAACCTTAACCGCAAGCGCTGCCGCCCCCCCAGAGCCAGTGGTGCCAGGACCACAGATCCAGCGCCGACTGTGCCCGGCGCCTGGCCCCACTGGCCGGCCAGGGTTGGTCCTTGGCGGCCGACCAACCCTGGTTAAACTGCGCGCACCTCTCGCTTGACGAGAGTGGCCTCCTCACCTCGGCCCAGCCTGCCGCCTCGCGACAAGGCACCACGACCGAGGCCTGAACAACAATAACAATCCCGCCAGACAGCCCCGCGACCTGCTGCTACAGCCGGCCTGCCGCTGTCTGTTGCACATGCGCCACAGGAGCCGACTAACCCCGACAGACTCAATCACAGACGAGATACCGATATGACCGACTTCACGACCCTGAAAGAAATGGGCATCAGCTCCTTCGAACTCATCTCGCGCTTCAGCCTGCGCCGCGAGCACGACCGCGACGTGCTCAAGGTCTATTACCTGCGCCCCATCACCTCGTTGCGCCCGCACAGCCAGAAATTCACCTTCGCCCGGCCGCGCAACTCCATCCCGGGCCAGAGCCGTCACAGCCAGGCCTGGCAGCAACTGACCGATTGCAGCCCGGTGCTGCAGCAGGCCCTCGACGAGCTCAAGCAGCTGACCGGCACCAGCGAACAGCCACTCTCGCCCAAGCAAGAGCTGCTACAGGATTTGCAGCACCTGGAGAACGTGGTCGAGGCCAAGCTGGCGGAAATCCGCGAGAAAATCGAACAACTGAACTGAGCCTTCCTCAGGCACTAACCTGCTCGGACTGTTCGGCCTGGGGCTGCATCAGGCTGGCCATCTTGCGGCCGAACAGCTGAGCCAGCGCCTCGGGGTCGCCAGCGGCTTCGTCCAGCGCCTCGACCACGGCCTGCAGGGTCGGCCGGGTCTTGGCCAGCAGTTCGTCGATATAGAACTCTGGCGCGATGCTCGTGTGCGCCTGGTAACGGCGAAACAGCGCGAGGAGCTGCGGGTCCAGCTTGATCGTCAGCGTATCGGCGGACATCTGATTGACCTCTCAAGGTAGTTCGGCGGCAACGGCCGAGTGCTAAACAGGCTGTTGAAAAATTACTGCGCTCGACTATTCAGCGTTGGAATCATCCTCAAATGCTCATTTACAGCACGTAAACTGCGCTTTTCGGCCGATTCCGCCTTGCCTAGCCATCGCTCGCTACATTTTTCAACGGCCTGTTTCTGTCTGGCACCATCCTTAGCCGCCACCGCAGCAGACCATAGAGCCAGTTTTCGCCCGAACGTGGCACCAGCCGTCACTGGCCGCATCAGGTGCCGGTAACTGGTCCCTCTCCTGTCTCGACCACGCCCCTAGAATCACTGGCCATCCCCCGGCCCAGAGGCGACATCCATGACCGACCTGAATATCGAACCCGCCAGCCGTCTGGTCCCTGCCCGGGAGTTGTTCGGTATCGATTCCAGCATGCGCGTGCCGGTATTCCTCACGCCGAGCGAGCAGGTGCCGGCGATCGACCCGGCCTATCGCTTCAACCCGGAAGTGACCCTGGCGATCCTCGCCGGCTTCACCCGCAATCGCCGGGTGATGCTGCAAGGCCTGCACGGCAGCGGCAAGTCGACCCATATCGAGCAAATTGCCGCGCGGCTGAACTGGCCCTGCACGCGGGTCAACCTGGACGGCCACATCAGCCGCCTGGACCTGATCGGCAAGGACGGCATCGTCCTGCGTGACGGCAAGCAGGTCACCGAATTCCAGGAAGGCGTCCTGCCCTGGGCGCTGCGCCGGCCCATGGCACTGATCTTCGACGAATACGACGCCGGCCGCCCGGATGTGATGTTCGTGATCCAGCGCATCCTCGAGCAGGGCGGCAAGCTCAATCTGCTCGACCAGAACCAGCTGATCCATCCGCACCCCTCGTTCCGCCTGTTTGCCACCGCCAACACCGTCGGCCTGGGCAACCTCAACGGCCTGTACAACGGCACCCAGGTGCTCAACCAGGCGCAACTGGACCGCTGGAACATAGTCGCCACCCTGAACTACCTGCCCCAGGCCGAGGAAGTCGCGATAGTCGCCGCGCGGGTGCCGCACCTACTCGCCCGACATGGCGAGGGCTTGCTGGCGTCGATGGTGGCGGTGGCCGACCTGACCCGCCAGGGCTTCGCCGCCGGCGACCTGTCGACCCTGATGTCGCCGCGCTGCGTGATTTCCTGGGCGGAAAACATGGAGATTTTCAGCGACCCGGCGCTGGCCTTCCGCCTGTCGTTCCTCAACAAGTGCGACGAGGCAGAGCGACCGATAGTCGCCGAGTACTACCAGCGCTGCTTCGACCAGGAACTGGGCGAGTCGGCGCTGCCCCTGTTGGCCCTGGCCTGACCCCGCACAGGACAACCACCATGAACCAGCCACCACGCCGCGAGAAGCGCCAGCAACAGCTCGAAGAACTCTGCGCGGCGTCGCTGCGGGCGCTATCCGGTGAGCGGCGCTTGCGTTACCGCGGCGGCCGCCTGGAAGTGCAGGAGCGGCACTTCCCGGTGCGCGCACCGCACCTGCATCCGGACCCCGAGCGCGATGAATTCACAGCCTGGCGCGGGGTGGCCGACAGCCTGGCGCTGCGCCTCAAGCACAGCGATCAGGCGCTGGTCCGCCAGGTCCTGCCGGCGCAGCCCATCGCGCGCCTGGTGTTCGAACTGCTCGAACAACTGCGCGTCGAGTCGCTGGTGGCCGACAGTCACCCCGGCGTGCGGCGCAATCTGTTGCAGCGCTTTGAGCAGTGGAGCCAGCAGTTTCTCGACTCCGGGCAGACCGAGGGACACGTCGGCCTGCTGCTCTTCACCCTGGCGCAGATGAGCTGGATTCTGCTGTGTGGCGGGCGCGCCGGCGAACAGACCGAGATGCTCATCGAGGCGCCACGCCTGAGCCTGCTCGGCCATTTCGGCGCGGCCTTCGGTCTGCTGCGCCGCTGTCGCCACAACCAGGCGGCGTTTACCGAGCATGCCCTGCTGATCGCCGCCAAGGCGCAGGAACTGATCGAGCAACTGGATGCCGAACTGCTCGGCAACGACGAACGCAAGGTCTCGGAAGTCGCCGAAAAGACCCACCTGGCCTTCGCCCTGCTGCTGGACGTCGAGCAGGATGGCGACGGCGACGGCAGCATCAGTGGCGCTACTCAAGGCAACTCGCGCGGCGGCGAAGATGCATTCACCTACCGGGTATTCAGCCGCGACTATGACAGCGAGCGCAGCGCCGCCAGCCTGGTGCGCACCGAACTGTTGAAAGAGCTGCGCCAGCGCCTGGACCGCCGCCTGACCACCCAGGGCCTCAATCTACCGCGCCTGGGCAAACGCCTGGGCGCCCTGCTGGCCGCGCCGCGTCGCGATGGCTGGGCCTTCGCCCAGACCGACGGACAGATCGATGCAGGCCGTCTCAGCCGTCTGATCATCAGCCCCGAGCAACGCGAGATCTTCCGCCACGAGCACGAGCGTCCGCACAGCGATTGCGTGGTCAGCCTGCTGATCGACAACTCCGGCTCGATGCGCAACCACATCGAGCACATCGCCCTGCTGGCCGACGCCTTCAGCCGTGCCCTGGAACTGGCCGGTGCACGCAGTGAAATCCTCGGTTTCACCACCGGCCAGTGGAACGGCGGCCGCCCCCTGAAGCGCTGGCGCCGCATGGGTCAACCCGCCAATCCGGGGCGGCTCAACGAGCTCAGCCATGTGGTTTACAAGGACGCGGAAACCTCCTGGCGCCGCGCCCGGCCGAACATCGCCGCGCTGCTCAAATCCGACCTGTTCCGTGAGGGCATCGACGGCGAGGCGCTGCTCTGGGCGCGTCAGCGCCTGCTGCAACGCGACGCGCGGCGGCGCATCCTGATCATCGTCTCCGATGGCTGCCCGATGGACAGCGCCACCCACCAGGCCAACCAGCAGGACATCCTCGACCTGCACCTCAAGCAGGTGGCGCGGCAGATCGAGCAGGAAGGCCACATCGAACTCTACGCCCTCGGCGTCGGCCTGGACCTGAGCCCCTATTACCGCCACAGCCTGGAGCTGGATCTGTCGCGCAGCCTGGACAATGCGGTGTTCGACGAAGTGCTGCAGCTGTTGGCGCGGCGCCGCTGAGCGGGCATGGGCAACGCACTGCGCTGGCGTGCCGTCTCGAAATGAAGACTCTGCACAGATCAGGGTGAAACGAGTCAGTCGTTAGTAGGCACTCGCGCAGCCAATGCTGGGTTACGCCGCGCCAGACTCGCTGTTTCATCGGTCAACCACACAGGCGTCTAAACCAGCCTACGGAATTGGCCCGGCAGCGCTGGGTCAGCGCCACCAGGCAATACTCCCGCCATCCTGCAAAGCATGTTTCCAGCCTGCGCACTGGCCCACCGAGGCCTAGCGCTAATGGCCGTGCCAGAGCGCTTCACGTATATTTTTTGACCTCCGCCACGCTGGCCCCAGAAACGCCGCGAATGTGGTCCTAAACAGCGCCGTACCCTGGGAGGACTATTGAACCCGGTCGAAGGGAAACGACGGGGATGTTTTCAGTGAGGCTGACGTCGCGCAGAGTACAGCCTCACTGTCGTCGCCCTGAGACACTCACCCCAAGCGTCCCGCCGAGTTCCTGCAGACCCGGCGGCTCGTCGCAACAGATCCACCCTGCACTTTCGTAGCCAACAACAACTACAACGGAGTACGCAGTTATGACACCCAGCAAGAACTTTACCCGCCCCCTGGCCCTGGCCCTGTGCCTGGTTGCCGCCGCCATCAGCAGCGGTCTTCAGGCCAAGACCTTCCGCGTCGCCGTGGGCGATGGCGCCGGTGGCACTCAGCATGAACTCGGCCTCAAGTTCGCCGAGGAGTTCAAAGCCAGAACCGGCGGTAAACACGATGCCAAGCTGTTCCTCAACGGCCAACTGGGTAGCGAAGAGGACACCGTCAGCAACGCCGCCATGGGCACCCTGGACTTCTCCATCCTGGCGATCAACAACGTCACCCCCTTCTCCCCCTCGGTCGGCGTGCTCACCCTGCCCTACATGATCCAGAGCCTGGATGATGCGGTGGCCCTGACCCAGAGCGAGGTTGGCCAGACCATGATCGACAACACCGTGCGCGACGCCGGTGTGCGCATCATTGGCTGGGCCTACTCGGGCTTTCGCGTGTTGACCAACTCCAAGCGCCCGGTGACCACGGTCGAAGACCTCAAGGGCCTGCAGATCCGTGTACCGAAGAACGAGATCATGATCGACACCTACCGCGCCTGGGGTATCAACCCGACGCCAATGGCCTGGTCGGAAACCTTCACCGGCCTGCAACTGAAAGTGGTCGATGGCCAGGACAACCCCTACATCACCGTGTCGGCGATGAAGTTCGACGAGGTGCAGAAGTACGTCACCAACCTGCGCTACCTGTTTTCCATCGAGCCGTTGATCGTCAGCGAGTCGATGTTCCAGGAGCAGTCGCCTGAAATACAGCAAGCCATCCTCGAAGCCGGCAAAGCCGCTACCCAGCACAGCGCCCAGTGGCTGGTGGAGCAAGAGGGCAAGATCAAGCAGGAGCTGACCGCCAAGGGCATGGTCATCGCCGACCCGGCCGATGGCGAGAAAGAGTGGATCGATCGCGCCGTGTCCCAGGTGTGGCCGAAATACTATGAGCAGCTGGGGGGCAAGGATAAGCTGAACAATGCTCTCAAGGCGCTGGGTCGCGACGCGATCTAAGCCTCTGCGCGAGGGCTTAGTGCCCTACAGTGCAAGCGTCGGTCGGCTGAGCCGCCCGACGCCCTCGACTCAGAACCGCCAGCCCGCCAACCGGCCCAGCCTGGCTATTCGTTCCACGCGGTGAAGCGCTGCGCCCTGGCCCGGGTGCAACGCTTCGGGAGGCGCACCATGAAACCGGCCAGTACCCTGTTCAAGATCATCGACAACCTGGAAAACTACATCTGCCGCACGCTGCTGGCACTGTTTGTGGTCATCCTGTTTGCCCAGATCCTCAGCCGTAACCTGTTCAACCATTCGATCTCCTGGACCGAAGAACTGGTCACTTACATGTTCGTCTGGTTCGCCTTCTTCGGCGCCAGCTACGCCGCCAAGCTGGCAGCCCACAACCGCGTCACCTTCCAGTTCAAGTTCATGCCACGCAAAGTGGCGGTGGGCCTGGAAGCGCTCTCCGACCTGATCTGGGTCGGCTTCAACAGCTACTTCGTCTACCTCAGCGTGATCTTCTTCATGAAGGCCAATGTGTTCTGGAAATCCCAGACCCTGGGCATCCCGATGAAGTACCTGTACCTGATCCTGCCCATCGCCTTCAGCCTGATGACCCTGCGCGTGCTCCAGGTCAATTATTACAAGCTGGTCAAGGGCATCGACATCCGCGACCCGGAAACCGCGGAACTCGACAAGATCATTCACGAGTCCGCACAGCACGACGACAGCCAACTCCGGGAGCGGGTCCATGGTTGATACCAATATTGTCTATATCCTCTTCGGCTCCTTCCTCCTGCTGCTGCTGATCGGCACGCCGATCAGCATCTCCCTGGCGGTCTCGGCCCTGGCCTCGTTCGTCTACCTGGGCGAGAACCCGATCAAGTTCGTGCAGATCGCCTTCACCTCGGTGGGCTCCTTCCCGCTGATGGCGCTGCCGGCCTTTATTCTCGCCGGTGCGCTGATGGAGGCGGCGGGCATCTCGAAACGCCTGGTGACCCTGGCGGAAAGTTTTGCCGGGCCGATCACCGGCGGCATGTCCGCCGCCGCCGTGATGGCCTGTCTGTTCTTCGGCGCCATCTCCGGTTCCGGCCCGGCCACCACCGCCGCGGTCGGCATGCTGATGATCCCGGCCATGGTCAAGCGCGGCTACGGTAAGGGTTATGCCTCGGCGATCACCGCCTCCTCCGGTGGCCTGGGCATCATCATCCCGCCATCGATCCCGATGGTGATCTTCGGCATCTCGGCCATGGGCATGCTGCCGTCTTCCGATGCGATAGCGAAGTACGGCGAATTCGGCTCGGTGTCGATTCCCAAGCTGTTCATCGCCGGGGTCGTGCCCGGGTTGATGCTGGCCGGCGGGCTACTGCTGATGAACTACTTCCGCTGCAAAAAGCTCGGCTACACCGGCAGTGGCGAAGGCTGGTCCACGACGAAGATCCGCAAGGCCTTGCGTGATGGCTTCTGGTCGATTCTCGCGCCCTTCGTGATTCTCGGCGGCATCTACACCGGGCTGTTCACCCCGACCGAATCGGCCATCGTGGCGATCTTCTACACCCTGTTCGTCGGTCTGTTCATCCATAAGGAACTGCACATCAAGGAGCTGTTCAAGTCGCTGGAGACCACCACCTGGATCACCGGGCGGGTGCTGGTGATCCTGTTCACCGCCACGGTGTTCGGCCGCCTGCTGGTGGAGAACCAGATTCCGGCCATAGTCGCCGATTCGATGCTCAGCCTGACCGACAACCTCTACCTGATCTGGATATTGATCATCGGTTTCCTGCTGTTCGTTGGCATGTTCATGGAAACCCTGGCGGCGATCATGATCCTCACCCCGGTGATTCTGCCGATCGCCTACAGCCTGGGCATCGACCCGGTGCACTTTGGCATCGTGCTGATCTGCTGCCTG
The DNA here is from genome assembly GCF_007993865.1 of Pseudomonas sp. SJZ079. GTDB lineage: Bacteria > Pseudomonadota > Gammaproteobacteria > Pseudomonadales > Pseudomonadaceae > Aquipseudomonas. Next base: position 53,712 of record NZ_VIUH01000027.1, on the reverse strand, counting down.
AGCATCGGCTTCATGACCCCGCCGATGGGCGAGAACCTGTTCATCGCCTCCGGCATCTCCGGTACGGCGATCGAGGACATCTCGCACAAGGCGCTGCCCTTCGTGGCGATCCTGACCATCGCCACCCTGATCATCGCCTACGTGCCGGCGATCAGCCTGACCCTGCCCGCTCTATTGGGTTATTGACGACCCTCACCTAGCAAGTAATCGGGGTCGCCAGCGCAGTGCACGCTGGCGACCCCGACTTGCGTTGCGGAGCATGCGGCGGCCAGCAATCAGCCGTCCGGTTGCTCCAACGCCTGCACCAGCGCCTTGAGAAAACGCGCCGCCTCGCCGCCGGTCACCGCGCGATGATCGAAGGTCAGCGACAACGGCAGGATCGGGTGCACCACGACCTGGCCCGCCACCGCCACCGGCTCGTCGCGAATGCCGCCGGCACCGAGGATGGCCACCTGCGGCGGCACTATGATGGGGTTGGCGTAGCGGCCGAACAGGGTGCCGAAGTTGGACAGGGTAATGGTCGCGCCCATCATTTCCTGCGGTGGGATCGAGCGCGCCTTGACGTCGGCGCGCAGGCGCGCGGCGCCCTCCTTCAAATCCTCGGCGCTGCGCGCACCGACATTACGCAGCACCGGGACGAACAGGCCCTCGGCGCTGTCCACGGCGATGCCCAGGTCGAGTTGCTCATGCTGTTTGATCGACAGCGATTTGCCGTCGAACCAGCTGTTGAGTATCGGCTCGACCGCACAGGCCGCGGCGATGGCCTGGGCGATGCGTATCAGCGGGTCACGCGCCTGGACCCAGCGGTGCAGGTCGGCATCGCCGACGATCATCACCGGCACCACCTCGGCATGCGAGCGCGCCATGTTGATCGCCATGCTGCGCCGCACACCGCGCAGCTTCTCGCCGCCGAACTTGTCGCGCGCACTCTGGGTAGCGGCCTCGACATCGGCCCGGGTGATCAGGCCATCCGTGCCGCTGCCACTCAGGCCACTCAGGTCGACGCCCAACTGGCGCGCCAGCTGACGCACCGCCGGGGTCGCGCGCGGCGCCAAGTGTTCGCGGGTCGAGGGTGCGGCGCCGACGCAGAAACTGTCGTCCTGGGCTTCGCCACCGCCCTCCAGACGCCCGACCACGGTGCCGGCATCGGCCTCGCCCTCGTAGGCCAACAGCGGTTCGCCGACATGCAGGATGTCGCCCTCGGCGCCGAAGGTCTTCAGCACCACGCCGTCATAGGGCGCCGGAATATCGACGATGGCCTTGGCGGTTTCCACCGAGACCAGCAACTGATCGGCCTTGACCTCGTCGCCGGCCTTGACGTGCCACTCGACGATCTCGGCTTCCTGCAAGCCTTCGCCCAGGTCGGGCAACTTGAAATATTTCATGATGGTCTCCCGATTTCACCGCTCTCGGTGGGAGCGGCCTTGGCCGCGAATGGCTGCAGAGGTGATGACCTGATCGCGGACAAGTCCGCTCCCACAAGAAGCCGACTCGCATCTACACCGCTCATGCGTAATTCAGTACCGTCTCGCTGGCCGCGAGGATGTCCTCGACGCTGGGGATATACAGCTGTTCCAGGCGGTACAGCGGCGGCGGAATATCCGGCGCGGTGACCCGCTGGATCGGCGCCTGCAGATCCAGCAGCGCACGCTCGTAGAGGCTGGCGGCGATCTCCGCGCCGACCCCGCAGCTCTTCGGCGCCTCGTGCACGATCACGCAACGCCCGGTCTTGCGCACCGAGGCTTCCAGGGTATCGAGGTCCAGCGGCTTGACACAGGCGACATCGATCACCTCGGCGGACACGCCCTGCTCGCTCAGCCGCGCGGCCGCCTGCAGGGTTTCATGCACACTGGCGCCCCAGCTGATCAGGGTCAGGTCGCTGCCCTCGCGCAGGGTGAAACAGCTGTCCAGCGGCAGGCGCTGGCCGTCGTCGGCCAGCGCCTGGGGGTTCATCCGGTAGAGCCGGGTCGGTTCGAGGAAGATCACCGGATCGGGGTCGTCGATCGCCGCCAGCAACAGGCCGTAGGCGCGCGCCGGCGAAGACGGGATGACCACGCGCAGGCCGGGAATATGGGCGAACAGCGCCTCGGTGCTCTCGCTGTGGTGCTCCGGCGCACGAATTCCGGCGCCCATCGGTGTACGCAGCACCAGCGGGCAACTCAGGCGCCCACGGGTGCGGTTGCGCAGGCGGCTGGCATGCGACACCAACTGGTCCAGGGCCGGGTAGATGAAACCCATGAACTGGATTTCCATCACCGGTTTCAGCCCTTGCGCCGCCATGCCCACCGCCAGGCCGGCGATCATGGTCTCGGCCAGCGGCGTATCGATCACCCGCTTGAAGCCGAAGGCCTCGCGCAGGCCGGCGGTGGCGCGGAACACCCCACCGTTGACGCCGATGTCCTCCCCCAGCACCACCACATTGTCGTCCTCGCGCATGGCCCGGTGCAGGGCCAGGTTGACCGCTTCCAGCAGGCTGATTCTTTCACTGGCCATCTTCATTCCCTCCCTGGCTGCGGGCGGCGCGTTCCAGAAATAACTCGCGCTGCTCGGCCAGCACCGCCGGCCACTGCGCATAGACATAGTCGAAGACAGTCTCCGGCGCCTGGTTGCCGGCCGCCTCGAAGGCGTCGACCGCTTGCTGCACCAGCGCCTGGCACTCGGCGATCAGCGCCTGTTCGCGGCGCTCGTCCCATACACCCTGGGCGGCGAGATAGGCTTGCAGGCGCTTGATCGGTTCCTCCTGCCAGGCCTGCTTGACCTCCTCCGCGCTGCGGTAGCGGGTGGCGTCGTCGGCGGTGGTGTGATCGCCGAGGCGGTAGCTCAGGCACTCCAGCAGCACCGGCCCCTTGCCCTGGCGCGCGCGCTCCAGGGCCCGCTGCATCCGTTCGTAGACCGCCAGCACATCGTTGCCATCGACCTGCTCGCCGTGGAAACCCGCACCTATGGCCTTCTGCGCCAGGGTCGGCGCGCCGCACTGGATGCGCCGCGGCACCGAGATCGCCCATTGGTTGTTGTTGACCACGAAGACCACCGGCAGCTGCCAGGCGCCGGCGACGTTCAGCGCCTCGAGAAAATCGCCCTTGCTGGTCGCGCCATCGCCGCAGGTGGTGACGGTGACCCGGTGCTCGCCGCGAATCTTCATCGCCGTGGCCACGCCGCAGGCATGCAGGGCCTGGGTGGCAATCGGCACACTGAGCGGAAAATCCTGCGCCACCGCCGGGTCGACATAGGCACTGCCGCGTTCGTCGCCGCCCCAGTAGAGAAGAATTTCCTCCATCTTCACCCCGCGCATCAGCTGCACGGCGGTGTCACGGTAGTACGGCACCAGCACATCCTCGGGGCGCATCAGGCTGCCGATGGCTACGCCCATGGCCTCCTGGCCGAGGGTCGGCGCGTAGGTGCCGATGCGCCCGGTGCGCTGCATGGCCACCGCTTTCTGATCGAACAATCGGGTCAGCACCATCTGCCGGTACAGACGACCGAGCAGCTGGAAATCGTCGGCCCAGGCGGGCAGCGTGCCGAGCAGGCGGCCCTCCGGATCGAGGTAGCGGGTATAGGGCAGTTTCAGACTGTCGGGCATGGTTGGGCTCCTCGACACCTTGTGAATGTCTGATCGCGACCCGCGGCTTGTGGCGGCGGGGTTGTCACGTTCTCGCAACGGTTTAGTAGCCATTCCGCGCGGCGCTGCAACGCCGGCTCGGCACTCTCAGCTGGGGTACAGCAAACGCTCGGCCAAGGCATCGGCGACGCGCGCGGGTGAGCGCTTGTCAGCCTGGGCATGGGCGTACACCTCGGTCAGGCGCAGGCTGATCTTCGCCAGGTGCGCGGTGATCGCCGTCAGGCTTTCGCCGCGGTGCTTGAGTGCGACGTAGATCAGGCCGCCGGAATTGATCACGTAATCCGGCGCATAGAGAATCCCGCGGGCTTGCAGCGTGTCGGCGATATCGCCGCTGGCCAGCTGATTGTTGGCCGCCCCGGCCACCGCCGAACAACGCAGTTGACTCACGGTTTCGGCATTCAACACGCCGCCCAGACCACAGGGCGCGAGGATGTCGCAGGGCGTGCCGAGCAAGGCCGCACTCGCCACCGGATGCGCGCCGAGTTGCTCGACCGCCAGCTGCACCCGCCCGGCATCCAGATCGCTGACCAGCAGTTCGGCACCCGCGGCGTGCAACTGTTCGGCCAGGGCGAAACCGACATGCCCGAGGCCCTGAATGCCGACGCGCAAACCTTCCAGGTCGTCGCTGCCCAAGCGCGCCAGGGCGGTCGCGCGAATCCCGGCGAACACGCCCATGGCGGTGTGCGGCGACGGGTCGCCCTCACTGGTGGTACTGGTGACATGGTTGGTGTGCTGGGCGATGCAGTCCATGTCGGCGCTGGAGGTGCCGCTGTCCATCGCGGTGATATAGCGGCCATTGAGGGTTTCGATAAAGCGACCAAAGGCCTCGAACAGCGCGCCGCGATTCGCCACGTGCGCCGGGCGGATGATCACCGCCTTGCCGCCGCCTTGCTCGAGACCGGCCAGTGCAGCCTTGTAACTCATGCCCTGGGCCAGTCGCGCGGCATCGCGAATCGCACTCTGCTCGTCGGGATACGCCAGGTAGCGGCAACCGCCCAGCGCCGGGCCGAGGCGGGTGTTGTGGATCGCGATAATCGCCTTGAGGCCCGTGGCCGGGTCCTGCGCCAAGTGCAGCGCCTCAAGCCGCGCGGTTTCCATGATGGCGAACATGCTACGGCTCCCTTAGTGATGATTACAGCCAGTATAGGCAGCGTCCCTGAAGGTGCCCGCTCGACCACGCATAAGCCTGCCGACGAGCAACGCCAACCTGCATAAGCGGCAGGGCGACTGAGAAACTATCTGCTGAAGCGCCATAGACGCGACGCAGGCAGCCGGTTACAACAGAGCTATCACAGGAGGTGTCCATGAACCCGCGCCAGACTTGCCTTGCTTGCCTCGACCGCGAGCCGCCTGCACTGTTCGAGGCGGCGCTGTGGATAGCCGCCGAACATGATCCGGCGCTACAGCCGGCGCAGGTACTCGGCGACTTCGCCGGTTTGCAGCACCAGGTCGGCGCCGGCCTGCCCCTGTTACCCGCCAAGGAGCTGGCGCAACCCCTGCTGCGGCGCCTCAGCGAACTGGGTTTTCACGAAGACAGCGGCAGCCCGCTGCGCCCTCAAGCGGCCTTGCTGCACCAGGTCCTGCAGCGTCGCCGCGGGCAACCCTTGTCGCTGGCATTGATTGCCCTGGAGCTGGCACGACGCCTGGAGATTCCCCTGCAGGGGGTGAATTTTCCCGGTTATTTTCTGCTGCGCGTGCCCGGCGCCGACCACCTGCTCGACCCCTGCGGCGGTCGCCGCCTGTACCCCCGCGACTGCCGCGAACTGCTCAGCCAGCAGCTCGGCGCCAACACCGAACTAGCGGCCAGCCACCTGCTCGGCTGCACGGCCGCCGACATGCTGCAACGGCTGTCGCGCAACCTGCGCCAGCTGCACCTGTTGGCCGAGGACTATCTGGCGGCCCTGAAAGATGCCGAGCGCGTGCTGCAACTGGGCGCCCCGACGGTCGCCGATCACCTGGCCCGCGCCGAGTTGTACCAGCGCCTGGAGTGCCCGCATGCCGAACGCTTCGACCTGGAACACGCGCTGCTGCTGTGCGATGACCCGGCGCAGCGCATGCTGCTCGGCGAGCGCTTGCGCCAGTTGGGCGCCACACCGGCACTGCACTAGGCGCACATCCTCGCTGGGTTAGCGGCCTGCGCTCTGATCGGGGAAGCACAGCGTTTAACGCCGCCAGTCAGCATCGGTACTCGCTCCGCTGCTAGGTTACGTCGCTCCGGAGAGGTTGTTTGAGCCAAGCACCGCGTAGGCGTCTAACCCAGGCGATGGGACTGATGATGATTGATGCCGCATGCTTGCGCCCAGCGGGCCTTACAACAACCCCAGCGCCTTGGCCCGCGCCACCGCCTGGGTGCGGCGCGCCACGCCGAGCTTACCGTTGATGCGCCGGGCGTGGGTTTTCACTGTGTGCAGGGAGATGAACAGTTGCTCGGCGACCTCCTGATTGGAGCAGCCCTGGGCAATCAGCCCCAGCACCGTCAGTTCGCGGCAGCTCAACAACGTGCCAGGCGCCTCTGCAACGCTGTCGTCCAGCGGCAGATCAGGACTTGTCTGCGCCTCGAACCAGCCACAGTGGTAATTCAGCTGTTGACGCAGGGCCTGCCCCGTCTGCCGCGCATACAGCGCCGCAGCATTGTCCGCATACGCGGTGCAGGCCGCGGCATAACTCAGCCACAGCTCGCTGGCGAGCGCCTGGCGACCCTGGGCCAGAGCCTGATCGAGCAATTCCCGTAGTGCTTGGCGAACGTCGTTGCCCTGTTCCAGGTCGAGGCGTAACAGCAGATGTTGCAAACGCGGTACCAGCTCAGGGAACAACGGTGGAGGCAGCATCGCCTGAAGCCGCTGCCGATGCTTGAGGACCCGGCTCACCGCCTCGCGAGCGCGCTCATGATGCCCCTGCCACACCCATAAATGGCTGCTGGCCAGCAGCAGGACACCGCGGTAGAGGCTGTCCGCCACCCGGTGACGCTGCATCAGGCGCTCGGCTTCGGCCAACAGGGCAAAAGCCGCGGGAATATCCTGCTGGCGAGCCGCCAGCTCCGCCAGCCCAAGGTAGCCGTGGAAAGCGCCAGGATCGCCATAGTGCAAGGCTTCATCGAGACCGGCCTGCAGTCGCTTGGCGGCCTCCTCCAAGTGACCTTGGCGCAGAGCCAGGCGGCCCAAGCGTAGGGAAATACGCCCCCACACCGGGGTCTGTCGCAGCAACGGCGCCTCCAATTGGTCGCGCACCCTGAGCATCAGCGCCTGGGCACGTACGAATTCGCCCCGCGACTCCAACAGCAAGGCGTGATCGAGCTCCAGTAAGGCTTCGAACACCGCACTGCCCTGGCGTCGAGCCTGCTTTAACGCCTCGTAACCGAGATGCTGCGCTTCCTCCAGATGCCCCTCGCCGATGGCCATCTGGGTCAACACCGAACGGCACAACAAGGCCTGCGCCCAGGCACCTTCGGGGAGCACGTCCAGGGCCTCGAGCAGATGAGTGCGAGCCTCGGCCGCACAGCCTCGGCCATAAGCGGCAATACCGCGCAAGGCCTGCCACTGGGCGAACAGCTCGCGCATGCGTTCGGCATCGCCGCGTGGTTGAAAGCGTTCCAGCTGGTCGGCGCAGGCTTCAGCCTCGTCCAGGCGCCCAACCAATAGCAATGCCCAGGTATTCAACAGAATCAGCCGCGGAGTGCTGGCCAGTAGGCTCTCAGGCAGTTCGCCACGCCAGCGCAGGATCAGCGCCAGATCCTGGCCCTGCAGCAGCTGCTCTTCGGTAAAGCGCTCGAGAAAGCTGGCCGCGACCTCCGGCTGTCCGGCCTTGAGCGCGTGTTCCAGCGCCGTGCGCACATCGCCTTGGGCGGCGAACCACTGGCTGGCGTGCAGGTGCAGACTGCAGCAGGGTCCAGCCGGCTGAGCACGCTGCAACAGAACGGCCAGCGGCGGGAACACCTCGAGCCAATCCGCTGCGCCATCCACTTCATTGATGAACAAGCCGCGCGCACGCAATTCCTGCAGCCAGTCGGCGCCCTCGCCCACGCCCAGCAGGTGCTCGCAGAGTTCGGCGTTGAACCGCGGAATCTGCGCCAGTTGACCGAGCGCATGTAGCAAGTCGGCCGACAGGCCATGCAACACTTCGTGCTCGATATAGTCGCGCAACAGCGCGCTGTGCTCCTCGCATAGCGGCGCGCCACCGGCCTCGCGTTCGCCCTGGGCGGCCAACAGCTGCAGGCGCAGCGCCGCCGGCCAGCCACGGGTCAGTGCACCCAGGCTGTCGGCCCAGGCCGTCCGGGATGGATCCACCTGCTGCAACCACGTGCCAATCTCGTCCGCGGTGAACGCCAGGTCCGCAGCGCCCAATTCGAACAACTCACCCTCCAGCAGCAAGCGTGGCAAGTTGCAGGCCGGCCGCCGCCGACTGCCGAGCCACCAGCACAAGCCGGGTGCAGCAACGCTGATCAGCCTATCGAGACAAGCATCGAGGTCGGCATCGGGCTCGCGCGGGTAGTCGTTGAGCATGATCCACAACGCACGCTGCTCTCGCTCCAGGGCTGCAAGCAGTTGCGTCTCGGCAGATGCCTGCGGATAGCCAAGGGCGATGGCCAGGTGTCGACAGAACTCCGCCGCCGACCAGGTATGGCCACCACAGTTGAGCCAGAGCGGGGTGTAGTCAGGCGGACAGGCACGGGCGCAATCGGCGAGTAACACCGACTTGCCGAAGCCCGCCGGCGCAATCAACAGGCGCAAACGGCAATCCTGCTCGAGCAGTCTGCGTTGCAACTGTTCGCGCTGGATATGCCCTGGAGGCAGCCGCTGCGGCACACTCCTGTCACAGGACGGCAAAGCGATGGGCGTAGAGAAGGCGTATGCGGTCATGGTAACTCGTAATTATTCTTATGCTGGGACCGGTGTTCCTGAGGCTAGCCGCCAATGCGGTCATTCGATAGCTGTATCACAACCCCTGATAATGGCCAATAAAAAAGGCGGCCCGAAGGCCGCCCAATTAGGGAGCAACGATGATTCGCCTATGCCTCAACGCACGCCAGAGGAGCGCAGGGCCGCAGGGGTATAGTCGGCGGCGCTGGCCTTGAAGCCGAACACGTAGGAGCTCTTCTCCTCGTTCTTCATGCCCAGGGCCAGGTAGCGACCCGCGACGATGTCGTAGAGGGCTTCCAGGGTATAGCCCGTCATTTCATGGTTGTAGTACTGCTGGGCATGCCCTTCGGCCACGCGCCACAACTGGCCGCGACCGTCGTAGTGGTCGACCAGGGCCAACTGCCAGCTGTCCTCGTCGAAGTACATGTGGCGCTTGGCATAGATGTGCCGCTCACCCGACTTCAGCGTAGCCTCGACTTCCCACACCCGGTGCAACTCGTAACGGGTCAGGTCCTGGTTGATGTGGCCGGCTTTGAGCACATCGTCGTATGCCAACTTAGGCGAGTCCAGCTTGTAGCTGTTGTAGGGGATGTACATCTCCTTCTTGCCCACCAGCTTCCACTCGTAGCGATCCGGTGCGCCGGAGAACAGGTCGAAGTTGTCCGCGGTGCGCATGCCGTCGGAAGCGGTACCCGGGCCGTCGTAGGCCACCTGAGGGGCACGCCGTACGCGGCGCTGACCGGCGTTGTAAATCCACGCCAGGCGCGGCTCCTTGACCTGATCGATGGTCTCGTGGACCAGCAGCACGTTGCCTGCCAGGCGCGAAGGTGCGGTTACCCGTTGCTTGAAGTAGAGCAGGATGTTGCTCGCCTTGGCCGGGTCGACGTCAGGCATGTCGGCGGGGAACGCAATCTCGTCCTCGAACTTGACCAGGCTGTAGGAGCCGTTGGTCTGCGGCGTGGCCTGGGTGATATAGCGCTTGACGTTACCGCCGCGGTAACGGGTGATGTGGTTCCACACCACCTCGACCCCGCTCTTCGGAATCGGGAAGGCGTAGTAGTGACTGTCGCTGAAGTTCTGCAGACCGTTGCCACCGTCGACACTGGTGGTATTCAGGGCGCTGCGTTTCGCTGCGGCATAGATCTCATCGGGCACCGCGGCGCTGCGATGGGTCGGATAGACCGGGATCTTGTAACTGTCGCTGTAACGCTTGAGCATCGCCAACTGGCCCGGAGACAGTTTGTCCTTGTACTGGTCGGCATTCGCCGCGGTGATGGTGAACAGCGGCTGTTCACTGCCGAACGGGTCGGCGAGGAAGCCCTTGTCATCGACCGCACCGGCGTTGGCCGGCAGACCGCCGTCCCAGGCCGGGATGCTGCCGTCGGCGTTGCCGGCCTTCTCCGCACCGAGCGGAGTCAGGGTGGTGCCCAGTTGCGCCGCCTCTTGTTCGGAGACCGCGGCCATCACACTGCTAGCCAACAGCGTCAGCGCCAGCGCACCGGTTTGCAGGATTCTTGTGGTTTTCATCGTGTACGGATCCTTTGCGCGTCGTTGATCAGAAATTCATACCGAAACTAAGGGCGACGAAGTCGCGGTCGGTGTTGGTGGTGTATTCACCGCCGAAGAAGTCGGTGTAGCTGAGGCTGGCGTTATAGGTGTTCTGGTAGTCGGCGTTGAGGCCAACGCTGATCGCCTTGCTGCCTTCGTTGAAGTTTGGTCCATAACCATCGACGTCATGCGACCAGGCGACGCTCGGCGTCAGGTTGATACCGGCGATCACGTTGGGGTATTCGGCACTGGCACGTGCACGGTAGCCCCACGAACTGCTGGTGAAGAAACCCTTGTCGTTACACTCATCCGGTTTGGCGGTGTTGAGCGCCCCCCGACACACTGCGTTATTGGCGACTTCACCGATGCCGAAGACCGGATCGCGACCGAAACGCAACTCGCCAACGTCGTTGTCAATACCGCTGACGTGGTTATAACCAACTTCGCCGACCAGAGTCAGGCGGCTGGCGCCCAGCACCCGATCGAAGAACTGGATCGCGGTAATCTGAGCCTGAGTGACGGGCTTGCGCACATAACCCTTGATTTCCTCACCCGCGACGTTGCGTGCATGGCCGCTGGTAAAGACTGGCGAGAAAGGTACTGCCAGGGAGGCGAAGGTGAGATCGGTGGAGTTGATCGAGATCGGCATGTTCGGCCGATAACTGACCTCACCGGACAGCGCGGTACCGCCGACGTTGGTCTGGAAGCTCAGGCCGTAGAGGCGAATGTCCTCCGGGTATTCGAGGAAATAGCGAGCATTTTGCGGAGCACCATTGGTGCTGCGGAGAAAACTGCCGCTTGGCGTGCGGCTATGGTAGTTGAGCGCGTAGAGGCCGAACTCGGTGTCGTTCAGCGACTCGGCGAACCAGCGCATGGCCACGCCGAACTGACCGCTGTCCCTGGCGTCGCGGTCGCCGGCGCGCGGAATAAAGACGGGATTGCCCGGCGCACCGGTGTTGTTCGACACTCCGGGGGCGACGTCGGCACCGGCCACTACCAGGCGATCGTCGCAACCATCGGCGGCGGTGTCGCCACCGGCGAAGAAGGTGCCACAGTTGTCGATGACGGTCTGATCCCATTCCAGCTGATAGAAGGCCTCCATGCTGACGGTGTCGGTCAAGCTCTGCGACAGGTAGAGCATGTTGACCGGAATCAGGCCTTCCTTGATCTCCGCGCCTGGACGGCGGAAAGCCGCGGCGTCGACCGGGTTGATCGAGTTGATCGAGTTCTGGATGAAGGTACTCTCACCCCAGCTGACCACCTGCTTGCCGACCCGCACGCTGCCCGGCTTATCGGCGACGCTGTAGTTGTGGTAGACAAAGGCGTCGAGAATCTGCGCGCCGGAAGCCTGAGCCGCCTCTTTGCGGTTGTGATCGTCGATGTCATACAACAACCGATGCTCGTCCTTGGTCTCGAAGTCATACCAGTATTTGCCGCGGATAAAGGCACCGGTATCGCCGTACTTCAGTTCGAGGTCATGGATACCCTTGAAAATCTTCGAGAAGGTCTCGCCCTTCTTGAAGTTCAGACGGCCATCGTCTTGAGTCTGCGACGCTGCCTGGCCGCCATTACGTATTCCGACAAAATCTGGATCCGCTCCGCGCACCGACCAGCTGGCCCCAATCGACAACGAAGAGTCGAACTGCCCCTCGAGTTCGCCGACATTGAAAGTAATGGCCTGGACCGGCGCGACACAGCCCAAGGCGACGGCAATGGCCAGCGCGCAAGGCTGGAAGACGGCATGTGTTGTTCTTGTTGTCATGCGGCTCTCCTGGAAAAGCATGGTTTCGTGTTGAGGCCCCCAAGCTAACCAGTCGCCCTCCGGTGGATAAGCGCCCGAAAGAGGTATTTACCCTGTCAGCCTAAAGAGTGAATCCCCTGCTGGGCTGGCGCTTTCCCGCCGCTGTATGAGCCGGCCCAATGACCTACTATTGAGTGGATGAATACTCCGTGACAGATCACCGCGATCCCTTGTCGACGCACTTGCCGCGCCGTCTGCAGGCCCACTACGACGCGGTTTACCTGGGGTAGGCTGACGCGCTCCGAGGCTTGAGGAGTGAACCGATGCCGGCCCGTCCGGCGCTTGGCGTTATAGATGGCTCGACTCGACTAGGCCGCGCCACCACAGGTAGCGCCCACGGCACCGCAGGGCAGCCTGGAGATCAACGTGGCGATCGTTGGCGCCAGTTACACCGGCTCGTGGATCGCCTACCAGCTGAAACGCCAAGCCCCCGAACTGCGCATCGCCATCGGCGAGACCGAGACGCTGGTTTTGACGCCTAAGGCCGCAACACTGGCTGGCTGATGGGCAACCGGCTCGGCGAGGAACAGCTACTCACCAACCTATCCGCCGACAGCGGCGTGCCGCGTCGAGCGGCTACGCGGCAATGCGGCAATGCCGATGCGGTGGCCGAAGTGTTGCGACGCGCAATATAGGGCGAGGCTACCGCTATAGCGGCGTGCTGCAGCGCGCCGCGCGTTACCCGAAGCAACAGTCTCGCTTGCGGCTGTGGTCCGCCACCCTGCATCGGCAAGACTTGAGCGAGGCCGACTAGCGTTGGTTCACCCCCGCCGAGCTGAACCGACAATAGCCATTCAATCGCCCTTCGGTGCCATCCACAGCGCGCTGCGCACAACCCCGCAGCCGACCAAGCCGGTGCGCAGCCAGCCCCAGGCGGTGGGAACACGTGGGTGTGCAGCTGCTCGGGACAGAGCCGCGTGACACCATAGCAACCGCTGACCCTGCCACAGTGCATTCCCACGCAACGGGGGCACCGCGGGCCACCCCCAACGTATCGAAATCGATACGGCGTAACGAAAGCCACACGAAAGCGACACAGAGCAGCCAACCCGCGACACCACGGGCTTTACGAGACACTCAACGGCCACATTTCCCAGCATCGTATCGAATTCAATACAACGATCCTTGCGATGCCTTCCCTGTATTTATATAAGTTATTGATTTTATTGGATAAATAAACAATGGCACCGCCCTTGCTAACGCTTTCCCCCAAAGCGCTCGCTGCCTGGCACGAGCACCTTGATCATCGCCCGCACGAGAATCGGGCGAGTCCCCTACTTGAGGAGTTCACATGAGCGAGTTGCGTTTTACCGTTGATCACGAATGGCTGCGCCAGGACGCAGATGGCTTGGTCACAGTCGGCATCACTGCTTATGCCCAGGAAGCCTTGGGTGATGTGGTGTTCGTGCAACTGCCGGAGCCGCAGACCTATGGCGAGGGCGACGAAGTCGCGGTGCTGGAATCGGTCAAAGCCGCCAGCAACATCGCCATGCCCCTGGCAGGCGAGATCGTCGAAGTGAATGCCGAGCTGGACGGCAGCCCCGAGCTGGTCAACGAAGACCCGCTGGGCAAGGGCTGGTTCTTCCGTTTCCGTCCAACCGACGCGGCTGCCGTGGCCGCCCTGCTCGACCAGGCCGGCTACGACCGCCTGCTGAAAGCCAACGACGACGCCTGAGGTAGCCGGCATGACTGAAGCAATCGATCTGGGCACCGCCAACGAATTCATCCCCCGGCATATCGGCCCGCGTGAGGCCGATACCGCCAGCATGCTCGAACAGCTCGGCTTTGACTCGCTCGACGCGCTGATCGCCAGCGTGATCCCCGAGAGCATCAAGGGCAGCAGCGTGCTCGAGCTGTCGGCGGGTCTCAGCGAAGCCGACGCCCTGGCCAAGATCAAGGCCATCGCGGTGAAGAACCAGCAGTTCAGCACCCATATCGGCCAGGGTTACTACGGCACCCACACGCCGAGCCCGATCCTACGCAACCTGCTGGAAAACCCGGCCTGGTACACCGCCTACACGCCTTACCAGCCGGAAATTTCCCAGGGTCGCCTGGAAGCCCTGCTGAACTTCCAGACCCTGATCAGCGACCTGTCCGGCCTGCCGATCACCAACGCTTCCCTGCTCGACGAGGCCACCGCCGCCGCCGAAGCCATGACCTTCTGCAAGCGCCTGTCGAAGAACAAGGCCAGCAACGCCTTCTTCGCCTCGCAGCATTGCCACCCGCAGACCCTCGACGTGCTGCGCACCCGCGCCGAGCCGCTGGGTATCGAAGTGGTGATCGGCGATGAGCGCGAGATCAGCGATGCCAGCGCCTACTTCGGCGCCCTGCTGCAATACCCGGCGAGCAATGGCGACATCTTCGACTACCGCGAACTGGTCGAGCGCTTCCACGCCGCCAAGGCGCTGGTTGCCGTAGCGGCCGATCTGCTGGCCCTGACCCTGCTCACGCCGCCCGGCGAATTCGGTGCCGACGTGGCCCTGGGCAGCGCCCAGCGCTTCGGTGTGCCGCTGGGTTTCGGCGGCCCGCACGCCGCCTACTTCGCCACCCGCGACGCGTTCAAGCGCGACATGCCGGGCCGCCTGGTCGGCGTCTCGGTCGATCGCTTCGGCAAGCCGGCCCTGCGCCTGGCCATGCAGACCCGCGAGCAACACATCCGCCGCGAGAAGGCCACCAGCAACATCTGCACCGCGCAGGTGCTGCTGGCCAACATCGCTAGCATGTACGCCGTGTACCACGGCCCACAGGGCCTGACCCGCATCGCCAAGCGCGTGCACCAGCTGACCGCGATCCTCGCCCAGGGCCTGGCCAAGCTGGGCCTGGTCGTCGAGCAACAGAGCTTCTTCGACACCCTGAGCCTGGCCACCGGCGTGCGCACCGCGCAACTGCACCAGCAAGCCCGTGCCATGAGCATCAACCTGCGTGAGATCGATGGCGAGCGCCTCGGCCTGTCGCTGGACGAAACCACCAACCAGGCCGCGGTCGAGCGTCTGTGGCAAGTCTTCGCCGAGCCGGGCCAGAGCCTGCCGGACTTCGCCGAGCTGGCCGCCACTGTCGCCAGCCAACTGCCGCAGGCATTGCTGCGCCAGTCGGCGATCCTGACGCACCCGGTATTCAACCGCTATCACTCGGAAACCGAGCTGATGCGCTACCTGCGCAAGCTGGCCGACAAGGACCTGGCGCTGGACCGCAGCATGATTCCGCTCGGTTCCTGCACCATGAAGCTCAACGCCGCCAGCGAGATGATTCCGGTGACCTGGGCCGAGTTCGGCAACCTGCACCCCTTCGCCCCGGCCGAGCAGAGCCAGGGTTACACCCAGCTGACCACTGAGCTGGAGGCCATGCTCTGCGCCGCCACCGGCTACGACGGCATGTCGTTGCAGCCGAACGCCGGCTCCCAGGGCGAGTACGCCGGTCTGCTGGCGATCCGCGCCTATCACCGCAGCCGCGGCGACGATCAGCGCGACATCTGCCTGATTCCGCAATCGGCCCACGGCACCAACCCGGCCACCGCCAGCATGGCTGGCATGCGCGTGGTGGTGACCGCCTGCGACGCACGCGGCAACGTCGACATCGACGACCTGCGCGCCAAGGCCGAGGAACACAAGGAGCGCCTCGCCGCGCTGATGATCACCTACCCCTCGACCCACGGCGTGTTCGAGGAAGGCATCCGCGAAATCTGCCAGATCGTCCACGACAACGGCGGCCAGGTGTACATCGACGGCGCCAACATGAACGCCATGGTCGGCCTCTGCGCACCGGGTCAGTTCGGCGGCGACGTGTCGCACCTGAACCTGCACAAGACCTTCTGCATCCCCCACGGCGGTGGCGGTCCTGGCGTCGGCCCGATCGGCGTCAAGGCGCACCTGATCCCCTTCCTGCCCGGCCACGAGAAGATGGCGCGCAAGGAAGGTGCGGTCAGCGCGGCACCGTTCGGCAGCGCCAGCATCCTGCCGATCACCTGGATGTACATCACCATGATGGGCGGCCAGGGCCTCAAGCGTGCCTCGCAGCTGGCGATCCTCAATGCCAACTACATCGCTCGCCGCCTGGAAGAACACTACCCAGTGCTCTACACCGGCAGCAACAGCCTGGTCGCGCATGAGTGCATCCTCGACCTGCGTCCACTGAAAGAAACCAGTGGCATCAGCGTCGACGACGTGGCCAAGCGCCTGATCGACTTCGGTTTCCACGCCCCGACCATGTCCTTCCCGGTCGCCGGCACCCTGATGATCGAGCCGACCGAAAGCGAATCCAAGGAAGAGCTGGACCGCTTCTGCGACGCCATGATCGCCATCCGCGCGGAAATCCACGCGGTGGAACGCGGTGAACTGGACCCCGAGGACAACCCGCTGAAGCACGCGCCGCACACCGCGGCCGAGCTGGTCGGTGAGTGGAGCCACAGCTACAGCCGCGAACAGGCGGTCTACCCAGTGGCGTCATTGATCGAGGCCAAGTACTGGCCACCGGTCGGCCGGGTCGACAACGTGTTCGGCGACCGCAACCTGGTGTGCGCCTGCCCGTCCATCGAGGCCTACCAGGAGGCGTAACGGCTCCACCCTTAGCCCGGATGCAATCCGGGAGCGTTTAACGGCAATCCCCGGATTACCTCCGGGCTACGGGACAAAGGTCGCTGCGCCTTATCGGCGACCGCCAACGTGTTTGCAGGGGGCGGCAAGTTTCTTGTGTCGGCAAACCCATGGTGCATGCCGCCTCCTTGCAACAACTTCATTGCGCCCATGCGCGAACCCTTAGCGATTTAGAAATCCCATCGCGGCAAAACCGCAGACAGCCCTTATCCGGCACGGGTCACCCCTGTGCACTTACAACAAGAAAGAGGTGCTCTACATGGAATTCATCACCAACCTGACCAATCAACTCAACGGACTGGTATGGGGGCCGCCCATGCTGGCGCTGATCCTCGGCACCGGTCTGTTCCTCATGCTGCGCCTGAAACTCATGCCTTTGTCGAAGATCGGTGCGGGTTTCGCCCTGATGTGGCAAGGGCGCAAGAAAGACGATGAGGCCAGCGGCGAAATCAGCCCGTTTCAGGCGCTGATGACCTGCCTGGCGGCCACCGTGGGTACCGGCAATATCGCCGGTGTGGCCACCGCCATCTTCCTCGGCGGCCCCGGTGCGCTGTTCTGGATGTGGTGCACCGCCTTGGTCGGCATGGCCACCAAGTACTGCGAAGTGGTGCTGGCGGTGCACTACCGCGAGACCGACGACCGCGGCGAGCACGTCGGCGGGCCGATGTACGCGATCAAGAACGGCCTGGGCAAGAAGTGGCTGTGGCTCGGCACCGCGTTCGCCATCTTCGGCGGTTTCGCCGGTTTCGGCATCGGCAACATGGTCCAGGTCAACAGCATGGCGCATGCCCTGGAAACCACCTTCGCCATCCCGCTGTGGCTGACCGGCCTGGTCAGCATGCTGCTGGTCGGTATGGTGATCCTCGGCGGTATCAAGCGTATCGGTAAAGTCGCCGCGACCCTGGTGCCGTTCATGTGCGTGGCCTATATCGTCGCCGCCATAGTAGTGCTGGTGGTACACGCCGACGCCATTCCGGGCGCCTTCGCGCTGATCTTCACCCATGCCTTCTCGCCGGTGGCCGCGGTCGGTGGTTTTGCCGGTGCAGCGGTCATGGCGGCCATCCGTTTCGGTGTGGCGCGTGGCATCTTCTCCAACGAAGCGGGCCTCGGCACCGCGGGTATCGCCCAGGCCGCCGGCACCACCAGCAGCCCGGTGCGTTCGGGGATGATCGGCATGCTCGGGACCTTCATCGACACCATCGTCATCTGCACCATGACCGGCCTGGCGATCATCGCCTCCGGCGTGTGGACCAGCGGCGTCAGCGGCGCGGCCCTCTCGGCGGCGGCCTTCGAATCGGCCATGCCCGGCTACGGCGGCGCGTTGTTGAGTGTCGCCCTGGTGGTCTTCGCCTTCACCACCATCCTCGGCTGGAGCTACTTCGGTGAGAAGTGCTGGGAGTTCATGATGGGCACCAAGGCGATCATGCCGTTCCGCATCATCTGGGTCCTGGCCGTACCCTTCGGCGCCGTCGCCCAACTGGACTTCGCCTGGCTGCTGGCCGACACCCTCAACGGGTTGATGGCCATCCCTAACCTGCTGTCGCTGCTGCTGCTCAGCCCGATCGTGGTCAAGCTGACCCGTGACCACTTCGCCCGTGACGCCGGCGTGCGCGGCATCGAAGTGCTGCAGCGCTAACCCCAAGCCCTTACTTGGCGCGACCGGTCCACGGTCGCGCCCCTCTTAAAGGACACCCTCGATGTTCTCCAAAAGCCTGACCCTGAACGACTACGACCCGGCCCTGGCCCTCGCCATCGCGGCGGAAGAGCGCCGCCAGGAAGACCATATCGAACTGATCGCCTCGGAAAACTACACCAGCCCGGCGGTGATGCAGGCCCAGGGCACTGGCCTGACCAACAAGTACGCCGAAGGCTATCCGGGCAAGCGCTACTACGGTGGCTGCGAGCACGTCGACGTGGTCGAGCAGCTGGCCATCGACCGCGCCAAGCAACTGTTCGGTGCCGACTACGCCAACGTCCAGCCGCACTCCGGCTCCTCGGCCAACAGCGCGGTGTACCTGGCCTTGATCAATGCCGGCGACACCATCCTCGGCATGAGCCTGGCGCATGGCGGTCACCTGACCCACGGCGCCAAGGTCAGCTCCTCCGGCAAGCTGTACAACGCCGTGCAGTACGGCATCGATGGCGATGGCCTGATCGATTACGACGAGGTCGAGCGCCTGGCCGTCGAACACCAGCCGAAGATGATCGTCGCCGGTTTCTCCGCCTATTCGAAAACCCTGGACTTCCCGCGTTTCCGCGCCATCGCCGACCAGGTCGGTGCCTTGCTGTTCGTCGACATGGCCCACGTCGCCGGCCTGGTCGCCGCCGGTCTCTACCCGAATCCGCTGCCCTACGCCGACGTGGTCACCACCACCACCCACAAGACCCTGCGCGGTCCGCGCGGCGGCCTGATCCTGGCCAAGAGCAATCCCGAAATCGAGAAGAAGCTCAATTCCGCGGTGTTCCCCGGTGCCCAGGGCGGCCCGCTGATGCACGTGATCGCCGCCAAGGCAGTGTGCTTCAAGGAAGCCCTGGAGCCGAGCTTCAAGCAGTACCAGGCGCAGGTGATCAAGAACGCCCAGGCCATGGCGCAAGTGTTCATCGGCCGCGGCTACGACGTGGTCTCCGGCGGCACCGACAACCACCTGTTCCTGCTCAGCCTGATCAAGCAGGGCCTGACCGGCAAGGCCGCAGACGCAGCGCTGGGCGCCGCGCACATCACGGTGAACAAGAACGCCGTGCCGAATGACCCGCAGTCGCCCTTCGTCACCTCGGGCCTGCGCATCGGCACCCCGGCAGTCACCAGCCGCGGCTTCAAGGAAGGCGAGTGCCGCGAACTGGCCGGCTGGATCTGCGACATCCTCGCCGAGCTGGACAACCCCAGCGTGATCGAACGGGTTCGTGGTCAGGTCGCCGACCTGTGCGCCACCTTCCCGGTCTACGCTGAATAAATACACAGGCTTCTTATGCTGACAGTCAGGCGTGACTATGCCCCCTGACCGTCAGCTGGACCAGAAGCAGGAGCTCAGCATGTCACTCAGCGTTTTCGACCTGTTCAAAATCGGCATCGGTCCCTCCAGCTCGCACACGGTCGGGCCGATGCTCGCCGCCGCACGCTTCGCCGAAGGCCTGCGCCGCGACGACCTGCTCAACAGCACCGCATCGCTTAAGGTCGAGCTGTATGGCTCGCTCGGTGCCACCGGCAAGGGCCACGGCAGCGATAAGGCCGTGCTGCTCGGCCTCGAGGGCGAGCTGCCGGACAGCGTCGACACCACCACCATCGAGCCGCGCCTGGCAGCGATGCGCAAAGCCGGCGTACTCAATCTGCTCGGCGAGAAAGCCATCCGCTTCGTCGAGAAAGAACACCTGGCGATGATCAGGAAACCCCTGCCGTATCACCCCAACGGCATGATCTTCCGCGCCTTCGACGACGCCGGCCTGCAGATCCGGGCGCGCGAGTACTACTCGGTGGGTGGCGGTTTCGTGGTCGATGAGGAGGCGGCCGGCGCCGACCGTATCGTCGAAGACCGCACCCCGCTGACCTACCCCTTCACCACCGGCAAGCAGCTGCTGGCCCACTGCGCCGAACATGACCTGTCGATCAGCCAGCTGATGCTGGCCAATGAGACGGCCTGGCGCCCGGAAGCGGAAACCCGCGCCGGCCTGCTGAAGATCTGGCAGGTGATGCAGGATTGCGTGGAAGCTGGCTGCCACCACGAGGGCATCATGCCCGGCGGCCTGAAAGTCAAACGCCGCGCCGCCGCGCTTTACCGTCAGCTGTGCAAGAACCCGGAAGCCGCGCTGCGCGACTCGCTCAGCGTGCTCGACTGGGTCAACCTCTACGCCCTGGCGGTCAACGAGGAGAACGCCAGCGGCGGCCGCGTGGTCACCGCACCGACCAACGGCGCGGCCGGCATCGTGCCGGCGGTGTTGCACTACTACATGCGCTTCATCTCCGGGGCCAACGACGACGCGGTGGTGCGCTTCCTGCTCACCGCCGCCGCCATCGGCATCCTCTACAAGGAGAACGCCTCGATTTCCGGCGCCGAAGTCGGCTGCCAGGGTGAGGTCGGCGTGGCCTGTTCGATGGCGGCCGGCGCCCTGTGCGAAGTCCTCGGCGGCACGGTGGCGCAGGTGGAGAACGCCGCCGAGATCGGCATGGAGCACAACCTCGGCCTGACCTGCGACCCGATCGGCGGCCTGGTTCAGGTGCCGTGCATCGAACGCAACGCCATGGGCTCGGTGAAGGCGATCAACGCCGCACGCATGGCCCTGCGCGGTGATGGCCAGCACTTCGTCTCCCTCGACAAGGTGATCCGCACCATGCGCCAGACCGGTGCCGACATGAAGAGCAAATACAAGGAAACCGCCCGCGGCGGCCTGGCGGTCAACATCATCGAATGCTGATGCCCCGACTCGGTACGACACACACAACCCGGTGGGAGCGAGCTTGCTCGCGATGCTCTTCGCAGCGGATCGCGAGCAAGCTCGCTCCTACAACAGCCCTAACCCTTCGCGCATCTCGCGGCACATTAGAACCTGGAGCGACAGCATGACCAGCGAAACCCTGGCGAAAACCCCGTTACACGCCCTGCACCTGGAACTCGGCGCACGCATGGTGCCCTTCGCCGGCTACGACATGCCGGTGCAGTACCCGCTCGGCGTGATGAAAGAACACCTGCACTGCCGCGACCAGGCCGGCCTGTTCGACGTCTCGCACATGGGCCAGCTGACCCTGCGTGGCGCCGATGCCGCCAAGGCCCTGGAAAGCCTGGTGCCGGTGGACATCATCGACCTGCCGGTGGGCATGCAGCGCTACGCCATGTTCACCGATGACAACGGCGGCATCCTCGACGACCTGATGGTCGCCAATCTGGGCAACGACACGCTGTTCCTGGTGGTCAACGCCGCCTGCAAGGAGCAGGACCTGGCCCACCTGCGCAAGCACATCGGTGCGCAGTGCGAGATCGACAGCCTGTTCGAATCGCGCGCCCTGCTCGCCCTGCAAGGGCCGAAGGCGGTGGATGTGCTGGCCCGCCTGGCGCCGCAAGTGGCCGAGATGACCTTCATGCAGTTCGCCAGCGTGCGCCTGCTCGGGGCCGACTGCTTCGTCAGCCGCTCCGGCTACACCGGCGAAGACGGATACGAGATTTCCGTACCCAATGAACAGGCCGAAGCCCTGGCCCGCGCCTTGTTGGCCGAGCCGGAAGTGGCGGCCATCGGCCTCGGCGCGCGCGACTCACTGCGTCTGGAGGCCGGGCTGTGCCTGTACGGCCACGACATGAGCACCGCTACCACGCCGATCGAAGCCAGCCTGCTGTGGGCCATGTCCAAGCCACGCCGCGCCGACGGCGCACGGGCCGGCGGCTTCCCCGGCGCCGAGCAGATCTTCGCACAGCAACAGAATGGCGTGAGCAGCAAGCGCGTCGGCCTGCTGCCGCAGGAGCGCGTACCGGTGCGTGAAGGCGCGGAAATCGTCGACGCCGACGGCAACGTGATCGGCATCGTCAGCAGCGGCGGCTTCGGCCCGACCCTCGGCGCCCCCGTGGCGATGGGCTATGTGCAGAGCAGCCATGTCGCCGTGGACAGCCCGGTCTGGGCAGTGGTGCGCGGCAAGCGTGTGGCGATGAAAGTCGCGAAGACCCCGTTCGTACCGCAGCGCTATTACCGCGGCTAAACGAACCTAGGCTACGGCAGACGCGGTCCACGTAGCCCGGATAAGCCTTGGCGTAATACGGGATTAGGGTGTCCCGGATTACGCTGCGCTTATCCGGCTATCTGGTTACGCGCTCCCTGTAGTCGCGGCCTTGCAAATAAACATAGGATCTACAAAAGCGAGCGGATGACGCCCTACTCCCCCGCGCCAACTCAAAGGCTACCCGCTCGCGCGCTTCGCGCAGCGCCACCGCCCACCAGTTCAACTGCACCGGCATAGGCGCCATGGCGGCACTGTGCCGGCGCAACTCAAGCATCCGCCCTGCTCGTCGAATTGATCCCTAGGGTCTGTTGCCGTTTCATTGCGAGCCGCGTTGCCGCGAGAAATGGCCCCCGTTTAGGCGCAGGACGCAGGTAATGGTCATTCCCTTGCCAAGTCCTGCAACAACAGCGGGGGCCATTTCCCGCGCAACCCGAAGGGCCGGGCCTGTTTTTGCGCGATGCGGCGTTTCTCGTCGCTCATTTGGAACAACCAAACCGCGCTCCTTGTGCCTTGCCTCGCGCAAAAACAAGCTACGGCGCGGCCGCGAATGAAACGGCAACAGACCCTGGGGCTGTCCAGCTCCCGGCAACATTCCCCCGCATCGTTTTCTCCATCTGTGTAACTGCACCTGCGGCCCGCCCTTGCGGTGGGCTTTCTCACTTCGAATTGGCGCAGCGAAGAACGCTCACGGAGCGCCGGCAATTCGCGCCTGGCGATGCAGCAGCTAACCGGTAAGCGCGAAGCTCATGCAGGAGTTGCCATTGCTTTCGCTCGCCATTGCGATGTGCTGCTGAGGATGAGGCTACCCATCGAGCGCTGGGCGTCGGTTGACGATGCCCGCTATAAGCGAGCGAGCGCCAGGGTTTTGCGGAACTCGGTCGGGCTGGTTCCCGACCAACGCGCAAACGCACGAATAAATGCGGCCGGTTCGCTGTAAGACAACTGGTAGCCGATGGCTTTTACGGAGTCGTCGGAATGAGTCAACAGGTAGACGGCACGGTCAAACCTAATCTTGTCGATCAACTCTGAATACTGCACGCCCTCGTCATTCAGATGCCGACGCAAGCTACGCTCGGAACAATTCAACGACTCCGCCATTGCTGCTGCACCTGGATACGCATCCATACACGACAAGGTATTGAGCACTCGCTGCTGACAGGATGTTGCAGCAAATCGCGTAGCGGACTCACAGCAATGTTGCAGGAAAATGTTGTAGGTGAACTCGCTGCGTTTCGGGTTGATCGCCCTCCCGATTTCATGATCAAAGGTGATGTAGGTGAAATCGTGGCCGAAACTGACCGGGCAATTGAATTCGGTTAAATGCCGTTCCGCTTGTTCGGGTGGCGGATAAGCGAAAGCGACTTTGGTAACGAAACCCTTTGCCGCGCCGCCGAATATTTCGCCGAGCAACCGCTGAGTGCCACGCATCGACAGATTGATCAGAAAAGCATAATGCCGCTCCAGATTGACCGTCTGCCGATAGCGCACCACGGCCCTGCCCGGTTCCAGCGAGCCGATAAGCTCAGGCGTGAACCAGCGATTGGACAATGCTTGAAAACGCCGCAACAAATAGCCCGCATGATTCAAATCGACGGCATTGGCCACCAATCCACCGAGCATGCCGAGGCTATTGAGGTTGACTTCCCCAGCGATGGCCAGCCCGAGTTCATCCATATTGTTGCTACCGACCAGCCGTTGAATATTGGCGTAGACGGCGAGTTCGGCTTTGCCGTTGAGCAGGGTCTCTGCCTGCAAATAGGCCCGGCCATCCAGCCCGCTGCCGCGCAACACCTCAGCCAGATCGTAGCCGCGCTGAAGCACTTGCTGAATGCAAAACGCTAGCAATGCGGGCATCGGGTAAGTCGGTTGCAGTGGGTCCATTTTGCTGATGAAACCGATAATTTGGCCGTAATTGTCAACTGTATGGCCGTTCCTAGCCTAGGGGCAAGTCGCTTTGGCTTGTAGGCTTTTTGCATACCTCTATATCGCTCGCAGCCAATGTCGGCACAACGACGCTCAATCCAACAATTAATAAAGAAGAACAACCCATGACAGAGAAGCAAGCCAGCGAAACTATTCGAGCCCCCGGTCTGCGCTTGCTGGCGATGGAGTTGCGTGTACCGCTGGAAATATTTTCCACGCTGGCGTTGTGGCCGCTGCTGACGGCCAGAGCGCGCGGCGATGGACATCCGGTATTGGTCTTTCCGGGCCTTGTCGCCAGTGACCGCTCGACGTATCTGCTGCGGCGTTTTTTGAAAGCACAGGGCTACTCGGTGCACTGCTGGGAAATGGGTCGCAACCTTGGGCCGCAGCCCGGCGTGATGGGCGCCTGCCTGAAACGCATCGATGAGTTGCGCGCGCAGCATGGACGCAAAGTTAGCCTGGTAGGTTGGAGTCTGGGCGGTCTGTTCGCCCGCGAGCTGGCGAAAATGCGCCCCGATGACGTACGCATGGTGGTGTCGCTAGGCAGCCCATTTGCCGGGCCTGAAAGCGCCAGCAATGCGCGCGGCATCTACCGACGCTATAACCCGCCTAAAGGCGAAGCGGCTAGCGAGTTCCCCAACCTGAATCAGGCGCCGTCGATGCCGACGACTTCGATTTACAGTCGCAGCGACGGCATAGTGGCTTGGCCCTGCTGCATCCAGAACGACAACCCGCATACCGAAAATATCGAGGTGCATGCCAGCCATGTCGGCATGGGCATGAACCCTATGGTGCTGCGCATTCTCGCCGACCGCCTCGCGCAGCCCGAGGGTGCGTGGCAACCCTATCGTCGTTCGAACGTGGACTAATGCGCCATTTCTGGAGTGTGGAGATTCGCCAGCCGGCTGCGCAAGTGCACGTATTCGACTAATCCCACCTAAGCAATCGAGAGGCGTTGACATGGCGCGTGGCTTAAAACATTTAACGGCGATGGACGCGATGTTTCTCTATGTGGAAACGCCCGAGATGCCGATGCACGTGAGTTCCTTGATGTGCTGCACGCTGCCCGAGGGCTATCAAGGTGACTATTTCGAGGACGTGAAAGCCCTGCTGCAAGCGCGCCTGCATCTGGCCAGCCTATTCACTAGCAAGCTGGTGCAGATGCCGTTCGACCTCACCACGCCGGTTTGGGTTGAAGACGAAAATCTTGATTTGGATTACCACGTGCGGCGGATGGTGCTATCCAAACCGGGTACGCGCGAACAGCTACACGCGCTGGTTGCGCGGCTGCAATCATCGCTGCTCGACCGCAGTCGTCCGTTGTGGGAGATCTACGTCATCGAAGGGCTGGAAAATGGCGAGGTAGCGGTTTTCAACAAGATTCACCACGCCGCGATGGATGGCCAGGGCGGCGTGGCGGTGGCCAATATGATTTTGGACATCACACCGGAACCGCGTGCGGTGCGACCACCGCGCACGCGGCTGTATCGTAGCAATGATCAACTTGGCGCCGCCGAGATGATGAGCGCTGGCCTTGGCAATACGGCGGGCCAAGTCAAGAAAGTCGCGACGGTGTTCGGCCAATTGTTGGCAATGGGCAGCGACAAAGTAATAAACAGTATTTCGTGGAAAGCTTTACTCAAAAGCAGCAAAGCTGTCGGCGTCGAAGCAGCGGAACAAAGCACCCCGCCACCACGTGAGCGCCAACGCTTCGCACCGACCACGGTGTTCAACGGCAGCATTACCAATCAGCGCTCGGTGACCAGTTTCTCGCTGGATTTGGCCGAGCTGAAAGAGCTAGGCAAATCCGTCGACGCGACCATCAATGACATGGTAATGGCGATTTGTTCCGGCGCGCTGCGTAGCTATCTCAGTGATGCCAACGCTTTGCCGGCCAAGTCGATGATCGGTGCGGTGCCCTACTCGATGCGCGCGCAAGGCAACACTGACATTTCCAATCAGTCGTCAATGGGTTACATGCGCCTGCGTACCGACATCGCCGACCCGATGCGACGGCTGCGCGCGATTCAGGAGTCCTCGCAGGCGTTCAAACAAGACAACGCGGTGTTCAAAGGTTTCGCGCTGACTGATTTTCCATCGGTCGGCTTGCCGTGGCTGTTGCCGATGATGGTCAACTTCGTCACCCGCGCGCGCTTGGCGGAAAAAGCCCCCGCGCTTGCCAACGTCGCCATCTCGAATGTGCCGGGACCCAATATGCCGCTGTATTTTGCTGGCGCGCGCCTTCGCACCTTTGCCCCGGTAAGCATCGTCATGCACGGCGTGGCGCTGAATATCACGGTGCAAAGCTACAACGGCGGACTGCATTTTGGTGTGGTGGCGTGCCGCCGCGCGTTGCCCAACATGGAAGATTTTGCCGAGGATATGTTGGCCGCTTATGAGGACTTGAAGAAAGCCATCGCGCGGCATCATCGCAAGCTGACAAAGGAGGCGAATGAGGCGAATGAGGCGGGCAACGATGCTCTCCACAACGGCGTGTCATCAGCACCCACTGGCGAAAAAACCAAGTCACCTCGTGCGCCGATCAAGCGCAGTAAGCCTGTGCTGGTCAAAGTATTGCCCAAACCCGCGGCGAAGAAATCCACCTGACCTTGCATCGCCGCTGTCTGCCATAAAGCGTGACGGTGTCTTTCTTTTAATGAGTATTTGCCATGAATGAACTGGATCAACGCTTCAAACGCGCGACAGAAATCGCCAACCGTGACATCGGCTTCAAGCCAGAGGCGGCGGTCCTGCTGCGGTCCTATGCACTCTATAAGCAGGCCACTATCGGTGATATTGAGGGCGAGCGCCCCGAGCCCGACGAGGTTGTCGACATCGCGAAGTACGCCGCGTGGGAGCAACTAGAAGGCATGAGCTCAGACGAAGCCAAACAACAATATGTGAACTTGGTCGAGAAAACATTGGCGGAATGATTCGCCGCACCAGGCTTCCCGCCCTGAAGACCGACCACCGATGACACGCTAATCCCCCTGCCGAGCCGATGCCAGCTTACGCACTTCCTGGACCAACAGATTTATATCCAGCGGCGAATACGATCTGACTGCAAACATCGTGCATTTGCCATTGGCGCACATCGGCGGCGCACCTGCTGGCAGCGCAGACATTTCACTTTTTCTAGGCCGCCGGACGTCTCGGCGCGCACAACGCGGTTCCCTCGAACCGAAGATCGGTGCGCATGACAATTCAACTGGCGTGATGAACTTCGTAGCGCCGCCGCAACGCTGTTCGGTGAATAACGTGCAGGTCTACGGGCGATGTTCGTGATTAAGGTGCTGGATAAGTTTTTCGTTTAGACGCACTGATACTTTCACTATCAAACGTTTCAATAAAGGGTTTCATGATGCTGAATATCGCCGCCAATCTCCAACGCACAGCTTGCTATTTCCCTAACAAAATCGCGATCCATTTCATGGACCAGACGATCACTTATGGGCAATTGAACGCGGCGGTCAATCAGATTGCCAATGGCCTGCGCACCAAGGGTGTAGTCAAGGGTGACAAGGTGGTGTTGGCCTGCCCTAACCTGCCGTATTTTCCGATGATCTACTACGCGATCCTCAAGCTCGGCGCAGTGGTGGTACCGATCAATATCCTGCTCAAGGGATCGGAAATTGCGTACCACCTGAAGGATTCAGAAGCCAAGGCCTTCTTCTGCTTCGAGGGCGGCCCCGATCTACCGCTCGGCAGTGAAGGTCTCAGGGGCTTCAAGGAAGCAGGAACCTGCGCCAATTTTTTTGTCATCACGGCAGATCCGACCAAGCCATCGGTCCTGGAAGAAGCCACCACTCTGGCTAGCCTGATGGCTGGCCAATCGCCGATGGGCGATTATGAACTGACCGCCGAAACCGATACTGCCGTCATTCTCTATACCTCGGGTACCACTGGCAAACCAAAGGGTGCGGAACTCAGTCAGTCCAACATTGCGATGAATATGACGGTCGCCAATCAACTGGCCAAGATCGACAGTACCGATGTGCAATTGATTGCGCTCCCGCTGTTCCATTCATTGGGTCAAGTGCTGCAGATGAATTCGACGATACAGGTTGGAGCCAGCATGGTTCTGCTGGCTCGCTTCGACCCCGATGCGGCATTCAAGGCAATGCTGGAACATAACGTCACGCTATTCGCCGGCGTACCGACCATGTTCATTGCACTGCTGAATTTGCCGGGCGCTGCGGAAAAATATGACCTGGCAGTGATCGCCACTCATCTCCGTCTCGGCATATCCGGGGGCGCCGCGATGCCAGTGGAGGTAATGAAAAATTTTGAAGCCAAGTTTGGCATCATAATTCTGGAAGGCTATGGCTTATCAGAAACCAGCCCGTCTGCGACCTTTACCGATCCGAACGGCGCACGCATTGCTGGCAGTGTTGGCAAGGCTTCACTGGGCTGCGAAGTGCGACTGGTGGATGAGTCCGGCGCGGAAGTCGCTAATGGTGAGCGCGGAGAGATTACGATTCGTGGTCACAACGTCATGAAGGGCTATTACAAGCGTCCCGAGGCTACAGCTGATGCGATTCGCAACGGCTGGTTCTACACGGGCGACATCGGAAAACTGGATGCCGATGGCAATATCTACATTGTTGATCGCGTCAAGGACATGATAATTCGAGGCGGCTTCAACGTGTACCCGCGCGAATTGGAAGAAGTGCTAAGTGCACATCCGACGGTGGCACAGGTCGCGGTAATTGGTATTCCTCATGAAATCCATGGTGAAGAAATAAAGGCGCTCCTGATCTTGAAATCGGGGCAAATGACGACCCCCGAGGCAATCATCGAATGGTGTAAGGAGCGCATTGCGGGTTACAAATACCCGCGTATTGTTGAAATTGTCGATGCCCTGCCGATGACTGCCACCGGAAAAATTCTCAAACGCGAATTGCGCGCGCAGCACGATGCCGCCAACGCCAGAAAAAACTGAAATTTGGAAGGAATAACAATGAGCAGTGATATTGCGCACGTAATACGCATCGAAAGAATCATCAGTGGCTTAGTGAACGCCGTAATCAACGGCGGCTTGGCGTGGTATTTGTTCAAGAGCAAACCGGCGCTTTTGCTGTGGGGCAGCGAAGGCTTTGGCGCTGATTTAATGGCCACTGCATTCATTATGCTGTTCATCGTCGCCTTGATCGTTGTGCCGATCTTTCGCCGCAAGGCGCGACTGGGAAACATTTCTGCCACTTGGGATAACGATCGCTGGCTGCACCGCCAACTGCAACGATTCCCGCATTCGCCGCTCGGCATTGCCGTCATATTCGGCCTGGTGGGCATGGTGGTCTTTGTTCCGCCGACCCTATTGGCGCTAAGCGTCAGCAACATTACGGAACTCACCCCTGCGCAATACGCCATCTGCAAAGGGTGTTGGGCCGGTTCGCTGGCAGCAGTCTTGGTCGGGTCGATGATTCGCGTGGCGGTATCGCGGCGCTGATTTACCTTTGCCCAAGAGTCGGCAACTCGCGCGATCTCATCCTGGCGTCGCCATGGCCAGCGTCATGCACCGGCTCAGTGCCCAGTGATCGAGGACATGGGTAAAGCCCTGAGCGACCTAGCCGAAGCCGCAACTGCCGAGTAGCGCGACAGCGCTTTATTCGTGGTCTGAGAATCATCTCGCCGACCCCCGGTGTCAGGGGTCAGCAGACCACTACAACCATTGCTCAGGGTGAACGGTCGCTATGCCTCTATAGGCAGGGGATAGCGACCTATTAGCTCACCAAGCTCAAGCTCCATGGCGCCTTGGGTTTGGCCGCCCTGCGAGAGCATCCATCTCACCCGGTCGACGGTTTCTTGCCCCTGCATGTCGGCGATGAAACGCTGTGACTCATCCACCAGTGCATCCTCATCGGGTCTGCTGACACGCTCTACCAGCGCTTTGACATTGCTGATGCCGCTGGCCGGAAACCCCGCAATACGACGGGCCAGCGCATCGCAAAAGCCGCCGAGCTGCTCGCCCGGCAGTGCTCGATTGACCCAGCCATACAGCGCCGCGGTATCGGCATCAAAATCCTCGCCGCCTAGGCAGACTTCCAATGCCCGGCCTCGACCCAGCAGTTGGGTCAAGCGCACAGTTCCGCCTGCGCCCGGTAACAGTCCTACTCCAATTTCCGGCTGGCCAAGCACTGCGGTTTCGCGAGCGGCAAAACGCATGTCGAGCGCTAGAAGAAACTCGCTTCCGGCGCCTCGAGCGCGTCCTCTCAACTCGCCAATGGTTACCTGCGGCAGACGACTAAAACGACTGAAGAGCCCACTGAGCGGACTCGCCAGGCCGGGCGGCAAGGCGGTGGGCGGGGCCTCAAGTTGACTGCCCATATCATAGTGCGCAAGGAAGAACTCCGGATTGTCGCTGCGAAAGATAACGACTTTGGTCTGGCTGTCAGCCTCAAGTGTTTTAGCCAAATTCAGCAGGTCGATCACCATAGTACGGTCGACCAGATTGATCGGCGGGTGATTAAATCGCACCACCGCAACGCCCTCATGGTCTTCACGAGTAAAGCTCTTGTACGTGTTCATGGCCACCCTCTTTAATTACTTGAATATTGAAGCGATCCCAAAACCGCTCAACCGATTTTTATGTCATTAATTATTGTTCTTCGAACAAATACATGCCCTCAATCAGCTGGCACGCAGGCGCTGACTAAGCTGTACACCCGACAGGAAATAGACGCTCAGTAAATTTTAGGCAGGCGATGCCCGATAATGGCTGCAGAAGAGAGCTCCAGCTATCGGCGTATCAAAGGTCGAGCGATGGTGAGCGACCAGCAACAGCCATTGGAAGCACTTGCAGAATCACACCTGAGCATATCGTTATTCATTGCTGATTAAGCCGTGAGGCCGCCATCGACCGGCATGGCGACGCCAGTCGTAAAACCCGCCGAATCGCTGCACAAGTAAAGAACTGCTGCGGCAATTTCTGCAACGGTTCCTATCCGCCCGAGCGGATGAGCGGCTACGGCCAAGGCCACATGTTCGGGGTTATCCGTGCTGGCACGACGGAACATTTCAGTATCAATAACTGCAGGGCAAACTGCATTCACCCGAATATTCTTTCGCGCGTATTCAACTGCTGCGGTCTTGGTTAAACCGATGACTGCATGTTTGGAGGCTGAATAAATACCCTGCTTGGGCGCAGCGATCAAACCCGCGACCGAGGCGGTATTAACAATTGCCCCGCCGCCCTGCGCCAGCATCGCGGCTATTTGATATTTCATACACAGCCACACCCCCTTCACGTTCACATTCATAATGGCATCGAAAACGCCTTCGTTGCCATCCGCCAATTTGCACCGTTCAATCTCAATCCCCGCATTGTTGAATGCACAATCGAGTCTGCCGTAGGCCGAAACAGTTCCGTCAATCAATAAGCGTACTTCCGCATCACGCGACACATCGCAGCGAATGAAGGATGCGTCACCCTCTGCCGCCTTGATCAAAGCCACTGTCTCTTGACCTGCTTGGTTGTCGATGTCGGATACAACTACGCTGTATCCACTTTTGGCGAAGGCCAGCGCGGTGGCGCGACCAATGCCGTTGGCCGCACCAGTTACCAAAGCGACTCGACCTGAGTTTGTCTTGTTCATTGCATGTCCTCATTAGTATCTAGTCGAGGGGAATCCTCAGGGGCTGTGAAACTATCGAGCGCGGTCGCGAGGGCGTCTGATGACACACTCTGGCGAGGTGACGAGCGCGGCCGTGCTCTGCTTCGTGTCCAAGGCACGTTGGACGACATTGGCTCAGCCGAAATGGACTACCCAGCGCAGCGGCAACACTTGCAGCAACATGCCCATCGATGACCAGGGCCAGGCCGGTACGCAGGCATTGTCCGGTTCACGCTCGATGGCCCGCACCATGGACTTGACCCCGGCGCTCTCGCTGACTTCGATGGGTAGCTTTTTCGCGCCGGCATTTAGCTCGGTACGGATATAGCCGGGAAATAGCGTGGTAATGCGAATCGGCGTGTTCAGCAGGTCGGCACGGATACCTTCGGCGAGATGCGCCAACGCCGCCTTGCTAGCGGCGTAAGCGGTCAGATGCCCAGGCAAGCCACGCTTGGCACTCATCGACGAGATCGCCACCAGGTGCCCGGCATTCTGTCTACGGAAAATCGCCACCGCGGCTTCGCATTGCGCCAGACCGGCGATGAAATTGGTCTCAAGGGTGCGCCGATTTATCTCGAAATGCCCGGTTCCGATCCTTCGTCCCTCGCCAACTCCGGCGTTGACGATGATCCGCTCAAGGCTGCCGAAGCTCTTGGCGAACGCCTCGAACACGGCAAATACTTGTGGGTGATCGTTGACGTCCAGAGCGCGCACTTCAACCCGCACGCCGAATGCCTGTACCAGCTCGACCTGCAGCTCCAGCAGACGCTCAATGCGTCTCGCACATAACCCCAGGTTGTAGCCGCGGGCGGCGAATTCACGGGCCATTCCCGCACCCAGACCGGAACTGGCACCCGTAATCAAAACGGTTTTGCGCTGCTGCATGGTCTTGCTCTCCAGTTGTCGAACACACTCATTGCCAAGTCAGTAGATGGTCGTGGCTGCCGCGAAAATGCCCGTACTCATTGGCCAGAAGCGCGCTGGCCGCGGCGAACTGGAGTGATCCTCGACAGTTCAGCGTCTATGCTGGCGAGTCCGCCGATCACGTCCACGGGGTTTGCTTGCCCATTGCATCGACTGGCTCTTCGATTGATGTCGTCATGCTAGAGCTCGGCATACAATGAGAGAAGTGATGGTTTCTCATTGGAAGACATGAACATAAATAATGACTCATCGCCCTTAACACGCTTGGACTTGAACCTGTTTCGGGTCTTCGCCGTGATTTATCGCGAACGCAATCTCACCCGTGCCGCAGAGCAGCTGTCCGTCAGCCAGTCGGCCGTTAGCCACGCGCTAGCTCGTATGCGCCAACAGCTCGACGACCCGTTATTCATTCGCGAGGCTCAGGGTGTTGTACCCACGCCGCTGGCCACGCGGATCTGGCCGGACGTCCAGGAAGGTTTGGGGTTTCTGCAACGAGCCGTAGCCCACAGCCATAGCTTTGAACCCTCACGCGACATCAGCACGGTGACCCTGGCGATGACCGACGTGATAGAACCCGCTCTGCTACCGGCGCTGGTCAAAGCGCTACGGGGCGCGGTGCCAAGCATCCGCGTCACCAGTGCGCGCATCGAACGTTCAACGCTCAAGGCAGACCTGGCTTCTGGCCGTCTCGATTGCGCCATTGATGTGGCACAGGCCGCCGATGACGAACTGTTCCATTGCGTCCTGACTCGCGAAGAGTTTGTGGTGGTCAGCCGTTCGAGCGCCGCCATCGACAGCGACAGCTACTTTGCCGCGCAGCACGTCACCGTGTCGTCCCGGCGCAAGGGATACAGTGTCGAAGACTTCGAGCTGGCCCGACAGGGCATCAAACGGCAGATCGCCGCGCGCTGCCAACACTACGAGTCGGCCTGTCGCTTGGTGGCCAGCAGCGACCTGCTGTTAACCATGCCCCGCAGCCTGGCGATTTCCAGCTATGCCTACCTGGGCAACCAGATTCATCCACTGCCGATAACCGTGCCGAGCGTGGAGTTGCACCTGTTCTGGCACAAAGAACGCGAGTCGGATCCGGCCAACACCTGGCTGCGGCATACCCTGCTAAGCGCCGTGCAATAGCGCCACCATCGGCCGGCGCGCAAATCCACGGCGTATCCTACCTACACAGCCGTTGAGCTGAGCCTGCGTGAGCCGCCCCGGCTTTCCCGGAGGCTACAACTCCTGAGAGGCTGGAGCCTTGGAGAGCAACAAAGTGTTCTCCAGAGTTCCGCGAGCGCACGGTTCAAGGCGCCGGGACATGAAGTGCGTAAAGTGCGTCAGGCCAATGAGATCTTCAGCGGTTTCAAGCATGAAGGCACTCATCGGCGAACAACCTGTGGTTTAGGGCGCCAAGCCGATCTGCCACGTATTGCCGATTGCTCCATCGACCTGCTGCGCCCTGTTCACCGACGACAACGGCGGCATCCGCGACGACCTGCATGCATTCGGCAAGAGCGGCTTAATCCGCGAATAATTCGACGCAGGCCCGGACAAGGCCGGCCACAATTGAAAGTATTCACCGGGCCTCTCCTGGCACTATGCTTGCCCCATGGACACAAAAACCTACGCGCCCCTGACCAGTTTCATAGACCTGCTGCTCGATGCCATCTGCGTCGTCGATGCTCAGGGTCGCTTTGTGTTTGTCAGCGCCGCCTGTGAGCGTATTTTCGGCTACACCCCGGATGAGATGATCGGCAAGGCGATGATCCAAATGGTGGTCCCCGAAGATCGCGCCAGGACCCTGCACGCGGCCAAGGAGGTCATGTCGGGGCACCTCAAACCTTATTTTGAAAATCGCTATATCCGCAAGGATGGGCAGATTGTCCACATTATGTGGTCCGCCCGCTGGTCGGAGGCCGATCAACTGCGGATTGCCGTGGCGCGCGACATTACCGAGCGCAAGCAGGCCGAGTCGATGCAGACGGCGCTCTATGCCATCTCAGAAGCCGCCCACGCCGCCGAAGACCTGTTTACCCTGTTCCAACAAATTCACCAGATCATCGGCGAATTGCTGCCGGCGCTTAATTTCTCCGTGGCGCTGTACGATGCGGCGAACGACCAACTGAGCTTCCCTTACCATATCGACGAGCACGACCAGGCGCCCGAGCCGCACACGCCGGCTACGGACACTCTCAGTGCGGAAGTCATTCGCAGCGGGCAAGCACTGCTGCTGACACCGGAGACGCGGTCCGTGCATGCCGAGCATTTGCGGACCGTCGTCGGCCAGGATTCGCTGTGCTGGCTGGGCGTACCCCTCAACTCGCCCAATGGCACCATCGGCGCCCTGGCAGTGAAGAGTTATGTGGGCGGTGTGCGCTACACCGAAAAAGATCAGGAACTGCTGCAGTTCGTCTCCACCCAGATCGCCGCCGCCATCGAACGCAAACAGCTGCACGCCCGGCTGCAATACATGGCGCAGTACGACCAACTGACCCACCTGCCCAATCGCGAACTCCTGCATGACCGCCTGCAGACCGCGCTGGCACGCGTACACCGAGAACAAGCACGACTGTCCCTGCTCTACCTCGACCTGGATAAGTTCAAACTGATCAACGACACCCTGGGTCATGCCGCAGGCGACCTGCTGCTGCAGGAGGTTGCCCAGCGCCTCAAGCAGGCCGTGCGCGAAACCGATACGGTCGCCCGCGTCGGCGGCGACGAGTTTGTGGTGCTGCTCGAACACATCCAGTTGCCGGAGCACGTCACTGCGGTGGCCGAAAAAATCCGCCACGCACTCAATCAGCCCTTGGACTTGCTGGGCCACAGCTTGCGCATCCTGCCCAGCATCGGCATCGCGCTGTATCCCGAGCATGGCGTCGAAGGCGAACAGCTGCTCAAGCATGCCGATGACGCCATGTACTGCGCGAAAATGAACGGTGGAAACCGCTTCCAGCTGCACATCGAGCCGAGCCCGGCCGATGGCGACACCCAGCTAAACGAACCGGCATAAGAGGCAGGTCCTAGCTGTGACCATGGCGGCTTAACCGGTCGAACAGTGCCGTCTGACCGCTACTGAACCCACCACGTCTAACACCGGCAATCCCGGCGGCAAGCGCCGAAACCCCGCAGTCATCAGCTCGGGGCTTGTCGCAGTTATCGACTCAGGCGGCAAAACCCCCATCGATAGTCAGACTGGCGCCAGTTACGTAACCCGCTTCAGGGCCGGCCAGGTACGCAACGAACGCGGCGATCTCTTCGGCACGACCGTAGCGCCCGACAGCCATCAGGCCTTTGAGGCTGTCGGCGAACTCGCTGTTCTCCGGGTTCATGTCGGTGTCCACCGGACCGGGCTGCACGTTGTTCACCGTAATCCCGCGCGGACCGAGATCGCGGGCCATACCCCGGGTCAGACCGACGATGGCCGACTTGCTCATGGCATACACGCTGCCACCGGCAAATGGCATGCGCTCGGCATTGGTGCTGCCAATGGTGATGATGCGCCCACCGTTCCCCATATGCCGAGCGGCTTCCTGGCTGGCGACAAACACACTGCGGACGTTGATCGCCAGGGTGCGGTCGAAATCGTCCAAGCTGAACTCCTCAATCGGCGCAATCGCCAGCACACCGGCGTTATTCACCAGCACATCGATACGACCGAAGTGCTCGACGGTCTGCCGTACAGCAGCGCGTATGGCGTCAGCATCCGCGCTGTCGGCACGAATGACCAAGGCTCTACCGCCTGCCGCTTCGATGGCTTGCCCCACTTCTGCGGCCTTGTCCGGCGAGCTGGCGTAGGTGAGGGCGACGACCGCACCTTCGCGGGCCAGGCGCAGGGCGATGGCGGCGCCAATACCGCGCGAGCCGCCCTGGATCAGAGCGACTTTGCCGCTCAGGTTGCTGCTGTTGGACGTGAGAGTAGTCATGGTGATGCTCCGCAAAAAGACCGGCGATTTGCCTGGGGTGAGCTGAGTATCCGCCGGCGATTGCGTACCGATAAGCCGATAATCGCTATATTCAGTCGATCCAATTCGTTTAGAGCGCGGCCATGGAAACCCTGAGCAGTCTCGAGTGTTTTGTCCGTAGCGCCGAAGCTGGCAGCTTTGCCGAAGCCGCACGGCGTCTGGCCTTGACGCCCGCTGCCGTGGGCAAGCAGGTGGCCAAGCTGGAAGCCAGTCTGGGCGTACGCTTGTTCCAGCGCAGCACCCGCAGCCTGACCCTGACCGAGGCAGGCGAACGTTTTCTTGCAGATGTGCGGGGCGGCCTGACCAGCATTCAAAACGCTCTGGCCAACCTGGCCAGCTCAGCCGGGCAGCCGGCGGGCATGCTCAAGGTCAGCATGGGGGTGACCTTCGGCCGTGATTACGTGCTGCCGATGCTCGGGGATTTTTTGCGGCGCTACCCGGCCATCTCACCCGACTGGCACTTCGACAACGGCCCGGTGGACCTGATTGGTCAGGGTTTTGATGCGGCCATCAGCGGTGCCATGGAACTCTCGCCGGGCGTGGTAGCGCGCAAACTAGCGCCAGCCCATCGCATTCTGGTGGCCTCCCCCGCCTACCTGGAGGACCATCCCGGCCCTGCGACACCGGCTGAGTTGGCGCGACATGCCGGGATCCTGATTCGCTCACCACAAACCGGTCGGGTTCGATCCTGGGCACTTCGCAACCGCAGCAACGATGAGGCCGCAATCGAGCTGCCGGTGCGCATAACCATGAGCGACCCGGACGCCGCCTGCCGCGCCGCCGAAATGGGCCTGGGTATCGCGCTGGTCAGCTTGCCGCACAGCTTGCCCTACCTGGACACCGGCAGCCTTATCCGGGTGTTACCGGACTGGTACGTCGATGCAGGGCATATCTCGGTGTATTTCTCCGGGCACAACCTGCTGCCCGCAAAGACCCGCGCCTTCGTCGACAGCCTGGTCGAACACTTCAGCGCTCAACAGTTGGTCGAGCGTTTTTCCGCCCTATGCGCGTAGGACCCAACTAAGCATCGGACTATCGCCAACCTGAAATGGCCGCTATTGCACCTGCCGAAGACACACTCAAGGCCTACTCGACTCTTCTACCTGCGCCTTCAGTTGCGCCAGCCCCTGCTCGAAGTCGCCACCGACCATCTTGTCCATGTCCATCAGCATATGCACGACCTTACCGATGAAGTTGTTGCTGCCCGTCATGTTCCAGGTCACGCGGGTATTTTCACCCTCGGGGACAAAGCGAAACACCACGTCATTGGTGGCTTCGAAGGGTTTCAGAAACACCAGTTTGATGCGGATCAGCTCATCTGAACGGCTCTCCAGAATGGTCATGCTGCCTTGGCCGACCTCGTTGTTGCCAACCCAGCGGCTAATCGCACCCACACCTGCACTCGGTCCCTCGAAGATCGTCTGCATGGCCGGATCGCGCTTCGCCCAAGGCGACCACTGCTGCCAGTTATGCAAGTCATTGACCTGAGCAAACACCTCGCCCACCGGAGCGGCCATGCTGGCCGAGCGTTCGACGCGAAACTCGGCGGGCTGCATGGCCACCATGCCGAGCAACGCGACGACGAAAAGCACAAGCGCGATAAGCAAAAAACGTAGCATGCTGACTGCTCTCCTGTTCAGGGGGAATCACTCAAGGCCACGATGGCCGCCTTGGGGTAATAGACCGGCCCACCACAGCGTTTGTTGCACGGATGTCTGCGAGTTATGCAGCACCTGCCCCGCTGCTGCAGGCTCAACAGTTTAAAACAGCGAATCTAATCCACGTGTGACCATAGTAAAAATCGGCTGCCGTGCTGCACATCCATTACCTGCATTACGCACCGAGACAGCGCGCACCAGTAAGACTGTATGTCACCGTTATCCATCTACACACAATGCTCAATCGACTAGCCACCGAGAAGCCCGGGTTACTCCACTATCCATAGATACAAAACGATACATTGCTGCGCCCGGTTAGTTGCGTTAACTAAAACCGCGCAAGGCCCAGCCCATGTTCTCCAGCGCATATCGTACGGACCTCCAGCCCTTGGAGGCTGACCGGAAAAGACGACGCGCACCCACAGCCAGATTAACTACTGGCTTAACCATCACTAGACATTTAGCGATCATTCGCCATAATTACCAACGTGCGCTGTATGACAACCCCATTAAAAACCGTCAAAAAACGCTATAAAACAATAAGCGACTGTTTTTAATAGAAAATACCGCAATAGCACGACATGCAGAAACATATTTCAATGACGGCTATGAGCGGCTCAGACCGCTGATTAATCGGTGACCGTAGCAGTAAGGCAGACCGCCTTGCGTTGTCGCCATTAAAAGTTTCATGACCATGGGAAATCACGTGACGAAAGACGAACTGCGCGCTGAACTCGAGCGCCAGGCACAACGTTACAAGGAAGTATACGGCGGGGAAGTCATCACCTACGCCGCTCAACCGGACCCCGAGCGCAAGCCTTGGCGCAAGAAAGCCAACCTTCTCGATCAAGCATTTGAGAAGGAACTCGAAAAAATCGAAAAAGACCTGAAAGCCAAAGCCGGCGAGGCGAATGACTGAGTAGCCAATGCCCATCAGCATCGAACACATGCTGATGGGCGTTCAGTCGAGTGTGCTTCTTTTCCAGAGTGGTCCTGTTGCCAACTATTGCATGACAACTTAGCGCCGCTTGCCCCCGACCAACGAACCCAGTAAGCCGCGCACCAACTGCCGACCAATCTGATTGGCCACTTGGCGCACTGCGGTTTTCATCGCCAAACCAGCCAAGCTGCCGAGTAGACCGCCTGCCATGCTGCCAATGCCAGGCTCCGCTTCAACTTTACTTGGGCTAGCAGCTTCTGCCGCCTGGGCACTCGCCTGCGCCGCGCGCGCCGTGAGCAATTCGTAGGCCGACTCGCGGTCAAACGCCTTGTCATAACGCCCAGCCAAGGGTGATTGACGAATCAGTGCCGCTCGCTCGGTTTCGCTCAGCGGGCCGATGCGCGACTGCGGCGGAGCGATAGCCACGCGCTGCACCATGGCTGGCGTGCCCTTGGCCTCCATGGTACCGACCAGCGCCTCACCGATACCCAGTTCGGTCAGCACACTCAAGGCCTCGAAGGCCGGATTAGGGCGAAAGCCATCGGCCACCGCACGCAGCGACTTACGCTCTTTGGTGGTGAAGGCCCGCAGGCCATGCTGAATGCGCAAGCCAAGTTGAGCCAATACCTCATCCGGCAAGTCGCCGGGCGACTGGGTGACGAAGTACACCCCAACCCCCTTGGAGCGAATCAACCGCACCACCTGCTGCAGACGCTCCTGCAAAGCCTTCGGCGTGTCGGCAAATAACAAGTGAGCTTCGTCGAAGAACAGCACCAACAGCGGTTTGTCGGCATCGCCACGCTCCGGCAGTTGCTCGAATAACTCCGCCAGCAGCCACAACAGGAAAGTCGCGTAGACCTTCGGCGCTTCATGCACCAGGCGACTGGCGTCGAGCAGGTGAATACGTCCGCGACCATCACGGTCAGGATGCAGGATGTCTTCAAGTTGCAACGCCGGCTCGCCGAACAAGGCTTCGGCACCCTGCTGCTCCAGGCTCGCCAGGCGGCGCAGCAGCGCTTGCGCTGAGGTCGTGGTGAACAACGCACTGTCGTCGCCCAACACTTCGGGGTGAGACTTCAGGTGGGCCAACAATGCCTTGAGGTCTTTCAAGTCAAGCAGCAGTAAACCTTCACGGTCCGCCACCTTGAACGCGGCATACAGCGCGGCCTGCTGACTGTCGGTCAACTCGAGCAAGGCACCGAGCAACAGTGGCCCCATCTCACTGAGCGTGGTGCGCAGCGGGTGGCCACTCTGGCCATGGATATCCCAGAGCGTCACCGGGTAAGCCGTCGGCTGGTGAGTGAGCCAGGGCATGCTGGCGATCCGCTCGGCCACCTTGCCCTGAGGCGCACCGACAGCGCCCAGGCCACAGAGGTCGCCCTTGACGTCCGCAGCGAACACCGCGACCCCGGCATCGCTGAAGTCCTCGATCAGGCGTTGCAGGGTCACGGTTTTTCCGGTGCCGGTCGCCCCCGCCACCAACCCATGCCGATTGGCCAAGCGCAAGGCCTGAGCGACCGGCTGACCGGAAAGGTCGGCGCCCAAAACAAACTGGTCAGATGCAGGCATCTTACTGTCTCCTGGTTAAAAGCTTTGTGCCCCGGATGCAGACATAATCCGCACCGCTCAGCTCATTGATAGTGCTTCCCTCTGGCACTGCACGGGCCTTACTGCCAGCCAAGGCTGGTAGCAGACCATAACGGACACCGGAACCAAGCGTTCAGCCACAAATTGCCGCCTTCTCGCTATTCACCCTGTACAACGACTACCTGCAACGCAATGCGATCCGCGCAAACTTGGAAAATTACCTGCAGGAAATGGGTAACGTTACCGCCAACAATATCCAAAACTGGCTGTCTGGACGCCTCTTGCTGGTGGAGAGTACCGCCCAATCGATCAGCAATGAGCCCGCACCCGACAGCGTAGCCCGTCTGCTGGAACAGAAGTCGCTGGCATCGACCTTCACCACGACCTACCTGGGCAGCGAAGATGGCAGCTTCACCATACGCCCCAAGGTGCAGATGCCCGCGGAGTTCGACCCACGGGTCAGGCCCTGGTATCAGGGGGCGCTGAGCGCAGGCGGCACGACCCTCACCGAGCCCTATGTGGATGCCGCCACGGGCGGGCTGATCATCACCGTTGCCACCCCGGCACAGTCGGCCGGTGTGGTCGGTGGCGACCTGAGCCTGCAAACCCTGGTCAACATCATCAACTCGCTGGATTTCAACGGCATCGGCTATGCCTTTCTGGTCAGTGCCGATGGCAAGATCCTGGTGCACCCAGAGAAAGAGCTGGTGATGAAGACGCTCAAGGATGTCTATCCGAGCGACACGCCGCGTATCAGCTCCGCCTTCAGCGAGACGGAGTTGAAGGCGGAGCTGATACGCGCATTCTCACCTTCACCCCGGTCAAAGGCTTGCCCTCGGTCTCGTGGTATATCGGCCTGTCCATCGACAAGGACAAGGCCTACGCGATGCTCAGCGAGTTTCGCACTTCTGCCATCGTCGCCACGCTGATTGCCGTGGTATTGATCATCCTGCTGCTGAGCGTGCTGATCCGCGTGCTCATGCAGCCACTGATCGTGATGGGCAAAGCCATGCAGGACATGGCGCAGGGCGAAGGGCGAAGGGGATCTGACCAAGCGCCTGCAGGTCCAGTCCAACGATGAGCTGGGTGAACTGGCCACGGCATTCAACCGCTTCGTCGAGCGCATTCATGGCTCGATCCGCGAAGTGTCCTCGGCCACCGGCCAAGTCAACGAAGTGGCCAAGCTGGTACTCAATGCCTCCAACGCGTCGATGCTCAACTCGGATGAACAAGCCAGCCGCACTAACAGCGTGGCCGCGGCGATCAATGAGTTAGGTGCCGCAGCCCAGGAAATCGCGCGTAACGCCGCGGACGCCTCGGCTCAGGCCACAGACGCCCGCCAGCAGGCAGAGGGCGGACGCCAGGTGCTGGCACAAACCATTCAGGCGATGAACGACCTGTCCGGCAAGATCAGCGCCTCGTGCAGCAACATCGAGACGCTGAACGGCAAGACCGTGAATATCGGGCAGATTCTCGAAGTCATCAAAAGCATCTCGCAGCAGACCAATCTGCTGGCGCTGAATGCGGCCATCGAAGCGGCGCGAGCCGGCGAGGCGGGTCGCGGCTTCGCCGTGGTGGCCGACGAGGTGCGTAACCTGGCGCACCGTACCCAGGAGTCGGCACAAGAAATCGAGGGAATGATCGAGGAACTGCAAGTCGACTCCCGCCAGTCGGTCACCACCATGACCGAGAGCCAACGCTATAGCGAAGAAAGCGTGGTGATTGCCAACCAGGCCGGCGAGCGGCTGGGCAGCGTGACCCTGCGCATCGGCGAAATCGACGGCATGAACCAATCGGTAGCCACTGCCACCGAAGAGCAGACATCGGTGATCGAGTCGCTGAACCTGGACATCAACGAGATCAACACCCTCAACCAGGAAGGCGTGGAAAATCTCCAGTCCACCTTGCGCGCCTGCGGCGACCTGGAGCAACAAGCCTCGCGCCTGAAGCAGCTGGTGGACAGCTTCCGCATCTAATAGCCCGCTCGCATCTGCGCAAAAAAAAATCGGGGCGCTCATGAGCGCCCCGCTTCATCTGAACTAAGACTCTCCCGGCTCGTCTCCGGCATCCTGCTGCAGCCGCTGCCACAACTCGGCAGCGTCGGCAAACTCGGTTCCGTTCTCAGGGCTCAGCGCCTCGGGGTCATAACGTTTGACGCAGCCCTCGCCCAGGATCGGCGGCGGGCTCGAGGTCGCGCGTTCAAATGGATCGCTCATGGCGCGTCCTCAGTTCTCATCGGCTATCGCCCTGCAATGCGCCCATCTTAAACGGCCCAAAGCACACTTGCCTCTTGCTGAGCGCCAAGAGCAAAAGACCCCTGGCTCAATCTTCAGCCGGGTGACCCTTGTCATGCTGGGCGAACTCCTTGACCGCACGCAACACGTCATGCCGACTGATCTGGCCGACCAGGCGTCCATCCTCGATCACCGGTATA
This sequence comes from Pseudomonas sp. SJZ079, assembly GCF_007993865.1. Lineage (GTDB taxonomy): Bacteria > Pseudomonadota > Gammaproteobacteria > Pseudomonadales > Pseudomonadaceae > Aquipseudomonas. The sequence continues at coordinate 10,566 of NZ_VIUH01000027.1, read as the reverse complement.
CGGCCGAGGCGCCCGCGCAGAAAACGCTCGGAGACCTCGATGATGTCGGTTCCAGGTGAGATGGTCTCGACTTCGCTGGTCATATACGCACTGACGTTGCCACCTATGGCTTCGTAATAAGCCCCAGAGAGAATACCGCGCAAGCAGTCACCCTCGGAGAGCAAGCCAATCAAGTGCCCCTGGGAATCAACCACCGGAGCACCGGAAATACGATGCTCGAGCAGACGGTTGATCGCCGTGAACAGGTCAGTATCGGAACGGAAGGTCACCAAATGGCGGGTCATGTAGTCCCGTACTTTGATTGATTTGAGCATATGCAAACTCCTCTGGGGTGTACCGGGCAGGCACACCGCGAAGCGATCAGTCGAAGACCACCCTGTTGTTGTCGCGCACCACTATGCGGTTATCTAAGTGATAGCGTAGCCCACGAAACGAAACCATCTTTCAGCGTGATTACCCGACCGTTACACGTCCTCGATGCTGCCGCCATGCCTGACACGCGGCACATCTTGTTCGATGTTCGGCCCGCCAAGCCATCGAGAACTCACAGCTAACCGGCACCAGCTCAACGCGTACCGCTTGACGCAATTGAGAGCCCGTCACTTTGATTATCCGAAGGGATGACTCGCCTCGCGAATCCAAGCGCTATAGATGACCAGATAGATACTAAGCCTGACCACGGCCTGAACAGGCTAGGTCCCGAGGAAAATATCCATGGGGAACGAAAAAATTTCGCCACCACAAATTTATCCGACCACCGCACAGGACGGCTGCCCGCCCTTCTTGGGCCGGCCCAGCGCAATAAACTCAGAAAAAACCCTATCAACTGCCAGCTTGCTACTCGGCAGCCACTTAAGCGCTCCCAGCCCATACGGTGTTATTAAGCATTAACGACCAGATAATGACTTACAAAAAACAACCCAAAGCCCTCGGCCGGACGAAAACCGGCCTCACGGCCAGCAAACAAGCAACTTATTTGTACAACTGCGGCAAATTCTTACAAAGCGGTTTACTTGTTAAAAGTGCGTGGCTACTATTGCTATTACTTAGTCATCACCTCATCTACAGATCAAGGTAAGCCACATGTCGCTGATCAACGATTACCGCGCCACAGAAGAAGCCATCAAAGAACTGCAAGCGCGTCTGAAAAGCATGTCGCAAGACGACAAGCTGCAAAAAGAATTGGAATTCGAAGGTAAGCTGCGCACCTTGATGGGTGAGTATCAGAAGTCCCTGCGCGACATCATTGCCATGCTCGACCCGGACGCCAAAGCCAGCAAGGCTCCGCGCGCAGTTAAAACCACCGGCACCAAGCGCGCGCGTAAAGTTAAGCAGTACAAAAACCCGCACAACGGTGAAGTGATCGAAACCAAAGGCGGCAACCACAAGACGCTGAAAGAGTGGAAAGCCAAGTGGGGCTCCGACGTCGTGGAAAGCTGGGTGACCCTGCTGGGCTAAGTCCCGCTGCCTCACGGCAGTTTTCGCGCATAAAAAACGCCAGCAATAGCTGGCGTTTTTTATGCGCGGCGTTCTACCTTTCGCACAATCCACTCAGTGCCGACTGCCCGCCACAACGATCACCCGATCGGGACGCGACCAGGCAACTTCCTCGCGCGCAATAGCCCAACTGCTTGGCACTCGCACACATTTTATATGGCATAACGCTGACGTAACTGCTGCGCATAATCGCGCCACTCGGCCAATAGCGCCTGCTGATCGGCCGACGCGCTATCGAACAGCTCCCCCAACGCCAGCTCAAAACTCGCCAAGGTATTCGGCGCGCCAAACTCAGGTTGGGTTAACCGTTGCTGGCAAAAGTTCCTCCAGCGCTGTTGTTCCTCTGTGCTCAAGCTCGGGAAAAAGTTACGGGCGCGATAACGGAATAACAACTCAGGCAAGCGAGCATCGTCGAACGGCCAGGCGTCCTGTGACAGCTGTTGTGGTTCGGCACTGCGTACCTGCTCGCATAAGCGCCGGTCACGATCACCGATAAAACCATCGTATAACTGCTGCTCAGGATCATCGTTAGGGGCGAAACTCTCTTCGCCATACACCTGAGCGAGTTTGTCCTGCCACCGCCCTTGCGACTCCGCGAGTATATTGGCGCGTGCCTGATAATCCGCCATATCCAGCTGCAAGCGTTGAATATCCTCGGGGCGCAATACGCTCAACGGTGCCACCACCGGACACCGGTTGATATGCAGCAACTTCAACGGCACCGGCAACTCACCTTCAGCCAGCTGATCGCGGCGGCTATATAAACGCCGGCGCAAGGTTTGCGCATCTTCGTCGAGTAAGGGCGCCGGATCGGCATGTAAATCACAGACGATCAAGGCATTGCGATTACGCGGGTGCCAGGCCAGTGGCATTACCAGCGCCAGATAATGTCGGGAACCGGCGAAGCGCCCGGAAATATGCACCAGGGGTTGCAACAAGCGAATCTTATCGAGCACCCGCTGTTTGCTGCGCAACTGATAGAGGTAGTCATACAGCTTGGGCTGCTTACTGCGGATCAAACGCGCCAGGGCAATGGTCGCGCGCACATCGGACAAGGCATCGTGGGCCTGGCCGTGGTCGATGCCGTTGGCTGCGGTCAGGCGTTCCAACTTGAGGCTGACACGCCCCTCCTCCTCCGGCCAGACGATCCCTTCCGGGCGCAGGGCATAGGCGGCGCGCACCAGATCGATCAAATCCCAGCGACTATTGCCGCCCTGCCACTCGCGGGCATAGGGATCGAAGAAATTCCGATAGAGGCTGTACCGGGTGACCTCATCGTCGAATCGCAGACTGTTGTAACCCACGCCGCAGGTGCCTGGCTGGACCAACTCGGCGTGAATACGGGTCATGAACTCGGCTTCGCTCAGTCCCTGCTGCGCCAGCTTGCTCGGCGTGATACCGGTGACCAGGCAGGCCGCCGGATGCGGCAGGATATCGTCACTGGGCTGGCAGTAGATATTCAACGGCTCGGCGATTTCGTTGAGGTCTTCGTCGGTGCGAATCCCGGCGACCTGCACGGGGCGATCGCGGCGAGGGTCGATACCGGTGGTCTCGTAGTCGTACCAGAACAGGCTGGAGGTCACGTCGTATTTCCTAAGTCCTAAGGCCGAGGCAGTCTAGCATCCACCTGCCGACAGATTCTTCGCCCTCCCCGCGCATTGCAGACCTTGACCCAGCGCACAGCTCCATCCCCGGCGACTGACGGCGCCTTGCGGGTCAAACGCCAGCACCGCTAGCATGCCCAATCTAACGTGATACCACTCAGTCCATGGACTGACCCCATAGACCAATACGGGTTCGAGGTCTGCGGCCTGTTTGCTGCTCAGGCTGATCACCGTGATCGGCACTATTGCGCTGGGCGTGTTCTATCACACCATCTTCGGCGTGCGGCCACTCGCATAATCGCCTCATGCTGCCAGCCCCAAGCGCAGGCCTGGTTGCTTCTCTGCCTGCTGCTGGCTAGCATCGGGCTTTCTTCGACGCAGCCTGCCGATGCCCTCCTCGATCGCCACTCCATCTGCCGAGCCTCACCCCGTGCTGGACACCCGCTATCGGGTGGAAACCCCGGAAGGCATCGACCTGATTCTGCGTCCAGCGGGCCTGGTGCCACGCGCCCTGGCGTTCGCCATCGACCTGGCGATTCGTGGCCTGTTGCTGCTGGTGCTGTTCATCGTCCTGGGCCTGCTCGGCAAGTTCGGCATGGGCCTGGCGACCATCCTGTTGTTCCTGGTGACCTGGTGGTACATGGTGCTGTTCGAGGTACTCAACCAGGGCCGCACTCCGGGCAAGCAACTGCTGGGCCTGCGGGTGATACACGATGACGGCACCCCTGTCGGCTGGGCCGCCTCGCTGACCCGCAACCTGCTGCGCTTCGTCGACATCCTGCCGTTCGCCTACACCCTGGGTATCCTCAGCTGCCTCAACCACCCGGCCTTCAAGCGCCTCGGCGATCTGGCCGCCGGAACCCTGGTGGTGTATCGCGACCTGCCCATAACACGCCCGGTCTTGGCGCAAGCCGAGAGCCTGCGGGCACCGTTCACCCTCAGTCTCAACGAACAACGTGCGTTTCAGGGCTTCGCCGAGCGCGCCGACAGCCTGTCCAGCGCGCGCCGTGCCGAGCTGGCGGCGATTCTCGCCGAGCCCTTGCACGTGCCTGCCGAGCAGGCCGAACAGCAGATCAACGGCATCGCCCACGGCTTGTTGGGCCCGACATGAAACAGAGCCTGTTCGAGAGCCGTCATCAAGCCGACTGGCAGACCTTCGCTGCGCTGCTCGTTGCGCTCGAGCGCGGCAAAGCCGACAGCCAGCAGTGCAAACGCTTTGCCCATGATTACCGACGCCTGTGCCAGCAGCTAGCCTTGGCGCAGGCACGCGGTTACAGCAGTCACCTGATTGAGCAGCTGCAACAATTGGCGATGCGCGGCCACCAGCAGTTCTATCGCCATCGCAGCCCGCTGGGCGCGCAGTTGATCGGCTTCCTGCTCGGCGGTTTTCCGCGCCTGGTACGGAGCGAGTGGCGCTGCGTACTGGCCGCCAGTCTGCTGTTTTTCGGCAGCCTGCTGGGCATGGGCGCGCTGATCTATGCATTCCCCGAGCTGATCTACAGCCTGGTCGACCCGGAGCAAGTGGCGAGCATGGAACGGATGTACGACCCTGACGCCAGCCGCCTCGGACGCTTCGCCGAGCGCGGCTCCGGCGACGACTGGATGATGTTCGGCTACTACATCATGAACAACATCGGCATTGCCTTTCAGACCTTCGCCAGCGGCCTGTTGCTTGGCCTGGGCAGCCTGTTCTTTCTGCTGTTCAACGGCCTGATGATCGGCGCGGTGGCCGGCCACCTGATGCAGATCGGCTATGGCGCCACCTTCTGGTCCTTCGTCGTCGGCCACGGTGCGTTCGAGTTGACCGCCATCGCCCTGGCCGGTGGCGCCGGCCTCAAACTCGGCTGGGCGCTGCTTGCCCCCGGCCGCCTGTCACGCAGCGAGGCCCTGCGCCTGGCCGCTGTAAGCAGCGTGCGGCTGATCGGAGGGGTGATAGTGTTCCTGCTAGTGGCGGCCTTTATCGAGGCGTACTGGTCGTCGATGACCCTCGCCAGCCCGACCCTTAAATACCTGGTCGGTGGCGGGCTGTGGCTGCTGGTATTGGCTTACTTGCTGCTGGCAGGACGAGGTACGCATGCGCCTGACTGACGCCAGCGTGGCAATCCGCCCGCGCAGCGCCTGGGAGGCGCTGGACCTCGGCGTACTCCTGGCCCGACGGCACGCCGGTCTGTTGATGGCCAGCTGGGCATTGGTCACCCTGCCGATCTTCGCCGTGCTCTGCCTGTTGCTGTGGCAGTCCCCGGGCTGGGCGGTCTTCCTGTTCTGGTGGCTGAAACCGGCTTACGAACGCCTGCCGTTGTACATCCTCTCGCACGCCTTGTTTGGCGATACTCCGACTCTCAAGCAGGCACTGAAGGCCTTGCCCGGTATGCTCAAACCACAGCTGCTGGCCAGCCTGACCTGGCGCCGCTTCAGTCTGACCCGCAGCTTCGATCTGCCGACGCTGCAGCTCGAGGGCCTGTCCGGCCAGGCGCGCAGCCAGCGCCTGATGGTGCTGGGCCAGCGCGATGCGAGTGCCGCGACCTGGTTGACCCTGGTCGGCATGCACCTGGAAATGGCCTTATGGCTGGGCCTGATCAGCCTGTTCTATCTATTACTGCCGCAGCAGATCGAGCTGAATTGGAGTTGGCAGAGCCTGATCGATGCGGCGGCCGGTGACTGGCTATGGTTGGAGCACTTGTCCAACCTGCTCTACGCCCTGCTGCTGATCGTTTGGGAGCCGGTCTACGTGGCCTGCGGCTTTACTCTCTACTTGAATCGACGGACCGCCCTCGAGGCCTGGGACATCGAGCTGGTCTTTCGCCAATTACGCCAACGCCTGACGGGTGTGGCCTACGCCCTGCTGCTGGGCTGTGGCCTGTTACTGCTGCAAGCGCCGAGCCCAGCCTGGGCCGAATCGGCCAGCAGCGGCCCACTGCCCATGGAAGACCCCTTCGGCCCACAAAGCGAACGCCTGCTCAAACAACCGCTGAGCAGCCAGGCTGCGCAACAGAGTATCGAACAACTGCTCGATCAGCCGCCCTTCCAGCACCGTGAGACTGTCACCCGCTGGCGCTTCGGCGAGGAGCAACGGAGCGAAGATACCGATGAAGGCGATAGGAAAAACCTGCTGCAACTGATCGAAGCATTGTTCAAGCTGGGCGAATTCTGGAAGACCCTCGACGGCGTCGCGCTGTTTTTCGAGGCGCTGCTCTGGGCGGCCGTGCTGGGCGCGGTTGGGCTGTTGCTCTGGCGCTATCGCGACTGGCTCAACACCTTTGTCGCACGCCTGGGGCTGGCCCGGCGCCACACCTCGGCGCCCCCCAGCCAGCTGTTCGGCCTGGAAGTGGCCCCGGACAGCTTGCCCGAGGATGTCGCCAGCGAGGTCGAGCGGCTCTGGGCCGAACAGCCGCGTGCGGCGCTCGGCCTGCTCTACCGCGCCCTGCTCAGCCGCCTGCTGCACGACTATCGATTGCCGCTGAACAGCGCGCATACCGAGGGCGAAGTGCTGCGGCTGGTGCAAGGCCTGGAGCAGACCGAGCTGAGCGATTTCAGCCAAGCGCTGACCCAGCATTGGCAGAACCTCGCCTATGGCCACCGGTTACCGCCGGCAGACAGCCAGCACAGCCTGTGTGCCGGCTGGCGGCGGCAGTTCGATGGCGGAGCTCCGGCATGACTCGGCGTAGCCAACTGCTGCTCGGCGTCCTCCTGCTGCTCATCGTCGGCGGGCTCGGCGCCTACCTGCTCAGCCGCGCCGTGCCCTACCAGGAAACCCTCGAACACGGCCCGGCACCGGAGGCACTTGCCAACCCCTACCTGGCCGCCGAGCATTTTCTGCGCAAACAGGGTATCGCGGTGCAGCGCACCGACAGCCTCGCGCTATTGCCGAGCCTGCCCAGCGCCGGCCAGACCTTGCTGCTGCTCGGTGACCGCCGGCAGATGAGCCCGCTGCAAGCCGAGCGCTTGCTGGCCTGGGCGGCCAAGGGTGGGCACTTGTTGTTTGTCGCCGAGCGCCTGTGGGATGAGGACGCTGGCAAAAGTGGCGACTTGCTGCTCGACCGCCTGGGAATTCAGCAGTACGCCAGCGACGACCTCGACGCCGCCGACAGAGAAGCGCCAGCTGCCGATGCGCTAGAGCAACGGGACGCCCCCGTCACGGCTAATCGTCACCCCGAACTGACCCAGCTCTATCTGGAAAATGAACAGGCGCCGGCCTATTTCGGCTTCGACACCGACTTCCACCTCTACGACGCGAAAAACCGCGCCCACGCCTGGGCCAACAGCGGCGCCGCGACCCACCTGCTCGAGCTCTACCATGGCGACGGGCTGATCAGCGTACTCAGCGACGCCTGGCTCTGGCAGAACGACAAGATCGCCAAATACGACAACGCCTGGCTGCTCTGGTACCTCAGTCAGGACAGCGCGGTGACCCTGGTCTACCGCGCCGAACGCGATGACCTCGCCAGCCTGCTGCTGCGTCACTTCCCGCAGGCCCTGATTGCCCTGATGCTGCTCATCCTGCTCGGCCTGTGGCACGTCGGCATGCGCCAGGGCCCCTTGCAGTTACCGGCCAGCTTCAGCCGTAGGCAATTGCAGGAACACCTGCGCGGCAGCGCCGACTTCCTCCTCCGCCACAGCGGCCAACAGAGCCTGCTGCACGGTCTGCAACAGGACATCCAGCGCCGTGCGCGGCGCCGTCATCCCGGTTTCGAACGACTGGCCGTGGCCGAGCAGTGGCAGATTCTCAAGCGCCTGAGCGGCTTGCCCGCCAACGCCATCAGTCAGGCCATGCGGCCACTGCCCAAGCAGCGCCTCGGCGCCACCGATTTCACTCGTCAGGTTGCCCGCCTGCAAACCCTTAGGAATGCCCTATGAGCGAACCAACACCCGAACAATCGAGCAGCGCAACGCTCGCGCCGGAGACCGTGGCCAGTGCCACGGCAACCGCCCCCCCGCAGGCAGCGATCAACCCGAACGTGCAGCGCCAGCGCGCCAGTCAGCTGGCCCAGGCCCTGCGTCTCGAACTGCAGAAGGCGGTGATCGGCCAGACAGCGGTGATCGACGACGTGCTCACCGCCTTGATCGCCGGCGGCCACGTGCTGGTCGAGGGCGTCCCCGGCCTCGGCAAAACCCTGCTGGTGCGCGCCCTGGCCCGCTGCTTCGGCGGCGAATTCGCGCGCATCCAGTTCACCCCGGACCTGATGCCCAGCGATGTCACCGGCCACGCGGTGTACGACCTGCAAAGCGAGCAGTTCAAGTTGCGCAAGGGGCCGGTGTTCACCAACCTGCTGCTGGCCGATGAGATCAACCGCGCGCCGGCCAAGACTCAGGCCGCGCTGCTGGAGGTCATGCAGGAACGCCAGGTGACCCTGGAAGGCCGCGCCCTGACCGTGCCCTTGCCCTTCATGGTGCTGGCCACGCAGAACCCGATCGAGCAGGAGGGCACCTATCCGCTGCCCGAGGCCGAACTCGATCGCTTCATGCTCAAGCTGCGCATGGACTACCCCGCGCAGGATGAAGAGTTGAACATGGTGCGTCAGGTCACCCGCTCGTCGCGGGCCGACATGCTCGACGTCACCCCGCTACGCACCCTGCTGCAAGCCAAGGATGTGCAGGCGCTGCAGAAGATCGCCAGCGACCTGCCGCTCGATGAACAGGTACTCGATTACGCCGTACGCCTGGCCCGCGCCACCCGCAGCTGGCCGGGCCTGGCCATTGGCGCCGGGCCGCGCGCCTCGATCGCCCTGGCCCGCGGCGGCCGAGCCCGGGCCCTGCTGCGCGGCGGCGACTTCGTCCTCCCGGACGACATCAAGGGTTGCGCCCTGGCGGTGCTGCGCCACCGCGTGCGCCTGGCGCCGGAACTGGATATCGAGGGTCTGTCGGTCGACCAGGTACTGCAACAGTTGCTCGATCAGGTGCCGGCGCCGCGTCTATGAGCGTAACGATGCCTGCTCCACTAGAAAGTGCTGTCGTATGAAGCCATCGCGTACGCTGCTGGCCCTGCTCGCCGGCCTGCTCGGCCTGGCTATCGGGCTCGGCACCTTGCACGCCCTGGATGTCCGTGTACCGAGCAGCCTGCAGGCGCTGTGGTGGGGCGGGCTCCTGGCACTGCTCGGCGCGGCACTGCTGGATGCCCTGCGCCTGCGGCAAATGCCCTCGCCGCGCCTCGAACGTCAGCTACCCGGCAATCTGCCGCTGGGGCGCTGGAGCGAGGTGCACCTGACGCTGCACCACGACTACGCCCGCCCAGTGACCCTGGAGGTGTTCGATCACCTCCCCAGCGGCATGGCCTTCGAACACCTGCCACAAGCCGTCGAGCTGCATCCGGGCGAGCAGACCCAGTTCACCTACCGGGTGCGGCCGTTGCAACGCGGGCACTTCCACTTCCCCCAGGCTGAAATCGCCCTGCCCAGCCCGTTGGGTCTCTGGCGTGCGCGGCGTTACCTGCAGCGGCCGGGCGAAACCCGCGTCTACCCGGACTTCGCCCGGCTGTATGGCGCGCAGTTGATGGCGGTGGACGACTGGCTCAGTCAGCTCGGCGTGCGCCAACGGCCGCGCCGTGGCCTGGGCCTGGAGTTTCACCAGCTGCGCGAGTTTCGCGATGGCGACAGCCTGCGCCAGATCGACTGGAAGGCCACCGCACGCCAGCGCACGCCGATCGCCCGCGAATACCAGGACGAGCGTGACCAACAGATCGTCTTCCTGCTCGACTGCGGCCGGCGCATGCGCAGCCAGGACGGCGAGCTGTCGCACTTCGACCACGCCCTGAATGCCTGCCTGCTACTCAGCTATGTGGCGCTGCGCCAGGGCGATGCGGTCGGCCTGAGCACCTTCGCCGGCGAACACAGCCGCTTCCTTGCGCCAGTCAAAGGTCCGGCACAGCTCAAGGTGCTGCTCAACGGTGTCTACGACCTGCAGAGCAGCCAGCAGCCGGCCGACTTCGCCGCTGCCGCGCAGGCCCTGTTGAGCCGCCAGCGTCGACGCGCCCTGGTGGTGCTGGTGACCAACCTGCGTGACGAGGACGACGAGGAATTGCTCGGTGCGGTGCAACGTCTGGGCCGCCAGCACCGCGTCCTGATCGCCAGCCTGCGCGAAGATGTGCTCGATACCCTGCGCACCACTCCCGTGCAGGATTATCAGACGGCCCTGGCCTACTGCGGCACCGTGGACTACTTGAACGCCCGCAACGGCCTGCACGAGCGTTTGCTCGCGCACAACGTGCCGGTGCTCGACGTGCGCCCCGGCGAACTCGGCCCGGAGCTGGTCAGCCGCTACCTGGCCTGGAAGAAAGCCGGGGTCTTATAGGCTGGCTTTCCGTAGGCTGGGTAGAGCGCAGCGAAACCCAGCATTGCTGCGGCGCCAAACCCTGTAACACACCATGGCAAGCGCATAAAAAAGGCTATGTCCCAATAGCGTGTTGCATGGTGCGTCCAACCGCCTCCTGGATACAGTGAGCCGGCCGAATATGCTGCTGATAGCGCTCAAG
>NZ_VIUH01000026.1 GCF_007993865.1 Pseudomonas sp. SJZ079 | reverse complement strand
CCTGTCCAAGTGGACGTGGATCAGGTGTCCAAGTGAGCATGGAACGAGTGTCCAAATGATCGTGGGCTGAGTGTCCAAGTGTCGTGGAATCCGCACGCAGCGGCCACGCGCCACGTTCGGCATCGCCAACGGCAGAATGCCTGTGAAAGTCAGGAATGTTGATTGCCGCAAAGTGCTGCGCATAAAGTTTGCGCCGCCAGCCATCCGCCGCAAAATACCTCAGTTTTTTCTGCGCGATTCGGCTAAATCTTGCGGGTGTATTGTTCTGGTTTTCCCGCCTCGGGAAACGTATCCATGTTGGCGTAAAGGCGTCGACGAGCCATGCGATGCCGGCGAACTCACCGGCGGCCTGGTCAGAATTGGAACCCACGCCGTAGCCGCGCTCGTTGAGTGGCAGGAGTTTATCTCTGTGTCGACAAGGGCAGCCGAGGCTAGGGCTGAGTCGCACGCGCATAGCTGACTGTCAGCAGTTCCCATATATGACCGTCGGGCTCACTCCAGTAAACGATGCTGCCGCCATGCGCTGTGTTGATCTGCATATCGACCGCTCCGTGAGGGCTGCTGCGGTATTTTATTCCAGCGGCCTTGAGCCGCTTGAGAATGATATTGAACTCGTCTGGCGCTGCTCGGAAGCAGTAGTGGTGGATGGGGAAGGGTTCGCTCGTTTCATCGAAGTCGAGGGTCAATCCATCGTTTATGTACACGGGGCAGAATGGCCCTACGCCTGTCTCTGCCCAGGAAACCCCGAGAATATCCGCAAGCAGCTTCGCCGCAGCCACCTTGTTGCGAGACGGCACCATAAAGTGATCGAGATATATTGCCATCGCACTCTCCTCATGTGGGCTGTCATGCACAGGGCACTGTGCGGAATGCTTGACCTGCTACCGCTCAGTTCAGTCACAGTTTGGCAAAGTGTTGGGGGCTTTGCCGAGCACCCAGGGGCTGCGAGAGTCTATCAAGACGGCGCCAGCGTGGACGGTGGCGGTTCAGCGCTTTGGCTCAGTCCCGGGAGTGTTCATTTGCCCAACGCTATTCGACCTTAGCGGTACTGGACAGTTAAAAACGCATGCTTTACGTTAACGTCAACGTAAATTTCCAGTACACCGTAAATGCTGCTGAACGTGCAGCTGGATCAGCGGTTCTGAGTGAATCCCACTACAAGCACAAGAAGGGGCACCCCATGAGTCATCTCAGCTATACCCGTGGCCCGCAAGACAAACCTCTGCTGGCCATGACCATAGGCGCGGCGTTCGACGCCACGGTCGCGCGATTTGCCGAGCGCGAAGCCCTGGTGGTGCGTCACCAGCAGCTGCGTTACAGCTGGGCGCAGTTGGCCGAGCAGGTCGACAGCTGCGCCCGTGGCTTGCTGGCATTGGGCGTGCAGGTCGGTGACCGGGTCGGCATCTGGGCGCCGAACTGCGCCGAGTGGTGCATCACTCAGTTTGCCAGCGCCAAGATCGGCGCGATCCTGGTCAACATCAATCCGGCCTATCGCGGCACCGAGCTGGACTACGCGCTGAAGCATTCCGGCTGCCGCTGGCTGGTCAGCGCCGACGCCTTCAAGACCTCCGATTACCACGCCATGCTGGTGCAGCTATTGCCGGAGCTGGCCGCCAGTCAGCCGGGCGAACTGCACAGCACGCGTCTGCCGGAGTTGCGCGGAGTCATCAGCCTGGCCGCGCAGGCGCCGGCCGGGTTCCTCTGCTGGCAGCAATTGTCGGGCCTTGCCGCGGGTGTCAGCCCGGCGCAGCTGGCCGAGCGCCAAGCGCTGCTGCAGTTCGATGAGCCGATCAATATCCAGTACACCTCCGGCACCACCGGCTCGCCCAAGGGCGCGACCCTCAGCCACTACAACATCCTCAACAACGGTTACATGGTTGGCGCGAGCCTGGCTCTGACCGAGTACGACCGCCTGGTGATTCCGGTGCCGCTGTACCACTGCTTCGGCATGGTGATGGGCAACCTCGGCTGCCTGACCCACGGCAGCACCATGATCTACCCGGCGCCGAGCTTCGAGCCGGAAGCGACCTTGCTGACCGTGGCCGAGGAGAAGGGCACGGTACTGTATGGCGTACCGACCATGTTCATCGCCGAACTGGATCATCCACGCCGCAAGGAGTTCGACCTGTCCAGCCTGCGCAGCGGGATCATGGCCGGCGCCACCTGTCCGATCGAGGTAATGAAGCGGGTGATCGACGAGATGCACATGAGCGAGGTACAGATCGCCTACGGCATGACCGAGACCAGCCCGGTGTCGCTGCAGACGGCCGCCGACGACCCGCTGGAACTGCGGGTAACCAGCGTCGGCCGCACCCAGCCGCAACTGGAGAGCAAGATAGTCGACAGCGAGGGGCGCATCCTGCCGCGCGGCCAGACCGGCGAGCTGTGCACCCGCGGCTACAGCGTGATGCTCGGCTACTGGAACAACCCGCAGGCCACGGCCGAGGCCATCGATGCGGGGCGCTGGATGCACAGCGGCGACCTGGCGGTGATGGACGAGCAAGGCTACGTATGCATAGTCGGGCGCAGCAAGGACATGATCATTCGCGGCGGCGAGAACATCTACCCTCGGGAGATCGAGGAGTTCCTCTTCGGCCATCCGGCGGTGGCCGACGTGCAGGTGATTGGCGTGCCGGATGCCAAGTACGGCGAAGAGATCGCCGTGTGGGTAATCCTGCACGCCGGCCAGGCCTGTGACGCCGAGCAGCTGCGGGCGTACTGCAAGGCCAACATCGCCCACTTCAAGGTGCCGCGCTACTTCAAGTTCGTCGACCAGTTCCCCATGACCGTGACCGGCAAGGTGCAGAAGTTTCGCATGCGTGAGCTGATGCTGGCGGAGTTGGAGCAGGCCGCGTCCTGATGGCCATGAGGACGGCATGACCGACACTGTGGTCGAGAAAGGCACCATCTCGCTCAGGCTGGTGGATGAGGCCCTGCGCGAATGGCGGGCACGGGGCCTGGACGACAGCGAGTTGCTGGCCCAGGCGGGCATCGCCGCCGAGCTGTTCGGCAAGGCCCAGGCGCGGGTGCCCGCGCAGGCCTACGCGCGGCTCTGGCGCCTGCTGGCGCAGGCGATGGACGACGAATTCTTCGGCATCAACCCACGGCGAATGAAGGTCGGCAGCTTCGCCTTTATGGCCCGGGTGGCACTGCAGGAACCGACCCTGGGTGCGGCGCTCGACAGTGCCTTGAGCTTTCTCGACCTGGTGTTCGACGGTCTGGCTCCACGCCTGGAGCGCCAGGGCGGCCTGGCGGCCATCGCGCTGGACCAGCCTGAGGGGCAGGCCTGTCGCGCCTTCGGCTGTTTCACCCTGTGGATGATCGTGCACGGCCTGGCCTGCTGGCTGCTGGGCCGGCGCATTCCCATCCTCTCGGCCGAGTTGCGCTGCCAGGCGCCGGACTATGTCGAGGATTATCGGGTGATGTTCACCAGCAACCTGCGCTTCGCCCGCGCACAGAGTCGCTTGCTATTCAATGCCGACTGCCTGGAGTTGCCGATACGCCGCAGCGAGCGCGAGCTCAAGCGCTTTCTCGCCGGTGCGCCGGCCAACATCCTGGTCAGGTACCGCGACCCGCAGAGCCATACGGCGCGGATCAAGGCCTACTTGCGCAGCCTCAACGCCGAGCGCTGGCCGGACCTGGAGGCACTCTCCAGTCACTACTTCATGGCCTCCTCGACCCTGCGCCGCAAGCTGGCGCTGGAGGGGCAGTCCTACCGGGGGCTCAAGGACCAGGTGCGCCGTGACCTGGCCATTGCCCACCTGGATCGTACCGAGGGGCATTTCGCCGAGCTGGCCCTGGAGCTGGGTTTCGCCGACACCAGTGCTTTCTACAAGGCGTTCAAGAAGTGGACCGGGACCACACCGGGGCAGTACCGCGCGCTGATCCACCCCGAGCTGCCGCCCACGGAATAAGCCCGGTTGTCCAAAACGCTCAGCCCGATTGACGCCTGTCGACATTGCCGCAAGAGGCTCGTGCCACGACTATTCGGGTTACTCCAGACAACAATAACCGGGAGTCACCCCGATGCGCGATTACCTGACCGCTGCCCGCGAGTTCGATTATTCGAATGTCGCCGCCACTACCCTGACGGGTTCCCTCGAGGCCCTCAATGCCTGCGTCGAATGCTGCGACCGGCATGCCTTGCCGGGGCGCATCGCGTTGTTCTGGGAAGGTCGCGACGGCAGCAGTGCCAGCTACACCTTCTCTGAGCTGCAGGCGCAGGCAGCGCGCTTCGCCAACTTCCTCCACGCCCAGGGCGTGCGCCCCGGCGACTGCGTGGCGGGGCTGCTGCCGCGCAACGTCGAGCTGCTGATCACCATCCTCGGCACCTGGCGCCTGGGGGCGGTGTACCAGCCGCTGTTCACCGCCTTCGGCCCCAAGGCCATCGAGCATCGGCTAAACAGCTCAGGTGCCAAGATGGTGGTGAGCGATGCGGCCAATCGCGGCAAGCTCGACGAGGTCGAGGGTGCGCCGCTGATGATCACGGTCGCCGGCGCCAAGGGCCAGGGCATCCAGCGCGGCGACTTCAGTTTCTGGGCCGAGCTGGAGCGTTATTCGGCCGAGTTTGAGCCTGTCATGCGCGGGATCGATGATCCCTTCCTGATGATGTTCACCTCCGGTACCACCGGCCTGGCCAAGCCGGTGCCGGTACCGCTCAAGGCGATCCTGGCGTTCGTCGGCTATTTGCGCGATGCGGTGGACCTACGCCCCGAGGACGCGTTCTGGAACCTGGCCGACCCCGGTTGGGCCTATGGCCTCTATTACGCGGTGACCGGGCCCCTGGCCATGGGCCACCCGACCACCTTCTACGAAGGGGCGTTCACGGTAGAGAGCACCTGCTGGATCATCCGCAAGTACGGAATCAGCAACCTGGCCGGCTCGCCAACGGCCTACCGCCTGCTGCTGGCCGCCAGGGAGCAGGTCGAACCCCTGCTCAAGGGCCGCCTGCGCGCAGTCAGCAGCGCCGGCGAACCGCTGACCCCGGAGGTGATCCGCTGGTTCGAGGCCGGTCTCGACGTGACCATTCACGACCACTACGGCCAGACCGAACTGGGCATGGTGCTGTGCAACCACCATGCGCTGGCCCACCCGGTACGCCTTGGCGCCGCCGGTTTCGCCATTCCCGGGCACCGCGTGGTGGTGCTGGACGAACAGCAGCGCGAACTGCCTGCTGGCCAGCCGGGCATTCTGGCGCTGGACCGGCCGCGTTCGCCGCTGTTCTGGTTCCCCGGCTACCAGAACATGCCGACCAAGGCCTTCGTCGGCGACTACTACCTCAGCGGCGATACCGTCGAGCTGAACGAGGACGGCAGCATCAGCTTCGTCGGCCGTAGCGACGACGTGATCACCACCTCCGGCTACCGGGTCGGCCCGTTCGACGTGGAGAGCGCGCTGATCGAGCACCCCGCGGTGATCGAGGCGGCGGTGATCGGTAAACCGGACCCGGAGCGCACCGAGCTGGTCAAGGCCTTCGTGGTCCTGCAGCCGCAATTTCGCGCCGACGCCGCACTGGCCGAGGAGCTCAAACAGCATGTGCGCAAGCGCCTGTCGGCGCATGCCTATCCGCGCGAGATCGAATTCGTCGGTGAGCTGCCGAAGACTCCGAGCGGCAAGATCCAGCGCTTCCTTCTGCGCAACCAGGAGATCGCCAAGGCCCAGGCGGCCGCTAACTGAACAAGGAACCACAAACATGCGTATCGAAGACCGGGTATTTCTAATCACGGGTGGTAGTTCCGGCTTGGGCCTGGCCACTGCCCGTGCGCTGATCGAGCACGGCGGCCAGGTGCTGCTGGCCGACATCAACGCCGAGGCCGGAGCGGCGCGCGCCGCGGAGTTGGGCGCCCAAGCGCGCTTCGTGCAGACCGATATCACCCGTGAGGAGGATGGTCGCCGCGCGGTGGCCGCGGCGCTGGAGGCCTTCGGCGGCCTGCACGGCTTGGTCAACTGCGCCGGAGTCGCGCCGGCGGAGAAAATTCTCGGGCGTAACGGCGCCCATGGCCTGGACAGCTTCAGTCGGGTGATCCAGATCAACCTGGTCGGCAGCTTCAACATGCTGCGCCTGGCCGCCGAGGCCATGGCCCAGGGCGAGGCGAACGCGGAGGGCGAACGCGGGGTGATCGTCAACACCGCCTCGGTTGCCGCCTTCGACGGGCAGATGGGCCAGGCGGCCTATGCGGCTTCCAAGGGCGGCGTGGCCGCCCTGACCCTGCCGGCGGCGCGCGACCTGGCACGCTCGGGCATCCGCGTGATGTGCATCGCCCCGGGCATCTTCGAGACGCCGATGATGGCCGGCATGCCGCAGGAGGTGCGCGATTCCCTGGCGGCCAACGTGCCATTCCCGCCGCGCCTGGGCCGCCCGGACGAGTACGCCGCCCTGGTGCGGCACATCATCGAGAACCCCATGCTCAACGGTGAGGTCATCCGTCTGGATGGCGCCTTGCGCATGGCGGCGAAATAACGCGGTCCAACTAATGTGAGTGCCCGAGATTTTTACCTCCCGGGCTATATATGTAGGCTGGGTAGAGCGCAGCGAAACCCAGCGAAGAGGGCAGAACATATGAGCAGTCAACACGATCCGGTGGTCATCGTCAGCGCCGCACGCACGCCGATGGGCGGCTTCCTCGGCGACTTCAACAATGTCAGCGCAGCGCAGCTTGGCGCTGCGGCAATCCGTGCCACCCTCGAGCGTGCAGGCCTGGCGCCGGATGCGGTGGACGAGGTGATCATGGGCTGCGTGCTGCAGGCCGGTCAGGGCCAGGCGCCGGCGCGTCAGGCGGCGCTCGGTGCGGGTCTGAGTCAGGGCACGCCGTGCTCGACGCTGAACAAGATGTGCGGCTCGGGGATGAAGGCGGCGATGCTCGGCCACGACCTGCTGCTCGCCGGCAGCGCCGAAGTGGTGGTCGTCGGCGGCATGGAGAGCATGTCCAACGCGCCCTATCTGTTGGAGCGGGCGCGCAGTGGTTACCGCATGGGCCACGGCCAGGTGCTCGACCATATGTTCCTCGATGGCCTGGAAGACGCCTACGACAAGGGTCGCCTGATGGGCACTTTCGCCGAGGACTGCGCCGAGACCTATGGTTTCACTCGCGAACAGCAGGACGCCTTCGCCATCGCCTCGCTGACCCGTGCGCAGCAGGCCATGAACGAGGGTCGCTTCGCCGCCGAGATAGTCGCGGTCGAGGCCAAGGTCGGCCGCGAGCTGTGTCTGATCGACAGCGACGAGCAGCCGCCCAAGGCGCGCCCGGACAAGATTGCCACGCTAAAGCCGGCGTTCCGCGAGGGCGGTACGGTGACCGCGGCCAACGCCAGCTCGATCTCCGACGGCGCCGCCGCGTTGCTGCTGATGCGCCTGTCCGAAGCCGAGCGGCGCGGCATGACGCCGTTGGCGGCGATCCGTGGGCACGCCAGCTTCGCCCATGCGCCGAATTTGTTCGCCACCGCGCCGGTCGGCGCCGTGCAGCGCTTGATGAGTCGTACCGGCTGGGCGCTGAGCGAGGTCGACCTGTTCGAGATCAACGAGGCCTTCGCCGTGGTGCCGATGGCGGCCATGCGTGACCTGGATATCCCTCACGACAAAGTCAACGTATATGGCGGCGCCTGCGCCCTCGGCCACCCGATCGGTGCCTCGGGAGCGCGGGTACTGGTGACCCTGCTCAATGCCCTGCGTCAGCGTGACCTCAAGCGCGGTATCGCCTCGCTGTGCATCGGCGGCGGCGAAGCCACGGCCATGGCCATCGAACTGCTGTAGGTGCCACTCGCCTCTGTAGGCGACTAGGGCGAAATCAAATTGTTTGCTGGGAGATCGACAATGATTCCATCCGAAGAAGAACTGCAGATCCGCGACATGGCCCGCCAGTTCGCCCAGGAACGGCTGAAGCCGTTCGCCGCCGACTGGGATCGCGAGCATCGTTTTCCCGCCGAGGCCCTGGCCGAGATGGCCGAACTGGGCTTCATGGGCATGCTGGTGCCGGAACAGTGGGGCGGCGCGCAGACCGGCCACCTGGCCTACGCCATGGCCCTGGAGGAGATTGCCGCTGGCGATGGCGCCTGCTCGACCATCATGAGCGTGCACAATTCGGTGGGCTGCATGCCGGTCCTCAAATTCGGCAGCGACGAACAGAAGCAGCGCTTCCTGCGTCCCCTAGCCGAGGGCAAGATGCTCGGCGCCTTCGCCCTCACCGAACCCCAGGCTGGCTCGGACGCCAGCGACCTGCGCACCCGCGCGCGCCGTGATGGCGACCACTATGTATTGAACGGCAGCAAGCAGTTCATCACCTCCGGCAGTCATGCGGGCATGGTCATCGTCTTCGCGGTGACCGATCCGGCGGCCGGCAAGAAGGGCATCAGCGCCTTTATCGTGCCCACCGACAGCCCCGGTTATTCGGTGGTGCGGGTCGAGGAGAAACTCGGCCAGCACGCCTCGGACACCTGCCAGATCCAGTTCGACGACTTGCGCCTTCCTGCCAGCCTGCGCCTGGGCGAGGAGGGCGAGGGCTATCGCATCGCCCTGGGCAATCTGGAAGGCGGACGCATCGGCATCGCCGCGCAGTCCGTCGGCATGGCCCGCGCGGCCTTCGAGGCGGCGCGCGATTACGCCCATGAACGGCAGACCTTCGGCAAGCCGATTATCGAGCACCAGGCGGTGGCCTTCCGCCTGGCCGACATGGCCACCGAGATAGCCGTGGCGCGGCAGATGGTGCATCACGCCGCCAGCCTGCGCGAAGCCGGCTTGCCGTGCCTGACCGAGGCCTCGATGGCCAAACTGTTCGCCTCGGAGATGGCCGAGCGGGTCTGTTCGGCGGCTATTCAGACTCTCGGCGGCTATGGCTACCTTAAGGACTTCCCGGTCGAACGCATCTACCGCGACGTGCGCGTGTGCCAGATCTACGAAGGCACCAGCGACGTACAGCGGATGGTGATCGCCCGCAGCCTGTGAGGCGGTAAAGCTGATCGCGATGTTGTGGAAGGGGCCTTGGCCGCGATCAGTCATAGGTTAGGAGGCCTATCGGGGGCAAGCCCGCTCCCACAGGGGCGGCTGGCGCTTTGTAATCCGTGGTTTACCAAGCGCCCGTGAACGGCCCGGCCATGCACTGTTCGCACGCGCCGCGAGTCCCTCCCGTCAAGGCGCGGCGTGTCTATTCGCGCTGGCCATGCGCGCTATACCCGCAGACACACCTTTCGTCAGTTCCTGCAAACAGTCGCAATTGCAGGGTTGTCGGACAGCTTTGTTAGCGCTACCATTCGGCAAAACAAAAATGGCGCAGTCCTGATAGCGCTTTGGAGAATCGATGAATACTCGCCTTTCTGCCCATGCCGTAGTGCCCGCTGACCGCGCCCTGGTGGTGATGGGTGTCAGCGGTTCCGGCAAGAGCGACATCAGCCAGGCCGTCGCCACCAAACTCGGCTGGCGGCATATCGAGGCCGACCAGTTTCATCCCCAGGAAAACGTCGAACGCATGCGCGCCGGCATCCCGCTTAGCGACGACGACCGCGTGCATTGGCTGGATGCACTGATCACCGAGATGCAGGCTGCTCAACTTGCCGACGAAGGCTTCGTGCTGGCCTGTTCGGCGCTCAAGCGCAGCTACCGCGAGCAGTTACGCAGTGCCGTGCAGGGACTGCAGTTTGCCCACCTGCATATTGATCACGCCACCGCCTTGCAGCGCGTCGGCGCGCGTCCGGGGCATTTCATGCCGACCTCGCTGGTCGATAGCCAATTTGCCACCCTCGAAGCCCCGGTTGGCGAGCGCGGCGTACTGACGGTGGACGCCGCGCAGAGCCGCGCCGCGGTGGTCGAACAAGTCTGCGCCTGGGTGCGTGGCAGTACCGTGGAGCTTGAGATCGCCGAGCAGGTGGATCTTTCTGCACAGTCCTTTGATAGCGCTAACAGTGAAGGCGGCGCTCACCTCACCGGCGCGCCGATTTACGGCGGCGGCCTGGCGCGCGGCTTCGACCGTTTGACCGATAACCTGATGGCGTTGTTGATGGGCTTCATGGTGCTGGTGGTGTTCGGCAACGTGGTGCTGCGTTACGCCTTCGATTCCGGTTGGGCCGGCGCCGAGGAGTTGTCGCGCTTGGCTTTCGTCTGGCTGGTGTTCGTCGGTGTGGCCTCGAGCATGCGCCGTGGCGAGTTGATGCAGTTCTCGCTGATCCGCGACCGCTTTCCGCAGGCCGTGCGACGGCTGGTCGATTCGGCCAGTTGGTTGCTGGTGGCGGCTGCCAGCGGGCTGTCGACCTGGGGCGCCTGGCAGCAGGTGCAGTTCGGCTGGCGCAATTCCAGTCCGGTGGTCGGCTACCCCTTGGCCCTGGCGATGGTGCCGGTGCTGGCCTGCATGGCGGTGCTGGTGCTGCTGGCATTGCTGCAGCTGGTCAACGTCTGGCGCCGGCCACAGACGCAGGCCGCTGCGCTGGCCAATGTCACCGTCGATTGAGCCGCGATACACGTTGCGCTTATTCCAATAACAACACCGGGCACCGCCCACCGAGGACCCGCTGATGACTGTCGCCGTATTCCTTTCTTCCCTGCTGGGTTTCATGGCCTTCGGCATGCCGATCGCCTTCGCCCTGATCCTCACCGGCGCGGCGCTGATGTGGTACCTGGAGTTCTGGGACGTGCAGCTGCTGGCGCAGAACCTGCTGGCCGGCGCCGACAGCTTTCCGCTGCTGGCCGTGCCGTTCTTCATCCTCGCCGGCGAACTGATGAACGCCGGCGGCATATCCAAACGCATCATCACCATGGCCCAGGCCTATGTCGGGCATAAGCGCGGCGGTCTGGGCTTCGTCGCCATCGCCGCCGCGGTGCTGTTGGCCAGCATGTCCGGCTCGGCCCTGGCCGACACCGCGGCCTTGGCCACCCTGTTGTTGCCGATGATGCGTCAGCGCGGTTATCCGCTGCATGCCTCGGCCGGGCTGGTGGCGGCCGGCGGCATCATCGCGCCGATCATTCCGCCGTCGATGCCCTTCGTGATCTATGGCGTGGTGACCAACACCTCGATCAGCCAGTTGTTCATGGCCGGTCTGGTGCCGGGGCTGATCATGGGCGGCGGCTTGATCTTCGCCTGGACCCTGATCGCCCGGGGCTTCACCGAGCCGACGCCGCCCAAGGCGAGCAAGGCCGAGCGGCGGGCCGCCTTGGTCGACGGCGCTTCGGCGCTGATGCTGCCGGTGATCATCGTCGGCGGTTTGCGCTTCGGCATCTTCACCCCGACCGAGGCGGCGGTGGTGGCGGCGGTCTACGCCCTGGCGGTGTCGACCCTGCTGTACCGCGAGCTGAACTGGAGCACGCTGGTCGAGTCGATGACCCGCGCCAGCCGTACCACCGCCTCGGTGATGTTCCTTTGCGCCGCGGCCACAGTGTCGGCCTACATGGTCACCCTGGCGCAGTTGCCGGACGAGATCGCCGCCATGCTTGGCCCGCTGGCCAACCACCCGCAACTGTTGGTGGCGGCGATCATGTTGCTGATGATCGCGGTGGGCATGGTCCTCGACCTGACGCCGACCATCCTCATCCTGGCCCCGGTGCTGGCACCGATTGCGGTTAAGGCCGGGGTCGACCCGGTGTACTTCGGCGTGATGTTCGTGCTGATCGGCTCCATTGGATTAATCACCCCTCCGGTGGGCACCGTGCTCAATGTGGTCGCCGGCATCGGCCGGCTGCGCATGGAAGTGCTGGTGCGCGGAGTGATGCCGTTTTTCCTGATCTACCTGGCCATCGTGCTGCTGCTGATCGCCTTCCCGCAGATCGTCACGCTGCCGTTGGCATGGTTGCGCTAAAGCATCTGCCCGAGCGTATCGCCCGGCGCGCAGGCGTCGGGGTAAGCCCGCTTTTGCCTGATGGCAAAGTTCGTCCCAATCCCTCATCCAACAACAACAAAGGTACCGCCCCATGAGACGTTTTCTGATCACCGGCCTGACCGCCGCCATGTTGCTCAGCCCCCTCGCCAGCCTCAGCGCCCACGCCGATGAGGTCCGCTCACGGATGATTCGCTTCGGTTACGGCCTCAACGAGGACAGCAACCAGGGCCGCGCCGCCAAGCTGTTCGCCGAGGAAGTCGCCAAGGCCTCCGACGGCAAGCTGAAAATGCGCACCTTCGGCGCCGCCAGCCTGGGCGCCGACAACCAGATGCAGAACGCGCTGATCGGTGGCGCCCAGGAAATGATGGTCGGCTCGACCGCCACCCTGGTCGGCATCACCAAGGAAATGGCGGTGTGGGATACGCCGTTCCTGTTCACCAGCGAACAACAGGCCGATGCCGTGCTGGACGGTCCGGTCGGTCGGCAGGTCATGGACAAGCTGGAGGAGAAGGGCCTGGTTGGCCTGGTGTACTGGGAGAACGGTTTCCGCAACATGACCAACAACGTGCGGCCGATCACCAAGCTGGAAGAGTTTTCCGGGATCAAGCTGCGCGTAATGCCCAACCCGGTGTTCCTCGAAACCTTCAAGCTGATGGGCGCCAACGCCGTACCGCTGCCGTTCTCCGAACTGTTCACCGCACTGGAAACCAAGGCGGTGGACGGTCAGGAGAACCCCTTCAACACCATCCTCTCGTCGAAGTTCTACGAGGTGCAGAAGTACCTCACCGTGACCAATCACGTGTACAGCCCGTGGATAGTCACCGCCTCCAAGCGCTGGTGGGACGGCCTGTCGCAGACCGAGCAGGGCATCCTCATGGATGCGGCGATCAAGGCGCGTGACTTCGAACGCCAGGACACCCGCGCCGAGGCCTCCAAGGCGCTGGCCCAGCTGCAAGCCAATGGCATGCAGGTCAACCAGATCAGCGCCGAGGAGATCCAACGCATGCGCGACAAGGCGCAACCGGCGCTGCAGCAGGTGGTCGACACGGTTGGCCCCGAGTTGTTCGAGCAGGTGCAGGTCGAAGTGCAAAAAGCCGCGCAGTGACACATCGGGTACGCTGGCGCCGGGTAACCGGCCAGTGTGCCCTGTTAGAATTGTCAGCCGCCTTTCAGGGAAGTTCTCATGAGCCAACGTCGTCGCCGTTCCGCGGAACGGGTCACCCTGTCCGATGTGGCACGTGCCGCCGGCTGCTCGCTGATGTCCGCCTCGCGCGCGCTGTCGCAACCGGAGATGGTCTCCGATGCGCTGCGCGAGCAGGTGATGCAGGCAGTCAAGCAGCTCGGCTATGTGCCGCATTCGGCCGCCCGGGCGTTGGCCAGTTCGCGCTCCAACCTGGTCGCGGTGATCATCCCGTCGCTGTCCAACTCGGTGTTCGTCGACACCGCCGAGGCCATCCAGCGGGTGCTGATGCCGGCCGGTTTCGAGACCATGATCGGCGTCAGCCACTACCGTGCCGAGGAGGATGAACGCTTGCTGCGTGCTTACCTCGCGCATCAACCGGCGGGCCTGCTGCTCACCGGTTTCGAGCGCAGTGATGCGGCGCGGGAAATTCTTGGCGGCTACCGCGGGCCGATCGTCACCATGATGGAGCTGAGCGACGCGGTGGATGACTACTGCGTCGGCTTTTCCCAGCTGGAGGCGGGCGCGGCCATGACCCGTGCGCTGATCGAGCGCGGCTACCGGCACATCGCCTTCGCCGCCGCGCAACTCGACCCACGCACCCTGCAACGCGCCGAAGGCTATCGGCAGGTGATGCGCGCGGCTGGCCGGCATAACCCGGCGCTGGAGCTGTTGACCCCGGAGCTGTCTTCCATTGGCTTGGGCGCCAACCTGCTCGATCGTTTGCTCGAGCAACATCCGCAGACCGATGCGGTGTTCTTCAACAACGACGACCTGGCCTTGGGCGCCTTGTTCCGTGCGCGCCAGCTCGATCTGGCGGTGCCCGGGCGTCTGGCCATCGCCGGCTTCAACGACCTGCCGGCCGCCGCCTGGGTCCATCCGGCGCTGACCACGGTGCGCACCACGCGCGGCAAGGTCGGCGAACTGGCGGCCGAGATGCTGATGAGCCTGATGCGTGGCGAACAACCGCCCAGCCATCGAGTCGATGTCGGTTTCGAAGTGGTGCTGCGCGACAGCGCCTGATCGCCGCCGGCATCAATAAAAAAACCCGCTGCGCGGGTTTTTTTATGCGATCCGAATCCTTCAGTCCGAGGCTTTTTCCAGTTTCTTTTCCTGCGTGGTCACCTGCTGGCAGATCTCGATGATCTGCTCGCGCATCCAGCGGTTGGCCGGGTCCTGGTCGGTGCTTTCATGCCAGTACAGATGGGTTTCCTGGAGGGCGATGTCGTTCACCGGCAGTTCGATGTAGTGCAAATCGTTACGCCGGGCGAAACGCACCGGCACGGTCATCGACATGTCGGTGTTCTGCATCACGGTAGTGGCCATCAGGTAATGCTGCGAGCGCAGGGCGATCTTCCGCTGCTTGCCCATCTTGCCCAGCGCCAGGTCGACATAGCCGAGGCCGCTGCGGCGACTGGATATATGGATATGAGTCAGCGCCAGGTATTCCTCCAGGCTGATCTTGTCTTTCGCCAGCGGGTGGCCCTGGCGCAGGGCGCACACGTAGCGGTCTTCCATCAGCTTGACGTGACGCACCTGCGGGTCGATGTTGAGCGGCGCATCGACGGCGAAATCCAGGCGCCCGGCTGCCAGCTCCTTGGTGGTTTCGCGGCGGCGGGCGAGCATGCTTTCGATGATCACATTCGGCGCCAGGCGACGCAGGCGCTGGAATAAGGGTGGCAGGATCACCGCCTCGGTAAGGTCGGTCATGCTGATGCGGTAGGTCTTGTTCGCTTGGGCGGGGTTGAAAGTGCGGCTTTCCTGCACGGAGATGCGCAACTGCTGCAGGGCACTGCGCACCGGGCCGATGATGTTCTGCGACATCGGCGTGGGCACCATGCCCTGCGCGGTACGCACGAACAATGGGTCGTTGAAGGTCTCGCGCAGCCTGGCCAGGGCGTTGGAGACCGCCGGTTGGGTGATGCCGACGATCTGCCCGGCGCGGGTCAGGTTGGCCTCGGTATAGATGGCGTCGAAGACGATAAAGAGGTTGAGATCGACCTTGTTCAGATTCATTCCGCACGTGCTCCGGGGGTTGTCCGCATCAGTGAATCATATATCGGTGATGAATGTTTATACACGGTGAAAATAGGTTAGATAAATCTTAATCGCTGTTCTAGCATCATTTCCACATTGTAAAAACCTCACCAAACACCCGACAGAAGGTAGCTCCCATGGATTTCGCCTACTCCCCAAAGGTTCAGGAACTGCGCGAACGCGTCACCGCGTTCATGGAGACCCATGTCTATCCGGCCGAGGCCGTGTTCGAGCAGCAGGTCAATCAGGGTGATCGCTGGCAGCCGACCGCGATCATGGAAGAACTGAAAGCCAAGGCGAAAGCCGAGGGGCTGTGGAACCTGTTCCTGCCCGAATCCGAACTCGGCGCGGGTCTGACTAACACCGAGTACGCGCCGCTGGCGGAAATCATGGGCAGCTCGCTGATCGGTGCCGAGCCGTTCAACTGCGCCGCGCCGGACACCGGTAACATGGAAGTATTGGTGCGCTATGCCAATGAGGCGCAGAAGGAACAATGGCTGAAGCCGTTACTGAGTGGCGAGATTCGCTCGGCCTTCGCCATGACCGAACCGGGCGTGGCTTCATCGGACGCCACCAATATGCAAGCCAGCGCCGTGCGTGAGGGCGACGAGTGGGTGATCAACGGGCGCAAATGGTGGACGTCGGGCGCCTGCGACCCACGCTGCAAGATCATGATCTTCATGGGCCTGACCAATCCGGACGCCCCGCGCCACCAGCAGCACTCGATGATTCTGGTGCCGATGGATGCACCCGGCGTCAAGGTCGTCCGGCCGCTGCCGGTGTTCGGCTACGACGATGCGCCGCACGGTCACGCCGAAGTACTGTTCGAGAACGTGCGGGTGCCGTACGAGAGCGTGCTACTGGGCGAGGGCCGTGGTTTCGAGATCGCTCAGGGTCGCCTCGGCCCAGGCCGCATCCACCACTGCATGCGCTCGATCGGCATGGCCGAGCGTGCCCTGAAGCTGATGTGCGAACGCTCGGTCAACCGCACCGCGTTCGGCAAGCCGCTGGCCCGTCTGGGCGGTAACATCGATCACATCGCCGACTCGCGCATGGAGATCAACATGGCGCGCCTGCTGACCCTGAATGCGGCGTACATGATGGACACCGTCGGCAACAAGATCGCCGCCAGTGAAATCGCCCAGATCAAGGTAGTGGCGCCGAACGTCGCGCTCAAGGTGATCGACCGTGCCATCCAGATCCATGGTGGCGCCGGGGTCTCCAACGATTTCCCGCTGGCCTACTGGTACGCCATGCAACGCACCCTGCGCCTGGCCGACGGCCCGGACGAAGTGCACCGCGCGGCGATCGGCAAGTTCGAAATCGGTAAATACATGTCGCGTGAGGCGATGAAAGCCAGCCGCTAAGCCGACAGAGCCTCTGGCATCAGGCAGCCTGTGAAGGAACCAGCTTGCTGGCGATCCTGACGCGCCATTGCCGCGTCAGCAGCTGACTCCATATAGAAACAGCCGCAAACCACAAGGCCCGCATCGTGCGGGCCTTGTGCTTTTTACGGAAAACTCAGGACGGCCGGCGGTCCGCATCATCATCCTGTTGGTTCTGCTGCCTCAGCCAGCTCAGGCGCATGTGCAACTGGGCGGCAAAGGCGCGCGCGGCCAGCTCTTCCTGGAAGGTCAGGGCGCGGCGGCCCATGCGTACCTGCCACAGCTGGCGGCCGCCGTGCTGCAGCGGTTCGATCTGTATATCGACTCTGTTCAATTGCCTTGCCGGTCCTTTATCGGGCGATTGCGGGTTTTCAACAGCGACAACAGCACGCCCCCCGCCAGTAGGCCAAAGGTTACGCTAAGCGAGACCAGGGCTGGAATCTTGCCGATAAAACCGTGCAGAAAAATCTTTCCGCCGATGAACACCAGCACCAGTGCCAGGGCGTATTTCAGGTAAATGAACCGATGCATCAGCGCCGCCAGGGCGAAATACAGCGAGCGTAAGCCGAGAATCGCGAAGATGTTCGAGGTGTAGACGATAAACGGGTCCTGGGTGATGGCGAATACCGCCGGCACACTGTCCACGGCGAACAGCAAATCGGCCAGCTCGATCAGCACTAACGCCAGCAGCAGTGGCGTGGCATAACGCAACGTCTTGCCGCTAGCAGGGTCGCGCAGGCGCACCAGAAAGCGCCCGTCGTGCAGCTCATCGGTGATGCGAATATGTCGGCGGAGAAATTTCAATATGAAGTTTTGCGCCAGATCGGGGTGTTGTTCCTCGCGGCTGAAGAGCATTTTGATGCCGGTCAGCAGCAAGAAAGCCCCGAACAGATAGAGCATCCAATCGAACCGCTGCACCAGTGCGGTACCCAGTCCGATCATCAGCGCGCGCAGCACGATCACCCCGAGAATGCCCCAGAACAGCACGCGGTGCTGGTAACGCCGGGGAATGCCGAAGAAGCCTAAAATCAGCGCCATGACGAACACGTTATCCATCGACAGCGATTGCTCGACCAGAAACCCGGTGTAGAACTCCAGCGCCGCTGTCGCCCCCAGTTGCCACCAGACCCAGCCACCGAAGGCCATGCCCACGCTGAAGTAGCCGCTGTAGAGCAGCAGGCTCTCGCGGATTTCGATCTCATGTTGCTCGCGATGCAGCACACCGAGGTCGAACACCAGCAGCGCCAGGACGATGCCGATGAACGCTAGCCAGAACCAGCTGGGGGTGCCGAGAAAAGGACTGCTGAAGAGATCCGCTAGAGCGGTCATAGACCCTCTCTGTTGTCCGCCTAAGTTGAACATCAACTTAGTGACGCCGACATCACGGTGAGGGTTCACCGCCAGAGGGGCCCGGTGTCACATAGGCTTAAGGCTAGAGGCGAAAGGCGAGGGCGGCAAATACGCAGCAGTTACCCCCTAGTACTCGCCACCCTGATTCGGTGCAGCGGGATGATTGCCTGGGCCTGGTACTGAAAGCCGGCGACAAGCCATGTGCAGTGGGGATGTCGCCAACATATGCGCTATCAGGGCAAAGCTTCAGTACACCCAGACTTCGACACGCCGGTTCTTGATGCGGCCCTCATCGGCATCGTTAGCGGCGACCGGCAGTTCGTCACCCAACCCGGTTATTTCGCGGAAGATAACCCCCTGTTTGGCCAGCTCGCGGCGTACCGCCATGGCTCGCAGCTTGGACAGCAACTGGGCGCGGGCCGGATCCGATTTGGGGTCGCCAAAGCCCACCAGCACTACTTTGTGCTGCAGCTTGTCCTGGCTTTTCAGGTAATCAAGCAGTCGTTCGAGGTCACGCTGGGCCTTGTTGTCCAGGCTGGCGCTGCCTTGCTGAAAGCGGAAGTTCACTGACAAGCGCTGCGCTTCACCCGCCAGCACCCGATAGGCCGCCGGCATGGCGCTGTTGGGCGTGACCTTGACCGCCTGCACGGTCTGCGCGATGAAACCGTTCTGCGCGACAATGGCTTGGCCGCGTGGGCTATGGGCAAAGCGCACCAGGGCCTTGGCCCAGGGGTTTTCCAGGGTCTCTTGGTTGTACAGAAACAGGCGACGAGACAGCGGGTAATCCTCGGTGGCTATCAGGGTCACGCTCGGCGGCATCGGCTGCGACTCGCCGGCGGCGATGGCCACGGCTTTGGCCTGTCGAATAGACGGCAGACCGATAAAGCCGATGCCTTGCGGGTCCTGGCTGACCCGGTCGGAGAGCAGGTCGCTGGACTCGAAACGCTGGGCAGTCGCCGACAGGGTCTTGCCATTCGCGCTCAGCACCAGCTCTTTGAAGGTGTCGTAGGTGCCGGAGTTGTCATCGCGGGCATACAGTTTGATGGTTCCGCTATGACCGCCCAGTTGTGCCCAGTCGGTCACTTCGCCGGCGAAAATGCGGGCCAGTTGATCGGTGTGCAGGGCGCTGATCGGGTTGCTCGGGTGGAGGATGATCGCCAGGCCATCGATGGCGATGATCTGCTCGGCGCTACGACTGCGCAGATTGCCCAAGGCTTGCAGGGCGTCGAGTTCGCTGTCCTTGATCGGTCGCGAGGCGGCGGCCAGTTCGGCGCTGCCATCTTTCAGTGCGGCAAACCCGGTACTGGAGCCGTGGGCGGCTACATCGACCGTCACGCGGCGGCCATCGGCAGTTTTACCGATGATTTTCTGCTCGTTCTCTGCCGCGCCGGCTTCTACCCGAATCGCGCTCAGGCCTTGTTCCTCGAACAGTCCCCTGACCAGCGCCGGACCGAGCTTGGCGCCTATGGTGTTGGAACCCTGGATGCGCAGCGCGCTGCTGTTATCGGCGGGGATCGGCAGGGCGGCGTACGTCGACCAGGGCAGAACGCAGCAGAGTAAACCGAGCAGCAGCGAGGCTGCGGAGCGGTTCCAGGTGGCGTGACGGGCAGTAATTGTGGCGCGCGGCATGCGGCATACACCTTCTATGGGTGAATGAGAGTGCCGCGACGATAAGACAATAAAGTGACAGCAATGTGACAACTGCCGGAGGGCTAGACCGCTCTGAGACGGCTGTTGCAGGTGCTGCCGAGGTTAGCAGACCGACCCGAGACGTTGAGAAGGGTCGGCGGGCGCCGTCAGTGCCAAACCCTCCACCCGGCAATGCTTTAGCTGAGCTCGAGCCAGATCGGTGCGTGATCCGAGGGTTTCTCCATGCCGCGCAGCTCATAGTCGATACCGGAGGCCTTGAGGCGCGGCTGCAAGGCGTGAGAGGCGAGGATCACATCGATGCGCAGCCCGCGTTTCGGTTCATCCTCGAAGCCCCGGCTGCGGTAATCGAACCAGCTGAATCGATCGTCGACCGCCGGGTACAGGTGACGGAAACTATCGGTCAGCCCCCAGCTCTTCAAGGTCGCCAGCCATTCGCGTTCTTCCGGCAGGAAACTGCACTTGCCGGTTTTCAGCCAGCGCTTGCGGTTCACTTCACCGATGCCAATGTCGCAATCCTCTGGCGAGATGTTGATATCGCCCATCACCACCAGCGGCTGCTCGGGTTGGAATTGGCTGACCAGCAATTGCTGCAAATCGGCGTAGAAACGCTGCTTGGCCGGGAACTTGGTCGGGTGATCGCGGCTTTCACCTTGCGGGAAGTAACCGTTCATGACCGTCACCGGATTGCCTTGGGCATCGGCAAAGGTGCCATAGATGAAGCGCCGCTGCGCGTCCTCGGCATCGCCCGGAAAGCCCTTGTGCAGCGCCAAAGGGGCCTGGCGCGAGAGCAGGGCAACGCCGTAGTGACCCTTCTGGCCGTGGTAATGCACGTGGTAACCAAGGGCGCGGATGTCGGCTTCGGGGAATTGCTCGTCGGCGACCTTGGTTTCCTGCAGGCCGATCACATCCGGCTGGTGTTTGTCGATCAACGCCGCCAGTTGATGCGGGCGCGCACGCAGGCCGTTGATATTGAAGGAGACGATCTTCATGGTCGGCAGGTCCTGAGCTTTCTATCTGGAGAGCCTGCGATGCTAGCCGATCCAGCGGGCAGGGGGCCAGTTATCTGGCAGGTGTGGGAATGCGGTGCTAACGTGGCGTTGGGCCCAATAAATAAAGAACAAGAGGTCACTGCGTATGCCGAACAGTCCTGCTGAAGTTCGTTTGCTCGATGGGGGGTACGCCCGCGAGGCGCGCTCGCTGCTGTACCACGCCTACCGCCATACACCGACTTTTTCCTACCTGTTCGAAGCCGAACGGCCGGGCTATGACCAGCGCGTGCGCGCCACGGTGCGCGAACTGGTACAGCAACACTTCAGCGAAGAGCTGCCGGCACTGGGCCTGTTGATCGACGACCGTCTGATCGGCATGGCGCTGATTGCCCCACCACAGCGCCGCCTGGATATCACCGAGAGCTGGGGCTGGCGCATGCGCATGCTGTTGACCGCCGGTTTTCGCTGTACCAAACGCTACCTGGCCTACCATGACGCGGTGCTCGCCTGCCTGCCGCCCGGTCCTTACCATGTGCTGCCCCTGCTGGGTATTCACCCGGAGTTCCAGGGCCAGCATTTCGGCGAACAATTGCTCGAAGCGCTGCACAACTGGTGCGCCGATGAGGCCAGCTCGCAGGGTGTGGTGCTGGATACCGGCGATGCGCACTACCTGGATTTCTACAAGCGCCAGGGCTACGAGGAGGTCGGCGTAGTGGCGATCGGTCCGATCATCGAACACGTGTTCTTTCACCCTAATCCGCAGCAGGCGATTAAAGCCAGCGCTTGATCCCGGGCGCTACTGGCGGCTTATCGAGCTCAGGTTCGGCAGCTGTAATGAGTGCCATGGGGCGCGCCGTCGATTCTCGCTGGCACAGGTGCTATCCGCTCTAGGATGGTGCTTGCCGCGTGGTAGCATCCCAGTCTATGAGCCTGCTCACCAAACTCTGCACCACCTTCGCGCTGTTGCTGCTTAGCTCGTCCGTCCTGGCCGAGGCGCGGCTGCTCGTCCGCGTCGAGCCGGCCAACAAGGCGCTGAAAGACAACGTGGTGGGTTATGTCGGCAGCCTGGGCGAGCGCGATGCAGAGTCCTTGCAGCGTTTGCGGCGGGTGGCGGAGGCCCAGGCAGAAAAGGCTGCGCAGGCCTTGGGCTACTACCAGGCGCAGATCAGCACTGAGGTGGATGAGGCCGATCCACCCGGCTTGATCATCCGCATCAGCCCTGGCGAGCCGGTGCGGCTGCGCGATGTGACCCTGCGAGTCGAGGGGCCGGCCAGCGAGTTGAAGGCGTTTCGTCTGCCCAAGAAGGCCCGACTGCAATCTGGCGAAGTACTCAACCACGGCCGCTATGAAGCGGCCAAACGGCATATCCTCAACCAGGCCGCACGTTACGGTTTCTTCCAGGGGCGCTTCACCCGGCAACGTCTGGACATCGACCCGCGTGCCGGGGTGGCAGATGTCGAGCTGATCTATGCCAGCGGCCCGCGCTATCGCCTGGGTACGATCGAGTTTGCCGGCGACGTGCCCTTCGATGAGCAACTGCTGCAACGCATGGTGCCGTTCGCCACGGACAGCCCTTATGACTCCGAACTGATCGCCGAGCTGTACCAGGCGCTGCGCTCCAGCGGTTACTTCGAGTCGGTACGGGTCGATGCCAACCCCGCCGAGGCTGAGCAGCAGCGGATTCCGGTGAAGGTGCAACTGCACACGCGCTTACCACGCACCATGGGGCTGGGCCTGGGCTTCTCCACCGACGTGGGGCCGCGCGGCAAGGCCAACTGGACGCGGCACTGGGCCAACCCGCAAGGGCACAGCTATGGCGCGGAGACGGAGCTGTCGGCGCCACGGCAGAACGTCGGCCTGTGGTATGACGTGCCACTGGACCCACCGCTGACCGACAAGCTGCGCTATGCCGGCGGCTATCAATATGAAGAGCTGGCCGATACCGACAGCCTCAGTCGCCTGCTGACCCTTGGTCCTGAATGGCACAGCAAGCTGGAGAGTGGCTGGCAGCGGGTGATTTCCCTGAAGTGGCAACACGAGGAATACCGCCTCGGCGATGACGCGGGCCTGAGTACCCTGCTGATGCCCGGCATCAGTTACGCCTACCTGAAGAGTGACAACCCCCTCGACCCGAGCCAGGGTTATCGCCTGCAGTTCGACCTGGCGGCGGCCAAGGAAGGCCTGTTCTCGGACGCCAACGTGCTGCACGGCAATGTCGTGCTCAAGGGGCTGACCACCCTGGCGCAGAAGCACCGCTTCCTCGGTCGGGTGCAATTTGGGGCCACCGAGTCCAATGGCTTTAGTGGGGTGCCGCCGTCCCTGCGCTTCTTCGCCGGCGGCGATCAGACCGTGCGCGGTTACGACTACCAGAGCCTGTCGCCGGAGAACTCGGACGGCGACAAGATCGGTGGACACTACCTGTTTGCCGCCAGCGCCGAGTATCAATACAGCGTGGCCGAGCGCTGGCGGGTGGCGAGCTTCATCGACCAGGGCAACGCGTTCAATTCGCTGGACTTCACCGGATTGAAAAGCGCGGTCGGCATCGGTTTGCGCTGGGTCTCACCGGTTGGCCCACTGCGCCTCGACCTGGCCCATCCGCTGGATGACCAGGGCGGCGTGCGCCTGCACTTTTCCATGGGGCCGGAGCTGTGAAGCGGGTGCTGAAAAACAGCCTGTTGGGCCTGCTCGGCGGCGTGTTGCTACTTCTGTTCTGCCTGACGCTATTACTCGGCAGCACTGCTGGCAGCCGCTGGACCCTGGCGCGCGTGCCGGGCTTGCAGGTGGAGAATTTCAGCGGCCGGCTGGCTGGGCAGTGGTTCGCGGAGCGGCTGACCTGGCAGCGGGGTGACGACCGGGTGGCGGTCAGCGCGGCCGAGTTCGCCTGGTCGCCGCACTGCTTGCTGCGCCTGACCCTGTGCATCGAGCGACTGCACGCCGAGCAAATCAGCCTCACGCTGGCACCCGGCGACGAAGACAGCGACGAGCCCCTGAGTCTGCCGGAGTTGCACCTGCCGTTGGCCTTGCGCCTGGGCGAAGTGCGTATCGGCAGCTTGCTGCTGGATGGCGACGAACAGCTGCAAGGCCTGCAATTGGCCGCACAATGGCGCGCGGACGGTCTGCAGATCGACAGCCTGAGCCTGCAACGGGGTGACTTGGCGCTGGACCTGCACGGCAGACTGGAACCCCGCGGCGCCTGGCCGCTGAGTGCCGAAGGCAGCCTGAAGCTGCCCGCGCCCGATCAGCAACCCTGGCAGCTGGTCGTGCAGGTCAGTGGTGAACTGCTCAACAGCCTGCAGCTGATCGCCGATAGCACGGGTTACCTGAACGGCCGGCTGACCGCCGAGGTGCAGCCGTTGGCCGAGCACCTGCCAGCCCGTGCGCAGTTGCTGGCCGATGGTTTCAAGGGCAGCAGCGAACTGCCGGATACCCTGCGCCTGGATAAGCTCGAACTCAATGCCCAGGGCGACCTGGCCAAGGGGTATCGAGTCAACGGCAGCGCTGAGCTGCCGGGGCAGGGCGGACCGTTGGCCCTGACGCTACAGGGCCTGGTTGACGCGGGCGGCGCCGAGGTCGCGGCGTTGGACCTGAACGCCAGTGCCGAGCAACGCCTGCACCTCAGCGGCCAGCTCGACTGGCGCGAGGACTTCAGACTCGACAGCCGTTTCGACTGGCAGGATTTCCCCTGGCGCCGGCTCTACCCCACGGCTGAAGAGCCGCCGGTGCTGCTGCGTCGACTCAAGGGCGAATTGGCGTACCAGAATGGCAATTACCTGGGCCACTTCGACGCCGACCTGGAAGGCCCGGCGGGCGCCTTCAGCCTGCAGAGCCCGTTGAGTGGTGACCTGCAGCAGGTGCACCTGCCCGAACTGCAGCTACGCGCCGGTCAGGGACAGGCCGATGGCCAGCTGAGTCTGGGCTTCGCCGATGCCTTGGAATGGGATGCACAACTGCAGCTGAGCAACTTCGATCCGGCCTACTGGCTGGCGGAGTTGCCCGGTCAACTGGCCGGCCCGCTGCGTAGCCAAGGCCAATTCAAGGACCAGCAACTGAGCCTGAGTGCAGATATCGACCTCAAGGGACGTTTGCGTGGCCAGCCGGCGCAGTTTCAGGCCCAAGGGGCGGGTGCCGGCGAGCAATGGACGTTGAGTCGGCTGGACCTGCGCCTGGGCGATAACCGTATCCAGGGCAGTGCGGTACTGGCTCAGCGCCTCAGCGGGCAGTTGCGCCTGGCTTTACCACATCTGGGTCAGCTCTGGCCTCAGTTGCAGGGGCAGCTCGACGGCCAGCTCGACCTGGCGGGAACCCTGCAAGCCCCGCAAGGCCAGTTGCACCTGCAAGGCCAGCGTCTGGCGTTCGCCGAGCAACGGCTGCAGCGTTTGCGCCTCGAGGCCAGCCTCGACAGCGCCCAGCGGGCTCGGATCGAGCTGAATGGCGAGGGCATCGCCCAGGGCGAGACCCAGCTCGGCCAACTGACACTCGAGGGGCAGGGCGATCAACGGCAGCAGCAGCTTGAGCTCAAGCTGCAAGGCCCCTTGTTGCGCAGCAGCTTGGCCCTGGACGGTCGTCTGGATAAAGGCACCTGGCGTGGCCGCCTGAGTCGCGGCGAGGTGCAGAGCGGCGGGCAGGATTGGCGCCTGCAACAGCCGGCCACGCTGGAACGCCTGGCCACCGGCCAGCTCAACCTGGGCGCGCACTGCTGGCGTTCGGGTCCGGCCAGCCTGTGCGGTGGGGAGCAACGCCTGCAGCCTGAGCCGAAGCTGCGCTATCGCCTGAGCGATTTCCCACTCGAC
The DNA here is from genome assembly GCF_007993865.1 of Pseudomonas sp. SJZ079. Taxonomy (GTDB): domain Bacteria; phylum Pseudomonadota; class Gammaproteobacteria; order Pseudomonadales; family Pseudomonadaceae; genus Aquipseudomonas. The sequence goes on along the minus strand of NZ_VIUH01000026.1, from coordinate 37,681 downwards.
AGCCTGGCGCAGTGGCTGCCGAAAGACTTCGCCTGGCAAGGCCAGCTCAACGCCGAGGTGCAACTGGACCTGCCGGCCAGCGGACCCTCCGGGCAAATCCTGCTGGATGCCGGCAGCGGTGTCTGGCGCATTCGCGAGAAGGGGCAATGGCTGGACTTTCCTTACGACAGCCTGCGCCTGAGCAGTCAGTTGCGTCCGCAGCGCATCGACACGCAGTTGAACCTGCGCGGGGCGAGAATGGGTGAACTGACGCTGCTGGCTCAGCTCGACCCGCGCCCGGCAGATAAGCCACTGTCCGGCGAGTTCCGCCTCAGCGGTCTGGATCTGGCGCTGGCAAAGCCCTTCGTGCCGATGGTCGAGCAGCTGAGAGGGCAGCTCAACGGAGACGGCACATTGTCCGGCAGCCTGCTGGCGCCACAGGTCAACGGTCGTGTGCAACTGAGCAATGGCGAAATATCCGGCGGCCAGCTGCCGACCCAGATCGAGGACCTGCAACTGCAGGCACTGATCGCCGGCGAGCGTCTGCAACTCAGCGGCGGCTGGCGCAGTGGTGAGCAGGGCCAGGGTAGCCTGAGCGGCGAGTTGGCCTGGAGCGAAGGGTTGAACGGTGAATTGCGCCTGCGCGGCAGCCACTTGCCGGTCAATGTCGAGCCCTATGCAGACCTTGAGGTCGAGCCGGATCTGCGCCTACGCATCGCCGACGAGCAGTTGTCGGTGGCCGGCAAACTGCTGATCCCCAGTGGCAAGATTGTCATCCGCGAGCTGCCGCCGTCGACGGTGAAGGTGTCCGAGGATGCGCGGATCATCGGTCGCGAAAGCGCCGAGCGGCGACCCACGGCGATTGCCATGGACATCGATGTCGAGGTCGGTCAGGAGCGCCTGAGCTTCACCGGTTTCGGCCTGAAGGCCGATCTGGCGGGGCGCGTGCATATCGGCGATGACCTCGACACACGCGGTGAACTGAACCTCAACAACGGTCGTTTCCGCGCCTATGGCCAACGCTTGACCATTCGCCGCGCGCGGCTGCTGTTCGCCGGCCCGATCGATCAACCCTACCTGGATGTCGAGGCGATTCGCCGGGTCGATGGGGTCACCGCCGGGCTGCGCCTGAGCGGCAATGCCGAACAGCCGAAATCCGAGGTGTTTTCCGAGCCGGCGATGAGTCAGGAACAGGCGCTGTCGTATCTGGTGCTGGGTCGGCCGCTGGGGCAAAGCAGTGGTGAAAGTAATCTGCTGGCTCAGGCCGCGTTGTCCATGGGCTTGGCCGGCAGTTCCTCACTGACGGGCAGTGTCGCGAACCGCCTCGGCATCCAGGACTTTCAACTGGACACCGAGGGCAGTGGTACCAGCACCAGTGTGGTCGCCAGCGGTAACCTGTCGGAGCGTCTGAGCCTGCGCTATGGCGTGGGCGTGTTCGAGCCGGCGAACACCGTCGCGTTACGTTATGAGCTGAGTAAACGCCTCTACCTCTAGGCTGCCAGCGGTTTGGCCAGCTCCCTCGATATCTTTTATAAGCGTGACTTTTAAGCCTGCATGAGGCGTTGTTATCGACGTCTGCGAGCCTGCCGCCGGACAATATGGCGTGCTAGCATCGCTGTGATTGGGTCCCAGACTCGCCCCGGCCTGTCAGGCCAATTCAGCATCGGCGTGGATGGACGGTAACGTCGATTGTCGACCTGGACGTGACCGGTCGCAGCATCACGCTGTCAGCTTAGCGAGCGTGGCTTACCCGCGGTGCGTCTGATCGAGCAGGGCAAACCGCTCGTGCTTAACCAGAAGAAAAAGGAGCTTCAGATGGAATTCATCAGCACCCTGGTCAATCAGATCAATGGTTTCGTCTGGGGGCCGCCGATGTTGCTGCTGATTCTCGGCACCGGCCTGTTCTTGATGCTGCGGTTGAAGCTCATGCCACTGACCCACATCGTCATGGGTTTTGCCTTGATGTGGCAAGGGCGCAAGAAAGACGACGAGGAGAGTGGCGAGATCAGTCCGTTCCAGGCGCTGATGACCTGTCTGGCGGCGACCGTGGGGACCGGTAATATCGCCGGTGTGGCCACTGCGATCTTCCTCGGCGGCCCCGGCGCGCTGTTCTGGATGTGGTGCACCGCCTTGGTCGGCATGGCCACCAAGTACTGTGAAGTGGTGCTGGCAGTGCATTACCGCGAGAAGGACGAGCGCGGCGAGCATGTCGGCGGGCCGATGTACGCGATCAAGAACGGCCTGGGCAAGAAGTGGCTATGGCTCGGCACCGCGTTCGCCATCTTCGGCGGTTTTGCCGGTTTCGGTATCGGCAACATGGTCCAGGTCAATAGCATGGCCCATGCCCTGGAGGCGACTTTCGCGATTCCGACCTGGGCCACCGGTGTGGTCACCATGGTTGTGGTCGGCCTGGTTGTGCTCGGCGGTATCAAGCGTATCGGTAGAGTCGCCGCGACCCTGGTGCCGTTTATGTGTCTGGCTTACATCATCGCCGCCATCGTCGTGCTGGTGGTGAATGCCGCGGCCATTCCGGCGGCGTTTGCGCTGATTTTCACCCACGCCTTCAGCCCCGTTGCGGCCACTGGCGGCTTTGCTGGCGCTGCGGTCATGGCGGCGATCCGCTTCGGCGTGGCGCGTGGCATCTTCTCCAACGAGGCCGGTCTCGGTACTGCGGGGATCGCCCAGGCCGCCGGCACCACCAACAGCCCGGTGCGCTCGGGGATGATCGGCATGCTCGGCACCTTTATCGACACCCTGGTCATCTGCAGCATGACCGGTCTGGCGATCATCGCTTCCGGCGTCTGGACCACGGGTGCCAGCGGTGCGGCACTCTCGGCGGCTGCATTCGAATCGGCCATGCCCGGTCTCGGCGGTTCAATATTGACCATCGCCCTGGTGGTGTTTGCCTTTACTACCATCCTCGGCTGGAGTTATTTCAGCGAGAAGTGCTGGGAGTTCATGGTCGGCACCAAGGTGATCCAGCCGTTCCGTTTGCTCTGGGTATTGGCCGTACCCTTCGGTGCCACCGCACAGTTGGATTTCGTCTGGCTGGTCGCAGACACCTTGAACGGCCTGATGGCAATTCCCAACCTGTTGTCCTTGTTGCTGCTTAGCCCGATCGTGGTGAAACTGACCCAGGTTCATTTTGCGAAGAATAATGATGTGTCGCTCGCGCGCGGTAAAAATACCTGACTGTATGGTCAGATATTTCTGCGCACTGTGTTTTACTCACAACCCCTCCACTTTCTAGAAAGGATCAACCTCATGTCACAAGTCACCCTCAAAGGTAGCCCGGTACAAGTCGCTGGCGAATTTCCGCAAGCCGGCCAGCAAGCGCCTGCGTTCACCCTGGTCGGCGCTGGTCTGGCCGACGTCAGCCTGAACAGTCTGTCCGGCAAGCGCAAAGTGCTGAATATTTTCCCGAGCGTCGACACCCCGACCTGCGCTACTTCGGTGCGTACCTTCAACGCCAGTGCCAGCAAACTGGCCAACACCGTGGTGCTGTGTATTTCCGCCGATCTGCCATTCGCGCAGGCGCGTTTCTGCGGCGCCGAAGGGCTGGACAACGTGCTCAACCTGTCGACCATGCGCGGCACCGAGTTCCTCAAGAACTACGGTGTGGCCATTGCCGACGGTCCGTTGGCCGGCGTCGCGGCGCGCGCCGTGGTGGTGCTGGACGAGAACGACAAGGTGCTGCACAGCGAGTTGGTCGCCGAAATCGGCAGCGAGCCGAACTACGATGCGGCCATCGCCGTACTCAAGTAAGCGCCGCTAGACATGCAACCGGCCTACCTCGGTAGGCCGGTTGCATGTCTAGGGTTGGCTAACCTCGGGTAGCCAAGTCGTGGTCCAGCGGCCCTTAACGCGTGAGCTGGGCCATGGAGGCTGGCGCGTAACGCTCGCCCGCGGCTACCTGCGGCGGGAAGATGGCGTTTAGTACGGCCAGCTCCGCCTCCGTCAGCTGAATCTCCAGCGCAGCGATATTCTCCTCCAGATAGCGACGGCGCTTGGTGCCGGGGATCGGGATCAGATCGTCGCCCTGGGCCAGCACCCAGGCCAGGGCCAGTTGCGAGGCCTTGACGCCTTTCTCCTCAGCCAGCCGCTCGACCTGGGCCACCAGTTGCAGGTTCTTGGCGAAGTTCGCCCCCTGAAAGCGCGGACTGCTGCGCCGGTAGTCGTCCTCGGCGAAGTCCTCGGGGCTTTTCAGGGCGCCGGTGAGAAAGCCCCGACCCAGCGGACTGTAGGGAACGAAGGCGATGCCCAGCTTGCGGCAGGTGGCCAGTACGCCGTTTTCTTCCGGGTCACGGGTCCACAACGAGTACTCGCTCTGCACGGCACTGATCGGATGCACGCGGTGGGCGCGTTCCAGCGTGTCGGGCGCCACTTCGCAGAGCCCCAGGTAGCGCACCTTGCCTTGCTGCACCAGTTCGGCCATGGCGCCGACGGTGTCCTCGATCGGCACATTCGGGTCGATACGGTGCTGGTAGTAAAGGTCCAGATAATCGGTGTTGAGGCGCTGTAAGCTGCCTTCGACGGCTTGGCGCAGGTAATCCGGGCTGCCATTCAGACCTCGGCTCTGCGGGTTACTGGGATCGCGCACGATCCCGAACTTGCTGGCGATCACCGCCTGATCGCGTTTGCCGGCCAAGGCGCGACCGAGCAGCTGTTCGTTGCTGTGCGGCCCATACATATCGGCGGTATCGAGGAAGTTGAGTCCCAGTTCCAGGGCACGGTGCAGGGTGGCGATGGACTCCTGGTCATCGCGCCCGCCGCTATAGAAATCGCTCATGCCCATACAGCCAAGACCGATTGCCGAGATTGCCGGGCCCTGGGCCCCTAGACGACGCGTTTTCATGATTGACTCCTGTGTAGAACAGCTGATGACCTGGTCGATTCTGACCATTGATGATCAATGGATAAACAGCTCTAATACGCATTAACTATTCGTAAAAACACAATAATTAGGTGAGCCATGGACCGTTTGCTTGCCATGCAGGTGTTCACCCGCATTGTCGAGCTGGGCGCTTTCGGCAAGGCGGCGGACAGCCTGGGCCTGCCGCGGGCTTCGGTGACGCTGCTGATCAAGCAGCTGGAGCGGCACCTGGGCGTGCAGTTGCTGCACCGCACCACTCGCCAGGTTAGCCCGACCCTGGATGGTCATGCTTACTACGAACGCTGCCTGCGGCTGCTGAGTGACTTGGAGGAGACCGAGTCGTGCTTCTCGCAGACGCGCAACAACCCACAAGGCCGCTTGCGGGTGGACCTGCCGACCTCACTGGCGGCGCGGGTGGTGATTCCCGCATTACCGGAGTTCTGCGCCCGCTACCCGCGCATCCAGCTAGAAGTGGGCGCCAGCGATCGACCGGTGGACCTGATTCGCGAGGGCGTGGATTGCGTCCTGCGCGCGGGCGAGGTGCATGACACCAGCTTGGTGGCCCGGCCGCTGGCACAACTGCCGCAAATCACCTGCGCCAGCGCCGCTTATCTGCAGCGTCATGGCACACCGCGCAGCATCGACGAACTGCAGGGCCATCTCGCGGTTAACTACCTGTCAGCGCTGACCGGCCGCTGTTTCCCGCTGGACTTCATCCGTGATGGCGAACGCATCGAGTTGCAGTTGCCCGGCAGTCTCTCGGTCAGCAGCGCGGAAAGCTATGTGGCGGCGTGCGAGGCCGGCATGGGGATCATTCAGGCGCCGTATTACCACCTGCGCGAGCAACTGGCGGCCGGCACGCTGTGCGAGGTACTGGCACAGTATCGACCCGCTGCCATGCCGCTGACGGCGTTGTATCCCCAGCAGCGCCAACTCTCCCGGCGGGTGCGGGTGTTCGTCGACTGGCTGGTTGAGCTGTTCGCCCGCGAGGATCTGGCCAGCTGCCCGCAACCCCTGGATTGAGCGGCGGCGAAGCCCTTTAACAGGCCGTTGAAAAATGTAGCGAGCGATGGTTAGGGCCGTACCCGTTCCCTACGGCTAACGGCATTTCCCACATCCATGTGGGTCACGAGGCGAAACCAGCCGAAAAGGCGCACGACTGCATGGATGCAGGAGGTAGGGCGAAGCAGGATGCCCGAGCCGAGTGTACGAGTTGTACATAAGCATTTGATTCGCTTTGCTCACCCCTTCGGGGCCGCGCTGAAGCGCGTTCAACGCTGCGCTTTTGTGAGGCTGATTTCAACGCCGCATAGCCGAGCACAGTAGTTTTCAACGGCCTGCTTACCACAACGCAACATCCTGAAACGGCCTGCATGCGGGTGCTTTTCTGTTGTCGCTCAACCACTTGGTCAGTCCGCGAAGGGTAAATGGCCGGTAAAGATTCTATGCAGCGCGACAGACACTGCTTATCGTTCAGGCTCTCAAGCACAGTGACTGCAGACCATGCCCGATACCCGCTCGACTCCGCGCCTTTCCCGCACCTGGCTGATCGTCCCGATCCTCCTCGCCAGCGCCCTGTTGCTGTGGTGGCTGTGGCCGGGAAAACCGGCCGAAGAAGCTGGGCGTGCCGGCTCCTGGGGCCGAGATGACGGCCCGGTGCCGGTCAGGGTCGCGACGGTCGGCCAGGGCGATTTCGATATCGAGCTGAAGGCCCTGGGCACGGTGACCGCGCTGAATACCGTGAGTGTGCGCAGCCGGGTGGAGGGTGAGTTGCTAAAGCTGCTGTTCGAGGAGGGGCAGCAGGTCAAGGCCGGCGATCCACTGGCGCAGATTGACCCGCGTGCCTACCAGATTGCCCTGCAGCAGGCGCAAGGCGCGCTGCTGGAGAACCAGGCCCAGCTGAACAACGCCGAGATCGACCTGGCCCGCTATCGCGGTCTGTTCGACGAGGACTCCATCGCCAAACAGACCCTGGATACCCAGCAGGCGCTGGTCAACCAGTACCGCGGCACGCTAAAGACTAACCAGGCTGCGGTGGCCAACGCGCGCCTGAACCTGGAGTTCACCCGGATAGTCGCACCGATCGACGGCCGTCTCGGCTTGCGCCAGGTGGACGCCGGCAACCTGATCGGCAGCGGCGACACCACGCCCATCGTGGTCATCACCCAGGTCAAACCGATCACGGTCAACTTCACCCTGCCGGAAAATGAGCTGCCGCCGGTGCTGGCCCGCGTGCGCCAGGGCGAGCAATTGCGCGTGCAGGCCTGGGACCGTAGCGAACAACAACTGTTGGCCGAAGGCACGCTGCACAGCCTGGATAACCAGATCGATACCGCTACTGGCACCGTCAAGCTCAAGGCACGCTTCGAGAATGCCGACGAGCTGCTGTTCCCCAACCAGTTCGTCAACGTGCGCCTGCGCGTGGAAACCCGCAAGGCGGCCACCCTGATCCCCTCGGCGGCGCTGCAATACGGCTCGAAAGGCACCTTCGTGTTCCTCCTCGATGGGCAGGACAAGGTACAGATCCGCCCGGTCAGCGTCGGCGCCAGCGATGCCGGCAGCGTGTTGATCAGCGACGGGCTGGCCGTGGGCGAGCGCCTGGTGCTGGAAGGGACCGACAAGCTGAAACAGGGCAGTGCGGTGCAGGTCATCGCCAAGCCAGCGGATGCAGCGCAGGCCAGCAAGCCGGCACGTGCGAAGAAAGACGCATGAACGCCTCGCGCCTGTTCATCCTGCGGCCGGTCGCCACCACGCTGCTGATGCTGGCGATTTTCCTGGTGGGCCTGATCGCCTATCGGCTGCTACCGGTGTCGGCCTTGCCCCAGGTGGATTACCCGACCATTCGCGTGCTGACCCTGTATCCAGGTGCCAGCCCCGATGTGATGACCAGCGCAGTGACCGCGCCGCTGGAGCGCCAGTTCGGGCAGATGCCGGGGCTGCAACAAATGTCCTCGGCCAGTTCCGGTGGCGCCTCGGTGATCACCCTGCGGTTCGCCCTGGAGGTCGACCTGGATGTGGCCGAGCAGCAGGTGCAGGCGGCGATCAATGGTGCCACCAACCTGTTGCCCAACGACCTGCCGGCGCCGCCGGTGTACAACAAGGTCAACCCGGCGGACACCCCGGTGCTGAGCCTGGCGATCAGCTCGGCGACCCTGCCGCTGACCGAGGTGCATGACCTGGTTGACACGCGCATGGCGCAGAAGATCGCGCAGATCAGCGGCGTCGGTCTGGTCAGCCTGGCCGGCGGCCAGCGCCCGGCGGTGCGCATCCGCGTCGACCCACAGGCCCTGGCCAGCCACGGCCTCAACCTGAGTGATGTGCGCAGCCTGATCACTGCGTCCAACGTCAACCAGCCCAAGGGCAACTTCGACGGCCCGACCCGGGTCTCGCAGCTCGATGCCAACGACCAGCTCAAATCCGCCGACGAGTACCGCGGTCTGATCCTCAAGTATGAAAACGCTGCAGCCCTGCGCCTGCAGGATGTCGCCAGCGTGGTCGATGGCGCCGAAAACCTGCGCCTGGCCGCCTGGGCCGACCGCAACGAGACGGTGCTGCTGAGCATTCAACGCCAGCCGGGCGCCAACGTGATCGAGGTGGTCGACCGCATCCACAGGCTATTGCCGAGCATCACCGCCGGTTTGCCCGCCAGCATCGAGGTCAAGGTGCTCACCGACCGCACCCAGACCATCCGCGCGGCCATCGGCGACGTGCAGTTCGAGTTGCTGTTGGCCATCGCCCTGGTGGTGCTGGTGACCTTCCTGTTTCTGCGCAAGCTGTCCGCCACCCTGATCCCCTCGATCGTCGTGCCGCTGTCGCTGATCGGCACCTTCGCGGTGATGTACCTGGCCGGCTTCTCGATCAACAACCTGACGCTGATGGCGCTGACCATCGCCACCGGTTTCGTGGTGGACGACGCCATCGTCATGCTGGAAAACATCAGCCGTCATCTGGAGGCGGGCGAGACGCCGCTGAATGCCGCACTCAAGGGCGCCAAGCAGATCGGCTTCACTTTGATTTCGCTGACCCTGTCGCTGATCGCCGTGCTGATTCCGCTGCTGTTCATGGCCGACGTGGTCGGGCGCCTGTTCCGCGAATTCGCCATCACCCTGGCGGTGGCGATCCTGATTTCCCTGCTGGTCTCGCTGACCCTGACGCCGATGATGTGCGCGCGCCTGCTCAAACAGGAAAAGGAAGAAGAGCAGGGGCGTTTCTACCGCGCCAGTGGCGCCTTTATCGATGGCCTGATCGAGCGCTACGGAGTGGGCCTGCAGTGGGTACTCAAGCGCCAGACCCTGACTCTGCTGGTCGCGCTGGGCACCCTGGGCCTGACCGTGCTGTTGTATCTGGCCGTGCCCAAGGGCTTTTTCCCGGTGCAGGACACCGGCGCGATCCAGGGTATCTCCGAGGCGCCGCAGAGCATTTCCTTCGGCGCCATGAGCGAGCGTCAGCAACGCCTGGCCGAGGTGATACTGACGGACCCGGCGGTGGCCAGCCTGTCGTCCTATATCGGCGTGGACGGTGATAACCCGACGCTGAACAGTGGCCGCTTGCTGATCAATCTCAAACCGCATAGTGAGCGCGAGGTCACCGCCAGTCAGGTGATCGAACGCCTGCGTCCCGAACTGGCCCAGGTGCCGGGTATCCAGTTATACCTGCAACCGGTGCAGGACCTGAGCATCGAGGACCGGGTCAGCCGCACCCAGTTCCAGTTCAGCCTGGAGTCGCCGGATATGGCCCTGCTGGAGAGCTGGACGCCCAGGCTGGTTGAGGCCCTGAGTCAGCAAGCGGCGCTCAGCGATGTGGCCAGTGACCTGCAGAACCGTGGCCTGCAGGTGTATCTGCAGATCGACCGCGACGCCGCCGCGCGGCTGGGTGTGAGTGTCAGCGCCATCGATGACGCGCTGTATGACGCGTTCGGCCAGCGGCAGATCTCGACCATCTTCACCCAGGCCAGCCAGTATCGGGTGGTGCTGGAGAGCCAGGGCGCCGGCAGCCTCGGCCCGGCGGCGCTGGAACAGATCCATGTGCGCAGCGCCAGCGGCGCACAGGTGCGCTTGTCCGCCTTGGCGAAGATCGAGCAGCGCTCGGCGGCACTGCTGGTCAACCATATCGGCCAGTTTCCGGCGGTCACTGTGTCGTTCAACCTGGGCGAGAATACCTCGCTGGGCGAGGCGGTGGCGGTGATCGAACAGGTCGAGCAGGCCATCGGCTTGCCGGCCGGCATCCAGAGCCGCTTTCAGGGCGCCGCCGAGGCCTTTCGCAGCTCGCTGTCGAGCACCCTGTTGCTGATCCTGGCGGCTGTGGTGACCATGTACATCGTCCTCGGCGTGCTCTACGAGAGCTATATCCACCCGATCACCATCCTCTCCACGCTGCCCTCGGCCGGGGTCGGCGCCTTGCTGGCCTTGCTGTTGAGCGGTAACGACCTGGGTCTGATCGCCATCATCGGCATCATCCTGCTGATCGGCATCGTCAAGAAAAACGCGATCATGATGATCGACTTCGCCCTGGAGGCCGAACGTCAGCAGGGCCTGGCCCCCGAGGCGGCGATCTACCAGGCGGCCTTGCTGCGTTTCCGGCCGATTCTGATGACCACCCTGGCGGCGCTGTTCGGCGCCATTCCGCTGATGCTGGCCAGCGGCTCCGGGGCCGAACTGCGCCAGCCCCTGGGCATCGTCATGGTCGGTGGCCTGCTGCTCAGTCAGGTGTTGACGCTGTTTACCACACCGGTGATCTACCTGTGGTTCGACCGCCTTTCGCGGCGCCTCAGTGGACGCAGCGCGGCGGGTGTCGTGATCCAGCCATGAACCTCTCGGCGCCCTTTATCCGTCGCCCGGTGGCGACCCTGCTGCTGAGCCTGGCGATTCTCCTGCTCGGCGGCCTGACCTTCGGCCTGTTGCCGGTGGCGCCGCTGCCGAAAATGGACTTCCCGGCCATAGTCGTCGATGCCAGCCTGCCGGGCGCCAGCCCGCAGATCATGGCCTCCAGCGTGGCCACGCCGTTGGAACGCTCGCTCGGCACCATCGCCGGCATCAGCGAGATGACCAGCCGCAGCAGCCAGGGCAACACGCGGATCATCCTGCTGTTCGACATCGACCGCGATGTCGATGCCGCCGCCCGCGAGGTGCAGGCGGCGATCAATGCCGCGCGCAACCTGCTGCCCAGCGGCATGCGCAACATGCCCAGCTACCGCAAGGTCAATCCCTCGCAGGCGCCGATCATGGTGCTGTCGATGACCTCGCCGGTGTTGCAGAAGGGCGAGCTGTACGACCTGGCGTCCAGCGTGCTGGCGCAGAAGCTGGCCCAGGTGCAGGGCGTCGGTGAGGTGCAGATCGGCGGCAGCTCGCTGCCGGCGGTGCGCGTGGCCTTGGAACCGCGCCTGCTCGACCACTACGGCATCGCCCTGGACGAGGTGCGCGAGGCGATCAGCCAGGCCAACGTCGACCGGCCCAAGGGTTCGTTGGAGGACGGCACGCGGCATTGGCAGATACAGGCCAACGACCAGCTGGCGAAGGCCGCCGACTACCGCCCGCTGATCATCCGCTACCAGAACGACGCGGCGGTGCGCCTGGGCGATGTCGCCGAGGTCAGCGACGGCGTGCAGGACCGCTACAACAGCGGCTTCTACAACGACAATCCGGCGGTGCTGCTGGTGATCAATCGCCAGGCCGGCGCCAACATCATCGAAACCATCGCCGACATTCGCGCCCAACTGCCGGCCTTGCAGGCGGTGATGCCGGCCAACGTCACCCTGGAAGTGGCGATGGACCGCTCGCCGGTGATCCGCGCCACCCTGCATGAAGCCGAACGCACGCTGTTGATCGCCGTAGCCCTGGTGATCCTGGTGGTGTTCGCCTTCCTTGGTCGCTGGCGCGCCGCGCTGATCCCAGCGTTGGCGGTGCCGGTGTCGCTGGTCGGCACCTTCGCGCTGATGTACCTGCTGGATTTCTCGCTGAACAACCTGTCGCTGATGGCGCTGATCATCGCCACCGGCCTGGTGGTGGACGACGCCATCGTGGTGCTGGAGAATATCTCGCGGCATATCGAGGCCGGCGAAACGCCCATGGCGGCGGCGTTCAAGGGCTCGCGCGAGGTCGGCTTCACCCTGTTGTCGATGAACCTGTCGCTGGTGGTGGTGTTTCTCTCGATCCTGTTCATGGGCGGCATCGTCAGCAACCTGTTCCGCGAGTTTTCCATCACCCTGGCGGTGGCCATCCTGATCTCCATGCTGGTGTCGCTGACCCTGACGCCGATGCTCTGCGCCCGCTGGCTCAAACCCGAGCGGGCAGAAGGCGAGCAGGGCGGCTTGCAGCGCTTCGGCGCACGGCTGCAGACTCGCGTGCTGGCGGCCTATGCGCGCAGTCTGGATTGGGCTTTGCGCCATCACCGCCTGACCCTGTTTAGCCTGCTGGCGACCGTGGCCTTCAATGTATTTCTGTTCGTCGAAGTGCCGAAGACCTTCATGCCGCAGCAGGACACCGGCCAACTGATCGGCTTCGTCCGTGGTGACGATGGCCTGTCCTTCCAAGTCATGCAGCCGAAGATGGAAATCTACCGCCGTGCCTTGCTCGCCGACCCGGCGGTGCAGAGCGTGGCCGGCTTTATCGGTGGCTCCGGCGGGATCAACAATGCCTTTCTGGTGATTCGCCTGAAAGCCATGGCCGAACGCGATCTGTCCGCCCAGCAGGTGATCGATCGCCTGCGCGACAGCGTGCCGAAGGTAGCGGGTGGGCGCCTGTTCCTGATGCCGGATCAGGATCTGCAATTCGGCGGGCGCCAGGGGCGCAGCTCGGAAAACGAGTATGTGCTACTGGCCAGCGAGCTGGACGACCTCAGCGCCTGGCTGCCGAAGGTGCGCGACGCCCTGGCGGCCTTGCCCGAGCTGACCGACATAGACGCCAACGAAGGCGAGGGCGCGCAGCAGATTCGCCTGGTCGTCGACCGCGACGCCGCCCGGCGTCTGGGCGTGGACATGAGCATGGTCACCGCGGTGCTGAACAACGCCTTCAGCCAGCGGCAGATTTCCACCATCTACGACAGTCTCAACCAGTACAGCGTGGTGATGGAAATCAACCCCAAGTACGCCGAATACCCGGAGGCGCTCGAGCAGATCCAGGTGATCGGCGCCGAGGGCCAGCGGGTGCCGCTGTCCAGCTTTGCTCGCTGGGAGCGCAGCCTGGAAGAGGACAGGGTCAACCATCAGGGCCAGTTCGCCGCGGACAGCATCGGCTACTCCCTGGCCCCTGAGGTGACTCAGGAGCAGGCCAATACGGCCATCGCCCGGGCGGTGGCCGAGATCAACCTGCCGACCGAGGTACAGGGCAGCCTGGGCGGTACCGGCGGCGCCTTCGCCAGCGCCGCCAAGGGCCAGCCGCTGATGATCCTCGGCGCCTTGCTGGTGGTCTACATCGTGCTGGGCATCCTCTACGAGAGTTACATCCACCCGCTGACCATCCTCTCGACGCTGCCCTCGGCCGGGGTCGGCGCCTTGCTGGCGATCATCCTCAGCGGCGGCGAGTTCAGCCTGATCTCGCTGCTCGGCCTGTTCCTGCTGATCGGCGTGGTGAAGAAGAACGCCATCCTGATGATCGACCTGGCCCTGCAGCTGGAGCGCCAGGACCGGCTCAGCCCCGAGGAGTCGATCCGTCGCGCCTGTCTGTTGCGTTTCCGGCCGATCATCATGACCACATTGGCGGCCATGCTCGGCGCCTTGCCGTTGCTGCTGGGCATGGCCGAAGGCGCGGAGATGCGCCAGCCGCTGGGCCTGACCATCGTCGGTGGGCTGATCCTCAGTCAGTTGCTGACCCTTTACACCACCCCGGTGGTTTACCTCTATCTCGACCGTCTGCGTCACCGGGTCAACCGCTGGCGCGGCGTGCGCACCGATGCCGCCCTGGATACCCCCGTATGAAGCCTGTAATCCTGCGTTCGCTGTGCCTGAGCCTGGCCGCCTTGGCCCTCAGTGCCTGTGCCATTGGCCCCGACTACCGGCGCCCGGACTCGGCCAGCGCCCTGCACTTCAAGCAGGCCGCCGGCTGGAAGGCCGCCGCGCCGGCCGATGAGGCGCTGCGCGGTGACTGGTGGCGGCTGTATGGCGACAGCCAGCTGAACCAACTGGTCGAACGCCTGAATGCAAACAACCAGAGCCTGGCCAGCGCCGAAGCCCAGTACCGCCAGGCCGTCGCCCTGGCGCGCGGTGCGCGGGCCGCGTTCTTTCCCAGTGTCGGTTTCAACAGCGGCGTGACCCGTGCCGGGCAGGGTGGTGGTGACAGCACCATTAGTACCAGCAGCGGCATCAGCGTCAGCGGCTCCAACGCCTCGCAGGTCTCGAAGACCTACGACGTCAACCTCGGCGTCAGTTGGGAGCTGGATATCTGGGGCAAGCTGCGTCGGCAACTGCAGGCGGACAACGCCAGCATGCAGGCCAGCGCCGCCGACCTGGCAGCCGTGCGCCTGAGCCAACAGTCGGAGCTGGTGCAAAGCTACCTGCAGCTGCGCGTGCTGGATGAACAGAAGCGCCTGCTGGATGCCACGGTGGCGGCCTATCAGCGCGCGTTCAGGATCGCCGACAACCAGTACCGCGCCGGCATAGTGCCGAAGTCCGACGTGACCCAGGCGCTGACCCAGCTGAAGAGCACCGAGGCCGAGGCAATCGACCTGGAGTTTCAGCGCGCCCAGCTCGAGCACGCCCTGGCGGTGCTGGTTGGCGTGGCGCCGGCCGCGTTCGAGCTGGCCAGTCGCGAGCATATCCCCGGCCTGCCGGCGGTGCCGCTGAGCCTGCCCTCGGCGCTGCTCGAACGCCGTCCGGACATCGCCGCCGCCGAACGCCGGGTGATCTCGGCCAACGCCGCCATCGGCGTGGCCAAGGCCGCCTACTACCCCGACCTGACGTTGTCCGCCAGCGGGGGCTATCGCAGCGGCAGCCTGAGCGACTGGATCAGCGTGCCCAACCGTTTCTGGTCGATCGGCCCGGCGTTCGCCGTCAACCTGTTCGACGGTGGCCTGATCCGCTCCCAGGTCGAGCAAAACGAGGCGCGCTACGACCAGACCGTGGCCGATTACCGGCAAACCGTGCTGGAGAGTTTCCGCGAGGTGGAGGACTTTCTGGTGCAGCTGGCGGTGTTCGAGCGTGAGGCCGTGGTGCAACAGCAGGCGCTGGAGGCTGCGCGCGAGTCGCTGCGGCTGATCCTCAACCAGTACCAGGCTGGCACCGTGGGCTTCAGCGATGTGGTCATCGTGCAAACCAGTGCCCTGAGCAACGAGCGCACCCGCCTGACCCTGCAAGGCAACCGCCTGACCGTCAGCGTGCAGCTGATCGCCGCCCTGGGCGGTGGTTGGCAGGCGCAGCAGGCTAGCGAGAGCCCGGACGCGCCCTAGCAGCTGGCTGTTGCGAGTAGGTCGATTACTGGACGCGGGATAAGCCTGAGCTAGGGTACAAGGTAGTAATAGCCTTTGGTGACAGGGAAGCATCTATGGATAGATACCTAGTGTTGCCGTTTTGGTTGTCGGGTCAACATTTGGCGGTGGCCCTCGACCAGGTGGTTCGAGTGCTGCCGGCACTGCGCAGTACCCCCTTACCGGGGGCGCCCGAATCGATCTGTGGCCTGGCCAATGTGCGTGGCAGACTGCTTCCCGTGGTGGATCTGGCCCGGCGTTTCGGGTGGCCAGCGCCCGCACTGACCCTGTGGCAACCCTTTATCTGGCTGACCAGCAGCAAGCGCGAGTTGTTGCTGCCAGTGGAGCAGGTGGAGGCCGTGAGTGCCTGTGCGGCGGCGGACTTCACCCCGGCACCGGACCCGCGGGTGCCCTCCAGCCTGTTGCGCGGCGTGCTGCGCAGCGCCGAGGGGCTGTTGCTGATCCAGGATGTCGAACAGCTGCTCAGCGACACCGACGAAGCTCGCCTGGTTGAGCTGCTCACGCTCAGGGAGGAGTCCATTGATGTCGCGCGGTGAGCCAAACGGCTCGCCGCGGCTGCTGGCGGCCCTGAGTCACAAGGTTCTGCAGCATGTGGGCATTGACTTCTCAGGCCCGCGTCGCGGTGATCTGCTGCGCCGCCTGCAGCTGCTGGCCCTGGAACGGCAAATAACGGACTTCGACAGCTGGGTGCAGCAACTGGCGTTCGCCGATTGGGACGCCGCCCAGGTGCAATCCCTGATCGCGGCCTTCACCGTTGGCGAAACCTATTTTCGCCGCGATGCCGAGGCTTTCGACTGGCTCGCCCGCCATCATCTGGCGCCGTTGATGGCGCGCCGCCGTCAGGAGGGCCGGCGACACCTACGCCTATGGAGTGCCGGCTGTTGTACCGGCGAGGAGGCCTATGGCCTGCTGTTCCTGATCGACGAGCTGCTGGGCGGCGAAAGCGCCGACTGGTCCGTGGAGTTGGTGGCCAGCGACATCAATGGAGCCTTTCTCGCCCGGGCCGAGCAGGGGGTCTACGGGCGCAACGCCTTTCGCAGCAGCGAGGAGGATTTTCGCCAGCGCTATTTCCAGGCCGAAGGGCCCCAGTGGCGGGTGCGTCCCGCCTGGCGCCAGCGCATTCGCTTCGTCCAGTACAACCTCGCCGATGGCTGTCTGCCGCCTGCGCTGGCAGACGCCGATCTGATTCTGTGCCGCAACGTCCTGATGTACTTCTCGACCGGCCGGGCGCTTGCCGCGGTGCGGCGTCTGCTGGGCAGTCTGAGTGCCGACGGAATTCTGCTGCTGAGCGCCGTCGAGGCCAGTCTGGCGACTCAGGCGGGGCTGGTCGGCAGCTGGGCCGGCTGCAACTACGCCCTGGCACCTGCTGCGCGGCAGGACGTCCGGGTGAGCAGCCCTGCGCCAAGCCGAGCACTCGCGGCCGAGCCGGTGGTCCTCGGCAAGGCCGGCCCCCTGTACATCAAGCAGAACCGAGGCGAGGCTCGACTGCCTGCGCCTGCCGCCAGCCCTGCGCCTGCCGAGCAAGCCGCGGCCGAAAGCGCCGATGCCATCCGCGAGCGGCGCTGGCAGCAGGTTGCCCGGGCCCAGGCCAGTGGTCTGCACGAGCAGGTCCGGGAAGCGTTGCAGGCCTACCTGAGCTGCCCTGGGCTGAGCCGCAGCCAGCAACACCAGGCTTGTCTGGCCATGGCGCAGAGTTGGGCCGATCAGCAGCGACCCGAGCAGGCCCAGGAGTGGTTGCAGCGGGCGCTCGCCCTGGATAGCAACTCGCCCAAGGCCTATTGGCTGCAGGCCCTGTTGGCTCAGCAGAGCGGCGACCTCAGCCTGGCCCAGGCGGCCCTGCAGAAGGCGCTGTATCTGGACCCTGAGTTTATTCTCGGCTACTTCTTGCGCGCGCGCCTGCTGCGCGCTGAAGGACAGGCGCGCGCCGGCGAAAAAGCCCTGCAGGTATGCCGGCAGCTGCTCTTGGCCCAGGACGTGGCCTCCTTGGTGCCGCAGGGCGATGGCCTTAGTTGCGTGCAGCTGCTGCGTTTGTGCGATCAACTACTGGAGGAACCGAGTGGATGTCCGAGCCATTGAAGCAGGATCAGCGCTGGGAGCAGATACGTCAGCGGCTCGCCCAGTTCGAAACCCGGCTGGCAGGCGGTTTCGCCGTGGATGCCGAGGAGCGCGATCTACGCTTGCTCGAGCGAACCCGGCAATGGGCCACGGTGGTCGAAGAGGAACAAGCCGATGGTTGGCTGGAAGTCCTGAGCTTCAGCATCAGTGGCGAGCTGTATGCCATCGAGAGCGAGCATGTCGCCGAGGTGCTGCCGCTGGCCCAGTACACCCCCCTGCCGAGCACGCCGCCCTATGTGCTGGGCATAGTCAACGTGCGTGGGCATATCGTCTCGCTGCTCGATCTGCGGGTACTGTTCGAACTGCCGATCAGTGGCCTGTCCGACAAGAATTTCATGGTGATCCTGCGCAACTCGGAGATGGAGTTTGCTCTGCTGATCGATCGGGTCCTGGGTATCACGCGGATCCGCCAGGAGGCTCTGCAAGGCGAGTTGGCCAACCTCACCGGCGTGCGGGCGGCCTACCTGCTCGGCGTCACCGCCGAGCAATGGACGGTGCTGGATGGCGGGCGGCTGCTGGGTGACCCTAACCTACGGGTGATGGACGAGGATTAATGGCAATGGAGGGTGCAATGGACAGGCTATTTAAATTGAGTATCGGCAGCAAACTGATCGCCGCCTTCACCGTGCTGATCGCAGGATTCGGCATCCTGCTGTTCAACAGTCTGGAACGTTTCGCCAACCTGCAGAAGGTCGAGGAGGAGCAGTTTCGGCAACACTATTCGCGCGTCTCCGATGTGAAGGAGTTGCGTCTGAACATCGCAGCCCAGCGCACCGATTTGATGCAGGCCTCGAACGAAGAGGCGCAGGCCGACCTGCCAGGCATAGAGGAGGGGATCCGCCGGCGCACCGCAGAGAACGAACGACTGGTGAAACGCCTGCAGCAGGCGGCAGGCGATGATCCGGAGTTCGCCGACCTTCTCGAGGAAATGCTGGCGGTGCGCCTCGCCCTGAAGCAGACCCGTGCGGAGCAGCTGGAATTGCTCCGCACCGGCGCATTCGAGGAGGCGCGCCAGTTGAGCACGGGGCTACAGCTCGATCGCATGAAGAGGATTCATGAACTCGGCCTGCAGCTATCCAATGTCACCGATCGGCGCGTCGTCGCAGCCCTGGAGCGCTCACGCCAGGCGTTGGAGGCCCAGCGCGAATGGGTGTTCCGTTTGAGCCTGCTGCTGGTCGGCGTCAGTGCCTTGTTGGCCTGGCTGCTAAGCCGGCACATCGCCCAGCCGCTGTCGCGTCTGACCGGTTGGGCGGAGCGCATCGGTCGCGGCGAGATACCCGAGGAAATCGTCACCAGCGCTCGGCAGGACGAGGTTGGTCGACTGACCCAGGCCTTCGGCAATATGAGCCAGTACCTGCGCGAACTGGTACAGGAGATGAATGAAGGCATCTCGGTGCTCGCCTCGTCCAGTGAAGAAATTCTCGCCGCCACCAGCCAGGTGGCCGCCAGTACCCAGGAAACCGCCACCGCTATCAGCGAGATAGTCACCACGGTCGAGGAGGTCAAGCAGACCGCGGTATTGGCGGGCAGCAAATCGCAGACGGTGGCCGAGAGCACTGAGCGCACCCGGCAGGTGGCGTTGAGCGGGCGCGAGGCAGTGGAGGAAGCGCTCAAGGGCATGGGGCAGATCCGCGAGCAGATGCAGGCGGTGGCGGAAAGCATCATGCGCCTGGGCGAGCAGAGCCAGACCATCGGCGAGATAGTCGCCTCGGTCGGCGACCTGGCCGAGCAGTCCAATCTGCTCGGGGTCAACGCCTCGATCGAGGCGATGAAGGCCGGCGAGGCGGGCAAGGGCTTCTCGGTGGTGGCCCAGGAGGTCAAGGCCCTGGCCGACCAGTCGAAACAGGCCACCGCCCAGGTGCGCGGCATTCTCGGCGAGATCCAGAAGGCCATGACCAAGGCGGTGCTGCTGGCCGAACAAGGCAGCAAGACGGTGGAGACCGGCTACGAACGGGCGCAGTCGAGCGGCGAGGCAATCCGCACCCTGAGCAGCAATATCGAGGCCTCCAGTGAGGTGGCCTTGCAGATTGCCGCCACCAGCCAGCAGCAGATGGTCGGCATGGACCAAATCGTCACGGCCATGGCGAGCATCCGCCAGGCCAGCCAGGACAACGTCGGCGGCACCCAACAGGTCGACCTGGCGGCGCGCAACCTGCACCAGCTGGGGCTAAAGCTCAAGGGCTTGGCGAGCCGATTCAAGCTGTAAGGAGGATGCAGGATTCGTTGTGCACTGCCCCGCGGGGGTGGCCTAGGGACAAGGAGAAGCGAGAATGCTAGGAAATATTGCCAACCTGCGTATCGGCAGCAAGCTGGTTCTGGTTTTTGCCGTACTCATAGTCGCTTTCGGCGCCCTGCTGATCACTTCGCTGCAGCGTTTCGCCGATCTGCAGAAGAGTGAGGCCCGGCTGTTCCAAGGCAGCTTAGAGCGGGTATCCAAGGTCAAAGAACTGCGCATCAACATCATCACCCAGCGTGCCGAGCTGTTGCAGGCGATGGCCAATAGCCAGGGCGACAAGCTGCGTCAGAGCGAGGGCGAGATCGAGGCCTTATCTCGGGCCAATGATCGCCTGTTCGATGAGCTACTCGGTGGCCTGGGCGATGACGGCGAGACGCGCCGGCTGCTCGACCAGCTGATCGGCGTGCGCGCCGCCTTCGTCGAGACCCGCGACCAGCAATTGTTGCCACTCATCCGCAGCGGGCAGCTGGAGCAGGCTGAGGCCCTGGCCTTGGGGATTCAGCTCGAACGGATGGTGCAGATCAATGACCTGGGGTTGCGTCTGGCCGAACTCACCGAGCACAACGTACGCCAAGCACTGGTCCGCTCTGAGGAAACAGTGGAGCGCCAGCGCGTGGAGCAGCTGTTGGTCGGGGCGCTCGTATTGATCTTCGGCATGCTCATGGCCTGGCTGCTCAGCCGGCACATTGCCCAGCCACTGGCGCATCTGACCCTAATGGCCGAGCGGATTAGCCGCGGTGAAATACCCAGGGAGCTGCGCAGCGAGAGCCGCCGTGACGAGGTCGGTCGACTGGCCCTTGCCTTCAGCCAGATGAGCCAGTATCTGCTGGCACTGGCTGCCAAGGCCGAGTATCTGGCCCAGGGGCACCTGAGCCAGGACAGTCAGCCGGTATCCGACCAGGATGTGCTGGGTACCGCCTTCGCCACCATGTTGGCCAACCTGCGCAACCTGGTCGGGGAGCTCAACGAAGGCATCACCGTGTTGGCGACGTCCAGCGAGGAAGTGTTGGCGGCCACCAGCCAAGTGGCCACCAATACTCAGGAAACCGCCACCGCCATCAGCGAAATAGTCACCACGGTGGACGAGGTCAAGCAGACCGCCGTACTGGCCAGCGGCAAGGCGCAGTCGGTGGCCGACAGCACCGCGCGCACCCGCGAGGTGGCCCAGGGCGGGCGCCAATCGGTGGAGGAGGCGCTCAAGGGCATGGGGCAGATCCGCGAGCAGATGCAGGCGGTGGCGGAAAGCATCATGCGCCTGGGTGAGCAGAGCCAGACCATAGGCGAAATAGTCGCCTCGGTCAGCGACTTGGCCGAGCAGTCCAACCTGCTTGGGGTCAACGCCTCGATCGAGGCGATGCGGGCCGGCGAGACCGGCAAGGGCTTCTCGGTGGTGGCCCAGGAGGTCAAGGCCCTGGCCGACCAGTCGAAACAGGCCACCAACCAGGTGCGTGGAATCCTCGGCGAGATCCAGAAGGCCATGACCAAGGCGGTGCTGCTGGCCGAACAGGGCAGCAAGACGGTGGAGGCCGGCTACGAACGGGCGCAGTCGAGCGGCGAGGCGATCCGCGCCCTGGACAGCAGCATCGCCGAGTCCAGTGAAATGGCCCTGCAGATCGCCGCCACCAGTCAGCAGCAGATGGTCGGCATGGACCAGGTCGCCAATGCTATGAGCAGCATTCGCGAGGCCAGCCAGAGCAATGTCAGCGGTACGCGTCAGATGGACCAGGCCACCCGCAACCTGCATGAGTTGGGTGTAAAACTGCAGGGCCTCGCGGCCCAATTCAAGTTGTGAGTAGAACATGAGCCTGGACCGTAAAGCGCTGCAGCAGCGCCTGCTGGAAAGCTTCCGGATCGAGGCGGGCGAGCGCCTGGGCGTGCTCGCCGACACCTTGGCGAACTGGCGCGAGGCCGGCGCCAGTGACGACTCCATCGAGTCGCTGTTTCGCGAGGTGCACAGTCTCAAGGGCGCTGCCCGGGCGGTCAGCCTGCCGTCGATCGAACGCCTCTGCCATGCCTGGGAGAGCCTGCTGGGGGCGATTCGCGGCGGACAGCTGGAGCTGACCGCGGAACGTGTCGAGTTGTGTCGGCACGCCCTGCGCGCGGTGCAGCAGTTGCACGCCGGACAAGAGCCTGGCTCCGGCGAGTCCGAACTGCTGTGCGGCCAGCTGGAAAGCGCCGCGCGTGGCGAAGCCGTCGCCCTGCCGAGGACGCCGCTGACCAACCCTGTGCAACCGGCTGATCCCAGCATGGTCAGGGTTTCCACACGTCGCCTGGACACCTTGCTGTTTCACAGCGAAAGCCTGCTGCAGCACAAACTCGAAGCCCAGGCCTATGCGCGCCGCCTGCGTGAGCACGCGCAGGCCTTCGAGCCGCAGCGAGGCAAGCGCCTGCTCGATGCCGGCAACTTAAAGCAGCTGCATGCAGGCTTGGAGGCCTTGCCCCTGACCAGCCGGGATGCCCTGAAGGGCCTGCTCGATTATCTGAACTGGAGCCAGGCGCAGCTCGACCGCCTGCATTTCGAGGCAGTCCACCTGGAAAAGGCAGGACGGCACCTGGCCCAGGGCTTGGCGCAGCTCTCAGATGCCCACGTCGGCGAGCTGCAGGCGGTGCTGTTGCTGGCCGGTAGCAATCTGGTGGAAGGGCTGCCGGCCATGGTCCAGGACTTGGCCAGCCAGGCCGGCAAACGTGTTGACCTGCAGGTGCGCGGCACCGATCTGCAGGTCGACAAGCGCATCCTCGACGAACTGCGCACCGTACTCACCCACCTGCTACGCAATGCCGTTGATCATGGCCTGGAGTCGCCGGACCGCCGCGTAGCCAACGGCAAGCCGCCCGTCGGGCGGCTGCAGGTCGAGTTGTTACAGGAGTCGGCGGATCGTTTCGAGCTGCGCGTAGAGGACGATGGCGCGGGTATCGACGTCGAGGTCTTGAGGGCCAAGGCACTGGCTGCCGGGCTGCTCAGTGCGGAGCAGGCCGAGGCGCTTAGCGAGGCGGAATGCCGGCGGCTGATCTTTCGCTCCGGGCTGTCGACCAGCGCGTTGATCACCGACTTGTCCGGGCGCGGCCTGGGCATGGCCATCGTCCAGGAGGCGGTCGAACGGCTCGGCGGACGCATCGATCTGGAGTCCAGCCCAGGCCAGGGCACTTGCCTTCACCTGCACCTACCACTCAGCCTGTCGACCTTCCGTGCAGTGATCGTACGCATCGCCGAGCGCACCTTCGCCATGCCGGCCCTGGCCGTGGAGCGCTGCCTGCGGCTGCCGTCCAGTGCCGTGAAGAATCTGGAGAACCGCCCCTCGCTGACGCTCGACGGGCGAGTGCTGCCGGTCTGGGCCCTGGCCGACGTGCTCGGCCTGAGCAGTTCGGTGGGCAGGGATGACGACCTGACTCTGCTGCTACTGAAAGTCCGTGGGGAACCCTTCGTGCTGCTGGTCGACGAGCTGCTCGGTGACCAGGAAATCACCGTCAAGAGTCTCGGCCGTCAGCTGCTGCGGGTGCGCAACCTGTTAGGGGCGACCCTGCTCGGCGACGGGCAGCTGGTGCCCATTCTGCATCCGGGAGACCTCTACCGTAGTGCCCTGTCGGTGGGGGCCGGCAGCCTTGAGCGCAACGTGCAGGAGACGTCTGGCAACACTGCGCAACGCCTGCTGATCGCCGAAGACTCCTTTACTTCGCGCGGCCTGCTGAAAGCCATCCTGGAGGGCGCCGGTTACCAGGTGGCAACGGCCAACGATGGCCTGGAAGCCTGGAACACCCTGAAGCAGGGGGCGTTCGATCTGCTGGTGTCGGATGTGGAAATGCCGCGTATGGATGGTTTCACCTTGACCCAGCGGATTCGGCTCGACCGTGAGCTGACCGACTTGCCGGTGGTACTGGTGACGGCATTGCATTCGGCCGAAGACCGCGCTCGCGGTCTGGAGGTTGGGGCCAATGCCTACCTGGTGAAAAGCGGCTTCGAGCAGGATAGCCTGCTGGACGCCATTCGCCGTTTGATTTGATTGGGAGCAGTCATGCGCGTGCTGATTGTCGACGACTCACCGGTATTGCGCATGTTGCTGCGCTCGGTGTTCGAGGATGAAGGTTTCGAAGTGCGTGAAGCGGACAGCGGCGAACAAGCCTTACGTCTGCTGGAGGGCTATCGACCCGACATCATCACCATGGATGTGCACATGCCGGGCATGAACGGTTATGAAACCACGGCGCGCATTCTCGAGCTCTATGCCCTGCCGGTGGTGGTGGTGACCGCCAGCGCCAATGCCTATGCGGCGGCGACGGCCATGCACGCTCTGGAAGCCGGTGCCCTGGCGGTACTAGAGAAGCCCCAAGGGCCAGAGGCGGCTAATTTCAAGCAGCTTATCGGGGCGCTGGTGCGCACCCTGCGCAGCATGGCGCAGGTCAAGATAGTGCGGCGACCGCGCGCAGTGAAGACGCTGACTGCTGCGCCACTCAGGGCGCCGCTGAGTTCGGAGAGCCCAAAGCTGGTGGCCATTGCCGCGTCCGCCGGTGGCCCGGTTGCGCTCAAGGCGCTGCTGTCACACCTGAGCGCACAGCAACCCTGGCCGCTGCTGCTGGCCCAGCATATTAGCGTAGGATTTCTCGGCAGTTTTCGCGACTGGCTGGCGAGCGTCTGCAGCTTGTCGGTGAGTATCGCCGAGCACGGCCAGCTGCTTCAGCCAGGGGGGCTGTACCTGCCGCCTGACGGCAGTCATCTGGGCGTCAGCGCCGAGCTGCGGGCTCAGTTGCAGGGCAGCAACGGCGAGCTGTACTGCCCTTCGGCCGATCACCTGTTCCGCAACGTGGCGCAGCGCCTCGGCAACCAGGCCATCGGCATCCAGCTGTCCGGTATGGGCCGGGACGGGGCCGAGGGACTCGCCGAACTGCACCGCTGCGGGGCCCTGACCATTGCCCAGGAGCCGACCAGTGCGCTGATCGATGCCATGCCACGGGCGGCGATCAAGTTGCAGGCGGCGCGCCAGGTGTTGCCACCGGAGGCGATTGCGGCGCTGCTCAATTCGATTGCGCTACGCAGCCTTTCCCGCAGTACTGGGTCAGAAGGAGATTGACCATGTTCGACAACGCGGAAATTTTGATAGTCGAGGACAGTCCGACCCAGGCCACTGAACTGCAGTTCCTGCTGGAGTCCGCCGGTTGCCAGGTACAAGTCGCGCGCAACGGCGTGGAGGCGCTGGAGTTTCTGGCCGGATATTTGCCGACCATAGTCATCAGCGATATCGTCATGCCGCAGATGGATGGCTATGAACTCTGTCGCCAGCTCAAGGGCGACCCGCGCACCAAGGGCATCCCGGTGATTCTGGTGACTAGCCTGGCCGATGCGCGGGATGTGGTGCATGGCCTGGCCTGCGGCGCCGACAATTTCATCGTCAAGCCCTATGACGAGAAATACCTGATGTCGCGCATCCGCTATTTCTTGGTCAATCTCGAACTGCGCAGCAACGAGCGGGTGCAAATGGGCGTGGAGGTGGTACTGGAGGGTGAGCGGCACTTCATCACCGCCGGCCGTCAGCAAATTCTCGACCTGTTGATCTCCACTTACGAGCAAGGCGTACGGCTCAACCACGAACTGCTGGCCAAACACGACGAGCTGACCCGCAGCAACTCGCTGCTGAACTGCCTGTTTCACTTCACCAGTGGTCTGAGCGATGCCAGCAGCGAGCGTCATGTGATCGATACGGCCCTGGGGCGCATCCTCGAGTTCCCCAATGCCGTGGGCACCTGGTTGCTGCTGGCCGATACCGCCGAACCGGGTGGCTCGCTGCGGGTAGCGGGTTCCCGCGGGCGTGACGGCGATTACGACCTGGGGCGCTTGACGAGTTGTTCGCTGAACTGCCCATGTCGGCACGCCTGGCTCCACGACCAGCTGAGCGCGCCGTGCAATATCGCTGCTTGCCCGGCCCTGCAACAGATGGGGGAAGGCAGCCACGCGAGCATCCCCTTGCTGCTTGGCGGCGAAACCATCGGCATGCTCAATGTGGTGCGCACTCAGGCGCAGAGCTGGCCGGTGGATGCGCTCAACGCCCTGGCCTCGATCGGCCGCCAGTTCGCCATGGCCCTGGGCCGGGTGCGTCTGTTCGAGAGCCTCGAGCAACTGGTGGAACAACGTACTGGGGCGCTGGCGCAGAACGAGGCCTTGCTGCGCAAGATTCTCGACAACCTGCCAGTCGGTGTCTCTGTCGCCGACAGCGAGGGCCGGCTGATCCTCAGCAACGCCGAGAACGGGCTGATTTGGGCCGGGCCGCAACCCGCGGACCTGGACGACTATGCTCGCCATCACGGCGTCTGGGCGGAACGCGGCGAGTCGCTGCAGGCCGAGGACTGGCCGCTGGTCAGGGCCGTGCGCAATGGCCAGGTGCTGCGCAACGAGGTGATCGATATCCAGGCCTTCGATGACAGCCACAAGACCATTCTCAATTCCGCTGTGCCGTTCCACGACCAACATGGCGTGCTCCAGGGCGCCATAGCGGTGATCCAGGACATCAGCGAGCAGCGTCAGCGTGACCTGGAGATCCGTATCCGCACGCGGGCGATGGAAGCCTGCGTCAACGCCATCGTGATCACCGACAATCAGCTCGACGACCAGCCGATCGTCTACGTCAATCCGGCCTTCGAGCGCATCACCGGCTACCGCAGCGAGGAGGTGCTGGGGCGCAACTGCCGGCTCTTGCAGGGAGAGGAGACCGAGCAGCCGGAGCTGGCCAGCGTCCGTCGGGCGCTGCAAGCCGAGGAGGAGGGTAGAGCCGTGCTGCGTAACTACCGCAAGGATGGCTCGGCCTTCTGGAACGAGCTGCGCCTCGCCCCCGTGGTGAACGATCGCGGCCGGGTCAGCCACTTCGTCGGCATCCTCAACGACATCACCGAGGCCAAGCGCTACCAGGAGGAACTGGAGCACCAGGCCAACCACGACAGCCTGACCGGGCTGCCCAACCGCAACCTGCTCAACGATCGCATCCACCAGGCCATCGCCTTCGCCAGCCGCAATCAGGGTCAGTTCGACCTGGTATTCATGGACATCGACCATTTCAAGGTGGTCAACGACAGCCTGGGCCACAGCGCCGGCGACCAGCTGCTGGTGCAGGTGGCCGAGCGCCTGCGCGGCTGCGCGCGGGAATTCGACACAGTGGCACGTTTGGGGGGCGACGAGTTCGTCATTCTGTTGGCCGATGGTGGCCAGCTCACCAGGCGCATCGACGGCCTGGGGCGTTTTCAGCAGTGCGTCGCCGAGCCCATGCTGCTCGACGGCCAGGAAGTGGTGGTCAGTTGCAGCATTGGCTTCTGTTGCTTCCCCGATGACGGACGCGACCTCGGTACCCTGTTGCGCAACGCCGATACCGCCATGTACCAGGCCAAGCATCAGGGTCGCAACCGCATCTGCGCGTTCATGCCGCAGATGAACGAGCAGATGCAGCGGCGCCTGATGCTAGAGCGCGATATCCGTTATGCCCTGCAGCACGATGAGTACAGGGTGGTTTATCAACCGCAACTGGACCTGCACACCGGTCGCCTGTGCGGCTTCGAGGCCCTGGTGCGCTGGAACCATCAGGGCAAGCAGGTGATGCCCGACGAGTTCATCCCGCTGGCCGAGGAAACCGGCCAGATCGTTGCCATCGATCTCTATGTGTTCGATGCCGTTTGCCGGCAAATGCGGGTCTGGGAGAGCAGTCTGCTGGGGGTGAGCGTCGCGGTGAACTTCTCGGCCGTCAGTTTCATGGCCGCCGATTTCGTCTCGCGCATCCAGCAGATCCTCAGCCAGCAGGGGGTGGCGCCGTTCCGCTTCAAGCTGGAGGTGACCGAGACCATGCTGATGACCAATGCCGAGGAAGTGCTGGTCAAGATGCGCGAGTTGATCGGCCTGGGCATCCGCTTCTCGATCGACGATTTCGGTACCGGCTATTCCTCTCTGGGCTATTTAAAGCGCTTTCCCTTCAGCGAGTTGAAGATCGACCGCAGCTTCGTCACCGATGTGCACTTAGACCCGGACAGTGCCTCGCTGGTGCGCTCGATGATCTCGATCGGCCACAACATGGGCATCAAGGTGATTGCCGAAGGGGTGGAAACCGCCGAGCAGCTCGGTTTTCTGCGGGCTGCGGGTTGCGACGAGTTGCAGGGCTACTATTACTCTCCGCCGCTACCACCCCAGGCATGCCTGCAGTTCCTCGACGAGGGCGCCGAGTTGGAGCTGCCGGCGATCATGGTTGACGAGCAGGAGCACTACCTGTTGCTGGTCGATGATGAGCAGAGCAACCTCGATACGCTGCTACGCGAGCTGCGCCTGGAGAAATACCGCACCCTGACGGCCAGCAACAGCGCCGAGGCGTTGGCCCTGCTGGCAACTCATCCGGTGGGCGTGGTGTTGAGCCAGCCGCGTCTGGCCGATATGGATGGAGTGGAGTTCCTACGCCGGGTCAGGAGCATCTACCCAGAGATCATTCGCATGGTGTTGAGCGACGCCAGCGAGATTGGCCTCATCCTCAAGGCCGTCAACGAGGGTGTGATCTACCGATTCATCAGCACCCCTTGGGATGCCGATGACCTGCGCAGCCAGTTGCGCGACGGTTTTGCCCAGTGTCATCTGGTGCAGGAAAACCGGCGCTTGCGTCAGCAACTGCTGGACCAGCAGGGCTATCGGCCAGCCGGCACGCCGGCCGATACAGCAAGGGATAAGGCAGGCTGATAGGGCAGCATGAAGCTGTACCAGGGTTTTATCGGCCATTGGCAATACTTCACTGATCCGGCTCAACACCGAGACCGGATGCGAGATCCTGACCAAGGCCGCATGCCTCAACCCCGAGTTCTGGTGCAGGACCTTCTGGTGCAGCTGATCGCCGCCTTGGGCGGCGGTTGGCAGACGCTGCAGCCGGAGTAAATATAGGGGCGACGTTGCAATATTCGGATGGGCCGGCTGGTTAGAGGAAAGCGATATAAACCAGCGGTTGCCGCCGCTGTAGCGGCGCCCGACTATTGACCCTGATAGGCCGCGCGCCTCTCGGGCCAGCGCGCGAGCAAGGGGTAGTGCTATGACTCCAGATGCTCCTCTGCATATTCCCATTCGCGACAGGGCGGCCGCGGGCGAATGCCTGGCGCAGCTACTGCTGGCGTATCGACAATGCCCCGACGTGATCGTACTGGCCCTGCCACGCGGTGGGGTACCTGTGGCTTACCAGATCGCCAGTGCCTTGGACGTGCGCCTGGATCTGATGCTGGTACGCAAGCTCGGCGTCCCCGGCCATGCGGAGCTGGCCATGGGCGCCATCGCCAGTGGCGGGGTGCGGGTGATCAACCACGACGTGCTGCACTACGCACGCATCGACCAGGCCAGCATCGATGCGGTGGCCGCGCGGGAAACCGAGGAGCTGCAGCGCCGTGATCGCGCTTATCGCGGCGAACGGCCGGCGCCGGTGCTGTGTGACCAGCAGGTGATCCTGGTCGACGATGGCGTGGCCACCGGCGCCACCATGCAGGCGGCGATCCGCGCGGCACGTCAGCAGCGTCCGGCAAGCATCGTGGTCGCGGTGCCGGTGGCGGCGCCTGACAGCGTGCAACTGCTGCGCAATCAGGTCGACGAAGTGGTCTGCCCGTTGATGCCCGAGATGCTGATGGCGATCGGTCGCTGGTACCTGGATTTCGACCAGACCTCGGACCGTGAAGTGCTCGACCTGTTGCAGCGTGCCTGGCAGCGCCCCTGCGAATCAGTCAGCTGATGCGCCGGAGACACCCGTCCATGCAAACGCCCGTCCGACGCTTATTGAACCTGACCCTGAGCGATGTGCAGTTGGCTGCCGACTTGCTGCTGCCCGAAACCGCGACGGGGTTGGTGGTGTTCGTGCATGGCAGTGGCAGCAGCCGGCTCAGCCCACGCAATCGGCAGGTGGCGCTGTATTTCAACGGACGCGGGCTGGCCACCTTGCTGTTCGACCTGTTGACCGAGGTGGAACAACGCCTGGACCAGGTCAGCCGAGCGCTACGCTTCGACATTCCGCTGCTGAGCAGGCGCCTGCTCGGGGTGATTGACTGGCTCGCCGCCGACAGCGACTTGCGGCACCTGCGCCTCGGTTTGTTCGGCGCCAGCACCGGCGCCGCCGCGGCGTTGATTGCAGCGGCGCAACGTAACCAGCGGGTGCAGGCGCTGGTCAGTCGCGGCGGCCGTAGCGACCTCGCCGGTGCCGCGCTGAGCGAGGTGCTGGCGCCGACGCTGTTGATAGTCGGCGGCGAGGACTCCCTGGTGCTGCAACTGAATCGTCAGACCAGCGAACAACTGCGCTGTACCCAGCGGCTGGCGGTGATACCCGGGGCGAGCCACCTGTTCGCAGAGCCCGGAACCTTGGAGGAGGTGGCTCGGGAAGCTGGCGACTGGTTCGAGCGTTACCTGGGCGCTTCGCGGTAATCGCCGCCAGCACTGCGCATTCTGACGCAGCAGCGCGATACCCAAGCTCTGCTCTTGATTCTATTCACTCGGCCAAACCAGGCTGAAGCTCCCGCCGCTGCCAGGTCGCAGGCTGCAGCCAAAAGCGGCGCACTGGCGCAGCAGGCTGTCGTGCAGCCATTGCCGGTCTGATCCTTCGGCAGGCTGGATGCTCAACCGCCGCTGCTGGGTGGGCAGCATCTCCAGGGCCAACAGGCGGCCGTCGGCGGCCAGCTCGGCGAAATACAACAGCCCCAGGTCGGCGCGATAGCGTGCGTGGCTGTCGATGCCTTCGTAATCGTCGAGCAGATCGCCGCAACCGTAGAGAATCAGACGCTGGCGGTACACCTCGAGCGCCTTGATGTGGTGCGAGGAATGGCCGTACAGCACATCCACCCCGGCCTGGTCGATCAAACCGTGGGCGAAGCGCACCTGCTCCGGCGCGACGGCGAAGCCCCAGTTGCCGCCCCAGTGCAGGGAAACGACAGCCACATCGCCGGAGTGTTTCGCCGCGGCGATGCACGCTGAGACCCGCTGCAGGCTGTGCGCCGTGAGATCGTCCAGGCGCGCGACGCCCGCTTGTCGCTCGCTGGCCGCCCAATCTGGCGGCACCCCGCAATCCGGGGTGGCCCAGGCGAACAGCAGCAGGCGTCGGTCATTGGCCAGGGGCAGCACCGCCGGGGCTTCGGCAGCTGTCAGGTTTAGCCCGGCGCCGGCGTGTTGTAGACCCAGGTTGTCCAGGCTGTGCAGGGTATCGATCAAACCCTGTTCGCCCCAGTCCAGTACATGGTTGTTGGCCAGCACGCAGCAGTCGATGCCGGCTGCTTCGAGCAGGGGCAGGTTGGCCGGATTCATCCGGTAGTTGATGCCCTTCGGCTGCGGCTGGCCGCGCCGGGTCACGGCGGTCTCCAGATTGACCAGACGCAGTGCCACGTGGCGGCGCTCCAATGCCGGCAGTGCCACGCCCCAGATATAGGAAAAATCCACCGGTCGCGAGATCGGTCCGTTGCGCCGCTCGGCCAGGCGCACATAGTCGTCGGCATCCTTGACCCACGCTTCGTAGAGGCGCGGATTGCCCGGAAACGGCAGGATCTGATCGACACCGCGGGCCGTCATCAGGTCGCCGCCGAGAAACACCGTGTAGCTGGCGCTGTGCATGCTTGCCTCGTGCTCCCGCCGGCAGCTACTCGAGCCGGGCGCTGGTCATGGTCGGCTCTCGCTGGCCACCAAGCCGTATTCCTCGGCTAACAGCGCCGCCACCAGCGCGGTGGTATCGAGGATGTCCAGGCGTTGTGCCGCCAGACTGGGATCGAGACGAAACGGCGGCACGCTGTCGCAGATCGCCAGGCGTTCGAACAGTGGGCTGTCGAGCAGTTCGCTGCCACCGGTGAACAGGCCATGTGCCGCTGCGGCGAAGACTCGCGTGGCGCCGGCGGCCTGGCAGGCGTGACCGGCGTGCAGCAGGGTGGCGCCGGTACTGATCATGTCGTCGAAGATGATCGCGGTCTTACCCTGCACCTCGCCGCTCAACCGCGTGCCACTGAGCACTTCGTTGTTGCGGTACTTTTCCACGATGGCGCCACTCACGGGTCGTCCCAGACGGCGTTCGAGGGCCTGGCGAAATTGCTCGGCGCGCTTGGCCCCGCCGGTGTCGGGGGAGACCGCCACCACCTCGGCGTCGCCGATCAAACCGGCAAAGTGCTCGGCGAACAGCTCGGCGCTGTGCAGGTGCTGGGTGGCAATGCGGAAGGCATTGTCGAAGGCGGCCACGTTATGCACCTCCAGGCTCAGCAGCCGGTCGACCCCGCTGGCTTCGAGCAGGGTGGCGACGTAGCGGCTGATGATCGGGTCCTGGAACTCGGTGCGGCGTTCCTTGCGCGCATAGCACAGGTAGGGGGCGATCACCTGCACGCGGCGGGCTCCGGCATCCTTCAGCGCGGCGCAGAAGAACATCAGGCGACAGAGCTTGTCGTGGACGCTGTACTCGGTGTCGTCGTAGAGCCCGTGAAAGACAACCGCCTGACGACCGTTGAGCGGTTCCAGCGCGCGGCTCTTGTGCTCGCCATCCTCGAACACATGTTCCTCATGCGCAGCCAGTTGGCAACCGAGTCGCTGCGCCACGCGGGCGGCATAGTCCTGGTTGCCGCGCAAGGCAAACAGCAGGGGATACTCTGGGTTCATGGCAGGACTCCTTCGGGAGGGGATGCTCCGTAGGCCGGCGCAACGCAGCACTGTCGAACCAGCCGCGCCGGTTGTCCTCTAGCGCAGCGGGGAGGTACTGGCTGAATGTTGAGACGATTCAGCAGACTCTTATTCAGCTTAGTCGAGCGCGCAACCGATCAGCCAGAGCCTCAGGCTCATATCGGGCAATCCTACTCAGGCTTAACGCTAATCGTCGTCCAGCGCCAAACGCGACCGCAGCAGGGCGACCTGCTCGCACCGTTGTGCAGCGGACGAGTGGCTGCCGCGCTGGCGTGGTGATGGCGATGAGTAATCGTTAGAATGCCGGGCGCCTGCAAAGGGCGCCCATTTGCTCATCAGAGCGCTGTAGAGACTTGCAATGCTGACCGCTAGCTACGACCTCGTCCTGGTACTGATTTCCCTGGCTGTGGCTATTCTGGCGTCCTATACCGCGCTCGACCTGGCCGGACGTGTCAGCACCGCCACGGGCCCAGCCGTACCGCTGTGGATCTGCGGTGGCGCGGTGTCGATGGGGATCGGAATCTGGTCGATGCACTTTATCGGCATGCTGGCGTTCAGCCTGCCCATCCCCTTGGGCTATGACCTGAGCATTACCCTGCTGTCCCTGGCGGTAGCCATGCTCGCCTCGGGCTTTGCCCTGTGGCTGGTCAGCCAGGCGCAGATGCCCCTGTGGCACTGGCTGCTTGGCGCACTGGCGATGGGCGCCGGGATCAGCACCATGCATTACCTCGGCATGCACGCCTTGTTGCTGCAACCGGGTATCGAGTACGACCCGCTGCTGTTTGGCCTGTCGTTGTCGATCGCCGTGGCGGCTTCGGCGGCGGCCCTGTGGATCGCCTTTCGCTTGCGCCAGCACTCGCCCTATATACGCCTTCTGCGCGCCGGCGCGGCCGTGATCATGGGGCTGGCCATTGTCGGCATGCACTACACCGGCATGGCCGCGGCGAACTTTCCACTCGACAGCTTTTGCGCCGCCGCCAATAGCGGTCTGGACAGCGCCTGGCTGGCCAGCTTGATTATTGTCGTGACCTTGGCCGTACTGACGATTGCCTTGCTGACCTCGGTGCTCGACGCGCGTCTCGAACAACGCACCGCCGCGTTGAGCTGCTCACTGGCCGAGGCCAATCAGGAGCTGACTGAACTGGCGCTGCATGACAGCCTGACCAAACTGCCCAATCGTCTGTTGTTGGAAGACCGCATCCAGCAGAGCATCCACAAGATGGCGCGCAGTGGTGGCCACTTTGCGCTGATGTTCATGGATCTGGATGGCTTCAAGCCGGTCAATGACGCTTACGGTCACCACATCGGTGATCAGTTGCTGCACGAGGTTGGCCTGCGTTTGCGCGAGCGTTTGCGCGCCCAGGACACCCTGGCACGGGTTGGCGGTGATGAGTTCGTGCTGCTGGCCGAATTGCGCGAGCCGAACGATGCGGTGAATGTCGCCGAGCAGATCGTCAATCTGCTTAGCCAACCCTTTCAGGTCGGCGAGCACGAGCTGCGCGTGTCGACCAGCGTCGGCATCGCCTTGTACCCAGGCGATGGGGCGAACCAGCAGGAACTGCTGATGAATGCCGACGCCGCCATGTATCACGCCAAAGGCGCTGGCAAAAACGGTTACAGCTTCTTCGAAGCATCGATGAATACCAATGCACGCAATCAACTGCAGTTGCTCAACGACCTGCGCCTGGGTTTGGAACGCGAAGAGTTTTGCCTGCATTACCAACCCAAGTTCGACGCCGTTAACGGCCGTCCGGTCGGCGCCGAAGCCCTGTTGCGTTGGCAGCACCCCGAACGTGGACTGGTGCCGCCCAGCGAGTTTATCGCTCTGGCCGAGAAAACCGGGTTGATCATCGCCATCGGCGACTGGGTCCTGCATCAAGCCTGCCGGCAGATGCGCCAATGGTATGAGCAGGGATTTCGTGACTGGCGGGTGGCGGTCAATCTCTCGGCCTTGCAGTTCTGTCATGCCGGATTGGTCGAGAGTGTCGCCAACGCCCTGGCGCAACATCAGCTGCCGGCCAATTGCCTGACCCTGGAAATCACCGAGACCACGGCCATGAGCGATGCCGACGCCAGCCTGCAGGTGCTCAAGCAGCTGGCGGAAATGGGCGTCGACTTGTCCATCGACGACTTTGGCACCGGCTATTCGAGCCTGCTCTACCTCAAGCGCTTGCCGGCCAACGAGCTGAAAATAGACCGGGGCTTCGTGCGTGACCTGGTCCACGATGGCGATGACGCCGCGATCATTACCGCGATCGTCGCCCTCGGCCAGGCGTTGAACCTGCGGATCGTCGCCGAGGGCGTGGAAACGCGTCAGCAGCAAGTCTTCCTGACCGATCTGGGCTGCAACTCACTGCAAGGCTTTCTGCTGGGGCATCCGTTACCGGCGGAGCAATTCATGCAGGCGATCGAAGCCGCCGCCTAGGCGAAGTCACGCAGGAGCCGAGTGCCTGGGCCTGCCAACCAGCCGGGTAAGGCTCGACGGTTGGCAGGCGCGGCGTGCGGCGCGGCACCTGGTGCCCTATAGGCCTACAACCAAGCGCTTGAGCGCAGGGCCCGATCACTTGCGCTGTTTGCGATTGACGGTCTGTGCGGCTTTCATCACATCGGCGCCGATCTCGGTCTCGAAACGTTGCCATACCGGACGCATGGCGCTGCGCCAGGCCTCGCGCTGCTCTGCGTTGAGGCTCAACACCTGGCTGACGCCGGAGGCTTCGATGCGCTGCCGGTCGGCCAGATTGTCAGCCTCGGCCTGACGATTGACCGCATAGGTGACCTCGTCGATGATTCCTTCCAGCTCGACTCGAATGCTGTGGGGGATGCGATACCAGAAGCGCGGATTGCTCACCAGCATGTAGTCGAGTACGCCGTGGTTGGTCTCGGTGATATAGGGCTGCACGCTGTGCAATCTCTTGCTGTAGATATTCGACCAAGGGTTCTCCGCACCTTGCACCTGGCCCTTCTGCAGGGCGTTGAACACCTCGGCGAACGGCAGCACCAACGGTTTGGCGCCGAGCTGTTGGAACTGCGCCTCGAGCACCTGCGAAGGCTGGATACGAAAGCTCAAACCCGCGGCATCGGTGGGCATCAACAGGGTCTTGCTCGCCGACAGTTGTTTCATGCCGTTGTGCCAATAGGCCAGGCCGACGATGTCCTGCGCTTCCATCGAACGCAGCAGTTGGCGACCTTTGGCGCGTTTCTGGAAGCGGTTGACCGCGTCCAGGTCATCGAACAGAAATGGCAGGTCGAATACCTGTAACTGCTTGGTGTACTGACCGAACTTGGCCAGGGAGGGCGCCAGCAGCTGCACC
The DNA here is from genome assembly GCF_007993865.1 of Pseudomonas sp. SJZ079. Taxonomy (GTDB): domain Bacteria; phylum Pseudomonadota; class Gammaproteobacteria; order Pseudomonadales; family Pseudomonadaceae; genus Aquipseudomonas. Next base: position 2,132 of record NZ_VIUH01000026.1, on the reverse strand, counting down.
TGGTCATTGCGCAGTGCCTCCAGCTCGTCGGCGTCGCCATACAGCGAGGAGTTGGCATACACCTCGACCTTGACCTTGCCGGCCAGGCGTTCTGCGACCAGGCGTTTGAACAACAGGGCGCCCTGGCCCTTGGGCGTGTTATCGGCGACCACATGGGCAAACTTGATCAGGATCGGCCCCTGGTCCTGGGCTCCGTTGGCGCTGGCAGCAGCTAGGGCCAGGGCGCAGGCGGCCATGGCGAACATCGACTTGAACATGCGGGTGTCCTTTCTTGTTATCGGTATTTGCGAACGGTGCGAGCGCTCGCCGCACCGTGATCCCTGGCTGTGACTTGGCTGTGCCAATGTGCCATCCGCGACTATCGGCTCGCGTGCAGGTTCAGGGCAGCACCCGCTCTGTATCGCAATGCCTATGCCAAGACCCGGAAGACGGCCGAGCCCTTGCATAGCAGAGAAATGGGTGTGATCCAGTTCGCATGAGCTGGCGGAGTCTCGCCATATCGGACCCGGCTATCGGCAAAATTCCGCCGATAGCACTGCCCCCAGCCGTAGGCTGGCGTAGAGCGCAGCGAAACCCAGCACAGCAGCTCAACAGCCACCCGCAAGAAAACCGGCGTGCCACTAACAGCCGGAAATCAGGTCCGAGTGACCTGGTTCTTCGCGGCGATCCATTGCGACATGTACTGCGTGCTCTTGTGCTGGTGGTGTCGCAGCATGGCGCCGACGAAATTCTGCTGGCGATGCGCCTCCCGCTCTGCAGCGAGCCGCTGCAACCGCGCGATCAAAGCCTCGCCAAGTGCGCCGCGCTGGAAACGCTGTGCCAATATCGCCGCGCCGCGTTGCTGCGCCTGCAGCCAGAGTTCGCGGTCCTGGTACAGCTTTACTGCCGCGTCGGCCAGATCGGCGAGGTCTTCGACCACAGCGCCGGCCCAGGGCAGCTCGCCGCACATGCCCTCGCTGCCGATCGCCGTGGTCACGCTCGGCGTGCCGCAGGCCATGGCATCGGCCAGCTTGCCTTTGATCCCCGCGCCAAAGCGCAGCGGCGCCAGGCAGACCCGCGCCTGGCTCATCACCCGGTGTGCATCGTCGACCCAGCCGAGCACATGAAAGCCTTGCTTGGCGTTGTGCAGCGCAGTGGCCTTGGGCGGCGGGTAGGCGCCGTAGACATGCAGCTGGGCCTGCGGCAGGCGCTGACGAATCAGCGGCCACAGCGCATGTTTCAACCACAGCACCGCATCCCAGTTAGGCGCATGGCGGAAGTTGCCGATGCTGATGAAGTGCGCGCGTTGCTCGAACTCCAGGCAAGCCGTGCTTGGCGGAATCAGCATCAGCGCGCAGTGGTGCAGCAGCGCGGCGGGTACGCCGAACTGTTCCTGCAACAGTTGCATCTCGAACTCGGAAATCATCAGCGTCAGGTCGCTGCGGTAGATCGCGGCGATCTCGCGCTGCGCGCTGTCACTGGCGGCCATAGCCGCGAACAGCTGCTCTGGACTGGCCTGCACCGCGGTTAACTGGTGTTTTTCCGCTTCGCTGGCGCACGCCTGCTGCGCGCTTTTCAACAACTGCTGACGGGCCTCGCGCAGGCTGTGCAGGTCGCTGGTGTCGAGCACCCGCAGCGCCGTCGGGCAGGCGCGCTCGACCCGCCAGGCGAATTGTTCTTCGGTGAAGAAGCGGTCGAACAGCACCAGATCCGGCTGCAACTCGGCGACGTAGGCATCGAAGCTGTCGCAATTCAGCGCGATAGCCACTTCCGGCACACCCAACTCGCGCAGGTCGGCCCGGTGCTCCGACAGCGCCGCGGCGCAGGCGAAGCTGACCTGCCAGTTCTGGGCGCGGAACAGTTCGAGCAGCTCGATCATGCGGCTGCCGGCAGCCGAAGAACGGGGCTCGGGCCAGACGTAACCAATAACCAGGACTTTCTGCATGGAGGTGTGGGATCGATGGAAGAGGGCGGCGCGCGAGTATAACGCCCTGCGTTCGAATCGGCTGGCTGAGCGCTCTACCGTGTACGCGATTGAGCAATCCTTTGCGCAAAAAAAAGGCTATGTCCCAATAGCGTGTTGCATGGTGCGTCCAACCGCCTCCTGGATACAGTGAGCCGGCCGAATATGCTGCTGATAGCGCTCAAGCATG
>NZ_VIUH01000025.1 GCF_007993865.1 Pseudomonas sp. SJZ079 | reverse complement strand
CAGCAGGGTGCAGGGGCTGGTGTGTTTGGCGACTGCCAATTTACCTGCATCCCTGACTGTCAATCCTCTCTTCCCCGCGACAATGCGAAGAACCAGAAAAAAGGGCTATGTCCCAGTAACGTGTTGGCCGCAGCTTTTGTAGGGTGGGCGGTGCAGGTCATGGTGGGTTACGGCGCAACTGACCGGGTAACAGCCAATAGCCTTGTGCCAGGCGCCTAACCCACCGACGGATCTACTTACAGCAGGAGGCGGTGGTGGGTCGTGCCATGCAACACACTATTGGGACAGAGCCAGAAAAAAACCGGGCATCGACCCGGTTTTTCTTCCTCTGCACACCGCAGCCCTGGACAGACGCAGCTAAGGCGGTGCCCAGCGACGTGACGCGCGAGTGTTTAGAAGCTCAAGCGGTAATGCAGGGTATAGGCCTCGACACCATCGTTCGGCTGCTTCAAGCCGGCGTTGGAGTAGTGCAGCGCGCGCACACCGATTTCCTGCTCGGCAAAACGCACACCTAAACCGAGGCGATCCTCGAATTGGAAAGACGAACCCAGGTCGTTGTCTTCCAGCTCGGTATGGGCGAATGCCGCCACGCCGATACCCGCCTCGACATAAGGCCTGAGCGTATCACCGGCGAACTCGTAGACGAACACAGGGGCGAAGGACAGGCTGTGGTTACTCGAGGTTTTATCCCCCTCCCAGAAGGTGTAGCCGGCATCCCAGTAACCGCTCAGGTGGCCGACGTCACTCTGCCACCAGCGGCTGCTGAAATCGAATTGAGTCCCCACGCGATAGACCATGGTCGAGTCGCCGGACTGGCCAATGGCGAAGGTCACATCGGCGGCCTGAGCGGCACTCCCCATAGACAAAGCTGCAAGCGCAGCAACGGCAAACAACTTCTTCATGTAATTATCCTTGTGCTGAAGATCACGATAAAACCGCTTCGAACTGTCTGGGAGTATAGAAATATTTACTGTTAATGGAAGTCGAATGGCCGCGAACACTGCGCAATAATCGCGGTCAAAACCGATCGACCTGCGCTACCTCGCCCCACAGTAACGGCAACACGGCGTGCATCTGCGACGGTTCACCACTGGACCAGAAGCAACCGGGTCGGGCCGGCCCAGCGGCCAGCAGCCCGCGCTCGGCGAGTAGCCGCTGCAGTTGCCGCGCCACCGCCGCCCCGGTGTCGATCAGGCTCACCGACTCGGGCACCAGCTCGCGCAGCAGCGGCCTGATGAACGGGTAATGGGTGCAGCCGAGAATCAGGGTGTCGCAGCCTTGATCCAGCAGTGGCGTGACCAATCCCTGTAACAGGGTGCGGGTTGCACTGCTGTTCAGCTCGCCGGCCTCGATAAGTTCGACCAGCCCGGGACAGGGTTGAGTGATGACCCGCACGTCGCTGGCGAAACGGTCGAGCAGCGCGGCGAATTTGGCGCTCTTCAAGGTGCCGGTGGTGGCCAGCACACCGACCACCCCGGAACGGGTCGCCGCCGCCGCCGGTTTGACCGCCGGCTCCATGCCGATAATCGGCAGTTCCGGGTACAACTCACGCAGCTCGGCCACCCCGGCCACGGTGGCGGTATTGCACGCCAGCACCAGCGCCTTGGCGCCACGCGCGAGCAGGAACGCGGCAATCAGCCGACAGCGCTCACGGATGAATTCGGGGCTCTTCTCGCCATAGGGCACATGGCCGCTGTCGGCCACGTACAGCAGCGACTCATGCGGCAGCAAGCTGCGGATTTCACCCAGGACCGAGAGGCCACCGACGCCCGAGTCGAACACGCCAACCGGCGCATTATTAGCCATGCGCACTGCCACAGACGCTGCACGCCGGATCGCGCTTGACCCGCAACTCGCGAAAGCGCGAGCCGAGCGCATCGACCAACAGCAAGCGCCCGACCAGCGGCTCGCCGAAACCGGCCAGCAGCTTCAAGGCTTCCAGCGCTTGCAGGCTGCCGACCAGGCCGACCAGCGGCCCGACCACGCCAGCCTCGCTGCAGGTCAACTCGGCTTCGCTGCCGTGGCCGTATAAGCAGTGATAACAGGGGCTGTCGGCACGCCGTGGGTCGAATACCGAGAGCTGCCCTTCCAGACGAATCGCCGCGCCGCTGACCAAGGGCTTGCCCGCGGCGACGCAGGCGGCATTCACCGCCTCGCGGGTGGCGAAGTTGTCCGAACAATCCAGCACCAGATCCACCGCGGTCACCGCAGCCGCCAGCGAATCGGCGTCCAGGGCACTGCGGTGCGCGCGCAAGTGGATCTGCGGATTGATCGCCGCAAGCCGCGCCATCGCCGAGTCGACCTTGCTCTGGCCAATGCTCTGCGTGTCATGGGCGATCTGCCGCTGCAGGTTGGTCAGATCCACCGTATCGAAATCCGCCAGGTGTAATTCGCCGACCCCGGCGGCCGCCAGGTACAGCGCTACCGGCGAGCCCAATCCACCGAGGCCGATGATCAGCGCGCGGCTCTGTTTGAGGCGCAGCTGGCCCTCGACATCGATCTGCTGGACGAGAATCTGCCGGCTGTAACGCAGCAGTTCGTCATCACTCAGCATGGTCTGTTCATTCATGATTGAAACACCCCAGACTGATACGTTCATGGCCGCCCAGGTCACGCCGGCTGGCCACCGCGGTAAAGCCGCGCAGGCCGAGCAACTCACGCACCGCCGCGGCCTGCTCGAAGCCGTGTTCGAGCAATAGCCAGCCACCGGACTCAAGATAGTCCGGTGCCTGTTCGATGATCTGCCGAATATCGTCCAAACCATCCACCCCAGCCACCAGCGCGCTACTCGGTTCGAAACGCACATCGCCCTGGGTCAGGTGACGGTCGTCCGCGGCGATATAGGGCGGGTTGCTGACGATCAGCCGAAAGCGCCGACCGGCCAACGCACCGAACCAGTGGCTCCGGCAGAAAGTCGCGTTGGCCAACTGCAGGCGCAGCCGATTGCGCTCGGCCAGGGCCACCGCATCCGCTACCCGATCCACGCCGGTCAAACGCCAAGCCGGCCGTTCGGCCGCCAGTGCCAGGGCGATGGCACCGGTGCCGGTGCCGAGGTCGAGCAGCGCCGCAGGCGTGGCCGGCAGCAGCGCCAGAGCAGCCTCCACCAGCAACTCGGTGTCCGGGCGGGGAATCAGGGTATGCGGCGCCACGTCCAGCTCCAGGCTCCAGAAGCCTTGCTGACCGAGAATATAGGCCACCGGCTCACCGGACTGGCGACGGATAAGATCGACGGCAAAACGTACGGCCTGCTCGGTGCCGACCTCACGTTCCGGCCAGGTGTGCAGATAACTGCGCGACTTGCCCAGCGCCGCAGCGAGCAGCAGTTCGGCGTCCAAGCGCGGCGTTGGCGAGTCGGGCAGTGCGGCATTAATGAGCAAGGATTCGATGGTGACCATGCGGGTTCCTGGGCTACGACTCGTAGGCTGGGTTAGCGGCGCATGCGACCGATGCACTGGCGTCAGGATAGTCGGACGCCGCGTAACCCGGCGCAACACGGATAAGGCCGTTGCCATGGCGGATTACAGCGCGCCAATACTCTTGCATACACATCTTCAACCTGCGCGCCTAACCCACCTTACGGGATTCTGCATTTGCGTAGTCCTGAGCTGGATCAATCGCCTAGGGCGGCCAGCAGGTCGGCCTGGTACTCGACCAGCAGCGGTTCGATCACCGCGTCCACGCCACCGGCCATCACTTCGCCCAGCGAATACAGGGTCAGGTTGATGCGGTGATCGGTGACCCGCCCCTGGGGGAAGTTGTAGGTACGAATACGCTCGGAGCGATCCCCGGAACCGACCAGCAACTTGCGCGTGTCGGACAGTTCCTTGTGCGCCGCCGCCTCCTGCTGATCATTCAGCTTGGCCGCCAGCCATGACATGGCCCTGGCGCGGTTCTTGTGCTGCGAGCGCTCTTCCTGGCACTCGACCACAGTACCGGTGGGAATGTGGGTGATACGGATCGCCGAGTCGGTGGTGTTGACGTGCTGACCACCGGCGCCGGAGGAGCGGTAAGTGTCGACGCGCAGATCCGCCGGGTTGATCTCGATCGCCACCTGCTCGTCCGGTTCCGGCAGCACCGCCACGGTGCAGGCCGAGGTGTGAATACGGCCCTGGGACTCGGTTTCCGGCACGCGCTGCACGCGATGGGCCCCCGATTCGAATTTCAATTTGCCATAGACGTTATCGCCCTCGACCCGGGCGATCACTTCTTTATAGCCGCCATGCTCGCCCTCGCTGGCCGAGAGCACCTCGACCCGCCAGCCGCGACGTTCGGCGTAGCGCGAGTACATGCGAAACAGGTCGCCGGAGAAAATCGCCGCCTCGTCGCCGCCGGTGCCGGCGCGCACTTCGAGGAACACGTTGTGGCTATCTTTCGGGTCCTTAGGCAACAACATGCGCTGCAAGCGCTCTTCCAGCTCGAGCAGCTGCACCTTGGCCTGGGCGACTTCCTCCTCCGCCATCTCACGCATATCCGGGTCGCTGTCCTTGAGCAACGCCTGGGCGCCCTCCAGATCGCCCTGAACCTTGCGGAACTCGCGGAACGCCTGGCTCACCGGTTCGATCTCGGCGTACTCCTTGGAATACGCGCGGAACTGGGTCTGATTACCGATCACTTCGGCATCGCCGAGCAATGCGGTCAGCTCTTCGAAGCGATCCTGCAGCAGGTCGAGTTTGTTGATCAGTGAAGCTTTCATTGCAGGCCTTTATTGGACGGCGCGCCCTCATCGAGGGCAAAGAGTTCCTGAGCCACGGCCAGCGCTTCGACGCGGCCATCGGCGGAGAGTTTTTTCAGCTGCACACTGGGCGCGTGCAACAGTTTATTGGTCAGACCGCGGGCCAGCTGCGCCAGCACCTCTTCGGCCGAGCCGCCGTTGCCGAGCACACGCAAGGCCTTGGCCAACTCCTCATCGCGCAAGCGCTCACCCTGTTGCCGGTAGGCCTTGAGCACGTCCACCGCGGCCAGCTCGCGCAGGCGCAGCATGAAGTCGTCGGCACCGGCGGCCACCAGTTCCTCGGCGGCTTCGGCGGCGCCCTGGCGGCTTTTCAGGTTTTCCTCGATCACCTCATGCAGGTCGTCGACGGTATACAGGTACACGTCATCCAGCTCGCCGACCTGGGGCTCGATGTCGCGTGGCACGGCGATGTCGACCATGAAGATCGGCTTGTGTTTGCGCCGTTTCAGCGCACTCTCCACCGCGCCCTTGCCGAGAATCGGCAGCTGGCTGGCCGTGGAGCTGATGACGATATCGCTGTTGGCCAATTCCTGGGGGATGTCCGAGAGCAATATGGCGTGGGCGCCGAACTGCTCGGCCAGGGTGCTGGCGCGCTCCAGGGTTCGATTGGCCACGACGATGCGCTTGACCCCTTGATCATGCAGGTGCCGGGCCACCAGACTGATGGTTTCGCCGGCACCGATCAGCAGCGCCTGGCTGCGGTGCAGGTCGCTGAAAATCTGTTTGGCCAGGCTGACGGCGGCAAAGGCCACGGACACCGGGTTCTCGCCGATGGCGGTATCGGTGCGCACCTGTTTGGCGGTGCTGAAGGTCGCCTGGAACAAACGCCCCAGCAGCGGGCCCAGGGTCCCGGCCTCGCGGGCCACGGCGTAGGCGGACTTCATCTGGCCGAGAATCTGCGGCTCGCCGAGCACCATGGAATCCAGCCCGGAGGCGACACGCATCATATGGCGCACCGCCGCGTCGTCCTGGTGCACATAGGCACAGGCGCGCAAGTCGTCGAGGTTGAGCTGATGATAATCGGCCAGCCAGGCCAGCACGGCATCAGCGGTCAGGCTGTCCTGTTCGAGATACAGCTCACTGCGATTGCAGGTCGAGAGGATCGCCGCCTCGCGACTGGCCGTGCGCTGACAGAGCAGTTGCAAAGCCTCAACCAACTGCTCCGGAGTGAAGGCCACACGTTCGCGGACATCCACCGAGGCGGTCTTATGGTTGATACCGAGGGCAATAAAGGCCATGCAGGGTCGCTGACAGGGAAGATAAGCCGACAATTGTCCTACTTCGCCAGAGCGAGAACAACCACTGCCGATTATTGTCCCATTTGTCGAGCGCCCCCTCCAATCAGCTATCGCGCCTTGCCCCCATGGGCTTGCCCAACGGCTTGTGTCATGATGCCCCGACCGCAGGTTAGTCGTCTTTTTCTCTATGAATAGATCCTTCGCGTTGCTGACCGCCCTGGCCTTGCTAAGCGGCTGTCAAACCTTCACAGCTTCCACACCTGACGGCACACCGCCGGTCGAGGAGGCTGCTTCTTCGGCGCAAACCTCGCAGCCGAAGGTCTATAGCTCGTTCAGCCAGGAAACCCTGCTGGCGCTGCTCACTGCCGAGCTGGCCGGGCAACGCAACCGCTTCGACATCGCCCTCGGCAACTATGTCCAGCAGGCCAACGCGACCCAGGATGCTGGCGTCGCCGAGCGCGGCTTTCGGATTGCCGAATACCTCGGCGCCGAACAGGCGGCGCTGGATACCGCGTTGATCTGGGCGGCCAATGCTCCCGACAGCATTGACGCCCAGCGCGCCGCTGCGGTGCAACTGGCGCGGGCCGGCCGCTACGACGAATCCATGACCTACATGGAAACCGTCCTGCAACGCCAGGGTGATACCCACTTCGACTTCCTCGCCCTGTCTGCCGCGGAAACCGACCCGGACACCCGCGCCGGCCTGCTGCAAAGCTTCGACCGGCTGCTGACGAAGCACCCGAGCAACGGCCAACTGCTGTTCGGCAAGGCCGTACTCCTGCAGCAGGATGATCGCCCGGAAGAAGCCCTCGAGCTGCTCGAAGCGCAACCTACCGACACCCGCGAAGTGGCGCCGCTGCTGCTGCACGCACGCCTGCTGCAAAGCCTGAAGCGCGGCGACAAAGCCTTGCCGCTGCTGGAAAAAGGCATTCGCCAGCACCCGGATGACAAACGCTTACGCCTGACCTATGCGCGCCTGCTGGTCGAACAAGACCGCCTGGACGATGCCAAGGGTGAGTTCGCCTCGCTGGTGCAACAGTTCCCCGAAGACGACGACCTGCGCTTCTCCCTCGCCCTGGTCTGCCTCGAAGCCGAAGCCTGGCGCGAAGCCATCGTCTACCTGGAAGAACTGGTCGAACGCGGCAGTCATGTCGATGCGGCGCACTACAACCTGGCTCGCGCCTATGAGGCAGTGAAGCAACCGGAAAGCGCGCTGATCGAATACCAGCTGGTCGGCCCGGGCAACGACTTTCTCCCGGCCCAGGCGCGCCAGACGGACTTGCTGCTCAATAGCCAACGGTTCGACGAAGCCAACACACGCCTGGCCAGCGCCCGGGAAAACCAACCCGACTACGCCATCCAGCTCTACCTGATCGAAGCAGAGGCACTGGCCAAGCAGCAGCAAGAAGAGCGCGCCTGGTTATTGATCCAGCAAGCGCTGGAGCAATTTCCCGACGATCTCAACCTGCTCTACACCCGCGCCATGCTCGCGGAGAAACGCGACGATCTGGATCAGCTAGAGCAGGACCTGCGCTTTATTCTAGAGCGCGAGCCGGACAACACCATGGCGCTCAATGCGCTCGGCTACACCCTGGCCGACCGAACTACACGCTATGACGAAGCGCAAGCCCTGATCGAACAAGCCCTGCAGCTCAACCCGGACGACCCGGCGACCCTCGACAGCCTCGGCTGGGTCAACTATCGCCTGGGCAACCTGGAAGAGGCCGAGCGCCTGCTGCGCCAAGCGCTAACACGCTTTCCCGACCACGAAGTCGCCGCTCACCTCGGCGAAGTGCTGTGGGCCCGAGGCAAACAGCGAGAAGCCCGGAAAGTCTGGGCAGGCGCGCTCAAACAACAACCCGACAGCCCCATTTTGCGTAGCACCCTGCTGCGCCTGACCGGATCAGAGACACCTTGATGCTTGTGCGCCCGCTTATCGTTTTCAGCCTGATCATCCTGCTCGCCGGTTGCGCCGGCCTGACCTCCCGCGAAGCGCTTGAGGGCCAGGGCGACTCCGCCCTCTGGCAAGCGCACAAACAACAGGTCGGCAGCCTCGATGCCTGGCAGATAAGCGGCAAGGTCGGCATTCGCGCGCCGAAAGACTCAGGCAGCGGCACCTTGTTCTGGCTGCAGCGTCAGGACTATTACGACATCCGCCTGTCCGGCCCCCTCGGCCGCGGCGCCGCGCGCCTGACCGGCCGCCCCGGGGCCATTCTGCTGGAAGTAGCCAACCAGGGCCGCTATAAGGCCGCCTCCCCAGAAGCCCTGTTGCAACAACAGCTGGGGCTCAACCTGCCAGTCTCGCACCTGCTCTGGTGGATTCGCGGCCTGCCCTCACCCAACAGCAAGAGCCGCCTAACCCTGGATGGCGACAGTCGCCTGGCGCAGCTGCGCCAGGACGGCTGGGAGGTCGACTACCTGAGCTACGCCGAACAGAACGGTTTCTGGCTGCCCGAACGCCTCAAGCTCAACGGACATGACCTGCAAGTCACCCTGGTCATCAAGGACTGGCAGCCGCGTCAGCTTGGACAGTAATGGCCAAGCAACTCCTCACCCTGCCGGCGCCGGCCAAGCTCAACCTGATGCTGCACATCCTCGGTCGCCGTGCCGACGGCTATCACGAGCTGCAGACCCTGTTTCAGTTTCTCGACCACGGCGACGAGCTGACCTTCGCCCCCCGCGCAGATGGTCAAATTCACCTGCACACGGATATTCCCGGCGTGCCGCACGACAGCAACCTGATCGTCCGCGCAGCCCGCCAACTGCAGCAGCAAGCCAACTGCTCGCGTGGCGCCGACATCTGGTTGAACAAACGCCTGCCCATGGGGGGCGGTATCGGCGGCGGCAGCTCGGACGCGGCCACCACCCTGCTCGGCCTCAACCACCTCTGGCAACTTGATTGGTCCGAAGATCGTCTGGCGGAGCTGGGACTCAGTCTAGGCGCCGATGTGCCGGTCTTCGTGCGTGGTCGCGCCGCTTTTGCCGAGGGTATCGGCGAAAAACTCACACCGCTGGAGCTCAGCGAACCCTGGTTCCTCGTAGCAATCCCGCAAGTCCTTGTCAGCACAGCGGAAGTTTTCTCCGACCCTGAGTTGACACGCGATACGCCGCCCATTAAAGTTCGCAGCCTTCTTGAGGGGGGCGGTCATAACGACTGCCAGCCGGTGGTTCAGAAGCGTTATCCAGAAGTTCGTAACGCTTTGATCTTGCTTAACAAATTTGTTCAAGCCAGATTGACCGGCACTGGAGCTTGTGTGTTTGGGAGCTTCCCAAACAGGGACGATGCTGATAAAGTCGCCCGCCAACTTCCGGCCACTTTGCCGAGTTTTGTCGCTCAGGGTCGCAACATCTCGATGTTGCACCGCAAGCTCGAAATACTGGCCAAGAAGTGAATGCGCAAGAGTTAGTTATACGCTGTAGGGGCGTCGCCAAGCGGTAAGGCAGCAGGTTTTGATCCTGCCATGCGTTGGTTCGAATCCAGCCGCCCCTGCCATTAACGCCTTCGGGCGCTTGTATGACTAAAAGCATTCGGGACAAACACGATACAGGGGCGTCGCCAAGCGGTAAGGCAGCAGGTTTTGATCCTGCCATGCGTTGGTTCGAATCCAGCCGCCCCTGCCATTTTCTATACTCATCCAGGTATACCCTCAGCCGGCAGGTACTGCGCGTGTCCAAGATGATGGTCTTTACGGGGAACGCTAACCCCGATCTGGCGCGACGTATCGTACGTCAGCTGCACATCCCCCTCGGCGATGCCTCTGTCGGTAAGTTCTCCGACGGCGAAATCAGCATTGAAATCAACGAAAACGTTCGCGGTAAAGACGTCTTCCTGATTCAGCCGACGTGCGCGCCAACCAACGACAACCTGATGGAACTGGTAGTAATGGCCGACGCCTTACGCCGCTCCTCAGCCACCCGAATCACCGCAGTCATCCCCTACTTTGGCTACGCCCGCCAGGATCGCCGCCCGCGCTCCGCTCGCGTGGCAATCAGCGCCAAAGTCGTGGCCGACATGCTCACCGTGGTAGGTATCGATCGTGTTCTCACCGTCGATCTGCACGCGGATCAAATTCAAGGCTTCTTCGATATCCCGGTAGATAACATCTACGGCTCCCCCGTTTTGGTGGATGACATCGAAGATCAGCGCTTCGAAAACATGATGATCGTCTCCCCGGATATCGGCGGTGTGGTCCGTGCACGTGCCGTGGCTAAGTCCCTGGGTGTAGACCTGGCGATCATCGACAAGCGTCGCGAGAAAGCCAACCAGTCCGAGGTGATGCACATCATCGGTGACGTGGAAGGCCGCACCTGCATCCTGGTCGATGACATGGTCGATACCGCCGGAACCCTGTGCCACGCGGCCAAAGCGCTGAAAGAACATGGCGCCGCCAAGGTCTTCGCCTACTGCACCCACCCTGTACTGTCAGGACGTGCAATAGAAAACCTGGAAAACTCCATGCTGGACGAGCTGGTGGTGACCAACACCATCCCGCTGTCCGCCGCCGCACAATCCTGTTCGCGCATTCGCCAACTGGATATCGCCCCCGTTGTAGCTGAAGCGGTTCGCCGCATCAGCAATGAAGAGTCGATCAGCGCGATGTTCCGCTAACCCGGAATCGCAGCTGAACGAAATGCGCCCCGCTCTGTGCGGGGCTTTTTACCCAACCGTCCGGTCGCTGGTCGCAAGCGTGAAGGACGGTTTGGTTATTTTGGAGAAATGAAATGACTGAATTTGCCCTGAATGCTGAAGTGCGTTCCGACCTGGGGAAAGGTGCGAGCCGCCGCCTGCGTCGTCTCGCCAACCTGGTACCTGCGGTAATCTACGGTGGCGACAAAGCCCCGCAATCCATCACCCTGCTGGCCAAAGAACTGGCTAAGCTGCTGGAGAACGAAGCGGCCTACAGCCACATTCTGTCCCTGAATGTAGCTGGCAGTACTGAGCAAGTACTGGTTAAAGCCCTGCAGCGTCACCCGGCCAAAGGCTTCGTGCTGCACGCCGACTTCATCCGCGTAGTGGCCGGCCAGAAACTGACCGCTCACGTTCCACTGCACTTCCTCAACGAAGAAACCGCAGTTGGCGTCAAGCAAGGTGGCGGCGAAGTTTCCCATACCCTGGTTGAAGTAGAAGTTTCCTGCCTGCCAAAAGACCTGCCAGAATTCATCGAAGTGGATCTGGCCAAGGTTGCACTGGGTCAAATCGTTCACCTGTCCGACCTGAGCCTGCCGAAAGGCGTCGAGCTGGTTGCACTGGCGCACGGCAACGACCTGGCCGTGGCTAACATCCACGCCTCCCGCGTCGCTAAAGAAGAAAGCGATGTAGAAGGCGCAAGCGAAGGCGAAGGCGCTGCCGAGTAACTCTCGCATCGCCGGAAAACAGCCTAGACGCATCAGCGACTGGGCTATTTCCACGAAAGGGCTTCTGACATGACTGCCGTACAACTGATCGTTGGCCTGGGTAACCCCGGCCCTGAATACGACCAGACTCGGCACAATGCAGGAGCCCTTTTCGTTGAGCGCCTGGCACACAGCCAGCGCATCAACTTAAGCGTTGATCGCAAATATTTCGGCCTGACCGGCAAATTCAGCCATCAGGGTCACGATGTTCGTCTACTGATTCCCACCACCTACATGAACCGCAGCGGCCAGGCCGTGGCGGCGCTGGCGAATTTCTTCCGCATACCCGCAGAAGCTATTCTGGTGGCGCACGACGAACTCGATATGCCGCCAGGCGTCGCCAAACTCAAACAGGGTGGCGGGCACGGCGGGCATAACGGGCTGCGCGACATTATCGCCCAGCTCGGTAACCAAAAAGACTTTCACCGCCTGCGACTTGGCATTGGCCATCCAGGGCACAGCAGCATGGTCTCCAACTACGTGCTCGGCCGCGCCCCGCGCAGCGAGCAGGAGTTGCTGGACACCAGCATCGACTTCGCCCTAGGCGTACTGCCGGAAATACTCGCCGGCGACTGGAACAAGGCGATGCACAAGCTGCACAGCCAGAAAGCCACCTCTTAACTCTTTACCGCCATTTCGCGCGAGGGATATACCCATGGGATTCAATTGCGGCATCGTCGGCCTGCCCAACGTCGGCAAGTCCACCCTGTTCAACGCCCTCACTAAATCCGGGATCGCGGCCGAGAACTTCCCCTTCTGCACCATCGAACCGAACAGCGGCATCGTGCCGATGCCCGATGCGCGCCTCGAAGCCCTGGCCGCCATAGTCAAGCCCGAGCGCGTAATACCGACCACCATGGAATTCGTCGATATCGCCGGCCTGGTTGAGGGCGCCTCGAAAGGCGAAGGCCTGGGCAACAAGTTCCTGGCCAACATTCGCGAAACCGACGCTATCGCCCACGTCGTGCGCTGCTTCGAGGACGACAATGTCATTCACGTGTCCAACAGCGTCGACCCCAAGCGCGACATCGAAATCATCGAACTGGAACTGATCTTCGCCGACCTCGACAGCTGCGAAAAGCAACTGCAGAAGACCACACGCAATGCCAAAGGCGGCGACAAAGAAGCTGTGGCGCAGAAAGCCCTGCTGGAAAAGCTGATCCCGCACTTCAGCGAAGGCAAACCTGCACGCACCCTGCTGAAAACCTTGGGCGACGACGAAAAGCAACTGGCTCGCGGCTTCCACCTGCTCACCAGCAAGCCAGTGATGTATATCGCCAACGTCGCCGAGGATGGCTTCGAAAATAACCCCATGCTCGACGTGGTCAATGCCATCGCCGCCGAGGAAGGCGCGATCGTAGTACCGGTATGCAACAAGATCGAAGCAGAAATCGCCGAACTGGACGATGGCGAAGAGAAGGACATGTTTCTCGAAGCCCTGGGCTTCGAAGAGCCCGGCCTGAACCGAGTCATCCGCGCCGGCTACGACCTGCTCAACCTGCAGACCTACTTCACCGCCGGGGTGAAGGAAGTGCGCGCCTGGACCGTGCGCATCGGCGCCACCGCCCCGCAGGCTGCCGCCGTGATCCACACAGACTTCGAGAAAGGCTTCATCCGCGCCGAAGTGACCGCTTACAACGACTTCATCCAGTACAAGGGCGAACAAGGCGCCAAGGAAGCCGGCAAGTGGCGCCTGGAAGGTAAGGAATACATCGTCAAGGACGGCGATGTCATGCACTTCCGCTTCAACGTCTAAGCGCGAAGCTAGATTCCGGTGGACACTGATGGACACTAAACCCCCGTACTCACGCCGTGATACGGGGGTTTTCTTATCCGGCAATGTCCACGACGATTCGTTGTGATCCGAAATTTAACCGGGTACGCTACCGGGTACGATGCCGAAACCGGGTATATAAAAACCGGGTACGACAAAAGCCCGGAGACCAAACCATGCTGACCGACACTCAATGCCGAACTGCCAAGCCCAAGGAAAAGCCCTATAAGCTCACGGACGGCAAGGGACTGTACCTTGAAATCAAGCCCAACGGGGTGAAGGCATGGCGTTACCGCTTCGAGCTACGGGAAGCCGATACAAAAAAAGAAAGCGTTTATGCGATCGGTGAGTATGCCATCGCCGCCAAAGGTGAAACCCAGGAAGAGGCTCAGGCTCGCCGAAATGGGCGACGCTTTACACTTGCGGAAGCACGAGACGAACGCACCAAGGCTCGGGCGCTGGTTATGCAAGGCACCAACCCGGCACACCATCGGCAATTTGAGCGAATCAAGCGTGGGCAGGAAAACGCCACCACATTCGAAGCCGTAGCAAAAGAGTGGCTGGCCCTCAAGGATTGGGAGGATGTCACCAAGACCAGGCGACTGGATATGCTCACCCGCGTGGTGTTCCCCAAAATTGGATCGCTGCCGGTCAAGAACATTACCCCAGCGCATGTCCTCGACGTGCTGACCACTTCAGCGAAGAAGAACGGCCTGACGGTCGCAGCTGAGGCCAAACGCAGCATGTCCGGCATATTCGAGCTTGCCGTTTCTACCCTGCGAGCAGATAGCGACCCGGTTTACCCCGTACGCAAGGCACTTCCCACCAACAAGACCCAGCACAAGCGCCCGCTGACGACCGATGAAATTGGTCAATTACTGCGCGATATCGAGAAGCACGGTGGCCGCCATGAAACCATTTCGGCATTTCGACTGATGTGGCTGACTCTCTGCCGTCCGAATGAAGCGGTAGAAGCCCAATGGACTGAGTTTGATCTGGACGCTGCAACCTGGCGCATCCCCGCCGAACGGATGAAGAAGCGTAAAGAGCATACGGTCCCCCTCCCCACCCAAGCGGTAGAAATCCTGCAAGCTTTGCATGGCATTACCGGCCGATACGTACATCTGTTCCCCCATCGAGATGAGCGAACAAGGCCAATGGTCGCGGCTTCATTCCGACAAATGCTGAAGGTGCAGGGCTGGAGCGGCAAATATAGCCCTCACGCGACCAGAACTACCGGAAGCACGCGACTGAACGAGATGGGCTTCTCGGCCGACTGGATTGAGCGACAACTTGCCCACACCGAGCCCAATGCAGTGCGCCGTACTTACAACCATGCCGAGCACTTGGCTGACCGCGCCAAGATGATGCAGCAATGGGCTGACATGCTAGATACATGGAAGAAAGGGGAACACAAGGTTACGCCGATTAAAAAACAGCTACATAGCGAGTAGAGCGCGTAACTCAGTCCTGCGTAGGTGACCAAATCGCTAACTCCGAATGTCCATAATGAGCAGTTAGGGCTATTCGAAACCAGAAGCTACCGACCCATAGCTACTAGTGACGACAGGCAGAAACCGGCCGAGGCTGTGTAAAAACGCAAATTCTGGACGTTTTAGGGGGTGCTTGACCCCTTACCAAATAGGCGATCGTGGCGTATACGCGATTACAGGAGGTCGCTTTTGGGTCGGGTCGATCTCGGTGCACGTTTTTACACAGGCTGGGCCAGAAGCGGACCTTCACGACAGGTTAAATCCATGTCGCTATGGGGCTAACAGGGCTTGCTCAAGGTTATTAATAGCCTCTCGGCTTTACCGTGTTGTTGAACCCGGATCGAGAGCAACAGGTCGAGAAAAGAGCGGCATAGTTAGACGGTTGACGCGACAACCACCTTGAAGGGCGCCGGTCCACCGTGATCAGATAAGCCCTCGCAAACTCAACTGCCAGAATCATGGCAGTTTCGCCACTGCCCGGACAGGATCCAAAATACGAATATGGACGTAGAAGAGCTAATAGAAAAGGCTAGAGATCAACGTAAACGCGACCGATACGAGGAAGCAGTAATTTCTGCCAAAGCAGCCACGGTCCAGGATCCCGACAATGCTGATGGCTGGTGGCTTCTGGCACTCAGCAATATTTCCCTAGGCAGGAAAGAGGCTGCCCTAGAAGCTCTCAAGGAAACCAACGACAAAGCCCCATACTTTGCCCAAGCGTGGGCAAAACGGGGCAGCTTGGAGCTTGACCTGGGGGCTCCTGAGGAAGCAGCAAGCTCGTTCGAAACTGCACTTGACTGTGACAATGATGAGATTGAGGCGCTACGAGGTCTTGCGCATATCTACGGACAGAACAATGACACTGAGAAGCGAACGGAAGAAATCCTCGTACTCACCAAGCTCGATGAACTTCAGGGTCTCAGTTCATGGGAACTTAATCGATTAGGCATCCTACATTTCCTCAACAACCATGGCTTTGATGCCATCAAATACTGGTCACGCAACGCGCACCAAAGCGACGACACCGCATCGTTGTTCAACCTTGGCCTCGCCTACAATATGGATGACGTGTCCCAAGACGTTGATGCTGTCGACTGTTGGCGCTTGGTCATGCGCAGAGACGTATCTAACAAAAAGGCGCCAGGCCGCATCCAGTCTGTCAAAACTCGACTCTTGGATTTGGCTCGCAAGGTTCAAACATCCCGAAAGTCACTCTGCCTGCCAGAAGATCAGTGGTACTCGATCTACATCAACCCCTTCCAGCTCCTAAATTGTCCGAAAGACTTCGATTTCGACGACCTTGAACCCAAGGTTGTCCAGAAATGGAAAAAAATGTTACTTCAGGAAATTGAGCTTGAAGAGGGAAAGCTACATTGGATGCCCGGGATTACTGTTGATCGATCAAAGGCCATTGAGTTAGCGGAAAAGTTGTCCGACATAGAGGTCGCCTCCTATAACTGGGAAGTATTTAAGTGTAAGCCTCTCCTGGAGTTTTTATCCAAAGGCGATATAAGCCATTTCTTACTCGACGAAGAATCGTCACCCCTCGATTTTATCGAGCGTGTAAGTGTTTCCGAAGAGGTCAGGGAGTGGTTAAGCGAACCATTTTCAGCGCAGTATGACCGCGTTTTTAGCAAGGCAGTTGTTGCCAGGGATGTGCCAGCGATTGAAGCACTGCTCGATGGCCGTCGCTGGATCATGCCCTCTTATACAGATCACTGCTTTGAAAACGCATTGCGAGAGGCCGGCTCATTATTGATTCCTCTACGGGAGCTCAAGATTCGGGCAGAGACCTTTAAAGTAACTGTCAAGCAGATCGAGGATGTCTTGGAAAAACACAAGATTATAAGCATCCTAAATCTGTTGCCGGCTTACTTCCGTAACGTGCAAAACGAAGCGGTTAATTTAGTCAGAAGCATTGCCATTGATGCGCACAACGTACATGAGGATTCTGAGCTATCGTTAGCGATTATTGAACAGAGCAAAGAGTTTTCCTTCAAGTCTATTGAACTCACACAGCGTTTGAATGAAGACTTCGAAACCATCTCAGAGATGATAAAAAAGCAACGAGAGCACGAATGTCACCTAACCTTCGGCAACGCACGGAGCTGGAAAGTTACGAAGGAAGGAGTGTCCGATAACGGTGACCTGTGTCCAGTAAATGAGATTCGTGCTCTACGCTGGGGAATCATGGTTGAGCAAAATGGCTCACACAACTACCTATTCGCCGCTAGGCGACGGACTGGTAAGGAGTACATCGTGACATGGACATCTTCCGAACACGAAAAACAGGATGAGTTGTTTGATCAGCTCGTCAATGCCGCGTTCCACTATGTCATCCCCAGCTTGATGGAGAATCTCCTCGACGAGCTAAAACGCGGCGGTACCCTGACAATAGGTCCGGTCCAGGTCACTCAGCATGGTATAAGCTTCGAATCAAAATGGCTGCTGTTCACCAGCCTAACTCAATTGCCTTGGAGTGCGGTAGATGTCGCGCTTCAGAATGGTAAAGCCATCGTGGCAGATAAATTCAGTGGAAAAAGATCTCCCTCAATCAGCTTACGTGACGTTCCGAACGCCATGTTGCTCAGATTAATTATAATGTCATTCAATCGCGATTAAGGATAGTCATGGCCACTCCCCCGCCTATTGAGATACCACGCTGGACGCTTGTCGTACTGAATAGCCTTTATGAAATAGAACGCAAGCTGCAAGTTCACGGCGACCTTGGACACGCTAAGCGCAACATTGATCGAATCAAGGAGGTATTTGAACAGCAGTCCTTGGTGATTGAGGATCCGCTGGGGCAGCCCTTTAAAGAGACACGCACCGACCTCGAGGCAACCATCGTCGGCGCAGACACCGAGAATTTGGTAGTCACTGAGGTCATCAAGCCTGTGATTAGACTGGTAAATGGCCCGGTCTCGCGGGTAGTGCAAAAAGGGATCGTTGTAGTACAGAGCAAGGAGGAGGCATCGCAATGACAAAGATGATCAGTTTCGGGATTGACCTAGGAACCAGCAACTCGCTGATCTCCAAATTTGACAAAGGATCAGTCGAGGTATTCAAGAACCCCAATGGCTTCAAGGAAACGCTCCCGTCGATCGTAGGCTTCCGAAATGACCGGATAATGGTCGGTGACCAGGCTCGCACGTATGCCGAGAAGGACCCGAAGAGCGTTGCCAGCCGCTTCAAGCGAAAGATGGGTACTACAGAAGCAATTAAAATTCACTCACTGAAGGCATCCAAGACTCCGGTCGAGCTTTCTGCTTTTGTTCTCAAGGAGTTAAAGGGATTCGTACATTCCGGCGAAGCAGTCGAAGCAGCGGTAATTACCATACCCGCCTCATTTGATACGGTGCAGTCAAATGCCACCAAGGATGCAGGGATCTCAGCCGGCTTCAAGCACGTGCTCCTCCTCCAAGAGCCGATCGCAGCAAGCTTGGCATATGCGAACAAGGAAAAGAACGACGACCTTCGGAACAGTCAGTGGATTGTTTATGACCTAGGCGGCGGCACCTTTGACGTGGCATTGGTCAAGATTGTCGAGGGCGAATTAACAGTGGTTGATCACGAAGGTGACAACTATTTAGGTGGGTCTGACTTTGACTCGATGATCGTTGAGAAGATCCTGGTTCCGGAGATCAACCGCCGCGGAAAGTTCGAGGACCTTCTTGGTCAACTGAAAAGCGAGAAAGGCAAATACAACAAGCTTTGGACTGTCTTGCTCCACAAGGCGGAGGAGGCCAAGATCGAATTGAGCACCAAGGCATCGGCGGAAATCGATCTGGGCATGATTCGTGATCTCGAGGATGACGAGGGCAATACCATTGACACCATCCTGACCATAACTCGCTCTGAGTTAGAAAGTGTCATCAAGGATGCAGTGGATGGCACTGTCGACTTGATGAAAAAGATACTGACGAGACACTCTCTGCAATCGAGCGATCTCAAGTTCATCCTGATGGTGGGTGGATCGACCTACAGCCCCTACGTTCGCAAGCGCGTCGAGGAAATGATGAACATCCCGGTCAATACATCGATTGACCCGACCAGCGCGATTGCCATCGGAGCCGCTTACTTTGCGGGCAGCAAGGAATTTAAGCCTGAAGGCGCTGCGCCGAAAGCTCCGATGAGCGCACAGATAAAGCTTCGTGCTGTTTACAACCGCAACTCCCAGGAAAGCGAAGAAACATTTACCGCCAAGGTTGAAGGAAATACCGCCGATCTGTTCTATCGGATCTCAAATGACGATGGCTCCTTTGATAGTGGTCTAAAGCCCCTGATGACCCGCATCGCTGAAGATCTGCCGCTGCGCGAAGGATCCTTCAATCTGTTCACCTTCAAGATCTTTGACGGCCAATCCAACATCATCAATGTCGGCTTTGACTCGATCCAGATTTCACAGGGTCGCTACAGCGTGGCGGGCCAAATGCTTCCAGAAGACATTTGTCTAGTTAGGGATGATCTATCCAACAAGGACACACGACTCGACCTTATTTTTGCTAAAAATTGCGTATTACCTACCAAAGGGAAGCGTACCGTTGAGATCGGCAAGACGATTGTCCAGGGCTCTCGTGACTCCATCGCCATCATGGTAGTTGAAGGGGCATCCGAAAAACATTCATCGACCAATAAGCCGATTGGAGTATTGGCCGTCACCGGTGAGCAAATCAGCCGTGACCTTCTTCGCGGCACAGAGGTTGATCTGACCTTCGAAATGTCGGAGTCACGAGACTTGACGGTGTCCGCCTATTTGAATGGTACGGGACAAGAGTTCTCTCAGGTCTTCAAGGGGCAGGCCCGCCACGTCGATACCCGTTTGTTAGCCGCCGAGGTGCTTCAACTCGAAACGAAGATCCAGTCCGAGATTGAGGACGCTCAGGCGAACGACAATCATGATACTGCAGCTAAGTTGGAGAAACTGAATTACGAACTCCAGTCTCTTATCGTTGAGAGCGCATCTCTTTCTAGCGATGACGTGACCGACGATCGCTTCAAGCTCGCAGACAAGAAGTGCAAGATTGCTCAAGGAATTTTTGAGTTAACAGCATCCAAGCGGATCGATGCTGCAAAAGCAAATTATCTCCAGGTAAAGTTCGATACGGCCTCCATGATTAAAGAGTCGGGCAACGATCGCGAACGTAATCAGCTTAAGGAAATCCTGGCGCGAGAGGAGTTGCATATCCACTCAACCAACCCAGAGCGTATCGACGCTGCGACGAGCGAATTGCAGCGACTTCACTTCCAAATCCTGGCTCGCCAGCCCGACTTCCTAGTAGGGATGTTCCAGCACTTGGAAGAGATACGACCGACTATGAACGATCAGGCGCAGGCCAAGCAGCTGATCGACCATGGACGCCGGCTGGTTGCGACCAAGAACTGGGACGATTTGCGTGATGTAAATGGTCAATTGTGGATGCTTGTTCCCGATACCGAGCGCGCAGATGAAGACGTGCGCCTCTATACCGGTATCGTTTAAGCAACGCCGTTTGCGGCGGGTCTTCACCGGCCCGTCGCTCTACGACCGGCCGCTCTGGGTCGACTTCGGCCTGTCGCGACAGGCAGCTTTTGGCCGGTAGTTGCCCGCCGTGACAGGCCGGAGTCGACCCGTGCGGCCCGTCGTGACGGACAGAAGTCGGCCAGGAGCTGTCATTGGGTGTCTACAAAATCAGGCGCAACTCAGGGATAGTTTCCCCCGCAGCTGATATTCAGGACTGAGGGCAGAGATGGCGTGTTCGGCTTTTATGGACGGCAAACGCATTATTGGGGCGTTTCTCTCCGATCAGGAATGGAGTGAGCTCAAGAAACTTTCCAGGGCACGCAAGGTGCTCATGCCTGATACGAAGCTGCCTGCCATTGCCAAGACCGTTCGCTGGAATGGAGGTGTGACCCGTTTCTTCTCCCACTTTCCCGGCGAGGCTCCCGAGGGCTATGCCAGCAAGGAAAGCCCCGCTCACACAGCGAGGAAGCTTGCGATCTATTCTAGGCTCCTAGAGCTGGGCATCCCCGCAGAGCTTGAAGCTGGCCGGGATGATTGGCGGGCGGATGTGCTGGTCGGTAAGTCGGCCTTTAGTCCCGAGCTGGCAATCGAGGTACAGCTGACCAAGCAAAGCGCCCAGCTCACCTATGAACGCACGAATCAGCGATCCACTTCCGGGGTGCCTACCCTCTGGATATTTGGCCATGGCTCTAGTACCGGCCACCTGGGAGTGGAGCTGCTTCAAAACAACCCCGTGTTTGAGGCGGACAGTGAAACGCAGGCTGCCGATATTGCTCAAGCCGTATGCACGGGAGAGGCGTTTTTCAATGACCGAACTGAGCTCGCGAGCACGCCGGCAAGGCCTATCGCGGTGAAGGTGGATTGTAAGTGCGGCAAGCCTTGGTTGTTGCCAGTAGGCGTAGTGCTGCTGCCCAACCGCATTCGTGGCGATCTGAGGCCGACCTACGTTTCGGTGTCCAGAACCTCTACAAAGCACAAGGGGAAAGCTGTCAGCACCTCCGGGGCATTTACCTATCTACGCCGCTATCTGGGCGTTATCGCGGCTGCCGGTGAGAAGTATGGGTTGCCTGTAGGCTTTGATCTTTACCCCGAGCGCGCCTACGGACACACGGGAACGATCCATGTGCAGCGGTTCTCATGTCCGAATATGCGGTGCCGGAGAATTATGCATGCCTTCGGCTGCAAGGGTGAAGACTTGGTCTGGTGCCCGGTGCCGATCACAGCGCATGTGGATGCGCGGCCTATAGTAGACGTTGAGCCGGCATGGTTGGTGGCCATGCCGGCACCATACGACGAGTCAGTTTTTACAAAGGCGCAGTGGCAGGAGCGCTTTATCCTGCCGATGCGTGCTGGACTGGTATGTCTGGGGACTGTTGGCGGGATTGATCCAGAAGATTTATGAATCGCACCTAACTTCGTATATACCTTCAAGCCTCAATGGGCATTTTCTGAGCTAGCGCTGGACAGTCCGCTTTTGGCCGATTCTGTTGAAAAAGTCGGCCTTGGTTACCACGACGTAAAAGTTGGCGCCTGAGATTGAAATCTTAAAATTCGGCAGAGGTTTGGGCTCAGATTTCACGTAACGACGCACAGAAAAGTGGTTTTCATAGGTCACTATTGGGCGGTTCGGGCAAAACGACTTTTTCAACAGAATCGGCCGTTTTCAGCCTATCACGCCACTATCGAGCGCTCACCCGCCACAACTGATCCAATCTCGTCGTGTAGCTCTGGCTCATCATCTCCCGCCGCATCCCCCAGTCCGGCGCCAGCTGCACGCGGCCCGGACGGATCGTGCCCCTGCCCCACTTGCTGTTGATCTGGTCGAGTACGTCCATCACCTGGCTGGCCTCGGCCGGCTGCATGGGTGCGAACAAGTCTCCGGTGCATTGGTTACGCTGGCATAGGCCGAGCAGCAGCACCTCGGCTTTGCTGTAGGCGAATCCGTCCCGATAGACACGCTCCAGGCCGGCCAAGGCGGCCTTGGTGATCAGGCGGGTGTCGTCGGTGGGATATGGCAGTTCGCACATCACGCCCTTGGCGTACTTGGCTTCCTCCGGGTTGAACATGCCGGTGCGGATGCTCACGCGGATCTGTTTGCATACCGAGTGCTGAGCACGAAGCTTCTCGCAGGCCCGTGCCGCGTAGGTGGCCACTGCCTCGCGAATCGACGGTAGCTCGCGCAAGCGTTTGCCGAACATGCGGCTACAGCAGATCTCCTTCTTCGCCGGTGCGGCCTCCTCCATCTCCAGGCATGGCGTACCGCGTAACTCCCTGACGGTTTTCTCGATCAGCACGCTGAAGTTCTTACGCAACATCCAGGTATCTGCTTGAGCCAAGTCCCAAGCCGTGCGGATATTCATACCGGCCAGATGCTCTGTCATCTTTCGGCCAATACCCCACACCTCACTCACGTCCATCCGCTGCAACAGCCGGTCGCGTCGTGCCGGATCACGAATATCCACCACACCTCCAGTCTGTCCCTGCCAGCGCTTGGCCGCATGGTTGGCCAGCTTGGCCAGGGTTTTAGTGGTGGCTATGCCTACGCCGGTCGGGATACCGGTGTGTTGCAGGACCTGGGCGCGGATCTGCCGGCCGAGCTGTTCCAGCGAACCGGGCATGCCCGTGATATCGGCGAACGCTTCGTCAATGCTGTACACCTCCACTGTCGGCACCATGCCTTCTATCACTGCCATCACCCGCTCGCTCAGGTCGCCATACAACGCGTAGTTGCTGGAGAACGCGACAATGCCGTGCTGACGGAGCTTGTGCTTGATCTGGAAGTACGGCTCGCCCATCTTCACGAAGGGCTTGGCGTCAGCGGAACGGGCGATCACACAGCCGTCGTTGTTGGAGAGCACGACAATGGGTGTGCGCAACAGGTCAGGCCGAAACACTCGCTCGCAACTGGCGTAGAAGCTGTTGCAGTCGATCAACGCAATGGCGGGTTCAGGCATGGCAGTGGTGCCGGCGAATGCTGGCCGTGACCACGCCCCAGATCAGCAGCTCATCGCCTTCCATGATGAAGCGCGGCGCGAACGTGGGGTTCTCCGATCGCAGCACGATCAGCTTACCGTCCATATTGAGGCGTTTGACGAACGTGTCGCCATTGATCGCCGCGATGACGATATCGCCACTGCTCGCCTGCAACGCCCGACTCACCACCAACACATCCCCATCAAAAATGCCGGCGCCTACCATGCTCTCGCCGTCGGCCCGCACCAAGAACGTGTGCGGTGCATCAATTTCCAGCAGCTCATCGAGGGAGAGCTTTTGCTCCAAATGGTCTTGTGCCGGACTGGGAAAGCCCGCAGGAACGCGAGAGGAAAAAAAGGGCAGCTCGATAGCGGAGCTGCCCACGGGGCCGAGAATGGTCGCGCTGGCCATGGAGGAGATACCTGCAAAACAATACTGGATGGATAAACAGTAAAACAATTGACAGGCTTACGGTCAATGCCATGCTCAGGAGAGCGATAGAAGGAGGCAACCATGTGCGGACGTTTCGCCCAATACCAAGGCCTGGCGGACTATCTGGCCGAGCTGAACGCAGAGCAGGACGTGATCAGCGGATACGACAACGTCCCCCTCGCCCGCTACAACGTGGCGCCGAGCACCAAGGTGCACATGCTCTACGGCGAGACTCGCGGGATCCACTTGGGTGCAATCCGGTGGGGTTGGGCTCCGCACTGGGCCAAGCCCAACTTGCCGCCGGCAATCAACGCCCGGGTAGAGACGGTGGCCAGCGGCAAATACTTCAGATCAATCTGGCCGCATCGCGCTCTGGTCATGGCTGATGGCTGGTACGAATGGGTAAAGGATGAAGCCGACCCGAAGAAGAAACAGCCTTACTTCATCAAGCTCAAAAGCGGTGCGCCGCTGTTCTTTGCTGCGCTGGGGCAATTTCCAATAGACGATGGCGAGGAGAGAGAAGGCGATGGTGTGGTCATCATCACCCAGGCCAGCGATGGAGAAATGCTGACTATTCATGACCGGCAGCCCGTGGTGCTCGCACCAGATGCGGCCCGCCGCTGGATAGACCCAGCGCTAAGCTCCGTTGAAGCGGAAGAATTGGCGCAGAACCAAGGATTACCCGCTGCCGCCTTCACCTGGTATCCGGTGACCAAGGCTGTTGGCAATGTGAAGCACGATTCGCCCGAGGTAATTCAGGCGATCAGCCTGCCAAATCCATGAATCAGCGAAATCAACGACTCCCATCAACACCTTGCGCAAAATCAGCCCATCTCTATCGCTAAAGGAATAGTCGTTTTCGACTCCAAAAAATCTCAGTCCTACATCACCGCTATGACATCCCCACCATGGAGTTTCAAACCATGTCATTGCAGTGTCCTCGCTGTAACTCACCCAAAATCGCGTCTTTCCACCGGGCCATGAAGATCGCTGCTGCCGTCGGTGCCGTGGGAGGCGCTGCTCGTGGTGCCAGCGCCGCTTTAGCTGGCGGCCAGATCGGTGCCACTGTTGGCGCTTTTGCCGGCCCGTTTGGCATCACCCTCGGTTCAATATCTGGCGCCATCCTCGGCGGGCTGGTCGGTGGCGTCGGCGGTTGCGCGCTTGGCGCTCAGCTCGGCGACAAGCTCGATCGACACGTGCTGGCAAATAACCTCTGCCTGGCCTGTAACCACCGCTTCAACCTGCCTGTCTGACCCGACTTAACACTCCCCAAAATCCTCTTCGGCCAGTGCTGCGCATCGCGCAGCGCTTATGCCGGCCTGCACCTAAAGGAATCACAACCATGGCTCATCAAATCGAACAAATGGCTTACGTTGGCGCAACTCCCTGGCATGGCCTCGGCAATCAACTTACTCAGAAACAGCCCATCGAAGTCTGGCAACGTGAAGCCGGTATGGACTGGCAGATCCAGGAAAGCCCGGTCCACTTCAAGGCGGACGCGGTCGGTCACCTGGGCACCATTCACTCCTTCCCGGAACAGAAGGTGCTGTTCCGCTCGGATACCAAGGCTCCTCTGTCAGTGGTCTCAAAGCGCTACCACACCGTGCAGCCGCGTGAGGTCCTGGAGTTCTACCGGGATCTCACCGAGGTCTCTGGCTACGAGCTGGAAACCGCTGGCGTATTGAAAGGTGGTCGTAAGTTCTGGGCTTTGGCCCGAACCGGCCAAGCCACTGCATTGAAAGCCAATGACCAGGTCAATGGCTATCTGCTGCTGGCGACCTCCTGCGACGGCACCCTGGCCACTACTGCCACCCCTACCACTGTGCGCGTGGTCTGCAACAACACCTTGAGCATTGCGCTGGATGGCACCAGCCGCGCGATCAAGGTGCCGCACAACACGCGCTTCGATCCCCAGGCGGTGAAGAAACAATTGGGCATCGCCGTCTCGCAATGGGACGAGTTCATGTACCGCATGCGCATGCTGGCTGAGCGCAAGGTGCAGTGGCATGAAGCTATGGGCTTCTTCATGAACGTGATGTGTGAAGTCAGCCCAAACAGCCAACTGCCCGAGCAACTTCCCAACGAGCGCGCCCTGCGTAAGGTGCAGGCGCTGTACGAAGGGCAAGGTCGCGGTGCCAATCTGGAGTCGGCACGCGGTACCGCCTGGGGACTGCTCAACGCCGTAACCGAATACGTCGACCACGAACGCCGAGCTCGCAGTAATGAGTACCGCATGGACTCGGCCTGGTTCGGCCAGGGTGCGCAGATCAAGCAACGCGCGCTAGATGCAGCTCTGCAACTCGCCGCCTAACCACCCTACTTCCTCACTCCCAATTACGCCCGGTCAGCCTCGTGCTGCTCGGGCGTTTTTATGTCCGCAAGGTGACCCATATGAAAGCCAAAAACCTGACTAGCACCACCGCCAAGCCTCGCCCTGCCCTGCGTCTGGTCAACACTAAAGAACTGCCGCGTGAAGACTGGCTGGCCGTGCGCAAGCAAGGCATCGGCAGTTCGGATGCCGGCGCTGCGGTGGGCCTAAATCCATATAAATCCCAGCTTGAACTGTGGCTGGAGAAGACTGGCCGTGACACCACCCTCCCCAAGCTAGATCCCCATGATGAGGAAAGCCCGGCGTACTGGGGCAATGTGCTGGAGCCGGTCGTGGCCTGGCATTACAGCAAGCGCACCAGCAACCGCGTGCGGCGCATCAACGCCGTGCTGCAGCACCCTGATCCGGAGCTGTCGTGGATGCTGGCCAACATCGACCGCGAGGTGATCGGGGCCGACGATGTGCAGATCCTCGAATGCAAGACCGCCGGCATAAACGGGGCACGCCTCTGGAAGGATGGCGTGCCGGAGTATGTGCAACTGCAGGTAATGCACCAGCTCGCCGTCACCGGCAAGCAGGCAGCGGATGTAGCGGTGCTGCTGGGCGGTCAAACGCTGGAAATCCACCGCATCGAACGGGACGAACAGATGATTGCTCGCCTGATCGAGCTGGAGCGTAAGTTCTGGTACTACGTCGAGACCGACACACCACCACCTGCTGATGGCTCAGCGTCGGCTGAAATGGCACTGCGTGCGCTCTATCCGGAGGACAACGGCCAAACCGTCGACTTCAGTGGCCGCGCTGGCTTGGCAGCGGCGTACCTGGAACTCAAGGCTGTGCGCCAATCCATCAGCGAAAAAGAAACACGCGAAGCCCAGCTCAAGCAGATGCTGCAACAGGCAATGGGTGACGCCACCCGCGCGGAGTTCAGCCACGGCTTTATCAGTTGGAAGAAGTCCAAGGACAGCAACGTACTCGATGTCGAACGCATGCTGAAGGACAAGCCCTACCTGCAGGTTCGCTACACCAAGCTCAAGGAAGGCAGCCGACGCTTCCTGATCGGCTGATGCCCCTAACAACCAATCCCCCCTTGGCCAGCCCATGCAGTTAACGCTGCGTGGCTGGCCTTTTTTCGTTTGCAGGAGAACCACCATGCTCAAAGGTCTAGCAATCACCCCCCCGGTGCTCGGGCGGATTTCGATTGGCAAGGTCGTCGAGAAGAACGGCAAACGCCTGCCGGAGAAAGATGATCAATTCACCATCACCTCCCAGGTGCAAGGCAAGGACGGCTGGCTGCTGCATCCACTTAATGATGAGCTGCGTAAAAGTCAGGAAGACAAACTACGCAGCATCCCGGTGCGGCTGCTGTTCAACGAACCGGAGTTGAACTTTCGCGCTGACTACACGCTGTTTGATCGACAGTCCGGCCGGCCGTTGTGCGTGGGCAACGGCGAGACCTGCAAGCGAGTTACCCAGGACGGCATGCAATCGCTGCCCTGCCCGTCCCCGGATGCCTGTCCCCTGGCCAAGGGCGGTGCCTGCAAACCTTATGGCCGGCTGAATGTGCTGATTGGTGATGACGATCCGCTAGGCAGCTTTGTGTTTCGCACCACCGGTTTCAACAGCATCCGCACCCTGGCCGCACGACTGCATTACTTCCAGGCCATTTCCGGCAATCGGCTGGCTTGCCTCCCGCTGGAATTGCGGCTGCGTGGCAAGTCGACTCGGCAGAGCCATGGCACACCGATCTTCTACGTCGACCTGACCGTACGCGGCGGCATGGATATGGCCGAGGCGCTGCGTGCTGCCAAAGATCTTGATGCACAACGGCAAGGGGCGGGCTTCGATCAGGTTGCGCTGGATGAGGCGGCACGACGTGGTTTTGGCAACGGAGCATTCGAGGACAGCGAGGAAGACGTCGGCGCAATCGTCGAAGAGTTCTTCCCCGCTGAAAGCAGCACTGATCAACCGCTCACTAAATCTGCCCCGCAGCAATCGGGCAAACCCAGTCTGGCTGAAAAGCTGGAAGCACAACATCAATCCCTGAACGCCTGAGCCTGGTCCCAGACCAAAGGAGCTGAGTATGAGACTGCACAAAATCAAGGCCGGCGAGACAGCTGGCACCTACCTGATCGAATCCCCAGTCACCGAATACGACATCCTGCTGATGGCCAAACAGCTGGCCAGCCAACGCCTGCGCCGGGGACGGCAACTGACGGCACCACGGGACGTATTCAGTCATCTGCAGGCGCTACTCGAAGGCTACGAACACGAGGTCTTTGCCCTGCTGATGCTGGATTGTAAACACCGGGTCATTGCCTTTCACGAGCTGTTCCGGGGCACCTTGGACGGAGCAAGCGTCTACCCCCGGGAGATCGTTAAAGTCGCCTTGGAACACAACGCTGCTGCCGTGATCCTGGTGCACAACCACCCCTCCGGCGATCCCGAACCCAGCCAGGCGGATCGCACGCTGACCGACAAACTAAAGGAGGCGCTGAATCTGGTCGGAGTGCGGACGTTGGATCACATCATCGTGGGGCACGAAGGCTGTGTGTCGCTAGCGGAACAGGGTTACCTGTAAGGAGGCGGTATGAAGCCGGTGCTACGCACCTTCGTTGCAGTATTCATGTTTGCCGGCATCTTTGCTGGCTGCCTGGCGATATTGCTGCTGGTGATTCTGATGGTGCGCTTTCCGCCACTGATTCTGGTCGTGGTTTTGGCCTGTTGGATTTACCGCAAAGTACGCATTCCGGATCATTTATGAGCAGCAAAAAGGGTAGCCGAAGCTACCCTTTTTTGCGTGGTTTCCCCTATGCCTGCAAAGCAACATCCAGCTCGCCAGATAACTCATAGCGGGTCAAAAGCTCAGAATCAGCCTGACAGGTAAAGCTCGCTATCAGCCCCGACAAGGTAGTGTTTGGCGCGACCGCCGTATGCGGCACCAGCAGATAGGTCCAAGGCTTACCCCCAACCTTCTGACTGTGGCAGACAGTGGCAATGTGCGCCCACAGCGCAGCGAGCTCTGCTTTTTGCAGCACCGATGCTTCCTTCATCTGATCGGCACGTTTTGTCTCAATGATCAAAAGACGATCATTGCTTTCGGCAACAAAGTCCGGCTGATAAGGAAGGCCATCCGAGCTGTACAGCTTGAATTGATTGGGCCCTGGTTTCATCCACAGCTTAACGCTCGCGTCTCTTTCAAGCAGCTCACTCATCAGCCGCTCTGAGTCCGAGTCAAACTTAGCCAAGTGATAGCAAGATTTTTTGAAACCGCTGAATATGTATTTTTTTATTTCATTCAGCTTCTCAGGCGCCTTACGGAAGTCAGAAGCGTACTTAGTACCCACATCCTCAAAATTTTGCGGGCGCAAATCCTGGAAGGCAGCATCAACCGTTACCCGGTATTTTGTCTGCCCACGCCACATGTTTTTCTTCATCTCGACAAAAATGGCGGCCGCCATCTGCTTGGAGTGCCCCTGCAAAACACTGCGCAGTTCTTCGGGCTTTTCATATTTCGCGGCAAAATGCTTCACAACCTGCCCCGCCAGGTCATACAGCACTTCTGCATGGGCTTCGTAATCGATCTCAGGAAGGTCGATCAGCTTTGAGACGATGAAGTCCTCAGGTCTTACCTGCTGCTCCGCATTGGCATCGCCGATGATGCTCTGCCTTTTCTCCGTTCGTAAAACCTGAATCAACAGTTCCTGCGCCAGGGGCTGATAATTCCAGTGCTTTAGGTCCAGCGTGAAGGACTTGAAGCCAAAGGACACCTCTTCGGTAGGCGTAATGGTCAGCGCGGGTATCGGAATAATCTTCTCGACGAACTGCTCGCAGATGGCCTTAACAATTTCCTGCGCCTTTTCAGTAGAAACAGGGAATAGCGCTTGCTGCGGCGCTTGAACGGCCTGCACTGCCTTTAAGACAAAATCTTGCACTTCTGGCTTTTTCAGGTCCGTCAGGCCGCCCACTTTTTTGGCTGCTTGCTGCACGACAACTTGTATCGCCGCCTCGGCCAGCTCTACCTCTTGCGCATTGTCCAACGTAAAGCTGGCTCGGGCCTCCTTGGCCTGCAATGGGACGCCAGGTGCGCCGCCCTCATACTTATGCTGCGGGCTCGGCTCTGAAGATGGTTTAGCCAAACTCTGAACCAAATGCTGCAGAGTATTTTGTGCTGTCACCATCTGCGGCTTGATTGAGGGCACATCACCGCCGTCACCGATAAACACCTGCTTCAGTTTCTTGGTGACACCGTTTTCGGTTTTGGCCAACTCAATGAGTGCGTCGAAGCGATCGTGAGAGATCACCGTCAACTGATCGACCTCCGCCACGCCAGTGCGCTTGCCGTAAGGCAGACGCAAACCACGCCCCAAGGTCTGTTCGGTCAGAATATCTGAAGCTGAAGCCCGCAACGGCACGATGGTGAAGAGGTTGGTTACGTCCCAACCTTCCTTCAATTTGTTGACGTGGATGACGATGTCCGTATCGCCGCTTTTTTCGATGTTAAGCAAGCGCTGGGCATTCTCATCGGTCTCTTCGCCCGAGGTCTTTGAGTGAATTTCAATCACCCGGCCCCGGTAGCGGCCAGCAAAAAAGTCATCGGACTCGACGAACTGCCTGACCTCAGAGGCATGGACGGTGTCTTTGGTCACCACCAACATAAAGGGCCGCACAATCGGTTTGTCGTGGTTTTTAGCGTAGATTTCGAGGGCAACCTTGACGTGCTCGTGGTAGTTAATTCCGTCCTCGAGCATGATGTGCTCAAGCGTTTCGGCATCCACCGATTTGGGATTAAAGTTCGCCCTGGTGCCGATAGCAGGCTCTTTGACGTAGCCATCTTCCATCGCATCCGGCAGCTCGTAGCGGTACACCACATTCTTAAACGCTTGGGGCTTACTGCCAGTGGTTTTCGGCGTCGCCGTCACCTCAAGACCCATAATCGGCTGCAACTCGGCAATGGCTTTGAATCCGGCACTACCGCGATAACGGTGCGCTTCATCCATGAGCAGTACCAGGTCATCAAGCTCAGACAGGTACGAGAAATAGCTGTCGCCAATGTACTCCTGCAGGCGTTTGATACGAGGGGCGGCCCCACCTCGCACCTCGGAATTGATCTTCGAAATGTTGAAGATATTGATGATCACACTTTCGCGGCCAAATAGATCCGCGCCGCGCACACCACGGCCTTCTTCATAGTTTTCAGCGTTAACAATCAAAGGCGCGTTATGAGCGAAAGCCTGTATCCCCTGGAACACATATTTAGGGCTGCGCGGATCAAAATCGAACAGCAACTTCTCATAAATCGTCAGGTTCGGCGCCAGAATGAAGAAGTTTCGGCTTTTGCCGATCATGTGCAGATAGCTGATGAACGCACCCATTAAGCGAGTCTTGCCGACCCCGGTAGCCACGGAAAAGCAAACCGACGGGAAGTCGCGTTCGAAATCTGCAAAGTCCGCGTCAGTAACCTCACTGAATGCCTGGCGCACCTGCTCACGAGCGACCTCTACATCAGTGTCCTTTTTCGGATCGATCAGCCCTACGATGGTGTCGAGACGCCGCAGCGCCTCTGCCTGAGGCTTGCGTAACGAGAGGCGCTGACTAATTTCGGCAACTACACGATCCTTGTTTAGCTCAATCATCTCAGTTTTCCTCAGAGCCATCGAATAGGCTGGCCTGCGCTACCGATGCTTTAGTTTTTTTTGATTTGCTCGGTGTGGCGTCTGCTTCTTCGGGCTCTACGTCTTGCAGGGGTAACGCCGCAATTTTTAAGGAGTAATCGTCTTTACCCCACTCGCAACGATCCAATACCACACGGGGGATTTTCTTGATAGTTAGGTTCGTTAAGTTATCGCCAGCGGCCTCATAGGCCATACAGCAAACCAGCAGACTGCGCTCTTCCCCCACCTCATCTGACAAGGCCTTGAGTTGGTCAAAGGTTAAGCTGTTGGTGGTCACGTAGATAAAAGCGTTTTCAGTGGCCTTACCGTGCATCCAGTAGTGTTCGGCGGATGGTGCGTAGGTGTAATTGAAATGCTTGCAGATGGCCTCGGCCAGCATCTCCGGTTGGTAATCTTTGTTGATGACCAAATTGCCCCATTTGTCTTTTTGCAACAGCGAAGGTGCGAGTTTGAAGAAGCGGTAGCCACCCCCACCCTGCCAATTCGCAGACTCAGTCACACCGCCTTTATCAGAGCCGTCGATGACCTGTTGCATACGCGGCACAATATGAGTTTTTGCATGCTCGCCCAGCTCGACCATAATCCAGCGGCGGCCCATTTTGTGGGCTACAGCACCGGTTGTACCCGAACCTGCGAAGGAGTCGAGGATGAGATCGCCAGGATTGGAAGCGATTTGAATGACATGTTTCAGCAATCGTTCTGGTTTTGGCGT
Source organism: Pseudomonas sp. SJZ079 (assembly GCF_007993865.1). Classification (GTDB taxonomy): domain Bacteria; phylum Pseudomonadota; class Gammaproteobacteria; order Pseudomonadales; family Pseudomonadaceae; genus Aquipseudomonas. The sequence goes on along the minus strand of NZ_VIUH01000025.1, from coordinate 40,114 downwards.
GTCAAAAGGCAATGTGTCAGGAAACAATGCGTGGATTTCACGCTTAGCCTCTTGAGAGTGTCCGACTTCGCTATGCGGCCAAATTGATCGAGGAACTACTCCGTCCTGAACATCTTGTAGAAACAACTTAATAGCAGGGGCATTGTCTCCACTTTCTCCGAAAACAATTCTTCCTTCACCCACCATTGCCCAAAAATCTGGTTCAGTCATACGCCAGTGGCTACCTTTCGGAGGACGTATCTCCCGCCCCGAAGGCGTTTCGACAGTATACATAAGCCCTGCATGTCGTTCACCTGACGCGAAAATCGGCCCTAAACGCCATGGCCCACGTGAATCGTTATCTGGGTTTTTGTACTTACTTGCTGCCTTATCGTCACGAGGCAACAAATTTCTGTGATACTTAAATTTATTTCCGAGTGGTGAATAGATGAGAATGTAATTGTGTGCAGGAGAAATTGCGGCGGCATTGCTGCGGCCATAGAAATTTTCCCAAATTATTGACGCCACAAATGCCTGGCGACCAAATATTTCATCACAAAGAACTTTTAAGTAATGCCCTTCGTTCTCGTCAATTGCGATCCAGATTGAGCCGTCATCGCGAAGCAGCTCTTTGAGAATAACTAAGCGATCCCGCATCATGCTTAGCCAGAGTGAATGCTCGACACCATCGTCATAATGCTCAAACGCCGAGCCGGTGTTATAGGGCGGATCGATAAAGATACATTTCACCTTGCCACGCACATTGGGATCCGTCTCCAGCGCCTTTAGCGCCAGAAGGTTATCCCCATGGATCAGCATATTGTCGAAATGATCCCCCTCACGCCGCGTTTCGGCGTGATAGGAAAACTCGGACTCCTCAATCAGGATGCGCGGCTCAAGGCGCGGGCGCTCGTCTTTACCAATCCAGGTCAGTTCAAGTTTGGTTTTACCGGCCATTAGATCAGGCTCCATCGAATCGTAAACAGGTGGTCCACCTGTGGCGTCAAATTAAGTTGTTCGGCAATGGCATCTAACATGGCTTCGCGCTCACTATCGATCTCACGTAGGCGGGTATAGAGCTGATGCTGTAGCTCATCCACTTGGCGTTTTAAGGCTTTTGCTTCGTGCTGTAGCTCAAGCTTGGCGGCCAGATTAGTGGTTGCACGTGCCAATTTGTTCTTTTCATTGGCCTGCTTGGTTAGCTCTTTGATTTGCTGGTCATAGGCCACACGGGCGTCATTACGCCACGCATCCAGGCGGTCTTCTTCTTCGTTGAGGAATTCACCCAAACGCTCTTGTGCATGCCCGACTAGGGCCGTTTGCCGCGCCTCAGTAACTCCCACCAATTCAGCCTCAGGGGACTGCCCCATCGGTGCGCCAAGCTCTCGGGCTGGAATGTGCAGCAAGCGTTCGGCGGTACTCGGATCAAGCATGCTGCCGTCATCGTTGAACGCTGCGCAGATCAGCTCATCCCAGGTACGAGCGGGGGTTTGTAATGTGAGTCGCGAGAGGCGCATCCAGCCTGATTGGCCACGCACGCTGGCCACATCGCCCAGATTGCCAGCGTAGGCGCTGTAGTCAAACTCAAGCGCCGCCATGGGAGTTGATCGCGCTTTAGCCTGCGCCACCAGTTGGTCGGCCAATCCTCCATCGCCCAAGCGAAAGAAGCGCCAGCCGTTATCCTCGGCCTCAGGCCATTCGGTAGACCAGGTGTTGCCTTGATAATCAAAGCGCTCGGCATGATCAGCGTGAAAACGGGCCTCGGGCAATTCAGCGCGGGCAAGGGTCAGCAGTGCCCTACGGAAGTCGCCGAGGGCGGCATGAACGCCTTCCTTACGGCTCATCAGCCGCTCAATCACCTTTTCGTCCATCTCAGCCAAAATTTGGTTGCGTGCAGCCTGTTTGGCCGCATCAATCTCGACACTGAACTCTTCCTGCAGCCTATCGAAGGCCTCATTAATTTCGTCGTTCGAACGGCAGGTCTGGACGATCTCCAGAATGCGCCGTTCGATATCCACACCAGACTCAATGGCACCCAGCACTTCATCTGATGAGCCAAACACACCCTCGAAAAGCTTGAACTTCTGCTCTAAGAGCTGGTGAATGCGCTCCTCGGCCTGGTTCTTGCGATTGAGGAAGTTGATGACGGTGACGTCGATCTTTTGCCCGTAGCGGTGGCAGCGGCCAATGCGCTGCTCAACCCGCTGGGGATTCCAGGGCAGGTCATAGTTGATTAGCAGCGAGCAGAACTGCAGGTTGATGCCCTCGGCACCGGATTCCGTGGAAATGAGGATGGAGCGATCATGTTTGAAAGCATCGACAATGGCCGCTTTCATATCGGCAGATTTAGAGCCGGAGACGACCTCAGTGCCTTTATTTTTCGCAAGCCAGGCTTTGTAGAGGGCTGCGCTGTCTTTATCAGTGTTTGAGCCGTTGAGAACTACGGTTTGACCGGCAAAGCCGTTTTGCTCCAGCAGATCACGCAAGTAGGCTTGGGTACGCACGGACTCGGTAAATACCACGGCCTTGCGCTGACCGCCTTTGGTTTCCATCTCGGCCATAACGATGGGCAAGCACTCCAAAAGCGCTCGCCCTTTGGCGTTATCGTTAATTGAGGTGGCGATATCCCGGTAATGCGTCAGTTCGGCGATCTCGGCCTGCAGCTTTTTCGGATCAATCTCATCAAGATCATCATCCGTATGGTCTTCGACAGCATCCGCTTCGGTTGCGGCGATAGATCCAGCATCGCGCCAATCCTCAGCGTCTTCAGCAAAGCCATCGAGATCATCCAGGGTGTCGTCATCAACCACTAGCTTGGCTTGCAGGCGGCTGACCATCTTGTCCAAGGTTTTGGCAATGGCGAATGAGGACGAACCCAGAATCTTGCGCAAGGACAAGGTAACCAGGTGACGGCCATTTTTCCCGAGGGCAATGGTGCCAGGATTTTGCAGGTACGCCGACACTGACTCGTACAGATCCAGCTCAAGTTTGCTGGGGGTAAAGTCAAAGGTTTTCGGCAATCGGTTGGTGTAGTTGATCAATCCGGCCTTTTGGACCTGACGACGCAAAGTGCGTTTGCAGATGGGCTCCAAACGATGCTGCAGTAAGGTCATAGCAGCAAGGTTACCCTTACCGCCGAACTCGGCCTTAAAGGCCTGCTCCGAACCGAAGTAAGCCTCATCAATGATCGTGACGAGGCCGTACAGCTCCATCAGGTTGTTCTGCAATGGCGTTGCCGTCAGCAAAAGCTTCTGACAACCCTGCAAGGCATCGCGCAGGACGGCTGCTCGGGAGTTGTTAGCAGCCTTAAAAACGTTACGCAGCTTATGCGCCTCATCAAACACGACCAAATTCCAAGCAACCTTTTGCAGCTGATGAGCAATACGAGCGGCATATTCATAAGAAACGATGATGATGCCTTCCTTACGCCCAATCGGATTGGGTTGCCCGCTGGCCGCCAAATCTTTAAGACGCTTGGCATCCAGGATGACCGAGGGCAATGAGAACTTTTCACGCAGCTCCGTGGCCCATTGCTTGCGAAGAGAGGCCGGCACGATCAACAGAAGGTCTCGGCGCTGCTCCCACCAACGCTGACTGAGCACCAACGCCGCCTCGATGGTTTTGCCAAGCCCTACCTCATCTGCCAGCAGCACGCCTTTGGATAAGGGCGAACGCAAGGCAAACATAGCCGCATCGACCTGGTGCGGGTTCAGATCCACACGCGCCGAAGACAAGGACTGGGTCAAAGACTCGTCAGCACCGATGCCTTCACGCGTTAAGAAATGAGCAAAATACTTGGCTTGGTAAGGGCTGTAGATCATTGGGAAAACAAATCCTTTTTACTTGAGGCCTTCCTGCAATGGCAGGCTAAGAGAACCTAACGACCTTACACCGGCCACTTGAGGCAACGGAGCCAAGGGTGATTAATCACTGTTTGCGTGTAATTACTTGCTCACCCTGTTCGGTAACCCGGAGCCAGCACCGCCGTGTCCACTCCGTAGAGCAGCAGTGGGTCTTTCAGCCAGAGGCGGTATTCCGGATCACGCAGCCGATGATCAGGAGAGCAGTCGACGCTCCATTTGCGCAGTACATAACCAGCGGTGGCACCGCGCAGGCGTAAACGCAATGCCCCACCGCTCATGCCGTAATCCATCTCAGTGATGTCCGGATACGGTTGATCCGGATGAGGCACTATCTCCAGCTCGACGATGCGCGTCCATTGGATGTCCTGACTGCTCAGCTCATGGGAGGCAGGCAATTCACCTTTAATCAAATGCGGGCGTTTGATTCGCGTGATTACGAAGTCGCGAAATTCTTGGGTTTTACGATCAAAAGCTCGCACGTGCCAACGCAGCCCTGTATCGATCAAGGCGAAAGGCACGACCTCGCGTTTGGACTTACCACTGGAAATAGAGTGGTATTCGATAGCCAGGGGGCAACCCTGATGAATAGCGCGAGTGACATTCGCCAGCACATCCAAATCAGGATTCGTCAGCCGGGAAGGAATCTCACTGAGCACCCAGGTTTTGAGGCGCAGCGGTTCGCCATCGCCAAATGCCTGAGTCAGCCACGACATGACTCTTTCTGCTGGGTAATTAAACAGCGCATGGAAATCAGCGCCCAAGACGTAGGTCTTGGCCTTGGGGTCATAGTCGATATTGCCGGGGGCTAGCTCTCTGTAAAGCGCAAAATCCCGGGTCGCTGCAGCTGACTGGATGGCAAATCGATCCACTAGATCTTGCCGTCGAATCTCTCCGACGAAACGCACACGCAGCTCTATAAAAGCCAGGCGATCGCGCTGTGGCTGAGCGAGCTCTGCAAGAGGGGTTATGGGCGTCATATGAGTTAGGGGCACTTGATCTGAGCGTTAGGCGGATCTTATTGCACGCCTTAGGCGTACGTCTATATTTGCATTTTACAAGCATTATGGTAATCATTTTGATTACTTAATCTTTCGTGACAAAGGGAATGTAAGCCGTGCCCTGATCGTGACGATTCGGTATCGCCCAGCCACTGCCCCTAGAACTCTGGCGCGCCCTGGACCTCTGCTAAATAGAGGTCATCAAAGCAGGCCTCGCCAAATCTCGTTGTGCTCAATGACCTGGACAAACGCCCGTGCGCTTAACCCTCCAGGATAAAGCGATGCAGGCTCTTCCTCTTCTTCCTGATCAAACGCCCTCAGGTAATGCTGCTCATCGCGCAAGGCCACTTCAATGACTTCGCGCGACACGACACGAAAGCCATCAACAACCTCACCATCAAGCTCAATCGACGTGTCGACAACCCAAGCATGCAGAGCTGAAATCGATTCGTGCTCGCTGAGCCCAAGTCGGGCACGTAAATCTGAGTCAGCTTTCAAGGCCTTGATTACAGCCGGCTGTTTACGCTCCAATTGCCTGGCAGCCTTTCGCAGGGTATTCGTCCGGTGCAGCCAGACTTCGTGCGGTGTTGAGCGGATAAATCCGGACTTGACCTCTAGCAAGAGCATCACACCGTCTAGGTATGCCAGCAGATCTATCTCACCGGCATCAGGCTCTTCAGTGCTGGGCGGCTGATAGCCAACAACCACATGGAACCCCCTCTGCCTGAGCGCCTCGGCGAGCTCGTGCTCCACACGCTCGGTTTCGCCGCGTAACTCAGGCCGACGCTGCTCGACACGACGCAGGTTATTCACCGCAGCCGTCAAACTGTTCTGCCGGCCGGCAACCCAGGGAAACTGAAAGCTGTAGCGGCCGATCTTGTAAAATGGCCGTTCGTACAGTCTTGGCGTTGGCATGTTTGGCGTCTGCTTGAGCTGCGCAGACAGCGCCTGCAGATCACTGGTCCAAAACTGCAAAATTGCCTTGGCTGCATCAGCATCACCTGCAGGATGCTCATCACTGACCGTCCATGCACGGATCCGCCGAACTTTATCTGGCAGCTCCGACCAGGTCATGGGAAAGCGATTCTCTCCCTGCAACAACCCCTCAAAGGCCAAACGTCCAAGCGCCGCGATGGGATCCCCTAAGTCATCTCGGTAGCGATGATAAGGCTGCAGGTATGCCTGCTCGAAAAACGCCATGGTCAACTCGCTGGCGAGCATGGCGTGATGCAGCGAAACTTCAGCGCCATCGTTGAGCCTGACACGCTCACCTAGCCCGAAGACAACCTGTAAGTAGAGCTGGCTACGAACGGCCTTTATATAAGCGAGCTGATTGGCCTCATGGTTTTCAGCGCTGCCGATGATCTTCCCCGCCATACCTGATGCAGCAAACACCTCAACTGCACGGCGCATCCAGTAACACCAGAACAACTGGCTTTTGCGCTCGGTGCGCTGCCAACGCTGCGTGCCCTCATCGGTCTTATTGAAGATGACTGACTGCCCAGGCCTGAGCTGGTAATCACACTCATTGTCGTAGCAGAACCAGTCGATGGAACCTTCGTAGTCGATGCGCTCACGCATCGCAGCGGCCAATACAGCCACAGTTTCCAAATGAGCGGCACATTCAGCCCCCTCGCCTGGCTGAGGGAAGAGCATTGGCGACAGGTGCCGCTTCAGCGAGCGACCGAGTACTTCCTCGGATAATCGAAAATCAGATTCGGTGCAGACTTTAAGCTTGCGCAGAACTATCCGCTCGTAGACGCGCCAATCCTTGCCAGCAGGATCATCATCCACCTCGCCCAGACGGCCATAGGCCAATACACTGAGATAGGAAAGCAGCTCAAGCAGGGAGAGCGACTTGAGCTGATTTTCAGCCTGAGCGATTGCTTCATCAAAAGGTTCGAGTTGCTGCAGAAGGCGATCACAGACGCCAAAGAACTCTTGCCACGCGTCGCAGCTTAGCGTCTCCCGAAGATGTTTCCAGAGTGATGATCCGCTGCGAGTAAAAAGCTTCGAGTAGCGAATAGCCCAGCGCAATACACCAGGGTGATGAACTGCCAAATGATCCAGTAACTGCGTGCTGATCACATCATCGAAATGCAGAGCGCGCGCCAACACAAGGCTCGCAAGCTGAGCCCCCTCAAGATTGGCGGGCTCCAGCCAGAAACCAGCAGCAACCAATCCGGCCGCTCGATTACGTGCGGTGTACTTGCCTTGCGGACGCTGATCCAGAAAATCATGAAGACACTCGTCGAGTGCTCTGCCTGGGGCGAACCGATTCAGATAACCATTAAAGCGAGTCTGGTAATACTCCTGGCACCGCAGATCCTGACTCTGCACAACTGATAATCCTTCATCCGAATAGAGCCATGATCATACGGGATTGAAGTAGCCCGATCTTCTTGCACGCGAGCTCACCGGCTATGATCCGGCTAAGCGATGCAAAAGCGTGGAGCATGGATGATGCACGAAAACAAAATTCCTTTTGGTGAGCGAGATGGAATCCTGCTCCGCGCCTTTGAAGTCGAGAACGGTCTTCGCTGCAGCTGCATTTGCCCAGGCTGCCGGCAGCCACTGAATGCCGCCAACAATGGCGAAAAAGTCACCCCGCATTTTCGCCACGCTCAATCGAATGACTGCACTACAGGCTTTCGCGAGGGTGTAAGACGCGCTGCAGTTGCACTGATCGTGCAGCACAAGCAGCTCACACTCCCAGCCTTCCTCGACATAGCCAGAGCCCGTACAGCAAGCGGCCGAATGCTGGAAGAACGAGTCGAACTGGCCCCCATACTGGTCACAGCAGACTCAGTCGAACGCTTCGTTGAGCTGGATGGGTTGAGATCGACCCGAACAAGGTGCACACCAAGGCCACCGCACAACAGATCGTGGTGGCGAATCTGGATGACCTGAAGCAATGGCTTTATCAGTAGACCTAACGATAGAACCGCACGCCAACGCACTGGAGTCGGCCCGAACATTCTGGAGAATACGACCTGCAGTGAGTTTCAGAGCGCATGCGCTAGATCATCACCCATCATAAACAGCGCAGCCTCCACATGACGAGAAGTCCACTGCTCGGGCAAGGAAGCTGTTTCGCGCGCCTTTTCGATCGCAGCGTCAATTAACCAGTTCGCTCGCAGGTTCCAGGTCGCATGCTTTTGGTGGTTTCTTAAGTCACCAGAAGCCACAAAATAGCGAAAGACTTTTTCATCGGGTGATCGCTGCTTGCCGCCTGCTCTGCTTGTGTTAGCCCGCATGCACAAGAATTGAAGGTGCGGTGCGACCGTCTGCCCCTCCCGTATCGACCACTCCCGCACCAACCACGCCAATGCGGCCGCCACTCTGCTGTCGTAAATTACGAATTTGGGAAGGATTAACGAGTAAATTTTCGTCATGCCAGCATTGGAACGCAGGTTTTCGACTGCGTAGTGGGCCTTACCATTCTCTTCGGATAAAGCCTGTAACACTGGACTCAAATATGCGAGGAACTCAGCTCGGTTAGAGTCCAACCAAGCAGCATTTCCCTTGTCACGATTCCTGCCTATACGTGTGTAGACCCCACCCCATTTCATGATTGCCCGCGCCCAGTCTGCAAGCTCTTCGCTGTCAGGCAAATCTTGCGCCAAGCACTCTTGCATACCTTGCGAAAGGAAATCGAGCAGACCAGCGTTGGCTGCGAAATCCGAATGAGCTTTCAGACTTAAATTCCCCCTAGGCGTCTCGATATCGACTCGTTTGTTTGGCCACCTGTAACGTGAAAAGGCCTCACCAAGGGTCCGATCTACTCCCTCGCTGTGCTTAAAACCAACTTTCACCTCAGAGCTAATCAACTGCCCCATCCACCGTAAAAAGCCTTCCGACTTACGGAGAAATTCCGCTTTTTCCATGTCTCCCCCTTATCTAGATTCGGTGTGTACACAGCCCAAACGACAGCCAACGACACCTCAAGCACGCACAACCTTCCGAGCGGCTCTGCCCCTCTACCTCCCTTTAGCTGCTTCGCCCAGCCAGAAATCACCTAACCGCGTCGAGCGCTCGCCATAGCTCATATTGGTCTGGAAGTACTCCGCTAGCCGCTCCGCGGCCAAACGATACCCCCGCAAAGCCACATGCTGCAGCCAATACAGCGCAGTCGGCTCATCGTGAATCGGGAGGTCGTCTCGGAGCAGATAGCAGCCCAGTTCGTAGCCAGCGTCAAGATCGCCATCCTCAGCGCCTTTGCGGAACCATTCAGCAATCAGTTGAGGGGCGACGGACTCATGTTCCGACAGCTCCTGATACAGTGGACCTAGCAATCCGGCAGCAGGAATGATGCCCTGCTCGTAAGCTTGCTGGTAATACTCTGCGGCAAGTGCCAAGTCAACGGCGACACCTTTCCCGTAGTAGTACTGTTCGGCCAAGTTAAATAGCGCGTCACCTGATCCGGCGGTTGCCGCCAGCTTGAACAAACGGCGCGCCCTAGCATGATCCGCGGGCAGCATACGTCCATTGAGCCAAAGCCACCCCAAATCGTTGAGCGCATCGCAATCATCGGCTAGTGCCCTCTCGCGCAGCGCTAAGTAACACAGGCGAAACTCATCCGGCTCAACTACCCGCCGCAATGGCGAAAGGTCACTGATCTGGCGAAACATTTCGCCATACGGCAAGGAGCCTTGCGGCTGAATCTCGGCAGCGCGTAGTGAGGGCATTCCAATGCCTGCATACAGGCATCGGAACTCGTCCATCGGTTCTAGGGCAAGCGCCTCGACTCGCGGCAACAGGGATTCCAGCAGATTGATCACGCTGAGTGATTCGGACATCCTTTATCCCCCTAGTCTTTCAAATTGGTTAGGTTTGAATGGACGCTGGCGCGTCTGAACTTAACCAATGCTTCCACGGAGTGCCGACAATAATTGTCGCTAAGGACCTACTCTGATGCGCCACATCGACGACCAGCCTAGGGCGATGACGACCCTGGAGCGCCGCAACCTGGTTCTGGAACTCATTCCTTATGCCGGCAAGGGCACTATTACCAAGAGCGATGTCTACCTGAAAGCGCTAGACATGCTTCCAGGAAGCTCGTTCTGCGAGCGCACCATCGAGCGCGATCTCAAGGCATTCTGCGAAAGTGGCAAAATCGAGGATCTTGGGCCAGCCGCTGACGGATCCAAGCAATGGCAGCGCATCGAGCAAGCGCCCTCCGCCGTCTCACCGCGGGATGGGCAACTCAAGTCGGCCAAGGTCGCCCTCGGCATGGTCATGCTGATGGAGCATGCCAGCCACTTGATCCATGAGGCTGCGCTGAAGGATTTGCAAGAGCATTACCAGCAGTCAAAGCACCTGCTGAACAAACTGCATCCTTTGGAAGGGCGCTGGCTCAACAAGGTGGTCACTGGCACACAACACGTGCAGCTGCTACCGGCACCTATCAACGAAGGCTTCCTGCATGAAGTCCAACAGGCCCTGATCGAAGGCTATCAACTGGAAATCCGCTACTACTCGCGACGCAGCCAAGCGGAAAAAACCAAAGTTATCAGTCCGCTGGGGCTGTCCTACCAGGACTCCAGCATCTACGTGGTTTGCCTGGAAGCCGATGTGCCTGAAGTGCGGACACTACCGCTTCACCGCTTCCGCGCGATCAAGCCCCTCGAGGCTCGGCTGGTGAGAGAGCCGAGTAACTTCGACCTGCGCCAGCATGTCCAGCGCATCCTCGTCGAGGACCAACCTATCCATCTGAAGATGCGCATCAGCCCAACCTTGCGCGACCGGCTGGACGAGAGCGAAACACCATTGTCCAGAAGCCAGCGCCTTACCCCACAACACGACGGCTGGTGGATGCTTGAGTGCGAAACCGAGTACACCCAAGGACTGAAGTGGTGGGTTCTAAGCCATGGCGCAACGCTTGAAATACTAGAGCCGCCCTCCCTGCGACAAGCAATCGCTACCGCGGCGCATGCGATGGCGGGACTTTATGCGGACCAAAGGGGGTCAGCGACATAGGCTGTCGTGACCGGAACCTAGCCTGGACTCTCAATCAAGCAGGAGTCCAGACATCATGAAAACTTATTCAGCATTTCTGCAGCGCGTTGAGCCCAACGCCGGCCCTCAGGCTAACTTCACCATCACCGTTCAGGCCGTGACGTCGGCCATGGCCAAAGCCACTGCCGAGGCCCAGTACCCTGGCTACAAATGCATTAACGCTCCGACCCAGGTTCGCTGAAGGAGGAGCGACGCGTGGCAACCCAACCTGCGAATTCACGGCGCCGGCACAGAACAAGGCCAAACGACTACTTGTACCCGCTGATCGAGAGCGGCGAGCTGTTCACCCAGCCTTCAAGACTGAACGTGCCCCCACATCCGGGGTTTCTCTACGAACAGATGGCATGCACCAGTATCGGCCTGGTGGCTCCGACCGAAGCTCACGCCCATGCTTGGCTGCAACGAATACTCGCCGACTGCGAATCAGTTGTGGCAACAACCCCTTATTGCTTGCAAAGCCTCACCCTGCACGCTTTTGGCTGGGAAGATGCCATACCTGAGGGCATGCACTTTCACGAGACGCATGTTGTGGAGGCTGATCAACTCACTCACGAGCGATTGGCACACTGGCAATCTCGATCTGACCTACTGAGCCTCCACTTTAGTGGGAACAGGCCCTCACTCGGCGACCCCAACCCGAAATGTTTCTTCTGGCCGGATGGCAGAGAGTCCACGACACGCTTTCTGGCAAATCTGCTTATCGCCTTGGATCAGCGCGAACTCATAAAGCTGGATTGGGCGACCTATGCCAGCTTGTTTCCTGGCGGCAGGCGTTGCTGGGCGAATCACAGTAAAGGGGGACTACCTGTAGCGGTCCTGGGCTATCCGGGCAGTGCGTCAACACAGGGCTCGCCGAAGCCAATTCGCAGCGCTTTCATGCTCATCGACTATGGCGACACATTTAGCCTCGGCGAGTACGCCACAGCCTGCGACCAGTTAACCAGTCGGCTAACTACGGAAGGCCACATCTATGTTGCACTCCGCTACGCACCTGCATGCGACACGAGCCGGTACTGGCTCCTGCTGAGCGATGACCTCGACAGCAAGGAGCTCAGTTGAGTTAGCACTCACGACCGTAGCCGTCCCACACTGTAGAAGGCATCCCGGTTGAGCAGGATCAGCAGGTGATAATGCGGTCGCTGAGCCACCTCTCCGGCCCAGACGTAACGGCCCCTGAAGTCATGTGCGTACGGACAGCGCTTACGTGCCCTGATGCGGTGGTGCTCGATCTTGGCCTTAAACGACTCGATGAACCGACTGATGACTTCGTTGGTGTAGGCGTACTCAGGCAGATCGATACCCGCTGGTAGACGACCATCGGCCAGCCAGGACGCCACAGGCATAGCGCTTGCGCCCGGCACGCTGGTAACCCATCGGATTACCAGCGCGAGCTTGAGCTACCAACCCAACCTACCTGATGAGTTACGCTCGCCGGGGAGTGGACCGATTAGTCGCCCCGGAAACCTTTCTTGCCTGCCCCTTGCGCAAGCAGCGAGCGCCTACCGGCTTGAGCCTCAGATGTTGATCATTCTTGACCAGGTAACGCATGACGTAATGCACATTACCCCGAGCATTCAGATCCTTTCTGTGGATTAAGCCGATCCCCAACCTGTCTTGGTATTTTTCTTTTTCGAGGTTGCAGTTGTTGAAGTGGCCCAGACCACGGGTAATACGCTCCCACAGCTCACCGATCCGCTGCGCCCTGTAGATATCAGCACTCACCTGAGCACCGCTGAAGAAGAAGGCAGCATGGATGTGATACCCCCGATCCTCCCCTTGCTCAACGCTGCATATGTAGCCGGTCTCATGGTCGAAAAGCAGGTTACGCTCACGCTCAGCAATCAGCCGACTCAGGTCGTCGAAAACGTGTTCCACACGCAACCTCGCTTGCGCCTCTTTACGGTAATACAGATCAACCCTGATCACGCAGGTACGGGCGTAACGACTATGTACGGCATCAACGTAGCGACAGACTTCGATCTCCTGCTTAATCGCTTGGTAACGCTGATCGTGTTCCCAGCGCTTGTATCGCTTTTTGGTGAGAAGCGTTCGGACGTGCTTGGTCAGTTCGTTCAACGTCTCGCTGGTGCTCAGATAGCGCGCTTCACCTTCGTTCAAGCAGGTAATGCCGCATGGGCTGCGTTCAATCCCAATGGCCTGGCAGGCCTCCCGAAAAAGGCTCAAGTGCCAGCTGTACTGATACTCCTTGTCACTTTCGAACAAGGCGACCATCTGCTCGACCCCATCGAAGTATTTTGACAGCCTGGTTGCATTGACCTGCTCATCTCCATGCTTCGAGTAAGTGATTCGGAAGGCTTGGCTATCTGTACGCTGAATGGCGTTGATGAGTCGCTCAATCCGGATAGCGATATCGGACTGTGAGCGGTAGGTGTAGCTGTTTCGTTCGGTCATCGTTGTGTACCTGATTGGTTGTTCTCATATCAGGTGTGTGTTGTGTATTTTTTAATCGATGACCTATCCCATTGGCGGGTTAGTAGTGGCTGTGTTGCTATCAATGCTCAGGCTATTGATTGGTTATAACTTGATAGTCTATAGCTATTAGCTATATAACTAGATCCCGACCCGAGATCTAGTGACCATCCCTGCCTGGCAAGTCAATGGGGAGCAACATTGCCTTGCTAGGCGCGTGAATTCACAAACGCATTCAGGGAGAGTTAGCTGAGAATCCCTGGTACACACGCCGGCATAAACGCCATGACTGACCAAAGCCAGTCATGGCGTAGCAGGTTAATTGCTGCTGACCATTTCCAGACGACCAGCCCGGCTTGAGGCATCCGCAGCCAGGTCGCGCTCCTCGATCTTTGCCAAGATCCAATCACAGACCTCGCTGTGGACCCAGCCGACGCAACGATCTCCAAGCGAGACTGTCGCTGGAAACGTGCCTTCCCCGATGTACTTGTAGATGGTTGACCGTGCTAAGCCGGTCGATTCGATGACTTCTTTCAGACGGATGATCCTCATGAACGTGGTCCTCCTGTTCGTTCAGAGGATTGGGGGACTGTGTGAAAAAATACGGCTCCGCTCACTGCATCACTTGATCCGCTGCGCCCTTCGCGACCAAGCCTATCGGCGCCTAGCTGTGATCTCTCAGTAGGTTGTTCACTCGGAGCGTACCCGGAGAATTGGAGGCGCCAACCAAACCAAACCTCCGAGAGCCCCGAATGAACATGCACCAAAATGCCCGATTGACTCGCCATGGTCGAGAGCTGCTGGTACGCCGCATCACTGAGCATGGCCTGCGTCCCATTGAAGCCGCACAAGCTTCCGGGGTCAGTGCGCGAACTGCGTACAAATGGCTCAAGCGCTATCGAGAAGAGGGCTGGGCCGGTTTGCAGGATCGCTCCTCCCGTCCCGCTCACTGCCCGCACGCCCTCCCTGCGACGCTCGCTGAACAGGTCGTCGAGCGCCGCCGTCAGCGGCAAACTTACCGTAGATCAGTCTGGCGCTGGGTATCGGCCACAGCACCGTTGCCCGCCTGTTGCGCCGAACAGGTCTGAATCGGCTGTCAGCTCTAGAGCCCGCCAAGCCTGTGGTGCGCTACGAATACTCCCGGCCGGGTGGATTGTTGCACCTGGACATCAAGAAGCTCGGTCGTTTCCGGCAGCCGGGACATCGAGTGACCGGCGACAGGCAGGTCAGCTCTCGCGGGATCGGCTGGGAGTATGTCCATGTGGCGATCGACGATGCATCGAGGATCGCCTTCAGTGCCATATATGCGGATGAGCGTGGCCGCAGTGCCTGTGCCTTTCTGATCCAAGCCCTGCGTTACTACGCCAGCCTTGGCATACGGATCGAGCGCGTGATGACCGACAACGGCGCATGCTGCAAGTCGGGAAGATTCAGGCGTCTGTGCCGGCGGCTCGGGCTTTGCCATCTGCGCACGAAGCCATACACCCCGCGCACCAACGGCAAGGCCGAGCGTTTCATCCAGACAAGCCTGCGCGAGTGGGCCTATGCACGTGCCTATGAAAGCTCCGAGCAACGCGCCGCGCACTTGCCACTCTGGCTACACCAGTACAACTGGCATAGGCCACATGCCAGTCACGACTACCGGCCTCCAATCAGTCGGCTTGCTTCTGTGAACAACCTAGTGGGTTTACACACCTAGCCAGTTCTCTGGCCAGCGAGGACGCGGCAGCTAAATTCTTGCGACCTCGCACGATCCATTGATCAGTGCTTCACGTACCTGGATGCGACCAACCTCCATCGTCCTACACCCCAAAGGCTCGAAACGAGCGTGCCTCGGTCAGTCGCTCGTGGCGATAGGGGCACTGCCCCCCCCGCATTTAGCTGATCCGGTGAACACAGCCGATAGACCTCGATAGTGTGCTGCCGACTTTTCCTCAACTCGATACCACCTCCCACTGCGCCTTGCTTTTGCCAAGGAGCACGAGCAACGCATGCATTGCGCGTCCGAGGCAGGAGCGCGACAGAATCGGCATCACTACCCACATGGTCAGCTCCCCACAGATCGATATGAAATTAATAGCGCAAGCATCGCGTACAGCAAAAAAGCACTCACATTTAGCTAAACACCTTAAAATATCTGGTATACGCAAGGTTACAGATTCATAGAATACACATAGAATATCTATAAACTGTTGGTATAACCAAAATAGAAAAGCAATAGAGCGCAAGTAAATTCAACCTATAATTTTCTATAATAGCAATCATCAGATAGTATTTAATAATTAGAAATTATTTTTTAATAGGACTTACACATGGCTATTACAGTTGATGGTGAAGAGCGCGACACTCTGAGCTTCCTGCTTGATGAACCATTCCACGACAGGCGTCGTGACATCTGGCTGTGGCTCAAGCTGTACCTAGAGAAAAAAGCCGACTTTGATACCGCCACCTGCAATGGCAGCACCATGAGGGATGAAATCGCTCGCTTTCTGAACCGAAACCCTCGCCTCCTCAAGGACATTAATCCGACGGGGGACCGCGCCCTGCTCCCTGGTGAATGCCTGAAGTGGATTGAGGAGGATGAACGCCAGTATCAATGGCTACTTCACAGCATTGAGGACATCACCGATTTGAATCCCCCAAGCGGGCTGCCTCGACTGGTACATCTCAGCAGAAGAGATCATCTGATCGCCATGCTTGATCTCTGGGATATCGAAATCGAAAAGAAGGAAGAGGCCGTCGAAAACTTGCGCGACGCCTGGCTTAATCACAAGGCAAGAGACAGTGACTACGAGTGGTTCGCAGACAAAAAGGAAGGCGCCAAACGCTGCAAATGCGCCAGAGAGTGGCTGGAGAAAAACCGACGCACCTTGTCGACAAGGCTCCCCCCCTTCAGCAATTACAAAGAACTTCTGCTGCACTTCGACGAGGCGAATCTTGGCCCGTACGAACAGAAAGCCATGATCCAGGAGATCAAGAGGCAGTGGAATCGCCAGCAGTTCGACGAGCGCAATTCTGACAAGAAGCAGGTCAACGTCATGCTATCGAAATCAGTGATTGCCCAACTCGACGAGCTGGTCAAGCAACACAAAATAAAGCGAGCTCAAATCGTGGAGAAACTGGTAAGAATGGAAGCTGACACTGGCATGTACTTAGCCGAAGACTAAAAGCATGTAGAGGTAGTGACCACCTCAGCGAACCAAGACAAGCCCCCCGCCTTAACGGACTCCACCACCCGCATCCGACATTGCAATGCAGGAGCACCTCACCCAGCCACCCAAGAAATCAAAAAACCGGGTACAAGGCCGGGTACGCAAATCGTCGAAATTCGAGCAAGCCACCATAACAAGCGGCCTATCAGCCAACACTTACCGTTTAACGTCTAAGCGCTTGATCGCGCGCATAAAATTTCGCCAACAGGCTTGACAGCAAAGCCCCATACGAGAATAATGCGCGCCACTCGGCTACGTAGCTCAGCTGGTTAGAGCATAGCATTCATAATGCTGGGGTCCGGGGTTCAAGTCCCTGCGTAGCCACCAAACAAAACAAGGGTTTAGCGAAAGCTAAGCCCTTTTTTGTTTTCCGAAGTGACTACCAAGTGACTACGGCGTGCCTACTCCCTGCGACATCTTCGCGACATCTGCCTGAAGCTTTTCAAGCTGAAGCTTTGCTATCTGAAGCTGAATCCTCGAGGTCTCGTCCACCACTGGCTGCACGTCTGTATGCCATTTTCGAAAGCCATAAAACATCCCGCAAATCGCAAGCCCAATTAAGACCCCCAAAGCTTTATTGAAAAAGCCTCTATTTGACGTGGCGACTTCAAGCTTCCGCTCCAAAAGGGCCTTACGAAGCTCTTGTGGAGGAGTAAGCCCCTCCTGCTGCCTGAGTGCTTCCACCTCTTCTAAGTTTTCAAAGACTAGGTCGTTGATGGACTGCTGAACGTAGAGCAGTGAGCCGACAGAAAAAATGAACAGCAGCAGCGAGAACAACGCATAAAACTTGAAGATGTTATCGGTAGGTACCGGAAGCTTGCTTTCCATGTCGAGCCTTTGAGCTGAGGAAGGGGGAGAGACTAAGTATTCATTCCGCTTGAGAACGGATCATAGGCTAAAGCACAACGCTCTAACCTACTGGCACCACTGGCTCTCACACGGAACACCATCATAGTCTCCATCCATCTGCGTTCCAGGGCAGTTCTTGAGGAAGTACGTGGCCTCCTCACAGGAACGCATCTGTGAACAATGAGTTCGACCATCACAACTATAAGAAGATGCCGTCGAGGCAGATAATGCAGTCGATGGCGATCTAGCGTTACTGAAAGCATCCGTAATCACTGGGCTGCTCAACACGCTACCATCGCTACCGATGTTCGATATGACAGGGCTATTGGATAGCTTCGGGTAGTACTGCCACACAGCAAAACCAATCGCGACAATCAAAAGCAGCTTTTTCATTCCGTAGACTCAAAGATTCCTATTTCGGTGCAGGCCAGCTCTACGCCAATCGCTTAAGCAAATTTCATCCGTGAGCCGCTAGCGGTTCAATCTCATGCTCGATCTCTTCGCCATTCGCAGCGAAGGTAGTGGCCAATGCGTACTCGGTCTGAAGGTTCATCCAGAACTGAGCGGACGTATCAAAATAGCGACCTAGGCGGATGGCCATATCAGCAGTGATGCCGCGACGTTCCCGCACAATGTCATTTACGGTCGGGGCGGACACATGCAGAGCGCGAGCAAGCGCAGCGGGCGTAATCGCCAACGGTTCCAGAAACTCTTCGCGTAGGATCTCGCCCGGATGGATGGGGCGCATTCCGTTAATTGCCATGGTGCGACCTCCTCAGTGGTAATCGACGATTTCAACGTTTGTCGGCCCTGCATCTGTCCACTCAAAACAGATACGAAACTGACCGTTTATCCTGATGCTGTACTGACCAGCCCGGTTACCGTGTAATGCCTCAAGCCTGTTACCCGGTGGGGACCTCAAGTCTCGAAGCTCAACTGCAGCATGCAACATGGCTAGTTTTCTAGTTGCGACACCCAGGAAGCTTCTCCATCGTCGCGAATCGCCTGTTTCAAACAGAGCCTGCGTTTCCGCACATCTGAAATTCAGGATCACGCTTTAATCCTTAACGTTAAGCGTTATAAACCATACTACACCATAGTAATGGGCAGTCAAACGAATGCATGGCCACGCTGTGCCAGCGGAGATAACCGCAACGCTGACTCCAGATGATCCGCCGATAGGTGCGCGTAACGCATGGTCATGGTGATCGAAGAATGTCCGAGGATGCGCTGCAAGCTGAGGATGTCCCCACCACCCATCATGTAGTGACTGGCGAAGGTATGCCGCAGAATATGAGTGAGCTGCCCTGGCGTCTGGAACCCGCAGCGTTCGTAGGCGCTACGAAATACCGACCGGCAGGACATGAATAGCCGACCGCTTCCGGCACCGCCACCTTTAACACGGCATCTTCGATCGCCTTGGGGATCGACACCGAACGAGACTGCCGGTGCTTTGTCCGGTGAAAGTGGGCCTTACCCCAAAAATGGCCGCGCGCGTCAGGCTTTGGGCTTCATCCCATCGACCACCCGTGGCCAAGCAGACCACGGCAACCGGACAGGTATGGTTGTTCGTGGACTTGCGGCACTCCTCGAGCAATTGGCCTATCTGCTCCAGGCTCAAAAATGACAGTTCGGTCTGGTCCGTCTTGATCTGCCGGACGTTCGCTAGCGGATTTTTACCGGACCATGCGCCCAAGCGGATCAGCTCGGAGAACACTGAGGATTGATCAAATCTTAATCACGCCATTTCTTCCCGAGTTCTTCCAGGCCCGCGTTTCGCAAGTCTTCCGGAGTCATCAAAATGCGGAATTTGCAGTTGGCTTCGAAGTTGAGAAAGAAGGGCTCTGCAAAACCCGGAACGTCCGAGGGGGCTTTTACGTCGATCACGAAAAGCCCAGCACGGGTGCCGTCTTGCTCCGTGAAATAAGCGGCCTCAGGTTTGATGGTATCGAGGATGCGCCCGATGACCTCGCCACACTGTCCGTTTCTGACCAGGGCGTTGAATGGTTCATGGGGGAATTCGACCGTAAGTAGCATTTTCATTCGAGGGTCTCCTTCTGTTGCGGCAGCTATAGGCGGTGCCGCGTACGCCTACCCCTGAGCTCGGTTCCATTGGCATTACTGCAGCCCTGTCATCCTTGACCACAAAAGCCTGAACTGGGAGTCAGTTCATCAGGGTTTGATGGCGGTGAGGATCAGAGCTGGCATCACGAATACAACGTTGCCATCGGCCGTCACGAACGGCAGGAGTGACTCTTCTGCCTGCTCAAGCAGTCGTTCGAACTGCGCATCGTTCAGCAGGCCGCCTAGCGTCCATACGCAGGCTCTTTCGGTGGAGACGAGCGAACTGATGGAGGCGAAGCGCAGCTTGCCGTCGTGCCGCATGATCTTCGCGTTGACAATGCCGGCCGCAGTGCACAGCGAGAACAACGGTTGCGGGTCGCCACACGCAAAGGGAGCGCGGAACGCCTGCGCCACCTGCTCGCCAAACAGTCGATGCAGCAACTCTGCGAGTACTGCGTAACCGGGAGAATGGTCCAGCGCATCGCATACGGCCACTACCAGTCGCCCGCTTGGCCGCAGTACACGCATCATTTCGCGCAACGCAGCGAGTCTGTCCTCAAAGAACATAAAGCCGAATTGGCTGACCACTGCATCAAAGCTTTGGTCTGGGAAGGGCAACGACTCCGCCCGGCCATTCAGCCACTCGATACTTGAGCTTTTACGCCGGGCCACGTTGAGCATTTCGTCGTTGGGATCGAGGCCCACGACGCTTCCACCGCCGCCCACACGCTCGGCACAAGTACAGGCCAATACCCCGGTGCCGCAGGCAACATCAAGCACCCGCTGGTTCAGCCAGACGCCAGCTTCATCCGCGACGACATGCGCCCACTGCTCAAACAGAGCAGGGACGAAGAGCTCGTCATAAATTTCAGCAGGAGAGTGTGCAACTTGCTGCATGTTCATTTGGCGCCTCCCCTTACACGATCTAGCCGCCTAACATTATGTAGACAGCAGATAGTGTGTTTGAGCGCCGTTTAATTAGTGGCAAAACGCTGGTCTACTTAGACGGAAGGTCTCTAATACTGGGTATTTAAAGCAGGAAAAGTTTTCTCACCCGATGACCTAGGTTGCACTGCTGGGGCTTGGGTGACTCGTGGCTGGGAGATCGTAAACCGTGGATGGATGCTCGTGAACGATGACGTACTCGCCGCCGCGCTTCTCCCACACCTCACTGATTCTGGCTTCAATTTCATAGCCAGTTCCGCCCGCGAAACCGTAGCTCAGATGAAATGGATAACTGGTGACGACGACACGGCCCTTGGCAAGCTGCTTGACTGCTATGGGGCCAGTCCGCTGTACGTGGATACGCGTGAGGGCGGGATAAATCGATTGCCGCATTTGCTCGAACCCAAGGAACCCATGGATCGGAGGAAGGGTGTCGTAGATCACCACATCGGCATCAGCGGCATATAGCTTCGACAGTGCTTGAAAGTCCGGGCGCCCTACTTCGCTCGACCAAGCTTTGCAGAAGGCATCAGCGCGCTCGTTCCAGAAAACTACAGCATCATGTGATTTCATGGCTCGGCCTGCAATCGGCTTGGGTGTGTGACTGCATTGGCCTGTTTTGTCGGAAAGCGCTGTTTTAACCAGGACCCAGGCCAGCTGAAAGCCCCGTTTCATGGAGCGGTCTAGAGCAGAGTGTAGCCGCTCAGGTGATGCTTAATGCTGGGGGCCGGGCTTAAAGTCCCAGCGCACCACCATCTAAAACAAGGGCTCAGAGAAAGCTAAGCCCTTGTTTTAGATGGTGGTGAATTAGAGCCAAGGCTTTATTCGCGCGGGGTCGGTCTTTGCGTAGCCAGCAACAACCCGGCGAAGATCAGCGCGCCACCCATCCAGTGGAACGACTGCAGGCCCTCCCCCAGCAGCAACCAGCCGAGCAACGCGGTGAACACCGGCATCAGGTAGTTGGACAGCGCCGCCTTGGCCGCTCCGAGTACGCGCACTCCGTGGTTCCAGGCCAGGTAGGCGACGAGTGAGGCGAACACGGCCGTGTAGGCGATGGCGCCGAGGTTGCTCGGTGTCACGGCGAAACGGGCACCCTGGCTGAGTTCATACAGATAGAACGGCAGGAGCAATGGCACCCCGAGCAGCATCAGCACACCCAGCAAGCCCAACGCGGGAATCGGCAGCAGGTACATGGCCCAGCGCCGCAACAGCAATGAATACAGCGCCCAGTCGGCCACGGCCACAAGCATGATCAGGTCGCCGCGATTAAATGACAGCGTCTCCAGGCTGGCCCAGCTGCCTTGGGCGATCAGCACCAGCAAGCCAACTGCCGCCAGCCCCATACCCACCCAGGCGCGTCGCTGCGGCCATTCGCCCAGTAGCAGACCGGCGCCGATGAAGGTCATCAGCGGCAGGCAAGTGTTGACCAGGGTGATATTGATCGCCGCCGTGGAGTGCGCGGCGCTATAGAGCAGTGAATTGTAGGCACTGATGCCGCACGCGGCGAGCACCAGCAGGCGCCAGCCCGCTTGACGCAACGCCGTGCGATGGCGCCATAAAGGCCCGATCGCGAACGGCAGCACCAGCAACAACGCCAGGCTCCAACGCCAGAAGGCCAGGGCAAACGGCGGTATGTCGTCGTGAAACGCCCGCGCGATCAAGGCGTTGCCCGACCAGCAGAGCACGGCCAGCAGCAGGCCGAGCATCGCGAAGGTACGCGGGCTATGCATCGGGTTCAGTTCTGCCCGAGTGGACGCAGACGGTATTGCGGTGGCAGTTGATCGAGACCGCTGACGGTCACGTTGAGGTTCTTCCAACGGCCATCCTTGATGCCGTAAATGCAGCCGTGCACCGACAGCGCCTGACCGCGGTGCCAGGCGTTCTGCACGATGGTGGTATGGCTGACGTTGGCCACCTGCTGGATCACGTTCAGCTCGCACAGGCGATCGACCTGCTCGCTCTCGGTCGGCAGCTGCGCCAGGTGCTCGCGGTGCTCGTAATACAGGTCGCGAATCGAGCGCAGCCAGCCATCGATCAAGCCGTATTGGTTGTTCTGCATCGAGGCACGCACCCCGCCACAGCCGTAGTGGCCGGTCACCAGGATGTGTTTGACCTTGAGCACATCGACCGCGTACTGGATCACCGACAGGCAGTTGAGGTCGGTGTGCAGTACCACGTTAGCGACGTTGCGATGAACGAACAGGTCGCCAGGCAGCAGGCCGACGATCTCATTGGCCGGCACCCGTGCATCCGAGCAGCCGATCCACAGGTATTCCGGCACCTGCTGGCGAGCCAACTTGGCGAAGAACTCCGGGTCCTCCTGAGTGATCGCCTCGGCCCAGCGCGCGTTGTTGTCGAAAAGGTGCTGTAAATCACTCATATCGTCTGCTCCCAGGAATGCCGATGCGCACCATACGAAGCGCGCCTGGCCTTTGACAAGCCGCATGGCACAACAGTCACAGCTGACAACCTAGCGGCCACTCGCCTTCCCAGCGAAACTCGCCGCCACAACCTGCCGGCTTTTCGTTGACTACTCCTGGCGCAGCGGGTCTATCGGCGACGGCTCAGCACCCGCAACAGCAGACGCTGACAGCGCGTTTGAGCGGGCGCGCCGACGCCGCCAAACACCGCCGAGCCACCAGACGATCAGCACCAGCCCAAGCACCACCAGCAAACTCACGCCCCACTGCAACGGCCCGGCATAGCGGTACAGCTCGACGGGATGCAGGCTCGGCTCGCGCAGCATGCGCTGTTCGGCCGCCGCGCCCTGGGTCGGGATATCGGCCAAGCCATCGCCATCGAGGTCCGGCAGACTGCGGATATGGTCGAGCAGCCCCTGCCATTCCTTGTATTCCTGCACGCCGGGCTTCTGGGGATCGACATCGATCACCGCCGCCTTGATCTCGGCCAAAGGGTGACCTTGGGCATCCTTGGGCCGCACCTGCAGCAATCCCTTGGACAGATCGGCGATCAGCCAGGTGAAGCTGCCGACGTAACTGGTGGCGCCAATGCTGTAGAGCCGATCAGTCTGCATATCCAGGGCTTGATAGCCGGTGTTCGCGTCGCCGATCTCGATCCGGCTGACCTGATCAAACGGCACGCGGTAGGGGTTGTAGCTGAACCTCACCCCGGACACGCGCGGGTAGTAGCTTTGGCTGTCGCGCAGCTGATAGGCCAGCAGCAGCACTTCCAGAATGTTCTTCAATTCCTGGCCGGTGACGTACACCTTGATCAACGGATAGCCCGGTGCATCGTCGAATTCGCCGATGCCCAACGGTGCGATGCGAAACAGATCCGAGACACTCTGCACGCCGTCCCGGCCCATGATCAGGTTGTCGCGGATGGTGCCGTTGCCGGTGAAGGCCAGGTCGCTGCCGGTGGCGTGGCGCAGGGCATCGGTGACCAGGTTAGCCAGGAGCGGATCGTCGTACTCACGGGTCAGGGTCTGGTCGACCTTGGCCAACGGTTGATCGAAGCGATAGCCCTTGGGTGCCAGCATCTGCTGGTCGACCACCCGCTTGAAATCCTCCACCTCGGCGGTGATCGCCGCATCACCCGCGGTCTGGTCGTTCAGGGGATGCAACCGATAGTCGACCACCCGAGTGTTGCCGCCGTCGTCCAGGCGCATGTGCAGTTCGCCCAGATACTGGATTTCCGAACCGGCCTGCATCACCGGGGTCTGTCCATTGACCAGGATTGGCTGCGCCAGCGCGGTATGCGAATGACCGCCGACCACGATGTCGATCCCCGGCACCTGCTCGACCAGCTCGACCTCCTCGCCGCGCCAGCTGCCATCGGCTTGCTGGGTCACGCCCATGTGCGACAGCAGGATCACCACCTCGGCACCCTCCTCCCGCAGCTTCGCGACCATGCGCTTGGCGGTTGCCACCGGGTCGGCGAAGATCGCCGGCTTGATCATCGGGCTGACCGCCACGGCATTATTGCCGAGCAGACCGAATAGGCCGAAGCGGATGCCGCCCTTGTCGATCACCTTATAGGGCAGGATGCGCCCGGCCTCGTAGTGCGCCTGCAGGCTGTCGTCCTCTTTGCGCGCGGGATCGAAACTCAGGTTGCTGGAAAACAGCGGTACCAGCGTATCGCCCTTGACCCGGTAGGCGGCGCCGATCATCGCCGCCAACCCGGCCGGACGAAAGTCGAACTCATGGTTGCCCAGGGTCGCGCCGTCGTAGCCCAACTCGCTCATCAACCGCAATTCACCGCCCATCTCGCGGCTGACCGTATGAAACAGCGTACCCATGCTGAAGTCGCCGCCATCGAGCAGCAGCACCGGTTGCGCCCCGGCGGCTGCGCGCCGTGCCTTGACCAGGGTCGCCAGGCGAGCGACGCCGCCGAGCGTGTCGTCGTCATTCAGGGTGGCCGGGCTGTATTCGTTGTTCGGGCCGAAACCGAGCAGGCGCGATTGCCAGTCGTTGGTATGGAGGATGGTAAAACTGCGCTCGGCGGCAGGCGCCAGGCCGGCCAGCAACAGACAGCTGGCAACGAGCCAGGGACGGAGCAAACGCATCGGGGTTCCTTAGGCGAATGGGACGGTCAGCACCGCTCAGCTGAACGGTGGGTGCCCAGCAGTATGTGGCAGGCCGTGCGCGGCGGCAGTGTCGGATCAGGCCGCAGACACTCGCCAATCGAGTCAGCCGCAGCGTCGAGCGCAGCAGTGGGAATCTTTCGTGATGACCGACGTCAACTTTACATAAGGGCCACACCGGGAACCGCAGATGTCTCCATCCATTCAGCACAACAAACCAGCGGCCGGCAAACACAGGCACGAAGACCTCGATCTCGACCCGCTAGACGCACTGGAGGGCTTTGCGGATGCCACGGAGCCCGATGAGGAGCTGATCGAAGAATTCGAGCACAGCCAGCGCCGCGAAGCCGGCTTGAGCGACGATGCCCCTCCGGGCCATGGCCCCGACAAGGATGACGTCGACCTCGAAGATTTGATCCACGAGGATGGCGCGCGCTCGCCGCTCGAAGCAGGCGGAGGTCTGTCGGTGGACTATGACCTGGACGAGGACGCTGACAACCTCGACGAAGAGCTGGAGCCGACCGAGCCCGCTCAGTCGAAGCCGCGCAAGACCGCGCGCGAAAAGCCCGGCGGCGGGGCCTAACGCCATCAGTCGAGCAGGGTGCAGGCCATGACCAGCGCATCCTCGCGGCCACCGACCGCGGGGTAGTAATCCCGCCGACGACCGATTTCATTGAAGCCGTAGCGTTCATACAGGCGGTAGGCCGACTGGTTGCTGGCCCGCACCTCGAGGAAGCACTCGCCGGCCTTGAGCTGCATGGCGCGCTGCATCAAATACTCCAGCAGGCGCAAGCCCAGGCCACGGCCCTGGCTCTCCGGCTTGACGGTGATATTCAGCAGGTGCGCTTCGTCGATGATCACGTTGATCACGCCGTGGCCGACCTGTTGGCTGCCCTCGAACATCAGCCAGCACTCGTAGGACTTGATGCTGTCGAGAAAGGTACCGCGCGTCCACGGATGGCTGAACGCGGCATATTCGATTTTCAGCACGGTCTCGATATCCGCCTCGGTCATCGGGCGGAAGGAAATAGCATCACTCATTGCGGCTGACTCATCCAACGTTGGCGTACCCGGCGCATGGCCTGCCACAGCTCGGCCTTGCGCTCTGGTTCGTCCATCAATAACTCCAGCCCTGGCAGTGCCCAGGCCGCGCCCAACCCCTCGATCTGCAACTCGCGGTTGTAGAGCGAGGCATCGGCGTCGCCGGCAAAACGAATAGCCGGCAAACCGACCAGCCACAGACAGGTGCAGGGTTCCTGCTCCTCCAGACGGGCGCCGACGAAGCTCTGGATAAATTCCAGGGCGGCTGACGGGCCCTGATCCATGCTGCCGCGTACCAGCAATGGCCAGTGCACCGGTTCGCCGATCAACTGCGGACTGTCCGGCAGGCCGGCGGCCCGCAGCAAATCCTTGAGCAGCAGGTAGGACGGGTCGCGGCTCTGGAAGGGTTCGCCCGTGGGCAACTCGACCAGCACCGCGCAAGCACCCGCGCGCAGTAACTGCAGGGCGAAGCGTGGCGGTGGCGTGACGACCGCTTTGACCACGGGCGCGGCCGCTTCCGCCTCGTCTGCGACGGCGTTGGCGTCGCGGGTGGCGGCGCTGGGTCGTGGCACCTCGATCTTCGCTCGTTCACTCGCCGGCTTGCTGAGCGGTTCGGCCTGAGCCGGTGCGGCACTCACCCGCGCAGCTGGAGCATCCGCTTCTGCTTCCTCGGCTACCGCCTCCGGCAACGGCTGAAGCAGCTCCGGGCGCGAGGGGGCGGCAAACGGCAAGTCCACGCGCGGCAGCCAGCTGGCC
The DNA here is from genome assembly GCF_007993865.1 of Pseudomonas sp. SJZ079. Lineage (GTDB taxonomy): Bacteria > Pseudomonadota > Gammaproteobacteria > Pseudomonadales > Pseudomonadaceae > Aquipseudomonas. The sequence continues at coordinate 13,416 of NZ_VIUH01000025.1, read as the reverse complement.
ACCTGCATGGCGCTCAGATAGGCACGCCGGCGCAGTTCTGCAATCAAACGTCAGCCACTTGTGGATGGGCCTTCTGCCCGGCCTGCATCAGGTTCAGTGCATTGATATAGGCCTTGGCCGAGGCCACCAGAATGTCGGTATCGGCGCCGTTACCGTTGACGATGCGCCCGCCCTTCTCCAAGCGCACTGTCACCTCGCCCTGGGAGTCGGTGCCCTGAGTGATGGCGTTGACCGAGTACAGCTGCAAGGTGGCCGCTGAGCAGGCAATCGACTCGATCGCCTTGAAGGTCGCATCCACCGGGCCGGACCCTTGGGCATCACCGCTCTGCTCGCGGCCGTCGACGCTGACCACCACCTTGGCCTGGGGCACTTCACCGGTCTTGCTGGCCACCTCCAGGGTCACCAGCTTGAAGTGTTCGGGCGTCTCTTCGGCCAGGGTGTCGGAAACCAGTGCCTGCAGGTCTTCGTCGAAAATCTCGTGTTTCTTGTCGGCCAAGTCCTTGAAGCGCGCGAAGGCGGCGTTCAATTCACTCTCGCCGGCCAGCACGATGCCCAATTCATCCAGCTTCGAACGGAAGGCGGCGCGCCCGGAATGCTTACCCATCACCATCTTGTTGGCATTCCAGCCGACCGACTCGGCGGACATGATCTCGTAGGTTTCGCGGTGCTTGAGCACGCCGTCCTGATGGATGCCCGATTCGTGGGCGAAGGCGTTGGCACCGACGATGGCCTTGTTCGGCTGCACCGGAAAACCGGTGATGCCGGAGACCAGGCGCGAAGTGCTGAGGATATGCGGGGTGTCGATGCGCGTATGCACGCCGAGCAGGTCTTCGCGGGTCTTGATCGCCATAACGATCTCTTCCAGCGCCGCGTTGCCGGCACGCTCGCCGAGGCCATTGATGGTGCACTCGACCTGCCGCGCCCCCGCTACTACGGCGGCCAGCGAGTTGGCGACGGCCAGACCCAGGTCGTTATGGCAGTGCACGGAAAACACCGCCTTGTCGGCATTGGGCACGCGATTGAGCAGTTGGCGGATGGTCTCGGCGTACTGGTGCGGAATCGCGTAGCCGACGGTGTCGGGAATATTGATGGTGCGCGCACCGGCGTCGATGGCCGCCTCGATGATGCGGCAGAGAAAATCGAGCTCCGAGCGACCGGCGTCCTCGCAGGAGAACTCGACGTCGCTGCACAGGTTACGCGCGCGCTTGACCGCATGCACCGCCTGCTCGACCACCTGATCGGGCTGCATGCGCAGCTTGTACTGCATGTGGATCGGGCTGGTGGCGATAAAGGTGTGGATACGCCCGGAGTTGGCGCCGGCCAGCGCCTCGGCGGCGCGGTCGATGTCGGCATCCAGGGCGCGCGACAGGCTGCACACGGTGCTGTCCTTGATGCTGTCGGCAATCGCCTTGACCGCGGCGAAGTCGCCTGGGCTGGCGATGGCGAAACCGGCCTCGATCACATCGACGCGCAAGCGCTCTAGGGCCTTGGCGATGCGCAGCTTCTCTTCACCGGTCATGGACGCGCCGGGGCTCTGTTCGCCGTCGCGCAGGGTGGTATCGAAAATAATGACGCGGTCGTTGCTGCTCATGCTGATGTCCTCACGGAGTCGCCGTAGCACGCACCCGACGTTGGGGCGCATGTCGATAAGCGTCGATTGTCGCGTGAAATGCCGCGGGCGGGAAGGAGCAAGCAGCAGGCGAATCAGCCCGTAGGCTGGATGTCGCTTTTTATGTCCGCCCGCGCAGACTGTGGCGAATGTGCGGTGGAGAACGCTGAGCGGTTCTCCACCTTACTGCAGAAAGCAAAACGCCCGCCAAAATGGCGGGCGTTGGGCTGATCGAGCAAGCTAGAGCGAGACAAGGCAAAAACAGGCGGGAAAGCGGAGTTTACTGCTGTAAATGAGCATTTCCCGCCTGTTTTTAACGCCGTATCGCCGACGCTTAGCCGATCAGAGGGCCTGATCCCAGGGGCGGTCGCCGTTGGCGTCCTTGATCCGGGTCGGCAGGCCCATCACATCGAGCAGCTTGAGGAACGGCGCTGCCGGCAATTCCTCAACGTTGGCCATGCGTGCCACGTCCCAGTCGCCACGCGCGACCAGCAGCGCAGCCGCGACTGGCGGCACGCCGGCGGTGTAGGAAATGCCCTGGCTGTCGGTCTCGACATAGGCGTCCTTGTGGTCGGCGACGTTGTAGATGAACACCTCGGCCGGCTTGCCGTCCTTGCTGCCTTTGACCAGATCACCGATACAGGTCTTGCCGCTGTAGCCCGGGGCCAGAGAGGCCGGGTCCGGCAGTACGGCCTTGACCACTTTCAACGGCACCACTTCGAGGCCTTCGGCGGTTTTCACCGGTTGCTCGGAGAGCAGGCCGAGGCTGTTCAGCACGGTGAAGACGTTGATGTAGTGCTCACCGAAACTCATCCAGAAACGCACATTGGGCACGTTCAGGTGTTTGGACAGGGAATGCACTTCGTCATGCCCGGTCAGGTACAGACTCTGCTCACCGACTACCGGCAGGTCATCGGTACGTTTGACTTCAAACATGCTGTTGCTGGTCCACTGGCTGTTCTGCCAGCTCCAGACTTGGCCGGTGAATTCACGGAAATTGATTTCCGGATCGAAATTGGTAGCGAAGTACTTGCCGTGAGAGCCGGCGTTGACGTCGAGGATGTCGATCGACTCGATGCTGTCGAAGTACTGCTGTTGCGCCAATGCGGCATAGGCATTGACCACACCCGGATCGAAACCGACACCGAGGATGGCGGTCACGCCTTTTTCCTGGCATTCGGCCAGGTTTTTCCACTCATAGTTACCGTACCAAGGTGGCGTTTCGCAGACCTTGCCCGGCTCTTCATGAATGGCGGTGTCGAGGTAGGCCGCGCCGGTATCCATGCAGGCGCGCAGCACCGACATATTGAGGAAGGACGAACCCACATTGATGACAATCTGCGATTCGGTTTCGCGGATCAGTGCCTTGGTTGCTTCTATGTCCAGCGCATTCAGGGCATAGGCCTTGATCTCGGCCGGCTGCTTGAGGCTGCCTTTGGCCTGAACGCTGTCGATGATGGCCTGGCATTTGGAGATGTTGCGCGACGCGATGGCAATACGACCGAGTTCGTCGTTGTGCTGCGCGCACTTGTGGGCCACCACCTTGGCGACACCTCCTGCACCAATGATCAGAACATTCTTCTTCAATTTATCTGTATCTCCTTCGCTACCTGCCCTCAGGAAAGGCTGGACAGGTAATCGTCAAACCCAAATTCACGAACCAGCTCGACGCTACCGTCGAGTTGTCGCACTGCAATGGCCGGCATTTTCAGGCCGTTGAACCAGTTTTTCTTGACCATGGTGTAGCCTGCCGCGTCGATGAACGACAACCGATCGCCGATGGTCAGCGGACGATCGAACTGGTACTCGCCAAAGATATCCCCGGCCAGACAGGACTTACCGCACACCATATAGCTGTGCTCGCCGTCGCAGGGGGCCATCTTGGCGTCGAGCCGGTAGATCAGCAGATCGAGCATGTGCGCCTCGATGGAGCTGTCGACCACGGCCAGATTCTTGCCATTGAACAGCGTGTCGAGCACCGTGACTTCCAACGAGGAACTCAGGGTGATAGCCGCCTCACCCGGCTCCAGGTAGACCTGCACGCCGAAGCGTTCGGCGAAGGCTTTGAGCCGCGCGCAGAACTGATCCAGCGGATAGCCTTCGCCGGTGAAGTGGATGCCGCCACCCAGGCTGACCCACTGTACTTGATGCAGCAGATGGCCGAAGCGCTCTTCGATAGTCGTCAGCATCTGGTCGAACAGCTCGAAGCTGCCGTTCTCGCAGTTGTTGTGGAACATGAAGCCGGAAATCTTATCCATCACCGTGGCGATCTTTTCCGGGTCCCACTCGCCCAGGCGACTGAACGGGCGCGCCGGGTCGGCCAGCAGGTAATCGGAGCTGCTCACCTGCGGGTTGACGCGCAGACCGCGCACCTTGCCGGCGGAAGCCTCGGCGAAGCGCTCGAGTTGGCCGATGGAGTTGAAGATGATCTTGTCGCAGTTGGCCAGCATCTCGTCGATTTCATCGTCGGCCCAGGCCACGCTGTAGGCATGGGTCTCGCCGGCAAACTTCTGCCGGCCGAGCTTGAGCTCGTACAGCGAGGACGAGGTGGTGCCGTCCATGTACTGCTGCATCAGGTCGAATACCGACCAGGTGGCGAAACACTTGAGGGCCAGCAACGCCTTGGCACCGGACTGTTCGCGGACATAGGCAATCTTTTCCAGATTACCCAGCAGCTTTTGCTTGTCGATGAGGTAGTAAGGCGTCTTGATCATCTGTGTACCTATGCAAGGTCGGCCGGCAGGAAATCAGCTGTACTGACCCCTCCCCAAAAAGTGGAGGCGAATTGTGCAGACAACTGACGCATATCGAAAGGGCAACGGGAATATTTCGTCGATTCCGCGACCGTTGGCAACGCATTGATGCAACTCACCGATAGTCGGCCGCCGCAACCTGGCCGATGACAGGATGAGTGAACGGGGTTACAGGGGCATGACCTGCGCTTGAACCTGCCGCACTCAGGCTGCGGCGGATGCTGATATGGACGTTCTGCCGCTCGCCTTCTGCCAATCGCCAGGGAAACCAGAACAGATGACTGACACTCAAGCCTTTGCAGCCCCATGCAGTACAATCCGCGTTTTTCTTGATTAAGCGATCGGCCTCTCAATGATCGACCCCAAGCGCGTACTGCGCGCCCTTGCCGAACACTGGACCTTGCTCGAGCCGCTCTGCGAGCGCTTCGATAACGGCACCCTGAGCCTGGTCGAGTTGCGCAATCAGCTCGCCGCGCAGCTGCCGGACAGCACGCCGGTGGACATTACCGCCCTGCTCGACCAGTGGATCCGCCTGGATATTCTGGTGCCGGTGGCCAAGAGCCCCAACCGCTTTGAGCTGAATGCGCAGATCCATGACTTCCTCGCCTACCTGCGGCGCGAGCACCGCCTGGGCCTGTGCCTGGAGATCGAGGCGTACCTGCGCCACCTCGAACGCCTGGCCGGTTACATCCAGGATGCCTTCGAGGTGCGCGACGCCAGTGACCTGGCGCGTCAGCTGCGCCTGCTCGATATGCGCGTGCGCGACGTGTTGAAGAAACTGGCCAACGACGAACAGGCGCTGGTCGCGGTGGCCGAACGGGCCAAGACCAGTGATCGGCAGATTCCCCTGCGTCAGCGCTACGCCGAGGTGCTGGCCACCTGGGACGAATATGTCGAGCCGATGATCCAACTGGTCGCCGCCGATGGCGCCTTCGAGCAGGGCGTGTACCGCGTCGAACACGTGCTGTTGCGCCTGCTCGGCGAACAGCAGCGCCTCGGTCAGCTGGTCGATGACGATCTGCTGCTGCGCACCCATGCACGCATCCTGGAAATGCAGACCACCGCCCAGCTGACCCTGCGCCGCGCCCGCGAACTGCTGCTGCCGTTGCGCGAGGAAGCCCGCCGGCACAACGCAGTGACCCGCGGCGCGGCGCTGGCCCTGGCCGCCATCCGCCGCAAAGGCCTGGACGCCGTGCCACAGGCGGCGCTGCCCTTGTTCAGCCGGCCGCAGAGCACCTTCCTCGGCAGCGCCTCGCAAGTCGAGGCCTACGTCTATGCCCTGGCGCGCTTCCAGCCGAAGCCGGCGCAGTTCCCCAAGGCCAGCGCCACGCGCAAGGGTCAAGCGCCGCGTGCGCCGCGCACCGCCCGCGAAATGCTCGAGCGCTGCCAACAGGCCCTGCCGCTGCCGGACCTGATGCTCTGGCTGCTGGAGCAGGAGCCGGAAGGCGCTACCGATGAACTGCTCTACTGGTTCTCGCGCCTGTCGCGCGACGCGCGCTTCCAGCGTGAACGCCTGCAGCGCCGCGACTACCTGACCGTCGAGCATCAGCTCAGCCTGAACTCATTCGCCCTGATCAAAAGCCTCACGGCCCCCGATAAAGCCGAGAAGAACCCTGTATGAACCTCGACCTCTCCGAACTGAGCCAGCTGGCGCCGATTTTCCGCGAGCTGTTCAAGGGCTATCACGTCAGCCGCCGCGACCCCGAACTCTATGCCCAGCTGTCCAACCAGCAGGATCAGTACCGCGCACTGTTCAAGGCGCTCGGCTTCGAGCTGGTCTGCGACCCGCGCGGCTTCTATTACTTCGTCCCCGAGCAGATGGGCGCACAGGTCAACAAGACCGCCCAACGCCTGGCGCTGTTCACCTTCATCCTGGTCGAACACCTCGCCGACCAGGGCCGTGATCCGCTGGCCGTGCTCGATGGCGGCAGTATCGGTCGCGACGAACTGCCGGCGCTGCTGGAGAAATACCGCGACCTGTTCGTCCAGGCCGAAGTGACCACCCAGGACGAGCTGGAAGAGAAAGTCATGCGTCGCCTCGGTCAACTGGGCTTCGCCAGCGAAGACAACGGCATTTACCGCTTTCTCGCGCCGATGCATCGCTTCCTCGACGTCTGCCTGTCCGTGCAGCAGGATCGCGACCTGGCCGCCACGCTGCACAGTGACCTGCCGCTGCCCACCCCAGAGCTGATCGACGACGAGCCCGAGGAGGAGATCATCAGCCTGGCGCTGGATGAGCCTGAGCTTTCCGCCCCCGAGCTTTCCGAAGAAGACGCCCTGGCCCGCGCCATGGCCGAAGAACGCACGCAACAGGAGATCGAAGCATGAGCCAGGAACGCTACGGCATCCGCCGCTTCGCCCTGCTGAATACCGCCGGCTACAGCCTCGGCCTGTTCCCCCTGGAACACCCGCTGTCGGTCTACGGCGCCAACAACCTGGGCAAGAGCGCCTCGATCAACGCCCTGCAGTTCCCGATTCTGGCGCGCATGTCGGACATGAGTTTCGGCAAGTACAGCCTGGAGCAGTCGCGCAAGTTCTACTTCGCCTCGGATACCAGCTACATCCTGGTGGAAGTCGCCCTGCCCCACGGTCCCCATGTGATCGGCGTGGCCGGGCGCGGTCCGGGTGGCGGCTTCGGTCACCAGTTCTTCGCCTACGCCGGCGAGCTGGAGCTGGCCCACTACCAGAAGAACGGCACCTGCCTGCGCCAGCGCGAGCTGTTCAACAACCTCGAGCGCGAAGGCATCAAGGCCTACGAACTGAAACCCGAAGAACTGCGCCGCCTGCTGGTGGGCGGGCACACCTCGGTGCCACTCGACCTGACCCTGATTCCGCTGCGCTCGACCAGCGAACAGAGCCTGAAGACCTTCCGCGCGCTGTTCATCAACCTGCTGCACATGCGCGAAATCACCGCGGCCAAGCTCAAGCAGCTGTTCCTCGACGCCTTCGAACACAGCCTGCGCTCCGGCAGCGTCGACTACATCGCCGCCACCGAAGAAGCCTTCCGCGACGTGCGGCGCATGGAGCAGGATTATCAGGCCCTGGTCGGCGCCGGGCCGCTGATCGAAGCGCTGTCCGCCGGTGTGGCCCAGCGCGAGCATCTGCGTGGCAAGCTGCACCGCCTCTCGCCACTGCTCGACTCCTTGCTCGGCACCTGGCAGGACTATGCCGGCGCACGCCGTGAAGAGCTGGTGATCCAGGCCGAGCACTACCGCGGCGAGCAGGATGGCCTGCAGCAGGAACAACGCGGCGGCACCCAGGAGCTGATGCGCCTGGAGCGCGAGATCAGCGAGGTTCAACGCTGGCTGGGCGAACTGGCGGTGCTGAAGAACCGCTTCGCCCTGGTCGAGAATGCCCAGGTGTTGGAAGCCCAGCTGCTGGCCGCCAAGGACGCCCATGACGAGCTGGCTGGCGCCCTGGCGCAATCGCGGCAGTTCTCCAGCGAGGATCTCGACGAGCGCCTGCACGACCTGGAGAAACGCCTGAAGTCGATCAAGCAGCAACTCGAACATGCCGACAACAACAGCTACGCCAGGCTGCGCGAGGAATTCTCGCAACAAGATGTCGACCGCCTGATGCGCCTGTTCAATGCTCAACTATTCAGCCTGCCGCTGGGCGAGAAGGGCATCGCCCTGGACGACGGCGACGCCTGGGTCCGCTCCCTGGAAGTCGTGCTGGATGGTTTCAAGGGCGAGCGTTTCGAAGTCCCCGGCCTGTCCATCGACCTCGCGCACATCGAACCACCCGCCCTGCAGGCCCTGGCCGATCGCGCCGCCCTGCGCGATCAGAAAGATCGCCTGGAGCGCGAATACAAGCAACTGAAGACCCAGCAGACAGTGGCGGCCGACCGGGCCGCGAGCAAGGCGCAGACCGAACAGCTGTACCAGGCCGTGCTGGATGCGCAGAAGGCCCTGGAGGACTTCCGCCGCAGCCAAACGCTCTCCGCTGAGGAGGCCGACAAACTGGAGCGACTGGCGCAACTGGAGGCCACCCAGGACGAACTGACACGCGCCAGTGATGCCTTTACCGAACGGGTCCAGCAACTCTCTGCCAAGCTGCAACTGGTCGGCCGCCAACTGGCCGACCTGGAAGCCAAGCAACGGACATTGGAAGACGCCCTGCGCCGCCGCCAACTCTTGCCGGCCAATCTGCCGTTCGGCACCCCCTTCACCGACCCGGTGGATGACTCGCTGGACAACCTGTTACCGCTGCTCAATGACTATCAGGATGCCTGGCAGAGCTTGCAGCGCATCGACGGGCAGATCGAGGCGCTGTATGCCCAGGTACGCCTCAAGGGCGTGGCCAAGTTCGACAGCGAGGACGACGTCGAGCGCCGCCTGCACCTGCTGGTCAACGCCTATGCGCATCGCCAGGACGAGGCCATCACCCTGGCCAAGGCACGTCGCGCGGCGGTCACCGACATCGCTCGCACCCTGCGCAATATCCGCAGCGACTACGACAACCTGGAACACCAGTTGGCGCTGTTCAACCGCGAGATCAACAAGCGCCAGGTGTCCAACCTGGAAAGCTTCCGCATCGTTCTCGCACCGAACAAGGAGGCGCTCAAGCATATCGATCAGATCATCCACAGCGCCGGTCAGTACGAGGAAGGTGAGACCTTCTCGGTGTTCGACTTGCAGCAGAGCGGCGATCAGGACGTGAAGAACGAAGAGGCCAAGGAGTACCTGGCACGGCTGGTGGCGGCCAACCATAACCAGCTGGGGCTCAAGGACCTGTTCGAGCTGGCCTTCGAGATCACCAAGGTCGGCGGCGCCCCGGTGATCCACACCGACATCGACGGTGCGGCCAGTAATGGTACGACCATGACCATCAAGGCGCTGACCAACATGTACCTGCTGCTGCACCTGATGGATCGTGAGCAGGCCGGACGCGTACGCCTGCCCTACTACCTCGACGAAGCGGCAGACATCGACGAGCGCAACCAGCAGGCACTGATCGAAACCAGTTTGCAACTCGGTTTCGTGCCGATTCTGGCCTCAGTCAAACCGCAGGTTTCCGCACATGTGGCGATCGACCTGGAAGGTGGCAGCGGCCCTGACGGCATCTACATCGACGAAGCCGACTGGAAGTTCATCCAGCGTCGCGAGCCCGCCCAAGTCGAAGCACTGGGCACAACACTCACGGCAACCGAACCGGCGTGACTCTCGCGCCACACAGACCAAGGGCCGCATATGCGGCCCTTGGTCTGTGTGCGTCTTGACTACGGCAAGGCGATTTTCGGCGCCCAGCGCAACCAGGCTTCCTGGGGATCCTCAAACAGCGCAAAGGTCTGTCCAGGCTTGGCCTGCATGCCCATGTCCTCCTGTTCTGGCGTCGCGAACGCCACCCCGCCTTCGATAATGGTTTCCAAGGACTCGGCGCGCACCTGCACACCCTTGAACAAACCGGCATCGACGCCGACTCCAGAAGTGTTCCAAAAACGGCTGCCGGTGTGCACTAAAGCCATATAGCGCGGTTCGATCAGGATATGGATCAGCACCCGATCCGCCGTTGGCCCGAGCTCATAGCCCGTGACCTTGCCGACCGGAACCTCGCGATAGGTCACCGGCACCCCGGCTTTCAACGAGCTGCGTTGCGCCGCACTGAGCACCAGGCGCAACCCGGGAGAAGGCGCGGCCTTGTTCGGCGGTTGCGCCAAAGCGATGAACTCGGTCTGTTTAGCGCTCAGCTTGTCCGCCGGTAACACTTCCAGATACTGACCACTGACCAAGGTCTCGAGATTATCCACCCGGGTCAGACTCAACTCGGGCTTGACCACCCAGAACTGCGTGCCGGACCGAGCGATCTGCTGACTGGCTTGGGTGATGCGCGCATGCAGCAGCAGCGCCTGCAGGTCCTCGGTCAACTCGATACGTTCGACCTTGCCGACCTCCAAACCCTTGTAGCGAATGGCGGTGCCAGGGCTCAGTCCATCAGCCCGATCCAGCCGAATAGTGATAGCCTGGCCACCTTGCAAGGCGGTCTCGCGACTCTCATGCACGTTAAACTGCAGCAGTTTCTTGGGCATCTTCGCCGCCTTTGAGTCCGGCGTTTCGAAGGCCACGCCACCCGCCAGCAAGGTTTGCAGCGACTCGCTCTTCACCTCGACACCGGACAAGCCGCCCTTAAGCGTGATGCCGCTGGCATTCCAAAAGCGCGTGCTGCTATTGACCAAATGCGCATACTCCGGCTCGATGTACGCCGCAAATACCATTCTCTGATTATCGCTTGCCAGCTGAACGCTCTGCAGCGAACCGACCTTGAGCTGGTGAAACAGCACAGGGCTGCCCACCTCCAACGAACCCAGACTATCGCTGAACAACTCCAGGTGCAGCCCAGGTGCACTCAAATCCATCGGTGGCGCCTTCGCGCGGCCCTCGAACACACGTTTGACCTTGCCACCCTTCTTGCCCGGACGCACAGCGATGTAGTTGCCCGAGACCAGCGCCTCCAAACCCGAGATTCCGGACAGGGAAATCGAGGGCTTCACCGTCCAGAACTCGGTCCCTTCGACCAGATAGTCTTCGACGCGCGGGTCCAGTGTCAGCTCGGCCGTGGCACTGGCCAGGTCCTCGTTGACCGTCAAGGTCTTTACGCTGCCAGCCTTGATACCGTTGTACAACACGTCAGAGCGTCCGGCCTTAAGCCCGGCAAAATCGGTCAGATTGACCAGCACTTTGATTCCAGACTGCGCCGCCTCGAAGTCTTCATATAGACGAAACGGTTTGCTTGGATCGGTCGCTGGGCTGTCCTTACGGTATTCCGGCGTGGCAAAGGCAATACCACCCGCCACGATGCTGGCCAGCGACTCACTGCGTAGCTTGATGCCCGATAAGTCGGCATCGATAGTGATCCCGCTAACATTCCAGAAACGCGTATGTTTACGCACCAAACTGGCATAGGCCGGCTCGACATACACCTTGACCTCGACCGTACTCTGGTCATCGCCCAGCGCGTAGCTCTTCACCCGGCCAACTTGGATCTGCTTGTAGAACACCGGGCTGTCGCGGTTCAGTGAACCCAAGCGCTCGGCCTTCAACGTCAGGTGCAGGCCTGGCCGGTCATCCGACAACGGCGGCGCCTCGGGTAGCGCCTTGAACTTGTAGGTCGGCTCACCTTCACCCGGGCTGACGGCGATATAGTTACCCGAGACCAATGCCTCCAGTCCGGTAATCCCGGCCAAGGTCACACTCGGCTTGACCAGCCAGAATCGGGTTTCGGCACGCAGATGCGATTCGACATCGTTACTCATTTCCAGGGTCGCGATCACCCCACGTTGACTCTCACTGCGGTCCAGAGCCAATCGCTTGACCTTGCCGATCGACATCCCCTTGTAAATCACCTCGGTTTTACCGGCCTGAATGCCTTCCCCACTCTCGAAAATCACCTGAATCTCGATCCCAGCCTGGCTATAGGCGCGCCAGCCCAGCCAACCACCTATCAACAAGGCGATCAGGGGCAGGACCCATATGGCCGACCAGTTGGACGCCGGGCGTTTTTTTGCCAGAGGCAGATCACTCATGGTCGTCTTCCGACTCCGTGTTATCCCAAATCAAACGAGGGTCAAAGGTTAAAGCAGCCAGCATGGTCAGAATCACCACACTGGCGAAGGCGACGGCGCCCATACCCGGCTCGATGCTTGCCAGGGCGCCAAAATTGACCACCGTCACCAGAATGGCGATGACGAAGATGTCCAACATTGACCAGCGACCGATCCACTCGATAAAGCGATACATCAAAATCCGCTGCTGCGCCGACATGGGCTGATGTCGCTGTACCGAATAGAGCAGCAACGCAATGCCAACCAGCTTGAAGGTCGGCACCAGGATACTGGCGATGAATACCACAGCCGCAATCGGCAGCATGCCATGGTTCATCAACTCCACCACTCCGGACATGATGGTGTCCGATTGTCCCTTGCCCAGCGAGTTGACGGTCATGATCGGCAGCAGGTTGGCCGGGATATACAAAATCGCCGCAGTCAGCAGCAACGCCCAGGTACGCGCCAGACTGTTCGGTCGACGTGCCTGCAGAAGCCCGCCGCAACGCGAACAGTACTGCTTGCTCGAATTCGCCGCCTGACGGTTCAGTTGGTGACATTCGTGGCAGAGAATAAACCCAGCATCAATCGCGCGCATGCTCATCCTCCCCCGACAAGGCTTCCCAGATCTGATGCGGTGACATGGTCACCTCCAGCCAGACCTGAGTCAGCAGTAGCGCAATAAAACACAGCAGGCCCAGGCCCAGACTGAGGTCCGCCAGATCGGCCAATTTAACCATGGCGACCAGAATACCCATCAGGTAGACCTCGAGCATGCCCCAGTCCCGCAGGTGGTGATAGATGCGGTAGAGCAATAAGCCATAGCCACGGCCGAAATCCAGGCGAATGCTCAACAACACCGCGAGCTGACACAGCAGCTTGAGCAGGGGCACGGCCATGCTGCAGAGAAAAACCACCACGGCGACGCCCTGCATACCGCTGTCATATAGGCCGAGCACCCCGCTCCACAGCGTGTCCTCGGTGGTCTGACCCAATAGATTGAGCCGCATGATTGGTAAGAAATTGGCCGGCACATAGAGCAACAACGCGGCAATCACCAACGCCAGGCTACGACGCACTACCTGATGGCGATAGGTATACAACTCATAGCCACAACGGGGGCACTCCACGCGCTCACCTTCCGTGCAGTCTGGTTTGCGCATCAGCAGATCACATTCGTGGCAGGCGATCAGCTCCTCTACAGGCAGCTCCGACGGTGGCTGAGGATCGGCCGAATCGCACATAAACGGTCTCTCTGAAAGATCTGCCTATTCTAGACGAGCAGCACACCGAACTGTGGAGTACAGGGCAGCAGGCCAGCGATGCCCATTGCAAACCGCGGCGCTCGGCGACGCCCTGCCCCTTGCCTACCGAGGTTCTGCGAGTATTTTCGCGCACAAAGACAAACCCCCAACCGGCGCAAGCCGATTGGGGGTTTGGTGTTAGGCGCTTGACGATGACCTACTCTCACATGGGGAAACCCCACACTACCATCGGCGATGCATCGTTTCACT
>NZ_VIUH01000024.1 GCF_007993865.1 Pseudomonas sp. SJZ079 | reverse complement strand
GAACTTTCGCCCCGATCGCGCCCGTGAGTTGTGCCAGGCCCTGGTCGATCCCGGGTTCGACGCCTTCGCGCGCTCGCAGCTGATTGCCAAGCAGCACCTGCTTACGTTGACCCGCTATTCGGAGCAGCTGGACGGACCCTGTGCCTTTGCGCCGGAGTCGCTGGCCAACAGCCTGGGCGAGTACCTGGCCAGCCTCGGCAAGACCCAGTTGCGCATCGCCGAGACCGAGAAGTATGCCCACGTCACCTTCTTCTTCAATGGCGGTCGCGAGCAGCCGTTTGCCGGCGAGGAGCGGATTCTGATCGCCTCGCCCAATGTGGCGTCCTACGACCTGCAGCCGCAGATGAGTGCACCCGAGCTGACCGACTGCCTGGTCGAGGCGATCCAGAGCCGGGCCTTCGAGCTGATCGTGTGCAACTACGCCAATGGCGACATGGTCGGCCACAGCGGCTCGTTCGCCGCCGCGGTGCAGGCGGTCGAGGTGCTGGATCGGTGTCTGGCCCAGGTGGTCGAGGCGAGCCTGGCGACCAGTGGCGAGTGCCTGATCACGGCCGACCACGGCAACGTCGAGCAGATGCGCGATGCCGATTCGGGGCAGGCGCACACCGCGCATACCCTTAATCCGGTGCCGCTGATCCTGGTCAGCGGCCGAGCGGGGGGGGGCAGGCTCGCGGACGGGCGCCTGTGCGACATCGCCCCGACCCTGCTGCAGCTGATGGACCTGCCGCTGCCGCAGGAGATGGATGGCAGGTCGCTGTTGCGCGATTGATGGGGTCAAAGACTGCCGCTGCCTCGTAGGCTGGGTTAGGCACGCGCACGGCACACCGTTCAAGTAGCCTAATTTGGCGCGGCGTAACCCGGCATTGTTGGCGCCAATGGCGACGCCGTGCTGGGTTACGCGTCGCTCGGAGAGGTGTGTCGCCTGTGCCTCGAGGACATGCGCCGCTAACCCAGCCTACGAAACTGTTGGATATTTCTGATACATCACAATAGGTCGGTTGGCGGCGTCGGCAGGCCTCGGCAGTGCGTTAGATAGGCTCTTCGTCAGTCGGATAGCGGCTGGCGTTGAGGCTTTCCTTGATCTTGCGCAGGTGTGGCTGGAAGTCCACGCCGCGGCGCAGGGTCACCCCGGTGGCGAGCACGTCGAGTACGGTGAGTTGGATGATCCGCGAGGTCATCGGCATGTAGATGTCGGTGTCTTCCGGCAGTGGGATGTCCAGGCTCAGGGTGCTGGCCTGGGCCAGCGGCGAGCCGGCGGCGGTCAGGCCGAGTACCGAGGCGCCGTTTTCCCGTGCCAGGCGCGCCACTTCCACCAGCTCGCGGGTGCGTCCGGTGTAGGAGATGATCACGAACAGATCGCCGGTGTGTGCCACCGAAGCCAGCATGCGTTGCATCAGCACGTCGGCGTGGGCGGTCACCGCCAAGTTGAAGCGGAAGAACTTGTGCTGGGCATCCAGGGCGACCGGCGCCGAGGCGCCGAGGCCGAAGAAATGGATCTGCCGGGCCTGGATCAGCAGGTCGACGGCGCGGCTGATGATCTGCGGGTCGAGCGACTGGCAGGCGCTGTCCAGTGAGGTAATGGCGCTGCCGAAGATCTTGCGGGTGTAGGCCTCGGGGCCGTCGTCGGCTTCCACCGCGCGGCTGACATAGGCGGCGCCGCTGGCCAGGCTCTGCGCCAGCTGCATTTTCAGCTCGGGGTAACCGTTGACGCCGAACGAGCGACAGAAGCGGTTGACCGTCGGTTCGCTGACCAGGGCGGCTTGCGCCAGGGCGGCAATACTCAGGCGGGTGGCTTGCTGCGGGTTCTGCAGGATGACCTCGGCGACTTTGCGTTCGGCCTTGTTCAGGCTGTCGAGGCGGCTCTGGATCTGTTCCAGAAGATTGCGCACGCGATCCATTTTTGTTCCTTAGAAGGTGTTTTCAAATTCGGCGAACGACGGTCAGGCAAGGCAAAAAGGCTGAGGACGCGGAGTTTACGAGCTGTAAATGAGCATCCGAAGCCATTTTTAACGCAGCATCACCGAGTGCAGTCAATTTGAAAACAGCTTCTTGTGAGGCGGTGAAGCCGCCGGCCTATCGTACTGATGACCCCAGGTGGCGACCACTGGAATGTGGATTTTGTGAAAATGTTGTTTTTATTACAACATTTAGCCTTGATAAATTCCCTGTGACAGGGTATTTCTAGTTTAACTTGATAAAAGAACACACATCATGCCTTCGATAACCGTTGAATCTTGTACGTTAGCTCTGTTCGGCGCGCTGGGCGATCTGGCCCTGCGCAAACTCTATCCGGCGCTGTATCAGCTCGATCGAGCGGGTTTGTTGCACGCCGATACGCAGATTCTGGCCCTGGCACGCGAGACCGGCGAGGCGCAGCAGCACCTGGCCAGCATCGACGAGCACCTGCGCCGCTACGTGCCGGGCAGCGAGGTCGATGAGGCGGTGATGCAGCGTTTCCAGGCGCGCTTGCATTACCTGACCATGGACTTTACCCAGGCCGATGACTATGCCGAGCTGGTCGAGCAGGTTGGCAGCAGCGAGCGGCTGATCGCCTACTTCGCCACGCCGGCTTCGGTTTATGGGCCGATTTGCGCCAACCTGGCGCGGGTAGGTCTGACCGAGCGCACGCGGGTGGTGCTGGAAAAGCCCATCGGCCACGACCTGGAATCCTCGCGAGCGGTGAACGATGCGGTAGCCGAGTTCTTCCCGGAAACCCGTATCTACCGGATCGACCACTACCTGGGCAAGGAGACGGTGCAGAACCTGATTGCCCTGCGTTTCGCCAATAGTCTGTTCGAAACCCAGTGGAACCAGAATTACATCTCCCACGTCGAGATCACCGTGGCGGAGAAGGTCGGTATCGAGGGCCGTTGGGGTTATTTCGATCAGGCCGGGCAATTGCGCGACATGATTCAGAATCACCTGCTGCAGCTGCTCTGCCTGATCGCCATGGATCCGCCCAGCGACCTGTCCGCCGACAGCATCCGCGACGAGAAGGTCAAGGTGCTCAAGGCGCTGTCGCCGATTACCGCCTCGCAGCTCTCCAGTCAGGTGGTGCGTGGCCAGTACGTGGCTGGCAGCAGTGGCGGCCAGTCGGTGCCGGGCTATCTGCAGGAAGAAAACTCCAACAACCAGAGCGATACCGAGACCTTCGTCGCCCTGCGTGCGGACATCTGCAACTGGCGCTGGTCCGGCGTGCCCTTCTACCTGCGCACCGGCAAACGCATGCCGGAGAAGCTGTCGCAGATCGTCATTCACTTCAAGGCGCCGCCGCACTACATCTTCGCGCCCGAGCAGCGCCAGTTGATCGGCAACAAATTGATCATCCGCCTGCAGCCGGACGAGGGCATCGCCCTGCAGGTGATGACCAAGGAACAAGGCCTGGATAAAGGCATGCAACTGCGCAGCGGGCCGTTGCAGCTGAGCTTCTCCGACACCTACAAAAGCGCACGGATTCCCGATGCCTATGAACGCCTGTTGCTGGAAGTGATGCGCGGCAATCAGAACCTGTTCGTGCGCAAGGACGAGATCGAGTGCGCCTGGCAGTGGTGCGATCAACTGATCGCCGGCTGGAAAAAGCTCGGCGACTCGCCGAAGCCTTATGCCGCCGGCACCTGGGGGCCGATGGGTTCCATCGCCTTGATCACCCGTGACGGGAGGTCCTGGTATGGCGATCTCTAAACTCGACCTGCCGCTTGGCGTGGTTGCGCGCAGCCTGAGTGATCCGGCGCATCTGGCCGATGCCTTGGCCACTGCGGTGGCCGAGGCGCTGCGCACGGCGATTGCTACCCAGGGTACGGCCACCTTGGTGGTATCCGGCGGGCGCAGTCCGGTGGCGTTTTTTCAGCGCCTGGCGCAGCAGCAACTGCCCTGGTCGCAGGTAGTAATCAGCTTGGCGGACGAGCGCTGCGTCGGGGTCGAGCATGCCGACAGCAATGAGGCGTTGGTGCGTCGACACTTGCTCCAGGGACCGGCGGCGGCCGCGTGCTTGCTTGGCCTGTATCGGCCTGCCGCCAGCATGGAAGAGGCGGCGCTGGCCGCCGACCAGGCACTGGCCGAGCTGCCGCCCATCGATGTGCTGGTGCTGGGCATGGGCGATGACGGGCATACCGCATCGCTGTTTCCCAACAGCCCGAATCTGGCCCAGGCACTGCGGCCCGACGGCACACGGCGCTGCCTGCCGATGCTGGCGCCCAGCGAGCCGCGGCAGCGCCTGAGTATGACCCTGGCGCTGT
This sequence comes from Pseudomonas sp. SJZ079, assembly GCF_007993865.1. Classification (GTDB taxonomy): domain Bacteria; phylum Pseudomonadota; class Gammaproteobacteria; order Pseudomonadales; family Pseudomonadaceae; genus Aquipseudomonas. Next base: position 70,683 of record NZ_VIUH01000024.1, on the reverse strand, counting down.
TGGCGTCGGCGCGTTTGCCACTGCTGGCCCTTCAGGGTCCGAGCAAGCTGGCGACCCTCAGCGCAGCCCTGGGCGCAGGCGAAGTGGCGCAGATGCCGATTCGCGCCTTGTTACGTTCCCCTCTTGAGATTTACTGGTGCCCATAGGCCCGAAGGACCCGATGCTATGACGACACTCGACAACAGCCAGCAACAGCGCATGGCCGATAAAATCGCCCAGATTGACAGCCTCTGTGCTCGTGCCCGGATCATGCCGGTGATCACCATCATGCGCGAAGAGGACATCCTGCCGTTGGCCGACGCCCTGGCGGCCGGTGGCTTGACGGTGTTGGAAATCACCTTGCGCTCGGTGCACGGCCTGACCGCCATTCGCCGCCTGCGTGAAGAGCGTCCAGAGCTGTGCGTGGGCGCCGGTACCGTGCTGGATCGGCAGATGCTGGCGGCGGCCGAGGAGGCCGGTGCGCAGTTTATCGTCACCCCAGGCTCCACGGCCGAACTGCTGCAAGCCGGCCTGGAGAGTGCCGTGCCGATGCTGCCGGGCACTAGCAGCGCCTCGGACATCATGCTCGGCTATGCCCTGGGCTACCGGCGCTTCAAGCTGTTTCCCGCGGAAGTCTGCGGCGGCACTGCAGCGCTCAAAGCCCTCGGCGGGCCTTTCAATGGCGTGCGCTTCTGCCCGACCGGCGGCGTCAATCCCGGCAACCTGCAGCGTTACATGGCTCAGCCCAATGTGATGTGCGTGGGCGGTACCTGGATGTTCGACAGTGAGTGGGTCAAGAGTGGCGACTGGGCGCGGATTCAGCAGTGCAGCGCCGAAGCCCTGGAACTACTGGCCTGATGCCCTCGGTCGGGCGGCGCCACGCGCTGGCGTTCGCCTGACCCATGCCCGATTCCGGCCGGTGTCGGGGATCATCCTGCCGCAGCGCGCGGCTTAGGTGTTTAGCATGAATCAGAAACCCATCGAGCAGCCTGTGCTGCTCGGCATGATGCGCTTGCTCGATTATCCGCAACTGGCGACGCCGCAACAGTTGCTGGGGTTTATCGAGCGCTGCGTAGAGTCGGGCCTGAGCGGTTTCGACCACGCCAATATCTATGGTCTGGGCGAATGCGAGGCGCGATTCGGCGCGGCCTTGCGCTTGCAGCCGGCATTGCGCCAGCAGCTGCAACTGATCAGCAAGGCCGACATAGTGCCAGCCGCGCAGGATCGCTCGCGCTGGCAGGTCAAGCACTACAACACCGCAGCCCAGTACCTCACCGAGTCGGTCGAGGCCTCGCTGTCGCGTTTGGCTGTCGAGCGCCTGGATAGCTTTCTGCTGCACCGGCCGAGTCCCTTACTGCACACCGATGAAGTGGTGCGCGCGCTGCAAGGGCTGCTTGAGAGCGGCAAGGTGGGCGGCATCGGCCTGTCCAACGCCGAGCCGCTGCACTGGCAGGTGTTATGTCGCGAACTGCCGCTGCGCTGCAATCAGATCGAGCTGTCGTTGCTGGCCCAGCAGGCCGCCTGGGATGGCCGGTTGCAGGCCATGCAGGCCGATGGTTTGCAGGTGCAAGCCTGGTCGCCGTTAGCCGGTGGTGCGTTTCCCCCAGCGTTGCAGCAGGCGTTGGCCGAGGTTGGCGAGGCAGTGCAGGCGACCCCCAACCAGGTTGCCCTGGCCTGGGTGCGTAGCTTGCCGGGCAAGCCGCTGCCGATTCTCGGCAGCCTGCGCTGGTCGCGGATCGAAGAGGCGCTGGCCGGCGCGGCGCTGCAGCTGGATGCGCCGACCTGGTTCTATCTGGCGGAAGCGGCGCGGGGTATCAAGGCGCCCTGAGCGGCAGGCGTTTGCGGCACCCTGCAAGGCCTGTCGACGCGCCCGGGTTCAAGGCCGACGACGCAGGTGCCGCAGCAGGCCGAACAACAGCGCCGTGGCGATGATCAGCAGCAGTGCGGCCTCCTCATAGCGCTTGATGTCAGCAAACAGCCATTGCAGCGTCTGTCCGAACAGATAGCCGGCTCCGGCGATCAGCGGCGCCCAGAGCGCCGCACCAATCAGGTTGAACAGGATGAAACGCCAGGCGGGTACTTCGCTCATGCCAATCGCCAGCGGTCCGACAATGCGCAGGCCATACATGAAGCGCACGCTGACTATCACGCTTGCTTGATGCTGCAGCAGCATGCGATTGACTCGCTGAGCGCCGGGTTGCCAGCGCGGGAAGCGCCTGATCAGTTGCTCGCCATACCTGCGGCCGAGAAAGAAGAAAAACTGATCGCCCAGCACGCCGCCGCATAAGGCGATCAGCACCACCAGCGGGAATGACAGATAGCCCTGATGCCCGGCAAAGCCCGCGAGCACCAGCGTGCTCTCACCCTCCAGCAGCGAGCCGGCGAATACCGCGAGGTAGCCATAGTCGGCGAGCAGCTGAGCCAGGGTCATTGATCGTCCATTGCGCGATTTGGCGGAGAGTCGGGCGGATTTATTCCCGCACCCAGCCTTTGGCTATCGGTAGGGCAAACAGCAGCCGGTAGAGCGACTCGAGCGCGGTCAACAGACGTGAGCCGAGCACCGAATTGTTCTGCAGGGGCACTGCAACCCTGCATGCAGCGTATGCCACCAACAGTGCCCCGAGGATATCGAAGGGAAAGTGCACACCCAGGTAAACGCGCGCCCAGCCCACGACTATCCCCGACAGCAGAAGCGCGACGGCGGTCTTGCGCAGTGCGCTGACGAGCAAGGCAAAGCCCAGGCTGAACAGTACGGTCGCGTGATCGCTGGGAAAAGAGGCTTCCGCTGCATGCGCCAGAAAGGTCTGCCCCAAGCCAAGCATAAAGGGCCGCGGATGTGGCCAGAGCGTGCTGATCAGCTGGTTACAGGCCAATGCCAGGGCAATGCTCAGTACGCCAGCCAATGCAGCGGTGCGTTGTTCACGACGGCCCCATAACCATAGCCCCGCCAGTAGCAGCGGCACCGCATAGATCAGCCACTCGGCCAGAAATGTCGCCAGGCTGATCAACGCAGTCGAGGGGGCGTTGGCATTGAGCAGCAGGAACAGCGATTGGTTGAGTTCTTCCATCGAGCTCTCCATGCAAGGGCAGGTAACGGTTGGGCTTTGTTCGCGAGCACAGGCTACAGACGGGCAACTGAAATTTTGGTGAAGGCGGGGAGGCCGGGCCTATTCGGCCACGAATCCTTCGACGAACGCGGGCGGCCGTTGGTGTTTAAGGGGCCGTCCGCGTGTCACCGGCGTATTGGTCCGGCCCGAGTTCGGTGCTCCCCCTTGGGTCTGTTGCCGTTTCATTCGCGGCCGCGCCGTAGCCTGTTTTTGCGCGAGGCAAGGCACGAGGAGCGCGGTTTGGTTGTTCCAAATGAGCGACGAGAGACGCCGCATCGCGCAAAAACAGGCCCGGCCCTTCGGGTTGCGCGGGAAATGGCCCCCGCTGTTGTTGCAGGACTTGGCAAGGGAATGACCATTACCTGCGTCCTGCGCCTAATCGGGGGCCATTTCTCGCGGCAACGCGGCCCGCAATGAAACGGCAACAGACCCTAGCGTGTTTACGGGTCGGCTCGAGGCCCGAGGTTTACTGCGGATCAGCGAATGTCCAGTGCCGGGAAAGCGGGGCAGATAGGGTATCGCCAGACGATTTCGGTCTAACGCTTTTTTGACATGGGCTCGGCTATGGTCGGCGCTCACTCGAATTGAGGTACTCAGTTGATGAATCGCTTGGCCACCTGGACATTCTCGCTGCTGGCGATCTTCGCCATGCCCGCGACCTTCGCTGCAGCAGCCGCCACGAAAACGCCGCAAGTATTCGGTTGGATCGAAGAGGGCTTGGTCCAGCCGGAAAGCATCGCGGTCAAGATCAAGCTCGATACCGGCGCGCTGACCTCGTCCATGGATGCCAAGAACCTGCAGCGATTTCAGAAAAACGGGGAAAAGTGGGTGCGCTTCAATGTCGAACTCAAAGACAGCAACACCGGCAAAGTGGTCAGCGCTCCGTTCGAGCGGCGGGTCGAGCGCAGCGTGAAGGTTCGCGGTGCGGGCGGGCAGGAGCGGCGCCCGGTGGTGCTGATGAATATCTGCATCGGCAAGCAGATCTACAGCGAGCAATTTTCCCTGAAGAACCGCGGCAAGATGAATTACCCGGTGTTGATTGGTCGTCGGACCCTTGAGCACCTGGGTATGGTGGATGTTTCCAAGACCTTCACCCTCGAACCCCACTGCGCTAAAAATCTGGCGACTCGATAGCGCTCAAACCATCCTGGCTGAGCGGCGGCAGCTGCATGCTGATTCGCCAGCAGCCATCCAGTGAGCCAGAGCGGAAAATAGGGGCGTCTCTATCCGTCTGAGCGCATACAGGTTCTACCCTTTAACTCAGACGCAAATACCCTAAAGCCGCCGTAACCATACCGAGGCAATTGATATGCAAGTGCTCGCAGCCACCTCGTCCCGCGCCATCCCGCGTACGGTTTGGGCGCTGGGCTTGGTCAGCTTGTGCATGGACCTGTCGTCGGAACTGGTGCACAGCCTGCTGCCAGTATTTCTGGTGGGTACCCTGGGCGCTAGCGTGCTGACCGTAGGGGTGATCGAGGGCGTGGCCGAGGCGACCGCGTTGATCGTCAAGGTGTTCTCCGGGGCGATCAGTGATTTCATCGGCCGGCGCAAAGGCTTGCTGCTGCTTGGCTATGGCCTGGCCGCCTTGACCAAACCGTTGTTCCCCCTGGCGGCCTCGGCCGACATGGTGTTCACCGCGCGAATCCTCGACCGGATCGGCAAGGGGATTCGCGGGGCGCCGCGCGATGCGCTGGTCGCTGACGTGGCGCCGGCGGAAATTCGTGGCGCCTGCTTCGGGCTACGCCAGTCGCTGGACACGGTGGGAGCCTTTCTCGGGCCGATCCTGGCGATCCTGTTGATGCTGTGGTTTGCCGGGGAGATTACCTGGGTGTTGTGGTTCGCGGTGATCCCCGCCGCCCTGGCGGTCGGCCTGCTGCTGTTCGGCGTCAGCGAGCCCAAGCAGGATGGGGCCGGCAAGCAGTTTCGCTCGCCGATTCACCCCCGTTCTTTACGGCAGTTTTCCCGAGCCTACTGGTGGGTGGTCGGGGTGGGTGCGGTCTTCACCCTGGCGCGCTTCAGTGAGGCGTTTCTGGTGCTGCGGGCGCTGCAGTTAGGCTTTTCCGCCACCTGGGTGCCGCTGGTCATGGTGGTGATGGCGGCGTTCTACATGCTCTCGGCCTACCCGGTGGGGAAATGGTCGGATCGTGTCAGCCGCACGACCTTGCTGGGCGCCGGTTTGCTGTTGTTGATTGTGGCCGACCTGGTGCTGGCCCGTGCCGAATCCAGCGCGATGGTGCTGCTCGGTGTCGCCTTGTGGGGCCTGCACATGGGCTTCAGCCAGGGCATTCTGGCGTCCCTGGTGGCGGACACCACACCCGCCGATCTCAAGGGCACCGCCTTCGGCCTCTTCAACCTGGCCAGCGGGCTTGCGTTGCTGTTGGCCAGCGTGATCGCAGGCTGGCTCTGGCAGGAGTTCGGTGCTGCAGTGACCTTCTATGCCGGGGCCGGGTTTTCGGCAGTGGCGCTGCTGCTGATGCTGATGCGCCAGCGATTGGCCGAGTCCTGAGAGGCCGGCGCTTACCCAGGTAATCTTCTGAGTCTCAGACTCGTCAGTCAGTGATCAGACGACCTGCTAGTGAGCTGCAACGGGTTGCTGGGCCAGGTGCGTCGGGTTCAGCAAAAACGCTGTACCGCCTCGGCCAGGTCTTTGGCCAGCAAGGCCCCCGGTGCTTTGCCTTCGTCGCCCGCGCGGTACTTGCCGGTCTGCACCAGGCAGCCCTGCAGCCCGGCTTGCTGGGCGCCCAGCACATCACTCTCGACGTCATCGCCAATCATCAAGGCCTCGCTCGCGGCCACCCCGAGTTCCTCCAGGGCGCCGGCGAAGAACTCCGCCGAGGGCTTGCCGAGGACCAGGGCCTGAACCCCGGCGGCATACTCCAGCGCCCGCACGAAAGGGCCAGCGTCCAGACGCAGGGCGCCGCGGCTGTGGAAGTAGCGGTTGTCGCCCATGGCCAGCAGAGGGGCGCCAGCCAGCAGCAAGTGAAAGGCGCGTTCCAGGTGGGCGTAATCGAAACGCTCCTCGGCATCGCCAAGCACCACCGCGTTGGGCTCGGTTTGCTCGAGCAGGTCGGCGAACTCCTCTTGCAGATTCCGGTGGATCAACCAGTAGGGACGCAAACCCCGGGCCTGTACGTAGCGGCGCATGGCTTTCGGCGCGCTGTAGATCTGCTCGGGTGCGATGGCATAGCCCATGCCGGTGAGTTGCCGGTGAATCTCGGCGGCGGTCAGGCGCGAGGTGTTGGTCACCAGACGCAGGGGATAGCCTTTGCTCTGCAGCACCTGGACCGCTGTAACCGAGCCCGGCAAAGGCAGGGCGTCCTGATACAACACACCACTGATATCCAGTAGCACCGCCTGCGGCATGGCCTGATCCTCCACTCTGTGCTCACTGTGCGGCGCGTCTGCGCCTCCAACAGCCATAGCACAGACTGACCGATTCGGCGCGAAAGCGTAGCGGGTCAGTGAAGCGGATAGCCGATAGCGTCCTGCGCGACTGACCACCTGTTTCCGAGCCGAAGCGGACGCCTATGCCACCGGCAGAGATAACCATGCTTGCGCCTACCAGTCCGAAGGAAGGTTATCGCGCAGCAGTCGTATTAAGAAGATTGCCGAGCCGCTGCGGGTTACTAATATAGTTGGGCATCCGCTTCAAACCGAGGGCTAGTCGTCCATGTCCAACCACCGATATACCGTGACAAACCTCAATAAGCCGAGCGAATCCGTTACCGTGTACTGGAGACTTGGGCTTGCAGCATCGCTTCTCGGAACGGCCGTAGCGCTTCTAGGCAAGCGGGCCATTGAGGTAATCGCTACGCTTCCTGTTGAGTTCTCGCCTTTGGCCGGGCTATTTGTCGTGCCGGTATCAACAGCGTTGGTCTATATCTGGCTAGCAGACTGGACGTCTTCGCACTTATGGCGCTGGGGCTGGTCGCGCTTTCTGCTTGGCATAGTAACCCCGAGGATTTATGGCACGTGGACTGCCACCGTCAAGAAGGCCACGGGCACAGTCAGGGCGGAAGACGCCGGAACGCTTGTTGTCGACCAAAGCTGGCGGACGATGAGCATCACTTTGCGCACTGATCGAATAACGTCGCAAAGCTCTTCCGCAGCACTGGTCGTCAATGGCGGCGTCTTGCGCTTGGAGTATCAGTACATCGCGCACGCAATTCACGATCCAGACAACCAATTGGTGACGCACAATGGGGCGGCGTTCGTGGATCTGCCTGCGCTGCACTGCAACCTGGCGACGAATCTAAAGCTCAGCTATTTCACCGAGCACGGTGAAGTCGGAACCATTCGTCTTGATCGCCAGCCGGATGCCTAACCCTTCCATCGATCGGACGCACAACGGCGGCGCACAATCTCCCGCTCCGTCAAGGCTGATGCCGCCGTTGTGTGCCGCTCATGTCAAACGCTAGCGGTATTCAAATGACATCCACGCTAGCAGTGCTTCTTTCAGTAGTCACAGGCCTCATAGGTGCCCTGCTAGGGTCTGTTGTCGTTTCATTGCGAGCCGCGTTGCCGCGAGAAATGGCCCCCGATTAGGCGCAGGACGCAGGTAATGGTCATTCCCTTGCCAAGTCCTGCAACAACAGCGGGGGCCATTTCCCGCGCAACCCGAAGGGCCGGGCCTGTTTTTGCGCGATGCGGCGTTTCTCGTCGCTCATTTGGAGCAACCAAACCGCGCTCCTCGTGCCTTGCCTCGAGCAAAAACAAGCTACGGCGCGGCCGCGAATGAAACGGCAACAGACCCTAGGACATTATCTGTCTGAGGAACTAAAGGGGTAAGGAACTAAAGGGATCGGAGTGATTTGTTTCGAATCACTCCAACTCCTTTGATCCGGCAGACACTGCGAGATTCAGCTATTCAATAATGTCCTTTTTTATCCTGCCAGTACCGCGCGTTGGTCATACCAGGGGCGTTGCATGCTCTGCACCAGGCGATCGATCTGCGGCACCAGCAGGTTGGCGGCCAGTACGGCGAAGCAGAGACCGTCGGCGTACAGCCCGAATTCGCGGATCAGTTCGGTCAGCACGCCAATGGCAGCGCCAAACAGAATGCGGCCGGCACGGGTATCGGGACTGGTGACCGGATCGGTAGCGATGAAGAAGGCGGTGAACAGAAGGCCGCCGAGGCTGAGGCTGTACAGGCTTTCCTGTAGGGTGTGGCCGGCTGCCAGGCACAGCAATGCCGTGCTGCCGAGCATCGCCAGGGGAATCTCGATGCGGATCACCCGCAAGACAACCAGTATTAAACCACCGGCTATATAGCCGAACCCCGACAGATTGGGAGTGGTCGGGGTGAACTGCCCCAGGGCCAGCTGGGTGGCGCCGGCGAAGGCATCGAGGCTGAGGCGCGGCGCCAGTTGCAACTGCTGCAGCAGAACCTCTTTAGCATCCAAGGCGAGGGTCCAGGGGGCCTGGTTCGCTGGCGCCGGGTACAACTGTTGGTAGAAGCAGATGGCGATGATCCCCAGGCCAACCATGGCGGGGTTGAGACGGTTGCGGCCAAGGCCGCCACTGCCGTGTTTACACAGGACGATGGCGGCAAAGCTGGCCAGCGCGATCATCCACAGCGGGACCATCAGCGGCAGTGCCCGAGCCAGAATCAGGCCTAGCACCAGCCAACTCAGGTCGCTCAGCCCCTCACGTACATTGCGTCCGCGCAGGTGCAGCAGACCGGCTTCGAAGCCCAGGGCCAGGAGCACGCACCAGAAGGCCTGCAGCCAGACCACGATGCCGAATTGCCAGGCATACAGGGCGGTGCCCGGCAGCAGGCACAGGCTGACCAGCAGCATCAGCGTTCTCAGACGGTGCGGGGTTGGACGCTGGACCAGGCTCATCGGCGCATCTCCATCTTGCTCTGGCGAAAGCTATCGCGCAGCGGCAGATTGCTGGGACAGGTGCTGGTGCAGCTGCCGCATTCGATGCAGGCGTCCAGCCGCAGGTCCTGCAGGCTGGCCTGGTCCTGGCTTTGGGCTGCGGAGTAGAGGTCCAGCGGTCTTAGCGACATCGGGCAGACGTCTACGCAGCGATTACAACGGATGCAGCTGGCCGCGGGCTCAGCTGCCGGCAGGTAGCGCTCGGCGCCGAAAATCAGGCAGCTACTGGTCTTGCTGATGACGGCGGTGGGGTCCGACAGGGGCTGTCCCATCATCGGGCCGCCGACCTGGGTCAGCTGGCCTTCGGGAAAGGCACCGGCAACCGCGCGCAGTGCGATGACCGGATAACCAATCGGCACCTCGACGTTGCCGGGCTGCTCACAGCCCCCGGTCAGGGTCAGCACGCGCGATATCAGTGGCTCGGCGTGGAACACGGCGCGGCCCAGGGCGTAAAGGGTCGCGACATTCAGCGCCAGCACACCGATCTCGGCGGGCCGGGCACCTGGCGCCAGGTTGCGGCCGCTCAGGCTCTTGATCATCAGCGGTTGGCCGCCGGCCGGGTAGCGCGTCGGCAGCGGGTAAATCTTGACCTGGGTGCGTGCCTGGCTGGCTGCATCGCGCAACGCCGCCATTGCCTCGGGCTTGTTGGTTTCGACGCCGAAGCGGGTCTGCGAAATGCCCAGCAGGGTGGCCAGGTAGTCGGCGGTCTCGATCAGCGCCTCGGCGCGCTCGCGCATGAGGCGGTCGTCGCAGGTCAGGAAGGGTTCACATTCGGCACCGTTGATCAGTAACAGATCGGGCTGCTGGGCACCGGCCAGCTTGAGGCCCGTGGGGAAGCCCGCCCCACCCAAGCCAACGATGCCCATCTGCAAGGCCCGTTCGACGAGGGCCTCGGGCGTTTGCGGTGGCATCAGGGCAGGACGCTCGACCCACTGATCCAGACCATCGGCGCGCAGGGTAACCGCCAAAACCGGCTCGGCGGAGTCGGCCGCGAAGGCGGGGCCGATCTGTTGCACAGTGCCAGAGGTGCTGGCATGTACCCAGGGGGTGTTGCCATCGCCCATGCCGATCACCTCGCCCTTGCGCACGTATTGCCCCGGCTGCACGCAGGGCTGGGCGCATCGGCGACCCCGCTCGAGGGGGATCGCTAGCAGCATGTGTCCGGCCGGCAGCGGAGCAATCGGCGTGCTGTTGGATAACTGCTTGTAGCCCTTGAGCTTGATCCCTCCGCGCCAGCTGTGTGGTGCCGGTGCGGCGATGGAGATCAGCCTGCGCCAGAAGGGTTTCGCAGGCGACTGGCGCTGGGCGAGGAGGTGGGGCGGCATGCGCTCAACGCTCTGCAACGAATGACTGGACATTTTCCGTCCTCCAATTTTTGGACATAGAACACCCCCGTGCGGCTATGCACATAAGAGAGTTTTGCTCCGGGGGGGTTGAGGGGAAACGAGGCGGGACACTCGAACACTCACTAGGAGGGTCAGAACGCCAAATGAGCGAATTGTTCGTTTTTTGATCAATTCTGCCGACAAGCGGTCGGTCAAGTGCTGCTCAATTGTGACGATCGACAGCAGTACTTAGAGGCGCTGTGGGCGATGGTTGAAAGAGGAAAAGGAAGAGGGGGAGGGATTAATTATCCATGGCTTGAACGCCCACTTCCGGCGGCCCCGAGTCCTGTCTGTGTCGACCTTGCAGAGGGACCTCAGGCATCGCGAAACAGGTCGTGGGCATCCAGCAGGCGGTAGGCAATTTCTGGGTGCTTCTCCAAGCCGCGGCGAATCGCCGTCGGGATCGACTGGCGGGTTTTGCGGCAGAGTCCGGGCAGTGCGTCGATGTGGATAGCGATGCCGCGCATGCTGCGCACTTCGTTGTGGCTTGGGGCGATTTCCAGGCGGATGCCTAACTGTTCATATATCCGACGCTGCATGTGCTCGAGGTCGGTCAGGCTCTGAATATTTTCCAGGCGCTCGAGCAGGCGCGTTTCCTCCTGGCGGGTCAGACGCAGGATGCGCTGATCGGCTCCGGGTGTGTCCAGCAGGCGCTCACGCTCGCAGGTGCAGGCACCGGGCGGGCAGGGCTGGCGGATCGGGGAAGAGGGCGTCATAGGCTCCGATGATAGCGGGCCGAGGTTGGTGTTGCCCAGCGGGTTGCTAGAGGCGAGCATCTCCAGGCTGTCCTGCGGCGCGGATTGAGTGACGGTCGCCATTGGGCGGGTTGAGGCCTGGGCCGGAAGCACTATGGATATTCCAATTATGCCGGCCCGCGTGTAATACCTTTTTCGGTTTCAGTCATAGGCTGGAGCCGTGCCCTTCGCGCTGACCACCCAAACCGAGCAGAAATGCTAGCCTGCTACGGTGCGATTATCGACAGCCTTTCAGGTGTTGCCGAGGGTCATCAGTTCAGAGGGGGTGAGGGATGCAGGCAGTAATCGAGGGTGGGTGTTTGTGCGGGGCAGTCAGGTTCTCGCTGAACAACGAGTTTGCGAAGTTTTATCTGTGTCATTGCAGTCAGTGTCGCAAAATCACCGGCAGCTCGAATGCCGCAAACCTGTTCACCGCGCCGCAGAATATCGAATGGCTGTCGGGCCAGGCGAGCATGAAGCGATTCGACTATCCGGGTAGGGGGTTCACGACCGTGTTTTGTACCGAGTGTGGTTCGGGTTTGCCCTTTCTCAGCAAGAGCGGCAAAGCCTTGATTGTGCCGGCCGGCTCGCTGAACGATGAACCGAATATCGCTCCACAAGCCAACATTTTCTGGGCGGAAAGAGCGGCGTGGCTTGAGCCCGGGGTCAGTGCCGAGCATTTCGATGGCTTTCCAACCTGAACCTCTACCTGGGCGTTTATGGCGCCTCCCCCAAACGCTCGGTTCTGCAAGGAGTTCTCCATGAAGCTAATACGCTCGCTCGTCGCCCTGACGTTTTTCACGTTCGCCTCGATCGTTGTGGCCGCCGATGGTTTGATTGTGGTCAATAGTCCGCACAGCGCTGACGGCACCATGAGCCGCCTTGAGAATGTCGTGAAGCAGCGCGGCCTCAAGGTATTTGCACGCATCGATCATGCTGCCGGTGCCGCCAAGATCGGCAAGACCCTGCGACCTACCGAAGTGCTGATCTTCGGTAACCCCCAGGGTGGCACGCCGCTGATGCAGTGCGCGCAGTCCATGGGCATCGATCTGCCGCTCAAGGCGCTGGTCTGGGAAGATGACACCGGTCAGGTCTGGCTGGGTTACAACGATCCGGCCTATTTGGCTCAGCGACATGGCGTCGGCCAGTGTCCGGCCATCGAGAACCTGCAAAAGGCGCTGGCCAGCATCGCCAAGGCCGCGGTCGCACGCTAGCAGTTTGGTTCGGGCGTGAGCGAGTGGCAGGCGGTATTCCTGCCGTCATTCTGGTCGCTGCAGAGCTGCCTGGTGGGAGCGCAGTCGCTTGCAGCGCTGCGCTCGGGTCGGCGACGACGCTGGCTATCGCTCGCTATTCGATTACCAATCCAGCGCGCGTTCTTCTGCCGCAGCGGGCCTTGGCGGCCCGAACTGCCGTGCGCCGCGGGAAACAAGCTTACTGTTCCTCGGCATTCGGCGGGTGAGCGCTCGCGCAGAAGATGGCTTTGTCGGCCGCAAAAAAACTAGAAAAATTCCACGTCCTGTCTATTTTGCTGTTGTCGGTTCGACTAGTAAGCAGAGTCAGGGGACAGTGGCCCTGGCTCGCTATCCATTACGAGGAGGTAAGACGATGCGATTTATGGTGATGATCAAGGCCAGCCAGGAATCTGAAGCAGGCGTGATGCCCAGTGAGGAGTTGCTCACGGCGATGGGGCGGTACAACGAGGAACTGGTGCAGGCCGGCGTACTGCTCGCCGGCGAGGGTTTGCAGCCGAGCGCCAAGGGCGCGCGGGTGAGGTTCTCTGGCAGCCAGCGCACGGTGACTGACGGCCCCTTTAGTGAAACCAAGGAGCTGATCGCCGGTTTCTGGATATTCCAGGTGAAGTCACTGCAAGAGGCAATCGAATGGGTGAAACGTTGTCCAAACCCTATGCCGGGCGAATCCGAGATCGAGATACGCCAGGTATTCGAGGCCGAAGACTTCGGCGCCGAGTTCACCCCCGAGTTGCGCGAGCAGGAAGAGTCCATTCGCGCACAACTCAGCAGCAAGGCCTGAAGCACTGATAGCCAAGGGAGTCCAATATGAAAATCAATGCCTATCTGACGTTCGACGGCCAATGCGAGGCCGCTTTCACGTTCTACGCGCAATGCTTGGGCGGCACCCTCGAGGCGATGTTCACCTTCGGCGACACCCCCGCCGCTGGCGATGTGCCTGCGGGCTTACGCGACAGAATCATGCATGCCCGCCTGGTGGTCGGCGATCAGGTGCTGATGGCCTCCGACAACCACCCGGAACGCCCCTATGAGGGCATCAAGGGTTGCACCGTCTCACTCAACGTCGACAGCATTGCAGAGGCCGAGCGCATCTTCAGCGCCCTGGCCGAGCAGGGCAGGGTTGAGATGCCACTGCAGCAAACCTTCTGGGCCGTGCGCTTCGGCATGCTGGTCGATCGCTTCGGCGTGCCCTGGATGATCAACTGCGAAACCGATCAGTGAGCCAGGGCTACCTGAGGCGGCTACCCCGGGAGCCAGTCAAAGGCTGAACGGGGCTGCTTGCCACAGCCTGCTTGTGCAGGCTCCGGGCAAAATCGCTAGCGGAAGGAATGCCTGGCGCGCTTAAGCCAGGTGCGTCAAGGCGGGCGACTGGCCTCAAGCGAAGCAGACTTGGGGCCAGGCCGTGCGGCTTGGTTCAGGACGCCAGGATCAGCGGCTCTTCCACCTCTGGCTCTGCCACACCGGCGAGGAACTCATCGCCCCAGCGGCGGATGTCGTTGTAGCTGACGATGTCGAACAGCTCACGCAAGCGGGCTTCGGCTTCGACCTTGGGCAGGTTCAAGGCCATGTAGCAGGTTTGCACCATGTCCATCGGGTCGTGGGGGTTGGTCAGCAGGGCGCCTTTGAGTTCGGCGGCGGCGCCGGCAAACTCGGAGAGCACCAAGACGCCACGGCCACCCAGCAAACCCTGGGCGGCGACGAATTCCTTGGCCACCAGATTGAGCCCGTCACGCAGTGGGGTGATCCACATCACGTCGGCCATGGCGTACCAGGCGCTGACTTCCTCGAACGGCAAGCTGCGGAAGAAGAATTGCAGCGGCGTCCAGCCGATCCGCGCGAAGCGTCCGTTGATACGTCCGACTGCCTGTTCGATCTGCGCCTGCAGCTCGTCATAGATGGTCATTTCCTTGGCTGCCGGCACGCAGACGGTGACCAGGGTGACCTTGCCGAGCAGTTCCGGGTTTTCCGCCAGCAGTCGTTCGTAAGCGTTGAGCTTTTCCAGAATGCCTTTGGTGTAGTCGAGGCGTTCGACCGAGAGGATCAGCTTGACCCCGGCCAGGTCTTCGCGCAGGCGGGTCATCATCTCGCGGATCTTCGGGGCGGCCAGGGCGTTGCGCACCCGGTCGATATCCAGACCCACCGGATGAGCGCCGAGCTTGACCACCCGGCTGCCGGTGTCGACCGCCGTGGTCATGCGCTCCAGGCCCACCGCGCAGCCATAGGTGATAAAGCGCGGCGCGCAGTTCTGCCGGCTTACGGTTTGCAGCGGGGTGACGCCACGGGCGGCGTCGACGAAGTTTTCCACCTGACGCGGGATGTGGAAGCCGATGTAGTCGCACTGCAGCAGGCTGCCGATGATCTGCCGGCGCCACGGCAGCACGTTGAACACGTCTGCCGAGGGGAAGTAGGTGTGGTGGAAGAAGGCGATGCGCACATCCGGGCGCAGTTCGCGCAGGTAACCGGGGACCATCCACAGGTTGTAGTCATGCAACCACACGGTCGCGCCTTCTGCGGCTTCCAGGGCGGTGCGCTCGGCGAAGGCGCGGTTGACCTTGAGGAACACCTGCCAATCTTCTTCGCGGAATTGTGCGCGCTCCCAGAAGGTGTGCAGCGTCGGCCAGAAGGCTTCCTTGGAGAAACGCTTGTAGAAGATATCGACCTCTTCCTTGGTCAACGCCACGCGCGCCGCGGTGAGCAGCGGGTAGCGCTCGGCATCCACGGTGGTGTGGGTGTCGAAGGGCTCGTCGGCGTCTTCATGCACGGCCCAGGCGACCCAGGAACCCTTGCGGCCATCGCCGAAGAAGCTCAGCAGGGTGGGGATGATGCCGTTCGGCGAAGTCGGCCGGCGGCGTTGCAATTTGCCGTCGACGCGGTGCTCTTCATAGGGCAGGCGGTGGTAGACCATGACCAGATCGGCGTTGCCCGGTTGCGCGGCCTGGCGCGTCTCGGCGGCGATGCCGCGTTCACCGAGGAAGCCGAAGTGGGCAATGGCCTGGAGGATACCGCCGCAGCCAGAGCGGCTGGCGTGCAGCACCTGCGGGCACTGGCGGGTCTGCTCCAGCAGCTCCGCCTCGGAGTTACCCACGCAGACACCCATCAGGCCGCTGGTAAGCATGCTCAGGTCATTCAGGGTGTCGCCGGCGACCAGCACTTGGTCGCGCTCGAGGCCGAGCAAGTCGACCAGCGCCAGCAGGCTGCTGCCTTTGTTGACCCCGCGCGGCAGAAAGTCCAGGTAGCGTTCGGCGGAGTACAGCAGGTCGCAGTCGAACTGCTCGGCGATGGCCTTGAGGGCCGGATCGACGCTGCGCTCGGGGCTGCAGAAGTAGGAGCAGCGGCGTGCCTGCGGCACGTCCTGGCGCTGCATGTCGGGGTAATCGATCAGGGCCGAGGCCACCAGGGATTCGCCCGGCCAGCGCGCATCTATGTCGTTCTGCAGCGGCTGGATCGGTTGCAGGGTGTCGCCGTGATAGAGGCTGGCGCCGACGTCGGCGATGATGTAATCCGGCTGCGGCAGAGTCGGGTCGTCCAACAGCGGCAGAACCGTTTCCAGGCTGCGCCCGGTGACGTAGGCCAACTGGATGTCCGGGTGCGAGGTGATGGCCTGATAGAGGCTGAGGCGATCCTTGGAATCGCCGGTGAGAAAGGTTCCATCGAGATCGGTAGCAAGTAGCATGCGCTGTCTCCCTGTCCAAGAGTGGCTAAGTGGACGCGCCGACCTGGGCCGACGTGCTAAGTAGTGGGCGAGCTCCCTGCGAGGAGGCCGCCGCTGTGCTCCTGTAGATGCACGTACTGCTGCACCTACAGTGAAGGGGCTGGCGCTTCCTCGTGGCTGTCGCCGTGTTCGAGGGGCGGCGCATCGGGCATCAATTCCAGCACGGTATGGCTGGTGCGCAGCATTGGCATGAAGTGCCCGTGAGGCTCGCTGACCAGGTCGCTGACGTGGCGCAAGCGGTAGAAAGTATAGGCTGCCAGCAGCCCCAGAACGGCGGCGAAATACAGCGGCAGCGTTTGCGCACCGAGCTGTTGCATCAATATCCCAGCAACCATCGGGCCACACACCGAACCGATGCCGTTGACCATCAACAAACCGCTGGAACCGGCGAGAATTTCATCGCTGTGCAACTGGTCGATCAGCTGTGCGACGGCAATCGGGTAGATGGCGAAGGCCAGGCCACCCCAGACGAAGATCAGCCCGAGTAGCAGGTTACCCGCTGGCAGCAGGCTCATTAGCACCGAGACCAGTACCGCCAGTATCACCACCCAGAGCAGCACCAGGCGCCGATCATGGCTGTCGGAGTAATGGCCGATTGGCCACTGCAACAGGGCGCCGCCGAGAATCGCACTGCTCATCAGCAGACCGACGCCCGGCGCCTCGAACCCCAGCAGGCTGGCATACACCGGCGCCATGCCCCAGAACGCGCCGAGGGCCAGGCCGGACAGGCCTGCGGCGACCAGTGCCAGGGGCGCCACGTTGACCAGCTGGCGCAGATTGGTGTGCAGCGACTCCGGTAAGCTGGGCTGAGCTTGTCGGGTCAAGGTAATGGGCATCAGCGCAGCGCTGATCAGCATGGCCGCCAGGACGAATAGGATAAAATCCGTCGGTTGAGCCAAACCAAGCAACTGCTGTGCGGCCGCCAGGGCGCCGAGGTTGACCGCCATGTAGACGGCGAAAATCTGGCCGCGCTTGTCGTTAGGCGCCTGTGCATTGAGCCAGCTCTCGATCACCATATACAGGCTAACCAGTGCCAGGCCATAGAGCACGCGCAGACCCAGCCATACCCAGGGGTCGACGATCAGCACGTGGAGCAGCGCGGTGATGGCAGCCAGCGCGGCACAAAAGGCGAACGCACGGATGTGCCCAACGCGACGCACCAGCGGAATCGCCAGCCAGGTGCCGAGAAGAAATCCGACGAAGTACCCGGACATAATCAGTCCGAGCATCCCGGTGGAATAGCCTTCGGCTACGCCACGCAGAGTCAGTAAGGTATTGAGAAGGCCATTGCCGAGCAGGAGTAGCGCAACCCCGCTCAGCAGTGAGCTGATCGGGACAATATAAGACCACATGGCGAACTACCCTAGGGAAGTATGACCTCGATAGCAAGCATGAATCGCGCCAGGGGATTGTAGGTAGATGGTCTAAGTATTTGTTTTTAAATGGTTATTTTAGGTTATTAAAAATGTTTGGATTATTCCGAGCTGGCGAGTGCACTGGTTTGGTGCGGACGTACTCGGCGTTATGGAATATTGATCGGTTTTAATGCGGGTGTTCGCATGCCAGACACCCGGTTAATTCGCGTGACCAGTGCATTGATTTCTTCTCGATCGCGGCGAATGGCCAGCTGCTGGTCGGCACTGTCCAGTACGCTCTTGGCGTGCCTGATCAGCTCGCTGCGTTGATCCGCTCGGGTGGTTTGATACAACAGGTTCTTGAACGCCTGCAGCAGGCAGACCAGCACGCTGACGTCATTGCTGCCATAGGCGCGGATCGGCCCGAGGATCTGCTGCAGCATCTGATCCAGAGTCAGCTCGCGGTAGAACAAGCGCGGTGGCTCTTGAGCCAACGGTGCGATATCCAGGTCGGGAAGCACCAGGCGCTGACTGAACAGCACGCTGAGCATGTCGATGGCTTTTATCGCCGTGCCTGGGTCGTTGATTCCGGGGCTCAGGGCTTTTACCGCGATTTCCGAAATTTGCTTACAGCCGAAGTAGTAGTGCGAGCTGGCGTACTCCTCGATGAAAAAGCCGAAGCAGTCGAGCAGTTGCTCGCGCACAGCCTCCTCGACTTCACGGTCCAGCTTGAACAAGGGGTAGCCCTTGGTGACAAAAAAGCCTCGGTGAGCCAGCACGGTCATGCGTAGCTTGTGCTGACACAGCAGAGCGTTGACCGCCGAGACATTCACCGCCTTGAAGTAGCCGTTGCGCGTCGAGCGGACCAGCGGCCAGTCTTGGTTATCGGGCCAGCAGGGCGGCTCGTCGCACTCCGAGAGTTTGCGTTCGCGCCCCGCGAGTTTATCCAGGGTGGTGTGGTAGAGGCTGCTGAGGATGTACTCGACCTGGATCGACTGGGAAATGGAGCGAATGAAGTGCACGAACAGACCCAGACAGGCGATGCCTAGCCCTAGCGTAATCAGCACGCCCAGGCTGGGCACCTTATCGATGCCAGCCTGCTCGATGGTGGTGATCAGCAGCAGCGCGTAGAGGATGGTGCCGAGGTAGAAGCCCAGGGTTTTCTGATGGCTCTTACTGCTGATGAGGCCGGGGATCACCCGCGGCGACAGTGCCGCGGAGGCGTTGTTGAGCACCACCATGACCATGGAGAAACTGAACACCATCAACGTCAGGATGCCACCGACCAGGGTGCCGAGAATCAGTCGGGCATTCTCCGCATTGCGCACCAGGCCAACGTCGACGCGCTCTTTGATGGCCAGCAGCCAGGGCTGATATTCGATGGTGATATTCAGCAGGCATAGCCCAAAGAACCCCAGGGCGATCAGCGTCGGGTAGAACGCCAGGCTGTGAATGACCCGTTGGTAGGCGCGAAACACGCTATTGGAGAGTTTGCTCACTGGAGCTTCTGCTTCGGCGAAGGAGGGTGCTAAGACTATAGCGAGTGCGCAGCCGGTGTCGCGAACAGCCCATAGCCGGCGCAAGGCCGGCTATGGGCGGAGGGGGCAATACTCAGTGCTTACACACCTGGGCGATCACCTGAGCCAGTTGCTCGAGGCGGCTGGCATCCAGGCCGGCGACATTGGCACGACCGGAGCCGACCAGGTACACGCTGTACTCGTCGCGCAGGCGTTGCACCTGCTGCGGCGACAGGCCGGTGTAGGAAAACATCCCGCGTTGCACGCCGATATGCGCGAAACGCTCGGCCAAGCCATGTACTTGCAAGGCCTCGACCAGGCCTAGGCGCAGGCTCGCCACGCGCTGGCGCATGCTTTCCAACTCGCTCATCCACAGCGCTTTGAGCTCGCTGTCATCGAGAATGCTGGCGACTATGGCGGCGCCGTGGGCCGGTGGTGTCGACCACAGATTGCGGGCTATCGAAGCCAGCTGACTGCGGATATTCAGCAGCTGTTCGCTGTTGCTGGCGCACACCAACAAGGCGCCGATGCGTTCGCGGTAGAGGCCGAAGTTTTTCGAGCAGGAACTGGTGATCAACAGCTCGGGCAGTTGCGTGGCGAATAGCCGCACGGCCCAGGCATCCTGTTCCAGACCATCGCCGAAGCCCTGATAGGCGAAGTCGATCAATGGCAGCAATTCGCGCGCCTTGACCACTTCCAGTACGCGATACCAGTCGTCATGGCTCAGGTCGAAACCGGTCGGGTTATGGCAACAGGCGTGCAGCAGCACCACGTCGCCCCGCGGCAGCTGGGCCAAGGCAGTCAGCATCGCCTCGACGTTGAGTCTGTTGTCCGCATCGACATAGGGGTAATGACCGACCTTCAGGCCGGCTGCGGCAAACAGGGTCTCGTGGATTGGCCAGGTCGGGTCGCTCAGCCAGATGCCGCGCCCCGGCAGGCTGTGGGCGATAAAGTCGGCAGCCAGGCGCAGTGCGCCCGTGCCACCAGGGGTCTGAGTGGCTGCTGCACGTTGTTCGCCGAGCGCAGAAGAGTCCTCGCCCAGCACCAATTCGGCCAGGCGTGCGGTAAACAGCGGATCGCCATGGCCACCGACATAGCTTTTCGTGGTCTGCTGGTCGACCAGGCGCTGTTCGGCCAGTTTGACCGCCTGGGGGATAGGCGTCAGGCCCTGGGCATCCTTGTAGACCCCCACGCCCAAGTCGAGCTTGTCCGGGTTAGTGTCGGCACGGAAGGCCTCCATCAGGCCGAGAATCGGATCGCCGGGCACCCGGACGATCTGGGCGAAATGGCTCACTTGCGACCCTCGGCAGTGCTCGCGACCACGTCGGTGCGCGCGGCCATGATGAAGTCGTTGCGGTGCAAACCTTTCATCTCGTGGCTCCACCAGGTCACTGTGACCTTGCCCCACTCGGTGAGCAGCGCAGGGTGGTGGCCGACTTCCTCGGCGATGGCGCCGACGGCGTTACTGAAGGCCAGGGCGTGCTTGAAGGTGCGGAACAGGAAGACTCTTTCCAGTTCCATGTGCCCGTCACGGACTTCGATGTTCCAGTCGGGGATTTCTCTGATCAGCTCGGCCAGTTCTTCATCCGAGACTTTCGGGGCATCGGCGCGGCAGGCTTCGCATTGGGCTTGGCTAAGGGCGGTCATTGGGGGCTCCAGAATAGGTCGATAAACACAAGTAGGTAAGGCACCTGCTAGGCCTATTCCACCTGATGAATACGGGTGGAAAAGTCCTGTCGTGGTTCCAGCCTACGCCGCTTTCGGCGGGAATTTCGGTGCGCGCAGGCCCAGCCGCATGGCCTGATGCGCCAGCGACATGATGTCTTCATGGGCCAGGTCGAACAGGCGCTTGAGTTCCGGCAGGACGAAATACAGTGGCTGCAGGATGTCGATACGGTACGGCGTACGCATGGTTTCCAGGGCATCGAAGGGTTGATGCTCGGGCTCGCCAGACAGGCAGTAGACGGTTTCTTTCGGCGAAGAGAGGATGCCGCCGCCATAGATCTTGCGGCCCTGCGGGGTGTCGACCAGGCCGAACTCGATGGTCATCCAGTACAGCCGGGCGAGGTAGACGCGCTCCTCTTTGCTGGCCTTGAGGCCGAGCTTGCCATAGGTGTGGGTGAACTCGGCGAACCAGGGGTTCGTCAGCAGCGGACAGTGGCCGAAGATTTCGTGGAAGATGTCCGGTTCCTGCAGGTAGTCCAGTTCTTCCGGGGTGCGGATAAAGGTCGCCACGGGGAATTGCTGGCTGGCCAGCAGCTCGAAAAAGGTCTGGAAAGGAATCAGTGCGGGCACCCGAGTCACCCGCCAGCCCGTACTGGCCTGCAGCACCTTGTTCACCTCGGCGAGTTGTGGAATGCGCTCATGCGGCAAGCCCAGCTGTTCGATGCCGTCCAGGTACTCCTGGCAGGCGCGGCCCTCGATCACCTTCAGCTGTCGGCTGATCAAGGTGTTCCACACTCGATCCTCGGCTTCGGAATAGTGGATAAAGCCGCTTTCGTCCGGTTGCCGAGCCACGTACTGCGTGCTCTTCATCATTGCCTCCTGCGGGGGCTTTTGTTGTTGTGTTGGACTATGGATACCGCAGGTGGTGCTGTTTTTCAGCCAGGGATGCAGCTGGATGGGGCCGCAACAGGGCATGATTTCGTAAAGAAAAGATTACGTAGTCGCCGCCGCAGCCAAGTCTCGTCTTGCTGCCAGGCTAAGCTGTCACATATTCTTGACGGAAATTACGGCTCAGCGAGCGATAGATTGCTCCGTAGCCCACTAAAACCCAGTGCTCAGGGCCTGCCATGCGTATCAAGGTTCACTGTCAAAACCGGATTGGCATTCTGCGCGACATCCTCAATCTGCTGGTCGAGTACGGCATCAACGTCGCGCGCGGAGAGGTCGGCGGCGAGCAGGGCAATGCCATCTATTTGCACTGTCCCAATCTGATCAATCTGCAATTCCAGTCATTGCGCGCCAAGTTCGAGGCGATCCCTGGGGTGTTCGGGGTCAAGCGCGTCGGCCTGATGCCCAGCGAGCGGCGTCATCTGGAACTGAATGCCTTGCTTGGCGCGCTGGACTTTCCGGTGCTGTCGATCGACATGGGCGGCAGCATAGTCGCCGCCAACCGCGCCGCCGCGCAGCTGCTGGGGGTGCGTGTGGATGAGGTGCCGGGCATTCCGTTGTCGCGCTATGCCGAGGATTTCGACCTGCCGGAACTGGTGCGCGCCAACAAATCGCGGATCAATGGTCTGCGGGTCAAGGTCAAGGGCGATGTGTTCCTCGCCGATATCGCACCGTTGCAAACCGAGCATGACGAGAGTGACGCGCTGGCCGGTGCAGTGCTGACCTTGCACCGTGCCGACCGGGTCGGCGAGCGGATTTACCACGTGCGCAAGCAGGAACTGCGCGGTTTCGACAGCATCTTCCAGAGCTCCAAGGTGATGGCCGCAGTGGTGCGTGAGGCGCGACGCATGGCGCCGCTGGACGCGCCGCTGCTGATCGAGGGCGAGACCGGCACCGGCAAGGAGCTGCTGGCGCGGGCCTGCCACCTGGCCAGCCCGCGCGGGCAGTCGCCGTTTATGGCACTGAATTGCGCCGGCTTGCCGGAATCCATGGCCGAGACCGAGCTGTTCGGCTACGGCCCGGGCGCCTTCGAAGGCGCCCGGCCGGAGGGCAAGTTGGGTCTGCTGGAACTGACCGCGGGCGGCACGCTGTTCCTCGATGGCGTCGGCGAGATGAGCCCGCGCCTGCAGGCCAAACTGTTGCGTTTTCTGCAGGATGGCTGTTTCCGCCGGGTCGGCAGCGATGAGGAGGTCTACCTGGATGTGCGGGTGATCTGCGCCACCCAGGTCGACCTCTCCGAGCTGTGCGCCAAGGGCGAGTTCAGGCAGGACCTCTATCACCGCCTCAATGTGCTCAGCCTGCATATTCCGCCGCTGCGCGAATGCCTGGATGGCCTGGCGCCTTTGGTCGAACACTTCCTCGACCAGGCCAGCCGGCAGATCGGCTGCCCGCTGCCCAAGCTGGCGCCTCAGGCGCTGGAGCGACTCGGTCACTATCACTGGCCCGGCAACGTGCGCCAGCTGGAAAACACACTGTTCCAGGCGGTGTCGTTGTGCGAAGGCGGTACGGTCAAGGCCGAACATATCCGCCTGCCGGACTATGGCGCGCCGCAGCCCTTGGGTGAGTTCTCGGTGGAGGGGGACTTGGACGCCATCCTCGGGCGTTTTGAAAAGGCAGTGCTGGAGCGGTTGTACAGCGACTACCCGAGCAGCCGGCAATTGGGCAAGCGCCTCGGCGTATCGCACACCACCATTGCCAATAAGCTGCGTCAACATGGACTCGGTAAAGAGTAGGGTGCTGCAGTTAAGTTACTTGTTGATACAAATGATAAGCCGTATCATTCGCCTTCAATGATGGCCGCAGGGAATGCTCGCCTGGATAACAATGAAGGTGAACCCCATGCTCAAACTGCTCCTGGTCTATGGCCACTTGCTCGCTACCTGCATCGCCCTCGGCACCCTGCTGCAGGCGGATCACAAGCTCTGGCGCTGGCGCAAGGAGTTGTTGGACCCGGCGCAGCGCGAGCAGCTGGCCGAGATTCAGATGATCGTTAGCCTGGCGCTGCTGTGTTTGTGGGGCTCGGGTTTGTTGCTGGTGCTGCTGGGCTACCGTGAAGAGGGGGTCGACTATCTGCTCAATCAGAAGCTCTGGGCCAAGGCGAGCGTGGTGACGCTGCTGACGCTGAACGGGGTGCTGCTGCACAAAATAGGCTTTCCTTTGTTGCACAAGGCGCCTTTCGTCTCCCTGTCCGGCTCTGCCCGGACTCGCCTCGGGCTCTTGGGCGCCCTGTCGATGAGCAGCTGGCTGTTCGCGGCCTTTCTCGGCGTGGCCCGGCCGTGGAACCATGCCATGCCTTACCTGCATATGATGGGTGCCTTTGCCGCGTTGTTGCTGGTGGCCTGCGCCGTAGCGATTATGGTGGTACGGGCGGCGGGTGCCGAGGCGGTTGCCGAACAGGGCGATGCGACTGCGGAGTCCTGTTAGGCCACGCAGCAGGTACAGTGGCTGAAGGACTGCGAGTCGTTCAGCTGGTGCTCAGCGCCGGCATAGTAAGCGCGGCCCCGTGGGTCCATCACCGCGTGCCAGAGTGGCGGGATCAGGGCCAGTACGATCATTCCGGCATGGCCAGTGGGCGGCTGTGGGCTGTCATCGAAGTGGCGCAATACCTGGTAGCGCCGCTTGGCGAAAGCGTGGTGGTCGGAGTGGCGCTGCAGGTGGAGCAGAAACAGGTTGGTCAACAGGAAGTTGCTGTTCCAGGAGTGTCTTGGGTTGGTGCGCTCGTAGCGACCGTCGTCCAGCGTGCGTCGGTGCAGGCCGCAGTGCTCGGCATAGTTGACGATCGCCAGCAGGGTCAGGGCAACGAAGGGCTGGCCGAGAACGAACCGCACGCCGAGCCAACCTAAGGCCAAACCGAGCCGAGCAGGAAGTGGCAATCCGTTGAAACCTAGCTTTTGGGTAGCCAGTCCGCGCGCCGCCATCTTGGCCCGGTAACACCCTGTGTTACACTCGCGGCCCTCCGCGGTCTCTACGATTTCAAGGAACACCATGACGTTCAAGGCACCGGACAGCCTCGCTGAGCAGATTGCTCATTACCTAGCTGAGCGCATCATCCGTGGTGAATTGAAGGAACGTGAGCGCATTCAGGAACAGAAAGTCACCCAGGCGCTTAACGTCAGTCGCGGCTCGGTACGCGAGGCGTTACTGATACTCGAACGCCGCCACTTGATCGTCATCCTGCCGCGCCGCGGTGCCCAGGTCAGCGAACTGACGCCGCACAATGTGAAAAGCCTCTACGCCCTGGTCATGGAGCTGTACATCCTGCTCGCCCGTGCGGTGGCCGACAGCTGGCAGGAGGAGACCGATCTGGCGCCGTTTCTGGCGATCCAGCAACGCTTGCAGGTGAGTTCGCAGCGCGAGGACATCCACGCCTTCGTGCAAGGCAGCTTCGATATCATGCGCGCGGCATTCCCGTTCTCGAACAACCCCTATCTGCAGGAAACCGTCGAGAACCTGCTGCCGGCGATCAGCCGCACTTATCATTTGGCTTTGGAGCGGCGTAAAGGCGAGATGGGCCAGTTCCTCGCGACCTTCGCCACCTTGCTGCAGGCGATCATTGCCCGCGACCATGGGCAAGCGCGCGACCTGCTGCTCGGCTACGGTGAACACAATTGCCAGCTGGTGCTGGCTGCACTGGCCGAGCGCTAAGGACTTTCATCCATGCGCCTCAAGTGCATCAAGCTGGCGGGCTTCAAATCCTTCGTCGACCCGACCACCGTGACTTTTCCCAGCAACATGGCGGCGGTGGTAGGACCTAACGGCTGCGGCAAGTCCAATATCATCGACGCCGTGCGCTGGGTGATGGGCGAGAGTTCGGCGAAGAACCTCCGTGGCGAGTCGATGACCGATGTCATCTTCAACGGCTCCAATACGCGCAAGCCGGTGACCCAGGCCAGCATCGAGCTGATTTTCGATAACTCCGACGGCACCCTGGTCGGCGAATACGCCAGCTATAACGAGATATCCATTCGTCGCCGCGTCACCCGCGATGCGCAGAACACCTATTTCCTCAACGGCACCAAGTGCCGCCGCCGCGACATCACCGACATCTTCCTTGGCACCGGCCTGGGCCCGCGCAGCTATTCGATCATCGAACAGGGCATGATCTCCAAGCTGATCGAGGCCAAGCCGGAAGAGTTGCGCAACTTCATCGAGGAAGCCGCCGGCATCTCCAAGTACAAGGAGCGTCGCCGCGAAACCGAGAACCGCATTCGCCGCACCCACGAGAACCTGGCGCGCCTGAGCGACCTGCGTGAAGAGCTGGAACGTCAGCTGGAGCGCTTGCACCGTCAGGCCCAGGCGGCGGAGAAGTACCAGGAATACAAGGCCGAGGAACGTCAGCTCAAGGCTCAGCTCACGGCCTTGCGCTGGCAGGCGTTGAATGAACAGGTCGGCCAGCGCGAAGCGGTGATCGGCAACCAGGAAGTCGGTTTCGAGGCGCTGGTCGCCGAGCAACGCAATGCCGATGCGAGCATCGAGCGCCTGCGTGATGGTCACCACGAACTGTCCGAGCGCTTCAATCTGGTGCAGGGGCGTTTCTATTCGGTCGGCGGCGATATCGCCCGGGTCGAACAGAGCATCCAGCATGGTCAGCAGCGCCTGCGCCAGTTGCAGGAGGACTTGCAGGAGGCCGAGCGAACCCGTCTGGAAACCGAATCGCACTTGGGCCACGACCAGACCCTGCTGGCCACGCTGGGCGAAGAGCTGGCCATGCTCGAGCCCGAGCAGCAACTGACCGCCGCGGCGGCGGAAGAGGCGGCGGCCGCGCTGGAAGAGTCCGAGAGCGCGATGCATGGCTGGCAGGAGCAGTGGGACGGCTTCAACCTGCGTTCGGCCGAACCTCGCCGCCAGGCCGAAGTGCAGCAGGCGCGCAGCCAGCAACTGGAACAGAGCCTGGAGCGCTTGGCGGAGCGTCAGCGTCGGCTCAACGACGAATTGCAGCAATTGGCCGCCGACCCGGAAGACGCGGCGATTGTCGAGCTGAGCGAACAGATTGCCGCCAGCGAACTGAGCCAGGAAGATCTACAGATCGCGGAAGAGCAGCAAGCCGAGCGCTTGCAGCTGCTGCGCACGGAGTTGCAGCAAGCCGGTCAGGCGCAACAGCAAGCCCAGGGCGAGCTGCAGCGGCTGAACGGCCGACTGGCCTCGCTGGAGGCGTTGCAACAGGCGGCGCTGGACCCGGGCAAGGGGGCTGGCGAGTGGTTGCGCGAACATCAGCTGAATCAGCGGCCGCGGCTGGCCGAGGGGCTGCGGGTCGAGACGGGCTGGGAGCTGGCGGTGGAAACCGTGCTCGGCGCCGATCTGCAAGCGGTGCTCCTGGATGACGGTGCCGGCGCGGCGCTCGCCGGGCTGGACTTCAGCGACTTTGAGCAGGGCGATCTGCGTCTGGTCTGTCCGAGTAAAGGCAGCGTGCGGGTAGTCGGTAGCCTGCTGGACAAGGTCGAGGCCAGCGTCGATTTGGCACCCTGGTTGGCCAAGGTCAAGCCGGTGGAGTCCCTCGATCAGGCGCTGGCGGCGCGCACGGCGCTGGCTGAGGGTGAGAGCCTGATCAGCCGCGATGGCTACTGGGTCGGCCGGCACTTCTTGCGTATTCGCCGCGCCAGCGAAGCGGAAAGCGGCGTGCTGGCGCGGGGCCAGGAATTGGAACGCCTGAGCCTGGAGCGCGACGAGCGTGATGCCGCGCTGGCAGTGTTGGACGAGCGCCTAGTGCTGCTGCGCGACACGCAGCGCCAGCAGGAGGAGTTGCGTGAACTGCAACGTCGCCAGCTGCAGGATCAGGCCCGTCGTCTGGGTGAGTTGAAGGCGCAGCTGTCGGCCGGTCAGGCCAAGGCCGAGCAGTTGACCCTGCGTCGTCGTCGTCTCGATAGCGAGCTGAGCGAGCTGGCCGAGCAGCGCGAGCTTGAAATCGAACAGTTGGGTGAGGGGCGTCTGCAACTGCAGGATGCCCTGGATACCATGGCCGAGGATAACCAGCAGCGCGAAAGCCTGCTGGCCATTCGCGATGAGTTGCGCGAGCAACTCGACCGGATGCGTCAAGAGGCCCGTCAACACAAGGATCATGCGCACCAGTTGGCCGTACGCCTGGGCTCGCTGAAAGCCCAGCATGACTCCACGCGTCAGGCGCTGGAGCGTCTGCAACTGCAGGCCGAGCGTCTGCACGAGAAGCGTGAACAGCTCAACCTCAACCTTGAAGAAGGGGAGGCGCCGCTGGAAGAGTTGCGCATGAAGCTGGAAGAGTTGCTCGACCGGCGCATGGGCGTGGAAGAGGAACTCAAGCTGGCGCGCCTGGCCTTGGAAGACGCCGATCGCGAATTGCGCGACGCGGAGAAGCGCCGTAGCCAGGCCGAGCAGCAGTCACAACTGTTGCGTGGACAACTGGAGCAGCAACGCATGGAGTGGCAGTCGCTGAGCGTGAGGCGCAAGGCGTTGCAGGAGCAGCTGCTGGAAGACAACTACGACTTGCATGGCGTACTCGCGACCTTGCCGGCAGAGGCCGGCGAGAATGACTGGGCAGAGCAGCTGGAGCGGCTCGCGGCGCGGATTCAGCGGCTGGGGCCGATCAACCTGGCGGCCATCGACGAATATCAACAGCAATCAGAGCGTAAACGCTACCTCGACGCGCAGGATGCCGACCTGGTGGAGGCCCTGGACACCCTGGAAAACGTCATCCGCAAGATCGACAAGGAAACCCGCAATCGCTTCAAGGAAACCTTCGATCAGATCAACGGCGGCCTGCAGGCGCTGTTCCCCAAGGTGTTCGGCGGCGGCAATGCCTACCTGGAACTCACCGGCGAAGATTTACTCGATACCGGGGTGACTATCATGGCGCGGCCGCCGGGCAAGAAGAACAGCACCATCCACCTGCTCTCGGGCGGCGAGAAGGCGCTAACCGCGCTGGCCCTGGTGTTCGCCATCTTCCAGCTCAATCCGGCGCCGTTCTGCATGCTCGATGAGGTGGATGCGCCGCTGGACGACGCCAACGTCGGTCGCTATGCGCGCCTGGTCAAGGAAATGTCGGAAAAGGTGCAATTCATCTATATCACCCACAACAAGATCGCCATGGAAATGGCCGATCAGTTGATGGGCGTAACCATGCACGAGCCGGGCTGCTCGCGTTTGGTGGCGGTGGATGTGGAGGAGGCACTGGCAATGGTGGATGCATGATGCGTCTGGCGGTGTAAAGTTGCCTTTCGTCGTGCTAGCTTAATGGCCACTTTTGTTGCACGTGGAAAACGCCTGTCAGAACATGGAGTTGGCGCCACGTTTTAGAGTTACCGAGGCATGGGCTGGATGCTCTTTTTTTATATTAATTTTCATTAGGGGTCAGGGTATTTCATGGAATTCGGTCTACGCGAGTGGCTGATCGTCATCGGCATCATTGTGATTGCTGGCATCTTGTTCGATGGCTGGCGGCGGATGCGTGGCGGCAAGGGCAAGTTGAAGTTCAAGCTCGACCGCAGTGTGGCCGACTTGCCGGATGACGACAGTGATCCCAATCTGCTGAGCCCGGCGCGGGTGGTCGGTCGACATAAGGAACCCTCGCTGGACGATGAAAATCTGCCCTCCATGAGCGCCCGCGAGCTGAACCGTCACCGCGTTGGTGAGCCGGAACAGGGTGATTTGAACCTGGATCTGGATGAGCCGGTACCGACCTTGCTCAATCCGGTCGATAGCGAGGCGTCGGGCACGCACAACGGCGCGGCCAAAAACGCTGGCAAAGAGCTGCCGCCAGTTGAGGAAGTCCTGGTGATCAACGTGATCGCCCGCGAAGGGGACGGCTTCAAAGGGCCGGCGTTGTTGCAGAATATCCTCGAGAGCGGTCTGCGCTTCGGTGAGATGGATATCTTTCATCGCCACGAAAGCATGGCCGGCAACGGTGAAGTACTGTTCTCCATGGCCAACGCGCTCAAGCCGGGCACCTTCGACCTGGACGACATCGATGGTTTCAGCACCCGTGCGGTGAGCTTCTTCCTCGGGTTACCAGGCCCGCGTCATCCCAAGCAGGCATTCGACGTGATGGTCGCCGCCGCGCGCAAGTTGGCCCATGAGCTGAACGGTGAGCTGAAGGATGATCAGCGCAGCGTGATGACCGCGCAAACCATCGAGCATTATCGCCAGCGCATCGTCGAGTTCGAGCGCCGGCAGTTGACCAGCAAGCGTTAACAAGCGCCGCCGTTTTAATAGAAAGAGCAGCCCAGGCTGCTCTTTCTCGTTTGAGAGATAAGCAAGATGACCGACGCCGCTACAACCCCGCAGATTGCCGCCGAGCGTATTGCCCAGCTGCGCGCCGAGCTGGATGAACACAATTATCGCTACCACGTGCTGGATGAGCCGAGCATTCCTGATGCGGAATACGATCGTCTGTTCCGCGAGCTGAAGGCCCTGGAGGCCGAGCATCCACAGCTGATCACGCCGGACTCGCCGACTCAGCGAGTCGGTAGCCTGGCGCTGTCCGCCTTCGGTGAGGTCAAGCACGAAGTGCCGATGCTCAGCCTCGGCAACGCCTTCGAAGAAGACGATCTGCGTGATTTCGATCGCCGTGTACGCGAAGGCCTGGATCTGCCGGTCGGCGACTTGTTCGGCGGCGCTGCCGAAGTCGAATACAGCTGCGAACCCAAGCTCGACGGCCTGGCGGTCAGCCTGCTGTATGAAAATGGTCTGCTGGTGCGTGGCGCCACCCGTGGCGACGGCAGTACCGGCGAAGACATCAGCGTCAACGTGCGCACCATCCGCAATATCCCACTCAAGCTACACGGCAGCGGCTGGCCAAGCGTACTGGAGGTGCGAGGCGAGGTGTTTATGTCCAGGTCCGGTTTCGCCGCGTTGAACGCCCGCCAGCAGGAAAGCGGCGGCAAGACCTTCGCCAACCCGCGCAACGCCGCGGCCGGCAGCTTGCGCCAGCTGGACTCGCGGATCACCGCCAGCCGCCCGCTGGAGTTGTGCGCCTATGGCATCGGTCGGGTGCAGGGCGAGTTAGCGGATAGTCATATCGGTATTCTCACCGCCCTGAAAGGCTGGGGCCTGCCGATCAGTCGTGAGCTACAGCTGGCCAAGGGCGCCGAAGAGTGCCTGGCCTATTACCGGGCGATTGGCGAGAAGCGCGATGCCCTGCCGTATGAGATCGACGGCGTGGTGTTCAAGGTCAACAACCTGGCCTACCAGCGCGAACTGGGCTTTCGCGCCCGTGAGCCGCGTTGGGCGATAGCCCATAAGTTCCCGGCGATGGAGGAACTGACCGAGCTGCTGGATGTCGAGTTCCAGGTCGGTCGTACCGGGGCGGTGACGCCGGTGGCGCGCTTGCAGCCGGTGAAAGTGGCCGGGGTCACGGTGTCCAACGCGACCCTGCACAACATGGATGAAGTCGCGCGCCTGGGGCTGATGATCGGCGATACGGTGATCATTCGCCGCGCCGGCGACGTGATTCCGCAAGTGGTGCAGGTGGTGGTCGAGCGCCGCCCGGCGAATGCGCGCCCAGTGCATATCCCCGAAAGTTGCCCGGTGTGTGGCTCTCGGGTCGAGCGCACCCAGTTGATCAAGCGCAGCAAGGGCAAGGAGTCGGTCAGCGAAGGTTCGATCTACCGTTGTGTCGGCCGCCTGGCCTGCGCGGCCCAGCTCAAGCAGGCGATCATCCACTATGTGTCGCGCCGCGCCATGGATATCGAGGGCCTGGGCGAAAAGAGCGTCGAACAACTGGTTGACGAAGGTCTGGTGGGTTCGCCGGCTGACCTGTACACCCTGACGTTCGAGCAGCTTGTCGGTCTGGAAGGCTTTGCCGAGCTGTCGGCCAACAACCTGCTGGCGGCCATCGCCGCTAGCCGCCAGCCGAGCCTGGCGCGCTTCATCTATGCGCTGGGCATTCCCGATGTCGGCGAGGAAACCGCCAAGCTGCTGGCCCGGGCTCTTGGTTCGTTGCAACGCATCCAGCAGGCACTGCCGGACGTATTGACCTATCTACCGGATGTCGGTCTGGAAGTGGCCTACGAAATCCGCAACTTCTTCGATGATGCACATAACCAGCAGGTGATTCATGACCTGCTGACCCGTGGTCTGGCGTTACAGGAGGAGGGCGAGCTCAGCCCCGAATTCGCGGCTTGCGCCACCCTGGCGAGCTTCATCGACAAGTTGAACATCTCAGGTATCGCCGCCACCGGCGCGAAGAACCTGGCCGAGAAAGCCGCTAGCCTGGATGGGGTCATCGCCCTCAGTCAGGACTGGTTGGAACTGAGCGTAACCAAGGGCCTGAGCGAGAAGGCCAAGCAGTCGCTGCGCGAGTTCTTCGCCAGCGAGGCGAATATTCAACGCGCCCGCGCCATAGAAGCCCAGCTGCGCGAGTTCGGCATGCATTGGCAAAGTGAGAAAAAAGTCGTTGCGGGTCTGCCGCTGGCCGGCCAGACCTGGGTGCTGACCGGGGCGCTGGAAGTGATGAGCCGCGACCTGGCCAAGGACAAACTGGAAAGCCTGGGCGCCAAGGTGGCAGGCTCGGTGTCAGCCAAGACCACCTGCGTGGTGGCGGGCCCAGGGGCTGGCTCGAAACTGGCCAAGGCCAGCGAGCTGGGGGTCAAGGTGCTGGATGAAGAGGCCTTTTTGGCCGAGCTGACCGCCTATGGCCTTACCCCCTGAGTCAGGCGAGTAGCTTGTGGGTCAAGAGATAGTCGCGTTGAGTGGGAGGGGCGTAAGTCGCATGCGCTTGCCGCGACTCTCGGTCGCTATCGCGGCCATGGCCCCTCCTGGGGCTGCTGCTGTCTCGCTCAGGCGGTTACCGCTTTCCCTAAGCGAGGATGACAGCGGCTTGCTGCTGATGTGGCTCAGTTGATCGCGTCGGTCAGGGCTTTGGCAGGCACGTACTTGACCACTTTCTTTGCCGCGATCTGGATCGCCTGGCCGGTTTGCGGGTTGCGGCCGGTGCGGGCGGGGCGCTCGCTGATCTTCAGCTTGCCGATACCCGGCAGCGTGATTTCCTCGGCATTTTCCAAGGCATCGCTGACGATCTCACTGAGTTGTTCGAGCGCTGCACGCACAGTGGCCTTCGGGGTGTCGATGGCTTCTGCGATGTCGCTAATCAGCTGATCTTTAGTCATGGCCATGTTGTAGCTCCTTGAGTGAAGAGAGGGGGCGTTGTAGTTGCCTTGCGCAGGGTACTGTGATTTTGCGCCGCAGGCATCGTTCGAGATGAATATAGAGCGGTCGAGACCTGCATGTGACTTGTCTAGCCCCAGGAAATTCCGTCTCAGAGGGAGGGTTCGCGACTCAAGTGTCCGGGCATCAGGCGGGAAACCAGTGCCGCGTGCGGTTGGCTATCGCGCAAAGCGAGAGCATCACCGGGACTTCCACCAACACGCCAACCACAGTGGCCAGCGCCGCTCCAGAGTGCAGGCCGAACAGGGCGATAGCCACGGCCACCGCCAGCTCGAAGAAGTTCGATGTACCAATCAGGCAGGCCGGCGCGGCAATGCGGTGCGGCAGTTTCCAGTACAGCGCCCAGACAAAAGCGATGGCGAAGATGCCATAGGTTTGCAGCGTGAGTGGAATGGCGATCAGCAGGATGATCAAGGGCTGGTCGAGGATGGTCTGGGCCTGAAAGGCGAACAGCACCACCACGGTGGTGAGCAGACCAATGATCGAAAAGGGTTTGATCCTGTGCAGGAAGCCGTCGTAGCTGGTCTGACTTTTACTCATCAGGATATGGCGTACCAGCATCCCGGCCAGCAGAGGCATCACCACATACAGCAGGGTGGAAAGCAACAGGGTTGCCCAGGGTACGTTGACGTCGGTGACCCCGAGCAGGAAGGCGGCGATGGGCGCGAAGGCGAATACCATCACCACGTCGTTCACCGACACCTGCACCAGGGTGTAGGCCGCGTCGCCTTTGGTCAGTTGGCTCCAGACAAACACCATGGCGGTGCACGGCGCTACGCCTAGCAGAATCATTCCGGCGATATATTCCTGGGCGCTGTGCGGGTCGACGAAGGGCGCGAACAGGTACTCGAAGAACAATATGCCGAGCGCGGCCATGCTGAACGGCTTGATCAGCCAGTTGATCGCCAGGGTCATCAGCAGTCCGCGCGGCTCACGACCGACTGCTTTGATCGAGGCGAAATCGATCTGCACCATCATCGGAAAGATCATCACCCAGATCAGCAGGGCAACCGGCAAGTTGACGCTTGCCAACTGCAGGGCCGCCAGGGCTTCGAATAGGCTCGGCAGTGCGCTGCCAAGTACTACGCCGGTGACGATGCACAGTCCGACCCAGAGACTCAGATAGCGCTCGAACGAGCCCAGTGGGCTGCTTGGTGCGAGGACAGCGGCGGTCATGGCGTGTTGGCTCCGATCTGGTTGAGGGCGGCGCGCAAGCGCTCGTCGTCTATGTCGTCCAGGGGCAGGTTCAACAATTGCTGAATTCGCGCCTCCAGTTGTGCGTACGCTTTGGCGAAAGCGGCATGAATTTCTGCTTCATTACCTGTCACATGGGCCGGGTCGGGAATACCCCAGTGGGCTTTCAACGCCTTGCCGCGGAACAGTGGGCAGGCTTCGCCGGCAGCGTTATCGCACACGGTGATTACCATGTCGAAATTCACGTCGGCGAGGCTGTCCCAGGACTTGCTGCGGTAGCCCTCGCTGGCCACCCCGTGTTCCCGGAGGATGGCCGCGGCGCCGGGATTGACTTGGCCGGTCGGTTGGCTGCCTGCGCTCCAGGCCCGTAGGCGGCCGGCACCCAAGTGGTTGATCAACGCTTCGCCGATGATCGAGCGGCAGGAATTGCCGGTGCAGAGGACAAGGATATTGCGCATGGCTGGTTCCGTTGACTGAAGTGCGGATGATGGGCGGTGGCCAGTGGTTTAGCAGCAGCCGGAGCCGGGCGTGCAACTGGTTGGTTTGCGATTCGCGGTCACCCGTGGCTTTTCTACTTTGGGTGCGCAACAGGCGTTATCAGAAGCGCTGGCTTCGCTGTGGTTGAAGGTGGGGATGGCGTTCAGTGAGTGGAACTGCTCCCAGGGAATACCAGTCGGGTCAACGGTCCAGTATTTGTCCGATTCCATGTAACAGCATGCGCCGCTTTCCTCGATCACCGGAGCGCCGGCAGCCTTGGCACGGCTTTCCAGTTCGGCCAGCTCAAGGGCGTCTTCGGCCTGGATACCCAGGTGGTCCAGGCCGACCTTGCCCGAGCGGGTGGAGATGGCGAAGTTGACGCGTGGGTCGTCCAGCATCCACTTGGCATAGTCGGCGTGCAACACGCTTGGCTGAGCGCCGAACAGGTTGGAGTAGAAGGTCACCGATTGTTCGAGGTGGGTAACGCCGAGGTGGATATGCATGCGTTTCATGGGCTCTCCTTATACGTTTATACGGATAGGCAGATATATTGGCTCTGAAAAATATGTCAGGCACAGCAGGGCGCATCTTCCTGGGCGTCGCTCGACACGGGATTAACGCTAAAACGCGGATCGCGCGCGCAGGCAGTCAGGGTTTCACGCAGGATGGTGCCAGCCCATTCAGGCAGGTAAGGATTGATCTGGTAATACACCCACTGACCCTGGCGGCGATCCAGCAGAATGCCGGCGCTACGCAGTTGCGCCAAGTGACGCGAAATCTTGGGTTGCGACAGTTCGAGGGCGCTGGTGAGTTCGCAGACACAGCGTTCGCCCTGTTGGTCGATTAGCGCCAGGCAGCGTAGGCGGGTCTCGTCGGAAAGCGCTTTGAACAGCCGAACGGGCGTGAGCATGGCGGTGTCTCATTTAAATATATGGTTAAGCGTATGTTCGAATGCCGGGTAAGGCAAGCGATGCTGGGTACGAAATGATGCGAGGGTTTGGTCGTGTCGCAGAAGTACTGCCTTGCGGGGCAGGTAAGGCGGTCGGGAAGGCGCAGGGCTATGAGCGGCGCGATGACCAGGTCGAGCAGTTGTGGACTCCGCCGTCCAGGGCAATGAGTGCGGTCTGGCGAGGCGCGTGGACGAGGGATTGCCGTGCGGTTTTTTGGAGAGATGGGCGGGCGTGCTGGCTGATGCAGCGCCCGCTATTTGTCCAGAGCAGGCGGTTTTACGCTGCTAAGTGCTTGAGGCGGTTGTAAGTTCAAAACAAGCCGGTACAATGGCGCGGCTCGCCACTGGCGGGCAGCGTTATGGTGGTCCTGCCGGTCCCCTCGCAACGATCAGCCGTGAACCCGGTCAGGCCTGGAAGGGAGCAGCCGCAGCGGTGACATTGTGTGCCGGGGTGTGGCTGGCAGGATCGCCTCCATCTCTCAAGTCCATTCGGGCTTGGCTCGCGTAACCCCAATTTGAATCTCTCGACGCGCTCAGTTGCGCGCTTTGCTGTGTCTTGTCGGCTGACGCGCAGAAAAAAGCCCCGCTGTGTGGCGAGGCTTTGATCCGTAACTATCAGGCGTTGTGATAGCTGAGCACGCTGGCGTGTTCCTTCAGCGCTTTGCGCATCTCCGTGGGAATGTTGCCGGAGCGTACGGCGAG
Organism: Pseudomonas sp. SJZ079; assembly: GCF_007993865.1. Taxonomy (GTDB): domain Bacteria; phylum Pseudomonadota; class Gammaproteobacteria; order Pseudomonadales; family Pseudomonadaceae; genus Aquipseudomonas. The sequence continues at coordinate 34,694 of NZ_VIUH01000024.1, read as the reverse complement.
TTCCTGGCGAATCTCCTCGAGGCACTGTGCAAAGGCCAGCGAATCCTGCAATTGAACGCTGCTGAGCACGCGGCTGTAAGCGGCGGCATCGGCTTCGTCAAGCAAGGATAGAACGGTGCTGCCATCTGGGCGGGGGGCACCGAAAGAAACGCGTAAGGGGGCGAATAATTGCTCGGCTAGCTGGCGATTAGTGCTATCCATGACCGTACTCCATCCTGAGGTTGACAGAGGTAGACCATGAACTTGTTTTTAAGTTCAGTCCACCTACTGTGGGTGATCAGGCCAGCAGCAGTTGGCGAGTGCGCTCGATTACCAGCGGCAATGATTCGCTGCTGTACTGGTCGGGGTATAGGCGCTGGGTATGCTGGGCTATGCCGGCTTGATTGACGATGGTGAAACTGAAGTTGCCTTTACGGGCAGCCAGGATGCGGCAATCGAGTGGCGCAAATGCGCTGGATAGGGTGCGAATGGCATCCTGAATCTGGTGTTGAGTATTCATTTTTTGGGTGTTTCCTAAAACAGCTTGCGCGTCATTGCGCTGAATAAAGCTCCAAACGGTCGACTTTGTTGTCGGCGGTAAGTGTCTGATCGGAGCGGGACTGCACGAGAAAGTTCCGTTTTGACGGTGCTTTAACGGGGTCGGTACTTCGGAGGCAGGCTTGAGTCAGCGCTTGAGCGAGACGGCCTGATCAGTCAGCGGGGTGGGTCAGGTAGAGTGCTGTGCGACATCGCTGGGCGGGGTCGGATGCGCTCATTACCAAGGAACCATCGAGGAGGCGGGAACGCCTGATTGACTTGCAGCGTGGTACGAACGGGGCGGATGGTAACCTGTTGATTAAATTTTAGCCAGTGCGATCTTTGCCGTGTGATGCATCATAATGGCCGGTGCTGCGCATCGGATGCAATTTAGCCGATGCTCCGCTAGGATTAGCCCACTTTTGCTTCCTCTCGCGACGGTTTTCGATGAGTTATCAGGTTCTTGCACGTAAATGGCGTCCGCGCTCGTTCCGCGAAATGGTCGGCCAGACCCATGTGCTCAAGGCCTTGATCAACGCGCTCGACAGTCAGCGCCTGCACCACGCCTACCTGTTTACCGGTACTCGAGGGGTGGGCAAAACCACCATCGCGCGGATTATCGCCAAGTGCCTGAACTGCGAAGCCGGGATCAGCTCGACCCCCTGTGGCGTGTGTTCGATCTGCAAGGAGATCGATGAAGGGCGTTTCGTCGACCTGATCGAGGTCGATGCCGCCAGCCGCACCAAGGTGGAGGACACCCGTGAACTGCTGGATAACGTGCAGTACTCGCCCAGCCGTGGGCGCTTCAAGGTCTACCTGATCGACGAAGTGCACATGCTCTCCTCGCACTCGTTCAACGCGCTGCTGAAAACCCTGGAAGAGCCGCCGCCCCACGTTAAATTTCTGCTGGCGACCACCGACCCGCAGAAATTGCCAGTGACCGTCCTCTCGCGCTGCTTGCAGTTTTCCCTGAAGAATATGCCGCCGGAGCGCGTAGTCGAGCACCTGATCCATGTGCTGGGCGCAGAAAACATTCCTTTCGAGGAAGACGCCCTGTGGCTGCTCGGTCGTGCGGCCGATGGTTCGATGCGTGATGCCATGAGCCTGGCCGACCAGGCGATTGCCTTCGGTGAAGGCAAGGTGCTGGCCGCCGACGTGCGTGCGATGCTCGGCACCCTGGACCATGGGCAGGTGTATGGCGTGCTGCATGCCCTGCTGGAGGGCGATGCGCGCGGTCTGATCGATGCCGTTCGGCATCTGGCGGAGCAGGGGCCGGATTGGAATGGCGTGCTGGCGGAAATTCTCAATGTGCTGCACCGCGTGGCCATCGCCCAGGCACTGCCGGATGCGGTGGATAACGGTCAGGGCGATCGCGAGCGGGTGCTGGCCTTGGCGCAGGCCTTGCCAGCCGAAGATGTGCAGTTTTATTACCAGATGGGCCTGATCGGCCGGCGCGATTTGCCGCTGGCGCCGGATCCGCGCAGCGGCTTCGAAATGGTGCTGTTGCGCATGTTGGCGTTCAGGCCTGCCGGTACGGACGATGCGCCGAGGGTGGCGTTAAAGCCGCTAGGGATTAGTCAGGCCACTGCTGATCCCCGTACCAACCCAGTGGCCGGCACTGCTATGGCGGTGCCGGTAAGTGATGCCCCCGCGCCTGAGCGTGCACCTGTTTCTGTCACGCCTGCACCTGCAGCTGCGGTTGAGGCAGTGGTGGAGTCCGTCCCTGCGCTGACGTCTGCAGTTCCTGAAACCATCGCAGCGCCAGCAGAGGCAGAGGCAGAGGTAGAGAGTGGCGAAGCTCCTGCCGTACAGGCTGCCGACCCTGTGGTCGCTGAAACGCCTGCTGCGATCCCTGCACTCCCAGTTGCTGTGGTTGATTTGCCTTGGGAAGAACAGCGCTCCCAGGGCGGACTCGATACGTCAGCGGCCGAGAAGCCAGAAGAAACTCCCGCTGAATCTGAACCTGAGCCCGTGCTGCAGCCCGAGGTTACGGATGCCATCGACAAGGCGTTGCTGGTCGACGCCGATAGCGATGATGAGCCGCCTTTGGCTGATTACGATTATGTGGAGATGGACGCCGAGTCGTTTGACTACGACTTCGCGGGCGTAGAGCCGGCTCTCCCAGATGAGCCGGAACCGCTGCCCGCCAGGCAAGCGGCCACCGGCTTGGCCGCCGATTGGTTGGAGTTGTTCCCGAAACTCGGCCTGTCCGGGATGACCGGTAGCATCGGTGCCAACTGCAGCTTGATTGCGGTCGAAGGCGATAATTGGTTGTTGCATCTGGATCCAGGGCACAGTGCACTGTTCAATGCGACCCAGCAACGCCGGTTGAATGACGCGTTAAACCAGTACCATGGGCGTGAGTTGAGTCTGCAGGTCGAGTTGTGCAAGCCCGAACAGGAAACGCCGGCGCAGGCGGCCGCGCGCAAACGTGCCAATCGTCAACGCGAAGCCGAAGCGTCGATCCACAACGATCCGTTGGTGCAACAGATGATTCAGCAGTTCGCCGCCGTCGTACGTGCGGACAGCATCGAACCCATTGAAACCGCAGTTAACCCCTGATTACCGAGGACTAGCACCATGATGAAAGGTGGCATGGCCGGCCTGATGAAGCAGGCCCAGCAGATGCAAGAAAAAATGCAGAAGATGCAGGAAGAGTTGGCGAACGCCGAAGTTACTGGTCAATCCGGCGCCGGCCTGGTCAGCGTGGTGATGACCGGTCGTCACGACGTCAAGCGCGTCAGCCTGGATGACAGCCTGATGCAAGAAGACAAGGACATCCTCGAAGACCTGATCGCGGCTGCGGTGAATGACGCCGTACGCAAGATCGAGCAGAACAGCCAGGACAAGATGTCGGGTATGACTGCGGGTATGCAGCTCCCCCCTGGCTTCAAAATGCCTTTTTGATCGGTCTCGTGCGCCCAGTCGGCGCACATGGCTGCGTTGCCGCCGGGCTCGGAATCCTCATGTGCACCAGCACACTGCGGTTCCTCGCCCGACGGCGCCTTGCCCTGCACACCGGCTGAACGCACTGCTGTGCTGGTCAGCCAGTAGGGCAGAAGTGTAACGCAGGCGTTCCCACCACTCCGCTGTCATCGAGTATCCCCCCATGAGTTTCAGCCCACTGATCCGTCAACTGATCGATTCTTTGCGCATCCTGCCGGGTGTAGGGCAGAAGACGGCCCAGCGCATGGCGTTGCAGATGCTCGAGCGTGATCGCAGTGGCGCGTTGCGTCTGGCCCAGGCCTTGACCCAGGCGATGGAAGGGGTTGGTCACTGCACGCAATGTCGTAGCCTGAGCGAGGACGAGGTCTGTCAGCTGTGCCTCGACCCGCGCCGTGATGACAGTCTTTTGTGTGTGGTTGAGGGGCCCATGGACGTGTATGCGGTGGAGCAGACCGGATATCGCGGACGCTATTTCGTACTCAAGGGCCACCTCTCGCCTCTCGACGGTCTGGGCCCTGAGGCGATCGGCATTCCCGAACTGTTGGCCCGCATCAACCAGGCCAGCTTCAGTGAGGTGATACTCGCGACCAATCCGACGGTAGAGGGCGAGGCAACCGCGCATTACATCGCCCAGCTTCTGGCCAATAAGGGCCTGATCGCCTCGCGTATCGCTCACGGCATGCCGCTCGGGGGCGAACTGGAGTTGGTCGACGGCGGCACCTTGGCACATGCGTTGGCCGGGCGTCGACCAATCGGTCTCTGACCCTCTGACCAAACGGTTGCTGGTGAGGCTCCATCGCGGATAACTTTTCCGCTACTCATTTCTGTACCCCTCACCTTGGCTGAGCGCGAGTTGAAGTCGTTCGATGCCTGTGAATGTACAGGCCTGCTGGTAATCACTTCAGGCTGAACTGATGGCCAATCCTGGAGCTGCGGAGCCTGGTGATGGCTGAGGTTTTGCGTATCACCCGCTGTTATGGCCGATGTCTCGTCTTGAAAGCCAAGCAAGCGCTCGGTAAGTTCGTCTGACTTGCTCAGGAGCTCTGCCATGTCCGTCTTCCAGGAATACTTCGACGACTCCCATCAACTGGTGCGCGATTCGGTGCGGCGTTTTGTTGAGCGGGAGATCCTCCCGCAGATCAATGAGTGGGAGGAGGCCGAGGAGTTTCCCCGCGAGCTGTATCTCAAGGCCGGTGCCGCCGGGATTCTCGGCGTTGGCTACCCGGAGCAGTTTGGCGGCAGTCATGCGGGCGATATCTTCGCCAAGGTCGCCGCTAGCGAGGAGTTGATGCGCTCCGGCTCAGGTGGCCTGGTGGCTGGGCTGGGCTCTCTGGATATCGGCTTGCCGCCGGTGCTCAAGTGGGGCAAGCCGGCGTTGCGCGAGCGCATCGTGCCGCAGGTTTTGGCTGGCGAGAAGATCATGGCCCTGGCGGTGACCGAGCCGTCTGGCGGCTCCGATGTGGCCCACTTGCAGACTCGCGCGGTGCGCGACGGCGACTGTTACCGGGTGACCGGCAGCAAGACCTTTATCACCAGCGGCGTGCGCGCCGACTACTACACCGTTGCAGTGCGCACCGGCGGCGACGGCTTTGGCGGTATAAGCCTGCTGCTGATCGAGAAGGGTACGCCTGGTTTCAGCGTCGGGCGCAAGCTGAAGAAAATGGGCTGGTGGGCCTCGGACACTGCCGAGTTGTTCTTCGACGACTGCAAAGTGCCGGTGGAAAATCTGATCGGTATGGAGAACGCTGGCTTTGCCTGCATCATGGCCAACTTCCAGAGTGAGCGGCTGTCGCTGGCCATCATGGCCAACATGACCGCCCAGTTGGCGCTGGAAGAGTCGCTGAACTGGGCCAGGGAGCGCGAGGCGTTCGGTAAGCCCATCGGCAAGTTTCAGGTACTCAAGCATCGGCTGGCGGAAATGGCCACGCAGCTGGAAGTCTCTCGTGAGTTCACCTATCGCCAGGCCGCCAAAATGGCTGCAGGCAAGAGCGTGATCAAGGAAATCTCCATGGCCAAGAATTTCGCCACCGATATAGCCGATCGCCTGACCTATGACGCGGTACAAATCATGGGTGGCATGGGGTATATGCGCGAGAGCCTGGTCGAACGGCTGTATCGCGACAACCGCATCCTGTCGATCGGTGGCGGTTCGCGGGAGATCATGAACGAGATCATCAGCAAACAGATGGGCTTATAGGTGCTCCAGCGGAATCCGGCATTTGGGCCCTTATGGCGCGAAAGCCTGGTCGAACGGCTGTATCGCGACAACCGCATCCTGTCGATCGGCGGCGGTTCGCGGGAGATCATGAACGAGATCATCAGCAAGCAGATGGGGCTTTAGGCGCAGAACGAATGGTTTCGCGGCTACACATTGGGGCGTGGCCGTAAGCTTGTATCTAGATGGTGTGTGCTCGTGCTGCCAGTCTATTGAAATCGGACTTGCTTGCATGAAGGTTTTTATGTATTTTTTCATGAAATTAATAATAAATAATTTCATTTCGCTATGTTCAAACAATCCACTCAGCACCTCCGTACCTATTACTCCGCTAGCTGTCGTGAACTGCTGTGCGAACGCCAACCTTTGCGGGGGGCGCAGAGCACCGAAGTACTGGTCATTGGTGCCGGCTTTAGCGGCCTGCACACCGCGTTACGCCTGGCGTTGGCCGGCAAGCGGGTAATCCTGCTCGAGGCCAGTCGAGTCGCCTGGGCGGCCTCCGGGCGGAATGGCGGTCAGGCGATTCTCGGCTGGTCGTGCGATATGCCACCTCTCGAGAAAGCACTGGGTCTGGAGCGCGCACGCAGGCTGTGGGACAGCATGCGCTGGGCCGCCGATGAGATACGCGCTTTGCCTGAGCGGCATGGCTTCGATTGCGATTATCGACCGGGCCATTTATGGACCTCGGTGATGCCGCGCCGGGTGGCTCTTCTCCACGAGTGGCAGGAGCAGGCCGGCCATAAGTGGGGGCATGACCAGTTGCGCTTCGTGCCCCGTCAGGAGCTACCCGAGTGGGTGGCCAGCGAGCGCTATCAGGCCGGACTGTTCGATCCTTTGGGTGGCCACCTCAACCCGTTGAAACTGGCCCTGGGTCTGGCCGAGGCCATTGAACGCGCGGGCGGATCTATCCATGAGCAGAGCCGGGCGCTGCGTTATGAACAGAATGACACTGGCTACCGGGTAGAAACCGACAGCGGTAGCGTACAGGCAGAGGTATTGGTGCTGGCCTGCAACGCTTATATCGACCGCCTGGACCGGGACCTGGCGCGGCGCATCCTGCCGGTGGGCAACTATCAGGTGGCCACTGCGCCTCTGGGGGTGCAGCAGGCCGAGGCGCTGCTGCCGCGCAATGTCTGCGTGACCGATAACCAGTTCGTGCTCGACTATTTTCGCCGGACTCCGGACAACCGCCTGCTGTTTGGCGGCGGTTGCAGCTACCTGGGCGGTTTGCCCAAGGATATGGCCGCCGCTACCCGGCCCTTCCTCGAGCGGGTGTTTCCGCAGTTGTCCGGGGTCGAGTTGGAGTTCGCCTGGGGCGGGCATCTCGACATCAGTTTGCAGCGGACCCCGGATATCGGCCGCGACGCCGATCGCTACTGGCTGCAGGGCTACTCCGGGCACGGCGTGCTGCCGACCCTGGCCGGCGCGCGGGCGGTGGCCGATGCGATTCTGGGGAACGACGACGACCTCAAGCTTTATCAAAGTCTGCGCAACCCGGTATTTCCGGGGGGCGAGCGCTTGGCCGCCCCACTGGAAGCGCTGGGCAAGGCCTGGTACCGGTTGCGTGACTTCATCTGACAAGGGCAATCATCATGGACAAGCAGGAAGAAATAGCGGCGCTGGCGATCCTCATCCATGACCTGCGCAAGCACAAGAAGATGACCCTGCGCGATCTGGCCGAACGTATCGGTCGTTCGGTGGGCTTCTTGTCACAGGTCGAGCGAGGCTTGTCGTGGCCGACCGTGGCCGACCTCACCGCCATCAGTGAGGCGCTGGACGTACCCACCACCTATTTTTACAGCCTGCCTAAACCCAAGGCGCTGTCCTGGGTCACTCGCCCCGAGGAGCGGCGCACCCTGTACTTCGCCAACGGTATTACCGACATCCTCGCCTCGCCGAAAATGTCGGCCGCCTTCTCCATGCTCGAAAGCCTGCTCGAGCCAGGTGCCAGTAGCGGCGAACGGCAGATGAGTGATCGTTCGCAGCAGGGCGGCTATGTCCTGGAGGGGGAGTTGACCCTCTGGGTCGGTGAGGATGAGGAGTGCGCGACCTTGCACGTGGGCGATGCCTTCCAGGTGCCCAGCTATGCCCAATGTCGTTATGCCAACCAGAGCGACAAACCGACCCGCGTGCTCTGGGTTTACACCTGATCAGCCTATCCATTCCTGCAAGGAAACTATTGATGAACGCCGTCTTTCCCGACGTGCTGGCCGAGGTTCGCGCCTTTCGCAAGAGCCATCCCGAGGTACGTTTCGTCGACTTGATCTGCCTGGACATTCCAGGACACTTCTACGGCAAACGCTACCCGGTGGACATGCTGGAAAAGGTCGCCGCCGGTAGTGCCCTTAAACTGCCGCAAAACTGTGTGCTGCTCGGCGCTCAAGGCGGCCTCTACGAAATCGGCGAGTACTGTTTCCATGACGGCGACCCGGATGCGCCGCGCCGACTGATTCCCGGCACCTTGAAGCCGGTGACCTGGGAAGCGCAGCCGCTGGGGCAGATGCTGATCAGCTCCGACGGTACCGAGGCGCCTATCGAGTTCGAACCGCGCGAAGTGCTGGCGCGGGTGGTCAAGCGCCTGCGCGACAAGGGCATTCGCCCGGTGGTGGCCTTCGAACTGGAGTTCTATCTGTTCGATAAAGCGCTGGAAAAAGGACTGCCGCAGTTCCCCCGCGATGAGCTGAGTGGCGACCTCGACGACCAGCCCAATATGCATATCGAGCGCCTGTCGCGCTTCGCCCCGGTGCTGGACGATATGGTCGCAACGGCTCGCCTGCAGGGCATAGACGCCACGGTGATCACCGCCGAGTTAGGCCCCGGACAGTTCGAGATCAACTTCGGTCACTGTGAAGACCCGATGCAGGCCGCCGACTGGTCGGCGCTGTTCTGCCGCAGCACGCGCGGCGTAGCGCTCAAGCATGGCCAGCGTGCCAGCTTCATGGCCAAACCCTACCTGCAATACCCGGGCAGCGGCATGCACGTACACATCAGCCTGTACGATCCAGCAGGGCGCAACTTGCTGGCGCAGGATGAGCAGCGCCCCCTACGGCATGCCGTGGCCGGTTGCCTGGAGCTGTTACCGCACCTGATGCCCATCTATGCACCGAACCACAACGCCTATCGCCGCTTCGGTGCCATGGTCAATTCGGCCAGCCGTGCCAGTTGGGGCTATGAAGACCGCGACGCCAGCGTGCGCATCCCGGAGTCGGACGTGGACAACCTGCGCATCGAGTTCCGTCTGCCCGGCGCCGACGCCAACCCCTATCTGGTGCTGGCAGCCTTGTTGAGCAGTCTTGAGTACGGTCTGCAAGCGGGGTGTGAGCCAATTGCGCCGTTAAATGAGGACCGCAACAGCGGTATCGACTTTCCCAAGGATATGCTGGAGGCTGTGCGCCAGATGACCGACCACCCGGTGGTCAGCCAGGGTCTGGGTGCGGAGTTCGTCATGGTCTATTGTGAGAACAAACGACAAGATCACCAGGCCTTCATGCACGCCATCAGCCCGCGCGAATACCGCTGGTATCTCTGAGCTAGCTGTCCATCGATTTTCCTCACAAGGAGGCGAGATGAGTAATGCCGAACTTAACAGCAAGACCCGCGAATGGCAGGCCATGAGTCGCGAGCATCATCTAGCCCCCTTTAGTGATTACAAACAGCTGGCGGAGAACGGGCCGCGGATTATCACCAAGGCCGAAGGTGTGTACCTGTGGGACAGCGAGGGGCACAAGATACTCGACGGCATGGCCGGTCTGTGGTGCGTGGCCGTCGGCTACGGTCGCGAAGAGCTGGTCGAGGCGGCCAGCCGGCAGATGCGCGAGCTGGCGTTCTCCAGCACCTTCTTCCAGACCGCCACACCAGCGGCTCTGGAGCTGGCCAAGGCGATTGCCGCGATCGCCCCAGCCGGAATGAACCATGTGTTCTTCACCGGCTCCGGCTCGGAAGGCAATGACACCGTGCTGCGCATGGTCCGTCACTACTGGACAACCAAGGGCCAGCCGCACAAGAAAGTCGTTATCAGCCGCCACAACGCCTATCACGGCTCTACCATGGGCAGTGCCAGCCTGGGCGGCATGAAGGAGATGCACGAGCAGGGCGACCTGCCGATTCCGGGCATCGTGCACATCCCCCAGCCGTATTGGTTTGGCGAGGGCGGCGACATGAGCCCCGAGGCGTTCGGGATCTGGGCTGCCGACCAGCTGGAAAAGAAAATTCTCGAAGTGGGCGAGGACAACGTCGCGGCCTTTATCGCCGAGCCGATCCAGGGCGCTGGCGGGGTGATCATTCCGCCGGACAGCTACTGGCCGCGTATCCGCGAGATCCTCGCCAGGTACGACATCCTGTTCGTCGCCGATGAAGTGATCTGCGGTTTCGGCCGCACCGGCGAGTGGTTCGGCAGTGACTACTACGGTAATACACCTGACTTGATGACCATCGCCAAGGGCCTAACCTCCGGATACGTGCCCATGGGTGGTTTGATCGTCAGCGACAAGCTGTTCGAGGTGATCAGCCAGGGCGGTGACTTCAATCACGGCTTCACCTATTCCGGTCACCCGGTGGCCGCCGCCGTGGGGCTGGCGAACCTGCGCATCCTTGCGCAGGAGGGCATCATCGAGCGGGTGCGAAATCAGACGGGGCCTTATTTGCAGAGGCGCCTGCGCGAGTTGGCCGATCACCCGCTGGTGGGTGAAGTGCGCGGCCTCGGCATGCTCGGCGCCATCGAACTGGTCAAGGACAAGCCCAGTCGCACGCGTTACCCGAGTGCCTTGGGTGTCGGCAAACTCTGTCACGACCATAGTTTTGCCAATGGTCTGATCATGCGCGCCGCGGACGACACCATGATCATCGCTCCACCGCTGGTGATCACTGAGGCGCAGATCGACGAACTGCTGACCAAGGCGCGCCTGAGTCTGGATCTGACCTTCGAGCAACTGCCGCACTAATCCCTACTGAAGCCGGCAGGTCGGCAACCGATGGCCGTTCGGCGCAGCTGAATAGGGCAGCGCTATAGCCTCCACCTGCAGGCCTAGGCCTGCTCTTCATCCGCGGGCCGGGCGTTGTCGTCTTTGTCCATCGCCAGACTGTGATGCTGGAAGGCTTGGGCAATGGTGGTGCGCAGGTGTTCGTCGTCCCAGGGTTTGGTGAGGAACTTGTAGATCGCGCCCTGGTTGATCGCATCGGTCACCGATTTCAGGTCGGTGTAGCCGGACAGTACGATGCGGATGGTCTCGGGGTGGAGGCTCTTCACCCGGCTGAAGAACTCGGTACCGTTCATCTCCGGCATGCGCTGGTCCGAGAGGATCACCTGCACATTGTGCTTGGCCAACAGGGCGAAGGCATCTTGAGCGCGGCTGGCGGTGATGATTCGATAGCCATCGCGGCGCAGTACCCGGGTTAGTGCCCGCAGAATGTTTTCTTCGTCATCGAGCAGCAGCAGGGTTTGCGCCTGGCTGTCTGGCGCGCGGTTCTGTTGCTGCGAGTCGCGTGTCTCATGCTGTTTGCGCAGGTAACTCTCCAGCTGCGGCAGCGGCATGGGCTTGGCAAAGTAGTAGCCCTGGAATTCGTCACAGCGACTTTTTTTCAGGAAGGCGAGTTGTGGCTCGGTCTCCACGCCTTCGGCGAGCACCTTGAGTTTCAGGTGGTGGGCCATGGAGATGATGCCCTGGGTGATGGCGGAGTCGTGACGGTCGCTGATCACCTCCTGGACAAAGGAGCGATCGATCTTGACCTTGTCGATCGGCAGGCGCTTGAGGTAATTCAGGCTGGAGAAACCCGTGCCGAAGTCGTCGATGGAGATGTGTACACCGAGCTCTTTCAGTGCATGCAGGGTGATAATGGCCTTTTCCGCGTTATCCAGTAATACGGTTTCGGTGATCTCCAGTTCCAGCAAATCGGCCGGCAACTGGGTCTGCTCCAGGGTGTTGCGCACCTGCTCGACGAAGCCGGCTCGCTGGAACTGTACGGGCGAGACATTCACGGCCATCACCGCGCCGTTGAACCCCTGGTTGGCCAGCGAGCGGGCTGCGCGGCAGGCGGTGCTCAGTACCCACTCGCTGAGCGGAATGATCTGTCCGGTATCTTCGGCCACCGGGATAAAGTGTGCCGGTGGAATGAAGCCGCGCTCGGCGTGATGCCAACGCAGGAGTGCCTCGTAGCCCACGACTCGGCCACTACGCCCGTCGATCTGCGGCTGGTAATAGAGCTGGAAGGCCTCGGCTTCGATGGCCTTCTGCAACTCATTGCGCAGGGTGACGCGTTCGCTGACCTTCTGGTTGAGATCCTCTGTGTACCACTGATAGTTATTACGTCCTTGTTGCTTGGCCTTATACATCGCCATATCGGCCTGCTGAATCAGCAACATCGGTTGCGCGATGCTGCCATCGCTGAGGGTGATGCCGATGCTCGCGGTGATGTGCTGTTCGACATGCGCGACGTGGTAAGGGCGGGCAAGGTTCTGGACTATCCGCTCGGCCACCAGTAACACATCTTCCTCGCGGGCCAGGTCCGGCAGAATGACAATGAATTCATCACCGCCAAGACGCGCGACCGTGTCTCCAGGGCGCACCTGCTGGTTCAGGCGCCGCGCCACCTCGACCAGAATCTGGTCACCCACGTTATGGCCCAGGCTGTCATTGATCGGTTTGAAGCCATCCATATCGATAAACATCACCGCCAGGCTGCGTTTGTAGCGATGGCTGATCCGGCAGCCTTGGCTTAAGCGATCTTCCAGCAGCGAGCGATTGGGTAAGCCGGTGAGTACATCGTGGCTGGCGTTGTAGGCCAACTCGGACTCGAAGCGTTTCTGCTCGGAAATATCGTTCTGCACGCCGATGAAGTGGGTGACCTGCCCGTGCTCGTTGGGGACCGGGGCAATGTACAGGGCGTTCCAGAATGGTGTGCCGTCCTTGCGGAAGTTGCGCAGCACGACGTGCACGTCTCGATGCTGGGCCAGGCACCGATGGATTTCAGCGACCCCCGGTTGTTCGCGTTCCTCGCCCTGGAGGAAACGACAGTTGCGGCCCAGGGCTTCGGCCGCGCTGTAACCGGTGATGCGCTCGAAGGCTGGGTTTACGTAGATGATCGGCATGTCGTCGGCCTGAGCATCGCAGATCAAGGCACCGTTGAAGCTGGCCTCCAGGCTGCGCTGGAACAGACGCAGTTGCTTGTCGGCCTCCTTGTTCGCGGTGATGTCGCGAAATGCCACGACCCAGCCTTGCGGGCCGTCGTCGTCGAGCAACGGTGCGCTGTCGTAGGCAATATAGCGTTCGCTCTGTGCGCCTTGCGGCAGGTTCAGTTCGCCATGCTGACTGCCTTTGCCCTGGGTTTGTTCGAGCGGGAACGGCAGGTGCTCGGCCAACGGCTGGCCGAGCAGCCTGTCGACAGATTGGCCAAGCATGGCGGCGGCGGTTGGGTTGATGAAGCTCAGGTGGCCCTCGCGGTCAATCGCCAGCAGCCCCTCGGCGATGCTGTCGGTGATTGCCGAAGTGAACTCCAGTTGTGCTTTCAGGCGCTGTTCGCCCTTTATCACTGCACGCATCAGGCGGTTATTCTCGAGCACCGCCACGGCCATCTGAGCGAACTGCTGGGTGATGGCCAGGTCATCCTGATTGAACTCGCCATGCTGTTTGTCAGACAGTTGCAGCAGACCCAGGTTGTTGCCGGCATAGTCCTTTAGCGGCACGGCCAGCCAGCCGCGCATCGGCGGAAGGTTGAGGCTTTGCTTGGCGTGCTCACGCCAGTGCGGGTGGCTGCCCAGTTCTGCCTGGCTGAGCAGTACCGATTGGTCGGTGCTGCACACCAGTGCATAGAGATCGCTGCCGGCGGTTTGGCCGTCGTCTTGCTGCCAGTCGGCATAGCGTTCCGAGAGCGCTACCGCATGAACGGCCTCCCGCCAGTCACTGCCATGCAGCAGGCTGACGATGGCCTGGTGACTGCCGATCAGCCCGCGCAGCCGTTCGCTCAGGTAGTCGAGCAATGTCTGACTGTCGACGATGCTGTTGATGTTCACCGCTGTGTCGGTCATCCCGCGCAGCAGTTCGGCCTGGTGCTCGGAGTGCTGCAACGCCTCGCGCAGTGCACGGGTCATGCGGTTGCGTTCGCTGATGTCCTTGGCGATGCAGAACACCCCGACTATCTGCGCGTCGATGATGATCGGCAGGGTCGTGATGTCCAGCTCCAGCACGTGACCGTCGCGGCTGTTACAACGCGCGGCGTGACGCTGGGTGCCACCCTCGCGGGCGGCTTTGAGGTGGCTGTGGAAGGCTTCCAGGTCGTCGTTCTGCAGCAGCAACGAGATGGGTTGGCCAAGCAGTTCTTCCTCGCTGTAACCGGAGAGCTGGCAGCCCGCCTGGTTCATGCTCTCGATCTGGCCGTCCAGGTCGAAGGAGAACACCGGATCGGGGTTGAAGGTGAACAGCGAACGGTAGCGCTGCTCGCTTTCCTGCAAGCGCAGACGGTCGTGCTGGCGTTCGATGGCGATGGCGGCCAGTTGTCCAGCCGTGCCGATCAGCTGCAACTGGTCGTCGTCTGGTTGCTTGGGTTCGTGATGGTAGATGGCGAAGGTGCCCAGTACAGCGCCGTGATGGGAAATCAATGGAATCGACCAGCAAGCCTGCAGGCCGTGACCGAGGGCCAGGGCGCGGTAGCCCTGCCAGAGCGGGTCGCCGTCGATGTCTTCGCTTATCACCAACTGGCGGCGCTGAACCGCAGTGCTGCAAGCGCTGGCAGCGGGACCGACTTTCATCCCGTGCAGGGCCTGGGTGTAGCTGTGCGGCAGGTTCGGCGCGGCACCGAGCAACAGGTGCTGCTGTTCCTTGTCCACCAGTAGCACCGAGCAGTAGGTGCCGGGCAACTGGACCTCGGTCACCTGACAGATGACTTTGAGGATGTCCGCCAGCGGCTGGTCGGTGGAAATCATGCTGAGGATGTCGCGTTGATCCTCGGCGTAGGCCTCGTTCTGTACCAGACGAGTAATGTCATGCGCCACGGCGAACAGGGTGCGATCACTCTCGGACCAGCCGCCGGACCAGAGCAGATGCACGATGCTGCCGTCTTTGCGCTGGTAGCTGTTACGAAAGCCCGTGTGCTCCTCGCCTGCCATCATGGCCTGGACTATTGCTTGGGTGCCCTGGCGATCCTCCGGCACTACATGACTCAGGTAGGGCCGACCGATCAGTTCGTCCGGCCGGTAGCCGAGCACGCTGCTGGCCGAGGGACTGATCTGGGCGAAAAGACCGTGTTCGTCGATGGAACAGAGTACGTCCATGGAAAAATCCATGATCCGTTGGTTCAGGGCCTGCAGGTTATCTTGATATCGCAGGCTGGTTTCCAGTGCCCGGTTGACCAGGTGCAGGTGGCGCGAGCGCTCGACGGCCAGGCGTCCGAGCCGCTGACTGAGCATGATGAAAAAACTGAAGGTCAGGCCGAACAGCATCACCAGGCTGGGTAGATGGCTTGCGGTCTGACTGGAGGCATTGAGGTTCTGGTAAGTGACCAAACGCCAAGTGTCGCTGCCCGGACCGTGCAGCAGTCGTTCGCCCAGCGAGTTGAGCGATGCGCTGGGGTGTTGCGGCGCCGAGTCGAACAGCAGCTGCTGGTCCTCGTAGAGGCGCATGCTCAGACCCTGCGGTTGCGTGCCCAGCACCCCGTCCAGTGTGCGAACCAGATCGAGGCTGGCGACCAAGGTCCAACCAGGTTTGGCGGACAGGTTCAGCGGGATGGCGATCAGGCTGTTGTGCTGGGCCGCCAGGCTGAGTGCCGGGCTCAGGCGTGCTTGGAACGCAGGGGGAGAGCGCTGCAGCCAGTCGCGCTGGCTGGGACGGCGGAGCAGATCATCCAACCAGTCCGTTTCGGTATGGTCGCGGCTGAACAACCGTTGTGGACGGAGCTGTTCGTCCAGTAGGGCTATGAGTGCGATATCGGGGAAGTCACGCAAATAGCCACTGGACTCTTGCTGCCATTTAGCTGGGCTGGGTAGCTGCCCATCAATCTGCCAGCGCTCAGCCATGCGTTGGATCGTCAGCCGGTGAGTATCGAATGTCCGCTCGATGGAGCTACCCAGCTCGGACAGTAACAGCGTACTTTGCCGCTGGTTCGCCTCGATGTTCTGCAGGCTCAGCAGGTACCAACTACCACAGGTCAGTAGGGTACCCAGGGCACCCGCGAGCAAAGTCCGGCGATCAAGCAGGTGTTCCCGTTTGCTGGGCAGCCCGTTGAGACAGAACAGGGCCAGGCCCATGCTCAGGCCGAAGAGATTGGCCAGGTTATTCACGTCGTGGCTGAAGCCCAGGCGCCAAGCGCCGAGGGGCGCTACGCTGGGCGCCAGCTGCGAGAGGCCGCTGAGACCAATCACCATTAACCCCAGCCCGGTACTCAGCCTTTTACCCCAGGTGCCCAATGGTTGACTGAGCAGGCCAACCGCCAGCAGACAGAACAGCAGCGCCGTAGGGCTGCGCATGTGCAGGAAACCACTGATCAGTGAGCGGCCCTGGTTGCTGTCCGCGAGCTGAAGGTTGTGGGCCAGGCTGTACAGGCCAATGCCCAGCACCAGGGTTGAGGACAGTTGGCAGAGCGGGTTCCGCTGATTGGCGCAGCCCAGCAGGCCAAGGCCCAGCAGCAGAACAGCCAAGGCGCTGTCGGGCAGCAGCACCAGACTAAAAGCGCTAGGGGTTTCGGCGACTAGATAACCGCACAGGCTGATACTGCCGATGATCAGCAGGGCAAAACCCTGGACGTGCAAGAAAGCTTGATAGCTCAGGTGGCGAGTCTTGATATCCATCCTGTTGTCCTTGTCTGCGCCTGACTGGAGCCTGAAGGAACGTTTAGCTCAGAGCGGGTCGTCAACCTCGTCGATCAGCACCGAGCCGTCGCTGTCGCGGCGTACGCGGGTAATACCTGGGTACTCGACCTCCAGGCGCAGCAACTCCTGCTCCTGGCGGTCCAGGTCACTCTGTTGCCGGCGCACTTGTAGCAATAAGCGCTGGTTCTCGTCGCGTAGCAAAAACAGATCGATGGCGGCACGCAAGGCGGCTTCGACTTCGAAGTCGGCCCAGGGCTTGGAGATGAAACGGTAGATTTCTGCCTGGTTGATCGCTTGCAACATCGACTGGCGGTCGCCGTGCGCGCTGAGCAGGATGCGCAGGGCGTTGGGCTGCCGCTGGCGGGCGAACTGCAGGTAGGTGATGCCATCCAGCTCCGGCATCCTCAGGTCAGAGACGATTACCGCGTACTCATGTTCGGTCAATGCCTCGAGGGCCGTCTGCGCGTTGCTGAATGCATGCACCACCCAGTCGTAGGGATGTAACAGCCGTTGCAGGGCGCTGAGTACGTGTGGTTCATCATCCAGCAGTTGAATTTTGATCATCCGACGTGCTCCTGCTGACTGATGGGGGTGACTTCGGGCTTGTGGATGAAGAGGGTGTAGTGCGAGCCCTCGGCGGCTTCGAACGCGACCAGCTTGTCGATCAGCAGGCGAGTCAGTTGTTTGCCTTCGTTGAGCAGCAACATGCCGTTGGCCGCGTGAAGGTTGCGTGCCAGGGTCATGCCGGGTGCCAGGCGGCGGGTATCCAGAGGCACGATAGTGGCGTCAGCCATGGCCAGGTCTGGCGCCAGGCTGGTGCAGAGATTGATGAAGCGTTCGCATAGCTGCGGGTCATAGAGGGTGCCGGCGTATTTCTTGATCAGCAGCAGCGCCTCATCACGGTTCAGGTGGCGATCCAGGAACAGGCCGCACTGCAACTCGATAAAGTCCACGGCCAGTTTGATCAGGCGTGAACCGAAGGGAATCTCCAGCTCCTTCAGATGGTCGGGGAAGCCACGACCGTCCCAGCGTTCCTGATGATGGCGTATCAGCAGGGCCGCATCCTGCAGCGGCTCGAGGGTCATCAGCAGGTTCTCGCCAATAACCGGGTAAAGTTGGTAGCGCTGGCGCTCTTCGCGGTACAGCACATCCGCCGGCCGGTTGAGCAGCCGGTCATCCCAGCTCAGCTTACCGAGGTTGTACAGCGCGGCAGCCATGCTCAGGTCACGGCTGGGCCCCTCATCGAGGTTGTGATGGTCGGCGTAGGCACGCACCAGTGCGATGACCTGGGCGTTGGTCTGCTTGTCCTTGGGCAAGCGTTGGTTGAGTAGCAGTGAAAACACCTCGGTGGCCGTCATGTAGCTGTGTTTCAGCTCGGCGAAGGCCAGGTCGAGCATGTCGGCAGTCTGTTGCAGCTCGCTGGTGCGGTCGCGCACCCGTTGCTCGAGGGTCGCGTTGAGTTCTTGCAGGCGCTGGTTCTGCTCATGGGTCAGCTGTTCAAGGCGCTCGCGCTCGCGCTCGGAGTGCTGAAACGCCAGGGCTTGGCGGATCATCAGGCGCATTTCATCGTCATCCCAGGGTTTGCTGATGTAGCGGTAGATCTGTCCCTGGTTGATCGCCTTGATGGTGGCGCCGATGTCGGTGTGACCGGTCAACAGGATGCGCAGACAATCGGGCCAGCGCTGATGAATTTTGGCCAGCAGGGTGGCGCCGTCCATGCCCGGCATGCGCGAATCGGATATCACCAGATCGATCGGCTGTTGGCTGAGTTGCTGCAATGCCTGAACGCCGTCACTGGCGGTGAGGACCTGGTAGGGCTCATGACGGAGGATACGGCGCAGGCTGTTGAGGATGTTTTCCTCATCGTCAACCAGCAGCAAGGTCGCCCTGGGTTGTTCGTTCATGAGGTTACGCCCCCCATATGTACCGCGAGCGGCTGACAGACCGGCAGCCAGATGCGGAAACGCGTGCCTTGGCCGAGCGCGCTGCTCACCTCGATACGACCATGGTGTTTCTGCACGATGTTGTACGACAGCGATAAGCCCAGACCGGTCCCTTTGCCCACCGGTTTGGTGGTGTAGAAGGGTTCGTAGATGCGGTGGAGCAGGTGCGGCTCGATGCCTTTGCCGGTGTCTTCCACCTCCAGCCAGACCCAATCCCCCTCGTGGCCACTACGCAGGGTGATGCGGCCGAACTTATCCATGGCGTGAGCGGCGTTGACCAGCAGGTTCATCACCACCTGGTTGATCTGCGAGGGGATGCACTCCAGTTCTGGCAGCTCGCCATACTCCTTGACGACCTCGGCTTTGTACTTGAGCTCGTTATTGACCACGTTAAGTGTGGTGTCCAGGCCACGGTGCAGGTCGGCGAGACGAAACTCCTCCTCCTCTATGTGCGAAAAGTCCTTGAGTGCGGTGATGATTTTCTTGACCCGATCGATGCCATCCTCGGATTCGTTGATCAGCGCTTCGACATCGCTACGGATGTAGTCGTACTCCAGGCTGCGTTTGAGCTGGCGCAACTCGTCGAGGCTGGCCACGCTGTCCACCGCGTCGATGATGCGCAGCAGGTCCTGGACGTAGCTGGCGAGGGTCTTCAGGTTAGAAAAGACATAGCCAATCGGGTTGTTGATCTCATGCGCCACGCCGGCCGCGAGCTGACCGATGGCGGCGAGCTTTTCCGATTGCAGGAGCTGCGCATTGGCTGTCTCCAGCTTCTTGATCAATTGCTCTTGATCGATCTGCTTGCTGCTCAAGGCATTCAGCGCCGCATCCAGCTGCTCGTTGGAACGGGCGAATTCGCTGGTGTCATAGAGCAGCAGGCCGAAGCATTGCTGGCCACCCGGGTCGCTGAAAGGAAATATCAGGCTACTCTGCAGCACGGAGGGCACCGATTGACCTGAGGGTGTATAGGGCAAGTGGATGAGGGGGGCGTTTTCGTGCCACTGGGTGATGACGTGCAACCCCTGATCGCGGGCCTGGATCACCATCTGGTCGAGGCGAGGGGTATCGGCTTCGGGGAAAACCTGGGTCAGCGGCTGTTGCCTGGCGTGCTCGAGCGCCTTGCCGACACACTGGCTGATGAAGCCGTTCCAATACTGAATGCGCAGCTCTGAATCCAGGATGATTACGCCGATGTCCAGGTGTTCGATCAGAGCACTGGCCAAATTGCTTTGGCTGTCGTCCATGGCTGGCTCCCGGGTGAGGGCGAAGAGGCAACGGGGTTTACGATGCCTGCCTCAATAATAGGCGATATTTTGTCCGTCAGTTAAATGACGCTTAAATTGTGGCGACACCTGCCGGTGGCAACCATACTTCTTTCCAGCACTCCCTGAAATCAGGTTAGACCATGGTTCCAGACACTGTAGATGACTCGCTGATTCGCTACCGATTTCAGTTTTCGGACGGCCGCAGCTGGCAACATTGCGTAGAGATGGAGCCTGGCGTAGAGATGGAGTCTGACCCCGCAAAGGGCGCGAACCTGCCAGCCTGGACGCGGTTGGCTTTCCATCAATGTGCCCATTGCCCGTTGCAGGTCGAACGGACGCTGCACTGTCCCTTTGCCGTGGCGTTGGTGGCACCGGTGGTGCTGCTGGAACAGTCGCCGTCCTATGAGCGGGTCGGGGTCGAAGTGCATTGGCGCGGGCGCGAGATTCGCCAGCGCACCACCTTGCAGCGCGCCATGGGCTCCTTGCTCGGCGTGTTGGGCGCGACCTCCGGCTGTCCGTACACGCGATTGTTCAAGGCCATGGCCTGGTTTCATCTGCCCTTCAGCGGTACGGACGAAACCCTCTATCGGGCATTTGGCACCTACTTGCTGGGTCAATACTTGCGCGAGCAGCGCGGGCTGAGTGCGGACTGGTCGATGAGTGAACTGCGCGAGGTGTATCGCAACGTGCGTCTGGTCAATCTGGGCATGACCAACCGCTTGCGGGCCGCACTCGTCGAGGACTCTGGGCCGAATGGGATGGTCCTGCTCGATTTACTGGCCGCCGATACCCTGTATTCGCTGGACCAGTATGAGGGTGAGCTGGACCGCTACTTCGCGGCGTTTTTTGAGTAGGCGCCGGCCGTGAAGGTCGCGGGCAAGATTATTGCGACTGTTGCAGCGGTTAAACGCGAGGAAGGCGTTTAGCGCTCGTCCAAGGCGAAGGCGGTCAGGGTAAAGGTCGCAATTCCTATGTCTTGCAGTTTCTGCGAGCCACCCAGTTCCGGCAGGTCGATGATTGCCGCGGCCTCATAAATGCTGGCGCCCATTCGCCGCACCAGTTGCGCGGCGGCCAACAGGGTGCCGCCGGTGGCGATCAGATCATCGAAGATCAGCACCTGGTCGCCTTCGCAGAGGCTGTCGGCATGCACTTCGAGGAAGGCTTCGCCGTACTCGGTCTGGTAGCCGGCGCTGAGTACGGCCGCCGGCAGTTTGCCTTGCTTGCGAAACAGAATCAGCGGTTTGTTCAGCTCGTAGGCGATGATCGAACCGATCAGGAAACCGCGGGCATCCATGGCGGCGATATGGCTGAACTCGGCTTCGACATAGCGTTGGATAAAGCTGTCGGCGACCATGCGCAAGGCGCGTGGCGACTGAAACAGCGGGGTGATATCGCGAAACACCACGCCGGGCTTGGGGAAGTCGATGACCGGGCGGATCAGGGATTTGATGCTGAATTCGTCGAAAATCATCGCAAGACTCCTGTGCCTGTCGGGCGAAGGGACAACGGGTCTATTTCAGATTAGTCGGCAGCGGCACTTCAGCCATCGTAGTTGCCGCCAGCCAGGGCGCACAGCTCGATGGGATTAAGAATAATGACTTCCTTGCCTTCGGCTTCGAGCAACTTGTTCTGTTGGAAACGGGTAAATACCCGCGAGACGGTTTCCACCGCCAAGCCCAGGTAGTTGCCGATTTCGTTGCGCGACATGGCCAGGCGGAACTGATTGGCGGAAAAACCGCGCGCACGGAAGCGCGCCGACAGGTTGACCAGGAAGGTGGCGATGCGCTCATCGGCGGTTTTTTTCGACAGCAGCAACATCATTTGCTGGTCGTCGCGGATCTCCCGGCTCATCACGCGCATCAGCTGGCGACGCAGTTTCGGCAGTTGCACCGACAGCTCATCGAGCCGTTCGAAGGGGATCTCGCAGACCGAGGTGGTTTCCAGGGCTTGAGCGGAGACCGGATAGGTTTCGGTATCCATTCCCGACAGACCGACCAGCTCACTGGGGAGATGGAAGCCGGTGATCTGCTCTTCACCCGCATCGCTCAGGCTGAAGGTCTTCAGTGCGCCTGAGCGCACGGCGAAAACCGAACCGAAGGCATCGCCCTGGCGAAACAGGAATTCGCCTTTGTTTATCGGCCGCCCGCGTTTGACGATGTCGTCCAGTGCGTCCATATCTTCGAGGTTCAGCGAAAGCGGCAGGCACAGACTGGCCAGGCTGCAATCCTTGCAATGGGCTTGGTGTGGCGTACGCAGCTTGATGCTCTCGGACATCGACCTTGCTTCCTGGGTTAAACACACAATAGATGTAAGGGTACAGCAGGGCGGTGGCCTCAGCCAGTCGATGAGTGCTTACCGGCGAGGCGGGTTTGGCCTGTCGACGGCGCAATCTGCAAGTACCAGCTTCGACCGCTTGGGGAGCCGCTTGAGGTTGCCCCTGCGCGGCGCCAAATCTGGCGCCGCGCAGGGGCGGCTCGGCGAAGAAATAGCGCTAAATCACCCGGGAGAAACGTTGGCGACTGTGCTGGTTCAGGTAATGGTCGAACAGCATGCACAGTGAGCGCACCAGCAGTCGACCGGAGGGACGCACATCAATGCTCCTGTCGCTCAACACAAGCAGCCCGTCCTTGGCCATCTGCTGCAGCTGCGGCCAGATATCGGCAAAGCAGTCGCGGAAGTCGATCCCGAACGCCTGCTCGATCATGGCGAAATCCAGCTGGAAGTGGCAGATCAATTGCTGGATCACCGCACGGCGTACCCGGTCGTCGGCGGTGCACTGCAGGCCGCGTTGAATGCTCAGTTGGCCACTGCTGAGGTTCTGCTGGTAGGCGCCGAGGTCGCTGTTGTTCTGGCAAAAGAGGTCGCCGATCTGACTGATGGCCGAGACGCCCAAGCCAATCACGTCGCAGTGGCCGTGGGTGGTGTAGCCCTGGAAGTTGCGCTGCAGGCTGCCATCCTCCTGAGCGCTGGCCAGTTCGTCATCGGGCAGGGCGAAGTGATCCATGCCGATGTAGCGGTAACCTGCGGCATTCAGTTGTTCGATGCTGTTGTGCAGCATGGCCAGTTTTTTACCGGCGCTGGGCAGCTCGCCGCAGTCGATGCGCCGCTGCGGCATGAAGCGTTCGGGCAGGTGGGCGTAGTTGAACAGTGACAGGCGGTCGGGTTGCAGGTCGATGACCGCCTCGACGGTACGGGCAAAATGCTCCGGGGTTTGCAGGGGTAGGCCGTAGATCAGGTCGATACTCACCGAGCGGAACTGCAGGGTGCGCGCGGCTTCGACGATGGCGCGGGTTTCTTCGAGGCTTTGCAGGCGGTTGATGGCGCGCTGCACGGCGGGGTCGAGATCCTGTACGCCAATACTCACCCGGTTAAAGCCCAGCTCGCGGAGCAGACCCATGGTCGGCCAATCAGCCTCGCGCGGGTCGATCTC
Source organism: Pseudomonas sp. SJZ079 (assembly GCF_007993865.1). Lineage (GTDB taxonomy): Bacteria > Pseudomonadota > Gammaproteobacteria > Pseudomonadales > Pseudomonadaceae > Aquipseudomonas. Next base: position 11,584 of record NZ_VIUH01000024.1, on the reverse strand, counting down.
GATGCCGTAGTCCCCCGAGTCGTCATCCAGCAGAGTGAAGTGCTGGTGCAGCTGGTTCATAAGAAGGCGCAGTTCGTCGTGGCTGAGAAAGGTCGGTGTGCCACCGCCCAGGTGCAACTGCTCAACCCTTTGCCGTTCATCGAGATGCCGGCCAACCAGTGTCATTTCCTGCGCCAGTGCCTGTAGATAGGCATGGGCGCGACCGCGATCCTTGGTGATGACCTTGTTGCAGGCGCAGTAGTAGCAAATGTTGGCGCAGAACGGCACATGCACATACAGCGACAACGGACGCTGCGCCTTGCGACTGTCGCGCAGGGCGTGGAGCAGGTCGAACGCGCCGATGCCTGGATGAAATTGCAGGGCGGTTGGGTAGGAGGTGTAGCGTGGTCCGGCCTGATCATAGCGGCGGATCAGCTCGCTATCCCAGTGGATGGCATCGAGCATGCGGGCATTCCCTGGATGGGCTAACAGTCCGGGGAGTCTAGAGAGGCCGGGTTCGGCCTGTCTTGATACAGATCAAGACAGGCCGAGCTTACTGGGCACCGCAGAAGCTGGTGCCTGCTTAATGGCCCATCAACCAGTGCTGATGAGGGCCGGGCAAGGTCCACAGGCCGAATAGAATGACCAGCAGGCCGCCGGCCATGCGTACTCCGCGTTTGCGCAACAAGGCCGTCAGGCGTTCGGCGGCCATGCCGGTGGCCAGCAGCACCGGTAGGGTGCCGAGACCGAAGGCCAGCATCAGCGCCGCGCTATCGAGTGCGTCGCCCTGGCTCGCCGCCCAGAGCAGGGTGCTGTAGACCAGGCCGCAGGGCAGCCAGCCCCACAAGCCGCCCAGCAGTAAGGCGCGTGGCAGGCTGGTGACCGGCATGAAGCGCCGGGTCAGTGGCTGGATATGCCGCCACACGCCGCGGCCGAGCGCTTCGATGCGGGTCAGGCCGCTCCACCAGCCGGCCAGGTACAGGCCCATGGCGATCAGCAGCAGCGCCGCGATCACCCGCAGCACCATGGCCGCCGGGCTGCTGGCCACGGCCCAGCCCGCCAGGCCAAGCAGCAGGCCGGCGATGGCGTAACTGCAAATGCGCCCGAGGTTATAGCTCAGTAACAGCTGAAAGCGTTGGGCCCGATGCTCGGCGGGAATGGCCAGGGTCAAGGCGCCCATCAGGCCGCCACACATGCCCAGGCAATGCCCGCCACCGAGCAAGCCGAGAATCAACGCGGACAACAGCAGAGGTGCCAGCTCAGGCATGCGGCGGGTCCTTGGGTTCGTCCTGTTTTTGCGCCTGGTCGACACCGGCCTTGTGCATCGGGTCGTCGTCGTCGAACAGGATGCTATGGGCGGGGCCGTCCAGGTCGTCGTACTGGCCGCTGTCGACCGCCCAGAAGAACAGCCAGATGGCGAAGGCGACCAGCACCAGGGCGACGGGAATCAGGATGTACAGCGCGGGCATGGGGTCTCCGGGCGACTGGTGAGGGTCGGGGTAGGCTGGCCTAGAGCGCAGCGCAATCCAGCGGTTGAGCAGACTGGGTTTCGCCAAAAAACGGCTCTACCCAGCCTACGGCTTGGGTACTCGGGTCAAGCGTAAGGCATTGAGCACCACCAGCAGCGAGCTGAGCGACATACCGAGGGCGGCCCAGATCGGAGTGATCCAGCCAAGGGCGGCGAACGGCAGGACCAGGCCATTGTACAGGCTGGCCCAGGCCAGGTTCTCGATGATGATCCGACGCGTGCGTCGCGCCAGGGTGAAGGCCTGGATCAGGGCGGTCAATCGGTTGCTCAGCAGCACGGCGTCGGCGCTGGTTTTCGCCAGGTCGGTGGCGCTGCCCATGGCCACGCTGATATCGGCGCCTGCCAGCACCGGCACGTCATTCACCCCGTCGCCGAGCATCAGTACGCGGCGGCCTTGTTCATGCAGCTTTTTCAGCTCGGCCAGTTTCGCATCGGGCGTCAGGCCGCCATAGGCCTGCTCGATGCCCAGTTGACGCGCCACTTCGGCGACCATCGGCGAGCTGTCGCCGGACAGCAGCAGCACCTGCCAGCCACGCTCGCGGCAGGCGGCGAGCAGCGCGGGGGCGTCGTCGCGCAGGCGGTCGTCGAGGACGAACCAGGCGAGCGGGCCCAGGCGGTCGCCGAGCAACAGCCATTGGCCCCGATCGGCGGGAATCGCTGGTGGGGACTGGCCGCTGAGTTCGCAGACAAAGGCGGCCTGACCGATGCGCAACTGGCGATCCGCAACCCAGCCCTGCAGGCCCAATCCGGGAATGCTGTCGACCCGTTCGGCGGCTTGCGTGGCACGGCCGAAGGCGCGGGCGATGGGGTGTTCGGAGCGAGTCTCCAGGGCGGCCGCCAGGGCCAGGCAGGCGTCGCTGTCCAGCGCGCCGAGCGGATGAATGGCGCTCAGGGTCAGGCGTCCTTCGGTGAGGGTGCCGGTCTTGTCGAAGATCACCGTGTCGATCTGGTTGAGGCCTTCCAGCACATGGCCGCGGGTCAGCAGCATGCCGAGTTTGTGCAGGCTGCCGGTCGCCGCGGTCAATGCAGTCGGGGTCGCCAGTGCCAGGGCGCAGGGACAGGTGGCGACCAGCAGGGCCAACACCACCCAGAAGGCGCGGGACGAGTCGATCTGCCACCAGACCAGGCCGACGATGGTCGCGGCAAGCAGGACGATCAACAAGAACCATTGCGCGGCCTGTTCGGCTATTTCGGCCAGGCGCGGCTTATCGCTCTGCGCGCGTTCGAGCAGGCGCACGATGGCCGACAGACGGGTGGCATCGCCAAGGGCTTCGACCTCGACCGTCAGCGGGCTTTCGACGTTAAGGGTGCCGGCGGTGACGCTATCGCCGACACCGCGTGGCTGAGGCAGGTATTCGCCGGTCAGCAGGGACTCATCGACGCTGGACTGACCGCTGAGGATGCGTCCGTCGGCAGGCAGCAGGGCGCCGGGCGGCACCAGCACCCGTTCGCCAGTCTGCAACTCGCTGAGCAGAACGCGCTGGGTCTGGCCATCGGCGTCGAGGCGTAAACAGGAGGCCGGCAATAGTTGCACAAGCTGCGCGGTGGCCGCCGCCGTGCGCTCGCGGGCTCGGCGTTCCAGGTAGCGGCCGGCCAGGAGGAACAGGGCGAACATGCCCACCGCGTCGAAATACAGCTCGCCATCTCCGGTGACCGTCGACCAGATGCCGGCCGCATAGGCGCCGCCTATCGCCAGGGAGACCGAGAGGTCCATGCTCAGGTGGCGGGTGCGCAAATCGCGCAGGGCGCCGCGGAAGAACTGCCCGCAACAGTAGAAGACGATCGGTGTGGTGAGGAACAGGCTGACCCAGCGCAGAATCTTGTCCAGCTCGGGGCTGAGGTCGATGTTGAATTCCGGCCAGGTGGCCATGGTGGCCATCATCACCTGAATCCACAGCAACCCGGCCACCCCCAATTGGCGCATGGCCCGGCGGTTTTCCCGGGCAAGTTGCTCGGCCGCGGCATCGGCCTGCCAGGGATGGCCTGCATAACCGATGCTGCGCAGTTCCTTTAGCAGTTGACTGAGCGGCAGCTGGCTGTCGGCCCAGCGCACCTGCAGGCGGTGGTTGGACAGGTTGAGGTTGGCTGCGGCTATGCCGGGCAGGCCACGCAGGTGTTTTTCGATCAGCCAGGCGCAGGCGGCGCAACTGATGCCTTCAATCAATAGATTGGTTTCGCTGAGCGCGCCCTGATGTTCGACGAAGGGCGCCTGCACCTCGGCGCGGTCGTACAGCGCCAGCTCGTCGGGCAGCGCTTGCGGCAGTTCCTGCGGGTTGGCGGCGCGCTCGCTGCGGTGCTTGTAGTAGTGCTCGAGGCCGCCGGCGACTATGGCTTCGGCCACCGCCTGGCAGCCGGGGCAGCACAGCGCCCGGCTCTCGCCCAGCACCTGGGCGTGAAACTGGCTGCCGGCTGGAACCGGCAAGCCGCAGTGGTAGCAGGGGATGGGACTCGCCATGGGGGGACAGTCTTGAGTCTGACGTTGGGACGTAGTGCGTCCGGCAGCGGGCATCATCGGTCGTCCGATTGCTTACTGCGCAACGCCGAGGCGGATGGTCTTGCCGGTTTCCAGGGTGCGCTCTTCGAACAGGCGCCAATCCTTGCCGCCTTCCTGGCCAATCAGCTCGACGAAACGACGACCGCGCACCACGTCCTGCATCTGTCCGCGATACAGACCCTGGCCCTGGTGTTGCAGGACGATGCGCCGATCGCGTTCGGGTTGAGTCGGCGACAACAGGTTCAGTACCAACTGCGCCGGGCCGCTGTAGCCTTGCAGATGCAGCTCGGCCACGCCGGCCTCTTCATCGAGCTTGAGACTGGCGTGTAGCTTCAGCTGCTCGGCGAGTTTCTCGCGTTCCAGTGACTGGTTGATGCCCTTGCCGACCTCGTAATAGTCATCGGAGATCAGCCCTGGCGGATTGCGGGTGGCGATGGTCAGCAAAGTCAGGCCTTGGACTACCGAATAGCCCAGGAGCGCCAGGATGAACCAGGGCCAGAATTGCTTGTACCAGGGTTTGACCGGTGTTTCGTTAGGCATGCCGTGGTTACTCGTCAGCGGACACTGGGGCCGATAAAGCGGCTCTCGGCGTCGTTGTGGATGCTTGCATCGTCAGCAGAGCGGATGCGGAAGATGATTTCGTTGGCGCTTGAGGGCAGCTTTTCCGGTTCGATCGACAGTTCGACCGGCAGTGACAGCACTTCGCCAGCCAGGGCCTTGATCTCACGCTTGCCTTCATAGACCAGGCCATCGAGGCCATCGGCTTCGATCAGAAAGGTCACGTCTTGCTGAGACTTGTTCATGATTTTCAAGGTGTAGACGTTCTCGATGCGGCCCTGTTCATTCTCGCGGTAGAGCACGCGGTCCTTGAGCACGTCGAGTTCAACCAGTGAACGGTCGGCCACGGCCCAGGCAAACAGCCCCATCATCGCCAGCAGGGCGAGGGCGTAGCCGATCAGACGTGGGCGCAGTAGCTGAGTGGTGTGGCCGGAGAGGTTGTGCTCGGTGGTGTAACTGATCAGCCCTTTCGGGTAGTTCATCTTCTCCATGATGTTGTCGCAGGCGTCGATACAGGCGGCGCAACCGATGCATTCGACTTGCAGGCCATCGCGGATGTCGATGCCGGTAGGGCAGACCTGCACGCACATCTTGCAGTCGATGCAGTCGCCAAGACCTTCGGCTTTGTAGTCGGCGTCCTTCTTGCGTGGGCCGCGGTGTTCGCCGCGCCGCGGGTCATAGGAGACGATCAGGGTGTCCTGGTCGAACATCACGCTCTGGAAGCGCGCATACGGGCACATATAGATGCACACCTGTTCGCGCAGCCAGCCGGCGTTGCCGTAGGTGGCGAGGGTGAAGAAACCCACCCAGAACGCCGCCCAGCCACTGGCCTCAAGGGTGAACAGTTCGGGGATCAGCTGGCGGATCGGCGCGAAGTAGCCGACGAAGGTCAGCGCGGTGGCCAGGGAAACGCCGACCCAGATACCGTGCTTGGCCAGCTTGCGCAGGAACTTCTGTCCGCTCATGGGGGTTTTGTCGAGCCGCATGCGCTGATTGCGGTCGCCTTCGGTGACCTTTTCCGCCCACATGAATACCCAGGTAAACACGCTCTGCGGGCAGGTGTAGCCGCACCAGACGCGGCCGGCGAACACGGTGATGAAGAACAGGCCGAAGGCGGCGATGATCAACAGGGCGGAGAGCAGGACGAAGTCCTGTGGCCAGTAAGTGGCGCCAAAGATATGGAATTTGCGCTCGGGCAGATTCCACCAGACTGCCTGGCGACCATTCCAGGTGAGCCAGACCGTGCCGAAATACAGGAGAAACAGGAAGGCACCACCGAGCATGCGCAAATTGCGGAAGATGCCGGTGAAGGCGCGGGTATAGATTTTTTCGCGGTTGGCGTAGAGGTCGACGGTTTCGACTTTAGCCGGAGCAGGGGTGACGTCTTTAACGGGAATCTGTGCGCTCATCAGTTGCTACCACAGCGGTTGGTTGGCTGCCCCGGCCGATACATGCCAGCCGGGGTCATTTCACTCTTACGCTATGGTACGCCTGACAAGGCCCTGTTTGGGTGCGACGGTGGGTCGCGCTTGATACAGGGCTTGTCCGGTCAAGCTTACTGCTGCGCAGGCTTCTGCGACAGGCTGTACACATAGGCGGCCAACAGGTGCACCTTGTCGTTACCGAGGTGATCTGCCTGAGCCGGCATACGACCGTTGCGGCCGTAACGCAGGGTCTGCTGCACCTGAGCGAAGCTGGAGCCGTAGAGCCAGGTCTTGTCGGTCAGATTTGCCGAGCCCATGGCCTGCTGGCCTTTCGCGTCGGGGCCATGGCACACCGCACAGTTGGCGGCGAAGATCTGCTGGCCGGCGGCCAAATCGACTTCCACGCCTTCCGGGCTCTTCAGGCCGGACAGGCTGCGTACGTAGCCGGCAACGTTCTTGATGCCTTCCTCGCCGAGGATGTCCTTCCAGGCCGGCATGGCCGCCTGACGACCACCCATGATGGTGGTCTTGATGGTTGCTGCTTCGCCGCCATACAGCCAGTCATTGTCAGTCAGGTTGGGGAAGCCATAAGCGCCCTTGGCGTCGGAGCCATGGCACACCGAGCAGTTGGAGGCGAACAGGCGACCGCCCATTTTCAGCGCTTGCTCGTCTTGGGCAACCTGTTCGATCGGCATCGCCGCGTACTTGGCGAAGATCGGCCCGTACTGAGCGTCGGCCTTGGCCATTTCCTTTTCCCACTGGTGCACACCGGTCCAGCCGGCGTTGCGCTGTCCACCATCGGCGATTTGCACGTTGGCGGCGAACGGCGTCTTGGCCTCGTTATCGAGGTGGTCGTAGCCCGGCAGCAGGCCTTTCCAGTTACCCAGGCCCGGGTAGAGCACCAGGTAGCCGAGGGCGAAGATGATGGTGCCGATGAACAGCATGAACCACCACTTGGGCAGCGGGTTGTCATACTCCTCGATGCCGTCGAACACGTGGCCGACGGTTTCTTCGGTGCTCTCCTGACGCTGGCCCTTGCGGGTGCCGAAGATCAGCCACGTCAGGGCGAAGATGGTACCGAGGGAGAGGATGGTTACATACCAATTCCAGAATGTGGTCATTGGTTATTGCTCCTGGAAGATTGCTCGTCACGCGCTTTGGGTTTGGGATCATCGGCGAATGGCAGGTTGGCGGCTTCGTCGAAGTTCGATTTGCGCTTGCTGCTATAGGCCCAGAGCACCACGCCGATAAAGGCGATGAACACCACTGCCGTGCCTATGCCGCGAATAGTCCCGATATCCATGTCGCGTTACCGTTTGTTCTTGATGGAGGTGCCGAGAACCTGCAGGTACGCGACCAGCGCGTCCATTTCGGTCTTGCCCTTCACGGCGTCTTTAGCCCCGGCGATGTCTTCATCGCTATAGGGGATGCCAAAGCCACGCATGACTTCCAGCTTTTTCGCGGTGTCCTTGCCGTCGAGTTTGTGCTCGACCAGCCAGGGGTAGGCCGGCATCTTCGACTCAGGCACCACGTTGCGCGGGTTGTACAGGTGCGCGCGGTGCCATTCGTCCGAGTAGCGCGCGCCGACCCGGGCCAGGTCCGGGCCGGTACGCTTGGAGCCCCACAGGAAAGGGTGGTCGTAGACGCTTTCACCGGCGACCGAGTAGTGGCCATAGCGCTCGGTCTCGGCGCGGAACGGACGGATCATCTGCGAGTGGCAGCCGACGCAGCCGTTCTTGATGTAAACGTCACGGCCTTCCAGCTGCAGTGCGGTGTAAGGCTTGAGGCCCTCCACCGGCTCGTTGGTGACATCCTGGAAAAACAGCGGAACGATCTGGGTCAGGCCACCGATGCTGACGGCGAGTACCATCAGCAGCGCCATCAGACCGATATTCTTCTCGATGATTTCGTGTTTCATCAGTGAGCCACTCCGACGGGAATCTGCGCAGCCGCATCGTATTCAGCCGGCTTGGCGGCACGCACGGTGCGGAAGGTGTTGTAAGCCATGAACAGCATGCCGGTGGCGAAGAACGCGCCGCCAATCATGCGCACCACATAACCCGGGTGGCTGGCTTCCAGCGCTTCGACGAAGGAGTAGGTGAGGGTGCCGTCTTCGTTGACTGCACGCCACATCAGGCCCTGGGTGATGCCGTTGACCCACATCGAGGCGATGTACAGCACGGTGCCGATAGTCGCCAGCCAGAAATGCACGTTGATCAGGGCGATGCTGTGCATCTGCTCGCGGCCATAGACCTTGGGCAGCATGTGGTACAGCGCACCGATGGAGATCATCGCCACCCAGCCGAGGGCACCGGCATGTACGTGGCCGATGGTCCAGTCGGTGTAGTGGGACAAGGCGTTGACCGTCTTGATCGCCATCATCGGGCCTTCGAAGGTGGACATGCCGTAGAAGGCCAGGGACACCACCAAAAAGCGCAGGATCGGGTCGGTGCGCAGCTTATGCCAAGCGCCGGACAGGCTCATCATGCCGTTGATCATGCCGCCCCAGCTCGGCGCCAGGAGGATGATCGACATGGCCATGCCGAGGCTCTGCGCCCAATCCGGCAGAGCGGTGTAGTGCAGGTGGTGCGGACCGGCCCAGATGTACAGGGTGATCAGCGCCCAGAAGTGCACGATGGACAGACGATAGGAGTAGATCGGGCGCTCGGCCTGCTTCGGTACGAAGTAGTACATCATGCCGAGGAAGCCGGTGGTCAGGAAGAAGCCCACGGCGTTATGCCCGTACCACCACTGAATCATCGCGTCGGTTGCGCCCGAGTAAGCCGAATAGGACTTGAACAGGCTGACCGGAACCGCGGCGCTGTTGACGACGTGCAGTAGCGCGGTGACCAGGATGAAGGCACCGAAGAACCAGTTGCCGACATAGATGTGCTTGGTCTTGCGCTTGACGATGGTGCCGAAGAACACCACTGCATAAGCGACCCAGACGACGCCCAGAAGCAGGTCGATCGGCCACTCGAGCTCGGCGTATTCCTTGGAGCTGGTGTAACCCAGGGGCAGGGTGATTACCGCCAGCACGATCACCAACTGCCAACCCCAGAAGACGAACGCCGCCAAGGAGTCGGAAATCAGGCGGACCTGACTGGTGCGCTGCACCACATAAAGCGACGTTGCCATCAGCGCACAACCGCCGAAGGCGAAGATCACCGCGTTGGTGTGCAGCGGACGCAGACGGCCGAAGCTCGTCCACTCCAGGCCCAGGTTGAGTTCCGGCCACACGAGTTGCGAGGCGATGAACACGCCTAGACCCATGCCAATGACTCCCCAAATCACCGTCATAACGGCGAACTGGCGAACCACCTTGTAGTTATAAGCAGTCTGACTGATTGCTGTGCTCATGCTGGGGTTCCATGGTTAATGGAGTTTTAGAGGGGCAAAAAACGGCGGCAAGTATGTAGAAAGCAGGTGGTCATTGCAACGACACACGCCGATACAAACGGGCTTTCGAGGGCTTCAGGCACGCGTTTTTGCGCAGTTCGGCAACGCAGTGTCGCTCTCCAGTGGCTCCATGCCGGCACCAGGTGGAGGGGGCAATCGCCTAGGTGTTATGGGGGAGCGCTGGTTGCAGGCAGCTTAGTCCAAGACAGCCTCCGGCAGGGCGCGGATGTCGAGGTGCGACACTCAGTCGCATCGATCTAAAAGGCACTATTTTAGCGAACAAGGCTCTCGTGAGGAGGGCAGTGTTCGGTAAGTGGGCGAGTAGGCGGTGCTGGTTATTGTGTTCATCTCTGGGCTTCTATCCTGGGTTGTGGCAGAACGTTCGAAAAGCTCGGGCGCGCGGGCAAAAGTGCCGGCGCGCAGCGACGGATTTCCAAAACGAGGCAAGCATGAGCAAAGGACAGAGCGCGGGTATTGACGGGGATCAATACGGGCAAGGGCAGGAACAGGATGGCTGGCTATGGAGCCGACCCACTGGGGCGAGCAGGGCGACCCTGATACTCGCCCACGGCGCCGGCGCACCGATGGATAGCGCTTTCATGACGCAAATGGCTGAACTACTGGCCGCGCGCGGCGTTGCGGTGCTGCGCTTCGAGTTCACCTATATGGCGGCGCGCCGGGTGGACGGCAAGAAACGCCCGCCCAATCCGCAGGCCAAGTTGCTCGAGCAGTGGCGTGAGGTCTATGGCCAGGTGCGGCAACAGGTCGCCGGGCCATTGGCCATCGGCGGCAAGTCAATGGGCGGGCGCATGGCCAGTCTGCTGGCCGATGAGCTCGGAGTGGATGCTTTAGTGTGCCTGGGCTATCCGTTCTATGCCGTGGGCAAACCGGAAAAGCCGCGGGTCGCGCACCTGGCGGAGCTGCACACGCCGACTCTGATCGTCCAGGGCGAACGCGACGCCCTGGGCAATCGACCGGCAGTGGCGAACTACCCATTGTCCGCGGCGATTCGGCTGCATTGGCTGGAAACCGGGGATCACGACCTCAAACCGCTGAAAAGCTCGGGTTTCAGCCATGAGCAGCACCTGCAGCGTGCGGCCGATGAAGTGGCGGAGTTTCTGTTGAGATGAGGACGGCAACCCCGCAGGGGTGAGACCAACAGCGCTGTCGGAACAGGCGAGTGCTGCGACGGAACAAGGCCGATAACAATCATGATCCTCGGGATCGATTGAACGCTTGGCCCCCGTTGCGCGAACTACAGAGTGGCCAGGGCGGTAACGCCCCGCACAGGCCGGATATACGAATGCAACCGCACTGACGACAGGGCAGAAAAAGCATTACTCACCGTTTGCGGGGAGAGTCCATATACGCATTGTTAGCGGTTAATGGCAGGGGCAATATGTTTGATGTGAACTCCCAGCGGAGTTTGTTCTACTTGTAACGTATATTCTCCAGTTTTTGGGAGGGTGTCGAATTCTGCTTTAGATACACATATATGATCAGGCAGTGCTTTTTCAATGGCATAACCTTTAAGGTGATATTCGCAGCCCCTTTTGCTGTGCCGTTGCTCTTTAGAAAGCTCAGTCGTTAATTTTGTATCATGGCCAAATACTTGCGTTGCAATGTCGCCGGAGCCGTGCGTTATGGCCAGAAAAAAAAGCAAAAATGCCAGAAATGGTAGTAGTGTGATGGCTAAAATTTTTGTTGGCATTGAGGTTTTTGGTTGAAATTTCGCACGCCCGATTGCAAGTGCAAAGTAGTATGTAGATACAAATAATATAGTTGCTGCGATTGCCAAGTTAAAGCCGATTCCTGCCCATTCTGACGATGGTACAAAGTCAACCCAGTATCCATATCCGCCAAGAATCGCAATCACGAAGACAAAGTTAAGCATAATAATTCTGACTTTTGATGTTTCCTCAGAGCCATATAAAACGAGCTTCCATGCCACGGTGCGACTCCTTTAACTGCTAACGAAGCTGTAGAAAAAGCCCAGCAACACTCAGCCCTTCGTCCCTCAGGGCACTTTTTTGAAGTGACCGGGCGAATGTCGGGGCGTGGCTGTTTTGGGGCCATTGAAGTTGTTTTGACCGTCCTGTAACCCGTAGGGGGGGTGTACAGGGCCGCAAAGCTGTTCTGCGGGGCGCGTGGTTCATGCCCAGGCTCCGCGATGGGCCAGTTTTTCGATGTTGTGGGTGATGC
>NZ_VIUH01000023.1 GCF_007993865.1 Pseudomonas sp. SJZ079 | reverse complement strand
TCAACTGATCAGGTTTAGCAACGGGAACACCCTGCTGTTAAAAAAGCAGGGCGGGTAGGCTTTGGATCTTGACGTAGGACCGGCTAATGGGTGTCGCCTTTTACCAGCGAGTACTCGGCATGCGCCACGAGGTATTCGGCGAAGGGCGTCACGCCCTGTGTTTCGGTCAACAGAAATTCAATCTGCACCAGCTCGGGCGCGAGTTCGAGCCCAAAGCCAAAACGCCTACTCCAGGGGCCATCGACCTGTGCCTGATTACCGCGTGGCCCCTGGGACGGCTACTGGCTCATCTGCAGGAGCAGGGTGTGCAACTGGAGCAGGGGCCTGTACCACGCACCGGCGCTCTGTGTCCCGTGGAATCAGTGTATTTCCGTGATCCGGACGATAACTTGCTCGAAGTTAGCCGTTACCTCGAGCATTGAGGTGTATAGGGCCTGCTCCAGGCGCCTTCCCTCCATCGATAAATCGCTTCAATTTGCCCCCCTATGCGCTGACAACCGGTAGTACCGCTCGGCCTCCCTGCCAAAACCTGCTGTAACAATCCCTTCGGCTATTCGTCTCATTGCTGCGAACAGATGATTTTGGAGGATGAAGCTATGAAATCCACACTCTATATGACGGCCTTCAGCGGCCTCTTGGTGATGTTTGCTGCCGCTACACCTGGACAGGCAGCCAACAGCTCGGTTTCATCACTGACTCAAGAGCCGGTTTTAATGCTCGCGGAAGGAGGGAGTAATCGCTTGCTGCAATACCAAGTGCAGAGGCTTGAAGCTAGGCGAGACAGTCCGGATGCAAGCCAAGGGTTTGCCCAACTGATCGAAGAGCAACCCACTGCGGCAGGTATGCAAACTGAGCGTGCGGAAGGCGATACAGTTATGCAGCCAGATCGCCAGTACAAGTCTCCGATCCACAGGGATAGAGTTGAGTTCGGCCTGCATTGATCATGACTGCCGGCCCGCGGGCGCTCAGTAAATGGCATGAGCGCCTAGGGTCGGCCAAGGTCGCCCTGATCGTAGGTACGCTGTTGAACCCGATCAGTCAGGGCGATGTGTTTTGGGGGCAGGGGATAGTTATCGGCCTAGCATTTACTGTTGAACTATCTAGTCCCGTTCGGCGTTTCCAGCTTCAGTGCAGTTCAACAGGAGTGGCGCCGTAGCGGTGGGTTATCTGGCCCTGAGGAAACCCCAAATACTTGGCGCTGAACTGGCAATCGTTACTCGGTGCCCAGTAGAGCAAAACCAAGGTCGGTCCTGTTGTGGTTCTAGATCGACGAGGATTTACACAACACCCCTAAACATAGGCGGACTGGCCACGATCCAGCAAACGGCCATGGAGTACCGAGCGGGCCTAAGGCGGATCAGTCAATTCATTCACGAGGCTTGTTCAGTTTGTCCAGAATAGCCTGCGGGTCGACGGACTTACCGTTCAGTGATGTTTGCTGCAGTACCTGCGAGGTGACCTTGAGTTGTTGGATGTAGAGACTGCAACGTGAGCATTTATGCATGTGCATGAATGCGGCCAAGCGAGTGCGCAAGCCCAACTGTCCATCGATGATGTCTGAGCCCAATTCCGACATTTCTCGGCAGGTCAGCATGTTCCTACCTCCTCGAAGTGATTGAGCATGGCATGCATGCGTTGGCGGCCACGGTGCAACAGGACACGAATATTACCCTCGAGCAGTCCGAGTGCCTGAGCAATTTCTGCATAGTCGAGCCCGGCCAGCTCACGCATGATCACCACGCTTTTTTGGTCATTAGGTAACTTGTGCAGATGTTTGCGTATGCATTCCTGGAGCTCTTCTTGGCTGAGTAGCGCCTCTGGAGTGTCATGGTGCCACTGCGCAGGGAGCACATCCCAGGCGCCTTGCTCATTGAAGCGCGCGGCGATAGGTGAACCCGGGTCGCTTCCCCAGCTGTCCAGGGAAACCTCGCGCTTGCGCTTACGCGTCGGGGCGTGCGCCTCGTTGATCGCGATTCGAGCGAGCCAGGTGCGTAGTTTGGATCGGCCTTCGAACCCGTTGATTGCAGCCAGGGCTTTCAACCAGGTTTCCTGAGCCACATCATCTGCCAGTTGCGGTCCCACAAGTGGAATTGCCATGGCAACCAGAAAAGCATGATGCTGTTTGATGATGGCCTCGAAAGCGCTTGTATCGCCCTCGCGCAAGCGCTTGACCAATCCTTGTTCTTCGTCCATCTGCTCCTCCCATGCCATGCGGCGATCTCCTCAGCAGCAATCACCGTGGCAATAGTCTGTAGCCAAGATTAGAGGCTTCACTTGCATTTTTGTTACAACTGAAGGCCTGAGAAAATGGAGACTAGGTTGGCCTGCAAGCTTCTGGAGACAAGGCTTTGCTGTCAGCCCCTATTGAAAACTGTGCGAAGCGTGAGCCGAGATCAGCGTGGTCATGCTGATAAGTAGCGTCGGAACAGTGGCCGGTGTACAGGCTACGCCTCGCATAGCGGACTGAATATCCAGGCGGCACTTGTAGGAACCTGTGGCTGTTTTGATTAACTTTTTGTGACAAAAACTGGCCCGATTACCCTATTTAGTAATCCAGCACCCTGTTGACTCATCAGGGCTTAGTCTGTCGCGGCATTCTCTCCCTGACGCCACGCAGCTACGTGCACTCTTCGGCGGCCCGACAGGGTAGGGGCCTGCAGTGCCTAGCAGCTTTTGTCGTTACGCCCCGGTTCGCATGAAATGGTGGCGATTGTCATGAAATGAAAAATGACTGTCGTCGGATGAAAAGCGCAGCGCGGTGCAACCTCCTAAATTGGTCTGAACACGAGCGCTCTTGCTCAACGAGAAAGCATTTGGGAGAACAGCATGGCCAAAGCCGTACGCTTCTACGAAACCGGTGGTCCCGAGGTTCTGCGCTACGAGGACGTTGACGTCGGTGAGCCGGGCCCCGGTCAGGTCCGCCTGCGTCATGTCGCCGTCGGCTTGAACTACGCAGACACTTACTTCCGCAACGGCACCTACCCGATCCCGCTGGCCAACGGCATGGGCGTGGAGGCCGCCGGCGTGGTCCAGGCTGTCGGCGAAGGCGTGAGCAACGTGGTGGTCGGCGATCGCGTCACCTACACCGGTTTCCTCAACACCCTCGGCGCCTACAGTACCGAGCGTCTGATTCCGGCCGCACCGCTGATCAAGCTGCCAGAGAGCATTGCCTTCGAGACCGCCGCGGCCATGACCATGCGCGGCCTGACTTCGGCCTACCTGATGCGCCGCATCTATGACTTCAAGCCCGGCGACAGCATTCTCCTGCACGCCGCCGCCGGCGGGGTCGGCCTGATTGTCTCGCAGTGGGCCAAGCTGCTCGGTCTGACCGTGATCGGCACCGTGTCCACCGATGCCAAGGCCGAGATCGCTCGCGCCCACGGCTGCGCCCATACCATCAACTACAGCCATGAGGACGTCGCCCAGCGCGTGCGCGAACTGACCGATGGCGTTGGCGTCAACGTGGTGTTCGATAGCGTCGGCAAGAACACCTTCATGGGCTCGCTGGACTCGCTCAAGCGCCGTGGCCTGTTGGTCTGCGTCGGCACCGCCTCCGGCCCGATCGAAGGCTTCAACCCGCAACTGCTGGCAATGAAAGGCTCGCTGTACCTGACTCGTCCGGCGCTGGCCGACTATATCGCCGATCCGGCGGAGAAGGCTGCCCTGGCCGGCGAGCTGTTCGATCACGTCGGCAGCGGTCGGATCAAGATCGAAATCAACCAGCACTACGCTTTGCAGGATGCGGTCCAGGCCCATCGCGACTTGGAGTCGCGCAAGACCACCGGGTCGTCGATCTTTGTCATCTAAGGAGGCTGCAACCATGCGAGTTGAACAACTGACGTGCAGTATCGGCGCCGAATTGAGCGGGCTGAACCTCGCCGATGCAATCAACGACGACGGTCTGTTTGCCGAGATCCGCAGCCTGCTGCTGCAGCACAAGGTGCTGTTCCTGCGCGATCAGGCGTTCAGCCGCAGTGAGCATGTGGCCTTCGCCGAACGCTTCGGCCCGCTGGAAGATCATCCAGTGGCCGGCAGCCATCCGGAGCACCCGGGGCTGGTGCAGATCTACAAGACCCCGGACAGCCCGGTCGACCGCTACGAGAATGCCTGGCACTCCGACGCCACTTGGCGCGAGGTGCCGCCGTTCGGTTGCGTGCTGCGCTGCGTGGAATGCCCGCCAGTGGGGGGCGACACCATGTGGGCGAACATGGCCCTGGCCTACGCCAACCTGCCAGCCCATATCAAGCAGCAGATCGACGGTCTGCGCGCCCGCCACAGCATCGAGGCCAGCTTCGGTGCGGCGATGCCGTTCGACAAGCGCCTGGCGCTCAAGGCGCAATTCCCGGATGCCGAGCATCCCGTGGTACGCACCCACCCGGAAACCGGCGAAAAGATCCTCTTCGTCAACGCATTCACCACCCACTTCAGCAACTACCACACCCCCGAGCGCGTGCGCTTCGGCCAGGATGCCAACCCTGGCGCTGGCGATCTGCTGCGCTACCTGATCAGTCAGGCCTACATCCCCGAGTATCAGGTGCGCTGGCGCTGGAAGCCCAACAGCGTGGCGATCTGGGACAACCGTTGCACCCAGCACTACGCCGTCATGGACTACCCGGCCTGCCATCGCAAGATGGAGCGTGCCGGCATCATCGGTGACAAGACCTACTGAGTCGGAACGCGCTAGTGGTGCCACTCACTTTCAATTATTTGAGGCAACAGAAATGAACTTCCTTGACGGTTCTCTCTTCCCTGAAAACCAGGACAAGCTCGTCATCACCGCGGCGCCCTATGGCCCAGAATGGTTCCCCTCCGACTATCCGGAAGACATTCCGGTGACCATGGAAGATCAGATTCAGAAGGCCGTCGACTGCTACGAAGCCGGCGCCGCCGTACTGCACCTGCACGTGCGCGAGCTGGACGGCAAGGGCTCCAAGCGCCTGTCCAAGTTCAACGAACTGATTGCCGGCGTGCGCGAGGCGGTGCCGGACATGGTCATCCAGGTCGGCGGCTCCATCTCCTTCGCACCACCGGAGGACGGCGCGGCCGCGAAGTGGCTGCATGACGACACCCGTCACATGCTCGCCGAGCTCGATCCCAAGCCCGACCAGGTCACTGTGACGGTCAACACCACGCAGATGAACGTCATCGAGCAGATGGATGCGCGCGACTACGCCGGCACCTCCATGGGCAGCGATACCTATGAAGCCTACCGCGAGATGATCGTGCCCTCCGGCCCCGGCTTCATCGAGGAGCATGTGCGCCGCCTGAGCGCCGCCGGCATCCAGAGCGCCTTCCAGTTCTACAACATCAACAGCTACGAGTCGGTCGAGCGCCTGATCCGTCGCGGCGTGTACAAGGGGCCGCTGGTGTGCAACTGGGTGGCGATTGGTGGTGGCATGGACCAGCCGCACATCTACAGCATGGCCAACTTCCTGCGCGCCATCCCCGACGGCACCATGCTGACGGTGGAAAGCACCATGCTCAACACCCTGCCGATCAACCTGATGGGCATGGCGATGGGCCTGCATGTGCGCTGCGGTATCGAGGACAACCTCTGGACCCAGGACCGTTCGCGCAAGATGACCTCCGTCGAGCAGATCGAACAGTTGGTGCGCATCGCCAATGAGATCGGCCGTCCGGTCGCCAACGGCAAGGAAGCCCGCGAGATCCTCAAGATCGGCGTTTTCTACAACACGGTCGAAGAAACCCTGGCCGCCAATGGCTTCGCCCCGAACCCGAAGGGCGGTCAGCAGGGCTTCCTGCGCAAATGATTCACCCGCAGCTGTAGGATGGGTTAGCCGCGACAGCGGCGTAACCCGGATGCATGTCGGTAGACACCTCCGGGCGCCCCTTCAGGGCGCATGGAGGGCAACGGTCTTACCAGCCCTGCATCCCTGGTTGGGCACAAGACCTGCCCAAGAACAACAATAAGTTCACGCAAGACAACCAGGAGGCCGTATGGCCGCATACCACATCAGCGACGAGGGTGAAGACACCTCGATCGGCATCCCGCGCACCTATGCCTGGATCGTGTTCGCGCTGACCTTCGGTCTGCTGATCTCCGACTATATGTCGCGGCAGGTGCTCAACGCGGTATTCCCGCTGCTCAAGGGTGAGTGGGCGCTGAGCGATGCCCAGCTCGGTTTGCTCAGCGGCATAGTCGCGGTCATGGTCGGCTTGTTGACTTTTCCACTGTCGCTGATGGCCGACCGCTTCGGTCGGATTAGAAGCCTGACGCTGATGGCCATCCTCTGGAGTCTGGCCACCCTCGGTTGCGCGTTGGCGCAGAGCTATGAGCAGATGTTCATCGCCCGCTTCCTGGTCGGTGTCGGCGAAGCCGCCTATGGCAGCGTCGGCATCGCCGTGGTGGTGTCGGTGTTCCCCCGTGAGATGCGCGCCACCCTGTCCGGCGCCTTCATTTCCGGCGGCATGTTCGGCTCGGTGCTGGGCATGGCCCTCGGTGGCTTCATGGCCCAGCATCTCGGCTGGCGCTGGGCCTTCGCCGGCATGGCGCTGTTCGGCTTGCTGCTGGCCACGCTCTACCCGGTGATAGTGCGCGAGTCGCGCATCGCTCCCCGGCGTGTCGCCGATGCCGCCAGCCAGGCTGCCCTCCAGATCAAGCGGCCGCTGCGCACCCTGTATGCAAGTCGCTCGGTGATCGCTGCTTATATCGGCAGCGGTCTGCAACTGTTCGTGGGCGGTACGGTGATCGTTTGGATGCCGAGCTACCTGAACCGCTACTACGACATGGGGACCGACAAGGCCGGTGCCATGGCAGCGATCATCGTGCTTTGCAGCGGTGTCGGGATGATTCTCTGCGGCATGCTCAGCGATCGACTGGGGCTTCATCGCCCGGATCGCAAGATCAGTCTGGCCATCGCCTACTGCCTGGGCAGCTGCCTGTTGTTGTCGCTGGCCTTCGCCCTGCCGTTCGGCACGGCCCAACTGGTGCTGATCTGCCTGGGCATGGTGATTGCCGCCGGCACTTCCGGCCCGGCCGGGGCGATGGTCGCCAACTTGACCCACCCCAGCGTTCATGGCACCGCGTTCGCCACCTTGACCCTGGCCAACAACATGCTGGGCCTGGCGACCGGGCCGCTGATCACCGGCAAGGTCTCAGATCTCATCGGCCTGGATAACGCCTTCCAGTTGGTGCCGTTGATCAGCATCGCGGCGGCGGCGGTGTTTCTCTATATGAAGCGCCACTACCACAACGATATGGATCGGCTGAAGGGCGGGGGTGTCGAGGAAAAGGCCATCGAAGCAGCCGCGGAGGCTCAGGTATGAGTCGTTTGCTGCGTATCGATGTGGTCTTCGACTTCATTTGCCCCTGGTGCCTGATCGGCAAGCGCCAGTTGGAGCGCGCGCTGGCCCGGTTGTCGGCAGAGCAGGTGGATGTCGAGGTCGATCTGGTCTGGCACGGCGTGCAACTGTTGCCGCAGCTGCCGGCGCAGGGCGTGCCCTTCGCCGAGTTCTACCAGCAGCGCCTCGGCAGTGCCGAGGCCGTGCGCTTGCGTCAGGCCCAGGTGCAGGACGCCGCCGCCGCGGCCGGGTTGGATCTGGATCTGCAGCGCATCGAGCGCATGCCCAATACCGCCGATGCCCACCGCCTGCTGCGAGGCGCCGCCCAGCTGGGGCGTGCGGCGCAGCGCGATGCTCTGCTCGAGCGCCTGTTCGAGGCCTACTTCCTGCGCGGCGAGGATCTCGGCGATGTCGACACCCTGCTGACCATCGCCGCTTCCTGTGGATTCGAGCCCGCGCAACTGGCCGCCTGTCTGCGCGGGGACGGCAGCGCCTACGTTGCCGACAAGCCAGGTCTGGCTGGTCAGGGCGTGCCCTATTTCGTCTTCGACCGGCGCCTGGCCGTGTCCGGCGCACAGCCGGCCGAAGTGCTGCTTGGCGCCATCGAAGAGAGCCTCGCACAGCCACTCGGCCGGCCGGCATGAACACGCGAATCGAAGTCGACCCGCAGCGGCAGCCGGCTCCCGGTGGTCGCGTATTGATCCAAGGCGAGGGCAGCAGCATCACCCTGTTCAACCTAGACGGCCGCTTCTACGCCATCGACGACAGCTGCCCGCACCCAGCTGCCTCACTGTGTGGCGGTCGCCTGCAGGGCCGGGTGATCCAGTGCGGCGCCCATGGCCTGCGCCTCGACCTGGCCAGCGGTTACCCGCTCAATTCGACCCAGCTCAAGGTCGCCAGCTACCCGGTCGAAGTGCTCGATGGCCGGCTGTTCATCATCATCGCTTCCGAGGAGTCTGCGTCATGAGCACCATTGCACTCGTTTCCATCCACAGTCGTGTGCGCGAACTGGCGCCGGGATTCATCGTCAGCCTGATAGTCGCAGCTGCCGCCAGCTTTCTTTCCGAACACTATGGGGCGCCGGTCATGCTGTTTGCCCTGCTGCTCGGCATGGCGCTCAACTTTCTTTCCGGCGATGGTCGCTGCAAGGCCGGGATCGAGTTCACGGCTCGCGAGGTGCTGCGCATCGGCGTGTGCTTGCTGGGCTTGCGCATTACCCTCGGACAGATAGCGGCGCTGGGCTGGGAGCCGGTTCTGTTGGTTGTCACTTCGGTGGCGGTAACGATTTCGCTGTCGATGCTGGTGGCCCGCCTGTTGGGCTTCCAGACCCTGTTCGGCATGCTTTCCGGGGGGGCTACGGCAATCTGCGGTGCCTCTGCGGCGATGGCTATTTCCGCCGCGCTGCCAGCGCATGCGGCGAAGGAAAAGGCCACGTTGTTCACCGTCATCGGCGTATCGGCATTGTCGACCATGGCCATGATCAGCTACCCGATGATTGCCCAGTGGCTGGATATGTCGCCGACCACCGCCGGGGTGTTCCTGGGCGCCACCATTCATGACGTGGCCCAAGTGGTTGGTGCCGGCTACAGCATGTCGCACGAGACCGGTGATATCGCCACCGTGGTCAAGCTGATGCGCGTTGCAATGTTGCTGCCGGTGATTCTCTGCGCCTCGATGATCACCCGCGCCCGTGGGGCCGACAGCACCGGCAAGCGCCCCCCCTTGCTGCCGTGGTTCGCGGTGGGCTTCATCATTCTGGCCAGCATCAACAGTACCGGTTTGGTGCCGTCCGTGGTGCAGGGTATGGGCAACGACCTGTCGCGCTGGTTCCTGATCATCGCCATCAGCGCCCTGGGTATGAAGACTCAGCTCAAGGAACTTGCAGCGGTCGGTATCAAGCCGATCCTGCTGATGTTCGGCGAAACCGTATTTCTCGTCGGCCTGGTACTGCTGTTACTGCACTGGGGCTGGTGATGGCCCAAATCCCACGTATTTCTTTGTCAGTCAGAGAGCCGTCATGAGCCAAACGCCCGAATCTGCCACGGTGGACCCGCGCGCCGAGCAGCCCGCGGCGCCCAAGCGAAAGCCGCGGGCCGCGCGTAGCAAGGCTCCGAATAAGCTCGAGAGAAAGGTCGCCGACAGTCCCGGCGCCGAGCCGCCGGCCGCCGCCAAGAAACCCGCCCCGGCCGTCGTCCCGCTGATCGGTGTGCGCCCGCGGGACCTGCTCGGCGCCGCCGGCACGTTGCTCAAGGCGGTGGGGCGCACGCCGTTCAAGGCCGGCATGCACAGTGGAAACTACCTGCGTGAGCTGTACCGGATCGCTAGCGGCGAGTCGCAGCTGGCGCCGCAGCCGAAGGACAAGCGCTTCGCCGATCCGGCGTGGCAGAGCAATGTGTTCCTGCGCGCCCTGGTGCAGAGCTACCTGGCCGGCGAGCGCGAGCTCAACGCCTTTATCGAGGCTGCCGATCTGGAGGGCCTGGACAGGGCGCGCGCACGCTTCGTCGCCTCCCTGTTGCTCGATGCGCTGGCGCCGAGCAACCTGCTGCTGACCAACCCTGCGGCGCTGCGCAGGCTGGTCGATACCGGCGGCATGAGCCTGCTGCAGGGCGCCCGCCAGCTGTCCAGCGACCTGCTGCACAACCGTGGTTTGCCGTCGCAGGTCGACAGTTCACCGTTCAAGCTGGGCGAGAACATCGCCACTGCCAAGGGCGAGGTGGTGCTGCGCACCAAGATGTTCGAACTGCTGCAATTCGCGCCGACCACCCCGAGCGTGCACGAGCGTCCGCTGGTGATGTCGCCACCGCAGATCAACAAGTACTACGCCGTCGACCTGTCGCCGGAGAAGAGCCTGATCAAGTGGTTGCAGGACAGTGGCGTGCAGCTGTTCGTCATCAGCTGGCGCAACCCCACCGCCAAGCACCGCGACTGGGGCCTGTCCGAGTATGTGCAGTGCCTGGATCAGGCGGTGGACGCGGCGCGGCAGATCACCGGCAGCCGCGATGTGAACATGTGGGGTTCCTGCTCGGGCGGCATAACCCTGGCCGCTTACCTCGGCTGGCTGGCCGCGCGTGGCGAGAGCAGCAAGGTGGCCAACACCTGCTGGGCAGTGTGCGTACTGGATATGCCGGCGGTGCTGGACGACACCGGCATTGGTGTGTTCGCCACGCCAGCGGCGCTGGCCGCGGCCAAGGCCAGCTCGCGGCACAAGGGCGTGCTCAGCGGCGAGGAAATTGCGCGCCTGTTCGCCTGGCTACGCCCCAACGACCTGATCTGGAACTATTGGGTCAACAACTATTTGCTCGGCAACAAGCCACCGGTCTTCGACATCCTGGCCTGGAACTGCGACACCACGCGTCTGCCGGCGCAGCTGCATGCCGACTACCTGGACCTGATCCAGCGCAACCCCTTCAGCAACCCGAACAAACTGTGGATCGCCGGCCTGCCGATCGACATGACCCAGGTGCAGGTCGGCGCCTATGTAGTCGGCGGCAGCACCGACCACATCACGCCCTGGCAGGGCTGTTGGAGCACCGCGCGGATGTTGGGCGACGACAGCACCTTCGTGCTGTCCAGCGCCGGCCACCTGCAGAGCCTGGTCAATCCGCCGGGTAATCCAAAGTCCTACTTCTACGCAGCCCCGGCCGCCGCGCCTGACGCCGAGCAGTGGCTGCAGAACGCCGGCGAGCGCCACCAGGGCAGCTGGTGGCCGCACTGGCGGCAGTGGATCCAGCAGCGCTCAGGCGCCAGCCGCACGGCACCCAAGGCGCTCGGTTCGCGCCAATACCCGGCCCTATGTGCCGCCCCCGGCACCTATGTGCTGGAGCGCTGACCCAGCCGGCTTGGAACAATCATTACGGCCGAGGGGCTGCGCCTGGTGGAGACGGCGCCGGGCGTCGACTTCGACGTGCTGCAGGCCGCCACCGGCTGCGCGATCCTGCGTTAAGTACCGCCGTGCCCCGTTACTCCATGGCGGGGTGCGAACCGTTTCGGGGTGTGGCTCCCGAAACGTTTGCGGCGGCTGCCCAGGCGGCCGACCGCTTTTTTTCTCGATCAAGACCGTGGTCGCTTTCCTCATGGCAGGCCGAACACGTCTATGGAAGCCAGGCTGGCGGCGCGTATGCGTGATTTCTACCTCTTCGTCGTTCTCGTCGTCAGTTTGGCTTCCATAGGCCAGTTCGCCATCACCCACTTGCTGCCGGCCTTCGACGCCATCGGCAGGAGGTCCGGCCGGTGTCCGGAGGGGCGTGTCCTGTGCCAAAGAGTTGGTCAATCCGGGGGGCACCACCCTGGATTCCTTGCGGCGGCTGAGGTAGCAGCTGTCCGCTTTTTTATTCCGGATACCGCAGGAGCGATCGCTGTCGATCCGTTCGCGAGGTATCCAACACCAAGCGAGTGAGATCGACTACAGAACAATAAGAAGGATCCAACGATGGGTCCCATGGTTCCGCTATGCCTGCTGCTCATACTCTGCAGTCCGGTACAGGGGGGCGAGTGCGGCCCTCAGCAACTCAGTGAACTGGTCAGCCGTGGCCAACTGCTATGCGCCAGCGCGTTGCTGTACTTCAATCCTGATGAACGTAACCCTGACCCGCGCAGCCTGACCGCGGTGAATCACCACCTGTACACCTTGGACACCTTGGACACCTACGTGCTGCAACTCGGTCAGCCGCCACAGTTGCTCCAACTGCTGGCGCGACCTGGAGGGTTGTCCCCGCGCGGCGCCTGAGGCGGCCTCAACCACCCTTGCGCAAGACGATGTTGCGCTGCGCACGCCACACCGCGGGGGGCATGCCGAACTGGGCGGCGAACCAGCGGGTGAACGAGCTGGGCATGGAGTAGCCCAGCAGGTCGGCGATGCGCGCCAGCGAATAGGCCGGGTTCTCCATGTAGCGTGTCACCAGATCGCGGCGCACGTCGTTGATCAGGTCGCTGAAGGTGGCGTTATTTTCCTCCAGGCGCCGCTGCAAGGTACGCACGTTCATGCCCAGAGCCTGGGCGATCTGCTCGATGGTGGCGCGACCCATGGGCAGCAGCAGGTAGATGGCCTTGCGCACGTCGAACAGCATCGAGGACTCACTTTCGCTCTGCAACGAGTCAAGGTAACGCTGGGCGTAGCGTGCCATGGCCGGATCGGCGTGCGGGTTGGCCACATCCAGATCGGCGGCCGGGCAGACGATGCCGTTGAACTCGCTGCCGAACTCCAGCTGGCAGCCGAACAGGCGGCGATGCAACTGTAGATCGTCGGGCGCTGCGTGGCTGAAGTTGACGCTGCTCGGTCGCCAGTGAGCGCCGAGCAGCGCCGCGCAGAGGCGGAACATCACGCCGATGGCCAATTCGTTGGCCTGGCTGCAGGGCAGGTGCGACTCGGTGACCACCTCCTCGCGAATGATCACCATGCGCCCGGCTTCCTCGATAAAGAGTGCCAGCGAGTCGTTGAGCAGGTGACGGTACTGCACCAGCGCCTGCAGGGCATTGCGCAGCGTGCTCTGGTGGTTGAGCAGCAAACTGACCGCTCCGAAATCTGACAATTGGCGCGATTCGGCCATACGCAAGCCAAAGTTCTGACAGCCGCTGGTCGCGGCCGAATCCTCCAGCAAACGCACCGCTGCCTCCACCGGGATGCGCTGCTCGGGCTCCTGTAACAGCGACCTGCTCAGGCCGACCTGGGCCAGCATTGCCTGGGGCTTCAGGCCCAGGTGCTGGGCCACTTCGATGTAGTTGGTCAAGACAGCGGCGCGAACCATGGTCGTCATGCAGGGCTTCCTGAAGTGGTGTTGCTGCGCAGAAGCGCTTTTGCAGCAGGCCTTCTTATACTGGTCTAGTCATGAAATGAAAAGTGTCTGACACATTATGGCAAGCCGTTAAGTAGGGTTACTCCTAACATTCCGAGCTTCTCACTGGGTTATTGCCTTGCGCGCGGCCCGGTCCGAACCTGCGAGATGCTGAGGAATCATGATGCGTGTCAACCAGCCGGTCACCCGTAATGAACTGAGCTTTCCCGCGGAGCAGAGGCTGATTTCCGCCACGGACGAGCGTGGCATCCTCACCTATTGCAACGACGAGTTTGTCGCGCTCAGCGGTTTCAGTCGCGAGCAGCTGATAGGTAGTCCGCATAACATCGTGCGTGACCCGGACATGCCCGCTGCGGTGTTTGCCCACATGTGGGAACACCTGGAGGCCGGCAAGAACTGGATGGGCATCGTCAAGAACCGCTGTCGCAACGGTGACCACTACTGGGTCGGAGCCTATGTTTCGCCGATCCGCCAGGACGGCCGGGTGGTCGGTTACGAGTCGGTACAGGTGCGTCCAGATGCCGCCCAGGTGCGCCGCGCCGCCGCCCTTTACGCGCGTCTGAACGCCGGCAAGCCAGCGGCTTCGGCAGGCGAGCGGTTGAAGGTCCTCGGACGTTTTCTGCTGCTGCCGCTGCTGGCAACCTTGATTGGCCCGGTTTTGCTGGCGCAAAGGTGGTCGAGCCTGGCCTTGGTCATGGTGCTGACGCTGTTCGTGGTCCAGGCGGCCCTGTCGTTGCGCTTCGTCCGGCGCGCCCTGATCAAGGTCGGGCAGGCCTCGCCTCTGGCCTTCGACAGCGAGCTGGTGGCGCGTACCTACAGCGACGAAAGCGGTGCCGTGGCGCGCCTGCAACTGGCGCTGATCAGCGAAGGGGCACGGATCAAAACCGCGCTGACCCGCCTCGGCGATTACGCCGACCAGACCGCGCAACTGGCCAAACGCAACGGTCAGCTGGTCCAGCAGGCCGAGGCGGCGCTGCAAGCCCAGCGGGTCGAGACGGATATGGCTGCCACCGCCATGCACCAGATGGCGGCGTCCATTGGCGAGGTCAGCGGCCATGTACAGGCCACCGCACAAAGCGCCTGCGAGGTCAGCCTGCTGTCGGCCGAAGGCGCGGGCCAGGCGCGGGAAACCCGACGGGTGATCGAGACCCTGGCCGACACGGTGGAAGGCATCAGCGACTCGGTGGACGGCTTGGCGGCGCAGACCCAGTCGATCCAGCAGGCGGCCAACATGATCCAGGCAATCGCCGAGCAGACCAACCTGCTGGCGCTCAATGCCGCTATCGAGGCGGCGCGTGCGGGCGAGCAGGGGCGTGGCTTCGCCGTGGTGGCCGACGAGGTGCGAGCCCTGGCCGGCAAGACCCGCGAGTCAACCGAGGCGATCCAGCGCATCATCGGCGCGTTGCAGGCGGTGGCAGGGCAGGCGGTGGACATCGCCCGCCAGGGCAGCGAAGAGGCGCGGGCCGGGGTGCAGCGGGTGGTCGAGACCGAACAGGCGCTGCAAGGCATCAACACGGCGGTTACGGGTATCCAGCAAATGGCCGAGCAGATGGCCGCCGCTGCAGAGCAACAGACCCAGGTGGCCGAGGACATCGCCCGGCAGATCAGCAATGTTTCCCAGGCCGCCGAGCGCAACGCCGACATCACGGTGCGTTCCTCTCAGCTCGGCCGTGACCTGGAGTCCACCGCCGGCGCGCTGCACGTGCTGGTCGATCGCTTCAACGTCTGAGGCCGTGGACATGAACAACAGTCAGCTGCGCGAGCGCCTGCAGAAGGCCGTCACCCTGGCTAAGGCCGCAGGCGACGTCCTGGCAGTGATTCTCATCGACCTCGGCGGCTTCAAGCAGATTAATGATTGCCACGGCCATCAGGTCGGCGATGCACTGCTGCTGGAGGTGGCGCAGCGGCTCAAGGGCGCACTACGCGAATGCGACCAGGTGGCGCGAATCGGCGGTGACGAGTTCGTGATCATTGCCCATCTGGGCGTGACCGAGCAGGAACCACGCCAGCGGGGAGAGCACATCCTGCAGTTGCTGATGGCGCCCTTCCGGATACAGGGGCGATCCCTGCGGCTGGGGGCTAGCCTGGGCATCAGCCTTTATCCGGGGACGAGTCGGGGGACGGATCAACTGCTCAGTGACGCGGACCTGGCCAGGTCTCGGGCGAAGATGGCCGGCGGCAACTGTCTGCGCCTGTTCCAGGGTGAAATGCGTGAGCAGAAAGAGGATGAATCGCGCGGCGTCGAGTGTCTGCGCCGGGCATTGGCTTCCAACGACTTGGAGCTGCATTACCAGCTGCAGTTTGAACTGGCTGTCCCCCATCGTCCGGTGGCCATGGAAGCCTTGCTGGGTCGGTCGGATGGCGCCCACGGGGCGGTTTCGCCGGATCGCTTCATGCCCTTGGCGGAGCAGCAGGGGCTGATGATGGCGATGGGTAACCGGGCGCTCGAGCGGGCCTGTCGCGACAACATGGTGCTGATCGAAGAGGGGCTGCTCGACGTGCCGGTGGTGGTAAATATCAGCGGCTCCACCTTCCTCCATTCCGACTTCCCTGGAAAAGTGCAGCGAATCCTGGGTAGCAGCGGATTGCCGAGTTCGCGTCTGGAGCTGCAGATCACCGCGGAGGTGGCAGGCGGTGGCCTGGAGGAGGCCGCCAGGCAGATGGCCAGGTTGCGCCAGTGCGGCGTGCGACTGAGCATCGATAATTCCGGCTCCGGCTCCGGCTATTGCTCATCTGGCGCACTGAAGCACTTGCCCTTCGATCGTTTGAAGATCGATCGCTCCTTCGTTGCCGGCCTTCTCGATGATTCCCGCGACCAGGCCATCGTCAATGCCATGTTGCTTCTGGCCAAGGGCGCTGGTGTGCAGTTGGTGGCCGAAGGCATCGAGACCCCCGAGCAGCTGGCCTATCTTCAGCGCTGTGGTTGCACGCAAGGGCAGGGTCCCTGGTATGCCCGTCCCATGCCACTCGATCGACTGCGAGCATTGCTGCAGGTTCTATCGCCATCGTCTGCAGCGTGCTGAACCGCGCCGGGAGTCTGGCTGGGAGGGTATGTCGATGAGAGCCGTCTGGCTGGCTTGGCTGTTGTGCTGGTGTCGCGCGCCCAGGGTACTGAAGCTCGGCTGCAGCAGGATGACCTTCCCGGTCATCGCTTGGGCCTGGTGGGTGGGCATTTCTACCCGGTGTTACAGGCCCAGTTGGCCAATCCCTTGGTCGTGCGGCAGGACGCTGCCGACGAGGGGGCAATATTCAACGCCTGGTGCGCGGCTGGGTGGACGCCGCAGTGGTGAGCCGACGCACCCTCGAGTTCGAGACACGCCGGCAAGCGGCCCTGCGCCAGCTGTTGTATGTCGCCGCAGATGAACTTGTGTCCTGCCAGCGACACCTGTTGCTCCCCCCCAGCTATGCCGCCCTGTTGCCCGAACTGAACAGCCCCGTCCGCCAGTTGCCCGAAGATCCGCAGTGGCAAGCGCTCCTGATGCGCTATCGCCGAGGGCATCAGGGCTTTCAGCCAGCGGCAGCGGTCTGGCATGGACTGGTCGACGACATGTCATCAAATGAAAAGTCGCTGACGCTTAATGTGAAGCCTCTAGGGGAGGGGGGCTTTACTGTCTATTCCACAAGTGTGCTGAACGGTTCGTTCAAGCGCCCTCCAACTGCAAGGAGATCGACGTGGAAAAACTGCACACCAATGCCACCGTGCTGATCGTTCCCGGCCTGCGCGAGCATGTGCCCGAGCACTGGCAGACGTTGCTGCAGGCTCGCCTGGAGAAGGTGCGTGCGGTGCCGCCGCTGGAGGAGAACAAGCTCAGCCTGGCCGCCCGGGTCGAAGCTATACAGGGGGCATTGGAGCAGATCGATGGCCCGGTGATCCTGGTCGGGCACAGTGCCGGCGTACTGATGCTGGTGCACTGGGCGAGTCTTCACCAGCGGTCAATCAAGGGCGCCCTGCTGGTCGCGCCGCCCGATCTCGACGGCAGCTGGCCGGCAGGCTACCCGAGCCCCGAGAGTCTGCGCGAAAACGGCTGGGACCCGCTGCCCAAGGGCACGCTGCCGTTCCCCAGCATCCTCGCCGCCAGCACCAATGACTACCTGGCCAGCTTCAGCGTTGCCACGCGGATGGCCGCGGAGTGGGGCAGCGAACTGGCCAACCTGGGTGACGTCGGTCATCTCAATCCTGCTTCGGGCTTCGGCGAATGGCCCAAGGCCGAAGACTTCATTCGTCAGCTGGATCGCTGAAGGAGCGCGCCACTCTTTTTGAGTCGCAGCGCTGACCAGGGCTGGGCAGCGGGGCAATACAGGAACGCAGGGATTGCAGGGTTGCTATACAGAATGAAGGCAGTTGTCAGTACCCCAAGAACACAACAAGCGGAGACAACGCAATGCACAACAATAAAAGTTACAGCGTCAACCCCTTGCGCCGCAGCCTGCTGGCCTCGGCCATCATCGCCGCTAGCATACCGGCGGCCCATGCTTTCGAGGTCGATACCGGCAGCGAAGACTGGAGCGTCCGCTTCGACAACACCCTCAAGTACAACTACGGCGTGCGTGCCGAGAGTGCCGACAAGCGCCTGCTGGGCACGCCGAACAACAACGACGGCGACTACAACTTCCGCAAGTCCGGTACCAACATCACCAACCGCGTCGATCTGTTGACCGAGCTGGACGTGGTTTATCAGCGGGCGATGGGCTTCCGCGTCAGTGCGGCGAGCTGGTACGACAAGGCCTACGACAACACCGGCTCCAGCTCCAATCCGTTCGTCAACGGCAATGGCGCCGTGAGCGGCATGGTCGGCCAGCACCCCCTGGTCGGAGCCTTCTCCGGTCTCGACGGCGTGGGCAACGGTAGCCCGCACCTGAGCAACTATGCCCAGCGCTACTACAGCGGGCCATCCGGCGAGATCCTCGACGCCTTCCTGTTCTACAGCACCGAGGTCGGCGAGGAGTCGCTGTTCAGCATCAAGGCCGGCCAGCACAACGTATTCTGGGGCGAGACCATCCTCAACCCGGTGCATTCGGTCAGTTACGGCCAGTCCGGCCTGGACCTGGCCAAGTTGGCCGCTTCGCCAGGCACCGAGGCCAAGGAACTGTTCGTCCCGCGCAACCAGATTTCCGCCACCTTCACCCTCAATCCCGAGCTGACCTTCGGCGCCCAGTATTTCCTCAAGTGGGACGAGGCCCGCCTGCCCGAGGCTGGCACCTACTACGGAACTTCCGATGTGCTCGGCGCCGGCGCGCAGTCCTTCCTGCTCGGTCACACCGCCACGCCGCCCGGTTTCCTCGGCCAGGACGCGCTGACCAACGTGCGTCGCGGCGATGACAACACCCCCGATGATCGCGGCGACTGGGGCCTGATGGTCAAGTGGTCGCCGGAGTGGCTGGACGGCACCCTGGGCGCCTACTACCGCAACACCTCGGACATCCTGCCGCAGGCCGTGCTGGACGCCCGCTCGCTGTCGCTGACCCAGGGTGGCTGCGTGGTAGCCCCGGGCGGCGTGGTGAACGTACCCGCTACCGGGGTATGCCGTCTGGTCGACTCCCTGGCCGGCACCAGCTACAGCCTCAGCTACGGCGACGACATCGACATCTATGGCCTGAGCCTGTCCAAGAGCTTCGGCGACGTCAGTGTTGGCAGCGACCTCAACTTCCGTCAGAACATGCCGCTGGCCAGCATTCCGGCCATCATCAGCGCCACCGGGCCGGGCGGTCTGGCGGCTGGTCTGGGTGCACTGCCGGCGCGCACCCCGGGCACCGGGGTGGTCACCGACCTGCCGCGCGAAGGCGACAGCATGAGCGCCACCGGTGACACCCTGCACTGGACCGTGAACGGCCTGGTGGCCATCGCCGAAACCCCGCTGTTCGATTCGGCCACCCTGCTCGGCGAGCTGTACTACAGCAACCTGATCAGCCTCGATAGCAAGAACGAGGCGCTGTACAAGGGCAAGAGCACCTACCGCGGCATCGACAAACCGACCCGCGACAATTGGGGTCTGGCGGTCAACTTCACCCCGACCTGGTACCAGGTGTTCCCGGGTGTCGACCTGAGCGCGCCGATGTCGATCAACGTCGGCCTCGATGGCGTCTCCCCAGTCGTAGCAGGCGGTGCCGAAAACACCGGCAACTATGCGGTAGGCGTGAGCGCGGCCATCTACAACAAGTACTACGTCGACCTCAAGTACGTCGACTCTTTCGGCGAGACGGATAAGTGCGACGACGGCGCCACCGACGGCTCCACGCCGAACGCCCTGGATGGTCCCGAGCGTTACACCTGCTACGGCGGCGGCTACTCCTCGTTCTCCGGCGGCGGTGCCACCGGCGAAGACCGTGGCGCCATGTACCTGACCTTCAAAACCACCTTCTGATCCGCGAATAACCTAGCCACTAGGCAGGAGTACAACAAGATGAAATTCGTGACTACGCTGCTGGCCGCCTCTCTGGCCACCGTGATTTCAAGTGCCGCCCTGGCGGCGGTATCGGCCGAGGAAGCGGCCAAACTGGGCACCAGCCTGACTGCGGTCGGCGCCGAGCAAGCCGGCAACGCCGACGGCTCCATCCCGGCCTTCGACGGCGGCCTGAAGACCGCACCGGCCGGGTTCAAGGCCGGCGACACCTTCCGTCCCGATCCCTTCGCCGACGAGAAGCCACTGCTGGTGATCGACGGCAAGAACCTCGAGCAGCACAAGGACCAGCTGACGGCGGTCACCGCCGAGTTGGCCAAGCGTTTCCCCAGCTTCCGTATCGATGTCTACCCGACTCATCGCACGGCGACCCTGCCCCAGGCCCTGCTGGATAACACCCTGAAGAACGCCACCGGCGCCAAGTCGCTGGAAGGTGGCAACGCCATCGACAACGTCCTGCCGGGCGTGCCTTTCCCGATTCCGCAGTCGGGAGCAGAGGCCATGTGGAACCACCTGCTGCGCTACCAGGGGGTCGCCTACTCCACCAAGTACGACTCCTGGAACGTCGACTCCGCAGGCACCCCGACCCTGGCCACCTCCGGTATGGCCTTCAATTCCTACCCGATCTACGAAGATCTGAACAAGGTCATCGACGCCAAGGACACCTACTGGCAGACCAAGCTGTACTACAGCGGTCCGGCCCGCCGCGCCGGCGAGTCGCTGATGCTCAAGGACGCCGCCAACCCGCTGGTGCAAGCGCGCCGTGCCTGGCAGTACCTGCCCGGCGTGCGCCGGGTCAAGCTGGCGCCGAACCTGGCCTACGACACGCCGAACCCGGGCACCGCCGGCTCCGGTACCTACGATGATGTCTATGTCTTCAACGGTGGCCTGGACCGCTACGACTGGAAACTGGTCGGCAAGAAGGAAATGTTCGTGCCGTACAACACCTACGCGCTGACCTACATCAAGGATCCCAAGCCGCTGACTACGCCGAACCACCTGGCACCCGAGTTCGTGCGCTGGGAGAAGCATCGCGTGTGGGTGGTCGAAGGCACCCTCAAGGAGGGTGCGCGCCATATCTACCAAAAGCGCCGCTTCTATCTGGACGAGGACAGCTGGGTGGCCCTGGCGTCCGACCAGTACGATGCCCGCGGCCAGCTGTATCGCGGCTCCTACAGCTTCTTCACCCAGAGCTACGACGTGGATACGCCCAACACCGCCCCCCACGTGATCTATGACCTGGTCGGTGGTAACTACAATATCAACGGTGTGGTCGGCCCTTACGGCGGCATCAAGTACATCGAGCCCCTGTCGAAGGTGCAGTGGTCGCCGGAAGCCCTGGCAGGTGCCGGTATCCGCTAAACGCAAGCTAACAATAGCACTCACCGGTCCGCTGCCAACCCAGGCGGCGCGACCGGCAGCTGACCGGCTTTGCCGGCCGGTCAACAGGAGCTGCTGACCCTGACGCCGGGGCTGTACCACGGGTGCACTCCGGCGCCCTTTTTCCAAGAGGACGCGTTATGTGTTCTGTCAGACAGTATGTGCGGCTGGCGCTGTGTGCCACGCTGGTACTGCTGCAGGCTGTCGCCCAGGCAGCCGGCTTTGTCGATGTGCTGGAACTGCCGGCCAAGCCCAGTGCCCTGGCGCAGCGCAGTCCCCTGCTGGACGTCACCCGCGCGGGCGAACGGCTGGTCGCCGTTGGCCACCGTGGCCACATTCTCTATTCCGATGATGCCGGCCAGTCCTGGCAGCAGGCCGCCGTGCCGGTCAGCTCCGACCTCAATGCCGTGCATTTTCCCACCGCCGAGCAGGGTTGGGCGGTCGGCAACGACGGCGTGATCCTGCACAGCAGCGATGCCGGCGCCAACTGGAGCAAGCAGCTCGATGGCCGTGACATCGGCGCCCTGCTGGTCGAGCATTACGGCGCCCTGGCCAGTGCCGAGCCGACCAACGAAGACTGGCCGCGGCTCGCCGCCGAAGGCCAGCGCCTGGTCGAGGAGGGCGCCGACAAGCCGTTCCTCGACGTCTGGTTCGCCGACGCCAAGCGTGGCTATGCGGTCGGCGTATTCAACCTGATCCTCGCCACCGTCGACGGTGGCCGGAGCTGGACGCCGCTGCAGGACCGCACCGACAACCCACAGGGCCTGCACCTCAATGCCATCGCCTGGACCGGCGATGCGCTCTACCTCGCCGGCGAACAGGGCCTGCTGCGCAAGTGGGACGCCGCGCAGGAGCGCTTCGTCGCCGTCGAGACGCCCTATCAGGGCAGCTTCTTCGGCGTCATCGGCCGGCCCGGCGAGTTGCTGGTCTATGGCTTGCGCGGCCATGTGTTCCGCAGCAGCGACGGCGGCGTCAGCTGGAACGAACTGGACAGCGGCCTGCAGGTCAGCATCACCGCCGCCGCGCTGGATGCCCGCGGCGACTACCGGCTGTTCACCCAGGCCGGACACATGCTCCGGGCCAGCGCCGAGGCCGCCCTGCAGGTGGTGCCGCAGGCCCAGCAATCGCCGGTCGCTGGCGCCAGCCTGGCCGCCAATGGCGCCCTGGTGCTGGTCGGTGGCCGTGGCGTGCGCGCCCTGCCAGTCGAATAACCAGAAAAATTAGAAGAGCGAGTACCCTGCCATGGGCAAAATAAAGCAAGACACCATGCCGGTGATCCGCGACTTGCGTGAGTTCGATCCGAGTACCGGCAACCTGCTGGAACGCCTGGTGTTCAACCACCGTCCACTGTTCGTCCTGTTCATGGTCGTGATCACCCTGGTGCTCGGCTACATGGCCGTGACCCGCCTGGAGATGCGCCCAAGCTTCGAGAAGATGATTCCGCAGAGCCAGCCGTACATCCAGAACTTCCTGGAGAACCGCGCCTCGCTGCGCGGGCTGGGCAACTCGGTGCGGGTGGTGGTGGAGAACACCGAGGGCGACATCTTCGATCCCGAGTACTTGGAGGTGCTCAAGCAGGTCAACGACGAGCTGTTCGTCACCCCGGGCGTCGACCGCGCCTGGATGAAGTCGCTGTGGAGCCCGGCGGTGCGCTGGACCGAGGTCACCGAGGAGGGCTTCCAGGGCGGCCCGGTGATGCCCGACGCTTACAGCGGCCAGCCGGCGGACATCGAGCTGCTGCGGCAGAACATCACCCGGGCCGGCATCGTCGGCAGCCTGGTGGCCAGCGATTTCAAGTCGAGCATGCTGATCGTGCCGCTGCTCGACAAGGACTCGGCCACCGGTCGCGGCATCGACTACCACCAGTTCTCCCAGGTGCTCGAGGAGAAGCTGCGCGACCGCTACGAGTTCGCCGGCAGCAGCGCTGCGCTGCAGGCCGACGAGGAAGGCCAGGGCAAGATCAAGATCCGCGTGATCGGCTTTGCCAAGCTGGTCGGCGACCTGATCGACGGCCTGATCCAGGTGATGATGTTCTTCGCCATCGCCGTGGCGGCCGCCTTCGTCATCATCCTGCTGTACACCCGCTGCCTGCGCAGCACCCTGCTGGTGATCGGCTGCTCGCTGATGGCCGTGGTCTGGCAGCTGGGCATCGTCGCTTGGCTGGGCTATGCCATCGACCCCTACTCGGTGCTGGTGCCCTTCCTGATCTTCGCCATCGGCGTGTCGCACGCGTCGCAGAAGATGAACGGCATCATGCAGGACATCGCCCAGGGCACCCACAAGCTGGTGGCGGCACGCTACACCTTCCGTCGCCTGTTCATCGCCGGGGTCACCGCACTGCTGTCCGACGCGGTGGGCTTCGCCGTTCTGATGCTGATCGACATCCCGGTGATCCAGGACCTGGCGATCACCGCCAGCATTGGCGTGGCCGTGCTGATCTTCACCACCCTGCTGATGATGCCGGTGGCGCTGTCCTATGTCGGCGTCAGCGCCAAGGCCGCCGAACGGGCGCTGAAGATCGACAGTAATGCCGCCGAGCATCGCGGCTTCGGCAAGCTGTGGGACCTGCTCGACCACTTCACCACCCCCCGCTGGGCGACTGGTGCGGTGACGGTGGCGCTGCTGTTGGGCATCGGCGGCTTCATGGTCAGCCTCAACCTGAAGATCGGCGACCTCGACAGCGGCGCCCCGGAACTGCACGAGGACTCGCGCTACAACCGCGACAATGCCTACATCACCGGCCACTACGCGCTGTCCAGCGACCTGTTCGCGGTGATGCTCAAGACCGAGCCGGAAGGCTGCCTGAACTACCGCACCCTGGTCCTGGCCGACCGCCTGGCCTGGGAGTTGCAGCAGCACCCGGGGGTGCAGACCACGGTGTCGCTGGTCAACGCGGTGCGCCAGATCACCGCCGGCTCCTTCGAGGGCAACCCCAAGCTGAACAGCATCCAGCGCAACCAGAACATGCTCAACTACGCGGCGCAGCAGGCCTCGGTCAACGCCCCCGAGCTGTTCAACACCGATTGCTCGCTGATGCCGGTGATCGCCTTTCTCAAGGACCACAAGGCCGAGACCCTGGACGCGGTGGTGGCTATCGCCGACCGGTTCGCCCGCGACAACAGCAGCGAGGAGCGCCAGTTCCTCCTCGCCGCCGGCAGCGCCGGGATCGAGGCGGCGACCAACATCGTGGTGCGCGAGGCCAACCGCACCATGCTGTTCTACGTCTACTCGGCGGTGACCCTGTTCTGCCTGATCGCCTTCCGCAGCTGGCGGGCGGCGCTGGTGGCGGTACTGCCGCTGATGCTGACTTCGATCCTCTGCGAGGCGCTGATGGTGTACATGGGCATCGGCGTCAAGGTGGCGACCCTGCCGGTGATCGCCCTCGGCGTCGGCATCGGGGTGGACTACGCGCTCTACCTGCTCAGTGTGCAACTGCACTATCAGCGTCAAGGTATGCCGCTGATAGAAGCGTACCGCAACGCCGTGTCCTTTACCGGTCGGGTGGTCGGGCTGGTCGGCATCACCTTGGCTGCCGGTGTGATCTGCTGGGCCTGGTCGCCGATCAAGTTCCAAGCTGACATGGGCATCCTGCTGACCTTTATGTTCCTGTGGAACATGCTCGGTGCGCTGATCCTGATCCCCGCACTGTCGCACTTCCTGCTGCCCAAACATCGGGTGTGAGGTGTCGCTGCTACTCAGAATCCTAAACGGTAAACGATGGCGGCGTTGCCTTGGCGGATACACCGAAGCCTTGAGTTTTTTGTACGGACGAAGGCTGGCAGTGTGTCCGCGCGGGAGCGAGGCAGGGCAGGGAATCAGCCGATCCCGCCGGTTCCTGGCAGTTCTCCTGCTGCCGCTCTGTATGGCCGCTCCCGTATAGGGGCAACGCTGTCCGTGTGCATCAGCGACGAGGCTTTTCCACCCTTCACCTTTCCCGACCGCGAGGGGAGCAGCCAACAGCTGATCCGGCAGGCGGCGGAGCGCCAGGGATGGCGTGTGAATTTTGTCCCCCAACCATGGCGTCGATGCCTGGCGGGGGTGGACGGGGGTGGAGGAGGGTTTGTACAGTGGCGCCGCCGGGGCTTCGGTAACGTCAGAATATCAAGCCTATATGGCGTCGCTCTGGAAAGGCGGATCCGCTACGCGCCCTGGGTGTCACCCGCTTGGTGCTCTATCGTCCGGCGGACAGCTCCGCCTGGAGGTATTGCCGGTCCCCTTCGGCGAGGCACCGATCTATCTCGCGATAGGGCGGCGATTCTATGAGCGCCGCAGTCACCTGGTAAACGTCATCTGGGACGAAATTGCCGCGCTGCGGCAAACGACCGGACCTTCGATCGGACCGTTGCAGAACGCCGGTTTGCCCCCTTTTGCGCCGCAGGAATAATGGCGACGGCCAGGTGCAACCCCGGCTGTCCCTGTAGGTAGTTTTTCAACGGCCTGTTAGGCGTCCTTTTGCCATTTCATTCGATAGTGGCCGGGACTTTCGCCCGTCCACTGCTTGAAGGCCCGGTGAAAGGCGCTGGCTTCGCGGAAACCGGCTTTCTCGGCAATCGCCGCGATACTCAACTCGCGGTTGTGCAGGCAGTCAAAGGCAATGGCGCGGCGTACCTCGTCTTTCAATTCCTGAAATGAGAAGCCCTCGCGTTGCAACTGGCGGCGGAAGCTGGCGACACTCGTGGTCCGTTCGGCCGCCATCTCAGCCAGGGTCGGCCACTGTTCGTAGCTGCAATGGCGCAACGCCTTGTACACCCAGGCACTGAGTCCCTGGCGGTTGCTGAAGCGGACGATCAGCCATTGTGGCGAGGTGCGCAGGAAGCTTTTCAGCGCCGGCAGATCTTGCACCACCGGCAGTTGCAGATAGCTGGCGGCGAACTCGATTTCGGTATGGCTCGCCTCGTAGGTCAGGTTTGGCCCCCAGAAGAGGTGGTCATCGCTATGGTCGGGCCGCGGATGACCGAACTGCGAGCGATCAATGGGAATACGCCTTCCCGCCAGCCAACAGAGCAGGCCCAGTACTGCACTCAGGTAGATTTCCTCGGCGACGCTACGCACCGTCGGGTCCTGCTGGTGGTTGTGCAAGCTGATCACCGCACGCTCTCCGTGCAGCGACAGCTTGCCCTGAATGTCTCTTATGAACAGGCGCAAGCTGCCCAGGCACTGGCGCAAGGCCTGACCGAGGCTGTCCGTCTGGATCAGGCCGCGGGATATCAGGGCGAAGCTGCCCAGGGGCATGCCGTGGGAATCGTAGCCAAGGAACTCATCGTCCAACTCCTGGGCCACCGCCAGCCACAGGGCGGCAAATCGCGTGGCGGCGACGCGAGTGTTGGATGCTGACAGCAACGGCTCGGCGATGCCTGCCCGCAGCAGGACCTGGCTAATACGCTGTGGGTCATCACCCAGCCCGTAGAGGGCGGCACGGACAAAATACGTGGACACCGAGTCCTTCTCTTGCATGGCGCTCGCTCGTTGCGGGTGGTTATCGGAGGTTGCAAAAAACATCAGACAAAGCGGTCATTTTCGGCATAGGCAGGGGGCATGTTGCCCCCTAGTCTATCTCGCTGTGACGGCCTCGCGCCCAACCTTCTCTCGCATCCTCAGGATGCCAGCGCCATAGGAATCTCCCATGTCCAATCCTGAAGTTTTCATCGTTAGCGCCGCCAGGACGGCGATCGGCTCCTTCGGCGGATCGCTCAAGGATGTACCGCTGGCCGATCTGGCCACCACCGCAGTCAAGGCCGCACTGCAACGCAGCGGCTGCGACGCCTCGCAGGTGGGTCACCTGGTGATGGGTACAGTCATTCCCAGCGAGCCGCAGGACGCCTATCTCTCACGGGTGGCGGCCGTCAACGCGGGCATTCCCAAGGAAAGCCCGGCCTTCAACGTCAACCGCCTCTGCGGTTCCGGCCTGCAGGCCATCGTCTCGGCGGCGCAGAGCTTGCTGCTGGGCGACTGCGACATCGCCGTTGGCGCTGGCGCCGAGTCCATGAGTCGCGGCGCCTATCTGTTGCCTGGCGCCCGCTGGGGCGGGCGCATGGGCGATATGAAAGCCGTCGACTACATGCTAGGCATCCTGCATGACCCCTTCCACAACATTCACATGGGTGTCACCGCGGAGAACATCGCCGAGCGCATGGGCATCAGCCGCGAAGCTCAGGATACCCTGGCCCTGGAGAGCCAGCAGCGAGCGGCGCGGGCCATCGCCGAGGGACGTTTTCTCGGGCAGATTGTCCCGGTCGAGCTGAAGACGCGCAAAGGTGTGCAACTGTTCGAGGTCGACGAGCACGTGCGCGGGGAGACCACTCTGGAACAGTTGGCGCAGATGCGCACGGCATTCAAGCGAGACGGCACGGTAACCGCTGGCAACGCCTCGGGACTCAACGACGGCGCCGCCGCGGTGGTCATGGCCAGCGCGACGGCAGTACAGCGTGATGGACTGCGCCCGCTGGCGCGCCTGGTGAGCTACGCCCATGCCGGTGTAGAGCCGGAACTGATGGGCCTGGGACCGATTCCGGCGACCCGTCTGGCCCTGCAGCGCGCTGGCCTGAAGGTTTCCGACCTGGACGTCATCGAGTCCAACGAAGCCTTTGCCGCTCAAGCCTGCGCGGTGGCCCGCGAACTGGACTTCGATCCAGCCAAGGTCAACCCCAATGGTTCGGGCATTTCCCTTGGCCATCCGGTCGGCGCCTCCGGGGCGGTCATCGTCACCAAGGCCATCCACGAGCTGCAGCGCACCCAGGGTCGCTACGCCCTGGCGACCATGTGCATCGGCGGCGGCCAGGGCATCGCAGCGATTTTTGAACGCGTCTGAACGGCACTGACAGGTGAACAGCATGAATCTGGAAAGAATTGGCGTGGTCGGCGCCGGAATCATGGGCAGCGGCATCGCTCAAGTGTGTGCCCTGGCCGGTTTCCAGGTGACCCTGGTGGATGTTGCCGTGGCGGCGCTGGACCAGGCCCGTAATGGCATCGCCGGCGGCCTGGAACGCCAGGTGCAGAAGGGGATGCTGACGGCCGAGCAGCGTGAGGAGAGCCTGGAGCGGATCAGCACCTCGACCGATTATGCCAGTCTGGCCAATGCCGGACTGGTGATCGAGGCAGCCACCGAGAACCTCGAACTCAAGCTGCGCATCCTCGAACAGCTCAGTGCCCAAGTCGATGCCCAGGCGATCATCGCCAGTAACACCTCGTCGCTGTCGATCAGTCAGCTCGCTGCGCGGGTCAGCCACCCAGAGCGGTGCATCGGTCTGCACTTCTTCAACCCGGTGCCGCTGATGGCGCTGGTGGAGGTGATCCGCGGTGTGCAGACCAGTGATAGCTGCCAGGCGCATACCCTGGCCTTCGCCGAGCACATCGGCAAGGTCGCCATCAGCGCCGGTAATCGTCCGGGATTTGTGGTCAATCGCATCCTGGTACCGATGATCAACGAGGCCATCTTCGTCCTGCAGGAGGGCTTGGCCAGCGCCGAGGATATCGATACCGGCATGAAGCTGGGGTGTGGCCAGCCCATGGGGCCGCTGGCGCTGGCCGACCTGATCGGCCTGGATACCCTGCTGGCGATTGTGGAAGCCTTCCAGCGTGAGTTCGGCGATCCCAAGTACCGTCCTGCGCCGCTGCTGCGCGAGTTGGTGGCGGCCGGTCGCCTTGGCCGCAAGAGCGGCGAAGGCTTTCATCGCTATCCCTGATCCGTAGCCGGGTACTGAGCGCTGTCGGGTGCGCCAAGGAGTCCATCGTCATGAATACCAAGCGCAAAACCAGTCACGACTGTCCCGAGCAGACAGATGATGCGTCGCTGGCGCGGATCGAGCAGATTCGCAGCAAGGCCCTGGAGCTGTTCGCCGAACGTGGGTTCTCTCGGGTCGGCATGCGCGAACTGGCCCTGCGCCTGGGAATCGGCGCCGGCTCGTTCTACCACCATTTCGTCAGCAAGGAGCAAATGCTCTTCGAACTGATCGAGGAGCTCTACGAAGACCTGCACGACGCGGCGACGCTGACCCGCGCGGGCTCGGCCACGCAGCGCCTGGAAGGTCTGCTGCGGGCGCATATCGCACTACATGAGCGGCGCAGCTTGCATTTCCTCATGGCTGAACAGGAGCAGCGCAACTTGTCGCCGGCGCACTGCCAGCAGATTCGCCAGATGCGCGAGCAGTATGAACACGAACTCTTGTCTCGTCTGCGCGCGGCGGGCGCTCGAGCAGCCGATACGGTGCTCAGGGCCTGTGTGCAGACAACAGTGACCTGGCTCAACGGCCTGTCGATTTCTGGCGCAGCCAGCGGCCTGGACACCGCACAAAGGCTGGCCCTGACCCATGACATGATCATGAGAGCTTTGTCCGGCGTACTGCCGCAAGCAGATCATGACGGCTCGACCGTCGTAGCACTGCAAGCCGTTACTGCTGTCCCGCAGGCCTGAACCCTACTTCCTTCGGGCTACTCACGCCCTTTTTACTTGAGAGATTCAATCATGGCTGACTACCAAGCCCCCCTGCGCGACATGCGCTTCGTGCTCAATGAAGTGTTCGAAGTCTCCAAACTGTGGAGCCAACTGCCGGCCCTGGCCGAAGTGGTGGACGAAGACACCGCTGCCGCCATCCTCGAAGAAGCCGGCAAGGTCACCGCGGGTAGCATCGCGCCGCTCAATCGCAGTGGCGACGAGGAAGGCTGCAGCTGGGACAACGGCGCGGTGAAGACCCCGGCCGGTTTCCCGGCGGCCTACCGCACCTTTGCCGAGGGCGGCTGGGTCGGCGTCGGCGGCGACCCGCTGTTTGGCGGCATGGGCATGCCCAAGGCGATCTCGGCCCAAGTCGAGGAAATGGTCAACTCGGCCAACCTGTCGTTCGGCCTCTATCCGATGCTCACGGCCGGCGCCTGCCTGTCGCTCAACGCCCACGCCAGCGAAGAGCTGAAGCAGAAGTACCTGCCGAACATGTACGCCGGCACCTGGGCCGGTTCCATGTGCCTGACCGAGCCACACGCCGGCACCGACCTGGGCATCATCCGCACCAAGGCCGAACCGCAGGCCGACGGCAGCTTCAAGATTTCCGGCACCAAGATCTTCATCACCGGCGGCGAGCACGACCTCACCGAGAACATCATCCACCTGGTGCTGGCCAAGCTGCCGGACGCCCCAGCCGGGCCGAAAGGCATCTCGCTGTTCCTGGTGCCGAAGTTCATGGTCAATGCCGATGGCAGCCTGGGCGAGAAGAACGCGCTGTCCTGCGGCTCGATCGAGCACAAGATGGGCATCAAAGCTTCCGCTACCTGCGTGATGAACTTCGACGGAGCCACCGGCTGGATAGTCGATGCGCCGAACAAGGGCCTGGCGGCCATGTTCACCATGATGAACTACGAGCGTCTGGGCGTCGGCATCCAGGGCCTGTCCCTGGGCGAGCGCAGCTACCAGAACGCCGTGGCATACGCCCGCGAGCGCATCCAGAGCCGCGCGCCGACCGGCCCGCTGGCTAAAGATAAGGTGGCCGACCCGATCATCGTGCACCCGGACGTGCGCCGCATGCTGCTGACCATGAAGGCGCTGAACGAGGGCGGTCGCGCCTTCTCCAGCTACGTGGCCATGCAGCTGGACACCGCCAAGTACAGTGAAGATGCCGCTACCCGCAAGCGCGCCGAAGAGCTGGTGGCGCTGTTGACTCCGGTGGCCAAGGCCTTCCTCACCGACATGGCGCTGGAAACCACTACCCATGGCCAGCAGATCTTCGGCGGCCACGGCTATATCCGCGAGTGGGGCCAGGAGCAGCTGATCCGCGACTGCCGCATCACCCAGATCTACGAAGGCACCAACGGCATCCAGGCCCTCGACCTGGTCGGACGCAAGGTGGTCGGTAGCGGCGGGGCGTTCTACAAGCACTTCGCCGAAGAGGTCAAGGCCTTCACCGACAGCGCCGATACCTCGCTGAACGAGTTCGTCAACCCGCTGAAAGAGGCCATTGGCAACCTGGAGCTGATGACCGCCGACCTGCTGGAGCGCGCCAAGGCCAACCCCAACGAAGTGGGCGCCGCCTCGGTGGAGTACCTGCAGGTGTTCGGTTACACCGCCTACGCCTATATGTGGGCGCTGATGGCGCGCACCGCGCTGGCCAAGCAGGACCAGGACGACTTCTACGTGAGCAAGCTGGGCACCGCGCGCTTCTACTTCGCCCGCATTCTGCCGCGCATCCACTCCCTGACCGCCTCGGTCAAGGCCGGTAGCGAGAGCCTGTACCTGCTGGACGCCGCGCAGTTCTAAGCGGCCTGTGTCGAACAGCAGCCCCGGCCAAGTGCCGGGCCTCTTCTCTTGGCGGCGCAGCTTTCGCGCTGAGAACGCCTCGGAGCGGTCGTAGAAACGGCGCGAGCTTGTCATTAAATGAGTAGTTTTTGACACGGAATGTAAAGCCGCCAGGAGGGTGGCTATTTACTGTTGGTCCTATTGAGCGGACGGCCGTTTCGTGGCTTTGAGCCCTGCGTGTGCAGGTAGGTGAGTGCCCTGCGCTCGCATAACCAAAAAATCAGAAGACCAACGTTGGGAAAATGATCATGGCGAAGACAAAAATAATTCCGCCGGCGCCAGGCGCATACGACTATCCACTGCTGATCAAGCGCCTGCTGTTGTCAGGCGTGCGCTACCAGCCCGATCAGGAAGTCGTCTACGCCGATAAGCTGCGCTACAACTACCGCACCCTCAACGAGCGCATCCAGCGCCTGGCCAATGCACTGACGGAGGCGGGGGTAAAGGCCGGCGACACGGTGGCCCTGCTGGACTGGGACAGTCATCGCTCGCTGGAGTGCTTCTTTGCCGTGCCGATGCTGGGGGCGGTGCTGCACACCGTGAATATCCGCCTGTCGCCGGAGCAGGTCGTCTACACCATGAACCATGCCGAGGATGATTATGTCCTGGTGCATGACGACTTCCTGCCGCTGCTGACGCAGATCCACGCTGAGCTGACCACCGTCAAGGGCTATGTTCAGCTGAGCGACAGCGTTGCCCAGCCCGCCGAGTTACCATTGCTGGGGGAGTACGAGGCGTTGCTGAGCCAGGCCGACGCCAGCTTCGAGTTCCCCGATTTCGACGAGAACTCGGTCGCCACCCTGTTCTACACCACAGGCACTACCGGCAACCCGAAGGGCGTGTACTTCACGCATCGTCAACTGGTGCTGCATACCCTCAATGAACTGGGTACCTTCGCAGCCTATGAGGGCCAGCCGCTGCTGCGCTCCAACGACGTCTACATGCCGATCACCCCGATGTTCCACGTGCATGCCTGGGGCGTGCCCTATGTGGCGACAACGCTTGGCGTCAAGCAGGTGTATCCGGGTCGTTATGAACCGAACATGCTGGTTCGCCTGTTCCGCGAGGAAAAAGTGAGCTTCTCGCACTGCGTGCCAACCATCCTGCAGATGCTCCTCGAATGCGAGGAAGGCCAGCGCACCGATTTCGCCGGCTGGAAGATCCTCCTGGGGGGTAGCGCGCTGACACTGGGCCTGGCCGGCCAAGCGGCCGGGAAGGGCATGCGCATCCATGTTGGCTACGGCATGTCCGAGACCTGTCCGCTGCTGTGCATGACCCACCTGCGGGAGGAGGAACTGGCATTGCCAATGGACCAGCAGCTGCCCCTGCGTATCAAGACCGGCGTACCTATCCCGTTGGTCGACCTGCGCATCGTCGATGCCGACGGCAACGACGTGGCGCACGATGGCGAGGCGCTGGGCGAGGTCGTGGTGCGTGCACCCTGGCTGACCCAGGGCTATCTGGGCGAACCACAAAAGGGCGCCGAACTCTGGGATGGCGGCTGGCTGCACACCGGCGACATGGCCTCGATCGACGGTCGCGGAGTGGTGGAGATCAAGGACCGCATCAAGGACGTGATCAAAACCGGCGGCGAGTGGATCAGTTCGCTGGAACTGGAAAGCCTGATCAGCTCGCATGCGTCGGTCAATGCAGTAGCGGTGGTGGGTATTCCCGACGAGCAGTGGGGGGAACGCCC
The DNA here is from genome assembly GCF_007993865.1 of Pseudomonas sp. SJZ079. GTDB lineage: Bacteria > Pseudomonadota > Gammaproteobacteria > Pseudomonadales > Pseudomonadaceae > Aquipseudomonas. The sequence continues at coordinate 42,217 of NZ_VIUH01000023.1, read as the reverse complement.
CATGGCACTGGTAGTCTGCAAACTGGGCGAGAGCCTCGACCGCCAGGCCATTGAAGCGCACCTGCTGCAATTCGTCGAAAGCGGACGGATCAACAAATGGGCGATTCCCCGGACTATCCGCTTCGCCAGCGACATTCCCAAGACCAGCGTCGGCAAGATCAACAAAAAGCTGATCCGCGAAGCCGAACTGGTCGAGGCTGGATCACAGGGCTGAGGCATAAGCCGCGGCGCTGACGACTCGAAGCAACGAGCAACTCTGAAACGAGGCGGCAACATATCCGATTTGATTCGCATGAGTACTCTGCCGGGCGTGTTGGCTCTGCCGATACTGGGCGTCGCAGCGGATAGTCGAGCGCCAGCAACCGCCAGTTCACGCTACAGCGCAGAAGAGCAGGAAGCTCGAACTCTACTGGACAAGGCGGTGGTCTATTACCAACAGGAGGGCGACCAGGCGCTGGCGACGTTCAGTCGCGAGGGGCCGTTCACCGTCGGTAATCTGTATGTCTTCGTTGTCGATCGCGAAGGGACGCTGGTTGCCAGCCGCGGCCCTTGCCTGATGCTGCTGGGCCAGGATGTTGCGTGGTTGTCGGCGAAGTGGATCGCCCAGAACGAGGGCGCCAAGTTCTGGTTGCAGGTGGTGACCGAGCTGCGCAATCGCGGTGTGCAGGACATCTTCGTCGCCTGCGTGGATGGCCTGAAGGGCTTCCCCAAGGCGATCGAGGCGGTGTTCCCGCACACCAGCGTGCAGCTGTGCATCGTGCATATGGTCAGGCACAGCCTGAACTATGTGTCCTGGAAGCGCCGGGCTGAAGTCGCCGCTGACCTGAAGCGGATTTACCAATCCAGCACGGCTGACGAGGCGGAACTGCGCCTTGGCGAGTTCGAGGCCAAATGGGACGACGACTACCTGCCGATTGGTCAGTCCTGGCGGCGCAACTGGGCCCGGATCACGCCATTCTTCGACTTCCCGCCGGAGATCCGCAAGGTCATCTACACCACCAACGCCCTCGAGTCGGTGAACATGAGTTTGCGCAAGATCACCAAGAACCGGGGCTCATTCCCCAGCGACGAGGCGCTGCTGAAACTCTTCTATCTGGCGCTGCGCAATATCAGCAAGAAATGGACGATGCCGATCCGTGACTGGAAGGCGGCGCTGACGCGCTTTACGATCAGCTACGAGGACAGGCTGCCACAGCAGTAACCCCAACCCCGGTTACACAAAATTCTGCACACCCTCGATTTTGCAGTATTTTTTTTGAACAGGTTTTGTCTCTTTAAATGTCAGGAGCCACAGCAAAAGCCCCGAAAGCGTTGTAGCCGCACATTGGTAATTTAACATAATATACATTATGCGAAGTATGTAGTCAGGAAGACTCCAGAGAGACGCTGTACTTTGCGTTCTGCGCAATCTGGTATCACGCAGTGGGTTTTGCTGAAAATCGCTCAAACCGATTACAAGCGATCCTGCCGCACGGATCAGGCGGGAGTCGCTCCGCGACAGCACGCCGGATACGTGCAACAGGCAAAGCCCCTTGCATTGCTGGTGTATGTATCTGACAAAGTCCATGGCGCGGCACGAGTACGACAGAACCCAAGCAAGCGAGCCAAACCACCGGTAGTAGAACTAAAGAACCTCCAAGACAGTTAGCTTAGAAATATCCGCATAGTACGGATCAGAGCCATCGTCATCCTGAAGAAGCAAGCTGGACTCGACACCATAGCCAGCGCAGCCCAAGATGCTGCCGACAAACGCCGACGGATTCGGGTAAGGCAGTTAAATCAGCGGTCGGCGCTCAGACGTCTGACAACGACGTCCAGCAGCGCCTCGGCGCCCTTGAGCAACTGCTCGTCATCGGTATGTTCACGGGGGTTGTGGCTGATGCCGCCACGGCTGGGTACGAAAATCATCGCGGAAGGCGTGATCATCTGGGCATCGACCTTTTGCCCAAGGATGCAGGCCTCTATGTGGCCGTTCTGGTGATCGCCATCATTTATCGCCTACCAGATCAGGAAGATACGGGAAGACTGATCCGGATCGGTTGCTACCAGATGCTTCATCAAAATGCAGCGCCTCTGCCCGTGATTACTTGAGACCGTTTTCCCGAAGAATATTGTCGAAAGTGCCATTTGCCTTGATTGTCGCCAGTCCCTTGTTGAACGCGTCGATGATGGTCTTGTGGCGCGGATTCTTCAAACTGCTGGTCACGTGCATCTGCTGGCTGGACAAGCCGTTCTGGGTGAACTCGATGCTTTGCATAAGGGTGGGTGCACGGTGCTTGATGATCCAGCGGGCGACTATCTCATCATCGAGGGTCAAGTCGATCCGGCCGAGAACCAACTTCTTGACGTTCTGCAGGATTTCGGAAACCTCGGGCCGAGCGAAGTTGGAGGAATTGAGGAACTCGTCGCCGTAGCCATATCCCTTGACGATACCCACCGTTTTTCCGCTCAGGCTCCCCAGTCCATGATATTCAAACGGATCGCCCTTGCGCTTGATGAACTTGATCTCGCTCTGCATATAGGGCTCGCTGTAGAGCAGAAATCTCGCCCGCTCCTGTGTCCACCAAGCATTTGGCAGGATGTCATACTCGCCGCTTTTCACACCATTCATCGCGCGAGCCCAGGGAACGAAGTGCATGTCGATCACGTAGCCTTGAGTGGCATACGCTGCCCGGACGATTTGCAAACTAATTCCCTGTTTGGGATGGGCCGGGTCCATGTAGGGAGGATATGCGTCGGCTGCCGCAATGATGTTCTGGGGCCACGCAAGGGCGCAGAACAGCAGACCGAGCAATAGGACAAGAACACGACGCATACACTTTCTCCTAAACAGTGGAGAGAAGCCATGGTAGGTAGTTTAGTGTTGGTTAGCGCAGGCTGATGAGCACACTCACTAGCAGGGCCAGGCACCCAAGTGAATGCGCGCGGTCATGGATGCGCAGGCAGCTGCACCTTGGGATAGATAGCGTTGGTGCGCGGTTGGTTAACGCAGCGTCCTGCGGCAACTTTCGCCAAAGAAAACGTCATCTCAGCGTGCGCCGCTATATGGTTCTGAGTGAGGACGTTGCGGCCTAGGCAAGCCATGAGCTACTCCCAGGTATCCTGGACCCACTGACGCTAGCTGTCACCCCAGTAGTCGTCACGGCGCACCAAGCCGAATTCTTCTTCTGCAGTACTGTGCCCACCATCGAACATGGTGTTGACCGAGCGCTCACGGCGTAGATGACTGAGCGTGCCGAAAAAGCACATCTCACACAGATGCACCGCGTAGCGCTCGCCGTCATGCTTAGCGCCGTAGCCCCAGCGTGTCTTGTGATTCAGAGTAGGTTTATTTCGACGTTAATATTGCCCCGTGTGGCTTTGGAGTAAGGGCAAGCCTGGTGCGCAGCGTCCACCATGGCACGCGCTACGTCGCGTTCCAGTCCAGGCAAGCTGACATTGAGCCGCGCCTGGATGAGGTAGTCGCTACCCGTCATACCAAGGTCTACTTCGGCATCGACGGCCACGTCTGACGGTAGTTTGACCTTCATTCTGCTGGCCACGACTCCAAGTGCCCCGATGAAACAGGCCGACCAGCCTGCGGCGAACAACTGTTCCGGGTTCGTGCCGTTGCCAGCGGCCCCTGGGGATGAAAGTTTGATGTCCAATCGGCGGTCGGAGCTGACAGAAGCACCGTCGCGACCGCCCGAAGTATGAACTTTGGCGGTGTACAAGACCTTTTCGATATGAGTCATGAATGAGTTCCTCAATAGGCGTCTAAGAAACTACTTTTCAAGCATATTGGAGCGAACTAATTCTAGTCGACTACCTCGAGGATGCTCTCCGTTCATGGACCCAGTTCGTGAGCGGCGCCACCCGCTCCAGCTCCCGTGGTCCAAGCCTCTCATCAACAGTGACGAACTAACCAGCGCGAGAGCAGATCGCCCTGGTCACCCACCACGAAGGCGGCCCTGCCACTGAATGAAGGCCATCGCATATGGAAGGAATGGAGTCTAAGTAACGACCTGCTAGTGTCCTGTCCCGCTAATACGTGAGCAAAGTCGTTCGAGCTTTGCCAGGATGGAATCCGCTGTGGCGGTCCAGCGGAACGGTTGGCAGCTGGCGTTGTAGCCCTGCACAAACTGGTCGATGCGTTTGACTAGTCGTGGGTCACGCCCTCGACGTAGCCGAAGCCCATTGGCAACATCGGTTGGGTGCGCTCCAGCGCCTGACACTGACTTTTTTCGTCAACACTGAGCACGATCGCGTTGTCCGGTGGGCTCAGGTACAGACCGACGACGTCGCGCAGCTTCTCGATGAAGAATGGATCAGTCGATAGCTTGAAGGATTCGCTGCGATGCGGCTGCAGGCCGAACAGCTGGAAGTAACGCTGCACACTGCTTTTGGAGATATGGGTCTCTGCGGCGATCGTCCGCACACTCCAGTGCGTCGCCCCGTCCCGGGGCTTGCTATGCAGCGTTTTCTGGATCAGCTGCGCGACCTGCTCGTCGTCGATGCTGCGCGGGCGGCCAGGGCGTACATCGTCATAAAGCCCCGCAATCCGCTTCTCCAGGAAGCTCGCACGCCACTTGCCCACGGTTGCCTTGCTCAAACCTAGGTGTACCGCAATGTCGGTGTTGCTCTCACCACTTGCACTGGCCAGCACGATTCGCGCCCGCTGGCACAGCGACGCCGGCAGCGAGCGGCTGCGAGCGAACGACTGCAACTGCGCCGCTTCGGCGTCAGTGAGTTCGAGGAGGGGTTTGGGTCGGCCGTTTCGCATCGCGCTATCTCCAAGAGGATAGCGCAGAAAGATACATTATTTATGCCGGTTATTTGCGGGACAGAACACTAGTGACGTCAAGGCTTCGCGCGTCAGCAAGTTTCACCTAACTCGCTTACTTGCTGGCGCTCAGGTAGGCCATTGGCGTTTGCACTCCATCAGGAAATCGATAAAAGCACGCAGGCGCAGCGGAACGTGACGACCGTGCGGGTACAGCAGCGTGAAGGGCCGGGACCGGCCACCGAACTCCTGAAGAACCTCGACCAGGCTCCCCTCCTCCAGTTCCCGTTCGACGATAAAGCGATAGGTCTGGAACAGGCCGGCGCCGTTCTTGGCCAGGGTCACACCGCCGAGAACATCGTCTGAGCAACAGTAATTACCGGCGGCCAGGATCTCGCGCTCCTTGCCGTTCTCGCTGAACAGCCAAGGAATGCGCCGGCCACTACTGGGCAATTCGAACTGGATGCAGTCGTAACTGCCGAGGTCTTTCAGGTTCGATGGGGCACCGTGCCGGGCCAGGTACTCCGGCGTCGCCACCACGACCAGCCGGGCATCTTCAAGGTGGCGCGCAATAAGCGTTGAGTCGGGCTGAGCGCGCACCCGGATTGCCAGGTCATAGCCCTCCCCCACGAAGTCTACGTTTCTGTTGCTCAGGTGGATGTCGATCTTCACTCCCGGGTGACGCTCCCTGAAACGCGGCAGCAGCGGAAGAATTCGGTGGTGGCCGTAGGTGGTAGGAATGCTGATGCGCAACTCTCCCGTCGGTTCGAGCTGCTTGCCCATCACTTCACGTTCAGCCTCCACCAGTTGGGTCAGCGCCTGGCGACACTGCTCAAAGTACGCACGACCGCTTTCCGTCAACCTAATACTGCGCGTCGTTCGCACGAACAGACGCGTCGCCAGCCGCTCCTCCAGCCGCGAAATCGAACGGCTCACCGCCGCTGGGGTGACGCCGGCGGACAGCGCTGCTGCGGTAAACCCCCCTTCTTCTGCGGCCAAGCAAAAGAGCTCGATGCTACCGAGCTGAAGGTCATCAAAGTGGCGCTTCACGATTAATTACACCAGGTATCAACTGAAGTGTCCGAGCCTACATTTATCCAATCGATGAGCACAAATATAGTTCTCCCAAGGACGACTAACCCGGCGCGTGCCGGACTCGGCCTCATCGCGTGAGTTGCCCTGCAGAAATTTATATCGGCCATGGCCGCCACTCAGATTGCGCCAGTGACGTCTACGAATAGCGGCCGCAAGAGTCCAGCGCATTGCCGGTCATCAAGCCAACAGTCAGAGGATAGCCCCATGAACCTCATTTACGTCGCCGACCCCATGTGCTCCTGGTGCTATGGCTTCGGCAAGGAACTGACCGCTCTGACAGAGGCGCATCCCGAACTGCCGCTGCAGATAGTCGTGGGCGGAGTACGAGCAGGCGACACCGCCGTCATGAGCGAAGAGATGAAGCAATTCCGGCTCGGCCACTGGGCGCGCGTTGAAAGCGCCAGCGGCCTGACCTTAAACCGCGACGCTTTCATTGCCCTGGAGAATTTCGTGTACGACACCGAGCCCGTCTGCCGGGCCGTGGTGACGGCCCGCAAGCTCGCGCCGGGCATGGCGATATTGCCGGTATTCCGTCGTGTGCAGGAGGCCTTTTACGTGCATGGAAGAGACACCACGAGCGGCGAAGTGCTGGCGGAGGTCGCAGCGCACGCCATGAGCAGTCAGGGCTATCCCATCCACAACGACACCTTTCTGGCGACCTGGAGGGACCAGGCGACCATTGCCGAAACCCGGCAGGACTTCATCCAGGCAAAGAGCTGGGGCGTCTCCAGCTTTCCGGCCTTGCTGCTGGAGGCGAACGGGCAACTGCACACCGTGGCGCCGGGCTACACGAGTGCCCGCGAGCTGAAACACAACCTGCGGCTGGTTCTCGAGCGCGTGGGCCATCGTCCCGCCGCGATGGCCTGAAACCTCTGCCAATTGGAGTTGCGAAGATGAAGGCGGCTGTCATCACCCGTTTCGGTGGGCCGGAGGTGATCGAGCTTGTCGACCTGCCCACTCCCCGTCCCGGGCCTGGGCAGGTACTGATCAAGGTTCTGGCGACTATGGTGCATCGTTTCGATCACTACATCCGCCAGGGTGATATCTCCACTGCCATAACGCTGCCGCACATCCTCGGAACCGACGCCGTTGGTGAGGTCGCCGAACTCGGGCCCGGCGCGGTGAACCATGCGGTAGGGGACCGGGTGATGGCGATGCCCGGTTATCCCGCCAACCCGGCCGAGTGGGCGATCCGTCCCGCGACCGCCGCGCCCAGCTATAGCTTGCTCGGGCTGGATGCCTCGGGAACCTACGCCCAGTACATCGTACTGCCCGAGGCCTGGGTGGTTGCCGATACCTCGGGGCTGCCGCCGGTGCAAGCGGCAACACTGCCGGTCACGCTCCTGACCGCCATTAGGGCGGTGCAAACCGTCGGGCAGATCAAGGCCGGCGACAAGGTGTTGATTCATGCCGGCGCTTCAGGCACAGGCGCCATGAGCATTCAGATCGCGAAAGCCCTTGGCGCCTTGGTTGCCACCACCGTGCGCAGCTCGGCGGCAGCGTCTGTCGCTCGCCAGGTCGGTGCAGACAAAGTGATCGATACTGGCGAGGAGGACTTTTCCGAAGCCATCCAGCAATGGACCCGAGGGCAAGGTGTCGATGTGGCGATCGATTGCCTTGGCGGCCCCGATTTCGCACGCACGATCGACGCCGTACGTCCGTTTGGAATCGTTGTCGCAGTGGGGTTCATGGCCGGCGCAGAGGTCAGCTTTGATATCCGGCGCTTCATAAATACCCAGAAGCAGATCAGAGGCACCTTGATGGCCGACATCGAGGACCTCAAGACCTGGATGCATCGCGTTCGTACCGGTCACATACAACCGGTGGTGGACACGGTGCTTCCACTCAGCGAAGCCGCGCTGGCTCACGAGCTAGTAGCGGCTAACCGGGCCAAGGGCGGCGTTGTTCTGCTGCCCTGGTGCCACTAAACCACCCTCTCAATGGAGGTTCACCATGCCCTTTGTAAGCGTTCGCATCACCCGTGACGGAGTTACCCGGGAGCAAAAAGCCCGGGTCATTTCCGAGATCACCGCCACCCTGCAACGAGTGCTGGGCAAAGACCCCAAACTCACGCATATCGTCATCGAAGAAGTAGACACCGATAACTGGGGCTATGCAGGTATGACCACGACCGAATATCGCAAGACAGACCAGGAGTGACCTCTACCTGAACCAGACTCGGCCAGTCCCAGACCGGCCGGGTAGCTTAAGCAGCACTGAGCTGGCCGCCGAGGCGCTGCAAATCGATGATTCTCAGCGAGGAAACGCCTAGGGCGCACCGACCGCCAGCATGCTGGCGGCAACCAGAACCCTGGCCTCCCAGGAAGGACTGCTGACCGACCCGGTCTATGGTGGCAAGGCATTCGCGGGTTTGCTGGAGTCCATTGCCCGTGGCGATCACCCCGCCGGCAGCAATCTGCTGTTCATCATGACCGGCGGATTACCCGGGATCTTTGCCTATAGAACCGCCTACAGCTGACAAGCGCCGCCCGGCAAGCTCGCGCGGGTTGAGGGCGCGACCAGTCATTCCGTGGCGGTCTCCGGACGAGACCGATCTACCGCGCACGCATGCAGCCGTCGGAAATCGTAGCAACTGAACCCTCTCGCAGATCCAGTGGCATCCCCATTCGACTGGGGATGCCGCCGGCTACCGCCGCGTGAGACGGGCTTGTGGACTGTGACCGGCGGCGGCCTGCCTCTGCCACCCGCGCAAGATCGCCTGTACCGCCCCTTTAACCACTGGTTGCAGAACAGACCTGCCCTATGGGCGTGGATAGCCGCTCAATTAGTTACACGAGGTATCAACTGAAGTTAAAGGAACATGATTTATCCGCACCAGGATCATAAATATAGTCCAGCTCACTAGCAGCTCACCTGCAAAACCTAGCGGCTCCTAGCAATCAGCTGATGACCCTTATGAGGAATAGAGCATGAGCAAGAAAACCGCAGTAATCACCGGCGCATCCAGCGGAATCGGCCTGGGCCTGGCCAAGGCCTTCCTCGACAACGGCTACAACGTCGTCGGCAGCGCACGCTCTATCGAGGGGCTGAACGCAGCCGCCAACAGCCTTGGCAATCCCGACAATTTCATTGGCGTTGCCGGTGACGTTGCCGATGCGTCGACCGCTCGCGATATCTTCGCCGCGGCGATCGAGAAGTTCGGCAGCGTCGAAGTGCTGGTCAACAACGCCGGTTTCTTCCTGCCCAAACCCTTCATCGACTACACCCCGGAAGATCTGGAAAGCCTGTTGGATACCAACCTCAAGGGCGTGGTCTACAGCTCCCAGGTAGCTGCCGCGCATATGATCCAGCGCGGTGCCGGGCATATCGTGAACATCTCCGCGGCCGTGGCCCTGCAACCTAATATCGCCGTCCCTGCGGCGCTGCCGGTGCTGATCAAAGGTGGGGTCAACCAGATGACCCGTGCGCTGGCCCTCGAACTGTCGCCGCACAATATCCAGGTGAATACGGTCGCGCCTGGCATCATCGATACCCCCATGCACGATCCGAGTTCGCGCGACTTCCTGAATAACCTGGCGCCCTCCGGCCGTGTCGGCACCGTCGAAGAAATTGCCGAGGCGGTGCTGTACCTGGCCAAGGCCGACTTCACCACCGGTGTCGTCCTGGCAGTGGACGGCGGCATGAGCACTGGCAAGTGGTAATCGACTGAGCAGAACGAGGGAGGCATGGCCTCCCTTTTCTTGCCTCTGCCGGTAAAAATCTGCGCCCTATACTGGGCACTGTCGATACGGCCCAGCAGCAACGAGCCGGTGCTGTATCGGGGGTACTGACGCCGCAGCAGTTTCCGCCATGCTGACGCTACGACCGCTGAAGATAACTTGCGTCAATTAAACACAACCGCCCAGCAAGAGGCCCGCCGAACATGCAAATCACGCAACTACTCGGAATCGATTTCCCGATCATTCAAGCGCCAATGGTCGGTGTTTCCACGCCACGCATGGCTGCGGCAGTGTCGAATGCCGGGGCGCTCGGCTCGATAGGTATCGGTGCCAGTTCACCGGCCCAGGCGGAGGCGATGATCAAGCAGACGCGCGAGCTCACAGACCGGGCATTCAACGTCAATGTCTTCTGCCACCAGCCCGCACGCCTCGATCCGCTGCGCGATCAACGTTGGCTTGAACACCTGCGCCCGTTGTTCGCCGAGTTCGATGCCGAGCCGCCGGCCAGCCTGCGTGAGATCTATCGAAGCTTCGTGGATGATCCTGAAACGCTTCAGGTCTTGCTGGATACCCGTCCGGCCGTAGTCAGCTTCCACTTTGGCCTGCCCAAACAAGATTGGATCGATCAGCTCAAGGCCAGGGGAATTCGTCTGCTCGCGACCGCGACTTCGCTGGATGAGGCACGCCTGATCGCTACTGCCGGACTCGACGCCATCGTCGCCCAAGGCGCGGAAGCCGGCGGCCACCGCGGCGCATTCGAGCCCGAGCAGGATGCGCTGATCGGTACCTTCGCCCTGGTGCGTACGCTGGCGCGTCATTCGACCCTGCCGATCATCGCGGCGGGCGGGATCATGGATGGCGTGAGTATCCGTGCTGCAATGCAGCTGGGGGCTGCGGGCGCGCAGTTGGGAACGGCCTTCATCCTGAGCCCCGAGTCCGCCGCCAATGCCTCGTACCGTGCGGCCATGCAGAGTCCCCGGGGCGAGCGCACGGCCATCTCGGCAGCCATTTCCGGCAGGCCCGCGCGCGGTCTGGTCAATCGCCTGTTCACCGATGTCGCGAGCCCAGCGGCACCGGCGTTGCCCGACTACCCAGTAACCTACGACGCCGCCAAGGCGCTGCACGCCGCAGCCATTGCCAAAGGCTGCGACGACTTTGCCGTGCAATGGGCTGGCCAGGGAGCGCCCCTGGCGCGCGAAATGCCGGCAGCCGATCTGGTCGCAACGCTGGTAAGGGAGATGGCTGCGCAGAACTAACCGCTGGATCGTATGACCCAAGGATACTGCTCAGGCGCACTAGGCGTTGCTGGAATCAATTCTTAACAACAGCCCGATGAAGTATCCGGCAAGGTTCGCAGCTCCCAGATAAGCCGAATTGGATGCGTCAAACCATTGAACTCCAATGATCGCGGGTAATAGCGGTGTATACGCGAATCGCGCAAGGCCAATGCCTACCAGGCTGGCTGCAAAACCGGCCACAGTGCTCCGCCATACACTGGTGGATCTAGACGCTGGAGCGCGAAAAATAAGCAGCGCCGCTGCGACAGCTTCAGGCGTTTAGATACTCCAGCACCGCGCGGCTGAACAGTTCGCCGGCTTCGACGTTGGACAGGTGCGCCGCATGCAATTCGATCAGTTTCGAATTGCCGATGCGCGCGGCCATGAACTGGCCATCGGCTGGAGTGGTAACCGGATCGGCGCTACCGCAGACGATCAGGGTCGGCGCCTGGATCGCACCAAGTTGTTCGCGGAAGTCGGCATCGCGCACCGCCGCACAGTTGGCCGCGTAGCCTCGCGACGAGGTCTGCGCGAGCATGGCCACCACAGCCTCGACCTTAGCCGGCTGATTAGCGGCGAATTCGGCGGTGAACCAGCGCACGATAGAGGCGTCGCGCAGCGCCAACATGGCGACCTGACCGTCACGCAGCACGCTGTCGATACGTGGATTCCACACCTCGGGGCTGGCAATCTTCGCCGCGGTATTGCACAGCACCAACTTGTCCAGGCGCTCACCGGCGTTTATCGCCAGCCACTGACCGATCAGGCCGCCCATGGACAGGCCGCAGAAATGCACCTTGGCAATATCCAGGGCATCGAGCAGCGTCAGCACGTCGCGGGCATTCTGCTCGATGCTGTAAAAGCCTTCGCTGATCAGCGACTGGCCATGGCCGCGGGTGTCGTAACGCAGCACGCGGAACTGCTCGGTGAATGCGGGTATCTGCGCATCCCACATATGCAGATCGGTGCCCAGGGAATTGGACAGTACCAGCACCGGTGCAGCGGCTGGGCCGTCGAGTTGGTAATGCAGTGGGCCGTCGGCGAGCTGTACGAAGGGCACGAAGAGACTCCTATGTTCAACGGTTCATATAAACGTGCCGGTTCGGGTCGGAATTTGCCTTTGGCTCGACCGGCACAACAGGTGTTGAGTGTGTAAAGCGTAGGCTTTATTGGAGTAGACGAGACGGTACCAAACAGCACCATGCTGTCCCCTCCTCCGCTACTTAAACTCGCTCGATGGCCAGCGCCAGGCCCTGGCCGACGCCGACGCACATGGTCGCCAGGCCACGCTTGCCGCCGGATTTTTCCAGCTGATGCAGCGCGGTCAGCACCAGACGCGCGCCGCTCATGCCCAGCGGATGGCCGAGGGCGATGGCGCCTCCATTCGGGTTGACCTGGGCCGCGTCGTCGGCCAGGCCGAGGTCGCGCAGCACCGCCAGGCCTTGGCTGGCGAAGGCTTCGTTGAGTTCGATCACATCGAAATCGCTGACCTGCAGGTCCAGGCGTTCGCACAGCTTGCGCACCGCCGGCACCGGGCCGTAGCCCATGATCCGTGGAGCCACGCCGGCGCTGGCCATGCCCAGCACGCGGGCACGCGGGGTCAGGCCGTGTTTTTTCACCGCTTCGGCACTGGCCAGGATCAGCGCGGCGGCGCCGTCGTTGACTCCCGAGGCGTTGCCGGCGGTGACCGTCTTGCCGTTACCGTTGACCGGCTTGAGTTTGCCCAGGGTTTCCAGGCTGGTTTCCGGACGCGGATGCTCGTCCTCCTCGACCACTGTGTCGCCCTTGCGGCCCTTGATGGTGACCGGCACGATTTCCTCGGCGAAGAAGCCGGCCTGCTGGGCGGCGGCTGCACGCTGCTGGCTGCGTACAGCGAAAGCGTCCTGATCGGCGCGGCTGATCTGGTAGTCGTCGGCGACGTTGTCGGCGGTCTGCGGCATGGCATCCACGCCGTACTGGGCCTTCATCAACGGATTGATGAAGCGCCAGCCGATGGTGGTGTCTTCGATCTTCTGGTTGCGGCCGTAGGCGCTGTCGGCCTTGCCCATGACATAGGGCGCGCGCGACATGGACTCGACGCCACCAGCGATGGCCAGCTCCATTTCGCCGCTGGCGATGGCGCGAAAAGCGGTGCCAATCGCATCCATGCCCGAGGCGCAGAGTCGGTTGAGAGTCACCCCTGGCACAGTGTCCGGCAGGCCGGCCAGCAGTGAGGCCATACGCGCGACGTTGCGATTGTCTTCGCCGGCCTGGTTGGCGCAACCCATGAACACTTCATCGACCTGGCTCAGGTCGAGCTGCGGGTTGCGCGCGATCAGCGCCTTGAGCGGCACCGCCGCCAGGTCGTCGGCGCGCACGCTTGCCAGGCCACCGCCGAAGCGGCCGATGGGCGTGCGCACGGCATCGCAGATAAAGACTTCGCGACTCATTCCTCACCTCCGGCCTGGCCATGGGCGGCCGCGGTGCGGGCTTCCAGGGCGCGCAGGGCTTCGAGTTCGAGCTCGGTCGGCGCGGCGGTCTCGGCGACATCGTCGGCGAAGCGGATGGCCCAGCCGGTAGCCGCGACCACCTGCTCGCGGCTCACGCCCGGGTGCAGTGAGGTGACGATGAACTCGTGGGTACCCTCCTCCGGTTCCATGATGCACAGGTCGGTGATGATCCCCACCGGGCCGGCGCCGGGCAGACCCAGTTGCTTGCGGTGATCGCCGCCCTCGCCATGGCCGACCGAGGTGATGAAGGCCAGCTTGTCGACGAAGGTGCGGTGCGACTGCTTGAGGATGATCAGCACCTGCTTGGCACTGCCGGCAATCTCCGGCGCGCCACCGGCACCCGGCAGACGTACTTTCGGCGAGTGATAGTCACCGATCACCGTGGTGTTGATGTTGCCGTACTTGTCGACCTGAGCCGCGCCGAGGAAGCCGACGTCGATGCGCCCGCCCTGCAGCCAGTAGCGGAAGATCTCGCCGGTCGGCACCACGGTGTCGGCGGTTTCCGCCAGCTCACCGTCGCCGATGGACAGCGGCAGAACGGTCGGCTTGGCGCCGATCGGGCCGGATTCGTAGATCAATACCACGTCCGGCGAGGAGGTCAGGCGCGCGAGATTGGCGGCCTTGGACGGCAGGCCGATGCCGACGAAGCACACCGCGCCGTTGTTCAGGCGGCGCGCGGCGGCCACGGTCATCATTTCATTGGTGCTGTAGGCGCTCATTATTTGCCCTCCGCGATTTTCTTCTGGAACGCGGCGAAATCCTCGGTGCCACGGATATAGGTATCGATCCAGGCAGTGAAAGTCTCGCGGTCGCGGGCGATCGGGTCCCAGGCCTGGTAGAAACGGTTATCCCGCTCGGAGTATCCGAGGGCATAGGATGGGTGGGCGCCGCCGGGCACATGGCAGACCGCGGTCAGCGCCCAGCTCGGCAGCACGCAGGCGTTCATCGGCGCGTTCAGGTCGTCGACTATCTCTTCCACGGTGACGATGCAACGTTTGGCCGCCAGGGCCGCTTCCTTCTGCACGCCGAGGATGCCCCACAGCAGCACGTTGCCCTTGCGGTCGGCCTTCTGCGCGTGGATCACGGTGACGTCCGGGCGTACCGAGGGCACCGCCGCCAGCACTTCGCCAGTGAACGGACAGGTCACGGTCTTGATCAGCGGATTAACTTTCGGCAGGTCGGAACCGGCGTAGGCACGCAACACCGCGAACGGCAAGCCCGAGGCGCCGGCGACATAGGCGTTGGCCATGTCGGCATGACTGTGTTCCTCGATTTCTAGCGGCTGCGGCCAACCCTTCTCCACCGCGTCGCGCAGGCGGTGCAGCGAGCCGACGCCGGGATTACCGCCCCAGGAGAACACCAGCTTCTTGGCGCAGCCGGCACCGATCAGCAGGTCGTAGACCAGATCGGGGGTCATGCGCACCAGGGTCAGCTCGCGCTTGTTCTGCCGAATGATCTCGTGGGAGGCGGCAGTCGGGATCAGGTGGGTGAAGCCTTCGAGGGCGACGGTGTCGCCGTCGTTGACGAAGCGCTGGATAGCTTCGCCAAGGGATATGATTTCGGCCATCGGAGTCGTTCTCTCTCGGTTGACGATGCCACCGGTTGAAGGTGGCGGGTGAGTCAACAGTAGGCCGAGTGGCGCCTCCAAACAATCCGATAATCGCTTAACCGTTCGATTATCGAACACTGTCTAATCGACCAATTCGACCATGCCCTGGGTCAGCGCCCGCTGCTCGTTCAGGCGCTGCACGATGCGCTCGACTATCGCCAGCCTTGCCGCAGCGCCGGCACGCATCTCGCCCATGGCAGCCAGGGCTGCGGCGGACTTATCCAGGCCGGTGCTGGCGGATTGGGCGATGTGCTCGACCCCGGCCCGCGCCTCCTGCGCCGACTTCTGCAGGCCGCCGGCGATCTGGCGGATCTGCTCGCTGGACTCGTTGGCACGCTGGGCCAGGTGGCGCACCTCATCGGCCACCACGGCGAAACCGCGTCCATGCTCACCGGCGCGCGCCGCCTCGATGGCCGCGTTGAGCGCCAGCAGGTTGGTCTGCTTGGCGATGTCCTGGATGCTGCTGACGATGGCGCCGATGCGCATCGACTGCTGCGACAGCTCGTCGAACACCTGGTCGATGCTGCCCATGTAGCCGGCCAGTTCGCTGATCGCCGCCTCGCAGGCCTGGATGCTGGCGGCGCTGAGTTGCACCTTCTCGCCCCCTGCCCGCGCCAGATCGGTGGCGTATTGCATGTCCTCCTCGGTGCGCAGAATGCCGTCGAGCAACTGGGCCAGGGGCGCGCGCAGCGGCAAGGTCGGGTCAGGCTGCGGCTCGGGCACCGCCGCAAGCGCGACCGGCGCCAACAGCGGCGGCGGTTCTGGCGTGGGCGACGGCGCCGGCGGCAGTTGCACCAGGGTCGGCGGCAGCCAGTGGTAGCACAGGCCGGCCAGCCCGGCGCTGGTCAGCACCAGCACCGCCAGCCAGCCGTGCTGGCCGCTATCGAGCAGCAGACCCGCGGCCGCCAACACGGCCGTCAGTTGCAGCAGGGTCGCCAGAGGCTTCTGCCAGCTGCGCACAGGTTCAATGGCAGTCGACTGGATCATGTTCGGGTTCCCTGGCCTCACAGGCCGATATGAGTCTGGAGTATTTCCGGCTGGCTCTTCAGCTCGGCGCTGGGCCCGTCGTAGACCACCCGGCCCTTGACCATGATCATGCTGCGATCGGTCAGGTCGAGCAGCACGTTGACGTTCTTGTCCACCACCAGGGTGGCGATGCCGCTGGCCTTGATCAGGCGGATCACCTGCCAGATCTCTTTGCGGATCAACGGCGCCAGACCCTCGGTGGCCTCGTCGAGAATCATCAGCTCGGGGTTGGTCATCAGTGCGCGACCGATCGCCACCATCTGCTGCTCGCCGCCGGAGAGGTTGCCGGTCAGATGAGCGAAGCGCTCGGCCAGGCGCGGGAAGGTCTCCAGCACCCGTTCCAGGTCCCAGTCGCGGCGCCCGTCCAGACCTGGCCGGGCGGCCATGATCAGGCTCTCGCGCACGCTCAGGTTGGGGAACATGCCCCGCCCCTCCGGCACGTAGCCGATGCCGCGGCGGATGATCTGGTGGGTGGCGCGGCCGCTGCAGCGCTCGCCGCGAATCAGCACCTCGCCGCGGCGCGCCGGCGTCAGGCCGAGCAGTGAGCGGATGGTGGTGCTCTTGCCCATGCCATTGCGGCCCATCAGCGCCAGGGTCTCGCCCGGCTGGATCTGCAGGTCGACGCCATGCAGGACGTGGCTGTTGCCGTAGTAAGTGTGCAGGCCCGTAGCCTGCACCAGGGCTTGTGTACTCATCAGAATTGCTCCTCGCCGTCGCCCAGATAGGCCTGCTGTACCGCCGGATCGTTGCGCACCTGGTCCAGCGGACCGCTGGCCAGCATTTCGCCGTTGACCATCACCGTCAGGCGGTGGGCGATGCTGAACACCGCGTCCATGTCGTGCTCGACCAGGACCATGGCGTACTGCTTCGATAGCCTTGCCAGCAGCTCGACCACCCGCGCCGACTCGTCCTTGCCCATGCCGGCCATGGGCTCGTCGAGCAACAGGAAGCTCGGTTCGGTGGCCAGCACCATGCCGATCTCTAGCTGGCGCTGTTCGCCGTAGCTCAAGGCATCGGCCAGGGTGTCGCGGTGCCGGGCCAGGCCGCAGAGTTCCAGCGCCCGTTCGGCGCGCTCGCGCACCTCGGCGTAGGCCTCGCAGCGACGGAAGAAGCGGAAGGAGTTCTTCAACCGCGATTGTGCGGCCAGCCAGCAGTTTTCCAGGCAGGTGAAACTGGGGAAGATATTGGTGCGTTGGAAGCTGCGGCCGATGCCCAGGTGCGACACACGGTTGGGTGCCAGGCCGGTGATGTCGCGGCCGTGAAACAGAATCTGCCCGGCGCTGGGCTTGAGGTGGCCGGACAGCAGGTTGACCATGGTGCTCTTGCCGGCGCCGTTGGGGCCGATGATCGCGTGCACCTCGCAGGGCGCGACGGACAATGAGATATCGCTGACCGCGCGCAGGCCGCCGAACGCCTTGCTCAGCCCCTGGGTTTGTAGAACGTAGGCAGTCATACACCGGTCTCCTTGTTCACCGTGACGGCAGTGGACAGCGCCGCGTCGTCGGCGGGCTTGGCTTTGCGCGCACTGCACAGCTGCAACAGCAGCCCGGCGATGCCGCGCGGCAACAGCAGGACCATGGCGATCACCACCAGGCCCATGGGCAGCTCCCAATGCGGGGTCAGCCCGGCGAACAGCTGGTGCAGGCCTTCGAAGGCGAAGGCGCCGAGAATGGGGCCGAACAGGCTGCCCATGCCGCCGAGAATGACCATCACCAGGGCATGGGCCGAGAGCTGCCAACTGACCTGGCCGGGGCTGACGAAGCCGTACTGAGTGGCCGAGAGCATGCCAGCGTAACCGGCGATGGTGCCGGCGATGACGAAGGCCGCCAGTTTGTAGAACAACGGGTTGTAGCCCATGGAACGGACCCTGTCCTCGTTGTGCTTGATGCCCAGCAGCACCCGGCCGAACGGCGCGCGCAGGCAAGTGCGCAGCAGCAGGTAGAGCAGTACCAGCGAGCCGAGCACCAGGTAGAACAGGCTGCGCGGGTTCTCCAGGTCGAGCAGCTGCACCCCGGCGATGGCCACCTCGGGTTTGAGGAACAGGTAGATGCCATCCGAGCCGCCGGCGAAGGCCGAGTCGTGGAACAGGTAGTAGAGCATCTGCGAGAAGGCGATGGTCGCCATGATGAAGAAGATCCCCGAGGTGCGGATGATCAACAGGCCCATCAGCAGCGCAGCGGCGGCGCTGAGCGCCAGGCACAGCGCCAGGGCCAGCCAGAAGTTCACCGCCTCGAACTCCGGAGCGAACAGCACCAGGCTGTAGCCGGCGATACCGAAGAACGCCGCCTGGGCCAGGCTGACCATGCCGGTCACGCCGACCAGCAGGTCGAGGCTGAGGGCGACGATGGCGAGGATCATGATGTGGGTCAGTTGCTGCAGGTGGTAGCTGTGCTGCTCGCCGCTGAGGCTCTCGCCGAACAGCGGAAAAGCGGCCAGCAGCAGGGTCAAGAGCAACAGCAGGTAGCTGATGGTGCGGGGTAAGGGACGCATGGTGCATATCCTCCGAAGGGCAGGTGTCAGGCGAACAGCCCGCGCGGTTTGAACAGCAGCACGACGGCCATCAGCAGGTAGATCGCCATGCCCGCGTACTCGGGCACCAGCACCGCGCCCCAGGTGGCGGTCAGGCCGACCAGCAGCGCGGCGAGGAAGGCGCCGCGAATCGAGCCGAGGCCGCCGATCACCACCACCACGAAGGCGATGATGAGGATCTGGTTGCCCATGCCCGGATACACCGAGGACACCGGCGCGGCGATCATCCCGGCGAAGGCGGTGAGCGCCGTGCCGGCGGCGAACACCAGGCTGTAGATGACCCGGATGTTGATGCCCAGACCCTGGACCATCTCGCGGTTGCTGGCGCCGCCACGGATGACGATGCCCAGCCGGGTGCGCTGCAGCACCCAGTACATGGCCAGGGCGATCAGCCCGCAGACCGCGGAAATGAACAGCCGGTAGACCGGGTATTCGAGGGTTTCGGTGAGCTGGATCGAGCCCTCCAGCAACGCCGGAATCGCCACGCTGTGGACGTCGTTGCCCCAGGCGATGCTGCGCAGCGAGTCGATCACCAGGATCATGCCGAAGGTCATCAGCACCTGGTCGAGGTGGTCGCGGCGGTACAGCGCCTGCATCAGGAAGCGTTCGATCAGCACCCCGAGCAGCGCCGCCAGCGGCAGGCCGAGGAGGATGGCGAGAAACAGGTTGCCGGTCAGTGCAGTCAACCAGAAGGCCAGGTAGGCGCCGACCATGTAGAGGGCGCCGTGGGCCAGGTTGATGATCTGCATGATGCCGAAGATCAGGGTCAGGCCGCTGGCGATGAGGAACAGCAGCAGGCCGTACTGCAGACCGTTCAGGGTCTGGATGAGAACAGTGGAGAAATCCATCGGGAGTACCTGGCGTAGACGAGTGAACCGCCCGCGCACGCGCTCATGGCGCGGCGCGGGCGGAGGCCGGGACGCTTACTGCAGCTTGCAGCCTGGCGCCGGATCGGCCAGGGCCGTGGCCGCGATGCTGGCCAC
The DNA here is from genome assembly GCF_007993865.1 of Pseudomonas sp. SJZ079. Lineage (GTDB taxonomy): Bacteria > Pseudomonadota > Gammaproteobacteria > Pseudomonadales > Pseudomonadaceae > Aquipseudomonas. Next base: position 22,767 of record NZ_VIUH01000023.1, on the reverse strand, counting down.
GTGGTTGGCGCCGTCACGCACCTCGCGCAGGTAGACGTTCTGCACCGGGTTATGCGCCTTGGAGAAGCTCCAGTCGCCGCGTGGGCTGGCGATGTGCGCCTGGCTCATGGCGGCGATCCAGGCGTCGCGGTCCTCGGTGTTGCCGGCTACCTGTTGCAGCGACTGGGCCAGCAGCAGGCCAGTGTCGAAACCCTGCACCGCGTAGATGTCCGCCTCCTTGCCGAACTGCTGGCGATAGGCGTCACGGAAGCTACGGTTCTGCTCGGTGTCCAGGCTGTCGGCGTAGTGCAGTGTGGTCAGCACCCCTTCGGCGGCCTGGCCTTGCGCGGCCAGGGTGCCCTCGGTGAGGAAGCCCGAACCGAGCAGCGGGATCTTGCCCTGCAGACCCGCGGCGGCGTAGTCCTGGACGAACTTGGCGGCGCCGCCACCGGCGAAGAAGACGAACACCGCGTCCGGCTTCAGCGCGGCGATTTCGGTCAGCTGCGACTGGAACTCGACGTCTGGAAACGGCACGTAGATTTCCTTGCTGACGGTGCCGCCGGCCTTCTCGAAGCCTTCCTTGAAGCCCTCCACCGATTCGGTGCCGAAGCCATAGCGCCAGGCCACGGTGACGATGTTCTTGTAGCCCTTGTCGGCGGCCACCTGGCCCATCGGGTAGGCGGTCTGCCAGGAGGTAAACGAGGTGCGGAAGATGTTCGGCGCGCACAGCGGGCCGGTGGCGGCGTTAAAGCCGGCATTCGGGATGATCAGCGGCACGCCGCTGTCACGGGCGACCTTGACCGCGCCCATGCCGACCCCGGAATGCACCGGCCCGACCACCACGTCGACCTTGGCGCCGTCGACCAGCTTCTGCATGTTCGGCACCGCCTTGCCCGGGTTGGCTTCGCTGTCGACGCTGACGTACTCCACCGGGCGCCCACCGAGTTGGCCGCCCTGCTGCTCGATGGCCATCTTCATGCCGTTGGTGATGGCCTCGCCGAGGGCCGCATAGGTGCCGGTGTAGGGCAGCAACAGGCCGACCTTGACTGGGTCGGCGGCCTGCGCATTGCCGAACAGGGCCAGGGTGAAGGCGGCAGAGCTGAGGGTGGAAGCGATTTTCTTATAGTTGTTCATCGTGGTTATCCAGGTTCGCAAGGTTATCGGGATGTAACGGGTCTCCGTTGCGCCGCGCCGACGAGCTGGCCGGAGCGGCGCCGGGCGTCAGAGCAGGTTCCAGGTGTAATTGAAAATCAGCCGGTTCTCGTCGACGTCGCTGCGGTAGTTGGAGCGCGCGGTGACGTTGCGCACTTTCACGCCCAGGCCCTTGAGCGAGCCGCTCTGCACCACGTAGCCGATGTCCAGGTCGCGCTCCCACTCCTTGCCCTCGAAGCCGCGGCCGGTGTCGACGTTGTCACCCTTGATGTAGCGCACCCCGGCCACCAGGCCCGGCGCGCCCAGGGCGGCGAAGTCGTAGTCGTAGCGCGCCTGCCAGGAGCGCTCGTCGGCTGCGTCGAACGCGTAGGTCGGCACCTCGTTGCCCAGCGGGCTGACGTTGGCGAACACCCGCGGCAGGCCGTCGTCGCCGAACATTGCCTGGTAGCCGAGGTAGACGGTATGGCCGCCGTACTTGGCCGACAGCAGGGAGAACGCCGCCTGGTTGTCCAGCTTGCCGATCAGCTGCTCGCCGTCCTCGGCCGAGTCGAAGTAGCCGAGGCTGGCACCGAGCACCCAGTCGCCGACCGGTTCGCTGTGTTTGAGGCTGAAATAGCGCTGGTTGTAGATATCTTCCAACTGGGAGTACCAGGCACCGACCGCAGTGCGATTGTCGTTGAAGGCATAGTCGGCACCGGCGTAGTTAAAGCGGTCAGTGGTGACCAACTGGCCGGCCTGGCGGCGCGGGACGAAGCCGACCATGGCGCCGAGCTCGCCGTCGCCAGCCTCATTGCGCAGGCTGGTGGAGCGCAACTGACCGCCTTGCAGGGTCAATCCGGCGATCTCGTTGGAAACGATGCTCGCGCCCTGGTAGGTCGGCGGCAGCAGGCGGATATCGCCGAAATACAGCACCGGCAGCATGGGCTGCAGCTCGCCGATCTTCAGCTCGGTCTTCGACAGTTTGACCTTCAGCGCCGCGCCCAGACGGCTGTAGTCATCGGCTGCTTTGCCCTCGTCGGTTACTGGCAGCAGGCCGGTATTGACGCGGTCACGGCTGCTGTCGAGCTTGAGGCCGAGCAGGCCCACGGCATCCAGGCCGAAGCCGACCGTGCCCGGGGTGTAGCCGGACTTGAAGTTGAGGATAAAGCCCTGGGCCCACTCCTCGGCCTTGGACTGCTGGTTAGGCCCAACAATGCCTGAGTAGTCGCGGCTGAAGTAGTAGTTGCGCGCGGTGAGGGTCGCGGTGCTGTCTGCGAGAAAGCCGCCTTCGGCCGCCATCAGGGTCGAAGGCAAGGCCAGGGCGACAGCCAGGGCCAAGGGGGCACGCAATGCACGAGATACAGGGTTTGATTGCTTCATCGTTTCACTCTTTGTAGTTGTTGTAGTGATGTTGACTTCCACCCTTGCCGGCAACGAGGCGCGGCAACGCAAGCGGGTGGCCTTACCCCCGCCCTGCCCCGGTCTCCCCCAGGCAGAGCGGCAATAACCGATAAAACGGGTTGCTTAGCGCGCCACCTCCCGTTCGCCGAGTGGCTCGACCTGGCGGCGCTCAGTGCGCCGTGCGCTCAACAGCAGATGAGCGGCGATGCCGAAGATCAGTCCCCAGAACGCCGCCGACAGGCCGAGAAAGGACATGCCCGAGGCCGTGACCAGGAAGGTGATCAGCGCCGCCTCGCGGTCGTTCGGCGCCGCCATGGCGCTGGCCAGCGAACCGCCGATGGCGCCGAACAACGCCAGCCCGGCCAGTGCCGCGATCAGCTCTTTGGGCAAGGCGCTGAACAGCGACACCAAAGTGGCGCCGAACAGCCCCAGCAGCAGGTAGCAGAGGCCGCCGGCAACGCCGGCCACATAGCGTTTACGCGGGTCCTCATGGGCCTCGCGGCCGGTGCAGATGGCCGCGGTGATCGCCGCCAGGTTCAAACCGTGACAGCCGAATGGCGCCAGCAGCAGACTGGCTGTTGCACTGGCACTGATGAGGGGGCTGGCCGGAGTCTGGTAGCCGTCGTTACGCAGCACCGCCATGCCGGGCACGAATTGCCCGGTCAGGGCCACCATCACCAGCGGCAAGGCGATGTTCAGGGTCGCGGCCAGGCTGAACTGCGGGGTGATCCACAGCGGCATGGCCAGGCCGATCACCAGCGCCTCGCCGTGCAGTTCGCCGCTGACCAGGGCAATCAGGCAGCCGACCAGCAGCACCGCCATTACCGCGTAACGCGGCAACAGACGTTTGACAACCAGGTAGGTGGCGAACATCGCCAGCACCAGCAAGGGCTGGCTCTGCAGCGAGACGAACAGACCGGTACCGAAACTGAACAGGATGCCGGCCAGCATGGCCGCGGAGATCGCCGGCGGCAGGCGGCCGATGATGCGGTCGAAGGCGCCGGACAGGCCGACCAGCAGGATGATCAGGTTGGCCACCAGATAGGCGCCGACCGCCTCGTTCAGGCTGATCTGCGGCAGCAGCGAAACCAGCAGCGCCGAGCCGGGAGCCGACCAGGCGATGACCAGCGGCACCCGGTAACGCAGGCTCAGGCCGATGCCGAGCACGGCGCTGCCGATGGAAATCGCCCAGACCCAGGACGTCAGCACCGCGTGGGACAGGCCGGCGCTGTCGGCCGCCTGGAAGATGATCACCAGCGGCCCGGCGTAGGAAATCAGCGTGGCGATACAGCCCGCCACCAGGGCGGACAGGGACAAATCGTGGAACAAGGCTTTCATAAGACCTCGCCGCAGGGCGCAGCTCGCCATCCGTGGTGATAAACCCGGATCGCTGTTGTTATGGATGAAGCAGGGAGTCCTCGGGTGGCTGGCGCTTTAACCAGCCTCCCGAGGTCTCTGGCGCTGGGTGTGGGTGGATGAAAACCGCGTCATCCACCCTGCCCTTCAGGCGTCCTGCAAGGCCCGTGGACGCTGGCTGCGCTGCTCGGCCGCCGGCGCTGGCGCCTTCTGCAACTGGAAGTCGAACGCCAGCTCGGCGAAGCGCCCCTGCACCCCACGCGCCTCGGCCGCCGCCGCGTCCTCGACGAAGCGCAGCGCACCGACCAGGCCTTCGCGGGTGGCGTAGGCGAAGTCGTCCCACAGGTACTGGTCACCATCCAGGTTGATCTGGGTGGTCAGATGGCGGTGGCCCGGCGCCGCGACGAAGAAGTGGATATGCGCCGGACGTTGGCCATGGCGGCCCAGCAGGTCCAGGCACTCCTGGGTCGGGCCGTCCGGGGCGCAGCCGTAGCCGCTCGGCACGATGCTGCGCGCGCGGTAGCGACCCTCGGCGTCGGTGACGATGCGCCGGCGCAGGTTGTATTCGCTCTGGCTCTGGTCGAAGAACGAGTAGTTGCCCTTGGTATTGGCGTGCCACAGGTCGACCACCGCGCCGGCCACCGGCTGGCCATCGGTGTCGCGCACCACGCCCTCGAGGAACATCACGGTGGCCTCGGTCAGCTCGCTGCCGTCGTCCATCCGCGCCTGACCTTCGCTGATCGGCGCGCCGGCTACGTACAGCGGGCCTTCGATGGTCCGCGGGGTGCCACCGCTGAGGCCGGCCTGGGCGTCCTTGGCGTCCTGCAGCAGGTCGAGGAAGTGCTCCAGGCCCAGGCCCGGCACCAGCAGGCCGAACTCGCTGCGCGCGCCCAGGCGGTTGAGGTAGTCCACGGCGGTCCAGAATTCGTCGTCGCTCACTTGCAGGTCTTCGATGATCTTCGCCGCGTCCTGGACGATGCGCAGCACCAGTTGCTTGACCCGCGGGCTGCCCTGATCGTTGCCGAAGCCAGCGGCTTCTTCGAAGAACTTCTGAATCTCGGCAGTCTGGGAAATTTTTACAGTCATGACGGTTAACCTCGAGTTGTTGTTATGGCGTCTGCTTAGGGCCTGGCGACTTAGCGGTCGTCGCTATGGATCGACGAGGGATGGCGGCACAGGCCGTCGATTTCGATATCCATGTAGGGGAACAGCGGCAGCTGCATCAGGGTGTCGTGCAGCGCCTCGACACTCGGCAGGTCGAACACGCTGTAATTGGCGTAGTGCCCGGCGATGCGCCACAGGTGGCGCCAGGCGCCCTCGCGCTGCAGGCGCTGGGCCAGTTCCTTCTCGTCGGCCTTGAGCTGGCTGGCGCGGGCCGGGTCCATATCCACCGGCAGTTTTACGGTCATCTTTACGTGGAACAGCATGGGTTTCTCTCCTCGGCCGGTGGGCCAATGGTTGGGGCGTTAGGGACGGCGGAAGAACGCCAGACGCTCTTCGTCCAGGCTCAGGCCGAGGCCGGGAGTCGCCGGCACGTGAAGGTGAAAGTCGCGGTACAGCGGCGCCTCGCTGACGATTTCCTCGGTCAGCAGCAGCGGGCCGAACAGCTCGGTGTGCCAGGTCAGCTGCTTGAGCGTGAGGAAGGCATGGGCCGCAGCCAGGGTGCCGATCGCGCCTTCGAGCATGGTCCCGCCGTACAGGGCGATGCCAGCCGCCTCGGCGATCTGCGCGGTGCGCAGCACGGCACGCGGGCCGCCGTTCTTGGCGATTTTCAGGGCGAAGATGCTGGCCGCGCCGTCGGCCGCCAGGCTGAAGGCGTCCTCGACGCTCTCGATCGACTCGTCGGCCATGATCGGCGCCGGGCTGCGCTGGTTCAGGCGGATCTGCCCGCCGCGGTTGATCCGCGAAATGGGTTGTTCGATGAGGTCGATACCGTTGTCGCCGAGGATGCGGCAGGCGCGCAGGGCCACCGACTCGTCCCAGGCCTGGTTGACGTCGACCCGCACGCTGGCGGAGTCACCCAGCGCCCGCTTGATGGCAATCACGTGCTTGAGGTCGTGGCTGACTTCGTTGGCACCGATCTTCAGCTTGAAGATGCGGTGGCGCCGCGCCTCAAGCATCTGTTCGGCCTCGGCGATGTCCTTGACAGTGTCGCCCGAGGCCAGGGTCCAGGCCACTTCCAGGCTGTCGCGCACGCGGCCGCCGAGCAGTTCGCTGACCGGCAGGCCGAGGCGCTTGCCCTGGGCGTCGAGCAGCGCGCTTTCCAGACCGGACTTGGCGAAGGTGTTGCCCTTGGCCGCCTTGTCCAGACGCTGCATGGCGGCGTTGATATTGCCCGCGGCCTGGCCGACCAGCAGCGGCGCCAGGTGGCTGTCGATGTTCTGCTTGATGCTCTCCGGGCTCTCGTTGCCGTAGGCCAGGCCACCGATGGTGGTCGACTCGCCCAGGCCTTCGATGCCGTCGGAGCAGCGCAGGCGGATCACCACCAGGGTCTGCTTTTGCATGGTGTGCATCGCCAGCTTGTGCGGGCGGATGGTCGGCAGATCGACGATGATCGCCTCGATGCTTTCGATCAGGATGCTTTCATTCAGGACAGGGCTCATTTCAGGTTCCGGTAGGTTCCGCAGGGTTGTCATCAGGAAGCCGCCAGTGCAGCGCCTTGCGCGACGCGAGTGCGGCGCTGGCTGCTGATGGCGAACAGGATCATGGCAATGGCAGCCACCGCGCCCGGCAGGGCGAAGGCCATGAAGTTGAGTTGCAGCGGCAGGTTGATGCCGAGCAGCGCGCCACCGAGCAGCGGCCCGACGATGGCGCCATTGCGGCCGATGCCCGAGGCCCAGCCGAGGCCGGTGGAGCGGATGTTCATCGAGTAGAACTGCGCGGCGCAGGCGTACAGCAGGATCTGCGAACCGATGGTGGTGGCGCCGGCGATGGCGATCAGGCCGTAGAGCACCGGGGTCGGGCTGTTGAAACCGAGCAGGCTGATCGACACCGCGGCGATGACGAAGAACACCGCCAGCACTCGCGGCAGATTGAGGCGGTCGCCCAGCACCCCGCCGCCGATGGCACCGAAAATCGCGCCGACATTCAACACCAGCAGGAAGGACAGGCTCGAACCCAGGCTGTAACCGGCATTGGCCATCAACTTGGGCAGCCAGGAGCTCAGCGCGTAAACCATCAGCAGGCAGCAGAAGAACGCCAACCAGAGCATCAGGGTGCGCAGCGCACGGCCCTCACTGAACAACTGCAGCACTGGGGTGCCGGCACTCTTGGGCGCGGCCATCAACAGCTCGTCGCCAGCGCTCAGTGGATACTGCGGATCGACCCGCTTGAGCACCTGGCGCGCCTCATCCTGGCGCCCGTTGCGCAGCATGAAACCGACCGACTCGGGCAGCAGGTAGACCACCAGCGGCAGCAGCAACAGTGGGATACCGGCAATCAAGAACATCACCTGCCAGCCGAACTGCGGGATCAGCCACATGCCCAGACCGGCCGAGAGCATGCCGCCCACCGAGTAGCCGCTGAACATGATGGCCACCAGGGTGCTGCGGATCTTCTTCGGCGCGTACTCGTTCATCAGCGCCACCACGTTGGGCATCACCCCGCCAATGCCGAGGCCGGAAATGAAGCGGCAGGCGCCGAATTCCATGGGGTTGCGCGCGAAGCCGTTGAGTACGGTGAAACCGCTGAACAACACGACGCAAATGGTGATGGCCTTCTTGCGCCCGATACGGTCGGCCAGCGGGCCGAAGAACAGCGCGCCGAACATCATGCCGAACAGCGCATAGCTGCCCAGGGCACCGGCTTCCAGGGGACTCAGCCCCCATTCCTTCATCAACAACGGCAGCACCACGCCGTAGATGACCAGGTCGTAACCGTCGAAGATGATGATCAGGGCACACCAGAACAGCACCATCCAGTGGAAGCCGTTGAAGCGTGCGTTGTCGATGATGTCGTGGACGTCGATCTTGCGCATGGCATGGGACTCTTTTGTTGTTGTAGGAGCGCGTCCTGGCGTGGCTATCCCTCGGGCGGCGGTGACCGGGCTTAGCCCAGATCGCCACCGCCCACCGGCAGGGTCACGCCGGTGATGTAGGCGGCATCCTCCGAGGCCAGGAAGAGGATCGCCCCGGCCTGCTCGTCGATGCTGCCGTAGCGTTTCATCAGGCTGCTGCTGACGGTCTGGTCGACGATCTGCTGGTACCAGCGCTTGTCCTGCTCGCTCTGCTCGGCGGCGTTACGCGGAATGCGCCGCGGCGGTGCCTCGGTGCCACCGGGTGCGGTGGCATTGACGCGAATACCGCGCTCGGCGGTCTCGAACGCCAGGCAGGCGGTCAGTGCGTTGACCCCGCCCTTCGCCGCGCCGTAGGGCACCCGATTGACCCCGCGGGTGGCGACGGAGGACACGTTGACGATGGCGCCACTGCCCTGCTCGAGCATCTGCGGCAGTGCGGCATGGCAGCACCACAGGGTGGGGAACAGCGAGCGGCGCACTTCGGCCTCGATCTCCTCGGCCTGGTAGTGCTCGAACGGCTTGGCCCAGATGGTGCCGCCGACGTTGTTGACCAGGATGTCCAGGCGACCGAAATGCTCGACCGCCGCCTTCATCACCCGCTGGCAATCGGCGAACTGCTCGAGGTCGGCGGTCAGGGTCAGCACCGGGCTGACGCCTGCCAGCTCATGGGCCAGTTCATGCACCAGCTCGGAGCGGTCGACCAGCACCAGGCGCGCGCCCTCCTCGGCCATGCGCTCGGCCACGCGCCGGCCAATGCCTTGGGCGGCGCCGGTGATCACTGCGACCTTGTCTTGAAAACGCTTGTTCATAGTCCCGACCTCAATCAATGGTTGCGGCGCGCCTGGATCCTGTGGGAGCGGGCTTGCCCGCGATGCTTCCAATGCCTTCGCGGACAAGTCCGCTCCCACAGGGGCAAGGCCTCAGGCGCTGGCAGCGAACTTCTCGTAGTAGAAGTTCGCCGGCGCGATGCCCTGCTCGCGGATGTAATGGCTGACCGCCTCGACCATCGGCGGCGGGCCGCAGAGGTACAGGTCCACTTCGCCGTCGTTGAGGTGCTTGGGCTCTATGTGCTGGGTCACGTAACCCTTGAGCGGGTGGCTGCTGTCCGGATTGGCCACGCAGGCGCTGAAGCTGAAGTTGGGGATGCGCGCGGCCAGGGCCTCGAGCTTGTCCATCTCGACCAGATCGAAATCGTTGGTCACCCCGTAGATCAGGTGCAGCGGGTGCTCGCTGCCCTGCTCGGCGATCTTCTCGAGCATCGCGGTGAACGGCGCCAGGCCGGTGCCGCCGGCCAGCAACAGCAGCGGGCGCTTGATCTCGCGCAGGTAGAAGCTGCCCAGGGGGCCGGCCAGGGTCATGCTGTCGCCGGCCTTGGCCAGGCCGGTGAGGAAGCTGCTCATCAGCCCGCCCGGCACGTTGCGGATCAGGAAGCTGACTTCGCCGTCCTTCTGCAGGGTGCTGAAGGAGTAGGCGCGGGTCTGCTCGCTGCCCGGCACCTGCAGGTTGACGTACTGGCCCGGCAGGAACGCCAGCTTGCTCAGCGCTTCACCCTTGATCGACAGCGCGATGGTGCTGTCGGAGAGCTGGCGCACGGCACTGATCGCCGCCTCGAAGCTGGCCTGTTGGGTCTTGCACAGCTCTGAAGACGCGGGGACGCGGATAACGCAGTCACTCTGTGCGCGCATCTGGCAGGTGAGCACATAGCCCTGTTCGGCTTCTTCCTCGCCCAGGGCGTCATCGACGTACTCGTCGCCCAGGTCGTAGCTGCCGGCTTCGGCGAAGCATTTGCAGGTGCCGCAGGCGCCGTCGCGGCAATCCAGGGGAATATTGATGCCTTGGCGATAGGCGGCATCGGCCACGGTTTCGCTGGCGTCGGCATCGATGAAGCGGGTGACCCCGTCTTCGAAATTCAGGGCGATTTTGTGGCTCATGGCACACCTCGCATAGCAGTGGTTACACACGGTTCCGGGCGTTTTTGCCGCGAGCTCGCCCCCGACGGGAGGCCAGCAGGCCTCCCAGCCTTGAGTACGAGCCTGCGCCGGCTCCGAACGGGTAATTAGATGTGGTAGACGTCGATGACCTGACGCACGTAATCGTTCTTCAGCACCACCTTCTTGGCCTTGATCAGCGGGCTGTCGCCGCGCACATCGAGGGTGTAGAAGCTGCTGCCGAAATAACTGTCCACGGTCTTGTAGCGAAAACTCAGGGTGTGCCAGTTGAAGCGCACCTTGCACAGTCCGTCCGCCTGCTCGAGGATCTCGATGTTGCTGATGTTGTGCGAGGTCCGGGTGTCCGGGATGCTCGCGCTGGAGCGCTCGGTCTTGATGCGAAACACCCGGTCTTCCAGGCCGCCCCGATTGCCGTACCAGATCAGCGAGATTTCGCTCTGCGGGTCTTCGGTCAGTTCGTCGTTGTCATCCCAGGACGGCATCCAGAAGCTGGCATCGGCGGCGTACAGTTCCAGCCAGCTGTCCCAGTCCTTGTCGTCCAGGTAGCGCGCTTCGCGGTAGAGGAAGTCGCGCACGGCGTCATAGGAAATGCTCATCACAGGCCCTCCACGGGAATCAGTTGCGCCTGTTCCTTGTGCAACGCCTCGATCATGGTCTTCTGCCAGTACTGGTGTTGCAGCACGAACAGGCCTTCATCTTCGGTGCGCACGCCGGAGAGCAGCGGCTTCAACTGGATTTCCTCGGCGGCCTGGTCGGCGCCCTCGATCCAGTGCTCGGCGCCGCGCGACATGTCGTTCCAGCCACGGCTGCCCTGGTAACCGAGCTGGCAGGAGCGGAACTCCTCCAGATCGTCCGGGGTGGCCATGCCGCTGACATTGAAGAAGTCCTCGTATTGGCGGATGCGTCGGCTGCGAGCCTCGGCGCTCTCGCCCTTGGGCGCGATGCAGTAGATGGTGATCTCGGTCTTGTCCACGGAGATCGGTCGGGCGATGCGGATCTGCGAGCTGAACTGATCCATCAGGTAGACGTTCGGGTACAGGCACAGGTTGCGCGAGTTCTCGATCATCCAATCGGCGCGGGCCTGGCCGAAATCGCTGGCCAGCTGGTCGCGGCGCTCGTACAGCGGGCGATCCTCGGGGTTGGCCCAGCGGGTCCAGAGCAGCAGGTGGCCCTTGTCGAAAGAGTAGAAACCGCCGCCATTCTTGGCCCAGCTGCCGGCGCTCATGGTGCGGATCTCTTCGCCGGCCTCGCGCTGCTTGCGCTGCTGCTGGGTGGCGGCGTAGTTCCAGTGCACCGAGCTGACGTGGTAACCGTCGGCGCCGTTCTCGGCGGTGAGCTTCCAGTTGCCTTCGTAGATGTAGCTGCTGGAGCCGCGCAGCACTTCCAGGCCATCGGCCGACTGGTCGACGATCATGTCGATGATCTTCGCCGACTCGCCGAGGTGCTCGACCAGCGGCGGCACGTCAGGATTGAGACTGCCGAACAGGAAGCCGCGATAGGACTCGAAGCGCGCGACCTTCTGCAGGTCGTGCGAGCCGTCGCAGTTGAAGCTCGACGGATAGCCGGCCTCCTTGGGATCCTTGACCTTGAGCAGCTTGCCGGAGTTGTTGAAGGTCCAGCCATGAAACGGGCAGGTATAGGAGCTCTTGTTGCCGGTCTTGTGCCGACAGAGCATGGCGCCACGGTGGCTGCAGGCGTTGAGAAAGGCGTTGAGCTCACCGTCCTTGTTGCGTGCGATGAAGATCGACTGGCGGCCCATGGTGGTGGTGAGGTAGTCGTTGTTCTCGGGAAGCTGGCTCTCGTGGGCCAGGTACAACCAGTTGCCCTCGAAGATGTGCTTCATCTCCAGGTCGAACAACCGAGGATCGGTGAACATCTCGCGCTTGCAGCGGTAGATGCCCTTGTCCTTGTCTTCTTCAAGCAGGCTATTGAGGTATTCGAGTCCCAGGGTCATGGCCATGGCTCCGTTGTTATTGTTTCAACGGTATTAAGGCTACGGGGCAAACTTGTCGGACAATATCCGCTTTGTGCATGACCGTTATCCGTTTTCTGCAGACTGCAAAAAATGGCTATGCATGCGGCCGAATGGACGCACAAACGCCGCCGGGGCCGCACGCGCGGACTGCTCGGGGGCGTTTCAGGGATTTTTTTTTTGGGGGGGGGGGGGAAGGCAGAGGCACCGCGCTGACAATCAGCCGCGCCGACGCAGGGTATCCGACGGCAGCTCGCCGAAGCTGTTCTTGTAGCTCTCGGAGAAGCGCCCGAGGTGCAGGAAGCCATAGTCCAGGGCGATCTCGGTGACGCTGCGCACATGGCAGTTCGGGTCACTCAGGCAGCTGTGGATGCGCGCCAGTTTGCGTTCTCGGACATATTGCTTGGGGGTGTTGCCGGAGTGGCGCTCGAACAGGGCGTAGAGCGAGCGCAGGCTGATCTGCGCACAGGCGGCCAGGTGCTCGGCGCTGATGTCCTGTGTGAGGTTGGCCTCGATGTACTCGATCAGGTGCTCGAAGGGTGCGGCCTGAGGCAGCGGCTGCGCGCGACATAGGTTGCTACCGAGTTGGGTCAACAGCTTGCTGGCGACTATGCGGCTGTAGTGCTCCTGGGTCTGCAGGGCGTTGTCGTCGGCCTCGGCCTCCAGGCACACCAGGCCGAGTAGACGGGTCAGGCTCTCCAGCTCGGACAAGGCATACAGGTTGCGGGTGAAGTGAATGCCCCGCTCCGGGACCTTCCAGCGCTGCTCGTCGCAGGTGGCCTGCAACAGACTGACCGGCAGCTTGAGGATGAACTTCTCGCAGTCTTCGGAATAAGTCAGGTCGACAGGGTCGTCCGGGTTGATCAGCAGCAGCTCACCGGGAGCCAGGTAGTGCTCGTCATGGCGGCTGCGCCACAGGCAGTGGCCCTTGAGCAGGATCTGCAGATGATAGATGGTTTCCAACGCCTCCGAGGTGACCCGCGCACTGCCGCCATAGCTGATCCGGCACAGGTCCATACTGGCAAATTTGCGGTGACTGAGGCTGGCCGAGACGCCGCCCTTGGCCGGCAACTGGATGCAATGATGCCCTACGTGCTGGTCGACATAACCCGACACGGCATAGGGATCGGCATGGTCGAACACCATGCTCTTGTCACTCAGTAGCAGCATCCGCGAAGTACCCGATTATTTTTATATTGACGCCCGCCATTACGGGCGTTGCACCGCCTGGTATTTCTCTGAGTCTACCCAACAGCTGGGCAGCGTCTCGGCAAACGGACGAATGGCCTCGTCGAGCTATTGGCAGACCGCCACCATAGAAAACTGTCGGAAATCCCGTCAACCGCTTGCGGTAAAAAGCGTTCGATTATCGCGCCTGCCCCCCGCCCTTACAGAGGCGCAAACAGCTGGCTGCTCAGCTCCCGACTGGCGTTGAGCATGATCGGCAGGAAGCGCTTCTCCAATTCGCTGGCCGCTACACGGCCGGCGTGGGTACTGACGTTCATCGCCGCCAGCACGTGCCCGGCCGAGTCGTACACCGGCACCGCCAGCGAGCGCAGGCCCTGCTCCAGCTCCTGGTCGACCATGCACCAACCCTGCTGGCGCACCCGCTGCAAGCACTCCCAGAGGTCTTCCGGGGTATGCAGGGTGCGGCTGGTCTTGGCCTGCAATTCGGCGTTATTCAAATAATCGTGGAGGCTGTCGTCGTCCAGCGCGGCCAGGAGGATGCGGCCCATCGAGGTGCAGTAGGCAGGCAGGCGGCTGCCGACACTCAAGTCCACCGAGATCAGCCGTTGGGGAATAGCCGAGCGGGCGATATACAGCACCTGCTCGCCCTCCAGGGTGGCCAGGTTGCAGGCCTCGTGCAGCTGTTCGCTGATGCGGTCCAGGTAGGGCTGCGCCGACACCGCCAGGGGGGTGGACGACAGGTAGGCATGGCCGAGGGTCAGCACCTTGGGCAGCAACGAGTAGGTGCGCCCATCGGTGGTCGCATAGCCCAGTTTCATCAGGGTATACAGGCAGCGACGCACGGCGGCGCGGGGAATATCGGTGCGATGGCTGATCTGCGCAATGGTCAGGTGACGCTTGCGCTCCTGGAAGGCGTTGATCACCGCGAGACCGCGCGCCAGAGAGGCCATGAAGTTCGGGTCGCCGCCGAATTCGGCGATGCGCTTGGCCGGCGACACATAGGGGGGGGGCGCCAAGGCGGAAAGGGGCGGTCGCGTTTCGCTCATACAGCCTCCGAAGAAGAGTTGGGTGGACTTTCGAGCGATTATCGAACGCAAGGTCGATAATCGCAATTGGTCCACTCTTCCCAGCGGATGACCTGGTCATCTTTCAGCCTTGCGGCTTCAAGGGCTGGTACGAGGGTACGAGGATTCATTCCGCCCCCGGCAGCCCGTTCACCCGTTCTGACAGGCAGAGCTAGTTCAAGGCCAAAGCAGCATGAGTCGCCGGGGGCAATGGTCACGGCCAGCACTGGGCGCCTGATCAGGCCGGCAGGCGTATCGAGGGACTTACGCATAGTCACGCCTAGGCTATGCAGCGTCAGGACCGTTCGGATTGTCCTGAACCATGCACAACCTAAAGGCGGCTATTTAGATATCAGCATGTGCTCGAGTCTTATCGGGCTCGAGTACAGGCGTTGTAGTAGCTCTTAGTGCGACTCGGTTGGAACCTGCAGCACTACCCGGCCCCGGCTTGGGCAGGTTTCCATATGGCGATGCGCTTCGACGACCTTGTCGAAGTCGAACACCGAGTCTATGAGTGGCCGCAGCAAGCCATCGGCGGTGAGCTGGTTGATGCCTTTGAGCGCCTTGGCCACGGCTTCCTTGTCCTGCGGGATACCCAGTTCTTCCTTGCCGGTGAAGTTACCGATGCAGTGGACGAAGAACTGGATGTTCTTCTGAAAGGCCGCGCAAGCCGGGAACGGCGTCTCGTTACCGCCTTGCAGGCCGTAGAGGATCAAGCGTCCGCGCGGCGCCAGGGCGTCACCGAGCAGGCACATCTGCGGGCCGCCCAGGGCATCCATCACCACATCGACGCCGCGGCCATCAGTGAGCTTATTCACTCGGCTCACCAGGTCCTGCTCCTCGGTGAGGATCACATGATCGGCGCCCAGTTCACGCAGAAACTCGCTGTCTTCGGGGTCTTCGCTGGCAGCGATGACTCGCGCGCCCAGGGCCTTGCCCATCTGTACGATATAAGGCCCCCAGCAGCGGCTGGCTTGGGTGACCAGTACGCTTTCATTCGGCTGCAGGCGAGCCAGTTCGATGAAACCGAACCAGCCGACTAGCGATGGCAGGTAGTGCACGCTGGCTTGTTGCGGGGTCAACCCATCCGGGTAACGGGTCAAGGAACTGCGCGGCAGTACCACTTCCTCGGCATAACTGGGGTAGCGGTTGACGCTATGGCCGGGAAAACTGGCGACTTGGTCGCCAACCGCCAGGTCATCGACCCCCTCGCCCACAGCCAGCACTTCACCGGCCAGTTCATGGCCGAGTCCTGCTGGCAGCTGGGCCGGCGTGGTTGCCAGATTCTGCCGCCAGAGCACGTCGAACCAACTGACGCCGATGGCGCAAACGCGCAATAGAACTTCGCCTGCGCCTGGTTTTGGCGATTGACGCTCTTCAAGCTTGAGAACGTCGGCTTCGCCAAACTGATGAAAACGAATGATGCGGGACATTGCAAACCTCGCCGGTTAACCCCTTATGCCGTGGACTTTATCTGGGCTTTACCAGCAATGCCACCTGCCGAAACTGATAATCACCATGCCTGTCGATGATGATACAGCCGCTAAATATCACTCACCTTTACTTGTGTATTGCCTATCCGCAGTGATCCGCATTAGCCTGAGACCCGCAGAGTCCCGCGCCCCACACCCTAAATGGACACCGGATGAACCGCAACGACCTCCGCAGAGTCGACCTCAACTTATTGATCGTTTTTGAAACGCTGATGCATGAGCGCAGCGTGACGCGCGCGGCGGAAAAGTTGTTTCTCGGTCAACCGGCCATCAGCGCTGCCCTCTCCCGCCTGCGCAGCCTGTTCGACGATCCGCTGTTCGTGCGCACCGGGCGCAGCATGGAGCCCACGGCGAGGGCGCAGGAGATCTTCGCCCTGCTCACGCCGGCGCTGGACTCTATCTCCACGGCCGTCAGCCGGGCCGCCGACTTCAATCCGGCGACCAGCACTGCGGTGTTTCGCATTGGTTTGTCCGATGACGTCGAATTTGGCCTCTTGCCACCGCTGATCAAGCGTTTGCGTGCCGAGGCGCCGGGCGTGGTGCTGGTCATCAGGCGTACCAACTACCTATTAATGCCAGGCCTGTTGGCCTCGGGCGAAATTTCCGTCGGGGTGAGTTACACCGAGGAACTGCCGGCCAATGCCAAGCGCAAGGTGCTGCGCCGCAGCAGGGCCAAGCTGCTGCGCGCCGACAGCGTGCCCGGCGCGTTGAGTCTGGATGATTATTGCGCCCGCCCCCATGCCCTGGTGTCGTTCGCCGGTGACCTCAGCGGTTTTATCGACGAGGCATTGGCAAAAGTCGGCCGCCAGCGCCGCGTGGTGTTGGCCTTGCCGCAGTTCAATGGCCTCGGCACCCTGCTCAGCGGCACCGATATCCTCGCCACCGTGCCCGACTATACCGCCGCGGCGCTGACCGCAGCCGGTGGTGTACGGGCCGAAGAACTGCCGCTGGAAACCCAAACCTTCGAGCTGCACATGACCTGGCGCGGCGCGCAGGACAACGACCCTGCCGAACGCTGGCTGCGTTCGCGGATTCAGATGTTCTGCGGCGACCCGGACAGCCTGGGGTAATCCACAGCATTAGCCGGTATCGATTGAACCGGCGCTATCATCATTCCGGCTGATATTAACCTTCGCAGCGTTCGATTCGTGCCCACGCCATCCGCGACCCAAACTCCGCCCGTCCACATATTCGACTGGCGGAGTCACACATGGAACGGTTCACACATCTCTCCTGGCGCTTTTCAGCGGCCTTCGCGACCGCACTGCTGTTGAGCGCCTGCGGCAAGGCCGCGGAAACCAGCCAGCAAATGCCGGTTGCCCAGGTCAGCGTCGCAGCAGTCATTCAACAACCTATCAACGAGTGGGATGAACTCAGTGGGCGCCTGGAAGCGCCGGAGTCGGTGGAAATTCGCCCACGTGTCTCGGGTTTTATCGACACCGTCACGTTCGCCGAAGGCAGCCTGGTAAACAAAGGTGATCTGCTGTTCCAGATCGACCCGCGGCCGTTCCAGGCTGAGGTCAAGCGCCTCGAGGCCCAGTTGCAGCAAGCCCGTGCCGGCCAGACTAGAGCGATCAGCGAGGCCCGCCGTGGCGAACGCCTGCGCCAGAGTAACGCGATCTCCGCCGAGTTGGCCGATGCCCGCGCCAGTGCCGCGCAGGAGGCCAAGGCCGCGGTGAGCGGTATTCAGGCCGAACTGGACAATGCACGCCTGAACCTCAGTTTCACCCGTGTCACCGCGCCCATCGACGGTCGCATCAGTCGCGCCGAAGTGACGGCCGGCAACCTGGTCAACGCCGGGCAAAGCCTGCTCACTACGGTGGTCAGCACCGACAAGGTATATGCCTACTTCGACGCCGATGAGCGGGTGTTCCTCAAGTACATCGAGCTGGCCCGTCAGGATGGCAGCGATGCCCGTGACGCCAGCCCGGTCTACCTTGGCCTGTCCAATGAGGAGGGCCATCCCCACCTGGGTCAACTGGATTTTCTCGATAACCAGGTCAACCCGAAGACCGGGACCATTCGCGGGCGTGCGGTGTTCGACAACCGCGACGGCCAGTTCACCCCCGGCCTCTATGCACGCCTCAAGCTGGTCGGCAGCAGCACCTACGACGCCACCCTGATCAAGGACGAGGCCGTCGGCACTGACCTGGGCAAGAAGTACGTACTGGTGCTCGGCGAAGGCAACAGCGTGGGCTACCGCGCCATCGAACTGGGCCCCAAGTTGCAAGGCTTGCGTATCGTCCGCAGCGGCTTGGCCAAGGGTGAACAGATAGTGGTCAACGGCCTGCAACGCGCCATGCCCGGCTCGACCGTCGACCCGCAAAGCGTGCCCATGGCCGATGCCGAAACCCTCGCGGCCCTGGCCCGCCAGCGCCGCGCCGTGGATGCCAGTGACGCACCGCGCGTCGCCGATCAGAACCTCAAGCCGATCAGTACGCCGCGCAGCTAAGGGTAAACGACCATGAACTTCTCGCAATTTTTCATTCAGCGGCCGATTTTCGCCGCGGTGTTGTCGCTGCTGATCCTGATCGGCGGGGCCATCTCGTTGTTCCAGTTGCCGATCAGCGAATACCCGGAAGTGGTGCCGCCGACTGTGGTGGTGCGCGCCAGCTTTCCCGGCGCCAACCCCAAGGTGATTGGCGAAACCGTGGCTTCACCACTGGAACAGGCGATCACCGGGGTCGAAGGCATGCTCTACATGTCGTCCCAAGGCACTGCCGACGGCAGCATGACCCTGACCATAACCTTCGCCCTGGGCACCGATCTGGATACCGCCCAGGTGCAGGTGCAGAACCGCGTGACCCGCACCATGCCGACCCTGCCCACCGAAGTGCAGCGGCTCGGCGTCACCGTCGACAAGGCCTCGCCGGACCTGACCATGGTGGTGCACCTGACCTCGCCGGACGACCGCTACGACATGCTCTACCTGTCCAACTACGCCGCGCTCAACGTCAAGGACGAGCTGGCGCGCCTGGACGGCGTCGGCGATGTAAAGCTGTTCGGCCTGGGCAACTACTCCCTGCGCGTCTGGCTGGACCCGCACAAAGTGGCCTCGCGCAACCTCACCGCCAGCGACGTGGTCAACGCCATCCGCGAGCAGAACCGCCAGGTCGCCGCCGGCTCGCTCGGCGCGCCGCCCGCGGCCAGCGACAACAGCTTCCAGCTGTCGATCAACACCCAGGGCCGCCTGGTCAACGAGGAAGAGTTCGAGAACATCATCGTGCGGGCCGGCGAAGACGGTGAGATCACCCGCCTGAAAGATATCGCCCGGATCGAGCTGGGCTCCAGCCAGTACGCCCTGCGTTCACTGCTGAACAATAAGCCCGCGGTGGCCATCCCGGTGTTCCAGCGTCCGGGTTCCAACGCCATCGAGATTTCCGACGCGGTGCGTGGGCGCATGGCCGAGCTGAAGCAGAGCTTCCCCCAGGGCGTGGACTACGAGATCGTCTACGACCCGACCATCTTCGTCCGCGGCTCCATCGAGGCAGTGGTGCACACCCTGCTCGAAGCCATAGTGCTGGTGGTGCTGGTGGTGATCCTGTTCCTGCAGACCTGGCGCGCCTCGATCATTCCGCTGGTCGCCGTACCGGTGTCCCTGATCGGCACCTTCGCCGTGATGCACCTGCTCGGTTTCTCGCTGAATGCCTTGTCGCTGTTCGGCCTGGTACTGGCCATCGGCATCGTGGTGGACGACGCCATCGTCGTGGTGGAGAACGTCGAACGCAATATCGGCCTGGGCAAATCACCGGTCGAAGCCACCAAACAGGCGATGAAGGAAGTCACCGGGCCGATTGTCGCCACCGCTCTGGTGCTCTGCGCGGTGTTCGTGCCCACCGCCTTTATCTCCGGCCTTACCGGGCAGTTCTATCAGCAGTTTGCTCTGACCATCGCGATTTCCACGGTGATTTCCGCGTTCAACTCGCTGACCCTGTCGCCAGCCTTGGCCGCCGTGCTGCTGCGCAGCCATGATGCGCCCAAGGACCGCTTCTCCAGGGGCCTCGACAAGCTGTTCGCGGGCTGGCTGTTCAAGCCCTTCAACCGCCTGTTCGACCGCGCCAGCCATGGCTATGTCGGCACCGTCAAGCGGGTGCTGCGTGGCAGCGGCATCGCCCTGGTGGTCTACGCAGGGCTGATGGGCCTGACCTACCTGGGTTTCGCCAGCACGCCGACCGGCTTCGTACCGCCGCAGGACAAGCAGTACCTGGTGGCCTTCGCCCAATTGCCGGATGCCGCTACCCTGGACCGCACCGAGGCGGTGATCAAGCGCATGTCGGCCATCGCCGCGCAGCACCCGGGCGTGGAGAACACCGTGGCCTTCCCCGGCTTGTCGATCAACGGCTTCACCAACAGCCCGAACAGCGGCATCGTCTTCACCCCGCTCAAGCCCTTCGACCAGCGTACTGATCCGTCGATGAGCGCCGGGGCCATCGCCGCCGAGTTGAACCAGCAGTTCGGCGAGATTCAGGACGCCTATATCGCCATCTTCCCGCCACCACCGGTGCAAGGCCTCGGCACCATCGGCGGCTTCCGCGTGCAGTTGCAGGATCGCGGCAATCTGGGCTACGAGGAGCTGTACAAGCAGACGCAGAACATCATCGCCAAGAGCCAGAACGTGCCGGAACTGGCTGGCCTGTTCAGCAGCTATCAGGTCAACGTGCCGCAGATCGATGCCGATATCGACCGCGAGAAGGCCAAGACGCATGGCGTGGCCATCAGCGACATCTTCGACACCATGCAGGTCTACCTGGGCTCGTTGTATGCCAACGACTTCAACCGCTTCGGCCGTACCTACCAGGTCAACGTCCAGGCCGAGCAACAGTTCCGTCTGGCTCCCGAGCAGATCGGCCAACTGAAGGTGCGCAACAACCGCGGCGAGATGGTGCCGCTGTCGACCTTCGTCAAGGTCAGCGACAGTGCCGGTCCCGACCGGGTGATGCACTACAACGGCTTCCTCACCGCCGAGATCAATGGCGCGGCTGCGCCCGGCTACAGTTCCGGTCAGGCCGAGGCCGCCATGGAACGCCTGCTCAAGGCAGAGCTGCCCAACGGCATGAGTTTCGAGTGGACCGAGCTGACCTATCAGCAGATCCTCGCCGGCAACAGCGCGATCTTCGTCTTCCCGCTGTGCGTGCTGCTGGCCTTTCTGGTGCTGGCCGCCCAGTACGAAAGCTGGAGCCTGCCGCTGGCGGTAATCCTGATCGTACCGATGACCCTGCTGTCGGCCATCACCGGGGTGATCCTGACCGGGGGCGACAACAACATCTTCACCCAGATCGGTTTGATCGTATTGGTCGGCCTCGCCTGCAAGAACGCCATCCTGATCGTCGAGTTCGCCAAGGAGAAACAGGACGAGGGCCTGGACCGCATCGCTGCGGTGTTGCAAGCCTGCCGCCTGCGCCTGCGGCCGATCCTGATGACCAGCTTCGCCTTCATCATGGGTGTGGTGCCGCTGGTGGTTTCCTCCGGTGCAGGCGCCGAGATGCGCCATGCCATGGGCGTCGCGGTGTTCAGCGGGATGCTCGGGGTGACCTTCTTCGGCCTGCTGTTGACCCCGCTGTTCTATGTACTGATCCGCGGTTTCGTCGAGCGGCGTGAAGCGAAAAAAGCCATGCGACTGCAGGAGGTGCAGGCATGAGCAGCTTCGCAACCAATCCCCTGAGAACCAGCCTGCTCGGCCTGGCCGCTTCATTCACCCTGGCGGCCTGCACCGTCGGCCCGGACTATCGCGCGCCGCTGACTGAGCCCGCCGTGCTGGCCAGCGCCACAAGCGGCAACTACGACCGTTCACGTTTCGAATCGGTCTGGTGGCAGCAGTTCGACGACCCGACCCTGGACCAGCTGGTGCAGCAGTCGCTTGCGGACAACCGCGAGCTGCGGGTGGCCTTCGCCCGCCTGCGCGCGGCGCGCGCCATCCGTGACGACACGGCCAACGATCGCCTGCCGACCATCA
This sequence comes from Pseudomonas sp. SJZ079, assembly GCF_007993865.1. GTDB lineage: Bacteria > Pseudomonadota > Gammaproteobacteria > Pseudomonadales > Pseudomonadaceae > Aquipseudomonas. Next base: position 1,266 of record NZ_VIUH01000023.1, on the reverse strand, counting down.
CCAGCCGCGCCAGCAGTGAAATCGGCAAGGCCCAGCAGCCTGGTGTGACTGAACAGCGGGTGAATGCCGAGCGCTACGACCTGGGTCTGGACATGGCTTGGGAACTGGACCTGTTCGGCCGTATTCAGCGCCAGCTGGAAGCCAGCGATGCCGAGGCGCAAGTGGCCGAAGCCGAGCTGTACCAGTTGCAGGTCAGCCTGATTGCCGAGTTGGTGGATGCCTACGGTAGCCTGCGCGGCGCTCAGCTGCGCGAGGGTATCGCGCGCGACAACCTGAAAAACCAGCACGCCTCGCGCGATCTCACCGAGCGGCTGCGCGAGGCCGGGGTCGGCAGCGAACTGGACGTGTTGCGCGCCGACGCGCGCCTGGCGGCCACCGAAGCCAGCCTGCCGCAATTGCAGGCCGAGGAAGCGCGGGCGCGTCACCGCATCGCCACCCTCCTCGGCCAGCGTCCCGAGCAGCTGAGCGTGGATCTATCCGCCCGCCCGCTGCCGGTGATCGGCAAACGTCTGCCCATCGGTGACGCCACCGAGCTGTTGCGCCGGCGCCCGGACATCCTCGCCGCCGAGCGTCAACTGGCGGCGGCCACCGCCAATGTCGGGGTCGCCACCGCCGACCTGTTCCCCAGGGTCAGCCTCAGTGGTTTTCTCGGCTTTACCGCCGGGCGCGGCTCGCAGCTGGGTTCTTCGGCCGCGCGTGCCTGGGCGGTAGCGCCGACCATCACCTGGGCCGCCTTCGATCTGGGCAGCGTGCGTGCGCGCCTGCGCGGCGCCGAAGCGGAATCCGAAGGTGCCTTGGCTAACTACGAGCAGCAGGTGCTATTGGCGCTGGAGGAGTCGGAAAACGCCTTCAGCGATTACGCCCAGCACCAGCAGCGCCTGCTCGCCCTGGTCCGCCAATCGGAAGCCAGCCGCGCCGCCGCGCAACAGGCCGGCGTGCGTTATCGCGAAGGCACGGTGGACTTTCTGGTGCTGCTGGATGCCGAGCGCGAACGCCTGGCTGCCGAAGATGCCCAGGCCCTGGCTGAGGTGGCGCTGTACCGCGGCATAGTCGCCATCTACAAGGCACTGGGCGGCGGCTGGCAGCCGCGCGCCTGACACCGAGCTCCTCGGTCGGCGCTGCCGACCTCTTTGTGCCCCACGCTCTGTGCTCCTGAGCGTGGGGCTTTTTTTTGGCTCTGTCCCAAAATTGTGTTGCAAGGACTAAGCTTTAAGGCAGACATCCGCTTGTGAGGTCTGCCCACCATGGATACTCAAGCCTTTCAGC
>NZ_VIUH01000022.1 GCF_007993865.1 Pseudomonas sp. SJZ079 | reverse complement strand
ACCAGCTCAGCCTTCGGTCGGCCTGTTCTCATAGCCCCGCCTCCGCCCCTCAATACACTCGATTAATAGTAGTTATTTGAGGGACAGAACACTAGATCCAGCCGGCCCACTGCAGCAGCAGCAAGCCGACATTGATGGTCAGCACCGCCGCCAGGGTGGTGATCACCACGATCACCGCCGCCAGTTGATGATTGCCGTTGTAGGCCCGCGCCATGACGAAGCTGGCGGCGGCAGTGGGGCTGGCGAAGTAGAGAAACAGGATCGCCAGATCGGCATCCCGAAAGCCGCACAACCAGGCGCCCAGGGTCGCCAGCAGCGGCTGCCAGACCATCTTCATCAGGCTCGAACTGAGGGCGATGCCACTGCTCGCGCGCAGCGTGGCCAGGGTCAGGGTTCCGCCAATGCAGATCAGCGCCAGCGGCAGGGTCATCTGCGCGAAATACTGGCCCGAGGTCATCAGCCAGTCCGGCAGGGGCACGCGCCAGTAGGCGAACGGTATGGCCGCGACCACCCCGATGATCAGCGGATTACGCAGGATACTTTGGCAGATGGCCCAGGGATCGGACTTGGCGTCCGGGCTGTAGATGGCCAGGATCATCGCCGCCAGCACGTTGTAGCAAAGGATCACCAGACCGGCCAGCACGCTGCCGACCGACAAGCCGTAATCGCCGTACAGGCTGGTGGCCAGGGCCAGGCCGACGATGCCGTTGTTGCCGCGAAACGCCCCCTGTACATAGATGCCGCGATCCACCTTGGGGCAGCGCCACAGGGCCCAGCCCCAGATCAGCAGGAAGCAGGTCAGGGTCGCCAGCACGAAGTAGCCGAGCAGGGCCGGACGCAACGCCGTCTGCAGGTCGGCCTTGATGATGCCGAGAAACATCAGGGTGGGCATGGTGCCGCGAAACACCAGCGCCGAGGCGGTGTTGATGAAGGCCACATCGATCCAGCCGAGGCGCTTCAGCGCCACGCCGAGAAACAGCATGGCGAAAACCGGTGCGGTGATGCCGAGGGTTTGCTGGACGACGGCGAGCATGACGGAGGCCACTAATGAGCAAGGCCGCCGAGTTTAGGGGCTGCGAGAAGGCCTGGCTAGAAGGCCCGCGAGATCGTCGAGCTGGCTACGCGGGCGAGAGTCTGCGCGTAGCCCGGATGCAATCCGGGACAGGTGCTCAGCCGTACCGTAGCGTTCCCGGATTGCATCCGGGCTACGGTTTGAGCCGAGCTACAGCCCGTCAGCGACGTACCGGACGCTTCTGCAATTTGCGCTGCAGGGTGCGCCGATGCATGCCCAGCGCGCGAGCGGTGGCGGAGATGTTGCCTTCGTGCTCGGCCAGCACGCGCTGGATATGCTCCCATTGCAGGCGGTCCACCGACATCGGGTTTTCCGGGACCAGGCTGTCCAGGTCGGCGTGTTCGGAGAGCAAGGCGGTGAGCACGTCGTCGGCATCGGCCGGCTTGCACAGGTAATTGGTCGCGCCGCGTTTGATCGCCTCCACCGCGGTGGCGATGCTCGAATAACCGGTGAGGATCACCACGCGCATCTCCGCATCCAACTCGAGCAGCTTGGGCAGCAGCACCAGCCCGGAGTCGCCCTCCATCTTCAAGTCGAGTACCGCGTAATCCGGCAGGTCCTGCTCGGCCAGTTTCAGCCCTTCCTCGGCCGAACTGGCGGTGGACACCCGCAGGCCCCGGCTGCTCATGGCACGCGCCATGACCCGGGTAAACGTCGGGTCGTCATCGACCAGCAGCAGGTGCGGTTTTTCTTCGCCGTCCAACAGGGGTTCTTCGCTCATATTCACTCCTTGCTGGCCTGATTCAGGCCCGACCATAGGCGCGCGGCAACTTGAGCTCGGTGAGCGTGCCGCCTTCTTCGTGGTTATACAGTTTTACCGTGCCGCCGGCACGGGTGACACTGGCCTGGCTGAGAAACAGACCGAGACCGAAGCCCTTGCCCTTGGTGGTGAAGAACGGCCGGCCGAGTTGCTCGGCAATCGCCAGCGGCACACCGTCGCCAAAATCGCGGATGCTCAGGCGCAGCCACTGATGATCCCAGTCGAGGCGGATATCCAGCTTGTCCGGGCAGGCGTCGGCGGCATTGTTCAACAGATTGAGCAGCGCCTGGGTGAGGTCCGCCGGCGGCATCAGCCGCGGCGCTGCTCCGCGCCCCAGACACTGGTAGCGGTAGCTGGCCTCCGGGCGCATCAGGTGCCAGCGATTGAGGGTGGTTTCCAGCCATTCGACACTGGACTGCTCGACTATCGCCTGACGCCGATCCGCCTCGGCGGCGCGCACCAGCTGCTGCAGGGTCTCCTTGCACAGCTTGACCTGCTCCTGCAGCACCGCCAGATCCTCTTGCAGCATCGGCTCCTGATGCTCGCGGCGCAGCTCCTTGATCAGCACGCTCATGGTCGCCAGCGGGGTGCCCAGCTCATGGGCGGCGCCGGCGGCCTGGGTGGCGACGGCGAGCAACTGCTGATCGCGCAGGCCCTCCTCGCGCCGCTCGGCGCGGTGCTGCTCCTGCTGACGCAACTCCTCGGCCATCTTCGCGACGAAGAAGGTGATCAGTGCCGCGGCCAGGGCGAAGCTTAGCCACATGCCGTAGATCAACAGGCTCTCGCGTGGGCCGGGGGGCAATTGCAGCGGATGCGACCACATCAGCAACAGCGTGTAGCCGGCCAGCGCCAGCCCCGACAGGGTGATGGTGTACAGCCAGGGCAAGGTCGCCGCGGCGATGGTCAGCGGCACCAGGTAATAGGAGACGAAGGGGTTGGTCGAACCGCCGGAGTAATACAGCAACACGCTGTGAATGATCAGGTCGCAACCCAGTTGCACCGCGTACTCCTGCTCGGTCACCGGCCAGGGTCCGCGCAGGCGCAGGGCCGTGAGCAGGCACAGGACCAGCGAGACGCCCAGCGTGACGCTCAGCTCCAGCCAGGGCAGCGGCAGCAACCCCGAGTTGTAGGCCAGGCCCACCGAGCCCGCCTGGGCCGCCAGGACCAGGATGCGGATCAGGGTCAGACGCCAAAGATTTTGCCGACTGGCCGACAACAACTGCACGGGTGCGAGCATAGACTCTCCAAAGGACTCGGTTACCGAGCCTGGCGAGTATAACCAAGGCTCCCGCTCGCCCACTGCGGCAACTGGCCGCAGCAACGCGGCAATAACCCCGTAGCGGCGGCCGAGTCAATCAGGAACCTCGCTTAACCCGAATAGTCGGATAACTACGTCTACCCTCCCGAACACCCCGCACATCCCGTGCGCAGTTGCTCACAAGGAACCGTTATGCAGCCATTATCTCGTCTCACCAGAGCCCTCGCCTTCGGCGCCGTTGCCCTGTTCAGCCTAGCGGCACAGGCCGATGAGGCGCGCTACAACCAGATCGCCTTGCGCGCCGAAGTCAGCCAGGAAATCACTCACGACCTGATGCACGTCACCCTCTACAGCGAGGCGCAGCACAGCGACCCGGCCAAACTGGCCGCCGAGATCACCCGTACGTTGAACGACGCGGTCACTCAAGCGCGCGCCGTCAAAGAGGTCAAGGTCGCCCTCGGCAGCCGCAACAGCTACCCGGTGTATGACGACAAGGGGCAGAAGATCACTGCCTGGCGCGAGCGCGCCGAACTGCGCCTGGAAAGCGCCGACTTCACCGCGCTGTCGAAGCTGACCGGCGAGATGCTCAAAGAACTGAAGATGGCTGGTATGGAGTTCAGCATTGCCACAGCCACCCGTAAGACCCATGAAGATGCCCTGCTCAAAGACGCCGTGGCGGCCTTCCAGGCCCGCGCCCAACTGGCGACCGAAGCGCTCGGCGGCAGCGGCTACAAGCTGGTCAGCCTGAACCTCAACAGTAGCGGTTTCCAGCCACCGATGCCGATGCACATGGCACGCGGCAAAGGCATGGCGATGATGGAGGCGGCGCCGACGCCAGAGATCGAAGCCGGCACCAGCCAGGTGACGGTCAATGCCGACGGCGTCATCGAAGTGCAGATGCCCTGATTCGTTACACCCGCGCACCAAAGTGTCTCCGAACGACTCAACAAGAGTTGCTCGGAGAACCCTGATTGAAAATAAAAACCAATTAAAATCAATTAGATATAAACAATAGTCGCATTCAAACCGCTGTTCTTGCGGCACCAATCGATACCCGTCATAAGTCCCTATAACAAACCTTTATTTCCCTACAAAAAATCCTGTTTTTTTACAGAAATGCGACATCCGCGGACAAACTTGTCGCAGCTTCTACACTGAACGCCACCGGACGACTTGCGCTCGGCATAGCCCCTGCATAGTTTGACTCCGGTTCGGCCCACAAGGCCGCTCCTCGACGAAAATGACAACAATATGAGGCCACCATGCGTAAACACGCCGTCATTCCGTTCCTCCTTGCTGCTGGGCTGATCGCCAGTGCACCCTTCGCCCACGCCGCCAGTAACCTGGTGTACTGCTCCGAAGGCAGTCCCGCCGGGTTCGACCCGGGCCTGTACACCACCGGTACCGACTTCGACGCCTCAGCGGAAACCGTGTTCAACCGCCTGACCCAGTTCGAGCGCGGCGGCACCGCCGTGATTCCCGGTTTGGCGGAGAAGTGGGACATCGCCGACGATGGCCTGAGCTACACCTTCCATCTGCGCCCAGGCGTCAAGTTCCACACCACCAGCTACTTCAAACCGAGTCGCGAGTTCAACGCCGACGACGTGCTGTTCACCTTCCAGCGCATGCTCGACAAGAATCATCCGTTCCGTAAGGCCTACCCCACCGAGTTCCCGTACTTCACCGACATGGGTATGGACGCCAACATCGCCAAGCTTGAGAAGCTCGACGACCAGACCGTCAAGTTCACCCTCAATGAAGTGGACGCCGCCTTTATCCAGAACCTGGCGATGAGCTTCGCCTCAATCCAGTCGGCCGAATATGCCGATCAGCTACTCAAGGCCGGTAAGGCCGCCGACATCAACCAGAAACCGATCGGCACCGGGCCCTTCGTGTTCAAGCGTTACCAGAAGGACTCGCAGATCCGCTTCACCGGCAACAAGGACTACTGGAAGCCCGATGACGTGAAGATCGACAACCTGATCTTCGCCATCAACACCGACGCCTCGGTGCGCATGCAGAAACTCAAGGCCGGCGAGTGCCAGGTCACCCTGTTCCCTCGTCCCGCCGACCTGGAGTCGCTGAAGAAAGATCCAAACATCAAGATGCCGTCACAACCGGGCTTCAACGATGGCTATATCGCCTACAACGTGACCCATAAGCCACTGGACAAGCTGGAAGTACGCCAGGCGCTGGACATGGCGGTGAACAAACAGGGGATCATCGACGCCGTGTACCAGAGTGCCGGGCAACTGGCGGTCAACGGCATGCCGCCGACCCAGTGGTCCTACGACGAGACCATCAAGGACGCCGGCTACAACCCGGAAAAAGCCAAGCAACTGCTGAAAGATGCCGGGGTCAAGGAAGGCACAGAGATCACCTTGTGGGCCATGCCGGTGCAGCGCCCCTACAACCCCAATGCCAAGCTGATGGCCGAGATGCTCCAGTCTGACTGGGCCAAGGTCGGCATCAAGGTGAAAATCGTCACCTACGAATGGGGCGAGTACCTCAAGCGCGCCAAGGCCGGCGAGCACGACGCCATGCTGATCGGCTGGAGCGGTGACAACGGCGACCCGGACAACTGGCTGGGCACCCTCTACGGCTGCGATGCGGTGGACGGCAACAACTTCTCCAAGTGGTGCGATGCCTCCTACGACAAGCTAGTCAAAGCGGCCAAGCGCACCACCGACACCGCCGAACGTACCAAGCTGTACAAGCAGGCCCAACACATCCTCAAGGCCCAAGTGCCGATCACCCCGATCGCCCACTCCACGGTGTACCAACCGATGCGCAAGAACGTGCAGGACTTCAAAATCAGTCCATTTGCACTCAACTCGTTCTACGGCGTCAGCGTCGGCAAGTAACACACCCAAAGTGAACACCCGAGCCGGTTACCCGCCGGCTCGGGCTCCGTGCCAGAGCGGCCTATCCGGCTGCTACTGATCCGCACTGCCGTCCTTCGGGGAAGCGCCATGCCGAACTGCCCACGCTTGTTGATCCACCTGCTGTTGAGTGGCGCCTTCGCCGCTGCCAGCCAGACCTATGCCGCCAGTGACGATCTGGTGGTCTGTACCGAAGCCAGTCCGGAAGGCTTCGATATTGTCCAATACACCGCCGCCACAACCGCCGACGCCTCGGCGGAAACCCTCTTCGAGCGCCTGGTGGCTTTCGCCCCCGGCACTACCCAGCTGGTTCCCGGCCTGGCCGAGCGCTGGGAGGTGTCCGCCAATGGCCTGAGCTACACCTTTCACCTGCGCCACGGGGTGAAATTCCACAGCACCGCCTGGTTCACCCCGAGCCGCGACTTCAACGCCGACGACGTGCTCTGGAGTTTCCAGCGCCAGCTCGATCCGCAGCACCCCTGGCACGCGCAATCGCTGCGCGGCTTTCCCTACGCCGAAGCCATGGGCATGGCGGCGCTGATCGAGCGCATCGAGCGACTCGACGACTACCGCGTGCGCTTCGTCCTCAGGCACCCGGAGGCGCCGTTCCTGGCCGACCTGGCCATGGGTTTCGCCTCGATCTACTCCGCCGAATATGCCGACCAGCTACTCCAGGCCGGCACGCCGGAACGGCTCAACAGTCAGCCGATCGGCACCGGCCCGTTCGTCTTCGAGCGCTACGCCAAGGACGCCCAGGTCCGCTACCGCGGCAATCCGCAGTATTGGCAGGGTGCGCCGACGCTGCAGCGACTGATTTTCGCCATCACGCCAGAGCCCAATGTGCGCCAGCAGAAACTCAAGGCCGACGACTGCCAGATCGCCCTGTACCCGCGTCCGGTGGATATCCCCGCGCTGAAAGCCGATCCCGCGCTGCAGGTGCTCGAGCTGGACTCGCTGCTGACCGCTTACATCGGCATCAACACCCGCCACCCGCCGCTGAACGATGTGCGGGTGCGCCAGGCGCTCAATCTGGCCTTCGACCGCGCGGCTTACCTGCGCGCGCAATACGGCGAAGGCGGCGCCAGCCCGGCGCTGGCGCCCTACCCCGCTACCCTGCTCGGCTTTAATCCCCAGCTCAGCCCCTGGCCGCACGATCCGGCCCGCGCGCGCCAGCTGCTCCAGGACGCCGGGCAGCAGAATGGCTTCAAACTGTCGATCTGGACCCGGCCCGGCGGCGGCCCGACCAATCCCAACCCGGGCATAGGCGCGCAGATGCTGCAGGCCGATCTCGCGGCCATCGGCATCCAGGCCGATATCCGCATGTTCGAGTGGGGCGAGCTGATCAAGCGGGCGAAGAATGGCGAACACGACCTGGTGTTCATGGGCTGGGCCGGCGACAACGGCGACCCGGACAACTTCCTCACCCCCAACCTGTCCTGCGCCGCGGCCACGTCCGGGGAAAACCAGGCCGGCTGGTGCGATGCGCAGTTCGACGCGCTGATCGGCCAGGCCCGCCAGGTGCAGGCGCCGGCGCAACGCGCCGCGCTGTACCGCCAGGCCCTGGCCATCTTCCATGAGCAGGCGCCCTGGATTGCCCTGGCCCACCCCAAGCAGTTCAGTGCGCTGCGCCGCGAGGTCAAGGGCTTCGTCCTCAGCCCCATGGGCTCGAACAATTTTGCCCGGGTGACACGACAATGAGCACAAACCCCGTAGCCCGGATGCAATCCGGGAAAACCATTTCGCAACTACCTAGAGCAGTCCCCGGATTTCATTCGGGCTACGCAAGACTGCATAACCCCCTACAACAACAGCGCCGGGCCATGCAGCCCGACGCGCCGATCCAACCGTTGGAGTACTGACACCACATGTTGTCCTTCATAGCCAGACGCCTGGGGCTGCTGATCCCCACATTCTTCGGGGTCACCCTGTTGACCTTCGCCTTGATCCGCCTGATTCCGGGCGATCCGGTGGAGGTGATGATGGGTGAACGCCGGGTCGACCCACAGATGCACGCCGAGGCCATGGAGCGCCTGGGCCTGAACAAGCCGCTGTATGCCCAGTACCTCGACTACATCGGCGACCTGGCCCAGGGCGACCTGGGCGAATCGCTGCGCACCCGCACCAGCGTGTGGAACGAGTTCCTCACCCTGTTCCCCGCCACCCTGGAACTGTCGCTGGCCGCGCTGCTGTTCGCCGGCACCCTGGGACTGACCGCCGGGGTAATCGCCGCCCTGAAACGCGGCTCGCTGTTCGACCACGGGGTGATGGGCATCGCCTTGACCGGCTACTCCATGCCGATCTTCTGGTGGGGCCTGCTGCTGATCATGTTCTTCTCCGTGGGCCTGGGCTGGACCCCGGTGTCCGGGCGCATCGACCTGCTCTACGACATCCCGCCGGTGACCGGTTTCATGCTGATCGACAGCCTGCTCTCGGACGAGGAAGGCGCCTTCGTCGATGCGCTGCAGCACTTGATTCTGCCGGCCGTGGTGCTCGGCACCATTCCCCTGGCGGTGATCGCGCGGATGACCCGCTCGGCGATGCTCGAAGTGCTGCGTGAGGATTACGTGCGCACCGCCCGCGCCAAGGGCCTGTCGCCGGCTCGCGTGGTCTTCGTGCACGGCCTGCGCAACGCGCTGATCCCGGTGCTCACGGTGTTCGGCCTGCAAGTCGGCGCCCTGCTGGCTGGCGCGGTGCTGACCGAGACCATCTTCTCCTGGCCGGGTATCGGCAAGTGGCTGATCGAGTCGATTGGCGCGCGCGACTACCCGGTGGTGCAGAACGGCATCCTGCTGATCGCCTGCCTGGTGATCCTGGTCAACTTCGTGGTGGACATCCTCTATGGCCTGGCCAATCCACGCATTCGCCATCAGCGCTGAGAATCTGCCCATGACCTGCTGCGCGTCGGCGATACCGCGTCAAAATCCGTCTCGAGATGCTCATTTGCAGCAAGCAAACCCGGCTCGGGCATCCTGCTTCGCTCTAACTCCTGCATCCATGCAGTCGTGCGCTCTCTCGACAAATTTTTCCTTGTCTCGCTCTAGCTCGCGAGGCCATGAACAGGTTCTACGGAGCCCACTATGACAACTGAAACCATTACACCCGTCATCGACCAAAGCCTGCTATACCCCTCGCCGCTCAAGGAATTCTGGCAGGCCTTCGCCCACAACAAGGGCGCCGTGGCCGGCCTGCTGTTCATGCTGCTGGTGGTGTTCTGCGCGCTGTTCGCCCCCTGGGTCGCGCCGTTCAACCCCAGCGAGCAGTTCCGCGACTTCCTCCTCACCCCACCGGCCTGGCTGGAAGGCGGCCAGACGCAGTTCCTCCTCGGCACCGATGAACTGGGCCGCGACCTGCTCTCGCGGCTGATCCATGGCGCGCGCCTGTCGCTGCTGATCGGCCTGGCCTCGGTGCTGATGTCGCTGATCCCCGGCATCCTTCTGGGCCTCACCGCCGGCTTCTTCCCGCGCCTGCTCGGGCCCTCGATCATGCGCCTGATGGACGTGATGCTGGCCCTGCCCTCGCTGCTGCTGGCGGTGGCCATCGTCGCCATCCTCGGCCCAGGCCTGATCAACACGGTGATCGCCATCGCCATAGTCTCGTTGCCGGCCTACGTGCGCCTGACCCGCGCGGCGGTGATGGGCGAACTGCACCGCGACTACGTGACCGCCTCGCGCCTGGCCGGCGCCGGCCTGCTGCGCCTGATGTTCGTCACCGTGCTGCCCAACTGCATGGCGCCGCTGATCGTCCAGGCCACCCTGAGTTTCTCCTCGGCGATTCTCGACGCCGCCGCCCTGGGCTTCCTCGGCCTCGGCGTGCAACCGCCCACGCCCGAGTGGGGCACCATGCTAGCCTCGGCGCGCGACTACATCGAGCGCGCCTGGTGGGTGGTCTCCTTGCCCGGCCTGACCATTCTGCTCAGCGTGCTGGCGATCAACCTGATGGGCGACGGCCTGCGCGACGCGCTGGACCCGAAACTCAAGAATGCCGTCTGAGGAGCGCCGGATGAACGATCAAGCAGCCCGGATGGCATCCGCAACCGCCCCCCATGAATCGCCCCGGATTGCATCCGGGCTACACGCTGGAGCACACCCTGTGAACCTCCTCGACATCAAGAACCTATCCGTGCGCTTCGGCGACGCCAGTGCCGTACCGGTGGTCGACGGTCTCGACCTGCAGGTCGACGCCGGTGAAGTCCTGGCCATAGTCGGCGAGTCCGGCTCCGGCAAATCGGTGACCATGATGGCGCTGATGGGGCTGATCGAAGCCCCGGGCAGGGTCACGGCCGACAGCCTGCAGTTCGACGGCACCGACATGCTGCGGCTGAAGGGCAAGCAGCGCCGGCACATCGTCGGCAAGGATCTGGCGATGGTCTTCCAGGATCCGATGACCTCGCTCAACCCGAGCTTCACCGTCGGTTTCCAGATCGAGGAAGTGCTGCGCGAGCACCTCGGCTTGAAGGGCAAGGCCGCGCGCCAAAGGGCTCTGGAATTGCTGGAGAAGGTCGAGATACCCGCCGCCGCCAGCCGCCTGGATGCCTATCCGCATCAGCTCTCCGGCGGCATGAGCCAGCGCGTGGCGATTGCCATGGCGATTGCCGGCGAACCCAAGCTGTTGATCGCCGACGAACCGACCACCGCGCTGGACGTGACCATCCAGGCGCAGATCATGGACCTGCTGCTCAACTTGCAGCGCGAGCAGAACATGGCCCTGGTGCTGATCACCCACGACCTCGCCGTGGTCGCCGAGACCGCCCAGCGTGTCTGCGTGATGTACGCCGGGCAAGCGGTGGAGATGGGCAGCGTGCCCGAGCTGTTCGACGCCCCGACCCACCCCTATACCGAGGCGCTGCTCAAGGCGATTCCCGAGCACTCGCTGGGCGCCAAGCGCCTGAGCACATTGCCCGGCATAGTCCCCGGCCGCTACGACCGTCCGCACGGCTGCCTGTTGTCGCCGCGCTGCCCCTATGCCCAGCCGCGCTGCAGCGAGCAACGGCCGACGCTGGACCCACACCAACGCGGCGCGGTGCGCTGTTTCTTCCCCCTCAACCTGAACACGGAGGTGGCCCGATGAGCGCCGCAGCAACCCCTAATGCCGTGCTCACCGCCCGCGACCTGACCCGTCACTACGCCGTGTCGCGCGGCCTGTTCAAGCCGCCTGCCAGTGTGCAGGCGCTCAACGGTGTGTCTTTCGAGCTGCAAGCCGGCAAGACCCTGGCCGTGGTCGGCGAATCCGGCTGTGGCAAGTCGACCCTGGCACGCGCCCTGACCCTGATCGAGGAGCCCAGCTCCGGTAGCCTGCAGATCGCCGGCCAGGAAGTCACAGGTGCCAGCAAGAGCCAGCGCAAGCAACTGCGCCGTGACGTGCAGATGGTGTTCCAGAGTCCCTTCGCCTCGCTCAACCCACGGCAGAAGATCGGCGATCAGCTGGGCGAACCGCTGCTGATCAACACCCAGCTGTCGCGCAGCGAACGCCGCGAGCGGGTGCAGGCGATGATGCAACAGGTTGGCCTGCGCCCCGAACACTACCAGCGCTACCCGCACATGTTCTCCGGCGGTCAGCGCCAGCGCATCGCCCTGGCCCGGGCGATGATGCTCAACCCCAAGGTGCTGGTGGCGGACGAACCGACCTCGGCGTTGGACGTGTCGATTCAGGCCCAGGTGCTCAACCTGTTCATGGACCTGCAGGAGGAGTTCAACACCGGCTACGTGTTCATCTCGCACAACCTCTCGGTGGTGCGTCACGTCGCCGACGATGTGCTGGTGATGTACCTCGGCCGCCCGGTAGAGATGGGCCCCAGCGAGCGTATCTATGCGCGCCCGCTGCACCCCTATACCCAGGCGCTGCTCTCGGCCACCCCGGCGATCCATCCGGACCCGGCGAAGCCGAAGATCAAGATCAGCGGCGAGCTGCCCAACCCCCTCGACCCACCGTCCGGCTGCGCCTTCCACCAGCGCTGCCCCTACGCCAACGAGCGTTGCCACAGCGAGGTGCCGCAACTGCGCTTGCTCGATGCACGGCAAGTGGCCTGCCACCATGCGGAGAGGATCAATAGCTGAGCGTCAGGGAGTGCGCGCTGGAACAGCTTCGCGGCCAAGGCCGCTGCCACAACACTCGGCATATCGAGGGACTCCCGTGGAAGCGGCCTTGGCCGCGATTAGCCGGCGACGATCAGGTCCTCAAGGATGACCAGCTAACGCCCGAAGAACCGATAGAACTCACGCAGTTCGTCTTGGGCGTCGCTGAGGCTGACGGCGATAAAGCGCAGATGCTGGTGCGCGGGGCACTGCGCCAGGCGGCTCAGGTCGAGCGGATGCAGCCAACCGAGCAGCGGGTAGCCGCCCATGGTCTGCCGATCCGCCATGAGGATGATCGGCTGACCATCCGCCGGCACCTGGACGGCGCCGCTGGCAACCCCCAACGACCACTGCCGCTCAGGCGTCACCAGCGGTTCACCCTGCAGCCGCGCGCCCATGCGGTCGGACTGTGGGCTGAGCTGCCAGCTCTGGGCGAAGAAGGCCTGCAACTGGTCTTCGTCGAACTCCGCCGCATCGCCCCCGGTAATCACCCGCAACACCGGCGTTGCCCGGTAATCCGGTTGATAGGTCCAGGGCACGCTGGCCGCCAACGCCAAGCGGGCCGGCGCACAGGCCAACAGATCGCCCGCACGCAATTTACTGCCACACCCGTCCAGTCCGCCGAGTTCATCGCGCGCTTGCGTGCTGACGCTGCCCAGCACCGCAGGCGCGCGAAAACCACCCGGCACCGCCAGGTAGGCGCGCTGACCGCTGCGCACGAAACCCAGCTTGAGGCGCTGACCGGCGCGCACTGCGAAGCGCGACCAGGCCGGGCGCGTCTGGCCATCGATGCCGATCGGCGTATCCGCGCCACACACTGCGACCCAGGTGTCCACTTCGGCGAGCAGTTCGAGATCGCCCAGGGCAACTTCCAGCAGCGGCGTGCCCCGGGGGTTGCCGAGCAAGCGGTTGGCCCAAGCCGCTGCGTGCAGATCCAGCGGCCCGGCCGGGGAGACGCCGAGGTGTTGCCAGCCAAAGCGCCCGCCATCCTGCAGCAGGCTCAACGGCCCGGGTTTGAGCACCCGCAGGCCCTTCACCGACCGCTCCGTTCGGCGCGATAACACTGCTCGTCGACGGCGACGAAACGCACCCGGTCGCCCAGCGCCAGCGGACAGGGCGGCTCGCGCCCCGCCTCGAACAGCCTCCAGGGACACAGGCCGAGCAAATGCCAGCCACCGGGCGAGGCCTGCGGATAGATCGCCGTCTGCCGCTCGGCGATCGCCAGGCTACCGGCCGGCACCACCGTGCGCGGCGTGGCGCGGCGTGGCAAGGCCAGGCGCTCGGGCAATTCGCCGAGGTAGGCAAAGCCCGGCGCGAAACCAATCGCACCGACCCGGTATTCGCTGGCGCTGTGCAGCTCGATCACCTGCTCGACGCTCAAACTGCACAGGCGGGCGACCTCCTGCAGGTCCTCGCCGGCGTACCAGACCGGAATCTCATGCAGCGTTGCCGGTGGTTCAGGGAGCGAGTCGCTCAGCCACTGCTCCAGCAGCGGCGTCAGCCCCTGGGCCAGCGTCAGGTGGTCGGTACGGCTCAGGTCATAGTGCAGCAGCAGGCTGGTCCAACCGGGCACCAGGTCGATCAGCTGCTGGCCGAAGCGCTGCCGAACCTGCTCGGCCAAGGCGGCGATACGCAAGGGTAGCTGTGCGTCGGGTTGCTCGGCCAACACCAGCAACAGCGCCTCGGCGCCGGCCGGCTCCAGGCGAATCACGAGGCGTCCAGCTGCGCGCGCAGACGGCGCAGCACGGCCAGCGACTCGGCATTGTCACCATGCACGCAGAGGCTGTCGGCGGTCAGTTGCAGGGGCTTGCCGTCGATATCGGCGAACGGCTCGCCGTGAGCAATCGCCATGGCCTGGTCGAGAATCCGTTGCGGCTCATGGTGCACCGCACCGGCCAGGCGCCGGGGCGCCAGCTGACCATCGGCCAAATACGCACGGTCGGCGAACGCCTCGAACATCAGTGGCACGTCGGCAGTATCGGCAAGTTCCAGTTCACGGCGGTTGTCGGCCAGCGCCAACACCATCAACGGCAGGCCCTTGCGGTAGGTGGCGCAGGCCTCCAGCACGGCGGCGAACAGGGCATCGTCGCGCACCAGGTCGTTGTACAGCGCACCATGGGGTTTGACGTAAGCCAGCTGGGTGCCGGCGGCGCGGCAGAAGGCCTCCAGCGCGCCGAGCTGATAGAGCACCAGGGCGGTGACCTCCTCGGGCGAGCAGCTTAGATGCCGGCGGCCGAAACCGGCCAGGTCGGGATAGGACGGATGGGCACCGATGCGCACCCCGTGCCGCACCGCCAGGGCCACGGTGCGTTGCATGGTCAGGGGGTCGGCGGCGTGGAAGCCGCAGGCCAGGTTGGCCTGATCGACCAGCGGCATGGCGAGCGCATCGTCGCCCATCTGCCAGGCGCCGAAGCTCTCGCCCATGTCGCAGTTCAGGAGGATTCGTCTGTTCATGCAGCAAGCTTAGAGCGGCGGCAGGAGCGGCACCAGTAGCCCGGATGCAATCCGCGCTCGGGCGCGCCTGGCCGGCCCCCGGATTTCATCCAGGCTACGTTTCAATAGACGTCGCGACGATAGCGCCCCTGTTCGATCAATTCGACCACCGCCGCCTCGCCCAGCAGTTCGTGCAGCACGCTATCCACCCCGGCGGCCATGCCGGCGAGGCTGCCGCACAGGTAGATCGACGCCCCTTGCGCCAGCCAGTCGCCTAGCTGCTCGGCGGACTCGCGCAAGCGATCCTGCACATAGACCTTGTGCGCCTGGTCGCGGGAGAACGCCAGGTCCAGGCGCGCCAGCTCAGCACTGGCCAGCCAGCCATGCAGCTCGTCACGGCAATAGAAGTCGTGGGCCTGATTGCGCTCGCCGAACAGCAGCCAGTTACGCCTGTGCCCGGCGGCGATGCGCGCCTTGAGCAGGCTGCGCAGCCCGGCCAGACCGGTGCCATTGCCCAGCAGAATCAGCGGCCGGGCATCTTCCGGCGGATGGAAGCTGCTGTTGCGCCGCAACCGCGCCCTGAGTGCCTGCGCGGGTGCGAGCTCATGGCACAACCAGCCAGAGCCCAGCCCCAGGGAACCGTCGGGGTGGGTTTCCTGGCGCACGATCAACTCCAGTGCGCCATCGCTCGGCAACGACGCAATCGAGTACTCGCGCACCGCCAATTCGCCGTCGTTGCGCGGCAGCACTTCGAGCAGATCCCCCGCCTGCCAGGTCGCGTCCACGGGCGGCTGCAAGCGCAACATAAAGGTCGGCGCACCGGCACTGCCGGGGTTCAGGCAGACCCGTGCCTGCAAGCGCCACTCGACGAAGGGCCGCTCCAGCACTGGCGGTGCTGCGGCTCCGGTCAGCGCGCTCAGTTGCCGCCGCCAACTGGCAAGCGCCTCGGCATCGCCGCCGTCGACCTCCACCGGAGCGAACAGGCTGGCGGCGCCCTGGCGGGTCAGCCAGCCATGCAGGCGCCGGGCAAAGCCACAGAACTGCTGATACTGGCGGTCGCCCAAGGCCAGCACCGCATAGCTCAGCTCGCCCAGCGCCAGCTCACCCTCAAGCAGCCTGCGTTCGAAGCCGCGCGCGCTGTCCGGCGCCTGGCCGTCGCCGAAGGTACTGACCACGAACAGCGCGTTCTGCACCTGACTCAGGCTGCGCTCATCCAGTGAGGCCAGGGATTGCACCGTCACCGGCAGCCCTGCCGCTTGCAATTGCCCGGCGGTCTGCCAGGCCAGTTGCTCGGCGAAACCGCTCTGGCTGGCAAAACCAATCAGCCAATTCTGTTTCCCGGTTTCGCCTTCGACCAAGCCGCTGCGTGCGCGCATGACTGCGCGTTTTTTGCGCCGCCGATCGAGATAGAGCAACCAGCCGGTGATCGCAAACAGCGGCATGGCGGCGCTGGCCAGCAGCATCAGGATGCGCCCCGGCAGGCCGAAGTACTCGCCGGTGTGCAGGGCATAGACGCTGGCCAGCAACTGCGCGGAGAAGGACTTGTCGGCATAGCGCTGGTGCCGACTGACCTGGCCGCTGAGCGGGTCGAGGCTGAGCTGGTTCAGCGCGCGCGGATGCTCGGCTTCCGCCAGCAGGTAGAACACCGTAACCGGCTTGCCGGCCACCGGCGGCAGACGCAGGTTCCAGGCCACCAGCCCAGGCCCCGCGGCGTCCTGCAAGTTGCGCCAGAGTGCGTCGTAATCGACCACCCGCGGCGCGGCTTGCGCCGCCTCGCCACGCCCTGCCCGTGACGCTGATTTACCCGGTTTGCCTTGCTGCTGCGCGGGCGCATCGCCGAGCAGACGGGTCATGCCCTCGCGGTACCAGTCGTAGGACCAGTACAGACCGGTCAGCGCGGCGCACAGATAGAACAGCAGGCACCAGGTGCCGGCGACCGCGTGCAGGTCCCAGTTGAAAGCGCGCCCGCGCTTGGCCCAGTCCAGGGTCAGCCAGGCTCGCCAGTTCAGCGCCTTGCGCGGCCAGCGCAGGTACAAACCAGAGAGACAGAAGAACAGCAGCGCCAGGGTGCTGGCGGCGGTAATCTGCTGGCCCGTCTCGCCCATGGCCAGAAAACGATGCAACTGCAGCATCAGGCCGAAAAACTGCTGGCCGCTGGGCTCGGCGAGCGGCTCACCGCTGTAGGGGTCGAAGTAGCGCATCGGCCCCCGCCGCTCGCCCGCCGGCGGGGTGAAGAACACTCGCGCGGCGCTCTTATCGCGGCTATCCACCCACAACCCGGAGACCGTCTTGCCTTCTGCTGCCTCGATCCTGCTCACCAGTTCGGCCGGCGCCAGCATCCCGGACTCACTCGCCTCGACGCGCAACAGCTGCGGGTTGAGCGCCGCCATGATCTCGCCTTCGAAACTATAGAGCGCACCGGTCACCCCCATCAGGGCCAACACCAGGCCGGCACTGATGCCGAACAACCAGTGCAGTTGAAACAAGACTTTTTTGAACATCGACGAGGCTCGGCACGAACATGAGGCGGACGCCCAATGCGCCCGATAATTTTGAGAATGAATTCTATTTGATAAACACAATCAGCCGCAATTAGCTCGTCACGCCACCTCCTTCCGTTACGCGCTGACCGTCATTTACAAATAAAGTTGCAACGCATTTGCATGCGCAAATGCAAAGCAATACCATTCGCACTCTTTTCATGGGGAGTCGCGCGGTGACCGTCTTACGCTTAAATCCACTTTATCTATCGCTGCTGGGCGCCTTCGCCGCTCAGGCCGTGCATGCCGAATCAAACAGCGCGCTGGAGATTCCAGCCGCCGTAGTAACCGGGCAGCAGCAACAGAGCAGCTACAAGCCCAGCATTAGCAAGAGCGCGCTGAAGATCGATGCGCCGCTGCGCGATATTCCGCAGACGGTCAACGTCATCCCGCAGAGCGTGATCAAGGATCAGGGCGCCCAGTCGATGGAAGATGTACTGAAGAACGTGCCCGGCGTGGGCCTGTCCAACGGCGACGGCCAGCGCGACCAGGTCACCATCCGCGGCTTCAGCGCCATCGGCGACCAGTACATCGATGGCATTCGCGACGACGCCCTGTACTACCGCGACCTGTCGAATATCGAGCGGGTGGAAGTGATCAAGGGCCCGGCCGCAGTGCTCTACGGCCGCGGCTCATCCGGCGGACTGATCAACAGCGTGAGCAAGCGCCCGACCTTCGCCCCGGTGCAGGAAGTCGGCGTTAGCGTCGACAGCGAAGGCAAGAAACGCACCCAGTTCGATGCTGGCTGGGCCGATCAGGAGCACGGCGACAAGGCTTTTCGGGTCACCGGTGCGCTGGAGGACAGCGACGGCTTCCGCGACGACGCCTTCCTCGAGCGCAAGGCGCTGGCGCCTTCGGCCTATTTCAAGCTGTCCGATGACCTGGAGCTCAACCTGGGCGCCAGCTACCTGTACGACAAGCGCCTGATCGACTTCGGCATTCCTGCGCTGAACGGTCGCCCGGTGGATGTCGACCCAGGCACCCGTTTCGGCTCCGCCGACCCGGACCAGGACTACACCCGCAGCGAGGTGTTCTCCCTCAGCGCCGGCCTCGACTACCAGATCAACGACGACTTCAGCCTGTCCAATACCAGCCGTTACTACCACTACGATCTCGATCGCAACAACACCCTGGCGCACACCGATGCCAACCGCTTCGTCACCGCCGCCAATGGCGAACTGCTGGTCAAGCTGCGCCGCGGCAACGTGCAGCGCAAGGAAGATGGCTGGTTCAACCAGACCGAGCTGAAGCAGCAAGTCCAGCTCGCCGGCATGCAGCACAGCCTGCTGTATGGCGTGGAGCTGGGCCGGCAGTACAAGCACCAGTCGGTATTCAGCCAGAGCGATGTGGCGCGGGTACCGGTGTTCAGCGACGGTCTGGTCGAGGTGCCGTTCACGGCGGCGCAACAGACCTCCAAGGGACTCAACACCCAGGACACCGCCGGCGTCTATGTACAGGACCTGATCGAACTGGCGCCGCAATGGAAGGCCTTGCTCGGGGTGCGCTACGACGTGTTCGACCAAGCCTTCGATGACGACCTGAGCGGCAGCGACATCTCGCGCACCGACCGGACGTGGAGCCCACGGGTCGGCCTGGTCTACCAGCCGGACCAGATGCAGTCCTACTACGTCTCGGTGAGCCGCTCCTATCAGCCGTCAGGCGAGACCTTCCCGCTGAACAATTCGATTAAAGACCTGGAGCCGGAGCAGACCACCAACTACGAGCTGGGCGGCAAATGGGATCTGCTCGATCAGCGTCTGTCACTCACCGCCGCGCTGTTTCGCCTGGAACGCACCAACATGAAGACCAGCGACCCGGCCAATCCCGGCCAGCTGATCCTCGCCGGCGAGCAGCGTACCGATGGCTTCGAGACCACCCTGACCGGCCAGCTCAGCGACAAATGGCAGGTCTATGCCGGCTACGCCTATCTGGATGCGCAAATCACCAAGTCCACCAGTTTCACCAACGGTGTGGCCAATGAAGGCCGGACCCCGACCCTGACCCCGGAGCACAGCGCCAATCTGTGGCTGGTGCGTTCGCTGACCCAGCAATGGCGAGTCGGCATGGGCGCCAACTACGTCGGCGAGCGCTTCACCGCCCTGGACAACGCCACCGTCATGCCCGGCTACACCACCTTCGATGCCGCGCTGTTATACAACCAGCCGCAATGGGACGCGGCCCTGCGCCTGCGCAACCTGTTCGACAAGGAGTACTTC
Organism: Pseudomonas sp. SJZ079; assembly: GCF_007993865.1. Taxonomy (GTDB): domain Bacteria; phylum Pseudomonadota; class Gammaproteobacteria; order Pseudomonadales; family Pseudomonadaceae; genus Aquipseudomonas. Next base: position 59,387 of record NZ_VIUH01000022.1, on the reverse strand, counting down.
GCCTCGGCCCACGGCTCGGTGGACCTGATCACCCCCGGCGCACCGCGCAGCCTGGAGCTGAGCGCCAACTATCGCTTCTAGACAGTCCGCCTTCGAGCGCCCGACCCGGTCCGTACAGACCGGGTCGGGTCACCTCGGCACATTGACCAAGGGTTCAGCGCTGCCTCCTGAGCAGCCGCGCCATCATGTCCCAATCCCTCTCCCTGCAAATGGACGATACGCGACGCGTCGTTGACTGCGCCAGGCAGGCTCAGGCCTGCGGCAAGGGATACAGCCGCTCGTCGAACTGCTCCAGGCGCGGAAACGCCAGGGGTTGCTCCCGTTCAAGCCCGCTCAAGCGTTGCTGGTAGGCGACCAGGAACTCCTCACGCGCCGCATGGCTGATGTAGGGCACATGCCAGGCGACGAAAGGTCGCAGAACATCCATTCCTACATAGGCCAATGTGCCGCGCAACAGCGGGCGCAGCATGTCCTCCAGCGGGCCATGAATAGCACCCTCGCCGAACATGTGCTCGCGCCCACCCAGGGTCAGGCTGACCAGCACCCGCTTACCGGCCAGGCCGCCCTGGTCGTAGAAGCGCTTGCCGCCGTAGCAGACCCCGCTGACCAGTACCCGGTCGATCCAGCCCTTGAGGATGGCCGGCACCGAGAACCAGTACAGCGGGAAGTTGAGGATCAGCGTGTCGGCCCACAGCAGCTTGTCCAGCTCGCCCTGGATATCCGCAGCCAGGCCGCCGCCCTTGGCGCCGACGCGTTGTTCCAGGGCATACACCAGGTAATCCGGGTTCTGGCGTTCGGCGAAGTCGGCGGCGCTGGCCACCGGGTTCCAGTTCATTGCATAGAGATCGGAGGCCTGCACCTGATGGCCCTGGCCCTGCAGGGTCTCCACGGCCAGATCGCGCAGGGCCGTGGTAAAGGATTGCGGCTCGGGGTGGGCGTGGACTATCAGTACCTTCATAAAAATTTCCTTTGAACTTACAGGGCCTTTGCAGGGTGGGTCAGCCGCAGGCGTAACCCACCAAGCGGGTATCAGGCCAATCAGGCCGATACCGGGGCGTCCACGGTGGCTTACGCCGCTGCGCGGCCCACCCTACGAAAAACACGAAAAACCGTGCCTAACACTGCACGGCCTTGATTTCGACAAACTCGGCCAGCCCCTCCTCGCCCCACTCGCGACCATTGCCCGACTGCTTGTAGCCGCCGAAGGGTGCACGGTAGTTGAAGGCCGCGCCGTTGATGAAGCACTGCCCGGCGCGCATCTGCCGCGCCAGGCCCAAGCCGCGCTCTGGCGTGCCGGCCCAGACGCCGCTGGACAGGCCGAACGGCGAGTCGTTGGCGAGTTGCACGGCCTGCGCTTCGTCGGCATAGGGGATCAGGCAGAGCACCGGGCCGAAGATTTCTTCCTGGGCGATGCGCATGCGGTTATCCACATCGGCGAACAGGGTCGGCAGCTGATAGAAACCGCGCTCAAGCCCACTAGGCACTGCGACGCCGCCACACAGCAGGCGCGCGCCTTCTTCCTCACCGATGCGGATGTAGTCGCGCACCGTACGCAGCTGCCCGGCCGAGCACATCGGGCCGAGGAAGCTTTGCGGGTCCAGCGGGTCGCCCAGGCGCAGGGCCTCGGTTTCGGCGCGCGCCAGCTCCAGGGCTTCGGCATAGCGGCTGGCCGGCAGCAGCATGCGAGTCAGCGCGGTGCAGGTCTGCCCGGAGTTGAGCATCACGTCCTGCACGCCATGGCGCACCGCAGCTGCCAGGTCGGCATCCTCGCCGATCAGTAGCGCCGACTTGCCACCCAGCTCCAGGCACACGCGCTTGACCGACGGCGCGGCGGCCTGGGCCACCCGTACCCCGGCACCGGTGGAGCCGGTAAAGGAGACCATGTCCACCTGTGGATGCTTGGCCAGCGCCTCGCCGACCTTGGCGCCCGGCCCGCTGACCAGGTTGAACACCCCGGCCGGCAGGCCGATAGCCTCGATCATCTGCGCCAGCAGGAAGGCGTGCAGCGGGGTTTCCTGGCTCGGTTTGACCACCACCGAGCAGCCGGCGGCCAGGGCCGGGGCGAGTTTGCCGAGCAACTGATGCAGCGGGTAGTTCCACGGATTGATAAAGGCGCACACCCCCACCGGCTCGCGAATAACCAGGGAGTTGCCGACTTCGCGCACCTCGTCCATCAGCGCGGCGAGCTCGGCATAGTGGCGCAAGCCTTCGAGCGGCCCGTCCACCTGAATCGGGCGGCACCACTGCACCGGCATACCCAGTTCGGCGGTGATCAGCGCGGCCATCTCATCGCCGCGAGCTTCGAGCTGCGCGGCCAGGGCCTGGATATAGCCGGCGCGCACGCTGGCCGGAGTCGCGGCCCAGGCCGGAAAGGCCCGGCGCGCGGCCTGTACCGCCCGCTCGACGTCACGCTCGTCGCCCAGGGGCACCTGGCCGATGACCTGTTCGGTCGCCGGATTGAGCACCTCGGCCAGGCCGCTGCCCGCGGGCGCAACCCAGGCGCCATCGATAAACAACTGGGCGTGCTTATGCATGGCAGGGTTCCTCAACCAATTCCTCGATCAGCTCTGCGGCGCAGCGGGCGATGCGCCGGCAGGCGTCCTGCAGCGGAGCACTGCCGAGCACCAGGCCCAGGCGAATATGCCCGGCGGCGCTGGGGCCGAAGGCTTCGCCGGCCAGTACCGAGACGCCATGCCGGTCGAGCAGGCGGTCGGCGAACGCCTGGGCGGACAGCCCGGTGGCGCGGATATCGACCATCACGAACATGCCGCCGTCGGGCTTCAGCGCGCGCAGCCCTGGGCAATCGGCCAGGCAGGCGCAGACCAGGTCGCGACGCTGCCGATAGGCTTCGCGCATCGCCTCCAGCTCCGGCATGTTCGCCTCCAGGGCGACACAGGCTGCATCCTGGATGAAGTCCGGCGAGCCGTACAACATGCACAAGGCCAGGTTGCCGAGGTGTTCGGCCAAGGCCGGCGGCGCCACCACCCAACCGACCCGCCAGCCAGTCATGGCGTGGGACTTGGACAGGCTGTTGAGGGTCGCGGTGCGCTCGGCCATGCCCGGCAGGCTGGCCGGGCTGACGTGCTCGCCCTCGTACAGCAGCTCGCTGTAGACCTCGTCGGAGATCAGCCACAGGTCATGGCCGATGCACAGTTCGGCCAGGGCCTCCCAGGTGCTGCGCGGCAGGCTGGCGCCGGACGGATTGTGCGGGCTGTTCAGCACCAGGGCGCGGGTGCGCGGGGTGATGGCTGCGGCGACATCCTCGGCCTGCACCCGGAAGCCGTGCTCGGGGCGCACCGGCAACGGAACCACCTTGGCCCCGCAAGCGCCGAACACCGCCTCGTAGGTCACGTACATGGGCTCGGCGACTATCACTTCATCGCCGGGTTCGAGCACGCACTGGGCCACGCAGAACAGCGCGCACTGGCCGCCGGCCAACACCACCACCTGATCGGCCGCGACCGCCTGACCGCTGCGCAGACGATGGCGCTTGGCGATGCTCTCGCGCAGCGCACGCTTGCCGGTGACCTCGGTGTAGTGGGTATTACCGGACAGCAGGCTGTCGATGGCGGCCTGTACGATCGGCTGCGGGGTGTCGAAATCCGGGTCGCCGACCGACAGCAGCAGCACGTCCTCGCCGCGCTCCTGGCGGGCCAGGGCACGGTAGTGAATGTCCCAGGCGGCGGCGCCGTCACCGGCGATACGTTGGGTCAGGGTGGAAAAACGCATAGACATCTCCTTGCCCGCCTTATTGGGCGTAGGCGTGCTTGAGTTCGATCAGGGTCACGCCGGGATGGCTGAAGCCCGCTGCCAGCTGCTCTTGCAGCTGATCCAGGCTCTGCGGCTGCTGTACCCGGCAACCGAAGGCACTGGCCAGGGCGGCGAAATCCGGGTTGCGCGGCAGCACGCCAATCGGCTCGATGTCCAGGTCGAGCATGTCGTCGCGGATCTGCCCCAGGGCATCGTTGTTCCACAACAGCACCACCAGCGGGCTGTCCAGCTCTTCCACGGCGGTGGCCAGTTCCTGCACGGTGTAGAGGAAGCCGCCATCGCCGACCAGCACCAGACCGGGCCGTTCGGGCGCGCCCAGCTTGGCGCCGATGCCCGCTGGCAGACCGTAGCCGAGGGTGCCGTAACCGGTGGGGTGCAACCAGCTACGCGGGGCGCGGCTAGGGAACAGGTAGTTACCGCTGTAGGCCAACTGGGTCATGTCGGTGCTGATAAAGGCGTTGTCCGGCAGCACCGCTGCGATGCGCGCCAGGATCGCCTGGTGAATGCGCTGCAACGGCCCCTGCCCGTCCTCGACCGCGGCGCGCAAAGCGGCCACCGCCTGAACGGCAAGCGCCGGATCGCGCACCTGCTGCGGCAAGCGCGCCAGCAGCGCCTCCAGCGTGGCCCGGGCATCGCCCTTGAGCGCCACGGCGCAGGGGTAGAAGTCGTTGAACTTGCGCGGGTCGATATCCACCCGCAGCAGCTCGCCGGTCAGCGGCAGGCGCTCGCGCCAGAAGTCGGTGTCGGCCATTTCGCTGCCGACCGCGAGCACCACGTCGGCCTGCTCGATCAGCTGCCAGCCGGGCTCGACGCACAGGGTGGCGCCGGCATGCAGCGGCGCCTGGGTTGGCAGCAAGCCCTTGCCGGCGACGCTGGTGAACAGCGGCGCGGCCAGCCTCTCGCTGAGTGCCGCCAGTGCCGCGCCGGCTTCCAGGGCGCCGCCACCGGCGATGATCATCGGCCGCTTGGCGCCGGCCAGCTTGTCCGCGGCCTGCTGCAGCGCCTCGGCGCTCGGCAGGCCACGCCCCGGCCGACGCACGACCTCGGCGCTCCAGTCCCGCGCGATGGGCGCGGCCAGCACGTCCAGCGGCACCGAGATATGCACCGGGCGCGGCCGTTCGCTGTCGAACACGGCAAAGGCACGGGCGATCAGCTGCGGCAGGTCCTCGGCTGTGGTGGCCAGCGCCGAGAACGCGGTGATCGGCGCGGTCATCGCGCGCTGGTCCTGGGTTTCGTGCAGGCAACCCCAGCCCTTACCGAGGCTGGCGCTGTGGTTGACGCTGGAGATCACCAGCATGGGGATCGAGTCGGCATGGGCCTGGCCGATCGCCGTCGCGGCATTGGTCACCCCGGGGCCGGTGATGACGAAGCACACGCCCGGCTTGCCGGTCACCCGGGCATAACCGTCGGCCATAAAGCCGGCGCCCTGCTCGTGGCGGGTCAGTACGTGGCGAATGCCACTGCCGGGCAGGCCGCGATAGAGCTCCAGGGTGTGCACCCCGGGAATGCCGAACACGGTGTCGACGCCGTAGTTGGCCAGCAGGCGCACCAAGGCTTGGCCGCCGGTAAGGTTGTGGTTCTCTTGCATAATCATGTCCTCAGTCCTGGGCCAGGCGAATCAGGGCATCCACCGCGACGGCGCCCTGGGCATTGAGCAACAGCGGATTAACGTCCAGCTCCAGCAGCTGCGCGGCGTGCTCGCCGGCGTAGTCGGCCACCGCGCGAATCGCCTGCACCAGGGCGTCCAAATCGACCGCCGGACGGCCACGAAAGCCTTGCAACAGAGGCGCGCTACGCAGGCTCAGCAGCGCCTCGCGGATCGCCGCAGCGTTGGTCGGCAGCAGCAGGCTGCGGCTGTCCTGGAGCAACTCGACGAGAATCCCGCCGGCGCCGAGCACCAAAGCCAGGCCGAAGCCGTTCTCGCGCTTGATGCCGACAATCAGCTCGGCCAGCGGCGGTGGCGCCATACGCTCCAGCAGCACCTGCTCGAAGGGCAACTCGGGGGCATGCCGGGCCAGGCTGGCGCGCATGTCCTCGAGGGCGGCTTGCAGCGCCTGGTCGTCGCCCAGATTGAGCGCCACGCCACCGGCTTCGGTCTTGTGCGGCAGCGCGCTGCTAACCACCTTGAGCACCAGCGGATAACCCAACGCCTGCGCCGCTTGCAGCGCCTGGCCCGGGGTGCTCAACAGGCCCTGCGGCAACGGCAGGCCGAAGGCGCCCAGGGCCTGTTTGGCCTGCCACTCATCGAGCAGCCGGCCTTGGCCCGTCAGGGCTTGCGGGCAGATCGGCAGCAACGCCGATTCGCCGCGCGCCAGCAGTGCCGCGCGCCGCTGCTGGTAGTGGGCGATCCGGCCCCAGGCCGCCAGACCATCTTCCACCCCTTGCAGGGCCGCCACGCCGTGGGCGTGCAGGCGCTCGCGGGCACTGGCCGGGAGCAGTTCGGGGAAGGCCGAGGCGACGAAACCCGGCTTGCCGTGGCGCGCCAGCGCGGCGCAGTACAGCTCCAGCAGCAGGTCGCACTGCGGGCGCTCGCCCGAGGCTGCATCGGGGTAGTCGAGCACCAGCAGGGCGGCATCGGCCGTGCTGCGCAGGACGCTGTCGAGCATGCTGTCGAGGGCGTCGCGATCGCCCCAGATGGCGGTGGTGAAGTCCAGCGGGTTGACGATATTGGCGTAAGCCGGCAGCACCGCGGCCAGCTCGCTGCGCTGGCGGTCATCCAGCGTCGGCAAGCTCAGGCCGTTGCGCTCGGCGTAGTCGGCGATCAGTCCGGCATCGCCGCCGGAACAGGCTAGCGCGGCCAGGCTCGGCCCCGCCGGCAGCTGGCCGCAGGCCGCCGCCTTGAGGGTTTCGACGAAGCTCACCGGGCCGCTGACGCGGATCACGCCGAGGCGCTCGAACAACGCGTCATACAGCGCATCAGAACCGGCCAGGGAACTGGTGTGGCTGAGCGCCAGCTCGGCGCCGATCTGCGAGACGCCGGTCTTCAGGGCGATGATCGGGATGCCCTGCTGCAGCGCCTTGTGCGCAGCGCGGGCGAAACCGGGAACGTTGTTCAGTCCTTCCAAGTGCAGGCCGATGGCGGTGACGCGCGGCTCATCGAGCAATACGTCCATCAATTCGGCGACGCCAATTTGCGCCTGATTACCCACCGAGGCCATATAGGCCACCGGCAGCGAGCGGTCGCTCATCGACAGGTTGTAGGCGAAGTTGCCGCTCTGGGTCAGCACCGCCACACCCTGCTCGACTACCTTGCCGCCATGGGCCACCGGCCACAGCGCGGCGCCGTGCAGGTAGTCGAGCAGGCCGTAACAGTTCGGTCCGAGCAGCGCCATGTCGCCGGCGGCGGCGAGCAAGCGGGTCTGCAGCGCCTGGCCCTCTGCACCAGTTTCGGCGAAGCCGGAGGCGTAGCAGATGACGCCGCCCGCGCCCTTGGCGGCCAGCTCGGCCACCGCCTGCACGGTCAATTCCTTGTTGGTGGCGATGAACACCGCATCCGGCCCGCAAGGCAGCTCGGCGACGCTGGCGACGCAGGGCACGCCTTCCAGCTCGGCGTGCTGCGGATTGACCAGCCACAGCTGGCCTTGGTAACCGCCCTCGACGCAGCGCTTGAGCGCGCGGGCCATAGTGCGGCCACCGATAAAGGCCAGATGACGTGGTGCCAACAGGCGCTTGAGGTTGTCTCTTTGGCTCATGACGGTCCCCTCAGCGCAGCAACGGCCGCAGCAGTTCTCGGGAAATGATGTGACGCTGGATCTCCGAAGTGCCTTCCCAGATCCGCTCGATCCGCGCGTTGCGCCAGATGCGTTCCACCGGGCCTTCGTCCATCAGGCCCATGCCGCCGAAGATCTGCACCGTCTCGTCGGCCACCTTGCCGAGCACTTCGCTGGCCAGCAGCTTGGCCATGCCGGCGTCGCCGTCGGTCATGCTGCCCTGGTCCATCTTCCAGGCGGTGTGCAGGCACAGCAGCTCGGCGGCGCGGATCTGCGTGGCCATGTCGGCGAGCTTGAACGACACCCCTTGGTAGCTACCGATCGGCTGACCGAACTGCTTGCGGTCGGCAGACCATTGCAGGGCCAGATCCAGTGCCCGTTGCGCCTGGCCAACACAGTTGGCGGCGACCATTACGCGGCCGGCGGTGAGCCAGGCATTGGCCACCTCCCAGCCCTTGTCCACCTCGCCGAGCACCTTGCTCGCGGGTACCCGGCAGTCATCGAAAAACAGCTCGTAGGTGTGATAGCCACGGTTGCTCACGCACTTGGGCCCGCGGCGGATGGTCATCCCCGGGGTATCGCGATCGACCAGGAAAGAGGTCACGGCGTTGCGCTTCTTGCCGTTCTTCTCATAGCTGTCGGTGACCGCGAAGACGATGGCGAAATCGGCATGCCCGGCGTGGCTGATGAAGTGCTTGCTGCCATTCAGCAGGAAGTCATCGCCGTCGCGCACCGCACGGGTCTTGATCGAGTTGGCGTCGGAGCCGGCGCCCGGCTCGGTGAGGGCGAAGCAGTCGATCTTCTCGCCCTGGATGCAGGGCAGCAGGTAGTCCTGAATCTGCTCGCCGGTGCAGGCCATGAGGATCTTCGACGGTCGCGCGACGAACACCTGCAAGGCCCAGGAGACCTTGGACAGCTCACGTTCGATCAGCGCCTGGGACAGGTAATCGAGGCCGCCGCCACCCACCTCCTCCGGCATGTTGAAGGCATAGAAGCCGGCGGCGATGGCCTTTCCACGAATCTGCGCGGCCAGCTCCGGGGATACCGCATCGGCGCGGTCGACGGCCTCTTCATGGGGCAGCAGTTCCTTCTCGACGAAGCTGCGTACCGCAGCGACCAGCATTTCTTGTTCTTGGCTCAGTTGAAAATTCATCGCTATGTCCTGTGGCAAGGGGCTGCAGTTCAGCGGCCGATAAAGAGGGGGGCGCGTTTTTCCATGGCGGCGCGCAACGCTTCGCCACCATCTTCGCTGCGACCGCAGAGCAGCCCGGCGCGGCGCTCGGCTTCGAGCTGCTCGGCCAGGCTGCGCCGGGCACCGTCTTCGATCAGGGTCTTGGTCTGGGCGAAGGCGAAGGTCGGGCCGCTGGCCAGTCGCGTAGCCAGTTCGTCGGCGACTGCCAGCAACTGTTCGTCGGCGCAGACTTCACCGACCAGGCCGGCGGCCAGGGCACGCCCGGCGCCCCACAGCTCGTCGAGGAACAACAGACGCTTGGCCTGCTCGCTGCCGATCAAGCGCGGCAGGTGCCAGCTGGCGCCAGCATCCGGTGAGTAGGCCATGCTGGTGTAGCCGGCCTTGAAGCGCGCCGACTGCGCGGCCAGACGAAAATCACAGCACAGCGTCAGGTCCATCCCGGCGCCCACTGCGGTGCCGTTGATGGCGGCGATGGTCGGTTTGCCGAAGCCATGCAGGCGGGTCATCAGGGCATGCGCGGCCTCGGTCCAGCCGTAGCTTTCCAGCGCGCCACGGGCCTCGGCCGCAGCCCACTCGGCAAGGTCGGCGCCGGCGCAGAAGCTCTTGCCGCTGCCGGTCAGTACCAGCACACGCACGGCAGGGTCGGCACTGAGCTCGTCGAGCAGCGCGTGCAGGGCCTTGAGGCTGGGGATGTCCAGCGCGTTACGTTGCTCGGGGCGATTCAGGGTGACCCAGGCGGCGCCGCCGGCAACCCGCGTCAACAGACTCGATGCAGTGTTCATGGCAATCCTCGACTTCTTATTCTGCTAACAAGGACGGCATAGGCGTCCTCTCTGGAAGCAATACTAAACACTTGTTCAGTAGCGTGACAACCCATCAGAACAACCGAATGAAAACTCTATCTATTTGTATTTATTAGATTTTTTATTTATCTATCGATTGGCATTACAACTTCGCACAACTGCTTACAGGGCAAAAACAAAGGCCCGGCCAGTGCCGGCCAGGCCTTTGTTGTGGTGCGCAGGACACTCAGTGTCTAGCTGGCGCTCACCAGCGGCTTAGCCGCCGCGAGTTGCGGCTCAGACTCGGCATCCTGGCTGACCAGCGGCAGGATCTTGATGCAGAAGATGCCGTAGATCAGCGCGATGATTGGATTGATCCAGTTGAAGAAGGCGAAGGGTGCATAGGACAGGGTGGCGACGCCCAGGGTCGCCGCCATGTAGACGCCGCAGGCGTTCCAGGGAATCAGCGACGAGGTCACGGTGCCGCCATCCTCGATGGTGCGCGACAGGTTGACCGCCGCCAGACCGCGCAGGCGGTACTCTTCCTTCCACATTTGCCCCGGCAGCACCAGGGACAGGTACTGGTCACCGGTCAGCACGTTGACGCCGATGCTGGTGGCCAGGGTCGCGCCGATCAGCGCGCCGACCGAGTGCACGCCGCGTACGATCAGGCCGAGCAGGAAGCGGATGAAACCGATGCGTTCGAGCACCGCAGTCATCATCATCGAGCAGAACACCAGGAACGCCATGAACACCATGCCGGCCATGCCGCCACGGCTGAGCAGGCTGTCCACCACCTCGTTACCGCTGTGCGAAACGAAGCCGGTGGCCATCACCGTCCACAGGGCCTTGACCACCATGAGCGCGCCGGTTTGCTCGCTATCGGCCATGAAACGCTCGATCACCGGCGCCTGGAACAACACGGCAAACACACAGGCCAGCGCACTGCACAGCATGATCGCCGGGAACGCCGGCGCCTTGCGTATCGACAGCCCGAGCAGGGCCAGCAGCGGAATCAGGTTGTACCAGGCGATGTTGAACGAACCGGCCAGCTGCGCCTTGAGTTCGCCGACATTGGACACCGCCTCGCCCTGAGCATCGGCATTCAGCGCCAGGATGCTGAACAGCACCAGGGCGATGAGGAAGCTGGGCAGCGACACCCAGGCCATGTGACGGATATGGGCGAACAACTCGGAGCCTGCGACGGCCGGGGCCAGGTTGGTGGTTTCCGACAGCGGCGACATCTTGTCGCCAAAATAGGCGCCAGCCACCACAGCTCCCGCGGTGATTTCCGCCGACAAGCCGAAACCGTGGGCGGTGCCCATCAGGCCCACGCCGATGGTCGCGGCGGTAGTCCAGGACGAGCCGATGCACATCGAGACGATGGCGCAGATCAGACAGGCCAGCGGGTAGAAGAAGGCCGGCGACAGCAGGCTGAGCCCGGCATACAGCAGGGTCGGCACGGTGCCGGCGATGATAAAGGCACCGATCAGCACGCCAATCGACAGAAAGATGAAAATCGGCGCGACCGTCTTGGCGTTGGTGGCGGTGATCTCGGCTTCCAGTTCGGCCCAGCTGACGCCGTTCTTCATGCCGATCAGGGCGGCGAAGCAGCCGACCATGATCAACGCGAGTTGCAGCGGACCGGACATCGGATCGTCGAACAGACTCAGCGAGCCGGCGATCAGCGCCAGCAGGACGGCGCCGACCAGCAGCGCGTCCAGGGCGGACAGTTTGCGGAGCTTCATTGTTGTTATCTCCCAAAGACCAAGGTTTGACCGGGACCAGTGCCCGGTTCCGCCCTGATTATTGGCAAGCGATGTAAGCCCCCGTTGAACACCGGGAAAGAAGATGTAAGAAGTGGTAACGGCGTTGTTACAACTGCGTCAGCGCCTGACTCAACGCCTGCTGAGTGGCGTCGAGCAGCTCGCGCAGCGGCTCGGCCAGTTCCGCACACTGGGCCTCGGCCTGTTCTTCGCCCGCAGTTTCGAGACGCCGCAGCATTGCCGCCAGTGGCCGCCCGCCGAGTGACTCGCTGGCGCTGGCCAGGCGGTGCGCCGCACTGGCGATTTCCGGGTAGTCCCGCGCCTGCAAGGCGGTTAGCAAGAGCTCGCCCTGTTGCTGCAGGCTGTCTTGCAACAGGCGCAACAGCTGGGCGAGCTTGCCGGCCCCCAGCGCCTCGCGATGGGTGTGCAATACGTGCGGATCGAGCAGCGCCTCGCTCGCCACCGGCGCGCCGCGCAGCATGCCTGCCAGGGCCTGACGCAAGGCCGGTAGCTGGATCGGCTTGGCGATCACCCCTTGCATGCCGGCATCCAGGTAGCGCTGGACCATGGCCGGCTGCAGGCTGGCAGTGAAGGCGAAGATCGGCGTCTGCCGATTGACCCCCAACGGGTCCTGACGAATTTGCCGACACAGTTCCACGCCGCTCAAACCGGGCAGCTGCACATCGAGCAGGATCAGGTCGAAACGCCTGGCCTGGCACTGGCGCAGGGCCGGTTCGGCATCCTCGGCCAGGCTCACCCGGTGCCCTTCGCGCTCCAGCAGGCCCTGGGCCACCTCGCGGTTCAGCTCGACGTCTTCCACCACCAGCACATGGCGTGGCTCAGGGGCGGTTTCCGGCGCCGCAGCGGCCGCGAGTTGCAGCGGCGGCTGCGCCTGCTGCAGCCAAATGTCGAACCAGAAGCGGCTGCCCTGGCCTTCGCGGCTGTGCAGGCGGATCTCGCCGCCCATGGCCTGCACCAGGCGCTTGCAGATCGCCAGGCCGAGCCCGGCGCCGCCGTAGCGCCTGGCCACCTGTTCGTCGGCCTGCACGAAGCGCTCGAAGATCCGCGCCTGCACCGCCTCGGGTATGCCGATGCCGTCGTCCTCCACCTGGATGCGCAGGCGCTGGCGCCCCGCATCCTGCTGCAGCAACTCGACGCGCAGCTGGACCCGCCCGTTCTGGGTGAACTTGATGGCATTGGCCAGCAGGTTGGTCAGGACCTGCCGCAGGAATTGCTCGGGACCGCGAAAATAGCCGCCCAGGCCGGGATCGAGATGACTCAGGAGCTGGCTGGCATTGGCCTGCGCCCGGGGCTCGAGCAGGGTGAGCACCTCATCCAGCAACTGTTGCAGGGAAAAGCCCACCGGCTCGATGCGCGCCTCGCCCTCCTCCAGCTTGGCGAAATCCAACAAGTCGTTGAGCAGCGCCAGCAAGCCCTCGCCCGCCTTGTGCAAGGCCTGCAGGCGGCGCCGACCGAGTGCGTCGCGCGGCGCATCGCGCAACAGTTCGGCCATGCCGAGCATGCCATTCAGCGGGGTGCGCAGCTCGTGGCTCATGGTCGCGAGGAAACGTGACTTGGCCAGGTTGGCCGCTTCGGCCTCCTCCTTGGCGCTGTGCAGACTGGCGGTGCGCCGCTCGACCATTTTCTGCAATTCGTCCTTCTTGTCTTGCAGGGCCAGACGATCGACCTCGCGCTGGCGCATATCCTCGACAATGGCCTGGCGCATCTCGTCCAGGGCATGGGCCACCGCATCGATCTCGTCTTCTGCCGCGCCGCGGCCCTTGTCCAGGCGCAAGGGCGCCTGCCACTCACCACCGGCGAGCTGCCTCGAGAAGGCCGCCATGGCCAACAGGTGGCGAGTCACCAGGCGATGGAATAGCCAGGACAGGGTGATCGCCAGGCCGCAGATGAACAGCCCCATCCACAACAGGTTGGTCAAACCGCTGGCATACAAACGGCGGTGCACCGCCTGCAGATCGACGCCTATCTCCAGGGAGCCGAGCGCGCGCAGCTCGCCATCGGCCATGCGATAGCTCAGGTCGAAGCGCTCGGTGCGCGCCGCGTCGGCGGGCAGCCGATGGCCTTGCAACAGGTCGAAATCGGCACTGCGCAGGTGCACCCAGGCGATATCGGGAAAGTCCACCAGGCCGCGCAGTTGTACGTCCAGCTGCGCCTGATTGAGGTCCCACAGGTTGCGCTCGATGCTGGCCAGGTAACCACTGTGGATCAACTCGAGGCGCGAGGCGATGCCCTGCATCTCGCGGCGATACTCGAAGTACAGTTGCAAGGCGCTGGCCAGCAGGGTGAAACACAGGCTGAACAGCAGAATGAAACGCAACAGGCGGCGCGACAACTGGCCGGACGGCGACACTGCCCAGGACTTCACGGTTGCCCATCCGCCTGCGACTGCAGCGCCCGATAAGCCTGCTCGCTTTCCCGCAGCCAGTGCTCGACCCGTTCACCGCTCAGCAGACGCTGCAGTTCCCGGTCGATATCGGTCATCCGCGCCGCCAGCGGCGAGCGTTTCGACACCGCGAAATACAGGTGGTCCACGGCCAGGGTCAGCGGCAGCACCTCGATCTCCTCGGCGCCCGGCAGGTATTCGAGAAACAGCTTGCCGGTGCGTCGCTCATGGGCGATGAAGTCGATCCGTCCGCGGATCAACTTGCCAAAGTTCTGTCGATTGCTGGCCACCCACTCGACATTGCCATGGGTGGCGACGAAGCGGTCGAAGGCCTGGCCATAGCTCTCGCCGAACAGCAGGCCGCCGCGATAGCGCGCCAGGTCCTCGAGCCGGGTCACCGCCAAGGGCTTGCGCCGGTTGTAGAACACCGACACCTCCTCGCGCAGCAGCGGCACCTGGCTGAACAGCAGGCTGTGCTCACGCTCGGCCGAGCGATAGGCGATCACCAGATCGACCCGGCCCTCGGCCGCATCGGTCAGGCAACGCTTCCAGTTGCCCAGTACCACCACCTCCAGCGGCAAGCCGAGTCGGCCGATCACCTCGCGCACCGCGCGTGGCGCCAGGCCCTGCACCTCGCCGTTGGCATCGCTCCAGGAAATCGGCGGATACACCGGGTAATCGCAGTAGCGCACAGGCGCAGGCGCCGCCAAGCTGGCCGCGCTCAGGCACAGTCCAGTCAGCAACAGCGTCAGGCGCAGGGGAACAGTCATTGCCGGCTGCTGACCGCGGCGCTGAACAGGTAACCGGCGCCGTGGATGGTGATGATCAACTGCGGGTCGGCCGGGTCGTCGTTCAACTTGCGCCGCAGACGGCCGACCAGCACGTCGATCGAGCGGTCATTCGGCAGCCATTCGCGGTTGCGGATCTGATCCATCAGTTGGTCGCGGCTCAGGGTATGCCCGGCGTTGCGCAGTAGCACACTGAGCAGCTGGAACTCGCCCTGGGTCAGCAGGCCTTCGCTGCCGTCGGCTGCCACCAGGCGGCGCCGATCGACATCCAGGGTCCAGTCACCGAAACACTTCAGCTGACGCGCCTCCGCCGGCGCCTGCGGTTGCAACGCCCGAGCGTGGCGCACGCGGCGCACCAGGTTCTTCGCCTTCGACACCAGCTCGCGCGGGTTGAACGGCTTGACCACGTAATCGTCGGCGCCGCACTCCAGGCCGACAATTCGATCGATCTCGTCATCCCGGCCGGTGATCAGGATGATCCCCACCTCCGAACGCACGCGCAACTCGCGGGTCAGGGTCAGGCCATCCTTGCCCGGCAGGCGAATGTCCAGCATCACCAGGTCCACCGGATTATCCAGCAGGCAGGCCTCGGCCTGCTCCGCCGTGTCGGCGCAGTGCACCTGATAACCGTCACGCTGCAGATAGGACGCGAGCAGCTCGCGGATCACTGGATCGTCATCAACGATCAGCACACGGGGTGTTACCGTCATCACTGTGCCCCCGCCGCGTCATGGGCGCGGCCAATTCTTGGATTTATTCTGGGTCAAGCAGGCTACTTACTTTCCCGGCCAATGTAGCCAGTACTGAACAGATGATCAACAGCACCAACGACTGGCTACTCGACACGGCGAAAGCCGCTCACCTGCAGGCCATCGACCCAGGCCTCGCATATCTGCACGCCCTGCTCCGGGGTGAAGGTCGTGGGGTTGAGCCCGTACTCCAGCCACAAGCCATCCAGCAGAGCGCTGAGACCGATGGCGGCGAGCGGCGCATCGAAGTCTGCCCAGCCCTCGCCCTCGGCTAGCCAGCTCAAGGCCTGGGCGAGGATGGTCCGGTATTCGCCATAGGACTGATCGTGGGCCAGGTTGATCGCCTCGGCGGTTTTCACCGCGCCCCAGAAGGCCAGCCAGGCGTCCAGCAGTTGCGGGTCGAGCACCTCGGGGGAAAACGACGCCCGAAAAAACGCCGACAGCCGCGCCCTGGGACTCGGCGCCGCGGCGTCGATGGCCTCGCGCAGCAGGCTCATCACCCGCCCGGTGACAGCCAGGTAGGCCTCCGCTACCAGTTCGTCCTTACCCGCATAGTGATGATTGATCAGCCCGACCGACACCCCTGCCTCGGCGCAGATCTTGCGGATCGAGGCGCCCTGAAAACCATGGCGCTTGAGGCATACCAGCGTGGCCTCGATCAGATGCGCCTTGCGCAGCTCCGGTTCCAGGCGGGAAAACCGCGTTTCCTGGTGCATGCCGACAACTCCTGTGATGACCCAGTTTATTTGAACGAATGTACAGCAAGACACCAGCAGCACCTAGCTCCTGCCAAACCGCAGCCTGGTTCCAGCCTTAGCGCCTGGCTGTCTAGTGGTGCAGTTGCCAGGTTCAGCGGTATGACCCACACACATAAAAAAACCCTGCCGGCTGGCAGGGTTTTTTATGTGCGTTTAGTACTCAAGCCTACAGGTAGAAGGCCTTCAGCGGCGGGAAGCCGTTGAACTCCACCGCGCTGTAGCTGGTGGTGTAAGCCCCGGTGGACAGCCAGTAGAGGCGGTCGCCACTCGCCAGGTTGAGCGGCAGGCCGTACTTGTAGTTTTCGTACATGATGTCGGCGCTGTCGCAGGTCGGCCCGGCGATCACCACTTCCTCCATCTCGCCTTTCTTCTCGGTGTAGATGGGGAACTTGATGGCCTCGCCCATGGTTTCAATCAAGCCGCTGAACAAGCCGACGTCGGTATACACCCAGCGCTCGACTGCGGTACGCGACTTGCGCGCGACCAGCACCACTTCGCTGACCAGAATGCCTGAGTTGGCGATCAACGAACGGCCCGGTTCGAGGATGATTTCCGGCAGGTCATCGCCGAAATCGTCCTTGAGGAAGCGGATGATCTCCTCGGCGTAGGTTTCCAGGCTGTTGGTGCGGGTAATGTAGTTGGCCGGGAAGCCGCCCCCCATGTTGATCATCTTCAGCTCGATGCCGTCTTCTTCCTTGAGGCGCTCGAAGATCACCTTGACCTTGGCAATGGCCGCGTCCCATACGGAAATATCGCGCTGCTGCGAGCCGACGTGGAAGGATACGCCGTAGGGCACCAGACCCAGTTGGCGGGCGAGAATCAGCAGGTCCATGGCCATATCGGTCTGGCAGCCGAACTTGCGCGACAGTGGCCAATCAGCCGTGGTGGAACCCTCGGTGAGGATGCGCACGTAGATTTTCGAGCCCGGCGCGGCCTTGGCGATGTTGCGCAGGTCGGCTTCCGAGTCGGTGGCGAACATGCGCACACCCTTCTCGAAGAAGTAGCGGATGTCCTTGGCTTTCTTGATGGTGTTGCCGTAGCTGATGCGCTCCGGGCCGACACCACAGTTCATCACCCGGTCCAGCTCGTAGATCGAGGCGATATCGAAGCTCGAGCCTTTGTCCTTGAGCAGGTTGATGATCTCGACCGCCGGGTTGGCCTTCACCGCGTAGTAGACCTTGGCGAACTCGAAACCGGCGCGCAGGTCATCGTAGGCCTGATCGATGATCTTGGTATCGATCACCACGAACGGGGTTTCGTGTTGGTCGGCGAAGTCCTTCATTTTCTGGAAGGTTTCACGCGGGTAGTAGTCTTCGACCTGAATCGGCATGCGGGAGCTCCAATGGCAAAACACACAAAGGTAGTTAGGGGTGCGTCACTAAGTAATAGCAAAGCGCGAACGCCTGATCAGTTTCCCCACTTTGGTTCGCCTACTTCCCAAGGCATGTCGCCGAGTATCGAATTGATCTCTCGTCGTCAGTACTTGAGCCGAATGGATCGTTGCCAGCATGGACGTTCGGCGCGAACTTTAGGACCATGGGGAGCTTAGATCAATGAAAAATTGCCGCCATTACGACCTCCTTCGTCGCCTTGCCGCCGATTGTTTTAGATTCAAAACAAAGCGTTATGGAATGCTGCACGCAAGGCGAAAAAACATCCGTTGCCCAGATGGACTACAGGTCGCCGCGCGAGGCGGCGTTTACCGTTATAATCGCCGCCTTTTTTGACAGACCGACTACGAGTCGACGGGTTCCCTCTCCATGACCACTCAGGCCGCCGAAGTCGCCAAGCGCCGTACTTTCGCCATCATTTCCCACCCCGATGCGGGTAAAACCACCATCACCGAGAAGCTCCTGCTGATGGGCAAGGCGATCGCCGTCGCCGGTACGGTGAAGTCGCGCAAGTCCGACCGCCATGCCACCAGCGACTGGATGGAGATGGAGAAGCAGCGCGGCATCTCCATCACCACCTCGGTGATGCAATTCCCCTACCGCGAGCACATGATCAACCTGCTCGACACCCCCGGTCACGAAGACTTCTCGGAAGACACCTACCGCACCCTGACCGCGGTGGACAGCGCACTGATGGTGCTCGACGGCGGTAAGGGTGTGGAGCCGCGCACCATCGCCCTGATGGACGTGTGCCGCCTGCGCGATACGCCGATCGTCAGCTTCGTCAACAAACTCGACCGCGACATCCGCGACCCGATCGACCTGCTCGACGAAATCGAGGCGGTGTTGAAGATCAAGGCCGCGCCGATCACCTGGCCGATTGGTTGCTACCGCGACTTCAAGGGCGTGTATCACCTGGCCGACGACTACATCATCGTCTACACCCCGGGCCACGGCCACGAGCGCACCGAAACCAAGATCATCCAGCACCTCGACTCCGACGAGGCCCGCGCCCACCTGGGCGACGAATATGAGCGTTTCCTCGAGCAGCTGGAACTGGTGCAAGGCGCCTGCCATGAGTTCGATCGGCAGGAGTTCCTCGACGGCCAGATGACCCCGGTATTCTTCGGCACCGCGCTGGGCAACTTCGGTGTCGACCATGTGCTCGACGCCGTGGTCGACTGGGCGCCCAAGCCCCTCGAGCGCGCGGCGCATGAACGCGTGGTGGCGCCGGTCGAAGAGACCTTCAGCGGCTTCGTGTTCAAGATCCAGGCGAACATGGACCCCAAGCACCGCGACCGCATCGCCTTTATGCGTATCTGCTCGGGCAAGTACAGCCAAGGCATGAAGATGCGCCATGTGCGCACCGGCAAGGACGTGCGCATCGGCGATGCCCTGACCTTTTTCTCCAGCGAGCGCGAAATGCTCGTAGAGGCCTACGCTGGCGACATCATCGGCCTGCACAACCACGGCACCATCCAGATCGGCGACACCTTCAGCGAAGGCGAAAGCCTGGGTTTCACCGGTATCCCGCACTTCGCCCCGGAACTGTTCCGCCGCGTACGCCTGAAAGACCCGCTGAAATCCAAGCAACTGCGCCAGGGCTTGCAACAGCTGGCCGAGGAAGGCGCCACCCAGGTGTTCTTCCCCGAGCGCAGCAACGACATCATCCTCGGTGCGGTCGGCGTGCTGCAGTTCGACGTGGTTGCCAGCCGCCTGAAGGGCGAATACAAGGTGGAATGCGGCTACGAGCCGATCAACGTCTGGTCGGCGCGCTGGATCGAGTGCGCGGACAAGAAGAAGCTCGAGGAATTCAAGACCAAGGCGGTGGAGAACCTCTCGGTCGACGGCGGCGGTCACCTCACCTACCTGGCCCCGACCCGGGTCAACCTGGCGCTGATGGAAGAGCGCTGGCCAGATGTGAAATTCCGCGCCACCCGCGAGCATCATTGATCGGCTGTGCGGTCATGACCCTCACCCCAGCCCTCTCCCTAAAAAGGAGAGGGGGTTGGTCAGTGGCGGCAGTAGGATCGCGGCAAGCTGGCTCTACGCGGTCGACGCCCTCATCCCTTCGGTGATGGGACCTGGCTAAGAGCCAACAGACAGACTGCAATTATCGGCTTCACCCGGTCGACTCCCTCTACCCTCCGGGGAGAGGGCTGGGGTGAGGGGCAGCGATCTCGGCCTGACGCAGGATCTCCGCCAACACCTCCGCTATCTGCAACAACACCTCCCGATTACTGAAGCGCAGCACCCGCACCCCGTGCCGTTCTAGATAACGGCTGCGTTCGGCGTCCTTGCGCAATGCTTCATCGGCAAAATGCTGCCCACCATCCAACTCGACCGCCAAGCACAGCGCTGCGCAATAGAAATCCAGCACATAGGGTGGTAGCGGATACTGGCGCCTGAATTTCAGGTCGCCGAGTTGACGGTTTCTCAGGCGTTGCCAGAGTAGTCGCTCGCAGTCAGTCGACTCATGACGCAGCTGCCTGGCAAATTCGCGCTGTTCGGCGGTAGGCCGTTGGGTGCTTTTGGGCATGCTTCACCTCCCTGTGAAGTCATGTGCCGATCTCTTCTCCCCCGAGGATAGCGGATGACAGTAACCACGAGCATGGAACCTAGCCGCCAGAACAATGACCCTGCTAGGCCTTAGTCCCTGCCACCACCAGCTCCACCGCCTCGCCGCGCTTGATCAGCGCATAGACCACCCCGGTCAGCAGACTGCCGGCGACGATGGCCAGCAGGTACAGCGCCGCATGGTTGATCGCATTGGGGATCAGCAGCACGAACAGGCCGCCATGCGGCGCCATCAGCTTGCAGCCGAAATACATCGACAGCGCACCGGTCAGGGCGCCGCCGGCGATGCTCGCCGGAATCACCCGGAACGGGTCCTTGGCGGCGAAGGGGATCGCGCCCTCTGAGATGAAACACAGCCCCAGCACCCCGGCCGCTTTACCGGCCTCGCGCTCGCTCTGGGCGAACTTGTGCCGGGCCAGCAGGCTGGCGATGGCCATGCCGAGCGGCGGCACCATGCCGGCGGCCATGGTCGCCGCCATCGGTGCGTAGCTCTGCGACGCCAGCAGGCCGACGGAGAAGGCATAGGCGGCCTTGTTGATCGGCCCGCCGAGGTCGACGCACATCATGCCGCCGAGCAGCAGGCCGAGGAGGATGGCGTTGGTGCTGCCCATGCCGTCGAGGAAAGCGGTCAGCCCTGCGAGCATGCCCGCCACCGGCTTGCCGACCAGGTAGATCATCACCAGGCCGGTAAACAGGCTGGCCAGCAGCGGAATGATCAGGATCGGCTTGAGCGCCTCGACGCTGGCCGGCAATTGCAGCCAGCGATTCAGCCCGCGCGCGGCATAGCCGGCGAGGAACCCGGCGATGATGCCGCCGATAAACCCCGCGCCCAGGGTGCTGGCCAGCAGCCCGCCGATCATCCCCGGCGCCAGGCCGGGGCGGTCGGCAATCGAGTAGGCGATATAACCCGCCAGCACCGGCACCATCAGCTTGAACGCGGCATCGCCGCCGATCTGCATCAGCACCGCGGCCAGGCTGCCCTTCTCCTTGAACGCCTCGATGCCGAAGACGAACGACAGGGCGATCAACAAGCCACCGGCCACCACCATCGGCAGCATGTAAGACACCCCGGTGAGCAAGTGCTTGTAGGGCCCGCCCTGCCCGGCGGGCTTGCTCGCCTGTGACGCCTCGGCCTGAGCATCGGCGGGCAACAGCTGCGCTTCGGCCAAGGCACGCTTGAGGCACTGTTCAGGTTGTTTGAGCGCCACGCCGGTGCCGCAACGCAGCACCTTCTTGCCGGCGAAGCGCGCGGTATCGACCTCGATATCCACGGCCAGCAGCACCGCATCGGCGGCGGCTATCACCGCGTCATCCAGCAGATTGCGTGCGCCCACCGAGCCGCGAGTTTCCACCTGCAGCTCATAGCCGAGCTTTGCCGCGGCCTGCTGCAAGGCCTCGGCGGCCATGAAGGTGTGCGCCACCCCAGTCGGACAAGCGGTCACCGCCACCAGACGCGGCCGAGCAGCGGGTGCAGCGAGCGGTTCGGCCTGCTGCAGCACGGTGGCGTGCTCGTTGGCTTCACGCAGGAAGCGCTGCGGGTCCTGCAACGCCTCGGCGGGGGTCGACTGCAGCAGGCGTTTGCCGACGAAACGTTGCAACGACAGGTCGCCGGTCTTGACCACCACCACCAGCTCGGCGGCGGCGATGTCGGCCTCGCTCAACGGCGAGCCGATGGCCTTGGGATCATGCACCTCGACGCGAGTGGACCAGCCCAGGCGTTGCGCGGCGCCCTCCAGCAGGCGCGAACAGAGCACGCTGGTAACCATGCCATTGGGGCAGGCGGTAACGATCAGCAGATTCATGGGGAACGACCTCTTATTGTTTTAAGCCAGGGATGCGACTGTGACAGCGGCTTGCAGACGCGCCAGTTGCTCCCTGTCATGAATACCAAAACCGAGCTGGGTCACTGCCTGGGCGGCGATCGCGGTGGCCAGGCGCAGGCAGCGCTCGGCCGGCCAACCACTGAGCAGGCCGTGCAGGGTGGCGGCGAGCAGCGAGTCGCCGGCACCCACCGTACTGACCACCGCGACCCGCGGCGGCTGCGCCTGCAGCGCGATATCCGGACCGAACCAGCAGACCCCCGCCGCACCGCGCGACAGCAGGACGTGCTCGACGCCCTCGGCGCGCAGGCGCAACGCGGCCGCTTGCAGCTCATCCTGCGCAGCGGCCGAGACTCCGCAGAGTTCGGCCAGCTCGTCCTCATTCGGCTTGATCAGCCAGGGTTTGACGGCCAGGCCGGCGCGCAACGCGGCGCCGCTGCTGTCGAGCGCCAGCGGCAAGCCGAACGCCTTGAGCCGACGCAGCAACGCGGCGAACCACTCGGGGCTGACGCCCTGCGGCAGGCTACCGGCGACCACCACGGCGTCATGGCCGACGGCGATCTGTTCGAGCCGCTCGAGCAGCTCGGCCTGGTGGCGTGCCTCGACGCGCGGCCCCGGACCGTTGAGGTCGGTGATGCGCCCGTCGTCCTCGGCCAGCTTGATATTGCAGCGGGTCTCTCCCGGCACCCGGACGAAGGCATCGACGAAGCCCCGTCGGTCGAACAGCGCCTCGAACGCCTGCGGGTTGGCCGCGCCGAGAAAGCCGCTGACCGTGACCTTGTGCCCGAGGTCGGCCAGCACCTGGGCCACATTCAGACCCTTGCCGGCGGCGTGACTGCTCAGGCCCTGGCTGCGGTTGACCGCGCCCGGCTGCAAGCGCTCGAGGCGCACGGTCAGGTCCAGCGCCGGATTCAGGGTCAGCGTGAGGATGCGAGCCATCAGCGCGTCTCCTCGACCAGGGCGCGCACCGCCGCGCCGCTTTCCAGGCCCAGGGCCTGCTGCGCCAAGGCCTGACTGTGGCGGAAGTCGAGCTCGCGCACGCGCGCCTTGACCAGAGCAATGGCCCGCGCCGAGACACTCAACTCGTCCACGCCAAGACCGACCAGCAGCGGCACGGCGAGCATGTCGCAGGCCAGTTCGCCGCACACCCCGACCCATTTGCCGTGCGCATGCGCCGCCTCGACGGTCATGCCGATCAGGCGCAGCACCGCCGGGTGCAGACCATCGGCCTGGGCCGACAGGGTCGGGTGCCCGCGGTCGATGGCCAGGGTGTATTGGGTCAGGTCGTTGGTGCCGATACTGAAGAAGTCCACCTCGCGCGCCAGCACCGGCGCCAGCAGGGCCGCCGACGGCACCTCGACCATGATGCCCAGCTGCAGGTCGGCGACCGGGATCTCCTCGCGCAGGCGCAGCGCCATGTCACGCGCCGCCCGCCACTCTTCGACGCCGCCGACCATGGGGAACATGATCCGCAGCGGCCGGCCCTCGGCCGAGGTCAACAAGGCCCGCAGCTGGACCTCGAGCATTTCCGGGCGTTGCAGGCTCAGACGAATGCCGCGCACGCCGAGAAAAGGATTCTCCTCCGCCGGCATCGGCCAGTACGGCAAGGGTTTGTCGCCGCCGACATCCAGGGTGCGCACCACCAGCGGCCGGCCGTCGAGGGCAGCCAGCACACGGCGGTATTCGACTTCCTGGGCCGCCTGGTCCGGCGCCTGCGCGTGCGCCATGAACACCAGCTCGGTACGCAGCAGGCCGATGCCTTCGGCGCCCAACTCGACGGCCTCGGCGGTTTTGTCGCTGGCACCGATATTCGCCGCGATTTCGACCGCGTGGCCGTCGCTGGTGATCGCCGGGCGCAGGCGTTCGGCATGCGCGCGCTGTTGACGCTGTTGCCTGACTTCGCGTTCGCGCTCGGCCTGCTCCAGGGTCTGCCGATCGGGTGCGACGCGCACCAGGCCGTGATCGCCATCGAGCAATAATTCGGTGCGCTGCGCCAGGGCCAGCACCGCCTCACCGGCGCCCACTACCGCCGGAATGCCCAGCGCGCGGGCGATGATTGCGCTGTGTGCGGTGGCCCCGCCGCGCGCGGTGAGAATCCCGGCCACGCGCCGACGGTTGAGGCTGGCGACATCCGAGGGCGCCACCTCGTCCATCACCAGGATGTAGGGCTCATCCGGCTCGCTCAGGCTGTCGACGCCGCAGAGGTGCGCCAGCACGCGGCGGCCGATGTCACGCAAGTCGGCGGCGCGTTCGGCCAGCAGCGCATCATGCAAGGCCTCCTGCTGCTGCGCGGCGGCTTCGGTCTCGGCCAGCCAGGCGGCTTCGGCGCCCAGCCCCTCGGCCAGGTGCGCCTCGACGTCTTCGCGCAAGGCGGGATCGCGCAGCATCGCCTGGTGGGTGATGAAGATATCGCGCACGTTGACGTCGTCGCTCGACTCGACCAGCCGCTGGATATCCGCGTCCACCTGCTCCAGCGCCGTGGCCAGGCGCTGGCGTTCGACGACCAGGCCCTGGCCATGCTGCGCATACTCGAAGGTCTGCGGCACCCGCACTAGGGCCGGACCTATGGCGATACCCGGCGCTGCGGCGACCGCCTGCAGCCTAGCCCCCGCTACCGGCGCTTGCAGCTTGGGTGACGCGCCGGGCTCGGGACGAGGTTCGGCCACGACGCTGAGCGCTGGCGGTTCGGCGGACGCCGGCAAAGGTTCCAGGGTTTCCCCCAGCCCCGACTGCACGGCGGCTTCCAGTGCCGCCAGGGCATCGGCGGCGATGGCCGGCTCGGCGCTGAACTCCAATTCCTGGCCACGCTGGGCGCCCAGGGCGAGCAACTTGCTCAGGCTCTTGACCGACACCCCGCGCCCGGGCTCGCCGGCCAGGCGCACGCGCACCTCGCCGGCGAACGCCTGGGCAATCTCGGTCAGCGCCTTGGCCGGGCGCGCATGCAAACCATGGGTGTTGGCCAAGGTCACCCGCCGCATCGGCCAGTCGGCAGGTACATCGCCGCCCAGCGCCTCGAGCACGGTGCGGCTGCTGGTGGCCTGGCTGAATGCCGCGCCGCGCCCTTCGATGAGCAGGTCGCAGAGACGTTCGAGCAACTGCCGGTGCGCCTCGCCGAGACTGGCCAGGCAGAACAGGCCGTTCACCCTCTGACCATTCAGGCGCAGCGGCTCGGTCGGGGTAACGAAGGCCAGACCGGGCCGCAGCACGGCCTGTTCACTGTGCACCCACCAGAGCCCGTCCCCCAGCGGCAGTGGCTCACCCTGCAGCAGGCCGTTGGCCAAGCCGGCACTGGCACAACCGGCCTTCTTCAACAGACGCGCACCTTGCCAGAGCAACTCGTCGAAATCTTCGGCCGCCACGCCCAGGCCGATCAACTGGCTGTCCAGCGCCAGCTCCTGAGGCGCGCCCTGCAGCAAGGCGACTATCGCCTCGGCATCCTGCGCCTCACGTAGCGCCTGGCTGAGATCGCCCTCGCCCAAGGCCCGGGTCAGCAGTTGCAGCAGGCGCAGGTGTTCGTCGGAGTGCGCGGCAATCGCAATCGCCAGGTACACGCGCTGCCCGTCGCCCCAGTCGACCCCGTCGGGAAACTGCATCAGGCGCACCCCGGTGTGAAACACCTGATCACGGGTTTCCGGCGTGCCGTGGGGAATCGCGATGCCCTGCCCCAGGTAGGTCGAGCCTTGTGCTTCGCGCGTCAGCATGCCGCCCAGGTAGCCGGGCGCCACCAGGCCGTCGCTGACCAGGCCGTCGGCGAGCAGCGCCAGCGCCGCCAGTTTGTCTGTGGCTCTACGGCCCATCTGGATCTGTTCGGCATTCAACTCGAGCATGACGTTCTCCTCTGGCAGGTGAGGCGGGCTAACGCAGGCGGCCCCAGCCACCCACAAGGATAGCTAACAAAGCCGCTTGCTGAATCGTTTCATCAAGAACTGGCACGTTACTCCATAATCGGCGATCCTTGAAGCCCGATCGTCAGCCGCCCCGCTCAGGACCATTACCTTGAAGCTTTCCGATATAGCTCGCCTGGCAGGGGTCTCCGTCACCACCGCGAGTTATGTGATCAACGGCCAGGCCGTGCAACGGCGGATAAGCCCTGCCACCGTGGCACGGGTGCAGGCGGTCGTCGAAGCCCACGGCTATCGCCCCGACCCTCAGGCCGCCGGACTGCGCCGCGGGCAGAGTCGCAGCCTGGGCTTTATCCTGCCCGACCTGGAGAACCCCAGTTATGCACGCCTGGCCAAGTTGCTCGAGCAGCGCGCGCGCGCGGCCGGCTACCAACTGCTGATCGCCAGCTCCGACGATGATCCGGACAGCGAGCGCCAGCTGCTCGAGCTGTTCCGCTCGCGGCGCTGCGATGCCTTGATCGTCGCCAGCTGCCTGCCGCAAAGCGACCCCGCTTACCCGCAGCTGGTCGAGAGCGGCGTGCCGGTGATCGCCGTCGACCGTGCCCTCGACCCCGCACGCATCCGCTCGGTGGTCAGCGACGACCGCCAGGCCGGCGCGCTGCTGACGCGCAGCCTGCTCACGCCCGCGCCACGGCATATCGCGCTGATTGGCGCCCGGGCGGAGCTGCCGATCAGTCAGGCCCGCGAGCAGGGGTTTCGTGAAGCCTTGGTCGGCTATCAGGGCAGCGTCAGCGTCAGCCATGCCGAGCAATTCAGCCGCGAATCCGGCTACCGGCAGATGCACGCCCTGCTGCACCGCGACGCGCCGCTGCCCGACGCCCTGATCACCACGGCCTATGTACTGCTGCAGGGCGTTTTCGATGCCCTGCAGCAACATGCCCCGCAGGGTTTAGCCGAGCTGCGCCTGGCCACGTTCGGCGATACCCAGCTGCTGGATTTCATGCCGCTGCGGGTCAATGCGATCTCCCAACAACATGAGCAGATTGCCGAGCGGGTACTGCAGTGGGTTCTGCGCGCCCTCGAGCAGGACGACTACCAACCCGGCGTGGAAGCCATCCCGCGTATCCTCAAGAATCGCCGCGACGCCCAACCACGGTAAAACTGCGGCCATCGCCGGCCCGCGGTTCCTGCACAACAAGCGGTCGGCGTATCATCCGAGCATGCGCCTGATCGACACCCACACGCACCTCGACTTCCCCGACTTCGACGCCGATCGCGACGAGCTGCTGCAGCGCAGCCGTGGCCTGGGGGTCGAGCGCATGGTGGTGCTCGGCGTCTACCAGGGTAACTGGCAGCGCCTGTGGCGCCTGGTGCAGAGCGAGCCCAGCCTGCATGCCGCCTTCGGCCTGCACCCGGTCTATCTGCAGCAGCATCGACCCGAACACCTGGGCGAGCTGCGCGACTGGCTGCAACGCCTGGCCGGCCACCCTCAGCTGTGCGCGGTGGGCGAATTCGGCCTCGACTATTACCTGGAAAACCTCGATCACCAGCGCCAGCAGGTGCTGTTCGAGGCCCAACTCAAGCTGGCCGCCGAGTTCGAACTGCCCGCCCTGCTGCATGTGCGTCGCGCCCACGCCGCCAGCATTGCCACGCTGAAACGCTACAGGCTCAAGCGCGCAGGCATCATCCACGCCTTCGCCGGCAGCCCCGAGGAAGCGCGCGAGTACCTCAAGCTGGGCTTCAAGCTCGGTCTCGGCGGCGCGCCGACCTGGCCGCAGGCGCTGCGCCTACGCAAGGTGGTGGCGCAACTGCCGCTGGACGCCGTGGTGCTGGAAACCGACGCCCCGGACATGGCCCCGGCCATGCACCCGCAGCAGCGCAACAGCCCGGAACACCTGCCGGACATCTGCAGCGCCCTAGCCCAGTTGATGGGTCTCGAAGCCGATGAGCTGGCCGCGGCCAGCAGCCGTAACGCCGCCGAGCTGTTTGCCTGGCGCCTCGACACACCGCCGTAGCCCGGCGGCAATCCGGAAGCCCTCAGGGTTTGCAGCACAAGCCCCGGATTGCATCCGGGCTACGTGCCGAGGCGGCCACAGCACAGCGTCGCGGCCAAGGCCCCGCCGACAATCGTCGAGCGGCGCCCCCTTAAAATGCATGAGGCCCGCCATATGGCGGGCCTCGTGAGCCTGCACAAGCAACCTCAGACGCGGAACGCGCCAATCAGCTGCTTCAAGCGCGACACCAACTCGGATAGCTCGCGACTGGCCTGTTCGGTTTGGCTGGCACCCTCGGCGGTGCGTTCACCGGCATGGTTGATCTCGACGATATTCTGGTCGATGTCGTGCGCCACCGCCGTTTGCTGCTCGGCGGCCGCGGCGATTTGCTGGCTCTGGTCGACGATCATGCCCACCGCGCCGAGGATATTCTCCAGCGCCTGCTGCACCTTGCCCGACTCGCTAACTGTGCCGTCAGCCATCTGATGACTCACGCTCATGGTCTTCACCGCCGCCCCGACACCCCCTTGCAGCTTGTCGATCATCGCCTCGATCTGCTCGGTGGACTGCTGAGTACGCTTGGCCAGGTTGCGCACCTCGTCGGCCACCACGGCAAAGCCGCGGCCCTGCTCGCCGGCCCGCGCCGCTTCGATGGCGGCATTCAGCGCCAACAAGTTGGTCTGCTCGGCGATGCCCTTGATCACGTCCAGCACCTGACTGATCGAAGCGCTATCACTGGCCAGTTGATTGATCACCTCCACCGACTGGTCGATCTCACCAGCCAGCCGCTGGATGCTGCCGACCTGAGCTTCGACCAGGACACGCCCGTTGACGGTTTCCTGATTGACGCTCTGCGCGCTGTTGACTGCCGCGGCGGCGCTGCGCGCGACCTCCTGGGCGGTGGCAGACATCTGATTCATCGCCGTCGCCACCTGCTCGATCTGGCTGCGCTGACCGGCGACCGCCTGATTGCTCTCACCAGAGACCACTTCCACGCGGTCGGCCTGGCGCTCGACCTCGGTGACGGTCTGACCGACGCGCTCGATCAGGTCGTGAATCTTCACCACGGTTTGATTGAATACCTCGCCCAACTCGCCCAGCTCATCGCGACTCTGCGGCTTGAAGCTCACGGTCATGTCGCCGGCCGCCACTTTATTCATGACCTGGCCCAGGCTCTTCAGGGTGGTGCGGGTCGACACGTAGAAGCCGCTATAGAGGTAGACGATCAGCAGGAACACCACCACCAGCGCGACCACCAGCAGCAGCATCTGCTCGCGGTTTTCCTGCAGACGCGCCTGCAGTTGTTGATCGAGGAACACCAGCACCGCGTCGTTGAACTCGTAGGTCTTGCCCATCACCTCAGTGACTTCGTCGTAGAACTGATTCCACGGCATGTCCAGGGTATCGGCGATCACCACCTTGTCTTCGAACAACGCAGCGCTGTCCTTCAGGGTGGCCTGACTGGCAGTGGCCAGGCGTTCCAAGGCGGCACGAGCCGCCGGGCTGCTGTTCAGGGCTTCTTGCAGGTTCAAGCCGTATTCGGCATGCAGCTTTTCCAGCTCCAGCAGCAGCTCATCGAACTGGGTACTAGCTGCCGAGTTGAGAAAGCCCTGGGCCAGCGAGTAGGCGCCTATTGCCCGCCCTTCACTTAATGGAGCGGTGATAATCGGAGTAACGCTGGTGATCAGTTCGGTCATCTGCCGCACTTCACGCTGGCGATCCTGACTCAAGCCCGCCTGGCTGGCGACCAGTTTGATAAAGACCTGCGAGCTGCCCAACAGCTTTTCGGCTATCGCGGATTTTCCCTGCAAGGATGTTTCGCTCTGCACTGCTTGCAGTTTGCCGATCATTTCGTCGCGCTTGCTGGCGAACTCTTCGACCTGTTCGGCCTCGTGCGCGACCGGCTGTAAGCCTTTTAGGGTCTCACCCAAGGCGCGCTGCAGCTGCTCCA
The DNA here is from genome assembly GCF_007993865.1 of Pseudomonas sp. SJZ079. Classification (GTDB taxonomy): domain Bacteria; phylum Pseudomonadota; class Gammaproteobacteria; order Pseudomonadales; family Pseudomonadaceae; genus Aquipseudomonas. The sequence goes on along the minus strand of NZ_VIUH01000022.1, from coordinate 29,892 downwards.
GGCGACTTTCCAGATCGCCCGCATTACCTGACTGACCAATCACCGCATTGATCTGTACCAGGTCGGCGTAGCTTTCCAGGTCGCGGCGCAGGGAGAGCGTCTCACCCAGCAGGTCGAGGCTTTCCAATGCCGCCTGGGTACTGACGAACTGCCGATAGGAGTCGCGCACCAGGTAGAAGTTGGTGACCAGCATCGGCAGAAAAAACAAGACGCTGATCAAGCTGAACTTCATGCCGAAGCTGAGACGGTTCATTAACGCGATAGCCGGATACAACACGCTCTTCACAAGACGTCTCCCGTCCTAATAATTATTGTGGTGTAACGTTTCGAGGTCGGCCGCCGAGCATCTCAGGCTAAGGCCTGGACGTCCCTTGGCGCTTGACCAAAGGCGCTCGAATCAGCATGAGAAATACTGGCAAATCAGCGCAGGCAATACGCACAGAGCATTTGTCGAGCACGGCATGCTTATATACCCGCTATCGGCACCAATCTCTGTAACTAAAGGTTAAGCATGCACGGTTCTTTACGCCTCGGTATCGACCTCGGCGGCAGCAAAATAGAGCTGATCGCCCTGGACAACGGCGAGCAACGCTGGCGCCAGCGCGTCGCCACGCCGCAGGGCGATTACCGGCAAACCCTGGCGAGTATTGCCGGCCTGGTTGAGCACGCCGAACGCGAACTCGGCATGCGCGGTAGCGTCGGCATTGGCATCCCCGGCAACCGCTCACCGGATCACGGAAGGATCAAGAACGCCAACTCCACCTGCCTGATCGGCCATGACCTGCAAGGCGACTTGGAACAGCTGCTGCAACGTCCGCTGCGGCTGGCCAACGACGCCGACTGCCTCGCCCTGTCCGAGGCCAGTGATGGCGCCGGGGCTGGGGCAAATAGTGTATTCGGCGTCATTCTCGGCACCGGCGTCGGTGGTGGCCTGGTCATCCACGGCCGACTGCTCGCTGGGCCCAATGCAATTGCCGGTGAATGGGGGCACAACCCGCTGCCCTGGCGAAGCCATGCCGATGGACCGAGCCGGCGCTGCTACTGCGGGCAAGACGACTGCATAGAGACCTTTCTGTCGGGCCCTGGCTGGGCCGCACGCAGAGGTTTGCAGCTGGACGCCAGCGGCATAGTCGCCGCTGCCAACACCGGCGACCCGGCTGCCCTGCAGGCCGTGGCGCTGTATTGCGATCAGCTGGCCCGCGGTCTGGCATCGGTGATCAACCTGCTCGATCCGCACGTCATAGTGCTCGGCGGCGGCCTGTCGAATATTGCCGCGCTGTATGCCCAAGTACCGCCGCTGCTACAACGCTATGTGTTTTCCGACCAGGTCAACACCCGCCTGCTGCCGGCCAAGCACGGCGACTCCAGCGGCGTGCGCGGCGCCGCCTGGCTATGGGACTGAGTGGCGCAGCCGGTAAGCCGCACTCGTCGCCCTACTTACGGGCTGCGGTCATGGGCTGAGCGGACCACCCAACACTAGGTCTGACAGGCTGCTTTAAACGCCGTATCGGCAACCTAGGTAGTTTTTCAACGGCCTGCTAAAAGAACAGCGCCCACAGAGCAAATACCGTGTACCAGAGCACCGCGGCGCGCACCAGCAACTGCCATAGGCCATCCAGGCTGCTGACGCCCGCCTCGCCGATCACCGGCTCGGGTGTATCGTTGGCCGCACGGCCGACATTGATCACCAACTGCGCCGCAGAAATATCCCAGCTCAACAACTCATGCAGCAAGGCACGGCTGACCGCGACGAAGTTGCCGACCAAAGCAAAACTCGCCGCCAGCATGCGCACCGGCAACCAGTCGAAGGCATGCCGCAGTTGCACCGCGCGCTCGCGGATGACCTCCTGCTCGGCATGTTCGGCCATCAGGGCCAGCAGCCGGTAAGCCAAGGCAGCCAGAGGCCCCAGCAGCGCATACCAGAAAATAACGGCAAACAAACCCTGGTAGGCCTGCCACAGCAAATAGCCCTGCACACTCTTCAGCAGCGCGCCTTCTTCCTCGGCCTCGACGGCCAGGTCGCGACGCGCCACGATGTACGCCGCCTCGCCATCGCCACGGCGCCAGCTGTCGCGAAACGGCCCGAGCGACGCCAGCAGGTCACCGCGCCCCAGGCTGTAAATCAGCACCAGCAAATGCACCGGCAATGCCAGCCAGCCGTAGGCCACAGGTTCCAGCAGAGTCAACACCAACGCCAACGCCAGCAGCGGCAACCCCACCATCAACACCATCACCAGCCACGGACTCTCGATAAAGTCCGCTTGCCGTTCGGCTTTGGCCAGCAGTCGCAGCCAGGGGCCGTCCTGCTGGATTGCGCTGCGCCATGCGGAAAACTTCTCGACCCAGAGCACCAGCAGTAACACCAGAAAGCTCATAAACCCTCCTTTGTATTGATCAACGCGGTGCGCAAGCGCTGCCAATCGAACGCCGGACCGGGGTCCGTCTTGCGCGCCGGGGCGATGTCACTGTGCCCGCAGATACGCTCTTGGGTCAGTGCCGGATACGCGCCCTGCAACTCGCCGACCAGTTCCGCCAGGGCGGTGTATTGCGCGTCGCTGAACGGCAGCTCATCGGTGCCTTCCAGCTCGATGCCAAGGGAGAAGTCGTTGCAGTTCTCTCGCCCGGCGAAGCAGGATTGCCCAGCATGCCAGGCGCGCTCGCTGCAGGAGACGAACTGGGTAACGGCGCCATCTCGCTCGATCAGAAAATGCGCCGACACCTGCAGGGTCGCGATCTCGGCAAAATAAGGGTGTTCGTCGGCAGCCAGGCGATTCAGGAAGAACTCTTGAACCTTGCCAGTGCCGAACTGCCCCGGCGGCAGACTGATGTTATGGATCACCAGCAGAGAGACCTCCCCCTGCGGGCGTGCATTGAAGTTAGGTGAAGGGCAATGGCGAACGCCTTGACACCAACCACTGGTGACATCCAGTTGCATAGCGGCTCCTTGAATGAGCCTCCACTCTAGAGTAGCCGAGCAACTGGGCCAAGGGTTGCTTGCCAGCCCCTGCCAGCGAGCCCAGCCTTACCCACCCGTAAGCCTCGTGGAAGGCTCTTGGTCAGGCCGGTGGCAGCCGTTGCAGGAAACACCTGGGCAAAAACCTGCAGCCGCGGGCTTGCTCCTGTGCCCTATCAGAAATATCCATCGGAGTCGCAAGCTGGGTGAGACGCCTGCGCGGTGATCCGGTCAAGCAGCCGAATCCGAAGCGACGTAACCCAGCATTGGCCGGTGAAAGCGATGATGCCTTGCTGGGTTACGCGGCGCTCGAAGCATTCTGTCGCTGACACGCCGCTAACATGCGCCGCTAACCCAGCCTACATGGCTGCTGCGCTTGCCTGCCAACCGCGGTTCTGCCTCGAAGAGACTTTATTTTGGAACCGCTCCTTCGCGAGCTTTTGTCTGTAGCCGAAATTTGCGCAGCTGCAACCGAGTCAGACGCCCTTGAGTCGGCGCAGGTTGCCAATCACCGACTCCAGGGCGCGGTCGAACAGCAGTGCATCGTCGAGCAAGCGGATGGCATTGCGGCGAAACTCCACAGCCAGGCCCATCCGGGTCTTCTCCAGCACCTTCATGCCGGTCCGGTTGACGAAAATAAACTTGCCGGTCGGCTTGATCACCGCGGCCAGTTTGCAGCGCAGCTTGTGCTCTTCGTCTTCCTGAAACTCGACCCAACTGCCGACCCGCAGGTTGTCCACCCGCAGCAGGGCTTCGTCGTCATCCGCCAGACAGACTTCAGCCTCGCGGCTTTCACCCGGCACCAAGAGGACGATTTCTTCGACCACCTCGACCATGGCGGGCGCTTCCGACTCGTCGGCCGGAGGTAGCTCGAGTAGCGGCAAGTCGATCCCAGCCTCAGCCAGGCTGGCAGGCTGTTGAGCCTCAATCTCACTCGCAGCCGGCTTTTCAGCTTCGACCAGATCTCGCTTGAAGCGCTGGAAAGCTTGCACATGCAAGGCCTCCAGCTGATTGAAGAAACTACTGCTGACGAACGGATCGAACGCCGCGCCGGCCATGCCTTCGCGCAGCGCCTTGAGCATTCCAGGTACCAGTTCAAGCAAACGCACGCGCGCTTGCGGGTCATCGTGCGGCGCCACGCTCCAGATCAAGTCATCCATGGTGGCCAACGCCGCCTGCCACTGCGCCGACTCCGCGCCGTGCTTCAAACAGCTGAGCATCAGCACCTTGCTCCAGCCTTCTTGCAGCAGGCGCACCACCACCTCCGGCAACTTCTTGCCCAGCAGACGCTCATTCAGTGCCTGCTCGACCTGGCGCCGGGCCAATTCGGCTTTGGCGCTGCCCTCCTCGGCATCGCGCGTGCGCTGCTCGAGCAACTCGCTACGGCGCCGCTCGTCCCCGCTAAAGGCGAGAAACTCGGCCAGTAACTCGGAGAAAATCAGCGGATCATCGACAAAGTCGTTGAGCAAACGCTGCACCACGCTGTCGATCTTCTGATACAGGCTGTCGCGCTGGGTATCGTCCTGCTCACCCCAGCCGAGAGCGGCCGAGGCAATTTCATTGAGCAAACGACGCGCGGGGTGGCTGCCGCGACTGAAGAAGGTCTTGTCGAGCACGGCCACCTTGAGCATCGGAATCTGCAAGCGCCCGATCAAGGCTTTCAGCGAATCCGGCAGGGTGCGGTCGTCGAGGATGAACTCGAACAGCATCGACACCAGGTTGATGACGTCCTCATCCACCTCGCCAACCACCCGCGCCTTGCCGCTCTTGGCGCTGGCGCGACTGAGCAGCTGTTCAAGCTGTTCGCGCAGGTCGAACTCATCGCTCAGCTGGGCAGGTGCACGCTGCTGCATATGCGAGAGCAGGCGCATCAGATCGCCACTGGAGATCGGCCGCGCATCGGCCGACGGCGCACTACGTCGCGGCGCAACGCTGCCGCGCGCCTGCGAGAGCAATTCCTGCAGGGCGCCGAAGACTTCCTGCACACCCTCGTCCATGTACTCGCCGCCATCCAGCTGCGGCGGAGACTCCGCGCCAGCAGCTCGCGCTGGGCTAACCGCACGTCCAGGGTTACGCGGCAGCGGCGTCGACTTCAACTCCGGCAGCACGCCGGCGACGGTCAGGGCTTGATTGGCCTCGGCGTAAAGCTGATCGAGGTCGGCCAATACATATTTTTCAAACAGCTTGAGGATGATCAGCTTGACCCTGATTTCCACACCCAGACTGCTGCACGCCTCCAGGAACTGTTCACAGAGCACGGCCGGCCCCAGGGGGTTGGACTTGTCATCGAGTTTCTTGCTGACCATGGCATTCAGTCGTGTGGTCAGATGCCCCAAGGCCATGCTGGCACGGTTCATCACCTTGGCGACCATGACCTCAATCGCCACGGACTCTTCCAGCTCATCGTTCTGTACCAGCGACAAGCTGTCGAACGACAGTGCATCCAGAGGCCGCGCCTTGCCGATCTCATATTGATTAAGGGTGGCGAAGGACGCCAAGACGTTACGCAGGAAGCCCTGTTCGATATTTTTACGCTTCAAGCGCAAATCACGCATGGCCTCGAAGAAGGCATTCTGCTCGGCATTGCTGGTCGCCCGATCCGCCATGTCGAACAGCGTGTCGTCGGCATTATCGAACAGCGCCTGCAGCGTCAGCTTGAGCCGCTGCGCAGCGTTATCACGCACCTGAATGAGCGCCACGGGCAGTCTTCCTACCGGCGAAGTGGGCGAGAGCTCAGCGGTCACCTTGTTCAGGTGCACCACGTTCGCATCAGTCTTCATTGCGAGTCTCCTGCAGGTAGCCCCTCCTGGGCGAACCGAGCTGCATAGCGGCCAATGAGCGTCATCCGTAACGTCAAAGTCATGGCGTCAACTTTATAAAAAAGCATTATAGAGAGACGCAGCTCCACACCCAGCCGAGATCTTCTCGATACATGACTCAGGTCACAGATGCAGCACAGCGGCCTGCTCAACGGTCGATGGCATAGCACGAATGCACGGAAGGCGGCCTCCTGAGACAGACGCCAACCAGAGCGGCCGCCCAACCACCCATGCCACCGGTAAAGCCGCAGTTCCGTTCGCACCTCAAGTACTGTTGTCGATCTCGCTGCATCGGTCGTCGGCAATCCCTATAATCGCCCGACTCAGACAGTGGAGCCCGTCATGCCCAACCTCATCCTCGCCAACCTGACCGCCGAAATCGAAGCCAACGTGCGTCGCGCCCTGGCCGAGGACATGGGCAGCGGCGACATCACCGCCCAGCTGATCCCTGCCGAGCGGCTGGCCCAAGCCAGCGTGATTACCCGCGAAGCCGCGGTGATCTGCGGCACGGCTTGGGTCGATGCGGTGTTTCGCCAGCTCGACTCGCGCGTGACTGTGCACTGGCAAGTCCGCGATGGCGAACGCGTGACGCCCAACCAGCCCCTGTTTCACCTCGAAGGCCCGGCCCGCGCCCTGCTCAGCGGCGAGCGCAGCGCACTGAACTTCCTGCAGACACTGTCTGCCGTCGCTACCCGCTGCCAGCATTACGCCGACCTGGTGCACGACACCGCGGTCAAACTGCTCGACACCCGCAAGACCCTGCCCGGCCTGCGTCTGGCGCAGAAATATGCGGTCACCTGCGGCGGCTGCCACAACCACCGAATCGGCCTGTATGACGCCTTCCTGATCAAGGAAAACCATATCGCCGCCTGCGGCGGCATCGCCCAAGCGGTAAAAGCCGCCCACCACATCGCCCCCGGCAAACCGGTGGAAGTCGAAGTGGAAAGCCTGGAAGAACTGCAACAAGCCCTGGCGGCCGGCGCCGACATCGTCATGCTCGACGAATTGTCACTCGACGACATGCGCCGCGCCGTCGCCCTGACCCAGGGCCGCGCCAAGCTGGAAGCCTCGGGCGGAGTCAACGAGAGCACATTGCGGGCGATTGCCGAGACCGGCGTGGATTACATCTCGATCGGTACGTTGACTAAAGACGTCAAGGCGGTGGATTTGTCGATGCGTTTGAGTCTGTAAGTGAGTTGATGCTTCGTGATAACCGCCGCCTACGCGAAGCCACCCCGCACACGCCACACCGCAGTCACCCGTAGGATGGATTAGCCGCGCAGCAGCGTAATCCGTCGAACCACGCGATGACAGTTCGCCAGACCATGGCTCATATGCAAGATCGCTTGTGTGCTAGCCTGTACACATGCAAGCACAAGCTGGAGCCAACATGTCCACCACGATGACCATCCGCCTGGAAGAAGACACCAAGGCCCGCCTGGATGCTCTGGCCGGCTCGACCAACAGAAGCAGGTCTTTTCTGGCCGCCGAAGCTATTCGCGAGTACATCGAGCTGAACGAATGGCAGATCGGGGAAATAAAAACCGCACTAGATGAAGCTGATAAAGGCGACTTCGCAAGCCCCGGCGAAGTCGAAGCCCTGCGCAACAAGTGGGGCGTGAGTGCAGATTAAGTGGCTACGGACAGCCTTGCGTAACCTGGACGAAGAAATCGATTTCATTGCAGTTGAAGACCCACACGCAGCACAGCGAACCGCGTCACGAATCCTTGCCGCCGTCGCCCTGCTTAAGCTGCAACCTGGTCTTGGACGCCCCGGCCGAGTTCCCGGCACCCGCGAGTTGGTGGTGCTCGACTCTCGTTACCTGATCCCCTATCGCGTCAACCACCAGGCGGTAGAAATCCTTCGGGTATTTCATACATCAAGAAGCCTCCCGCAACGCTGGTAAGCACCAGAACTTGGAGCCCCCCCATAGGTTTGTCGAGGCGGCTAAGTTGGCGAGCCGAACCGTAGGATGGATTAGCCGCACAACGGCGTAATCCGTCGCCCGCCGCACAATAACAAACGCCCCGCACCAGGCGAGGCGTTTGTTTATAACCGCAGCAGGACCATTGCACGGCTCGCGGCAAGCGGCGGAAGCCCCTTCGGGGATTCCACCCTACGGTCCTACGCAGGCACGCCGGGGCGCGACACAAGCGCAGAATGCTCTGGGGAATTGACCTTGTGCGCCGCCTCTTCGAGAATCTTGAAGAACACGGATTCCAGCGATACCGAGGGCTTCACTGTCAGCAGATGCCCGCCCAGTTGATTCAACTGCGCAATAAAGGCGGGCAGGTCAGCCTGCGTCACCTCGCACTCGTATTCACCCTCACGTAACTGAACAGCACCCGCAGCGATGGGTTGCTCGGCGTTATAACGCACGATCATATGATCGGCCCGCTCGGCCGCCAGCTCGCGAGGCGAGCGCACGGTCAGCAACTCGCCTTTATTGATAAAACCGAAGCGGTCGGCAATACGCTCGACATCGTGCAGCACATGGGAGGTGAAGAAGATCGCCCCGCCCTGGTGTTTGTACTCGGTGAGGATATCCACCACATCCTTGCGCCCGACGGGATCGAGCCCGGACAACGGCTCATCGAGGATCAAAAGCTTGGGCTGCACCACCATAGCATGGGCCAAGGCCACACGCTGCGCAGTGCCCTTGGACAGCTCACGGATGCGTCGCTTGGCTACAGCAGCAATGGAGAAGCGCTCCAGCCAGTGCAGGCACCAGGCGTCGGCATCCTTGCGCTTGATGCCGTACATGGACAGACCCATGCGCAGGATTTCCAACGGGGTGAACTGCTCGTAAAGTGCGGGAGACTCAGGCACGTACGCGATACCTGCACGCGCTTTAGGATTACGCGACGACATGCCGTAGAGCGTCACCTCGCCCGAATAGTCGTTGATCAGGTCGAGCATGATCTTGATGGTAGTGGACTTGCCAGCACCGTTGGGCCCGACGAAGCCAAATACCTCGCCCTCGGCCAAGTCGAAGCTGACCTCGCGCAGTGCCTGCACCGACTTGCCCTTGACCCTAAAGGTCTGACTGACGCCATGAAACTCCAGTGCCGCACTCACGACTGATCCTCCATGCCGGCGATCTTCATTTTTTTCAAGATGATGCGCCCCTCGCGCAACTCGTAGCCGAGCCTGAGCGGGTCATCCGGTAAGGCCGGCAATAAACCGGAATCGATCAATTGTTCCAGACTAGTCAGCGCACCGTTTTTCGCCTCGAAGCGACGCTGCGCCTCGCGCAGGGCGAGCAGACCTTGCAAGCGCACGACGCGTTTGTCGAGCATGCCGCGCAGCTTGGGGTCGCTAGCGGCGTCGCGCTGCTGGGTCAGGTAATCCAGGGCCAGCTGCTCATCGGCGAAGGTTTCCGCCCGCAGCATCACCGCCAACTTACGCAAGCCTGCGGCATTTGCCGACGAGCGCTGCGCACCCAGTTCAAGTACCCGCTGCGCCTCGGCGATGTCGTGTTGGAAGAACGCCTGGTTGACGCCATAGAAGAAAGCTGGAATGAAATCCCAAGTACGACACTGCACCGCCGCACGCAGCACCTGATTACCCTCGTCGACCGCACCACCCCAGGTGAGCAAGCCGTTGGCCAGGTAATAGTTGTCTTCATGGCAGGCATTCAGTTGCGCGACGACCTGCTGAGCGCGGATCAGGTAGTTGGCATCAGTCTGGCCATCCTGCATGCCTGTAGCGGCTAGGCGCATCGTTTCCAGGTCGGCGGCAAGGAAGCGATCGCCGCCGTAGAGCGCCAACAGGATTGGAGCGGCAATCACCACGCGACCCTGCACTTGTGGCTGTTCGACCAACAACGGTTGCTGGGCGCGCCAGAAGGCGATGCCGGCAAACGCGGCAAACCCCAGCAGGGCCAGCGACAGGGGAACATAGCTGGTGCGCATATCAGGCAAACCGTTTGCGTTGCAGCGCCCAAACGGCCAGAGCCAGCAAGGCGACTATATAAGCCAGACTGGAGAGCAACAGCCAGGGCCAGTCGGTGGGTAGGAAGTCCATAGTGCCGTAGAGCGTGACCATGCGCACATCCAGCGCACCGAGATCCGGCAGCAGATAGCCGAGCACACCGAGGCTGACGCGGTAGCTCTCGGCATAACCAACCACTGAGGCATCACGACTGAGCAATTCGATAATGGCGGCGAAGGAACGCGCCACCAGCATAAAACCGAAAGTACCGATCAAGACGAAACTGGGGGTCGAAGCGACCACGGCGAGCAGGCAGGCCAGCGCGGTAAGGAGCAGCAGGTCCACCCCGATAAAAGCAATGGTCACCAGATAGTGCAGACCCAGCGCCACCGGCGTGCCCTGCTCGTAGCCCTGGCCCACCAGTCCGACCACAACCCCCAATAAAAGCGCCATCACCAGCAGCAACCCTAAGGTCAAGGCGCTAACAGCAAGAAAACGCCCCAGCAGCAAGCTATGCCGTGGACGCGGATAGGTCAGGGAATTGAGAAAATAGCGCCGATCGAACTCGCGAGAGAGCAGCTCCTGGGACATCAGCACTAGCACCAACGGCAACAGCAAACGCATGACCGACAGGCCAACATCCAGCGCCACGGTAGCCGACTGGCGACCACTGAACTGGGCCGCCAGCAGTGCGGCCGACGCCAGAACCAACAACGAACAGCCGGCCAGCCATAAATAGCGGGCGCGCAAGGCCAAGCGAATACTGGTTATAAAATCAGAGAAATACAACATTAGCGCCCGCAGAAACTTATTGAAAGGTAAAGTAAAATCGCAACCCGAGATTAGCTGCGACCTTCTTAAAACCAGTAAAATTGAGCTTTACTCAAGAAGGTCTATAAATAATACTAATTCCACGCCAATTTTTCCACATCAAGTAAAAAAGGGGAGATCCCCTCCCCTCCCCTTCCCCACACTCAAAATACCAACTACAGAAGACCGGCTGCAGTCTCAGCGGTTACAGCGGTACAGAGACCTGCTGGATAAGCAGATGTAACCGTACCGCGCGCAGTGCTAGCGCCTGCCATTGCAGGGCCAGTTACTGTAACGTTAGCAGTTGTACACGTTGTGTTATCCAGCGGATCGGTGCAGGTTGTCACCGGCGCAGTGCGGCTCGCGGTACGGCCTGCAGTATGACATGTTGAAATAGCGATCCGGGTGGCACTACAAGCAACACCAGCTACAACGTTACTAGTCAGATTGATCGCAACATCCTCATTCAACAAGGTTGCGCAAGCACCTGTTGTAGTAACTAAACCACTGGGCGCAGTCAGCTGCACAGCAGAAGCCGCGCCAGAAACCATCAAACCCGCAAGCAACAGAGTAATCTTTTTCATTTTACGCCTCCTAGGCTCTAACTTACTTCAGCGACGAAATAATAGCGGTAATACCGTTCTTGGCATCAGCCACTGCGGAAGTATCGTTCGCCTTGGCGCGATACTCGTTGAACTGCGGAATAGCGATGGCGGCGAGAATGCCGATGATCGCGATCACGATCATCAACTCGATCAGGGTAAAACCTTTTTGCTTCTTGAGAGACTTCATGGACAAGCTCCTGTTGTAGTTAAGGTCAGCGACCTGACACCAAACAAAGCAGATGCCGTGCCAACTCTACAAAGCTTGCAATCCTAGTGTTTTGCCAGCACCAATCGCAGCTTCCAGAACCCCATCACGGCAACAACTGACATTTTTTGTCAGGCACAGATGCCGTACTTGGGCTTAGCGAGTTATTAGGCTATAAATCTGCAGCATCCGCCTCCATTTAATTAGAAGAGCGTAATGAACGAAGCCCCCAACCTGACCGGCCTAGCTCGACAATTAGTCAACGCCGAGTTGCTGGATGAACGCGCCGCTGCTCAGGCCCAGGCCCAGGCGTTGCGCAACAAGATCCCGCTGGTGTCCTATCTGGTGCAGAACAAACTGGCCAGTAGCCGGGCCGTGGCGGAAATCGCCTCCGAGCAGTTCGGCGTGCCGCTGTGCGACCTCAAGGCCATCGACAAAGACAGCCAGCCACACGACCTGGTCAGCGAAAAACTCTGTCGCCAGCATCGCGTATTGCCACTGTATCGGCGCGGCAACAAACTGTTCGTTGCGCTGTCCGACCCGACCAACCACCAGGCGGTCACCGACATCCAGTTCAGCACCGGCATCAGCACCGAAGCGCTGCTGGTCGAGGACGACAAACTGGGCGAGGCCCTCGACAAATTCTTCGATGCCGGCACCAGCGGCATGGAAGATTTGGCCGATGTCGACCTCGACGGACTGGATGTCGAGGCAGTGGATGACAACCAAAAGGAAGACGCCACGCAGGACTCCGACGATGCGCCGGTGGTGCGCTTCGTCAACAAGATGCTGCTCGATGCCATCAAGGGTGGCTCATCGGACCTGCACTTCGAGCCTTACGAGGCAACCTACCGGGTGCGCTTTCGCACCGACGGTATTCTGCATGAAATCGCGCGGCCTCCAATCCAGTTAGCACCGCGCATCTCCGCGCGCCTCAAGGTGATGGCGGCGCTGGATATTTCCGAGCGACGCAAGCCGCAGGATGGCCGGATCAAGATGCGCATCTCGAAAAGCAAATCCATCGACTTCCGCGTCAGCAGCTGCCCGACCTTGTGGGGCGAAAAGATCGTGATGCGGATTCTCGACCCTTCCAGCGCACAAATGGGCATCGATGCGCTGGGCTATGAGCCGAACCAGAAAGACCTGTACATGGCGGCGCTCAAGCAACCGCAAGGGATGATCCTGGTGACCGGGCCGACCGGCTCGGGCAAGACGGTGTCGCTGTACACCGGCCTGAACATTCTCAATACCGTGGATGTGAATATCTCGACCGCCGAGGACCCGGTGGAAATCAACCTGGAAGGTATCAATCAGGTCAACGTCAACCCCAAGCACGGGATGGACTTCACCGCAGCCTTGAAATCCTTCCTGCGCCAGGACCCGGACATCATCATGGTCGGCGAGATTCGCGACCTGGATACCGCCTCCATCGCGATCAAGGCGGCCCAGACCGGGCATATGGTGATGTCCACCCTGCACACCAATAGCGCCGCGGAGACTCTGACGCGCCTGCGCAACATGGGCGTGCCCTCGTTCAACATCGCCACCTCGGTCAACCTGATCATCGCCCAGCGCTTGGCACGCAAATTGTGTAGCCACTGCAAGAAGGAAGTGCAGATCCCGCGCGAAGCACTGCTTGAAGAAGGGTTCCCGGAAGACAAGATCGGTACTTTCAAGATTTATGGGCATACCCCGGCCGGCTGCGAAAACTGCAACGGCGGCTACAAAGGCCGTGTCGGGATTTATGAAGTGGTTAAAAACACGCCTGCCCTGCAGCGGATTATCATGGAAGAAGGCAACTCCATTGATATCTCCGCGCAAATGCGCAAAGACGGCTTTAATGACCTGCGCACCTCAGCATTGCTGAAGGCCATGCAAGGCATCACCAGCCTCGAAGAAGTGAACCGCGTGACAAAGGACTAACCGATGGCGGCCAAAGCTCTAAAAACCAGTGTGTTTACCTGGGAAGGCAAAGACAAGAAAGGCGGCACAATCAAGGGCGAGCTATCGGGGCAATCCCCCGCCTTGATCAAGGCCCAGCTGCGCAAACAGGGCATCAACCCGACCAAGGTGCGCAAAAAGCCTGTATCGCTATTTAGCGCAGGGAAGAAGATCAAGCCCCTCGACATCGCCCTGTTTACCCGGCAGATGGCGACCATGATGAAAGCCGGGGTGCCGCTGCTGCAGTCCTTCGACATCATCGGCGAAGGCTTCGAAAACCCCAACATGCGCAAGCTGGTCGACGAGGTTAAGCAGGAGGTTGCGGCAGGCAATAGCTTCGCCGCCTCGCTACGCAAGAAGCCGCAGTACTTCGACGACCTGTATTGCAACCTGGTCGACTCGGGCGAGCAATCCGGCGCACTGGAAACCTTGCTGGATCGAATAGCCACCTACAAAGAAAAAACCGAAGCTCTCAAGGCCAAAATCAAAAAAGCCATGACCTACCCCATATCGGTCATCGTGGTGGCGGTGATCGTTACGGCGATTTTGCTGATCAAGGTCGTTCCGCAGTTTGAAAGTGTGTTTGCAGGCTTCGGCGCCGAACTACCGGCCTTCACTCAGGTGGTAGTGAATATGTCCCGCGGCCTGCAGGAGTGGTGGTTCCTGTTTGTCATTGGCATCTTTGCCATCGCCTTCACCTTTAAAGAGGCCCACAAACGCTCGGAGAAATTCCGCGATTTCCTCGACCGCACCCTGCTCAAGGCGCCTATTGTGGGCGACATTTTGTACAAGGCAGTTGTCGCGCGTTATGCGCGGACTCTTGCCACTACCTTCGCCGCAGGTGTGCCACTGGTCGATGCCCTCGAGTCGGTGGCCGGGGCTACCGGCAACGTGGTGTTCAGAAATGCCGTGCATAAAATCCGCAACGATGTTTCTTCCGGTACCCAGTTGAACTTCTCGATGCGCACCACCGGTATCTTTCCGAGCATGGCCGTGCAAATGACGGCCATTGGTGAAGAGTCTGGCTCACTGGATGAGATGCTGGACAAGGTTGCGGGTTTTTACGAAGACGAAGTGGACAACGCGGTAGACAACCTGACCACGCTTATGGAACCAATGATCATGTCGGTGCTCGGGGTATTGGTTGGCGGCCTGATCGTGGCTATGTACCTGCCGATCTTCCAACTGGGCGCGGTGGTCGGCTAACTCATGACCCTAGAAATTCTGGCCGGCAGCTTGCCGGCCTTCGTTTTTTGCTGCCTGATTCTTGGGCTGTTGATTGGCAGTTTTCTCAACGTAGTGGTTTATCGCCTGCCACTGATGTTGGAGCGTGACTGGAAGACTCAGGCGCGTGAAATTCTTGCGCTCCCCAGCGAACCCCAGCAGGCCACCTTCAACCTGATTTTGCCCAATTCGCAATGCCCGCAGTGCGGCCACGAGATTCGCCCCTGGGAAAATATCCCGCTGCTGAGTTTTCTGGCGCTGCGCGGCAGATGCTCCAGTTGCAAGACTCCCATCAGCAAACGCTACCCCTTGGTGGAACTGGCCTGTGGCCTGCTGTCGGCTTATGTCGCCTGGCACTTCGGCTTCAGCTGGCAAACCGCTGGCATGCTGCTGCTGACCTGGGGCTTGCTGGCGATGAGCCTGATCGACGCCGATCACCAGTTGCTGCCGGATGCGCTGGTACTGCCGCTGCTGTGGCTCGGGCTGATCGCCAATTACTTCGGGCTGTACGCCAGCCTGGGGGATGCTGTCTGGGGCGCAGTGGCTGGTTATTTGAGCTTGTGGTCGGTGTACTGGCTGTTCAAACTGGTAACCGGCAAGGAAGGTATGGGCTACGGCGATTTCAAGCTTTTGGCCATGCTCGGCGCCTGGGGCGGCTGGCAGGTGTTGCCGCTGACCATTCTCTTGTCGTCGTTGGTTGGCGCCATTCTTGGATTGATCATGCTGCGTCTGCGCAACGCAGAAAGCAGCACACCGATCCCCTTTGGTCCCTATCTGGCGATAGCCGGCTGGATTGCTCTGCTCTGGGGTGATCAAATAACCGGGACCTACCTGCAGATTGCAGGCTTTAGATAAGCCCGGACCGGCAACCACTCACAGAGTACGGCGTTCCGGGCTTTAGAATGCCCGAGGAAACCCATCGCTGTGACTAAACCCTGGATTCTTGGCCTGACGGGCGGCATTGGCAGCGGCAAGAGCGCCGTCGCCCAGTACTTCGTCGAACAGGGCGTGCACTTGGTGGACGCCGATCATGCCGCCCGCTGGGTGGTCGAGCCCGGGCGACCAGCGCTGGCGAAAATCGCCGAGCACTTTGGCAGCGAGGTACTGCAAGCCGATGGCCAACTGGACCGTGCGGCGCTGCGGGCGCGGGTGTTTACCGATGCCGACGAGCGCCGCTGGCTGGAAGCCCTGCTGCACCCCCTGATCGGCCAGGAAATCATGCAGTACCTGGCGCGTGCCGAGTCGCCCTACGCCATTCTGGTGTCGCCACTGCTGATCGAGTCCGGTCAGTACAGACTGACCCAGCGCGTGCTGGTGGTCGACGCCCCCGAACAGCTGCAAGTACAACGCACCATGCAGCGCGACCACACCTCGGCCGAACAAGTGCAGGCGATCCTCAAGGTGCAAGCCAGCCGCGAGGAGCGCTTGCGCCATGCCGACGATGTGCTGGTGAATGATCGCGACCTGCCCTGGCTGCAGGCCGAGGTCAAGCGCCTGCACCACTTCTACCTGACCCTACGTGGAGGCCAACCATGAGCACCCCGACTACCGTAGCCTGCCCAACGTGCGGCGCACCTGTTGAATGGGGCCCACAAAGCCCAAACCGGCCCTTCTGTTCGGAGCGCTGCAAGTTGATCGACCTGGGCGCCTGGGCGTCTGAAGAGCACGCCATCCCCGGCGACAACCTGGAAGACGACCTGTTCTCCGGGGAGCTGCCGCCCCGCGAGCACTAGTGTCACGACAACGCTTAAATATTGGTGAATCGCGCGATCCCTGTAGGGTGGGTTAGACGCATGCTACCGATAGCGATGAGCCCGCAAGATCCGTTGCGCCGTAACCCACCATCGGCGCGACGCAGGCCTATCGCCTGGTGGGTTACGCGGCGCGCCACGATAGCGCGACCTGAACGCTCGGAGGTTGGCGCCGCTAACCCACCCTACAATGCTCCGACATTTCATGATTGACACGGCACTAACCTTCGCTCGCTACATTTTTCAACGGCCTGCTAACCGCGCAGCAAAGGCGCATCCCGCTGTCATCGCGCGGATCATCCAGATTGTCGGCGAGAAACTGCAGCTGCGCGGCCAAGTCTTCGGCCTCACGCTCAAGCTGGCTGCGCTGCACGCGCGCGCCGAGCGACCTGCTGAAGCCGGCCCAATCAGCGTGGTGGGCTGTCATCCTTCCAAGGGGCCGACAGGTAGCGCGAGCGATTGAAGGTTTCCAACCAATCCGGGCAGAACACCACCAACGCGGCGATCACTACACCGTTGATAAACGCCTCGGGAAAGATCACCAGCCAGAGGTAGCCGACAAAATCCCCAAGCCAGGGCGGCATCGGGAACAGTCCATCGAGCCACAGCACGCCCAGCCCCACGAGAATGCACAGCAAGGCGGCCAATGCCGCCGGGAAAAAACCGCTGAAGAAGATGTACACAAACAGGTTGCGCGGCTGCGTGCGCTCGACTCGCAGGGCGCAAACCTCGGTGACGGTGACCGGGATTAGCACCAGCAACAGCCCGTTCACCCCCAGCGCAGCCAGGTCTTGCAGCCCCAAGACCAACATCCCCAACTGCGCAATAAAACCGACCAGGACGGCCAACGGCCAATCGAGCAGCAAGGTCACCGTCGTCATGCCCAGCAGGTGGTAAGACAACCCGGAGTCGAAATCGCGACGCACCAGCCACAGCAGCGCCAGCGCAAATGCCGCGCCGAACAGCAGATGCTGACGGCGCTGATCGCTGAGCAATTCCAACCACGGCGCCCGCCCCAGAGCCCAGAGCAGCGCAGGCATATACAGCAGCCAACCGGCAATCTGAGTGGAGGGTGAAAGCAGTTCGGCGGCGATCATAGAACAAGGTCCGGCAACGCAAAGATGACCCGGCCAGTCTACACCGGCCCCGCGCAAGAACACGCGCCACCGCTGGACGCCGCGCGATCAGCCAAAAGCGTGCGGACCAGCTCCTTGTTGAACTAGGCGGCAGCCCCATCCGTGCACAAGACGGCAATCCCGCAGCCCGGATGAAATCCGGGAATCCGGCGTTGATCGTAAAGCGGCTCCCGGATTGCATCCGGGCTACGCCGACTAGCCAGTCCACCCGAAGAGCCCCAGGGACTACCAAGCCCCTGCGCCTGCGAGCTAAGCTGATGCTATGGATGACTCCGACTATCTGCGCCTGCTCACGCACCAGGCCGAACAAGCCAATGCCTTTCTCTCCAACGCGCGCAAGTGGGAGCGCGAGCGTTGGGTATGCCAACGCCTGCTGCAAGCCCTGAACATCGAGCACCGGCTCGATGAGTTCAGCGCCGCCGAACAAGAGCCACCGGATGTGCTGTTTCGCGAGGCCAGCTTCGAAGTATTTTTCGTGTTGGATCAAGGACGCCGCCTGAACGATGAATGGCGCGCCGAGCTGGAGCGTCGGCGCAGTGCCTTTTCACTCAGCCAACTGGTGCGCCGCGAAGCCAAGCCTCGGCGTATCCCCGCCGCCGAACTGCAAGCACGCCTGGCGCCGACCCTGCGCAAGAAGGCCCACAACTACAGCGAGCGCGGTCTCGATCTCGGCGAGCTGGACCTGCTCGCCTACGTCAACCTGAAACGCTTCGTGCCTGACTTCAACAGCCACTTCCCTCCGCCCACCGAATACCTGCGCCAGGGTTGGCGCTCGCTGTCGCTGGTCGGGCCGACCTTCGCCCGCGTGCTGTTCGCCCATCCGGACGCCCCGAGTTTTCTGCGCAGCAACCTCGGGCGCAGCGTGCTGTTCGATGTTGGCATCAGCCTATGAGCCCTCTGCAGGCGTTGCTGGCTGCCGTGCCGCAGCAAGGCCAGGTACGCTGGATCGGCGTACGCCCGACCTCGCGTGGCGCCATGCTGGTACTGGACGCCGTGGAAGCACGGCGTGACGCCGGTCTGACCGGCGACCATAGTCGCCCTGGACCGCGCAATGCGCGTCAGGTCACGCTAATCCAGTGGGAACACCTGGCGGTGATCAGTGCCCTGCTCGGCCGCCCACCCGAGCTAGCTATTCAGCCTGAAGATCTGCGCCGCAATCTGGCCATCAGCGGCATCAACCTGTTCAGCCTCAAGGGTCGGCGCTTTCGCATTGGCCAGGCCATATTGGAAACCACCGGCTGGTGCCAACCCTGCGCGCGCCTGGAAGAACGCCTGGGGTTAGGCTCTGTTGGCGCAAGGTTGTCGACCGCGACGGGTGCCCGCTTGGCGCAGGGCAAGGCGCGAGGAGAGAAGTTTGGTTGTTCCAAATGAACAACGAGTAACGCAGCCCTGCGTCAAGCGGGCCCCGTCCCTTCGGGTTGCGCGGCAAACCCCGCCATGCGGTGTTACGGGACTTGCCAAGGGAACAACCATTGTCTGCGTCCCGCGCCTAGCCTGGCGGGGTTTGACGCGGCAACGCGGCTCACAACCTTGCGTCAACAGAGCCTCAGTACTTTTCAAGCCATGCGCGGCCACGGTGGAATTACCGCGCGTGTACTGCATGGCGGCATTATTCGTCTGTATGACGACGTACGCGTTGAGCCCCTGTTCAACCCACGGCTAGAATAGCCACCATCTGCAGGCCGCATGAAGCTGCCGCGTTTGGCTATACGACGTTAATACAGGCTCAAAATGCTTTCCCGCCTGTATTTCCTGACCCCACCTTCGCGCGCTACCTGTTCACTTGGCCTGATCTATCGAGGTTCCCATGTCCAGCCAGCTGAGTCCCGACGATCAAAAACGCGTCGACCAGTACCTGAGTGCGCCCCAGCATCAAGTCGCACGCCAGCCGTTCAAGGTGTGGCGTTTGCTGCTGATCGTGCTGGTTTCGGTGATTGGACTGGGCATCCTCAGCCGCCTTTTGAGTCGACTGGTGCTATGAGCTGCTTAGCGCTCGCCCTGGCGAACTCCCCACGCTTTTTTCAAAGCCTTGTGAGAGTGTCCCATGTCCCATCAAATAGTCATCGTCGGCGGCGGCGCCGGCGGCCTGGAGCTTGCCACCCGCCTGGGTAGAACCCTGGGTAAACGCGGCAAAGCCAAAATCACCCTGGTCGACGCCAACCTGACGCACATCTGGAAGCCGCTGCTGCATGAGGTCGCCGCCGGCTCGCTCAACTCTTCCGAGGACGAGCTGAACTACGTGGCCCAGGCCAAGTGGAACCACTTCCAATTCCAGCTTGGACGCATGTCCGGGCTTAACCGCGCCGAGCGCCGCATCACACTGAGCGCCACCCTCGATGAGCAGGGTGAAGTCCTGGTGCCGCAGCGCGAGCTCGGCTACGACAGCCTGGTCATCGCCGTTGGCAGCACCACCAACGACTTCGGCACGCCGGGCGCCGCCGAACATTGCCTGTTTCTCGATACCCGCGAGCAGGCCGAGCGCTTCCACCGGCAACTGCTCAGCCACTATCTGCGCGCCCATGCCAGCCAGAGCGAGTCCACCGAACACATCAGCGTGGCCATCGTCGGTGCCGGCGCAACCGGCGTGGAACTGGCCGCCGAGTTGCATCACGCCGCTCACGAACTGGCCGCCTACGGCCTGGATCGCATCCGCCCGGAAAACATGCGCATCACCCTGATCGAGGCGGGCCCACGGGTGCTGCCGGCGCTACCTGAACGTATCGGCCAACCGGTGCATAAAACCCTGGAAAAGCTTGGCGTAACCGTGATGACCAATGGCGCGGTGAGCGAAGTGACCCGCGAGGGTTTGCACACCGCCCAGGGCGACACCATTACCGCCAGCCTCAAGGTCTGGGCCGCCGGGATTCGCGCCCCGGCCTTCCTCAAGGACCTGGATGGCCTGGAAAGCACCCGCATCAATCAGCTGCAGGTGCGGCCCACCCTGCAAACCACCCGCGACGACAATATCTTCGCCTTCGGCGATTGCGCCGCCTGCCCCCAGCCTGGCAGCGACGGGCGCAATGTGCCGCCGCGCGCCCAGGCCGCCCACCAGCAAGCCTCGCTGCTGGCCAAGTCGCTTAAATTGCGCATCGAGGGTCAAGCCCTGCCGGAATATCGCTACCGTGATTACGGCTCGCTGATCTCGCTGGCGAGCTTCTCGGCGGTCGGCAATCTAATGGGCAACCTGACCGGCAGCGTGATGCTCGAGGGCTGGCTGGCGCGGATGTTTTATCTATCGCTCTACCGCATGCATCAGATGGCGCTGTACGGCCCCTTCCGCACCCTGACCCTGATGCTCAGCGACCGCATTGGCCGCAGCACCGAACCGCGCCTGAAGCTGCACTGACGACAGCCTCCAGACTGCGCATGGACCCCTCGACCGGGCCTCCATGCGCAGCTGCCTGACCCCACCCCTCCCTGACCACATCCGCAGCGATTGCAGCAGCACCTCAGGGCTGGCTGGCGCGCCGAGCCAGCACCTGCGTCGCGCCCCGGGTTTTCTGGGTAAACCACAGTACCCGGCTGACCCCACGGGTGATGGCCACGTAAGCCAGGCGCAGGCTTTCATCCTGCATCGCCTGGTCATAGCTATTACGGAAGAACCCCGAATGGGCATACAGCGCATTGCGTAGCGGGTGTTTTTCCGGCGACGAGCAATCATCGACGATGATCGCCACTTCGGCTTGCAGCCCCTTGGCCCGATGGATGGTGTAGGCCTTGACCGGCAGTTTCTTGTCCAGCTGGGCCTGAATGCTCTGCAAAGGTTGGTTGCGCCGGCTCAAGACCAACACCGCCGTACGCTCGGCGCTGGGACGGCTGGCGACATGCGCGCATTGCGCTTTGATTTCCTTGAGCAGCTCCGGCAACCGACTGTTCAGGTCAAAGCCCGACACCAGCCTGACCCCGTGGTCGCCCGGCTGCATGGCCTTGAAGGCTTTGCTGGTTTTGCCTTGTTTGAACTCGACGCCCGCGAGCACCGCCTCGCCATCGCGAATCACCGGTTCGATGGAGCGGTAGTTGGTTTCCAGCATCAGTACGGCGCTGTGCTTCGCCTTTCCTTTGCCGGGAAAGTGCGTGTCGAAGTCCATGAACAGTTCGGGAGAACTGCCACGCCAGCCATAGATCGACTGCCAGTCGTCGCCGATCGCCATCAGGCTGACCGCCGCTTTGTCGCGCGCCAGGCAACGGTGCATGGCCTGCAGCCACTGGACGATCTGCGGGGAGATGTCCTGGAATTCGTCGATCAACAGGTGCGTAAATGGTGCCAGGGCCTGGGCCGAGATCCCCGCTCCGCCGGCTGCCAAGCGATGCGTGAGTGCCTGGAAGGCGCCGTCGAAGGTCATCAGCCCCTGCTCGCGCAGACGCGCCTGAAAATATGCCCAGAACACCACCAGGGCTTCGATGAACAGCCGTTCCCGGGCAGCGCACACCAGCGTTTGCGTGGTTAGCTGGTCGAGGCGGATGCCGATGCTTTGCATGAAGCCCGCCTGAACATAGAAGGCCTCGAACAGCGGCAGCGGAGTGAACTCCCCCACCAGCTTGAAGCCATCCAGCGGCGCCTTGGGCACCGCCGTGCGCTGGCTTTCGGCGCCGCTGACCGGCGGCTCTGGCAAACCCAGCAGGCTATGCACCTGCCGACGAAAGTCCGGCTCCTCGGCGTAGCACGCTTGGTAAGCCTGTTGCAGCAGGCGCTGCTGGGCGGGACGCAGGCGTGCGGAGGTCAGCGGATTATCCAGTTCGCTGGCCGAGGTGGTCTTGTCGCCCAGCTGCTCGAACCACTGCGGATTGTTCAGCACCTCCTTGGCCAACACTGCCATGGCCGAGTGGAAGGTGCGCACGACTTGCCGGGCCTTGCCGGCGTCGAAGGGATACTGCCAATAATCCAGCACCTTGAGCAGTTGCTCACGCAGTTGCGCGCAGGAGGCATTGGTGAAGGAAATCACCGTCAGACGTTCGGCCTCGATGCCCATGTGACAGAGCATGAACACCACGCGCAGCACCAGGGTGGTGGATTTACCCGAGCCCGCCCCGGCAAAGATCCGCGTGGCCGGATTGCGGCTGAGGATCATCGCCCACTGCTCGTCGGAAGGACAGCCGATCGCCCCCGCACTCACGGCCTGGGCAACACGCTCGCGCATGGCCTGGATCTGCGCATCGCCAACCGCCATTGGTGCCGGCCCGTAGATGCCTGTACTGGCTGGCTTGCTCGGCCTGGCTCGAGGCCTGGCCCGCTTCTTCGCGCTAGCCGTTTTGGTCTTGCTGGCGGAAGCACTGACTTTCTTCGCCCGGCGCGTGGGCATCGGGTGGAACAAAGCCGTTTCGCGTTCGGCTCGCAGGTATGCCGTGGTTCGCGGAAAGTAACGCAGCAGCGCTCCAGAGAGGAGCGACTTGTAGCGTTTGACGGCAGACAGCATTCGACGATTCCCACCCAGGCAATGAGGTATACCGTTGAATGATAAGTGCTTTTGGCCAAGGTAGGGCAACCACTAACGCACGGCGCGCTGTCGTGACTAAGCGTTGGCGCAACGCCGATGGTCCTGCTCGGTGAACGGCGGGCAGGACGACTTACCGATAACAACTCGGGGCGCTCCAACTGCCAGCCCTAACAACATCGCCGCAAGAGCGCCCTCGCGGATAAACATGCCGGCTCGATCACTCCAGAACACACCGACAAGCAACCAACCGACAAGACCCGCGCACAGCCGGTAGACGCTCGGCGGCCCCAACCGAAAGCCATCGCCAAATGACTCAGTATTCGGATAACCGAGGCCAACTACTTTTCGCAGGGCGACGTGCACGGGCTTCAGACGGCCCGGGTTAACCCTCCATCTAGCCGGATGTTTTGCCCGGTCATGTAGGCCGCCTCGTCCGAGGCGAGAAATGCGATCAGCGCAGACACATCGCTCGATTTGCCGTAGTGCCCCATGGGAATCCGGGCGCGGCGGTCCTCGGTTTCAGGCAGGCTGTCGATGAAGCCCGGCAGCACGTTGTTCATCCGAATGTGCTCGGCTGCATATTTGTCCGCAAACAACTTGGTGAAGCTGGCCAGCGCCGCACGGAACACGCCTGAGGTGGGAAACAACGGGTCGGGTTCGAAGGCGGCGAAGGTCGAGATATTCACAATGGCGCCTCCGCCCTGCGCGACCATGAGCGGGGTAACGATCCGAGCTGCCCGCACCACGTTCAGCAGGTAGACCTCCATACCTTCGTGCCACTCGTCGTCGCTGATCTCCAACACCGGCCCCTTCGGCCCGTGCCCCGCCGAATTGACCAACACATCCACCCGCCCCCAGCGCTCCATCGCCCGGTCCACCAGGCTCTGAATATCGGCAACCGAACGGTTTGAACCGGTCACGCCAAGGCCACCCAGTTCGTTGGCAAGCGCTTCGCCTTTACCCGATGACGACAGGATCGCAACCTTATAGCCATCTGCCGCCAAACGCCGTGCTGCGTCTGCGCCCATGCCGCTGCCGCCGGCTGTGATCAGTGCCACTTTCTTGGAAACCATGAGCGTTGCTCCGTTACTGATAACTATGTGGGTGGGAGGATAGTTATGAGCTTAGTGCGCGCTCTTGACCAATCATCTCTCATCGCCCAAGACTGTAGAAAAACTACTGCCTGCGGAGGCCATGCTTGCGCCAACCCAACTTGAATTCGCTAAGGATGTTCGATGCCGCGGC
This sequence comes from Pseudomonas sp. SJZ079, assembly GCF_007993865.1. GTDB lineage: Bacteria > Pseudomonadota > Gammaproteobacteria > Pseudomonadales > Pseudomonadaceae > Aquipseudomonas. Next base: position 5,834 of record NZ_VIUH01000022.1, on the reverse strand, counting down.
GCGGCAGCTGAATTTCCGCCTGGCCGCGGAGGAACTGAACCTGACACAGGGGGCCGTTGCCCAGCAGGTGCGGCGGCTTGAGGCTGATTTGGGCGTGCAGCTGTTTTACCGCAACGCCCGCGGTCTCGCCCTCACCGAGACAGGGCGAAGCTATCACGCCCCCGTTCGCCGCGCGCTGGCACTCATCGATGAGGCAACGCAAAAACTGCGCCCCGAGAACACACGGGTAACGCTCAGCGTTACGCCGTCATTCGCCTCGAAATGGCTGGTGCCACGCTTAGCCGCCTTCGCCCGTGCGCATCCTGATATCGAGGTGCAGGTTATGGCCAATGAAGGACTGGCGAATTTTCAGTCCGACGGAGTCGATCTCGCCATCCGCCAGGGCCGCGCGCCCTTTGCCGAAAGTCTCCACGTCGAGCTACTTGCCCCTCTCGAACTCCACGCGGTCTGCAGCCCCGGCTTTGCCGCTGAGCTCGGGCCAATCGAACGGCTTGAAGACTGCATTGCGCAGCCGCTTATTCAGGACGGCCACAACCTCTGGGCCAGCTTGTTCGAGGACGCCGGCCTGACCGCCCGACGGCGCTTCATACAGTTCAATCAGACCGCACTGGCCATGGATGCGGCGGCGCATGGACAAGGCATCGCTCTGGCGCCACGCCTGCTGTTAAACGTCGAGTTCGAGCACGCCAGGCTGGTCGAACTGTGGCGGGATACACGAGCCAATCAGGGCGGTTATTACGTCCTGTATCCCCGCGAGCGAGAACTCGATCCCGCGAGAGATGCCCTGATAAATTGGCTTTTAGCTGAGGCCAGAGCGACCCAAGCGGAACCTTGAAACGTTAGCGGCGCGGGCAATGACCGCACTGGTCGTGCTCGCAGCAACCGAGCCTCGGGTTTGGTTGAGCGAAACACTGCGCGTAAGATGAGGGGCATGACTAAACACAGCCCAGCGTTTTCCCTCGATCATTCCCACCTGCTCGACTCCCTCATCGCCACCGACAAGCTGCTGATCATTCAGGATCTGGATGGCGTGTGCATGGGCCTGGTGCGTGATCCGCTAACCCGTAGCATCGACCGCTGCTATGTGCAGGCGGCCCGCCAGCTGGCGGGGCACTTCTACGTGCTGACCAATGGCGAACACATCGGCAGTCGCGGGGTGAACGGCATCGTCGACAAGGCTTTCAATACGCCCACCCAGGCCCGCGAACACGGCCTGTATCTACCCGGGCTGGCCGCCGGCGGGGTGCAGCAGCAGGACCGCTACGCCAATGTGTCTCACCCAGGCGTGAGCGAGGCGGAACTGACCTTCCTGCAAGCGGTACCGGGCAAGGCCGAGAGCTTTCTAAGTGCACTGCTGGCCGCACCACCCTATACGCTCGGCGCCCCCGAGATCGCCGCCCTGGTTGGCTTGAGCGTACTGGACAACCTCGCCTCACCGACCCTCAACATCAACAGCCTGTATCAGCGCTTCAGTGCGCAACCGGCGCACTACCAACTGCTGCAGAAACAGGTCGCAGGATTCATGGAGCAGCTGCAGCAGGAAGCCACCTCGGCCCGGCTGGAAGACTCCTTCTTCGTACACTACGCACCGAATCTCGGGCAAGACGTGCACGGCCGGGAAAGGCTCAAGTACAGCACTGGCGAGAATGCCGGCACCACCGACTTTCAGTTCATGCTTAAGGGCGCCATCAAGGAAGTCGGGGTACTGGTGATCCTCAATCACTACTATCACCAGCACACCGGGCAGTACCCGCTGGGCGCAGACTTCAATGCCCGCCAGGCGCCGCGCGATCACGGCGCACTGCTGCAGCTGGCTCGCGAGCACTTCGATCCGGCACTGATGCCGCGCATCGTCGGCGTGGGCGACACGGTCACCTCTTCTATGCACATACACGATGGTCAGCCCCAGCAACTGCGTGGCGGCAGCGACCGCGGCTTCCTCACCCTGGTGCAGCAGCTGGGCGCAGCGTTCGGCAGCGACAACAAGGTGCTCTACATCGACAGCAGCGGCGGCGAAGTTGATCGCCCAGGCCTCAATGAGGCGCACCTACGGCGCCGGGCAGGCGATCCGAACCTGCCGCCCTGGCCTGCCGTCGAGGGCATCAGCGACGCCGAAGACCCTCTCAGCCTGGATGTCGTCTTTTGTGGAGGCCCCGCGCAATACGTGAAATTTTTCTGTGCACTGGCCGAGCGCTACGCATCGAAATAGCACCTGGAACGAGGGCTCACCAGTTCCCGGCACCTGCCAGAAGCATGCGCGGGCACCTTCGAGCGCAATAGACCAAGCGCGACCCGAGCCCCCTGGCTCAACCTGGTATCAATGAGTCAGGGCAAAAAGCAATGGGCACAAAAAAACCCGAGAGTCCTTTGAATCGGACTTTCAGGTTTTTTGTAACCTTCTGGGGAAGGTTGTTTGGTGGGTCGTGTAGGATTCGAACCTACGACCAATTGGTTAAAAGCCAACTGCTCTACCAACTGAGCTAACGACCCAAAAATGGTCGGGGTAAGGGGATTCGAACTCCTGACATCCTGCTCCCAAAGCAGGCGCGCTACCGGACTGCGCTATACCCCGATAGAAAGATTGGCTCCGCGACCAGGACTCGAACCTGGGACCCAATGATTAACAGTCATTTGCTCTACCGACTGAGCTATCGCGGAACTACTTGCTTTCTAATCTCTTCAACTAGGCTTTGGCGTGAACCGTTTCCCGTATCAGAGGCGCGCCATTTTACGGTTTCAGAACGCCCTGTCAACCCCTTAAATTGCTTTAGTGACAATGCTTTGCAGACGCGCGATGGGCTGCTATATCTTTCATGACTGCGGTCATAACAAGACGCATCAGTCGCCAGGACTCAACTAGGAAGGTCCATGAGCTCTCAGGACACACCACCGCACGCTCCAAGCACCACGCCGACCCTGGCAAGCCGAGGCATTCAGCCACGCTTTGGTGAGCTGGTACAAAGCTGTCGCAAGCTGGTGATGAACCGCCTGGCCGAGCACTTGGCCGGGGTGTTTGGCCAGGTCGACGACACCCTGTTCGAATGCGCGGAAAAGGCCGAGAACAATCAGGTGCAAACCTTGTTCTTCGACAGCATGCGCGAGATACGCAAGCAACGTCCGCAGGCCGAGCGCACCTATCATCAGAAAATCGCCCAGGGCTTCTCCGACTTTCTCGATGGCAAACTCAAGCCGCAACAGGGCGCCGCGGAGCTGGATGCCGAACAACTGACCCTGATCCAGAATGAGGAGTACGAAGAAAGCCTGCTGGTCACCAATATGGTTAACCGAATCAAGGCTCGCTGCGCACAACCGCTATTCGCCCTGGAGCAACGCCTGGCCCTGCTCAATAACGGCAAAAAAATAAGCGAAGACAATAACCCGTTCGGTCCACAGATAATCGCCCAGGCATTCCGCGAAGCCTTGGCGCCCTGCCCGCTGCAGCTACGGGTCAAGACCGTTCTCTATGCCTTGTTCGACCAGCACGTCATGCACAACCTGGACAGCCTGTATGCGGCGCTCAATCAACGGCTGATCGAGGCCGGCGTACTGCCCAATCTCAAATACAGTGCACCGCGCAACGCCAACCCGGCTCGCCCAACCATGTCCTCGAGCGAGTCGGCTGCGGCAGAAAGCCCGACTGTCGATGCCAATGCCAATGCCAATGCCACCTCAGCCACTCCAAGTAGTTCCGGCAATCCGAGCAGCCCTTCAGCGGCCTCTGCGCCGCTCGACCTGAACGGCCCGCCGCCAAGCGATCCAGCTATGCTGTTGAGCGGCCTGAGCAACCTGCTCGGCGAACACCGCCAACGCGACCTTGACGCCCCACTCGGTAACACCCGCAGCATCGCCAGTTTCTCGCCACGCAACGCCAGCAGCACATACAGCGCCACGGAATTGCTCGACGCACTGAACCGCATGCAGCGTCAATCGGCCGGCGACCTGGCGCAGCGCCTGCAGCGCCCGCAACAGGTCGAAAGCCTGAAAGCCGATTTACAGCAGCAACTGGAAACCCATAGCCAGCAACCCGAGCAACATAAACTCTCGGATCAGGAAGCCGACGTGGTTGATCTGGTCGGCATGCTGTTCGACTTTATTCTGGACGACGACAATCTACCGGATACCTGCAAGACCGCGCTTTCCCATCTGCATACGCCCTATCTAAAAGTCGCCCTGCAGGATAAGGCACTGTTCACGCAACATCACCATCCGGCGCGCCGACTACTCAACGCTATGGCTCAGGCCGGCGTACTGTACGGCGGCGAAGGCGATGAGCGCGGCGTGCTGGCAAAGATGCAATGGGTCGTCGAGCGTGTCATCCATGACTTCAACGGTGACCTGCACCTGTTTACAACCTTGCTGGACGAGTTCAACGAATTCGCCACCCCCCTGAAGCACAAGGTCGATCTGCGTGAACGCCGCGCAGTGGAAGCCGCCAAAGGGCGTGACAAACTGCTTGGTGCACGCCAGCAGGCCGTCGAAGTCATCGCTCACTGCCTGAACAACCGCGAACCTCCGCGCATCATTCGTGACTTTCTGCAGCTCACCTGGACCGATGTACTGGTCTTCGTGCTGTTGCGCCACGGCGATCACAGCAGCGAATGGCAACGCTCCCGCGAGGTGGCCGAACAAATGGCCTGGAGTGGCACACCGCTGGACGATGCCGGCCGGGAGCGCCTGCAGGCGCTGCGTGCACCATTACTGGAGGACCTGCGTAAAGGCCTGACGCTGCTGGGTGGCTACCATGAGGACGGCATCCGGCGCCTGCTGCAAGACTTGGTCGCCTGCCAATACGCCGTGCAGGCCAAGCAACCCCAGGTCGCGGCCAAACTCAAGGCCAACCTGCCGCAGAGCCAGCTCGGCGCCATGCTCGGCGAAGATGCCGAGCTCGCCAGTCTCGCGCCGCGCGAGTCGGGTCTATCCCCCCGCGCTCAGGTGCTCGCCAAACAGCTCGGACAGATCGGCTTCGGCACCTGGTTCGAGTTCGTCACGGGCGAGCAAACCCGTACGCTGAAACTCTCCTGGTTCAGTCCAACCACGCACAACTACATGTTTGTCGACCACAGTGGACAGCGCGCGGCAATCAAGCCGCTCGCCCAGCTGGCCAGCGAAATGGAACAGGGCCTCGCGCGGATCGTCACCGCCGAACACGACGCCCCCTTGGTAGATCGCGCGCTCACCGCCATTTACCGCGTCCTGCAGCGCTTTACTGGGCGCACAGCCGATACCAACTAAGGAGCCCCAATGGAAGAGCGTCGTCAACACGACCGTCATAGCACCGAGCTGCAGCTGGAAGTCTTCGACCTGCACACCGGACGACGCCTTGGCCGGGTGGTGGACCTCTCCGCCGAAGGCTTCATGTTGTTCAGCGACACGCCGCAGACTGCCGACACCCTGGTCGAGTGCCGCCTGGTCAGCGAACAGGTGATCGACGGCGTGTGCGAGATAACGCTCGGCGCCGACTGCCTCTGGAGCCGCCCAGGTGCCGACGACAAACATTGCTGGGCGGGTTTTCACATCATTGACCTCGCCGAGGATCAGGCTGCAGCATTAGAGGTGCTGCTCAAACACCTGTGAACGGCCTGCCACGCCCAGAGTGCCGGTTGTCGCTCCGCACGTATGCAGCCAGGCAGCCAGGCAGCCAGGCAGCCAGGCAGCCAGGCAGCCGCCAATCCAACCAGACAAAACCCCATAAAACACCCCGGACGATCCAAGCCGTACCGGGGTGTTTTCATTGCTCAGGCCTAGGGTCTGTTGCCGTTTCATTCGCGGCCGCGCCGTAGCCTGTTTTTGCGCGAGGCAAGGCACGAGGAGCGCGGTTTGGTTGTTCCAAATGA
>NZ_VIUH01000021.1 GCF_007993865.1 Pseudomonas sp. SJZ079 | reverse complement strand
GCTCATTTGGAACAACCAAACCGCGCTCCTCGTGCCTTGCCTCGCGCAAAAACAAGCTACGGCGCGGCCGCGAATGAAACGGCAACAGACCCTAGTGTGCGGCTGTGTGCTGGTCTCTGAGCAGATGGGCGCAGAGAGTGCGCAGGGGGCCCAGCTGGCGGCAGATCAGCGCGAGCTGGGTTTGGAGCAGACGCTGCTGGTCATCCAGTTCTTCCGTCAGCTGTTCCAGTTCGACCGCGAGTTGCTCTTCGGCATCGCTGTGAATCGCCACTGGCTGCCCTTGTGCCAGGTTATGGGCAATGCCATCGAGGCTGGCGGCGAGGCTCGCGGCGCTGTCGATGAGGCGGTGCTGGTCATCGCCCAGGCGGGCTTCGCCACGGTGCGCGCCGAGCCCGGACAGGTAGCTCAGCAAGGTGTGCGAGAGCACCAGAAAGCGAAAGCCGATGTCCGCCTCCTTACGAAAATGACCGGGCTCCATCAGCATGTTGCCGAGGGTGGTCGACAGCGCCGCGTCGGCGTTGTGGGCGTTGCGCCGGGCCAGGCGATAGGCCAGGTCGTTGCGTTTGCCGTTGGCGTACTGCTGGATGATCTGGCGCAGGTAAGTGCTGTTGCAGCTGAGGGTATTGGCCAGCATGCGGTTGAGGCGGCGGCCTTGCCAGTCCGGCAGGATCAGGAACACCGCCAATCCGGCGATCAGGCTGCCGAGCAGGGTGTCGACCAGCCGTGGAATGATCAGGCCATAGCCATCGCCGACCTGGTTGAAGCAGAACAGCACCAACAGGGTGATGGCCGCCGTGGCCAGGGTGTAGCGACTGCTGCGGGTGGCGAAGAAGGCGACGCCGGCGGCGACCGCGAAGAACGCCTGGATCAGTGGGTTGGGGAACAGGTCGAACAGCGCCCAGCCGAGCACCAGGCCGAGCACCGTGCCGCCGATCCGTTGCACCAGCTTGCGCCGGGTGGCGCCGTAGTTCGGCTGGCAGACGAACAGCGTGGTCAGCAGGATCCAGTAGCCCTGGGCCGGATGAATCCAGTGCAGCATGCCGTAGCCGGCGGTCAGGGCGATAGCCAGGCGCAGGGCGTGGCGGAACAGCAGCGAGGTCGGCGTCAATTGCAGGCGCAGGCGCTCCCAGACCTCCTTTAGCGAGTGCGGCTCGCGGTCGAGCAGGCTGCTGTCCTGTTCCTCATCCAGGGCATCGGGGTTGCTGGCGTTGCCCAGCAACTGGTCGAGGGTGCTGAGGTTGCCGGCCAAGGCATTCAACGAGCGCAGCAGGTGGCGCCAGGCCGGGTTGCTCTGCAGGCGCAGGTGCTCGAGGGAGGCCTGCAGGTCATCCAGCGCCTGGCTGCACAGTTCGCGGTATTCGAAGGGTTGGCGCAGTTCGATGGCCTGGGCCAGGCGCCGACAGGCTTCGCCGTGCAGGCGCAGCAGGCGCTGGCAGCGAAACAGCACATCGCTGTGGAAGAACGCCTCGGCCAGTTCGTTGTAGGGGTAGTGCGAGGAGCTGGCGCGCTCATGGATGTCCTGGGCGAGGAAGTACAGCTTCAGGTAGCGGCCGACCTTGGGGCCCGGCCGGCCATTGCCGACCCGGTGCAGGATGATTTCCTTGGTCGCATTCAGCGCCGCCACCACCTGACCGTTCTGCTTGGCCAGGGCTAGGCGGCGCTCCTCGACATCGAGTTGGCGCAGCGGTTCGAACAGCGCAGCCTTGAGCTTGAGGTAGCGGCCCAGTTCGCGGAACAGCCGGGCCAGGCTGTGCTGCACCGGTTGGTGGGCGAACAGGGCATTCCAGATCACCGAGAGCAGCCCGTACCAGGCGGCGCCCGCCACCAGCAATAACGGTTGCGGGCCGAGACCGCTGCTGCCGCCGCGCTGTTCCACGCCAATCATGCTGTAGATCGCCAGGATCAGGGTCGCCCAGCCGAGGGTGGCGAAGCGTTCGCCGAGGGCGCCGAGCATGGTCAGGGCAAAGCTCGACAGGGCCAGGGCGCTGACGAACAGCCAGGGATAGGGAAATAGCAGCTCGACCGTGTAGGCCGCCGCGCTGAAGCAGCCCAGGGTGACCAGCAGGGCCATGAGCCGGCCTTGCCAGCTGTCATCCGTCTCGGCCAGGGCACTGGCGATGACCCCGAGAAACAGCGGGATCAAGGCGTGCATCCAGCCCTGCGACCAGCACAGCAGCAGGCTACCGCCGAGGGCAATGAACACCCGCAGGCTGTAGCTGAACTTGTCCAGCGCCCAGAGGCGGCGCAGGGAATGGCTGAGGGACACGGATGGCATCTGGGCTAACGACCTGTGCAGGGTGATTAGTGAGCAGACTAACGGAGTCGGTGGGCGCCTGGCACGCGCGTTTTTAGCCGAATCAAACCAGTGTGGCACTGAGCGTCGGCGGCCGGCGCTCAGCGGGGCTGGGGCTTACCGGCGCGACGGGGCGCTGGCGGACGTTTGGACTATCCTCTAAACAGACAGCCGCAGTTTGCCGGTTACGTGTCACCCACAGCGGCCGTCGTGGAGAGGGCCGTGAAAGGTTCGTTGATTCGCCGTTTGCTCCTCGCGCTGGCCTTGCTGCTATTGCCGGTGGGGCTGATGGCGGCCCCGGCTGTGGTGGTGGAATTGCGCGTCGACGGCGCCATTGGTCCGGCCAGCGCCGACTATGTGGTGCGTGGCCTGGCCCGCGCACTGGACGATGGCGCACAGCTGGTGGTGCTGAGTATCGACACGCCCGGCGGCCTGGACACCTCGATGCGCGCGATCATCAAGGCGATTCTCGCCAGCCCGATTCCGGTCGCCAGCTTCGTCGCACCGAGTGGCGCGCGGGCGGCCAGCGCCGGTACCTATATTCTCTATGCCAGTCATATCGCGGCGATGGCGCCCGGCACCAATCTCGGTGCGGCCACGCCGGTGCAGATCGGCGGCATGCCGGGTTCGCCGTCGCCGGGGGCGGACAAGCCGGAGAGCGCGGATAAGGGCGACCAGGCCGACAATGCCGATAAGGCCGACAAATCAGCAAAAGCCTCCGAGGGCGAGGCCGGGAAAGCCGGCGCGCCGAGCGATACCCTGAGCAAAAAACAGATCAACGATGCCTCGGCCTATATCCGTGGCTTGGCGCAGATGCGCGGGCGCAATGCCGAATGGGCCGAGCAGGCGGTGCGCGAGGCGGTCAGCCTGTCCGCCGAAGAAGCGCTCGAACTCAAGGTGGTCGATTACCTCGCCATCGATGTGGCGGATCTGCTCAAGCAACTGAACGGTAAAACCTTCAACGCCGCCGGCGTCGAGGTCACCTTGCAAACGGAAGGCGCCGCCTTGATCAGCCATGTACCGGACTGGCGCACGCAGTTGCTGGCGGTGATCACCAATCCCAGCGTGGCGCTGTTGTTGATGATGATCGGGGTTTACGGCCTGTTCTTCGAGTTCTCCAATCCGGGCACCGGCGTCGGTGGGGTGCTCGGCGGCATCTGCCTGATTCTCGCGCTGTACGCCTTGCAGCTGCTGCCGGTGAACTATGCCGGAGTGGCCTTGATCCTGCTGGGGATCGCCTTCATCACGGCCGAGGCCTTCATGCCGAGTTTCGGCGTGATCGGCATTGGCGGGGTGGTGGCCTTCGCCTTCGGCGCCTTGATTCTGATCGACACCGAGGTGCCGGGTTTTGGTATTCCGCTGCCGCTGATCGCGACCCTGGCGCTGACCACCGGCCTGCTGATTTTCGCCATCGTCAGCATGGCCCTGCGCGCCAGGCGCCGGGCACTGGTCGGCGGCGACAGCGAGTTGGTCGGCAGCCTGGCGAGAATCAGCGCGGTGCAGCCAAACAATTCGTTGAGTGGCTGGGTGCTGCTGCAAGGAGAACACTGGCAAGTGCTCAGCCAGGCGCCGTTGCATCCGGGCCAACAGGTGCGGGTACTGGCGCGCAAGGGCTTGCTACTGGACGTTGGCGTGGTTGAAGAGGCGCCGCCGCAAGGAGAGTAGACATGGGTTTTGAACTGAGTTTTGCCGCCCTGGCGGCGCTGTTGATCGCCTTGTTGGCCTCGGCCTTCCGTATTCTGCGCGAGTACGAACGGGGCGTGGTGTTCCAGCTCGGGCGCTTCTGGAAGGTCAAGGGGCCGGGATTGGTGATCATCATTCCGGTGATCCAGCAGATGGTGCGGGTCGATCTGCGGACCATCGTGCTGGATGTGCCGACCCAGGACGTGATCTCCCGCGATAACGTCTCGGTCAAGGTCAATGCGGTGATCTACTTCCGTGTACTCGACCCGCAGAAGGCGATTATCCAGGTCGAGGATTACCACGGCGCGACCAGCCAGTTGTCGCAAACCACCCTGCGGGCGGTGCTCGGCAAGCATGAGCTGGACGAGATGCTCGCCGAACGCGAGCGGCTCAACGTCGATATCCAGCAGGTGCTCGACGCGCAGACCGATGCCTGGGGCATCAAGGTGGCCAACGTCGAGATCAAGCACGTCGACCTCGACGAGTCGATGATCCGCGCCATCGCCAAACAGGCCGAAGCCGAACGCGAACGCCGAGCCAAGGTGATTCACGCCGAAGGCGAATTGCAGGCCTCGGAGAAACTCATGCAGGCCGCCGAGATGCTCGGTCGTCAGCCGGGCGCCATGCAACTGCGTTACATGCAAACCCTGAGCAACATCGCCACCGACAAGAGCTCGACCATTGTCTTCCCGCTGCCAATCGAGCTGTTGCAAGGCATGGCCGAGCTGAAGCGCTAGGGCGTTGGCGCTAAATCCGGCTACTGGAGCGGTCCAGCGCGCCGGCGTCTAGCCCGGCGACTCTGGTGGACGGGCCTGATACGCCACGCTAGGGCGCGTGGCTCGGCCTCCATCCTCCCTGTGGCTCCCCCGAGCCCGTCCATCTGCGGACGACTGAGAGCGGTCGTGAAGCACCCTTGGCTGCGCAATGCGGCCAGATAGAGCGGTGCTTGATTTTGGGACTGATCGGTTCTAAATTCTCCGCTCAGCGTTTCTGTGGCTCAACGCCTCTCGCCCGGGCTCTGGGGCTGTCTTGCCGACTGTTCGGTTAGCGGGCCGCCATTGGCCGACCGCGGTGACGGCGACCCCTATCGGCATCACGCTGCACGCTGCACGGAGCGCGTGATGACTCAGCTAAACCTGGATTGAGCGGTTCTAACCCGAGGGTGTGTGATATGCGCGAACTGTTTGAATTACGTGGGGCCGATCCCCAGTTGCTGTTTTCCCCTTACTGCTGGCGCGTGCGCCTGGCGCTGCTGCACAAAGGGCTGGAGTTCGAGAGCCGGCCGCTGCGCTTCACCGACAAGCAGCCGCTGGCCTGCTCCGGTCAGCAGCAGGTACCGGTGCTGCGCGACGGTGATAGCGTGGTGCATGACAGCGTGGCGATCTTTCGCTACCTGGACCGCACCTATCCGGACAAGCCGCTGTTGGGTGCGGGCCTGGCCGAAAGCCGCGCGGCGTTGCTCGAACGGGTGATCTTTCATGCCGTGCGCATGCCGTTGCTCAAGGTCCTGCTGCCGCGGGTGTTCGCGGTGATCGACGCGGCGGACAAAGACTATTTCCGCAGCACTCGGGAGAAGGCCCTGGGCGCCACCCTGGAGGCCTTCGCCGACCCCGAGGCCGGTGCCGTGCAACTCAAACAGGCGCTGGCGCCGCTGGAGGCCTGGCTGGCGGAGCAACCCTATCTGGATGGCGAGGCACCCGCCGGAAGCGACTATCTGGTCGGCGGTCTGTTCTTTTGGGCCTGGTGCCTGGGTACGCAGCCTTGGGCCACGGATTCTGCAGTGGGGGTCTGGTTCCAGCGCCTGCTGAACCACTATCAAACCGCGTGCGGGCCGGTGAAGCGTGCCGCGCTGGACTGAGGGGAACTGACATGATCGATCTCTACTACTGGACCACGCCCAATGGCCACAAGGTCAGCATCTTTCTCGAGGAGGCCGGGCTGGAGTACCACGTGCAGCCGGTGCATATCGGCAAGGGCGAGCAGTTCGCAGCGGGCTTTCTGAAAATTGCGCCGAACAACCGTATTCCGGCGATCGTCGACCAGGCTCCGGTGGATGGCGGTGAGCCGTTGGCGCTGTTCGAGTCCGGGGCCATCCTCGAGTACCTGGCGGACAAGAGCGGACAGTTCCTGCCGCGCGAGACACGGGCGCGTTTCCAGGTGCTGCAGTGGCTGTATTGGCAGATGGGTGGGCTGGGGCCGATGGCGGGGCAGAACCATCATTTCGTGCGCTACGCACCCGAGCCGATCCCCTATGCCATCGAGCGCTATGTCAAGGAAACCGCGCGCCTGTATGGCGTACTCGACCGCCAATTGGCCGGACGCGAGTACGTGGCCGGGGACTACTCGATCGCCGACATGGCCATCTATCCCTGGGCCAAGGGCTGGGAGGCGCAGCAGCAGCGTCTCGAGGACTTCCCGCAGATGGCCGCCTGGCTACAGCGCATGGCAGCGAGGCCGGCGGTGCAGCGCGCCTATGCCCTGGCCGAGGAGATCAATCGCGATCCCGAGGCGTTGCTGACGGCCGAGGCCCGCAGGCTGCTGTTCGGCCAGCAGCGCTGAGCCAGTAGGCGGGGCCGCGAGCACCCACGCGGGCCCGCCCCATCGACACTGATCCCGCTGCGGCTAGCTAAGCGTCGGTCGTGGCGGACCCCGGTTCGATATATCTGCTGGAAATCCAAAAATTACAGGGTGTTTCTCTGAAAGCGCTGGCCAATTAAGGGCGTCAGGCGCATCTGCGTGCCTGAATTTTTCCTATGCTTACTCGACTAGCCCGCGAGGAGGTTGTTATGCGTATCGGCGTACCCAAGGAAATCAAGAACCACGAGTATCGCGTTGGCCTGACCCCGCAATCGGTGGCCGAGCTGACTGCGCTGGGGCATGAGGTGCTGGTCGAGACCCTGGCGGGTGCGGCTATCGGCTTCAGCGATGCCGATTATCAAGCCGCCGGTGCGCAGATCGCCAAGGATGCGACTCAGGTGTTCAACGAGGCGCAGTTGCTCATCAAGGTCAAGGAACCACTGGCCGTCGAACGTGCGCGTTTGCGACCACATCACACCCTGTTCACCTACCTGCACCTGGCGCCGGATCGGCCACAGACCGATGAATTGATGGCCGGCGGCGCCATCTGCATCGCCTACGAGACGGTGACCGATCACAACGGTCGCTTACCGCTGCTGGCACCGATGTCCGAGGTGGCCGGGCGCATGTCGATCCAGGCCGGCGCCAACTGCCTGGAAAAAGCCAAGGGCGGACGGGGCGTGCTGCTCGGCGGGGTGCCGGGTGTGGCGCCGGGCAAGGTGGTGATTCTCGGCGGTGGGGTGGTCGGCAGCCATGCCTTGGCTATGGCGGTAGGTCTCGGCGCCGATGTCACGGTGCTGGACAAGAGCGTCGATGCCCTGCGTCGCCTGGATGGCCAATACGGCAACCGCATTACCACCCTGTACTCCACGCGCGCGGCATTGCGTGAGCAGATACTGGCGGCGGATCTGGTCATCGGCGGCGTGCTGATCCCCGGTGCAGCGGCGCCCAAGCTGATTACCGCCGAGATGGTCAAGCAGATGCAGCCCGGTTCGGTGCTGGTGGATGTGGCGATCGATCAGGGCGGCTGTGCGGAAACCTCGAAAGCCACTACCCATGACAACCCCACCTATGTGGTCGATGACGTGGTGCATTACTGCGTGGCCAATATGCCCGGTGCAGTGGCGCGCACCTCGACCCTGGCGCTGAACAACGCGACGCTGCCGTTCGTCGTCGCGCTGGCGGAAAAAGGCACGCGTTTGGCGCTGGAGGACGATCCGCACCTGTGCAACGGCCTCAACGTGGCCAGGGGGGTGATTACCTGCGAAAGCGTTGCCGAGGCGCATGGTTTGCCCTATGAGCCGGCGATCAGTGTGCTGGAGAAGTTGTAGCGGTGAATGTGTGACGCTCGCGCCAGGCGGTTGCCCTGTTGGGCCAGCCTGTACGGCAGGCTGGCCGCTGAGCGCGTCGGGGTAACCTGCAGTTTCCGCACAACGCCGGCTTTTTCGCAGTGGGGCAGCGTTAAGTCCGACAGGCTCCTATTCTTTACTCACAGGTAGTCGACCTGCGGAGGACCGCATGCACATGTCGCGAATCAGTCGTCGTCAGCTGCTGGCAGGGCTTGCGGGTGGCGCCCTGTGGCTGAGCACCCCGGGTGCGTTCGCCGAACGTCTGCTGACCCCGGCGCAGACGCTCGGGCCGTTCTATCCCGACCAACTGCCGCTGGATCAGGACAACGACCTGCTGATCGTCGACGATCACCTGACGCCCGCCAGCGGGGTCGTGGTGCATCTGTACGGATTGATCCTCGATGCGCATGGCAAGCCGCTGAAAGACGCGCTGGTGGAAATCTGGCAGGTGGATGCGCATGGCGTCTACCTGCACAGTCGTGGTGGCGAGCGCAACGCACGCGATGTGAATTTCCAGGGCTACGGCCGCTTCGTCACCGGCGCCAATGGCGAATACCGCTTTCGCACCATACGCCCGGTGGCCTACCCCGGGCGCACGCCGCATATCCATGTGGCGGTAACGCTGCCCGGTCAGCCACGCTTCGTCACCCAGTGCTACATCCGCGGTGAGCGCGGCAACCAGGGCGACGGCGTGCTCAATGCGATCCGCGATCCCCAGGCGCGTGAACGTCTGATCGTGCCATTCGTCCCCGTCGCCGGTTCTACGGCGGGTGAGCAGGTGGCGCGTTTCGATATCGTGCTCGGCTTTACCCCGGCCTCCTAGCCACTCAAGCCGGCTGGTCAGCGCTTTACAGCGGCCAGACCAGCAGTAGCAGGGGCACGCTGACCAGCACCACGAGTATTTCCATGGGCAGACCGAGGCGCCAATAGTCGCCGAAGCGGAAACCGCCAGGGCTGAGAATCAGGGTGTTGTTCTGGTGACCGATGGGCGTCAGGAATGAGCAGGAGGCGCCAATCGCCACCGCCATCAGCAGGGTGTCGGGGTTGACCCCCAATTGGCTCGCCGCGCTCAGGGCAATCTGGCACATCACCGCGGCGGTGGCCGCGTTGTTCATGAAGTCCGAGAGGGTCATGGTCACCACCAGCAGCACGGTGAGCACGATGACCGGGTTGCCTTGGGCGATATGCTCCATCAGCAGCCGTGCCAGCAGGTCGGCTGCGCCGCTGCTGGACATGGCGCCAGCCACCGGAATCAGCGCACCGAGGAGGACGATCACCGGCCAGTCGATGGCGCTGTAGATCGAGCGCAGCGGCACCACGCGCATCACCATGAACACCAGCACGCCAGCGGCGAAGGCGACTGCCGCCGAGAGCAGGCCGAAGGCGGCGAGGGCGACCGCCAACAGCATGACGCCGACGGCGAGTGAGGTCTTGCCCAGGTCGGGGATGCTGATGGCGCGGTCGGCGAGTGGCACGCAGGCGTAATCGGCGGCGAACTCGGCGATGTCGTCCGCCGTGCCCTGCATCAGTAGCACGTCACCGCGCTCGATCAGGGTCGAACGCAGGCGCTTGATCGAGCGATGACTCTGCCGCGAGATCGCCAGCAGGTTGATCGAGTAGCGGCTGCGCAAGCGGGTTTCGCTGACGGAGCGGCCGACCATGTGGGAGTCTGGGCGCACCAGGAGTTCTTGCAGCGAGCGGGCATCGGCCTCCGGGTCTTTCTTCTCGCCGTTCTTGGTTTTGCTCGTTTTGGCTTCTGCAGTGGCTGGGCTGGCGGCGGTCTCGCTCGCCTGTTCAGCCACCTCGTTCTCGTCCTCGCCCTCGGGCGGTAGGGTCGCCTCCAGTTTCAGACCCAGATTAGCCAGCACGGTGCCCAGGGACTCCGGCTCGGCTTCGATCACCAGCACGTCGTCGACCAGGAGTTCACGCTGCGGGTTGGGTGCGGACAGGCGCATCTTGTTGCGCACCATGCCGATGATCTGCGCGTCGGCTTCATCGAGCAGCACCTCGATCTCGCGCAGGGTCTTGCCGACCGCCTTGCCGCCCTCCTGCACACGCGCCTCGGTGAGGTAGGTGCCGGTGTCGAAACTGGTCACGCTGGCCACCGTGCGCTTGGGCACCAGGCGCCAGCCGAGCAAGGCGATAAACAGCACGCCGCTCAGCGCCACCGCCACGCCGACCGGGCTGAAGTCGAACATGGCGAACGGCCCGGCGCCGCTTTGCGCGCGAAAGCTGGAGACGATCAGGTTGGGCGGCGTGCCGATCAGCGTGGTCATGCCGCCGAGGATGGTGCCGAACGCCAGTGGCATCAGCAGGCGGCCGGGCGGCAGGTCCAGCTTGCGGGCGATCTGCAGGGCGATGGGCATCAGCAGGGCAAGGGCGCCGACGTTGTTCATAAAGGCCGAGAGCAGTGCGCCGAGGCCGGTCAGGGCGGCGATCGAGAGCATCGGTCCGGCATTGCTGGGCAGTATGCGTTGGGCCATGGCGTCCACCGCGCCTGTGAGCTGCAGACCGTAGCTCAACACCAGCACGCAGGCGACGGTGATCACCGCGGGGTGGCCGAAACCGGCGAAGGCCTTCTGGTCTGGCACCAGACCGACGATCACGCAGGCCAGCAAGGCGGCCAGGGCGACGATGTCGTGCCGCCACCGACCCCAGAAGAACAGGCCAATGCTGGCGGCCAGAATGGCGAAGATCAGGCCTTGGTCTTGAGTCATGTCGGTGGTCGGTCCTTGTCTAGGGGGAGCGGTCGCGTGGGGTAATCTGCTGGGCGCTGCAGGCGCCGGAGTTGGGCATGTTACGGCTTTGTAGTAGAGCGCGGTGCACCGCGCCAGTGCAAATGCGCCCGGCGTCTATGTCCACTCGTGCCCGCAGCGCTCGCGGCCAGGCCACCGGGACGAATGCAGCGGTGCCAGGGTCGCTGTCTTGGCCTGCTGGGTCACTCGCCTGGCCTGGGTTGCACCCGCTAAGCTCGGGGATTGTCCAACGAGTACTCATGCCATGTCCGTCAAGACCGTTCTGATGCCGTTGCCGAGTTGCGACTTCGATCCCAGCGAGGTCGCCATTAGCTGGCAGGTGCTGCGCGCTGCCGGGCACCGGGTGCGTTTCGCCACCCCGGATGGGCAGCCGTCCGCGGGCGATCCGTTGATGCTCACGGGCGAGGGGCTGGACCCCTGGGGGTGGTTGCCCGCTTTGCGTCGGCTCAAGCTGCTCGGTTTGCTTCTGCGCGCCCGACGTGGCGCCCGCGAGGCCTATCGCAGCCTGCTCACGGATGTCGAGTTCCGCCAGCCGCTGCGCTATGAGCAGCTCGCGGTGGCCGACTTCGACGGCCTGTTGCTGCCCGGTGGGCATTGGGCGCGGGGCATGCGCGGCTACCTGGAGAACCCGTGCCTGCAGGCGTTCGTCGGCGCCTTCTTCGCCAGCGCCAAGCCGGTTGCGGCGATCTGCCATGGCGTGCTGCTGGCCGCGCGCAGCCCAGGGGCGGATGGGCGCTCGGCGTTGTACGGGCGCAAGACCACCGGCCTGACCTGGCGCATGGAACGCAGCGCCTGGAACCTGAGCCGTTTCTACGGCCGCTTCTGGGCGCCCAACTACTACCGCACCTATCTGGAGGCGCCGGGCGAGCCGGCCGGGTATATGAGTGTGCAGGCCGAGGTCAGTCGGGCCTTGGCCTGCCCGGCGGACTTCCTCGATGTGCCGGCGGATGCGCCGGACCAGCGGCGCAAGACCAGCGGCCTGCACCGCGACAGCCTGGACGACAGCCGTCCGGCCTGGCTGGTGTGTGACGGTCACTACCTCTCGGCACGCTGGCCGGGGGATGTGCACAGCTTCGCCCGGCGCTTTGTCGAGCTGTTGGCCGACTAAGGCCGGCAGCCCGTATTAGAGGCCTGTCCGGCGCAGTGATCTAGCACCTTGCTGTGGGCGCGGACGGGGCCGCGATGGGTTTGGCGTTGCGCGATTGCTCGGCGATCAGACGTACTGCGCCGCCGCGTAAGCCGAGGCCCAGGCCCACTGGAAGTTGAAGCCGCCCAGATGGCCGCTGACATCCAGCACCTCGCCGATGAAATACAGCCCCGGCGCTTTCAGCGACTCCAGGGTTTTCGACGACACCTCGCGGCTGTCGATGCCGCCCAGGGTCACCTCGGCGGTGCGGTAGCCCTCGGTGCCGGCCGGCACCAATCGCCAGTCGGCGAGCTTGTCGGCAATCGAATTGAGTTCGTTCGGGCTGTACTGCTTCATCGGCTTGGAGACGAACCAGCTGTCGACCAGCAGGCCGGCCATCTTCTTGGTGAACAGTTCGGCGAGCAGGGTTTTCAGCTCGCTGTTCGGTCGTTCGCGTTGCTGTTCGGCCAGCCACTCGGGCAGGTCGATATGCGGCAGCAGGTCGATATGCACGGTGTCGCCCGGCTGCCAGTACGAGGAAATCTGCAGGATCGCCGGGCCGCTGAGGCCGCGGTGGGTGAACAGGATGTTCTCGCGAAAACTCTGGCCGTTGCAGCTGACCAGGCAATCCTCCACCGAGGTGCCGGAGAGCTCGCTGCACAGCGCCTTCAGTTGCGGCTCGGTGATGCTGAACGGCACCAGGCCGGCGCGGGTCGGCAGCACGCTGTGGCCGAACTGCCTGGCCACCTGATAACCGAAGCCGCTGGCGCCCAGGGTGGGGATCGACAGGCCGCCGGTGGCGATCACCAGCGACTGGCAACGCACCGCACCGGCGCTGGTCTGCAACTGATAGCCGTTGTCCAGCTGGGCGATCTCCGCGACCGAGGTGTCCAGGCGCAGGTCGACGCCGGCCTCCTCGCACTCGCTCAGCAGCAGGTTGAGGATGTCGCTGGCCTTGTTGTCGCAGAACAGTTGGCCGAGCTTCTTCTCGTGGTAGGGCACGCCATGTTTGGCCACCAGGGCAATGAAATCCCACTGGCTGTAGCGCGCCAGGGCGGACTTGCAGAAGTGCGGGTTCTCCGAGAGGAAGTTCTCCGGCTCGCAGTACATATTGGTGAAATTGCAGCGCCCGCCGCCGGACATCAGAATCTTCTTGCCGGCCTTGTTGGCGTGGTCCAGCAGCAGCACCTGACGGCCACGCCCGGCGGCCGTCAGCGCGCACATCAAGCCGGCGGCACCGGCACCAATAATTACTACCTGTGTAGCGAGCACAACAACTTCCTCGAGACGTGAACAGCGCCGCCAGCGCGACGCAAACAGCGCGCATCTTACCCGAAGGCGTGAGCCGCCAGGGCGCGGCAGCGCTCGACGGCGGCCGGGTTCAGTTGCTGTCGTGCGCGAGTGCGGCTTGGTAAACCTGCAGGTCCTGCGCTGAGAAACAGCAGAAGATGACTTCCTGGATGGCGGCGTACTTCTGCAGTGCAGCCCGCACCGTGGTCACCGCGACCTGCGCCGCGAGCTCGATGGGATAACCGTAGACGCCGGTGCTGATGCTCGGGAAGGCCAGGGTCAGGATGCCGTGGGCGGCGGCCAGCTGGATGGCGCTGCGATAGCAGGCAGCCAGCAGTTCCGGTTCGCCACGGCTGCCGCCGTGCCAGACCGGGCCGACGGTGTGAATGATGTACTGGGCGGGCAGGCGGTAGCCCGGTGTGAGCTTGGCTTCGCCGGTCTTGCAGCCGGCCAGACGGCGGCATTCGCGCAGCAGCTCCGGCCCGGCGGCGCGATGAATGGCGCCATCCACGCCGCCACCGCCGAGCAGCGAGGCGTTGGCGGCGTTGACGATGGCGCCGACCGGTAGCTGGGTGATATCGGCTTGCAGGGCGCGGACTATGGCAGACATGACCTAACCTCATGCCGGCTCGGGCGCTGGCCCGTACAGCGAAGACCCGACCCGAGCGTCGGCTGTGGGTGAGCGTAGTGAAATTCTACGCCCACCCGGCGCGCGGCGATAAGCCCGCGATATGCACAACAGCGGATCACGCCGGCTGGATTACTTCGACAGTTTCGGTGGCAACGTGCCGACGAACACATAACCCTGGTTGACCCAGGACTCGAGCTGCGCATCGGACTCGAAGCCGTCGGGCTCGACGTAGACGTACCCCTTCAGGGGTCGGCCGGTGAAATCCATTTCCCGCACATGCGCCTGGCTCAGGGCCTTGGCATAGCGGTCCGGGCCCACGCGCACCATCAGCCGGTCGCCGAGGATGCCGACAAACATGTGACCGTGGGCCATGAAGGCGAGGCCGCCAAACATCTTTCTTTCGGTAATCTCGGCGCGCGCCTGCAGCTGTTCACGTACGCGCTGGGCAACGCCTTCGTCGTAGGCCATGGGCTCCTCCTGAAGTTGGGCGAATAGGCGCGATACTAGTTGCCAGAGGGTCCTGGCAGTCGGCCGGGCTGACGCTGACGCCGCCCTCTGCTTGCCACTGGGCGATGCCGCCGGCCAGAAAACGTACCGGCAAACCCAGCTCGGCGAGCTGTGCGGCGACCCCTTGGCTGACCTCGTGGCCGTGCACACAGTAGACGACTAGCGGCTGTTGCCGGGGCAGTTCGGCTGCCCAGTCGGCGACGCGTTCGGGGGCACGGCGCAGTGCGCCGGGAATGATCGTTGGGCTCTCTGCGAAGGCCTCTGCGCGGCGTACATCGAGCAGCAGCGCGGTGCGCGTCGGCAGCAGAGCGTTGAGTTCGGCGACTGAAATCGATTCGGGCATGGACTATCCCCTCTTACCGCCGTCGCCTGGCCTGAATTGAGGGTGGCTGTGTCGGTGGCGCGAAGCGTGTTAGCGTCTGCTCTAGCGAAGCTAGTGGCCGCTCGGGTGCTTGTCCAGCGCACAGCGCTGCCGGTCATCCGGCCGCTCGGTTTCGCTGGCTAGAAGCGGTGCTGCTGACTAGGTTCAACCCTTTATCTGTATGGGCGGCGTGTCATGGATCGACTGCATAGGTGGTTGTTGTTACTGGTGCTGTTGGCGCCTGGCATTGCCGGCGCGGAGCCTTTGCGCCTGGTGGCCGACCCCTGGCCGCCGTTCACTGGCCAGACCCTGCTGAATAACGGCCTGGCGACGGATCTGGTCGCAAGCGCGCTGAGCCGCGCCGGTTATGCCACGCGCTACAACGAGGTGCCGTGGGCGCGGGCGGTGCACGGCCTGCAACACGCCGAGTACGATGTGCTGGTCAGTGCCTGGTTCAGTGAAGAGCGCGCCGAGTTCGGTTATTTCTCCCAACCCTATCTGGTCAATCGCATCCGTTTCCTGCGGCGCAAAGGCACGGCAATCGATTATCGCAGCTTGTCCGACCTGTACCCCTACCGCGTCGCGGTGGTGCGCGGTTATGCCTATTCCACTGAGTTCAGCAACGATCAGCAGTTGACCAAGGTCGAGGTCGGCAGTTTCGAGAGCGGTGCGCGCATGCTGCAGCGCCAGCGGGTGGATCTGGTGCTGGAGGACGAGTTTGTCGCTCACTACCACCTCGGCCGCAGCCTGCAGGCGATTGCCGGTGAACTGGAGTTCCTGCCGTTAGCGCTGAGCGAGAATGGCTTGCATATCCTGATTCGCCGTAGCCTGCCCGAGCACCAACAGATTGCCGAGCGCTTCAATCAGGCGATCGCGGCGATGCAGGCCGATGGCAGTTATGCGCAGATTCTCAAACGCCATGGGTTATAGCGTTATTGCCAGTGGCTGCGGCCGCGCCCTTGGTGCTTGGCCTGGTACAGGCGTACATCGGCCTGGTGCAGGAAGTTCTCCAGCTCGTCCGGGGCGTCATGGTGGATGCCGGCGCTGAACGACAGCGGCGGTGCGCCGATGGCGTACTTCAGACTGGCGCAGTGCTCGCGCAGCTGGTCGAGGGCCTGGGCCAGGATGGCGCCATCCTGCAGGCTGACCAAGGCAAACTCTTCGCCGCCCAGGCGGCCGATCAGGGCATCGGGGAAATGACTGCGCAAGGCGCGGGCGAAGGCGATCAACGCCGCATCGCCGCTGGCGTGGCCGTGTTCGTCGTTGATCCGTTTGAAAAAATCCAGATCGATCATCGCCACGCTGAGGTGGCGCTTGGCGCGTTGCGCCTGACGGAACTGCTGCTGGCCTTTTTCCGAGAAGGCCCGGCGGTTGTACAGGTTGGTC
Organism: Pseudomonas sp. SJZ079; assembly: GCF_007993865.1. Taxonomy (GTDB): domain Bacteria; phylum Pseudomonadota; class Gammaproteobacteria; order Pseudomonadales; family Pseudomonadaceae; genus Aquipseudomonas. The sequence goes on along the minus strand of NZ_VIUH01000021.1, from coordinate 73,771 downwards.
AGGGCATCGAACTGCGCGGCTTGTTTCAGCGCGCGGAGCATGTCGCGGCGCTCCAGGCTGGACATCACCCGGCAGTTGAGCTCTTCGGTGCAGAAGGGTTTGCGCAGGAAGTCGTCGGCGCCGTGCTTGATGAACTTGGCGCTGAGCGAGCCTTTGGCGTCGGCGGACAGGCCGAGAATGATCAGCTCGTTGCGTTTCATTTTCTGCCGCAGCACTTTGACCAGTTCGAACCCGCTGAGTCCGGGCATGCTGTGGTCGACTATCAGCAGGTCGATATCGGTTTGTTCTTCGAGGAGGCGCAGGGTCTCGTCGCCATCGCAGGCGTCGATGATCTGGTAACGGTGCGGGGTCAATACATGGCGGATGAACTGGCGGGTGGCTGCCGAGTCGTCGGCGACGAGGATTTTCACCTGGCGGTTGCTTTCCAGGCGGTGTAGCAGGCGGAAAGCATACTCGTAGGAGTGCTGGCTCTCCTTCAGCACATAGTCGACCACACCCTTGAGCAGCAGCTCGTCGCGGCGCTGCTCGTTATAGGAGCCGCTGAGGACGATGCACGGCAGCTGGTAGTGCATCACCAGGTCGACGCTCTCGCCGTTGGGCGCATCCGGCAGGTTGAGGTCGACGATGGCGGCGAAGAACAGCTCGGCGGAGGTTTCCAGCATCACCTGAGCCTCGGCCAGCGAGGCGCAGAAGATCGGCTGCAGCCGACTTTCCTGACGGAACAGGTGCTCGAGGATCTTCAGCACCAGGGGGCTGTCTTCGATCACCAGAATATTGCGCACGAGGGGGCTCCTGTTTCTCGGCCCAGCGCTTGCACTGGGCCTCTCGGTTGCAACTACAGCGTGCGTACCCGCAGCGAGCGACCCTTGATCTTGCCATCGCTGAGGCGCTTGAGCGCCTGTTTGGCGATGCTGCGCTCGACCGCGACATAGGCCTGGAAATCGAAGATGGCGATCTTGCCGACCTGGGTGCCCGGAATGCCTGCCTCGCCGGTGAGGGCGCCGAGGATGTCGCCGGGGCGCAGTTTGTCCTTGCGCCCGGCACCAATGCACAGGGTGATCATCGACGGCTGCAACGGTTCGCCGGCTTGCGCCTTGAGGCCGTTCAGCGGGTGCCAGTTCAACGGGGCCTTCTGCAGGGTCTCGATGGCCTGGGCGCGATGCGCTTCAGGCGGCGCGACCAGGCTCATGGCCATGCCCTTCTCACCGGCGCGGCCGGTACGCCCGACCCGGTGGATATGGATTTCCGAATCGCGCGCCAGTTCGACGTTGATCACCATGTCCAGGGCATCGATATCCAGGCCGCGCGCGGCCACGTCGGTGGCCACCAGCACCGACAGGCTGCGGTTGGCGAACATCGCCAGCACCTGGTCGCGGTCGCGCTGCTCCAGGTCGCCGTGCAAGGCCGCGGCGGAAATACCGTTGGCGCTGAGGTGGTCGACCACCTCCTGGCACTGCTGCTTGGTGAAGCAGAAGGCCACGCTGGACTGCGGACGGAAGCTGGCGAGCAGCTTGACCACCGCGTCCATCCGCTCTTCCGGGGAGATTTCGTAGAAACGCTGCTCGATCTGCGTGTTGTCGTGGGTCGACTCGGCCCTGACCTGCTGCGGGTCACGCATAAAGGCTGCGGCGAGCTGCTTGATGCCGGCCGGATAGGTGGCGGAAAACAGCAGGGTCTGACGGCGGCTCGGGGTCTGGCCGATGATCTCGGCGATGCTGTCGTAGAAACCCATGTCGAGCATGCGGTCGGCTTCGTCGAGCACCAGGGTGTTGAGGCCGTCGAGCTTCAGCGTGCCCTTGCTCAGGTGCTGCTGAATTCGTCCGGGGGTGCCGACGATGATCTGCGCGCCGTGTTCCAGCGAGCCGATCTGTGGGCCGAAGGGTACGCCGCCGCACAGGGTCAGCACCTTGATGTTGTCGGCGCCACGGGCCAGGCGGCGGATTTCCTTGGCGACCTGGTCGGCCAGTTCACGGGTCGGGCAGAGCACCAGGGCCTGGCAGCCGAAGAAGCGCGGATTCAGCGGGTTGAGCAGGCCGATACCAAAGGCGGCGGTCTTGCCGCTGCCGGTTTTCGCTTGCGCGATGAGGTCCATGCCCTTGAGCATCACCGGCAGGCTCTGTGCCTGAATCGGGGTCATCTGCGTGTAGCCGAGGGACTCGATGTTGGCCAGCATGGGGGCGGACAGCGCAAGGCTGGAGAAAGCGGTGTTGGTCACGAGGGCTGGCCTGCAAAAACGAAATGGCGCGCAGTGTAACAGGCGCGAGGCTTCACGCAGTGGCGGGCTGACGGGCGCGCCTGCTGCACCAACCGTTCAGGCGCCCGTCGACCCCTGGCGAGCGCCGGCTGGCTTAGTCCGTGGCGTGGCGACGCTGCGCTCGGCTGCGCCACAGCAGGTAGCCGGCCCAGGTCAGGCCCAGCAGCATAAGCAGGCGACCGAGGTTCAGGCAGAGCAGCGCCAGACCCTGGTCATGCGCCAGTAGCCCGGTTTCACTCAGCAGGTATTCCCAGTCATGGAAGCCGTAGGGCGCGGAGTGGCCGAAGTTGCCGCCCAGCAGCGGTAGCTGCCCGGCACGGGCATCGGCCATATAGGGCGCGATATCCAGGCAGTTCTGACCGATCCACCACAGGCACAGGCTGGCGCCGAAGGTGTCGCGCTGACGCAGCAGGGCCAGTGCGCAGATCAGCGGCATCAGCAACTGGCCGAGGCTGCCGCCGAGCGAGCCGATAAAGGAGCCGAACACGCCGAACAGCACATGCCCGGCCTCGTGGAATACCAGGTCGACGTTGTGCAGGAAGCTGGGGGCGGCGGCCAGGCTGGCGATGTCCTGCAGGATAAAAAGCCCACCCCAGAGCACGAAGAGTACCCAGAGCACCGCACGGCCATACCAGAACCCGCTGCCCGCATCGGGTGGGGTCAGCAGGTAGCGCCACAGCCTGCTGGCGCTCGACTCGCGGTCCGCCGTGCCGTCTATCACGGCCTGGGCGGTGGCCGCCTGGCGTTCGAGGAATTGCGCATATTTACTGAAGTAGATGCCGCAGTGCGGGCAGTCAGGACGCTGCGCCTGTCTCGGCTGGTGACATTTTGGGCACTGCACGTGCACGTCCTTCTGCTGGTCGGTCCAAGCATCCACTTGGATGAATACGGTTCAAAAGCTGGCAATCCTAGCGTTCATCGCCGCCTCCGGCACGCGCTCGATGGGACTGCCGGGCACTGGCGCACGCTCTTGCGCTTGAGCCAGGCGCCTTACAGGGTCAGGGTCAGGCGGCTGAGCAGGGCGCCGGGCAGCAGGGTCGAGCCGTTGTGGCGCTGCTGGTAGGTGCTGGTGGACAGGCTCAGCTCGCGTTCGCGGGTCAGGCCTTCGAGCTGGCTGCCGAGCAGGTCATACAGGCTGTCGTCGAAGCGCATGCTGGCCAGCGGTGCCTGGATCTGTCCGTCCTCGACCCAGAAGCTGGCGAAGCGGGTCATCCCGGTGATGCGCGCGGCCGGCCGGTCGGAATAGTTGAGGTACCAGAGGTTGCCAATATACAGACCGCTGCCGAGGCGTGCGAGCAGCTCTGCCTGTTCCAGCTCGCCGCCGGCCATGGCCAGCGAGGCCGGCGATTCCCAGGGGCTGGCGCCGTTAGCCGGCAGGCCGTACTCGGCGGCGCTGCGCGAGCTGACCAGTTGCTCCTGGGGTTGGCCGGCGTTGATCAGCTGCAGGTCGCGGCGCGGATAGCCTTCACTGGAGAACCCCGGGGTCAGCGAGTCGCTGACCTGCTCCTGCAGGTGCAGCCGTGGGCTGAGCCGGGCGGTGCCGGCGTGCAGGCGTTGCAGCGGGCTGTCTTTCTCGGCCAGGGCCTGGGCGGAGAAACCGCCCCAGCCGAGCAGTTCGACAATCTCCTGCAGCGCGGCCGGGGCCAGGTAGGCGCGGTAGCCGCCGGGCGCCAGGGTGCGTGGCGGTAGGCCCAGGAACTCGAGTTGTGCGCGCGCCTGCAGCATGCGCAGGGCGAACTCCTCGGCGTGCCACTGTTGCCCGGCGTACTGGGCTTTGACCGCCTGGCCGTTGGCGTGGAACAGGCTCCAGTCGAAGTTGAAGCTGCTCGCCTGGTGCCAGCCGAAGGCCCCCGCGGAACTGGCGAAGCCGCGGCTGATCGGCCCGCTGGCATAGAAGCCGACCAGGTCGAGGCCCTGCGCGGCGCGGGCGATCTGCTCCAGCACCGCCGCGCAGTCTGGCAGCGGCTGCAGCTGTACGCTGTGGCTGTGCCAGGCGTCGCAGTTGAGCTGCAGGTAAGGGTCGGGCTGCAGCAGCGGAAGAGTCTGGCGCAGTTGTTCGAGTGCGCTGCCCAGGCGCTGGCGGTCGAGTTGCGGCACGCCGCTGAGGGTCAGGTGCAGCTCGGCATGGCGGCCGTCGCGGATCAGCTGCAGGTCCAGGCTGGCCTGCTGCACATGACCGGCCTGGCGCACCTGGGCCTGGTTGAAGCGGACGAACTCCGAGGCTTCGCCGCTGTAGCCGAGGCAGAAGTCTTCGCCTTCGGTCAGCGCGTCGCGCAGCCATTGGCTGAGGGTTTCGAACTGGGCCAGTGCGCTGGGCTGCTGGGAACGCTGCATCAGGCGGCCCCTCCGAACACGTCGATCGCGGCGAACACGCAGGCCGGCGTGGCATGACCCACGCGGATCACCTGATTCGGCTCGCCCTTGCCGCACTGCGGGGTGCCCAGCACCTGGCGGGTGCTGGCGTCGCCGACGGCCTTGAGGGCGCGCCAGAACTGGCTGGAGATGCCACGGTAGTTGGGGTTCTTGACCACGCCGCGCAGCTCGCCATTCTCGATCAGTTGGCCCCATTCGCAGCCGAACTGAAACTTGTTGCGCGCGTCGTCGATCGACCAGGAACGGTTGCTGGCCATCAGGATGCCGTGCTCGATGCCGCCTATCAGCTGCTCCAGGCTGTGCTGGCCCGGCTCGATATTGAGGTTGGCCATGCGGTCGATCGGTGCGCGGTTCCAGTTGCAGGCGCGGCTGTTGGCGACGCCCGGCAGGCCGCTGCGCAGTTGCGACAGCGCGCCGCCGAGGGGCCGCAGCAGCAGGCCGTCGCGGATCAGGTGCTGCCGTTGCGCCGGGCTGCCGTCGTCGTCATGGGCGTAACTGGCCAGCTCCTCCGGCACTTCGGGGTCGAAGGTCACGTTGAGTAGCGGCGAGCCGTATTGCAGCTGGCCGAAGTCGCCGGTTTTGACGAAGCTGGTGCCGGCGAAGTTGCGCTCGTCACCGAGGATGCGGTCCAGCTCCAGCGGGTGGCCGATGGATTCGTGCAGCTGGAGGATCATCTGGTCCGGCATCAGCAGCAGGTCGCGTGTGTCCGTCGGCGTATTGGGCGCCAGCAGCAGTTGCAGGGCCTGGTCGGCGACCTGCGCTGCGGCGCCGATCAGGCCCAGGCGCTGGATCACCTCGGCGCCGCCCTGCTGGCCGAGGTGGGCGCCGCCGAGGTTGCGGGTCTGGCTGTCCTGGCCGTCGTAGGCGGTGACGCTGAGGTGTGGGTAGACGAAGCGCTGACTCGAGGTCAGCTCGGCGCCGCTGTTGTTCAGGTACAGCTGCTCGACGCGGCTGACGTCGAGGCCGACGCGCCAGGTCACCAGGCGTGGATCGGTGGGCACTGCGGCCGACTCGGCGGCTAGCAACTCATAGCATTCGGCGAGCGAGGGAAAGGGCTGGTCGAAGCCGGGCGAGCGGTAGTCGCCGCGCGCGCTGGAGGGCGCCAGTGCGCGCTGGTCGAGCAAGGCCAGCGGCGCGATGCGCCGAGCCAGGGCTTCGGCCCGCTGCAGGGCGCTTTGCAGGCCCTGGCGCGACAGGTCGCTGGTCGCCGCATAGGCTTCGACCCCTGCGACCCGCACGCTGAGCATCGCGCCCTGGTCGCGGCTGAAGCGCGGCGGCTCGGCGACCTGCTTGCGCACCGCCAGCTGCTGGCCGTCCTGGCACACGTAGCGCAGCGACCAGTGCTCGGCAGCGCAGTGCAGGGCGGCAAAGTCGCGCTTGAGCGTACTGAAGGCCTCGACCATGCGTTGGCTCCTTACCGGTAATAGGCAGGCAAGCGGGTGGCCGCAGCCGTCCGCTATAAGGTTGCATGATTGCCGAAGGGGCAGAGCGCGACAAGCACCGGGCGGGTTGCCCGGCCCGGTGTCTGCTGTCTCAGTGCGCTATGGCGGGTTCAGCGCTGCGTCGATTTGCGCGCGGGTGCGCCATTGGCCACGTAGTAAGGGGCCGTGCTGCGTGGCAATGGCTCGCGGCCACGGATCTTATCGGCGATTTTCTCGGCGAGCATGATGGTGGTGGCGTTGAGGTTGCCGGTGATGATCTCCGGCATGATAGACGCATCGATCACCCGCAGGCCTTGCAGGCCATGCACACGCCCCTGGCCATCCACCACCGCCATGTCGTCTTCGCCCATCTTGCAGGAGCAGGACGGATGGAAGGCGGTTTCCGCGTGCTGACGCACGAATTCGTCCAGCTCGGCATCGCTTTGCAGGTCGGCGCCCGGGCTGATCTCGCGACCCCGGTAAGGGTCGAGCGCAGACTGCGCCATGATCTCGCGGGTGATGCGGATGCCGTCACGGAACTCCTGCCAGTCCTGCTCATGGCTCATGTAGTTGAACAGGATGCTCGGGTGCTCGCGCGGATCCTTGGATTTGGCCTGCACGCGGCCGCGGCTGGGCGAGCGCATGGAGCCGACGTGGGCTTGGAAGCCGTGCTCGTTGACCGCGTTGCTGCCGTTGTAATTGATCGCCACCGGCAGGAAGTGGTACTGGATGTTCGGCCACTCGACCTCGGGGCGGGTGCGGATGAAACCGCCGGCCTCGAACTGGTTACTGGCGCCGATTCCCTTGCCGAGGAACAGCCACTCGGCACCGATCTTCGGTTGGTTCCACCATTGCAGGGCGGGGTAGAGCGACACCGGCTGCTTGCAGGCGTACTGCAGGTACATCTCCAGGTGATCCTGCAGGTTGGCGCCGACGCCCGGCAGGTCGTGCACCAGCGGGATGTCCAGGTCGCGCAGCAGTGCGGCCGGGCCGACGCCGGAGCGCTGGAGGATCTGCGGCGAGGCAATCGCCCCGCTGCTCAGCAGCACTTCACGGCGGGCCTTGGCGCGCACCGGCGTGTCGCTGTCACCGATCAGGTAGTCGACGCCGATGGCACGCTTGCCCTCGAACAGGATGCGATCGGTGAGGGCGTGGGTGACGATGCTCAGGTTGGAGCGGACCTTGGCCTGATCCAGGTAGCCGCGGGCGGTGCTGGCGCGGCGACCCTCCTTGGTGACGAAGCGGTCCATCGGGCCGAAGCCTTCCTGCTGGTAGCCGTTGAGGTCGTCGGTGCGCGGGAAACCGGCCTGCACGCCGGCCTCGACCATGGCGTGGAACAGCGGGTTATTGCCGGCCTTGGGCGTGCACACGCTGACCGGACCGTCGCCGCCGTGGTAGGCATTGGCGCCGATGTCGCGGGTTTCCGACTTGCGGAAATACGGCAGGCAGTCCTGATAGGTCCAGTCTTCGAGGCCTGGGGCCTTGGCCCAGTTGTCGAAGTCCAGGGCGTTGCCGCGGATGTAGCACATGCCGTTGATCAGGGATGAGCCACCGAGGCCCTTGCCGCGCCCGCATTCCATGCGGCGGTTGTTCATGTAGGGTTCTGGATCGGTTTCGTAGGCCCAGTTGTACCGGCGGCCCTGCAGGGGGAAGGCGAGGGCGGCGGGCATCTGGGTGCGGAAATCCATGCGGTAGTCCGGGCCGCCGGCTTCCAGCAGCAGCACGCTGACCTCGGCGTCCTCGGTCAGGCGGGTGGCCAGGACGTTACCGGCCGAACCGGCGCCGATGATGATGTAGTCGAATTCTTGGGTCATATGATCTTCCTGCTGTGTAGCCCGGATGCAATCCGGGAATATCACGCGATGAACCCGGATTGCATCCGGGCTACGGGGCGTTCAGCGTTCAGCCTGGGTCAGAACACCGAGGCGTAGTCGCCCAGTTCCACCTGCACGGATTTGATCTGGGTGTAGTGCTCCAGGGTGGCCACGCCGTTTTCGCGGCCCACGCCCGACTGCTTGTAACCGCCCACCGGCATTTCCGCCGCCGATTCGCCCCAGGTGTTGATCCAGCAGATGCCGGCTTCCAGGCTGTGGATGACCCGGTGCGCGCGTGTCAGGTCGCGGGTCACCAGGCCCGCGGCGAGGCCGTAGTCGCTGTCGTTGGCGCGGCGGACCACTTCTTCTTCGCTGTCGTAGGCGAGGATGCTCATCACCGGGCCGAAGATCTCCTCGCGCACGATGGTCATGTCATCCGTGCAATCGGTGAACACGGTAGGCGCGACGTAGGCGCCCTGGCCGAGCTCGCCTGCGGTCACCCGCTCACCGCCACAGAGCAGGCGGGCGCCTTCCTGGCGGCCGGTCGCGATGTAGCCGAGCACACTTTCCATGTGGGCGAAGCTGACCAGCGGGCCGAAGTTGGTCTCGGCGTTCTCGGGGTTGCCCAGGCGAATGCGTTTGACCCGCTCCAGCACCTTGGCTTCGAAACGTGCCTGCAGCGCACGCGGGATGAACACCCGGGTGCCGTTGGTGCAGACCTGACCGGAGCTGTAGAAATTGGCCATCATGGCGATGTCGGCGGCGCGGTTGAGGTCGGCATCTTCGAAGATGATCAGCGGCGATTTGCCGCCCAGCTCCATGGTCACTTCCTTCAGCGTGGAACCGGAGGCGCTGGCCATGACCTTCTTGCCGGTGGTGGTGCCGCCGGTGAAGGAAATCTTGGCAATACCCGGGTGTTCGGTGAGCCACTGGCCGACTTCCCGACCGCTGCCGGTGAGGACGTTGAACACGCCATCCGGGAGGCCGGCTTCGCTGTAGATTTCCGCCAGCTTGAGCACGCTGAGCGGGGTGACTTCGCTGGGCTTGAAGATCATCGCGTTGCCGGCGGCCAGGGCCGGGGCGGATTTCCATAGGGCGATCTGAATCGGGTAGTTCCAGGCGCCGATGCCGGCGACCACGCCCAGCGGCTCGCGACGGGTGTAGACGAAGGAGGTGTCGCGCAGCGGAATCTGCTGGCCTTCGAGGGCCGGGATCAGGCCGGCGTAATACTCCAGCACGTCGGTGCCGGTGACGATGTCCACCGCCTGGGTTTCCGACAGCGGCTTACCGGTGTCGAGGGTTTCCAATGCGGCCAGTTCGTCATTGCGGGCGCGGAGGATGTCGACTGCCTTGCGCAGGACGCGCGAGCGTTGCATGGCGGTCATCGCGGCCCAGACTTTCTGCCCGGCAGTGGCGCTGGCGACTGCGCGGTCGACGTCTTCTTTGCTGGCGCGCTGCACGTTGGCGAGCACTTCACCGTTGGCCGGGTTGATGGTTTCGAATGAGGCGCCGCTGCTGGCGGCAACATAGCGTCCGCCGATGTAGAGCTGCTGGTCGTCGAATCGGGCCATGGGTGAGTCCTCTCTTGTCGGTGTGGTTGGCGCAAGGTGGCCTGGGCGTAAAGCACGGCTTGGCCGGATGAGCTGGCTGCGTGGGGTGGTGGCTGCCAGGTCAGGATAGATCGAATTTTAGGCTACTTGGTTTTTATTGAACGTTCAAACAATAAAAACCAGGCTGTCGCTATCGTGCCAGTCGAGGACGCTTTCGAGTGGGTTATGGGCTGCGTCATCGGCGCTGATGGATGCTGTGGCGCTTGGCGCAGGGATGCGCGGGTTCAGCGCCAAGCCGGAGCCTGGCTTCAGGTCCCCGGGGCGGCACTTGCCGTGGCCTGTGCTGCGGTTAACCGGCTATGCGGCCTTGGTCAGCTGCTGGTCGAGGTAGTCATAGGCGATCTGCACCGCTTGCTGGACGTCGAAGGCTTCGCCGGACAGGGCGCCGCGCAACCAGAGGCCGTCGATCAGTGCGGCCAGGCCACGGGCGGCGGCGCGTGCGGACTCTTGCGGCAGTGCGCGGCGGAATTGACCGCAGAGGTTGGAGTACAGGCGGTGATCGTTGATCCGTTGCAGGCGGTTCAGCGACGGTTGGTGCATGCTGGAGGCCCAGAAGGCCAGCCAGGTTTTCATCGCCGGGCCGTTGACCTGACTGTCGTCGAAGTTGCTGTCGACGATCGCGCGCAAGTGGGCGCGTGGGCTGTCGTCCGGCTGCATGGCGCGGCGGCTGCGCATGGAGTCGTTGAGCGCCTGCATCAGGTGGCGCATGGTGGCTTCCAGGAGGCCGTTCTTGTCCTTGAAGTAGTGACTGATGATGCCGTTGGAAACCCCCGCGAGGCGAGCGATGTAGGCGATGCTGGCATCGCTCATGCCGACCTGGTCGACTGCTTCTAGGGTGGCCGCGATCAACTGCGAGCGGCGGATCGGCTGCATTCCGATCTTGGGCATCGGTCTCTCCATCGATAGGGGAGTCCCCCGGGATGGGCGCAGTCTAGGCGGTTTTTTATTGGTCGATCAATCAAGGTTGGCGGTTTAGCGGACGACTTGTCGGTCAGGGATATGCCGGTGGTCCGCTGGCGCTGGCTGTGCCGAGCGCAATGGCCGGGCCAGCGAGCGGCTGCACAGGTGTTTCTGGCAGAAAAGATAAAGCGGGCCGAAGCCCGCTTTATCTATACCGCGCTGTATGGGTTTATTTCAACCACTCGGCAACGCGATCCGGATTCTTAGCGATCCAGTCTTTAGCGGCTTGCTCCGGCTTGGCGCCTTCGCTAACGGCCAGCATCACACTGCCAATTTCTTCTGGGCCCCAGGAAAACTTCTTGAGGAACGCGGCGGCTTCAGGGGCCTTGGCTTCCAGGGCAGGGTTGGCCACGGTGTCGACGTGCTCGGCGTCACCATAGACATTCTGCGGGTCTTCGAGGAAGCGCAGTTTCCACTTGGCGAACATCCAGTGTGGAATCCAGCCGGGCACTACGATGGCTTCTTTCTTCTTCTCGGCGCGGGCCAGGGCGATGGCCATGGCTGGGCCGGAACTCGGCATCAGCTTGTAGTCCAGCTTGTATTTGTCGATGGCTTCTTCGGTGCGGCTCATGATGCCGGCGCCGGCATCGATACCGGTGATCTTGCCGTCGAAGTCCTTGCTGTACTTGTTCAGGTCTTCGATGCTCTTGGCCTCGACGTAGTCGGGCACTACCAGACCGATTCTCGCGCCCTCGTAGTTGCTGCCGAGTACCACCACCTTGTCTTTCATCTTGGCGTAGTAGTCGGCGTGGGTGACCGGCAGCCAGGCGGTGAGAGTCGCATCCAGGTCGCCGCGAGCCACGCCCTGCCACATGATGGCGGGTTCGACGGGCTTCAGTTCAACCGTGTAGCCGAGTTTGCTCTTGAGTATTTCACCGGCGACATTGGTGGTCGCGACGCTGTCGTCCCAGCCGTTGACGTAGCCGAGCTTCAGGGTGGGTTTTTCCGCAGCCATGGCTGTGGACATACCCAGCGCCAGGGCGGCAACGCCAAGGCTCTTCAGACAGAAAGTAGATAGTTTGCGCATTAAGTTGTTGCTCCATCAGTGAGAGTGGCAGTTCAACTGTGTTACTGGCTCGTTCTGATTGCGGGTGTTGCGGTGGCCGGTTAAGCCATGCCAGGGAGACACGCCCCTGGATGGCCGGGGCCACTGGGGAAGCCTTGGCTAGGCGAATGTTCACTGCCGAACCCGATTGGTTCTGACACAGCTGTGGCCCGCCAGCCAGGCAAGCGTCGTTGCGCTGACGCAACTGCGCTTGCCGGGGCTTCTCCTGCCCCGTCTGGCGCGGACGCCAGGCGGGCCAGAGCTTTTACAGGCCTACGTATTTCTTGACGGCGGCAGCGCCATCCTGGCCGTCGTAGGTGGTGACGCCAGCCAGCCACTTGTCGAGGGACTCAGGGTTGGCCTTGATCCAATTCTTCGCCACCTCAGCCGGGTCTTCTTTCTCCAGCACTTTTTCCATCAGCTGGCTTTCGATCTCGACGCTGAACTGCAGATTGTTCAGCAGCTTGCCGACGTTGGGGCAGCGTGCTTCGTAATCCGGTGGTACCACGGTGTAGACCTTGGCGGCGCCGTAATCCGGGCCGAACACGTCATCGCCGCCGGACAGGTAGGTGATGTCGAACTGGGTATTCATCGGGTGCGGTGCCCAGCCGAGGAACACCACCGGCTTCTGCTTTCTCACCGCGCGCTGTACCTGAACCAGCATGCCGGCTTCGCTGGATTCGACCATGCGGAATTTGCCCATGCCGAACTGGTCATTCTTGATCATTTTTTCGATCAGCAGGTTGCCGTCGTTACCCGGCTCGATGCCGTAGATCTTGCCGTCGAGTTCTTTCTTGAACTTGGCGATGTCCTGAAAGCTCTTCAGGCCCGCTTCGGCTGCATAGGTCGGTACCGCCAGGGTGTACTTGGCGCCTTCCAGGTTGGCCTTCGGCAGCACCTTGACCCCGCCATCCTTGCTGAACGGCTCGATCACCGCGTCCATCGAGGGGGCCCAGTAGCCGAGGAACACATCGATCTGGCTTTTCTGCACGCCGGTGAAGGCAATCGGCACCGAGGCCATGATCTTGCGCGGCTTATAGCCCAGGCCCTCGGTCAGGGTCATGGCGACGCCGGTGGTGGCGGCGATGTCGGCCCAGCCGATCTCGGCGAAACGCACTTGCTGGCAGCTTTCCGGCTCTTGTGCCCAGGCGCTTTGCAGCAGCGTGCAGGACAGCAGACTAACTCCAGCAATGGTTTTCAACTTGCTCATTAATGACTCCCTGTGTGAATGGATAAGGTGAATTTCTTACTGGCGTTGCAGTTTCGCGCTGACCCAGCTGAATAAGGTATTGCGCTTCTCGCTTTGCTTGGTGCCGAAGCTTTCGGTAATGCGGTCGAGGATGATCGCCAGCAGTACCACTGCCATGCCGCTCTCGAAGCCTAGACCGATATCCAGACGCTGAATACTGGCGAGAACATCGTTGCCCAGGCCGCCGGCACCGACCATCGAGGCGATGATCACCATCGACAGGGCCATCATGATGGTCTGGTTGACCCCGGCCATGATTGACGGCATGGCGCTGGGCAGCTGCACCTTGAACAGCAGCTGGGTCTTGCTGCAGCCGAAGGACTGGCCGGCCTCGACGATTTCCTTGTTGACCTGACGAATACCCAGGCTGGTCAGGCGCACCGCTGGCGGCATGGCGAAAATCACCGTGGCGATGATCCCCGGCACCCGGCCGAGACCGAACAGCATGGCGGCCGGAATCAGGTAGACGAATGCCGGCATGGTCTGCATGAAGTCGAGAATCGGGCGGGTGATGGTCGCCACGCGCTCGCTCTTGGCGGCCCAGATGCCCAGCGGGATACCCAGCAAGAGGCTGATCAGCGTTGCGGAGAAGGTCAGCCCGAGGGTGACCACCGTCTGTTCCCAGAAGTCGGTGAGCACGATCAGGATGAAGGACACGGCGGTGAAGGCGGCAAACCGGGCGCCGATCCGCCAGAGGCCGAGGCCGACGAAGATGGCGATCAGCAGCCAGGCCGGCGGCAGCATCAGGATGGCTTCGATGGCTTCGGAAAAACCGCTGACAAGGCTGCCGACGTTGTCGAAGCCGTTGCTGTAGTTATCCAGCAGGTACTGGACACCGTCGTTGACCCAGCTGCCCAGGTCGAGTTTCTTGTCGCTCATGTCATTCTCCCTGCATGCGGGTCAGCAGGCGACCCTTGCTGATGGCGCCGCAGTAATGGCCGTTGCCATCGACGACCGGGATCGGCCCTTCGTTGTCCACCAGGCGTTCGATGACCTGATCCAGCGGCATGTCTTCCGGCACCGGGTTGATCTGTTTCAACACGTCTAGGTCGAGCCCGCAGGTCTGACCACCTTCGACCAGCAGCGCGATCTTCTCCAGGCTGATGGAGCCATAGAAACGGTTGTGTTGGTCGACGATGAAGGCGTAATGCTTGTCCTGCGCCTGCAGTGCCTGCGACACCGTTTGCGCGTCTGGCGCCTTACCGTTGTGCACGAACAGCGGCACGCTGTTGGCCTTGAGTTGGCCGGCGGTGAGGTAGCGGTTGGTGTCGACGGTGTCGAAGAAGTTGCGCACGTAATCGTTGGCCGGGTTGTCGACCAGCTCCTGCGCGGTGCCGACCTGGACCAGCTTGCCACCTTCCATGATGGCGATGCGGTTGCCGATACGCATGGCCTCTTCGATGTCGTGGGAGACGAAGATGATGGTGCGGCGGTGCTTCTTCTGCAGGTCGAGCAGCAAGTCCTGCATTTCGCGACGCTTGAGCGGGTCGAGGGCGGAAAACGCCTCGTCCATGATCATCATCGAGGGATCGACGGCCAGGGCGCGAGCCAGGCCAACACGCTGCTGCATGCCGCCGGAGAGTTCATGTGGGTGCATCTGCGCGAAGGTGTCCAGGCCGACCTGCTTGAGCACTTCCATGGCGCGCTTCTCGCGCTCCTTGCGACTGACTCCGGCCACTTCTAGGCCGAAGGCGGTGTTGTCCAGTACGGTGCGCGAAGGCATCAGGGCGAAGGACTGGAAGACCATGCTCATGTCGCGGCGGCGCAGGTCGATGAGATCCGCGCTGGGCATCTTGGCGACGTTCTGCCCGTCGATGAACACATCGCCGCCGGAGGGCTCGATCAGCCGGTTGATCAGGCGAATCAGGGTGGATTTACCGGAGCCGGAAAGCCCCATGAGGACGAAGATTTCGCCCTCTTCGACGCTGAACGACACATCGCTGACGCCGATCACCGCGCCGCTCTCGGCGAGGATCTTGTCCTTGCCCCAGCCTTGCTTGACCTTATCGATGGCGTCTTGCGGTTTGTCGCCAAAAACCTTGAACAGGTTCTTGACCACGATTTTTCCAGATTGCATGGGATGGTTCCCCTTCAGTAGACATCCAGATCAGTTACACGGAACCTGTCGTGCGCCCGAGAGCGTGCTTCAGGTGATGTCGACTGTTCTTGCCTGTGTGAGTGTGGGCTTGGTTCCAAGGTTTGGAGAACGTTCTGCATCGCGGCGCACGGCAGTGCACTCGGGGGCGGACCCAGTAGCGCGCCATGGATCGTAGCGATCATGGGCGCGGCTTGAGCATGCGCTTGAGTGGACTGTGTTTTGCCGTATTGCAAACTGCTTTCCAAACCCTCTGGCAGAGTTACGAAGGCCAATCCTTTGGTAATTCGCACCTCACCCTGAGATGCGCGTACATCCGAAATTTCTTGTTGGGCTGGCGCCCGATTGAGCTGGCCAGCGCTATGTATTCTTCGGTCCGGAGTGTGGGAACTCTGGTCTGTCGGCCCCGCTTGGAGTCGACAGCGACGAAATCGGCTGTCTCAACGATATAGCCTTCGAGTTGCCGCGATTGTCGCTTTGCGACGTTGACGTGTTGCGCGGCGACATGGCGACTAGCTAAAAAACCTTACCACAGTTTATAGGCTCCACGCCGGAGCTGCAGGCCGCACAGGGCCTGCTTTTCAGCTTGCGGAACGGGTGCAGTCACCATGCTCAGGGGGCTGAGGCGAAATCGAAAAAAAATGTAAATTATGGCTTTTTGCTGTCACTGGACGGCATATCCGCCACGCTGCCGTCGCGCCGAGTGACGCCCTGCAGCCATTGCGCGCGTACCTGCGGATTGGCCTTCAGCCAGGCCTTGGCTTCGCGGCGCGGGTTGGTGTTCTGATTGAGCACCGCCTCCATCAAATCGTTTTCCATCTGCAAGCTGAAGCGCAGGTTCTGCAACAGTCGTCCGACGTTCGGACACGCCTGGCTATAGCCCTTGCGTACGGCGGTGTAGACGGTGGCGCCGCCCAGGTTAGGACCA
Organism: Pseudomonas sp. SJZ079; assembly: GCF_007993865.1. GTDB lineage: Bacteria > Pseudomonadota > Gammaproteobacteria > Pseudomonadales > Pseudomonadaceae > Aquipseudomonas. The sequence goes on along the minus strand of NZ_VIUH01000021.1, from coordinate 58,022 downwards.
AAATAATCGTCGCCGCCACTCAGGTAATGCATCTGCAGCTGGTTGTTCATCGGGTGCGGTTCCCAGCCGAGAAATACCGCCCATTTGTTGATGTGTTCGGCGCGTTTGACGTGCAGGATCATGTTGGCTTCGCTGGACTCGGCCAGCTTGAACGTCCCCAGGCCGAAGGCGTTCTTGTCGATCATCTGTTGGATCGACTTGTTGCCGCTGTTGCCCGGCTCGATGCCGTAGATCTTGCCGTCCAGCTGCTTGCTGAATTTGGCGATGTCGGTGAAGTCCTTCAGGCCTCCATCGTAGGCTGCCTGGTTCACCGCCAGGGTGTACTTGGCCCCCTCCAGATTGACTGCCAACAACTCCAGCGAACCGTCGTCCAGATAGGGGCGGATGCCTTCTTCCGAGCTGGGCATCCAGGTGTCGAGGAAGACGTCGACGTTGCTGTCGCGCAGGGCCTGATAGGTCTCGGGCACCGACAGTTGCATGGTCTTGGTGCGGTAGCCCAGGTCGCTGAGGACCACGCGGGTGACGGCGTTGGTGACGACCAGGTCGGTCCAGCCGACGTCGGCCAAGCGCACGACATCGCAGCTGGCGGGGTCAGCGGCTTGGCTCAGCAGCGGGGTGCTCAAGGCTGCCGCCAGCAGCCAGTTCTTATTCTTATGCAGCTTCATGGGAGGCGCTTCCAGCAAAGGGGAAGGTTTCCCGGCCGCACTGGGCCGGGGCGTTGGCCGCGAGGCGAGGCAAGGCGAAACAGCTGTTGGCCAGCGCGCGGGCGTCTGGATCATGGCGCCAGAGCCGGGGTGCTGCCACTCGTCGGGTCGCTGACAGAACGCTGGTGTCGCATTTGGTGTCGGCAGTTGGCGAAAACTGCGAGGCCGAGCGCGGGCTGCGCGCGCGGCCCAGGCCTGCGCTGCACCCGCTGTGCACAGCCAGATGCCGCGCCGCCCGGCGTCAATCCAGGTCTGGGGCATGGCCGGCTGGCAGCTGCCTGGCGTCGACTGATGACGGATTTGGATACGAACGAGTCGGAGTGGGACGTAGCTGCTTCGGGGAAAACCCGATGATGGCGACATAACAATTACTCACCTGCGGAGGCCGGCATGGCTATCAGTGTGTTCGACCTGTTCAAGATCGGTATCGGGCCTTCCAGCTCGCACACCGTGGGCCCCATGCGTGCCGCCGCGCTGTTCACCGGCGCCCTGCGCGAGCGTCGTTTGCTCGAGCGCGTGCAGCGGGTGGAAGTGCGCCTGTACGGTTCGTTGTCGGCCACCGGCATCGGTCACGGCAGTGACACCGCGGTGATCATGGGCCTGATGGGCGACTGGCCGGATCAGATCGACCCGGCGAGCATCGCGCCGCGCATCGAAACATTGCGCAGCACTGGCACCCTGCAGCTGGATGGCCGTTTGCCGATTGCCTTCGACTGGCAGCGCGACATGTTGCTGCTCGAGGAAAATCTGCCCTATCACCCGAATGCCATGACCCTGACGGCCTACGCGGCCGACGGCGCCGAGTTGCATGCCGACACCTATTACTCGGTGGGCGGCGGTTTCGTGGTCGACGCCGAGCAGGCGGCGACCGGCCAGCTGGATCAGGATCACACCCAGCTGCCTTACGATTTTTCCAGCGCCGAGGAATTGCTGCGCCTATGCAAGGAGCATGGACTGCGCGTTTCCGAACTGATGATGGCCAACGAAAAGGCCTGGCGCAGCGAGGCGGAAATCCGCAGTGGTCTGATGCGCCTGTGGCAGGCCATGCGCGACTGTGTCGAGCAGGGCCTCAAGCATGAAGGCATCCTCCCCGGCGGGCTCAACGTCAAGCGTCGCGCCGCCAAGCTGCATCGCAGCCTGCAGGAAATGAGCAAGCCCAACGTGATCGGTTCGACCCTCAGCGGTATGGAATGGGTCAACCTGTTCGCCCTGGCGGTCAACGAAGAAAACGCCGCCGGTGGGCGCATGGTCACCGCACCGACCAACGGCGCGGCCGGCATCATTCCTGCGGTGCTGCACTACTACGTGCGTTTCAGCCCGGCGGTGACCGAGGCGAATGTGGTCGATTACCTGCTGGCGGCGGCGGCCGTCGGCATCCTCTGCAAGAAAAACGCCTCTATCTCCGGCGCCGAAGTGGGCTGTCAGGGCGAGGTCGGTTCGGCCTGCGCCATGGCTGCCGCCGGGCTGGCGGAGATTCTCGGGGCCACCCCCGAGCAGCTGGAGAACGCCGCCGAGATCGGCCTGGAGCACAATCTCGGGCTGACCTGCGATCCGGTGGGTGGCCTGGTGCAGGTGCCGTGCATCGAGCGCAATGCGATCGCCGCGGTGAAGGCGATCAACGCCGCGCAGTTGGCCTTGCGTGGCGACGGCGAGCATTTCATCTCGCTGGACCGGGTAATCCGCACCATGCGCGATACCGGTGCCGATATGCACGACAAGTACAAGGAAACCTCGCGCGGTGGCCTGGCGGTCAGCGCCATCGAGTGCTGATTCATCTTCGCCCCTGATGCGCGGCTTTGGTGCGTATTCAGGTGCGAGTGGCCAGTTTTGTGACTTGCTGGTCATTCTGGCCGCCGTTCGTCTGTTACCGCTGGCATTCAACTTGTGGCGCGGTGACAGTCAGGCTGATAGCCAGTGCTACCGAAATGCTCAAGGCCCAGGCATAACAGGGCCTTGATGGCGCAAACAGAACACTTCTGTCGCGCTCGCGAAGCCTTGTGGTGCATGGCTTGGATGACGGCCTATATTTTTAATTGAACGCTCAAGTAATTTAGGCATGACCTTTGCCTTGTGATCAGTGTTCATCTGGGTCAGTCGCGTACCAGAACCGTAAGACCAGAGCCTCACCAAGAAGGCTCACACCGTGCTTAGCGTGAGGGTTTCACTGATGTCGCAGTCCACCCAAGGGGCACAGCCCCCGATTCCTGCTCCCCGGTCCATTGGCTTTCTGCTGCTGGACAACTTCACCCTGATTTCCCTCGCGGCGGCGGTCGAGCCCCTGCGCATGGCCAATCAGCTCTCCGGCAAGGAACTGTATCGCTGGCACACCCTGACCCAGACTGGCCAGCCGGTGAAAGCCAGCGACGGTCTGCAGATCACCCCGGACGCCGGTCTGCACAATGCGCCGGTACTCGACGCGGTGATCGTCTGCGGTGGCGTCGACATCCAGCACAGCGTCACCCGTGAGCACCTGCACTGGTTGCAGGTTCAGGGCCGCCAAGGTCGTCAGCTCGGTGCGGTGTGCACCGGCAGCTGGGCGCTGGCCAAGGCTGGACTGCTCGATGGCTACGACTGCAGCGTGCACTGGGAGTGTCTGGCCTCGATGCAGGAAGCCTTCCCGCGTGCGGCCATCACCCCGCGCCTGTTCTCCATCGACCGTAACCGCAGCACCGCCTCGGGCGGCACCGCACCGCTGGACATGATGCTGCACCTGATCGGCCGCGAGCATGGCCGCGAACTGGCAGCGGCGATCTCGGAGATGTTCATCTACGAGCGCATCCGTAACGAGCAGGATCACCAGCGCGTGCCGCTCAAGCACATGCTCGGCACCAACCAGCCGAAGTTGCAGGAAATCGTCGCGCTGATGGAGGCCAACCTGGAGGAGCCGATCGACCTCGACGAGCTGGCCTGCTATGTCGACGTGTCGCGGCGTCAGCTCGAGCGCCTGTTCCAGAAGTACCTGCACTGTTCGCCGTCGCGCTATTACCTCAAGCTGCGCTTGATCCGTGCGCGCCAGTTGCTCAAGCAGACCTCGATGTCGATCATCGAATTGGCTTCGGTCTGTGGCTTCGTCTCCACACCGCACTTCTCCAAGTGCTACCGCGAATACTTCGGCATCCCGCCGCGCGATGAGCGTGCAGGGCAAAGCCTGAGCAACGTAGTGGCGCTGGTGCCGATGCCGGACGAGCTGCTGCAGCCAGCCTCGTCAACGGCCAAGGATGCCTTGAACCGCGCCCAGGGCGAGTCGACCTTCGCCAGCGTGCGGCTCTAGGCCTGGTTCAGCAGGCGCTAGAGCCAGTAGCGCCGCGCGAACTTTGATCAAGCTACACAGCAAAAAGGGCGCTTCGAGCGCCCTTTTTGCTGTGTGCGGTTTCGTCGGCGGGGTTAGGCGCCTACGCGGTGCTCGGAACAGTGCGCCGTCTGCGGCCCGACGATATGCGCCGCTAACCCAGCCTGCGCGGCTGTCGCAGCCTGGTCTCAGTGAGGGATCAGGGCCGGTAGCAGGGTGCGCGAAATCGCTTCGCGCACGGCCGGCAGCAGGGTGGCGTTGCCGCCCAGCAGTTCTTCCACCAGCTGCTTCAAGGCCGCCGCCCGTTCCGGGCTGAGGCCGCTGACCGCGTAGCTGCAGGCTTGCTCGGCACTGACCCCCGAAGGGATGCTCAGGCCTAGGGCCACCAGCCGCTCGCGTAAGTCTTCCTGGTCGATCAGGTCGGCATGCATCATGGTTATTTTCCCCTGTCAGGGCTGCGCTCAGCGCAGCACACCTTCATCCGTCAGCAGCTTGAGAATAGCCTCGGCACCGGCTTCTGGCGAGAGGTCCTTGAGCACCTGTCCGCCGCCGCCAGAGGCTTTCGCGGTGGCCGCTTTCATCCGCTCGGCGCCGGTCTTGGCCTTGATCACCTTGAGGCGTTTCGGTCGCGGTCGGGCAGGTTGCAACTGCGCTTCGCTGAACAGGGCGTCTGCCACCACGTCCACGGCTTGCACCTGCAACTGCCCGCGTCGGGCCGGGCCGAAGGCGCTCTGGCGAGCGGTCGGTGCGGCATTGTCGACGCTGGCGAGGAACGGCAGGCGCACCTGCAGGCGACGTCGTTGGCCACGGGGCAGCGCTTGCAGGACCTGGGCGACGCCGTCGGTCACGCTTTCCACTTCGGCCAGTCCAACCACCAGCGGCCAGCCCAGTTGCTCGGCCAGCAGGTAGGGCAGCATGCCCGAGCCTTCGCCGGTTTCTGCCTGGCTGCCGGTCAGCACCAGCTGGGCACCGGCTGCGCGCAGGTAGTCGCTGAGCGCGGGCAGGGCGTCGGCCTGTGGCGGTTGTTGGAGTACGGTCATTTCCGCCAGGCCCATGCCCAGGTAGGTGCGCAGGGCTTCTTCCTTGGGATCGCCGGCGTGCAGCACGCGCAGGCGCTCGCCAGCCAGGCGCAGGCCCAGTTCGACGGCGCGGGCATCCTGCTCGGCGCGACGGGCGCGGCCCGAGGTCGGGTGAGCGCCGACGGAAACCAGGGTGATGATGTTCAGCGTGTTATGCGGCATCGCGCGCACCTCCCTGACGGAATTCGGTGACCCGTTCGATCAGCGCCTGGAGGATCGCCGCCGAATCGCCGATCACCGAGAGATCGGCGCGTTTGATCATGTCGCAGCCGGGGTCCATGTTGATCGCCACCACCTTGTCGCAGGCGCCGATGCCTTGCAGGTGCTGAATGGCGCCGGAAATACCCACCGCCATATAGACCCGCGCGGTGACCCAGGTGCCGGTGGCGCCGACCTGACGGTCACGCGGCATGAAGCCATCGTCGACCGCGACCCGTGAGGCGCCTTCGGTGGCGCCGAGGGCTTCGGCGGCCTGGTGGAACTGGGTCCAATCCTGGACGCCGTTACCACCGGAGAGAATGAACTCGGCTTCCGCCATGGGGATCAGTGCCGGGTTGACGGCCACCGCGCCGAGGTTGTCGAGGCGCGGCAGGCTCTGCACGATGTTTTCCTGCAGCTCGAGCGCGCGCACTTCGTGGCGGGTATCGCCAACCGGATCGGCGCATTCGGCCGCGGCCAGAATCAGTCGCGGTGCGCGGCGGGCCAGGTCTTCGCGGCCGGCGCCGGCGCGGCCGATGCACTGGCCGTCGGCGACTTGCCAGATGCGCGTGGCCGGGCGTTCGCCGAGTTTGGCCGCCAGACGCCGGCCGAGTTCGCCGCCGCCGGTGCGGCTGTCCGGGATCAGCCAGTGGCGCGGAGCCAGCTGGCGTTCCACCGCGCTGAGGGCCAGGACGCGCTGTTCCGGGGCGTAGCCTTCGAAATCTTCGCCCTGGAGATGCAGCAGGCGGTCGACGCCGGCGGTGTCGAAGGCGTTCTCCTTGTGCTCACCGAAGACCACCGCGACCACCGCGCCCTCGCTGCCGGCCAACTTGTTGGCCAGACCGAGCAGGTCCTTGTCGTGGCTGCTGAGGCGGCCGCCGACCATGTCCGGTACCACCACGATGTGGAAGGCCGGCTGTTCGATGATATGCAGCGGCAGTTGCACCACGGCCGCGGCGGTCGTGCGTTTGCCGCTGCCGCCTTGCTGGGCGCCGCTGCGGTCGATGCGTTTGAGGCCGTTGGGGCCGATGAAACCGACCGCGTGCGGGTTCTTGCGGATCAGGCCGTTGGGCCCCATCCAGCTGGTCTGTGCCGTTTGCAGCGAGGCGTGCAGCGGGTGCAAGCGGTTACGGGCGATCCACTCGGCTCGCGGGTCGCGGCGGATAATATCGCTCATCAGTTAACCTCCAGGGCAGCAGCCGGCTGCTTGGGCGCGGCGGGCGCCTCGATCAGAACGTCGGCGACCAGCTCGGCGATGTCTTTGATCTGTGGCCGCGGTTCGACCACGCCTTCGAGCATCGCGGTGCACTGCGGGCAGCCTACGGCCACCAGTTCGGCACCGGTCTCCTTGATGTCGACCATGCGCATGTCGGGGATCCGCTGCTTGCCGGGAATGTCGGTGATCGGCGCGCCGCCGCCACCACCGCAGCAGCGCGAGCGGAAGCCGGAACGTTCCATCTCCTTGACCTCGATGCCGATAGCCTTGAGCACGTTGCGCGGGGCCTCGTACTCGCCGTTGTAGCGGCCGAGGTAGCAGGGGTCGTGGTAGGTGACGCTGCCGCCCTTGTGCTGACCCAGGTTGAGTTGCTGGCCGGCGATCAACTCTTCCATGTAGGTGCTGTGGTGCAGCACCTGATAGTTACCGCCGAGGGCGCCGTATTCGTTTTTCAGCACGTGGAAGCTGTGCGGATCGCAGCTGACGATCTTGTTGAAGCGGTACTGCGCCAGGCTGGCGATGTTGCGCTTGGCCAGGCTCTGGAAGGTCGCTTCGTCGCCCAGGCGGCGCGCCACGTCGCCGCTGTCGCGCTCTTCCAGGCCGAGTACGGCGAAGTCGACGTTGGCCGCCTTCAGCACTTTGACGAAGGCGCGCAGGGTGCGTTGGTTGCGCATGTCGAAGGCACCGTCGCCGACCCAGAACAACACGTCGGTCTGCTTCTTCTCGCTCATCAACGGCAGATTGAGGTCGGCGGCCCAGTTCAGGCGGCCGCCGGGGGCGAAGCCGCCGGGGTTGTCGGTGGCGATCAGGTTGTCGAGGACTTCGGCGCCCTTGTTCGGCGTGGCGCCTTTTTCCAGGGTCAGGTGACGGCGCATGTCGACGATGGCATCGACGTGCTCGATCATCATCGGGCACTCCTCGACGCAGGCGCGGCAGGTGGTGCAGGACCACAGCGTGTCGGCCTCGACCAGGGCCTTGCCCTGCAGGTTGACGATCGGCTGGTGCGGGCCGCCGCCGTGCTCACCCAGGGGGATGCCTGGGTAGGGACTGCCGGCGAAGTTGGCGTCGGTGCCACCGGCCAGGCCGATGACCATGTCCTGGATCAGCTTCTTCGGGTTCAGCGGCTGGCCGGCGGCGAAGGCCGGGCACACCGCCTCGCACTTGCCGCACTGCACGCAGGCGTCGAAGCCGAGCAATTGGTTCCAAGTGAAGTCGGTGGGTTTTTCCACGCCCAGCGAGGCGTTCGGGTCATCCAGGTTCAGCGCCTTGAGGCCGGTCGAGCGACCGCCACCGAAGCGTTCGCTGCGGCGGTGCCAAGCCAGGTGCAGGGCACCGGCGAAGGCGTGCTTCATCGGGCCGCCCCAGGTCATGCCGAAGAACAGCTCGGACACGCCCCAGGCCACGCCGACACTGAGAATCAGGGCGAGGAACCAGCCGCCGAAATCGTGCGGCAGAATCCCGGCCACCGGCAGGGTGGCGATGAAGAAGCTCACCGAGAACATCAGCAGGCTTTTCGGCAGGCGATTCCACGGGCCTTTCGACAGCCGTGCCGGCGGATTGCGCCGCCGCTTGGCGACGAACAGCGCGCCGACGAACATCAGCACGGTGGCGCCCAGCAGGGCGAAGCCGAGGATGCGGTTGTGCAGGCCGAAACCGTGCACGATGACCGCCAGAACGGCGGCCAGGACGAAGCCGCCGGCGGTGGCCACGTGGGTCCTGGACATGTACTTGTCGCGCTCGACCACGTGGTGCAGGTCGACCAGATAGCGGCGTGGCATGGCCAGCAGACCGCCGAGCCAGTCAACCTTGGCCGGCTTGCCGCGCCGCCACATCAGGAAGCGCTTGCCGGCACCGAGCACGGCGAGCGCCAGTGCGGCGAACAGCAGAATAGGAAGAATGGTGTTCAACATTGTGGAGCTCCCAAAGACACTCGGGTCTTGCAGGCGGAAATACCTGGATGCCTTGCCGATTGCCGTGGGAGCGGGCGTGCCCGCGAAGCAGGCGACTCGGTTACTCAGTCGCTCCGTCTCGCCCCTTTCGCGGGCAAGCCCGCTCCCACAGTGTTAGCCACAAGCCGTTAGAAATCCTTGCACAGACGCAGCGCGTCATAGATCGCCGCATGGGTGTTGCGCTGAGCCACGCAGTCGCCGATGCGGAACAGCAGATAGCCGTCGCCGGGCTCGGACAGGCAAGGCTGCGGCTTGATCGCGAACAGCGCTTCGACGTCGATCTGGCCCTTGTTGCGCGAACCTTCCTTGAGTGCGTAGTACAGCGTTTCGTCCGGACGTACGCCGTTCTCCACCACCACCTGGTCGACCACGCGCTCTTCCTGGGCGCCGGTGTATTCGTTCTCCAGCACCGCCACCAGCTTGTCGCCCTCGCGGTAGACCTTTTCCAGCATCATGTCGCTGGTCATGATCACGCCCTTCGGGTACATGCTGCGGTAGGCCGTCGGGAACGAGGTGCCGCCCATGCCTACACCCGGCTTGATGTCGTCGGTGACGATCTCGACCTGACTGCCCTTGTCGGCGATGAAGTCTGCGACCGACATGCCGGTGAATTCACAGATGGTGTCGTATACCAGCACGTTCTTGCCCGGTGCGACCTTGCCGTCGAGGACGTCCCAGCTGCTCACCACCAGGCCTTCGGCCGCGCCCCAGTGCTCGTTCTGCTCGAGGAACGGATGACCGCCGTTGGCCAGCACCACCACATCCGGACGCAGGTCCATGATGCTCGCGTGATCGGCACCGGTGCCCAGGCGCAGGTCGATTTTCAGGCGCGCCAGTTCCAGCTGGTACCAGCGGGTGATGCCGGCGATCTGGTCACGTTGCGGCGCCTTGGAGGCGGTGGTGATCTGCCCGCCAAGCTGATCCTTCTTCTCGAACAGGGTGACGTCGTGGCCACGTTCGGCCGCGACGCGCGCCGCTTCCATGCCGGCTGGACCACCACCGACCACTACCACCTTGCGCTTGACGCCGGTGGTCTTCTCGATGATGTGCGGCAACCCCATGTATTCACGCGAGGTCGCGGCGTTCTGGATGCACAGTACGTCCAGGCCCTGGTACTGGCGGTCGATGCAGTAGTTGGCACCGACGCACTGCTTGATCTGGTCGACCTGGCCCATCTTGACCTTGGCGATCAGGTGCGGGTCGGCGATGAACGCGCGGGTCATGCCGACCATGTCGACGTAACCGCCCTCGAGGATGCGGGTGGCCTGGTTCGGGTCCTTGATGTTCTGCGCGTGCAGCACCGGTACCTTGACCACTTCCTTGATGCCGGCCGCCAGGTGCAGGAACGGCTCGGGCGGGAAGCTCATGTTGGGGATGACGTTGGCCAGGGTGTTGTGGGTATCGGCGCCGGAGCCGACCACGCCGATAAAATCGAGCAAGCCGGTGTCGTCGTAATACTTGGCGATCTGCTTCATGTCCTCGTGGGACAAGCCGTCCGGGTGGAACTCGTCGCCGGAGATACGCAGGCCCACGCAGAAGTCGTCGCCGACTTCCTTGCGCACGGCCTTGAGCACTTCCAGGCCGAACTTCATGCGGCCCTCGAAGGTGCCGCCCCATTCGTCGGTGCGCTTGTTGACCCGCGGGCTCCAGAACTGGTCGATCATGTGCTGGTGCACGGCCGACAGTTCGACGCCGTCCAGGCCGCCGGCCTTGGCCCGGGCCGCCGCCTTGGCGAAGTCACCGATGATGCGCCACATCTCTTCCGGTTCGATGGTCTTGCAGGTCGCGCGGTGTACCGGTTCACGGATGCCGGACGGCGACATCAGGGTCGGCCAGTCGAAACCATCCCAGCGCGAGCGACGGCCCATGTGGGTAATCTGGATCATGATCTTGGCGCCATGCTTGTGCATGGCGTCGGCGAGGTTCTGGAAGTGCGGGATGATGCGGTCGGTGGACAGGTTCACCGAGCTCCACCAGCCATGTGGGCTGTCGATGGAGACCACCGAGGAGCCGCCGCAGATGGCCAGGCCGACGCCGCCCTTGGCCTTCTCTTCGTAGTACTTGACGTAACGCTCGGTGGTCATGCCGCCATCGGTGGCCATGACCTCGGCGTGGGCGGTGGACACGATACGGTTACGGATGGTCAGTTTGCCGATCTGGATCGGCTGGAACATTGCTTCGAAGGCCATGATGCGTTCCTCGACTTAGAGCGGCTTGACGACGAAAAGACCGTGGTCGTGGCCTTCTTGCGAAGCGCCGTAGACCTGTTCGGCACGGGTGCGGATGCTGCTGCCCTGGGCCTGCAGAATCTGGTCCATGGCGCCGGCGAACCAGCCGGTGAACATGTAGTCGACCATGCGCCCGCACTGGCCGTAGACGTAGACGAAGGCGGAGTGATCCAGGCGCACCTCGCAGGTGCCTTTGTCGAGGTCGATCGACTGGATCTTGAACAGGCCCCAGCCGCGCTGCGACAGGCGCTTCATGTAGTGCTCGAACACCGCTACGCCGCTAAGGCCGTGGCACTCGGCTTCTTTCTCGCACCAGTGCCAGGCGGACTTGTAGCCGGCCTTGTAGAGGATTTCGGCATAGGCGTCGGCGCCCAGCACTTCCTCGATGCCGATATGGTTGTTGACGAAGAAATGCCGCGGTACGTAGAGCATCGGCAGGGCGTCGGTGGTCCAGACGCCGGTTTCGCTGTCGACTTCGATGGGCATTTCAGGGGCGTGGGTGGCCATATATTCAGACTCCAGAATCTTGTTTGATTCGTGGGAGGGGCTTTAGCCGCGCTGCTCTCAAGAGCGCTGCCCCTTCGGGGCAAGTCGCGGCTAAAGCCCCTCCCACATTCGTTCGTGCCATGTGTAGGGGTTTATTCGCCCCAGACGTCTTTCAATACGCGTACCCAGTTCTCGCCCATGACCTTGCGCACTGTGCGCTCGGGCATGCCGCGCTTGAGCAGGGTCTCGGTCAGGTTGGGGAACTCGCCGACGGTGCGGATACCCAGCGGGTTGACGATCTTGCCGAAGCTGGTCAGGCGGCGGGCGTAGCCCTTGTCGTGGGTCAGGTACTCGAAGAAGTCCTGGCCGTGGCCCTGGGTGAAGTCGGTGCCGATGCCGATGGCGTCTTCACCGACCAGGTTCATCACGTACTCGATGGCTTCGGCGTAGTCGTCGATGGTCGAGTCGATGCCCTTGGCGAGGAAGGGCGCGAACATGGTCACACCGACGAAACCGCCGTGGTCGGCGATGAACTTCAGTTCCGCGTCGGACTTGTTGCGCGGGTGTTCTTTCAGGCCGGAGGGCAGGCAGTGCGAGTAGCACACCGGCTTCTGAGATTCGAGGATGACTTCCTCGCTGGTCTTGCTGCCGACGTGGGACAGGTCGCACATGATGCCGACGCGGTTCATCTCGGCGACGATCTCGCGGCCGAAGCCAGACAGGCCGCCGTCACGCTCGTAACAGCCGGTGCCGACCAGGTTCTGGGTGTTGTAGCACATCTGCACGATACCGACGCCGAGCTGCTTGAACACCTCGACGTAGCCGATCTGGTCCTCGAACGCGTGGGCGTTCTGGAAACCGTAGAGGATGCCGGTCTTGCCCTGGGCCTTGGCCGCATGGATGTCGGCGGTGGTGCGCACCGGCATCACCAGATCGCTGTTGTCGCGAATCAGTTTGTTGCTGGCGGTGATGCTGTTGACCGTCGCCTGGAAACCTTCCCACACCGAGACCGTGCAGTTGGCCGCGGTCAGGCCGCCTTTGCGCATGTCTTCGAACAGTTCACGGTTCCACTTGGCGATAATCAGACCATCGATGACGATGCTGTCGGCGTGCAATTCGGCTGGGCTCATCAGGCTGTCCCCTTTGTATACGACTACGAGTCGGAAGCTATACGCGCCGAACCCGCTGCCGGCGCTATTGGGGGCAGCATATCCCCGAGGGGGTTGCCGCTATCGTGCAAAAGCGACTGGGGTATTGCCGAAAGCGTCAAGCCGAGGTCGCGAATGGGTAAGCCACCGGAAACCCGCCAGGCGGGCTGCCGGGTTGCAGGTCGCTTTGCTGCGATTCGAGCCCGCCAGCCCTGCCGAGTGCGCGGGTGCAGGGTGAGGTTGGTGAAGGGCATGTCCATCGCGAGGGCGTCCAGGCGCTGGCGTGGACCCGATAACCGGTGGCTGTCCTCCCGTAGCTCGGATGCAAGCCGGGAAGCGCCTGCAGCTGCACATCCGTTCCCCGGATTGCATCCGGGCTACAAGGCCGCTGGGTTACCCCGCGGGCCAATGGTCCAGCTTGCCAGCGCTGTGGTTCGGCTTAACCCTTGGTCGACAGGCAAAAAAATGCCCCTTGCCAGGGCCGTTGACCTGGAAAGAGGCGAGTGTGCCCAGAGGGCATAGTGTGATGAGGTTGGCCTGTGCCTGATTAAGCGGGCACAGGTCATAAACGGTCAGCGGGGCGAGGCGCGGGAAGGCCTCGCCTGGCCGCCTGGATTAATCCACCGCGACTTCGCGCAGGTAGGGCGCCGGCGCCGCGCCGAGGTGCTTCAGCATGCTGGCGCTGTACCAGTCGATAAAGTTGACCACGCCGAACTCGTAGGTCTTCGAGTAGGGGCCCGGCTGATAGGCGGTGGAGTTGATGCCGCGCTGGTTCTCTTCGCCCAGGCGACGGTCCTGGTCGTTGGTCGCATCCCACACCTGGCGCAGGCGCTCAACGTCGTAGTCGACGCCTTCGACCGCATCCTTGTGCACCAGCCACTTGGTAACGACGATGGTTTCCTGGGCGCTGATCGGCCACACGGTGAAGTTGATCAGGTGATCGCCCATGCAGTGGTTCCATGAATGCGGCAGGTGCAGGATGCGCATCGAGCCGAGTTCCGGGTTCTTGATCCGGCCCATGAGTTTCTTGCTGCCCGGCTTGCCGTCCATGGTCATGGATTCGGTGCCCTTGAGCAGTGGCATGCGCACGATGCGGTTACGCAGGCCGAAGCTGGCGTGGGCGTAGGGGATCTTCTCGGCTTCCCACTTGGCAGCGGATTCGGCGACGTGGTCCTTGAACGCCTGGTCGGCGCGCGGGTCGGTGACGTCGTCCCACTCCAGCAGGCTCTTCAGCAGTTCCGGGTGGGCACCGTTGCAGTGGTAGCACTCGCGGTTGTTCTCCAGCACCAGCTTCCAGTTGGCCTGCTCGCGCATGGTGCTCTGCACCGCCACCTTGGTGTTCTCCATGTCGTAGGGCTCCATGTAGTGAGCCAGGGTGGCGAGGAACTCGTCGATCGCCGGCGGGTTCTCCGCCAGGCTGATGAAGACGAAGCCGCCGGCGGTCTTGCAGTGCACCGGCTTGAGGCCGTATTCCTTCATGTCGAAGTCGGCGCCCATCTCGGTGCCGGCGAACAGCAGGCGGCCGTCCAGTTCATAGGTCCACTGGTGGTAGTGGCAGACCAGCTTGGCCACTTTACCCTTGTCGCTGGTGCACAGGCGCGAACCGCGGTGGCGGCAGACGTTGTGGAAGGCATGCACCACGCCCTCGGCGCCGCGGATGATGATGATCGGGTTGTCGCCGATCTGCAGGGTCAAATAGTTGCCCTTGGTCGGGATCTCGCAGGTCATGCCGGCGATCAACCATTCCTTGTGGAAGATTTCCTGCATGTCGATCTGGAACAGGCGTTCGTCGTTATAGAACGGCTGTGGCAGCGAGAAAGTGCGCTCGCGGGTCTGCAGCATCTCGGCGGTGGCCTTGCGTGCGGGCTCTAGTGGATCGCCCAGGCTCAGGGTGGAAGTGACGTCCATCGGTAACTCCTCAATGGCGGCTCGCGGTGCGAACGCCGCAAAAAGTGGCTGTTTCGGTTGCTACGCAAGGCGGTTTGACTGACCGCTCGTATGTCGCCTGCCGACTGGCGATTGCTACATTGAAGCGATGGTCGGGCGCGTTGGTAATTCTGTTTCGGCTGATGGAGAGTGTGGCGGCGAGCGCGCTGCTAATCTTATCTATGGGCGACATGCCTGAATCCGTTCCCGACGCGGTAAGTCGCGGGGTCTGTGGCAGGTCGCGATAAGTATGTGGATGTCGCTGGCAGGTAAGTGGTTGTATTTGCCGTTGCGCAAAATTCGCAGCACTAGGCCGGCACTTGGCCGCCGCGCATGAGAGCCCCGACCATGTCGAACGAATTCCTCAATCCCATCACCACGCAGACCTGGAGCAATGGCCGCCACTTGGTGCGCTGCGTCAAGGTCATCCAGGAAACCTGGGATGTGCGTACCTTCTGTTTCATGGCCGAGCAACCGGTGCTGTACTTCTTCAAACCGGGGCAGTTCGTCACCCTGGAATTGGAGATCGACGGCCAGCCGGTCATGCGCTCCTACACCATCTCTAGCTCGCCCGCGGTGCCCTACAGCTTCTCGGTGACGATCAAGCGGGTGCCGGGCGGCAAGGTCTCCAACTGGTTGCACGAAAATCTCAAGGAAGGCGACGAGGTGCCGGTGCACGGCCCGGTCGGGCTGTTCAACGCCATCGACTTTCCGGCGGACAAGGTGCTCTACCTCAGCGGCGGCGTGGGCATTACCCCGGTGATGTCCATGGCCCGTTGGTTCTACGACACCAATGCCAACGTCGACATGATCTTCGTGCACAGCGCACGTTCGCCGAAGGACGTGATCTACCACCGCGAGCTGGAAAACATGGCGGCGCGGATCAACAACTTCAGCCTGCACATCATCTGCGAGAAGCACGGCTTGGGCGAGGCCTGGGCCGGTTACCGGGGTTATCTCAACCAGGCCATGATGCACATGATGGCGCCGGACTTTATGGAGCGGGAGATCTTCTGCTGCGGGCCCACGCCCTACATGAATGCGGTCAAGCGCCTGCTCGAAGCCAATGGCTTCGACATGTCGCGTTATCACGAGGAGTCCTTCGGCGCGACGCCGGCGGATATCCGCGAGGAGGCCAAGGAATTGGCCGCCGAAGCCGCTGACGCCGATCCGGTGCCGCTGGCCGACCAGCATCAGGTGGAGTTCATCGCCACCGGCAAGAGCATTCGCATCGATCCGGGCGAGACCGTGCATGCGGCCGCCGCCAAGCTCGGTCTGCACATTCCCAAGGCCTGCGGCATGGGCATCTGCGGCACCTGCAAGGTGATGAAAACCTCCGGTGAGGTGGACATGGACCACAACGGCGGGATCACCGACGAGGACGTCGCCGAAGGCTTTATCCTCTCCTGCTGCAGTGTGCCCAAGGGCGACGTGGTCATCGACTACTGATCGCCAGTTTTCCGCGTAGGCGGGGGCGCTGCTCGCTCCTGCCGCGCTCACCCGCCTGCATTTCGTCAGTCGCCGGCCTACCGCTGCTCCAGCGGCCCGGTGCACCGCGTAAAGCGCTCTATGCTTGTCTGTAGTAGGTCGTCGAGCGCTCGCCGCTCTTAGTCGTGTCTTCCTGTGAGCGAGTTGCCTGCGACCGGGCCGGTATCAGGGGCGCACGCTGCTGTCGCCTCCCCTGAGTCGGCCGCAGCAGGCGCAGGCCTTCGCGATCCTCATGCCGACCGCCCCCGCGCCCATCAGCCCATGATGCGGAGCCCTCACCATGAAACTCTATTACGCCCCAGGAGCCTGCTCGCTCGCCGTGCATATCGTGCTGCACGAGACGGGATTGCCGTTCACCCTCGAACGCGTCGACCTCAGCAAGCATGAGACCGAGCAGACCATCGACTTCTATCGAATCAATCCCAAGGGCGCGGTGCCCGTGCTGGAACTGGACGACGGCACGCGGCTGACCGAGGGCCCCGTCATCTGCCAATACCTCTGCGACCTGGCGGGTCGCGCGGATCTCATGCCAGAGGCCGGCGACATGACGCGTTACCGGGTGATGGAGTGGCAGAACTACATCACCTCTGAACTGCACAAGACCGCCGGCGCCTTGTTCAACCCGGCGCTGGAGGCCGAGGCCAAGGCGCAGTTTTCCACTGCCGTGCAGAAGAAGTTCACCTGGGTCTCGCAGCAGCTGCGCGGCAAGTCGTACCTGACCGGCGAGGTCTTCACCGCCGCGGACGCCTATTTGTTCGTGATCGCCAGTTGGGCGCCGTATCTGAAGCTCGACTTGAGCGGCTGTAGCGAGCTGCAAGCGTTCATGCAACGGGTCGGCGAGCGTCCGGCGGTGCAGGCCGCGCTGAATGCCGAGGGCCTGCTGGGCTAGTGGCCCGCTGGTGTGATGTAGCAGAAATATCCATCAGGTGCCCCGGCTGGGTGAGACGCGTGCGCGGTGGTCCGCCGAAGCTGCCGGATGGGGCGCGAGGTAATCCCGCGGTGCGGGCACGAGTGGCGACGCCGCGCTGGGTTACGCGTCGCTTGGCAACGTGTGTCGCCGGCACCTCGACGACCTGCGCCGCAAACCCAGGCTACCAGGCGGCTGCGCTTGCCTGCTAACCACGACCTTGTTTCACGCCAATCCGCGAAGAGTCTTTATTTTGCGACAGCGCACTGGCTGTATCGACGCCAGTCGGGGCGGGCGTTCGACCAGTTGCAACGCAGGACTCTGCCTCGCGTGGTCAGGAAAGTGTCACGGTGTTTGCCGCGCTTGCGGGTCACGGGCTCTTGTTGTGGTGCGGCGGCGCGTCAACCCCGGCGCGTCTCGGGCACCAGGCGCCCGACTGCTTGGCGTGCAGCTGCAAGGCCTGGAACACCGCTGGCAGCGGCTGGCGATAGTGAGTGGGGTCGCCCGCCGTCGGCAGCTGTTCGTCCAGTGTCTGCGCTTGACGCAGCAGGTCGGTGAGTTCGGGATGGTTCGTGGGCATGGCTGACCCTCGCAGCAATCGGCTAGTCAGGGTTAGACCCTGTGATGGGCGACGCCTGAGTACCGCTTGTCTGGAAGTTTCAGTGTATCGGTGGCAGGCGCCGCCACAGTGCCTGGAAGGCCTGGTGCAGGGCAGCACAAAGCAGAACGGGCACCCCTGGGGGTGCCCGTTCATAGCGGGTCTAGACGAGGCCCGCGCATCCGCACCCGGACATCAGCTGGTGCTGCTCGGCGCCGCCGTTCTGAGGGTTGGCGCGTGGGTGGCTACGGCTGCGGCGTCTTCGTCAACCACCGGTATTTCGTTGCCTTCCACATCGAAGAGCTTGCCATCGACGAAGTGATCGCCATCACTCAAGGCGGCAATATCCTGATGGCGCAGGGTGCGCTCGGTGCCGGCGACGAACACCGACTGTTGATCCGAATTGCCCAGGGTGAAGTGGTTGAAAATCAGGTTCAGCAGGATCGCCATGATCGCCGCCGAGCTGATGCCGGAGTGGAAGATCGTGGCGAACCAGCTAGGGAAGTGATCGTAGAACGCCGGCGCGGCAATCGGCAGCATACCGAAGCCGATGGAGGTGGCGACGATGATCAGGTTCATGTTGTTGCGGTAATCGACCTTGGCCAGGCTGCGAATGCCACTGGCCGCGACCGTGCCGAACAGCACGATGCCGGCGCCACCGAGTACCGAGGTCGGTACGGCGGCGATGACGCGGCCCATCACCGGCAGCAGTCCCAGGGTGACCAGAATCAGTCCGCCGGTCGCCACCACGTAGCGGCTCTTCACCCCGGTTACCGCGACCAGGCCGACGTTCTGGGCGAAGGCGCTCTGGGTGAAGGAGCCGAAGATTGGCGCGAGCATGCTGGAGAGCATGTCGGCGCGCAGGCCATTGCCGAGGCGGCGTGAGTCCACCTTGGTACCAATGATGTCGCCAACCGCGAGGATGTCCGCGGAGGTTTCCACCAGGGTCACCATGATCACGATCAGCATCGAGATGATCGCGGCGATTTCGAAGGTCGGCATGCCGAAGTGCAAGGGGGTGGGGAAGGCCATCAGCGGGCCATCGCCGACCTTGGAGAAGTCGGCCATGCCGAGGCTGAAGGCGACCAGGGTGCCGATCACCATCGCCAGCAGAATGGACAGCCGGGAAATCGCCGCGCTGCCCAGTTTGCTCAGCAGCAAGACCACCGCCAGGGTGAACGCCGCCAGACCGATATTGGCCATGCTGCCGAAATCCTCGGCGCGGCTGTTGCCGCCCATCGCCCAGCGTGCGGCGACCGGCATCAGGGTCAGGCCGATGGTGGTGATCACGATCCCGGTCACCAGCGGCGGGAAGAATTTGATGATCTTGGAGAATATCGGCGTAATCAGAAAGCCGATAAACGCCGCGCTGATCACGGCGCCGAGCACCGCCGGCATCCCGCCGCCGCCGGCGCTACTGACGATGGCGACCATGGTGGAAACGCCCGCGAAGGAAACCCCCTGCACCAGCGGTAACTGACAACCGAAGAATGGCAGGCCGAGGGTCTGCAGCAATGTCGCCAGGCCGCCGACGAACAACGAGGCGGCGATCAGCAGGCCGATATCGGCCGGGGAGAGGCCGGCCGCCTGGCCGACGATCAGCGGCACGGCGATGATGCCGCCGTACATGGTCAGTACGTGTTGCAAGCCGTAGGCGATATTGGCGGTTACGCCGAGATTCTCATCTTCGGGCCGTGCTCGCGAAGAGGATTTAGCAGAGTTGATGGTCATCGTGGTTCTCGCTGTTGTTTTTGTACACCGTGCGTCCAGCCATAAAATAATTCGTCGCTCGTGCTTTTGTATACATGTTTGTTGTTTATTGTGATCTTTATGCTTGCCGGTCTGCCGCAAAATGTGCCTTTAGGCGCGCGGGGATGGGCTGACCACTAGTCAGCCGATCAGCCCGTGATCGGCGCAAGATCAGCCAAGGTCACTTAGGAAGGTGGCTGGCGCACAGCCTTATCCATCCGCCTACCGTCCTCGCATAGACAGGCAGACAAACCGCCGAACTCGTCGCCAGGGCTAGCCCGTCGTTTCACGCGACGGCGGGACAGCGCCGCTCTCTGCTCCTGCCCTGGAGCGGGCCTTGGATGCCCGGGCGGCTCGTTGATGCCCATAACAGGCCGGAGACTGCTGCGGCTGAGGCGCCTGTATCGCATCTGCTGTGCTCTTGCTGCCGGTTATCGAGAGCAGCAGGGCGATCCGCGTGGGACGCGTCATATTGCAGAGTAGTGCGTCCAGAGCGCCGTCTGTCTGGCCGTGGTTAGCACGTCGTGCTTGCGCTCGCTGTCCTGGCCTTTGGCCTGCTCGCAGTCACTTATTGGCTGCCGCTATTTGCCATCGGGGTGCTTAACGCCAATCGGTCTTTTGCTTGCCGGAGGCTGATCTACCCTTGAGCTCAGTGAAGGAACACACCCCGCGACACCTCAAGGAGGAACGCACCATGCACTCGCTCGCCCAAGCAATCCGCACTAACAGCACGTCCCTTGCCCTGGCCCAAACCAGCTACAAGCAGAATGTGGTTGAGGTCAACACGCTGATGACCAGTGTGTTGACCTCCAACCTGCCCACCCTCAACCAGACCCCACCCGATTGGCAGGCCTTCATCGCGGCCTACGAGCAGGCCAACGGCGATGCCCTGAACTGGGTCAATAACGTCATGGCGCGCCTGCTCAACGTGCCGCAGGAGGTGCTCAGTTACAACGCCGTAATCAGCCAGGTGCTGCAGGACGCCAAGACCCAGGCGCAGACCCTGATCAGCCAACCGTCCAACCAGGTGGCGCTGAAGGTTCTTAACCAGGATCTGAATACGCTGACCGGTCAGCTGGCGCTGGTCACCAGCTTCATCAGCGGCGCTATCAGCAGCCTGCAGACCAGTAGCGACACCCTGCCCGACATGGCCAAGCAGTTGCAGACCATCGCCACCAAGTCGACCCAGGATGCCAACGCCGACCAGCAGCAGATCGATGACCTCAACGCCCAGATCAGCCAGCTCAAGGCCGATATCAAGAGCCTCACCGCGGCCATCATCGGCCTTGGCATCGCCGACGGGGTGGCCATCACGCTCGGCGTTACCGCGACCATCGCCCTGTGGCCGGTGGGGGCGGTGGTGTGGTTCGTGCTCGGCCCGGCGGTGGCGGTGGCCAGTACCTACATCGCCCTCGACGCGGAGAAGATCAAGGCCGACCAGGCCAGCATCCAGGCCAAGCTGGGACAGATCACCGGCATCACCGCCGATGTCGCGACCCTGCACATACTGGCGAACAACTTCGCCGACCTGGCCAACCAGAGCGAAACGATCCAGACCAGCCTGCAGGCTATCCTCGCCGAATGGCAGACCCTGGAAAGCGAGGTGAACGCCGCGGTCACCGACATTCGCACGGCGCTCTCGGATGCCGGCGGGGCCAACTTCACGGCGGTACTCAATGACCTCGACGAGGCCATCGACGAGTGGAACAGCGCCTACGCCCAGGCCGGCTCGCTGCAGCTCGACCTGCAGGTGAATACCGCTGAGCTGGAGTACGGCATGTCTTCTTCCCAGGTGCAGGCCAGTCTGGCCAGTGGGCAGAACATTAGCCTTATCCAGTACTACAACAACCCCTCGGCCCAGGTCCGCAAAGTCGCCTGAGGCATCAACCAAGCCCCGTCCTCGGACGGGGCTTTTTCATGTCCGGGGTTTAGCTACCGCTGGCTACAGCCGGCATCGCGCTGACCCTTGCCTGATTGGCCTTCCAGCAACGCCCGAGCGGTTCTGCCCTGGCTGCCAAGGAACCTTGATGCACTGGCCGGTGGGTCGCTCAGCCCAGCTCAGAACAGGCCGAGCTGCCCGCCGATCAGGGTGCCGAAGTCGTCGTCCACGAACGGCAGGATGGCGTCCGCCACCGGCTGCAGTTGGCGGCTGATGTAGTGGTCGTAGTCGATCGGCGCATGCCGGGTTTCCAGCGGCTCAGGCCCGGCGACGGTGATCACGTAGCTGATCCAGCCGCCGTTCTGGTACTGCCGCGGACGGCCCAGTGAGTCGTTGTAGGCGTCGGCCGCACGCGCCGCGCGCACATGTGGCGGCACATTGCGCTGATAGTCATCCAGCTGCCGGCGCAGACGCTTGCGGTAGATCAGCAGCTCGTCGAACTCGCCCGCCAGAGTGCGGCGCACGTAGTCGCGGACAAAGTCCTGGTAGGGCTGCTGGTTGAAGATACGCAGGTAGAGCGCCTGCTGAAACTGCTGGGCCAACGGCGACCAGTCGCTGCGTACCGTTTCCAGCCCCTTGTAGACCATCGCCTCGCTGCCGTCCGCCTGCCTGACCAGCCCGGCGTAGCGCTTCTTGCTGCCTTCTTCGGCGCCGCGGATGGTCGGCATCAGGAAGCGTCGGTAGTGGGTCTCGAATTGCAGCTCCAGCGCGCTGTCCAGGCCAAACTCCTCGCGCAGGTGCTCGCGCCACCATTGGTTGATCCGCTGCACCAACGCCCGGCCGATGCGCGCGGCGTCTGCCTCGGCGTGCTCGCGGCCGAGCCAGACGAAGGTCGAGTCGGTGTCGCCGTAGATCACCGCATAGCCCTCGGCTTCGATCAGCTCGCGGGTACGGCGCATGATCTGGTGACCGCGCAGGGTGATGGACGAGGCCAGGCGCGGGTCGAAGAAGCGGCAGCCGCTGGAGCCGAGCACGCCGTAGAAGGCGTTCATGATGATCTTCAGCGCCTGCGACAGCGGCTGGTTGTGCTCGCGCTTGGCCGCTTCCCGGCCTTGCCAGACAGTGGCGACGATAGCCGGCAGGCAGTGCCGGGTGCGCGAGAAGCGGGCCCCGCGAAAACCCGCGACCGATGTGCTGTCGTCGGGCTGGCGCAGGCCCTCGACCAGCCCCACAGGATCGATCAGAAAGCTGCGGATAATCGACGGATACAGGCTCTTGTAGTCCAGCACCAGCACCGACTCGTACAGGCCAGGCCGCGATTGCATGACGAAGCCGCCGGGGCTGGCCTCGGGCGGCCGCTCGCCGAGATTCGGTGCGACAAAGCCCTGGCGATGCATCAGCGGAATATACAGGTGGCAGAAAGCCGCGACCGAGCCGCCGCTGCGGTCGGCGGGCTGGCCGGTGACGCTGGCGCGTTCCAGCAGGAAGGTCAGCAGCTCGGTCTTGGCGAAGATCCGCGTCACCAGCTCGCAGTCCTTGAGGTTGTAGCGCGCCAGCGCCGGCTTGTCCTCGGCGAACATGCGGTCGATTTCGTCCATGCGCTGGTAGGGTGTGGCGATCGACTTGCCTTCGCCGAGCAGGGTCTGCGCGACGTTCTCCAGGCTGAACGAGGGGAAGCTCCAGGTCGCCGAACGCAGCGCCTCGATGCCGTCGATGATCAGCCGCCCGGCGGCCTCGGCGAAGTAGTGGTTGTTACGGCTGCCGTGCTCGCGCCAGCCCATCTCGTCACCGCCACGACCCAGGCGCAAGGGCACCTGCAGGCGCTGGGCGTGCTCGCGCAACACGCGCAGGTCGAACTGCACCAGGTTCCAGCCGATGATCGCGTCAGGGTCATGCCGGGCCAGCCATTGGTTCAGCGCCTCCAGCAGCTGCGCGCGGCTCTCGCAGTAGTCGAGCTGGAAGTCGCGCGCCGCGTCCACGCCGTTGGCCGGGCCGAGCATGTAGACCTGACGCTGGCCACAGCCTTCCAGGGCGATGGAATACAGGTCGCCCTGGGCGTTGGTTTCGATGTCCAGGGAGGCCAGCTTCAGTTGCGGGCGATAGCCTGCCAGCGGTTTCATCTGCGCGTTGTGCAACATGCCGCCGTGGGGCGTGCCATCGAAGTGCACCGGCGCGGTGATGAAGCGCTCCATCAGGTAGCGTTCCGGCGGGCGGATATCGGCCTCGAACACCTCCACCCCGGCCTGGCGCAAGCGTTTTTCCAGGTTGATCAACTGGCGGTGCTGGCGGCAATACAGCCCGAGCACCGGCCGGTGCTGGAAGTCGCAGAGGTCAAGGTGACGCAGCTCGACGTCGCGCTCGCCGCGCAGCAGCGCTTCGGCCTGCACGCGCTGCACCGCCGGAATAAAGGCCACCGAAGGCTGATACGGCAGGCGGATATGCCGGGGACCGGCATCGGTTGCCAGCCAGAACTCGACCTCCGTGCCGGCGGGGCTATCGCGCCAATGCCGGGTCAGGACAAAACCCTGCTGTAAATCCACCGCTGCACCCTCAAGAAGCCGTTTCACCGGGTAATTCTACTGCCCGGCGGCGGGGCGGGTGAGGATGGCTGTCGAACTGGCCGTGTCTATTGGTTCGAGCCGGGTTTCGCAGTCGGTTGAAGTCTCCCCGCCCGGCGACATTCGCTTGGGCAGGTTTGGGGTGCGGGTAGCGGGTCGTGACTGGCTCGGATCGGCCATTAGTAGTCATTCCAGAAGTCGCCATATCTGGAGTAACAACCTGATGCGCCATGACTTATGATCATAAAATCTTCTTCTGCTCGTGAAAAAGGATAGGTCATGACGCTAACTGATGATGTTTCAAATGTGCTGAATGCGTGGGCTCCAAATCTAGGGGAAAGCTTTACTACGCTTGCCTACCTTGGATCAGCGTCCTCAACCAAATGGCTCGTCAAATCTCCTTTTTCGTCGCAGTTACGCCTACTCATTAATTCTGACAGCCATACGACGGCCGCAGAGATGTGGCACAAAGTACTCCGTGAGCAAAAAGAACTTCCAGCGCCGGTACTATTGCTAATACTTGAGCAGATGCGCCGAAACCCTGTAGGTATGAGGGCTTCGTTAAAAGCGGCCAACCTAGGATTTTCTAAGACATTGGCGAATGTTGCGTATCGTGCGGCTGGTGCGTTGTACGAAGACGCTAAATATAGCTTTGCAGGCCACGAGATTGATGTAGCCATTGCGAGATTCCGAGCAGCCCTTTCCGAATTTCGATTCTCCATCGAAAGCCAGTTACTTTCAGAGTCGACTAGGCGGATTGCTACCGGCAAGTACGCCACTGCAGTTGCGATGATTGGACGCTGGGTCAATGTATCGCCTGAGACGGTTTCAAGAGCTTTATCGTATTCCGAAGAGTCGATGACTCTCGGAAACCGGAAGCCCGAAACACTGACCTATCGACTTGAGCTCCTAGTTCAGCTATTCGATCTAACAGGAAAAGCTCAACTACTGCAGGACGCGCTCGAACTCCTAACGAATAATCCAAAAATCGCAGCGAGTTCTGAGCTCGCCGAGGTCGAGGCAAGATACCGTCTTGCACTGCTTGCAGAGCCGGGATCCATAAATGTCAAAAAGCATCTGGAAATCGCGACGGGTAAGCTTCAGCGTTCTAGACCCAAGGGTACTGTTGATGAGGCTCGCTGCAGTGTTCTCTCGACCCTAGTTGCTGAGGCCGAACAGGCATCACTAGCTATGCCCGCTAGATCAACGTCCATCCCGAGGGGACTACTCGCCTTAATGGCTACAAAGCCATCCGCCGAACTTTGGGGAACCATAAGGTGCGTGATCGACGGACTGGAACATCTCCGCAATGACCGAGAATCGGTACCTTCAGCAGTGCTGAGTACTCAACTCCTGCGCCAAATGGCCGACGGCCCAGATGACCTCCTCAACGCGAATGACCTCTCTCAGTACGTAGAGATCACAGGTTGGTTGTCTGAAAAAGCCTCATATAACAGGCACCTTCAATGGGAGGCAGGAGCAGCGGCGCTGTCGGCTGCAAAACGAACTGGGAATCTGGGGCTGGCGCATAAGGCGTTAGAGGTATTTAACGCGCTTACTGCTACCCATCCTACTTGGCCGCTTCCACTCATAGGCATTGCACGAGTTCGAGAATACCTTGCGGGGCTCTCTGTCGAAGAGGATCTTTCTGCTACTGAAAGCTGGCGTGATGCGGCAACACTAGCGTTAAATTCTCCCATTTACGCACGCTCTAACCTAGGTGGACGTAACGAAGTCTTTGCTGTTGCAGATGCAAGGGGATTTCTTTCTGAGACGTTTGTCTTTAAACGGACGACGAAAGAGAAAGCCGTACACGAGGCATCGATGCTAAGCGCGCTGCGTCTTGAAATCACACAGCAGGGTGATGCGAACCTGTTCGAAGTGCCCCGTTCGCTCGCGATAGTCGAGGTTTTTTCTGACGATGATCGGCGATGGGTCCATGTCTCTCAACGAGCAGCTGGGCGATTGGTAAGTGAGTTATCTGCGGAAGAGGCTTCCAACGTCCTAGAACCGATCACTGATCTCCTTGCGGTTTTTCATCGCGTAGGGGGTAGCGCTCCGGCAGGGAAGTCGGCATGGCGCTCCCTGAAACAGTATCTAAAAATGTGGTCGAGAACTCTCTTTCCTCCCCAACAGGCTGAACGCTTTGTGGATTCCTTGCACTCTATCTTTCCTGGGAAGCTCCCTTTGGTAAGGAAAAGAGACGGTCATGCATCCAACTGGCTTGTGGACCCAGCAGGGCGCATCGTAGCGATTGACCTTGAGTCTACCGACTTCGTTCCGATTGGATACGACGTCTCTCAACTCATCGAGGACAATGCTCTGATACCAGCAAGCCCCGACGGTTGGCGCAGCCGGATAGCAATCATGGAGCGATATCTAAGTCGCATGGAGACGCCGCTTAGCAAGTCTGCGTTGGTTGCGGCATACGGATGGTTCGCTATCACCCGCGCCTTGCGCTTAGGGACTGAAAGAGACGCTGGAAAGCATTTGCGGCGTCACGCGCGCGAACTCTGCGTACTGCTGACGGAGTTCGGTGATGATGCGACCCAGAGTTTGGCACGAGAGCTACTCCAAGCACTCTCGCGCATCGAACAAGCGAACACAGAAGATTCTGTACCTAGCCATGACCATCGACGGCTAAGCAAGGCAATGGCATACCAGCTCCGCCACGACGGGCCGAACAATGGGGTTGCTATCGATAAAACAGGATTTGCGTCGATGGATGACTTGGCGCGCGCTCTCAAAGTGGATTCGAGTCACTTGCTGGCTGTGGCGGAGCATCCCGGCGAGCCAAGATTCGAGGTACGAGATGATCGCATCAGAGCTCTTTACGGGCACACCCTAAACGTTGTCATCGAAGCTGGCATCAAAGTTGGAACTCCGACTGCTCTGTATCATGGTTCTAGCTGGTCTGTGCTAGACGCGATCATCAAAGACGGTGTGAACCCTATGCAGCGCCGGATGGTTCATTTGACTAATATCGCTGGGGAGGCTGTGGCTGTGGGGGCACGTAAAGGGGCTCCAATAGTCCTCGCCATTGATCAGCTCCACGATGCGGAACCTGTTGCTGAAGGCATATGGGTTGCACCTTGTATTCTTCCTAATCGCCTATCAATCGTGAACCCTTTCATTGAGGAAGGAGGCGCAGTTCGGTGAGTGGGGCAACCGGGGGCAGACCACTATATTGATGCTATCGAGCGTCAGCTCGGGGTCGACTCTGCCTGTCGTGACAGACTGCTTTTGGCCGACTGCTGCCTGTCGCCACCGGCAGCAACGGATCGGAACTGCCCTTTAAGAGCCCAAGGCGCTGTCCTCGAGTATCTGATTCGATATCTCGATCAAGGCATACATCTCGGTCACCTGGTAACGGCGCCTTCGCAGCGTGCGTGCCACCTACTCCTCAAAGCGTCCCGTGGCGTCACGATCATGCTGGTATCGTCGCGTGAGCGGAAACGGCGGCAACCAGGACTCGCGCCGGACGGTCCAGCTTTCGTAGGTTGGCATCAGTTGGTCGGGGGCATCCAGGGAACCCAGGTTCACTTCGATTTCGTCGGTGCTGCGGGCGAAAACCGACGAGCCGCAGCGGGGACAGAAAAACCGCCCGGCGTAGTCGCGTGTTTCGCCATCGACCGTCACGGCATCCTGAGGGAACACCGCGGACGCGTGAAAAAGGGCCCCATGATGCTTGCGGCAGTCGAGGCAGTGACAAAGACCGACCCGGTAGGGGCGTCCCGACGCCACAATTCGGACGTTGCCGCAAAGGCAACCGCCTGTGAATCGGTCCATGCTGCGTCTCCTCTACAATCAAGCAAGGTCGCCCGGCTAAGAGTTGCTGGAAAACGCGCCGCGGTTTTCCACCCTGCGCGAATTTGGGCGCTGTGCAGGGTAGACAATCTTTACTTGTCCACCCGCTTCTGCGACCGCCAGTTTGGGTCGGCAGTGCCCTTTAATCCGCAACAAGGGAGCTGCAAGGCAAGAGTAGCCGCGACCCGCTAGCGGGGTATCCCGAACCGGGTCGCGGCAGGACGGTAATAGGGCCGTTAGGCCCTATCCTCTGCGATCACGCCAGGTCGAAGCGATCGAGGTTCATCACTTTGTCCCAGGCCTTGACAAAGTCATGCACGAACCTCTGCTGGGCGTCGCTGCACGCATAGACTTCGGCGAGCGCGCGGAGCTGGGAGTTCGAACCGAAGACCAGATCGACCACCGTGCCCGTCCACTTAGGCGCATCCGTTGCCCGCTCACGCCCCTCCAATACCCCTTCGGAGGTCGCTGACTTCCGCCACTGCGTGCGCATGTCGAGAAGGTTGACGAAGAAATCGTTGCTCAGGGTTTCTGGACGCTTGGTCATAACACCGTGCTTGGATTGCCCGACGTTGGCATTCAGGGCGCGCATGCCGCCGATCAGCACGGTCATCTCGGGTGCGGTCAGGGTCAGCAGGTTCGCCCGATCCACCAGCAGCTCGGCTGCCGATCCCTCGTAACCCTTGCGCACGTAGTTGCGGAAGCCGTCTGCGAGCGGTTCCAGTGCGGCGACCGAATCCACGTCGGTCTGCGCCTGCGACGCGTCCATGCGCCCCGGCGAGAAGGGCACCTTCACCTCAACGCCGGCCTTCTTCGCCGCTGCCTCGACGGCGGCGCAGCCACCCAGCACGATCAGGTCAGCCAGCGAGACCTTCTTGCCGCCGGATTGAGAGCGGTTGAAGTCCTGCTGAATGGTTTCCAGTTTCGGTAAAACCGTCGACAGCATGGCCGGCTGGTTCACCTCCCAATCCTTCTGCGGCGCCAGACGAATGCGCGCACCGTTGGCTCCGCCGCGCTTGTCGCTGCCACGGAAGCTGGCTGCCGAGGCCCAGGCCGTGGTGACCAGCTGGGAGATGGACAGACCGCAGGCAAGCAGCTTGGTCTTCAGCGCTTCGATGTCCTGCGCATCGACCAGCGGATGGTCAACGGCGGGAATCGGGTCCTGCCAGATCAGCTCCTCGTTCGGCACCAGTGGGCCAAGGTAGCGGGCGAGCGGGCCCATGTCGCGGTGGGTCAGCTTGAACCAGGCGCGGGCGAAGGCGTCCGCGAACTCCGCTGGGTTCGCCATGAAGCGGCGCGAGATCTTCTCGTAAGCCGGGTCCATGCGCATGCCCATGTCGGCGGTGGACATCATCGGCGCGTGGCGCTTGCCCGGATCATGCGCATCCGGCACGGTGCCGGCGCCCGTCTCGCCCTTGGGCTTCCATTGGTGGGCGCCGGCGGGGCTCTTGGTCAGCTCCCAGTCGTAGCCGAACAGCGTCTCGAAGTAGCTGTTGTCCCACTGGATGGGCGTCGGCGTCCAGGCGCCTTCCAGGCCGCTGGTGATGGTATCGCCACCCTTGCCGCTGCCGAGGCTGTTCTTCCAGCCAAGGCCCTGTTCCTGGATGTCAGCACCCTCGGGCTCCGCACCGACGTGCGCCGGGTCGCCGGCGCCGTGGGTCTTGCCGAAGGTGTGGCCGCCAGCGGTCAGCGCGACGGTTTCCTCGTCGTTCATGGCCATGCGGGCGAAGGTTTCGCGGACGTCCCGCGCCGAGCCGAGCGGGTCCGGGTTGCCGTTCGGCCCTTCCGGGTTCACATAGATCAGCCCCATCTGTACCGCCGCCAGGGGATTCTGCAGGTCACGGTCGCCGCTGTAGCGTTGGTCGTCCAGCCACTTGCCTTCCGGCCCCCAGTAGATGTCTTCCTCGGGTTCCCAGATATCCGCGCGGCCACCGCCGAAACCGAAGGTCTTGAAGCCCATGGACTCCAGCGCCACGTTACCGGTGAGCACGATCAGATCGGCCCAGGACAGCTTGCGGCCGTACTTCTGCTTGATTGGCCAGAGCAGCCGGCGTGCCTTATCGAGATTGCCGTTATCCGGCCAGCTGTTGAGGGGGGCGAAGCGTTGCGCCCCCGTGCCTGCGCCACCGCGACCATCGGCGATACGGTAGGTCCCCGCGGCATGCCAGGCCATGCGAATGAAGAGCGGGCCATAGTGGCCATAGTCCGCCGGCCACCAGTCCTGCGAGTCGGTCATCAGGGCATGCAGGTCCTTGATCACGGCATCCAGGTCGAGGCTCTTGAACGCCTCGGCGTAATCGAACGCCTCGCCCATGGGATTGGACAGTGCAGAGTGTTGGTGCAGGATCTTCAGGTTGAGTTGGTTGGGCCACCAGCTCGCGTTGGTCGGGGCGCCACCCGTCACTGAGTTCTTACCGGCGCCTGAGAACGGGCACTTTGCTTCGGTTGACATGATCCTCTCCTTTTGACGTTTTTACCTGACCGCCCCAGCTTGGAGTCTGGGTGGCGACCGAGCAAATAGGTTTTCGGTATGGGGTTTATAGTAGCCGGGGAATGTGCAGCCCCTGAGCGGATAGCCGGTCAGCGAGGTAGCCTGGGTGAACCGTGGTGGAAAACGCTCCGCGGTTTTCCACCCTACGCGCTGAGCCGGCAGCAACAGGCGCAGGTCTTCGCGATCGTCATGCCGACCGCCCCCGCGCCCATCAACCCATGATGCGGAGCTCTCACCATGAAACTCTATTACGCTCCAGGGGCCTGCTCGCTCGCTGTGCATATCGTGCTGCACGAGACGGGATTGCCGTTCACTCTCGAACGCATCGATCTAAGCAAGCATGAGACCGAGCAGGCCACCGACTTCTACCAAATCAACCCCAAGGGTGCGGTGCCCGTACTGGAGCTGGCCGATGGCACGCGGATGACCGAGGGGCCAATCATCTGCCACTACCTCTGCGACTTGGCGGGTCGCCCGGACTTGATGCCTGAGGCCGGCGACATGGCGCGCTACCGGGTGATGGAGTGGCAGAACTACATCACCTCCGAACTGCACAAGACCGCCGGGGCCTTGTTCAATCCGGCACTGGAGGCCGAGGCCAGAAAGCAGTTCGCCAACGCCGCGGTGAAAAAGTTCGCCTTGGTCTCGCCGCAGTTACGTGGCAAGTCGTACCTGACCGGCGAGGCCTTCACCGCAGCGGACGCCTATCTGTTCGTGATCGTCAGTTGGGCGCCGTATCTGAAGCTCGACTTGAGCGGCTGTAGCGAGCTGCAAGCTTTCATGCAGCGGGTCGGCGAGCGTCCGGCGGTGCAGGCCGCGCTGAATGCCGAGGGCCTGCTGGGCTAGCGTCCAGCCCGTTGCATCGACGCCGTTTCGGTAATTCGCAGCGCAGCGCTCTGCCGCGCGTGACTTGGCAAAGGTCCAAGCTGCGTAGGCGCGGTGACGCCGAGCTGCCTCCAGTGGCCGCCGGCGTTTTCCCAGGCGAGTGCACGCGACGATTTGCGTCGCCGGCGGCTCGGCTAGCAGCAACTCGCCAAGTCAGCGGTCAACTATCCTGAATCGATGACCCACTAGGAGTGGGTCGGACTGAACGCTGCCCTACTGCGGAAAAACCGGATTCGCCCATGTTTGCTGCTCTTTCATGCTCTTTCTCGTTAAATAGCGCGCTATTCGCCGCGAAAGATCAGAAAAGCCGACTCAACCCGGGCGTTTCCTCGCTACGGACGGTCAAGTCCGGCAGGTTGCTAAGCCCGTAACGTTGCTTTTCGGTTTCGCTGCGGCCATTCAGGCGGTTGCGCTTCTGGCCTGCACTCTTGGCAATAACCTTCCCTGACACAGAGCGAGCAAGCGACAGCGTGCTGGGGATTGTTCAGCGCGGTAGCCTGGGTGAACAGCGGTGGAAAGCGCTCTGCGGTTTTCCACCCTACGCGCTGCTTCTTGTGTCGGCTGCAAATCACCAGGGCAGGCTGCCGCCTTCGGTGAAGAAGCCAGCGGTTGGTCCGTCGGGGCCGAGGGTGGCGTACTGCACCACCACGGCTGCGGCCTGCTCGACCGAGCGTTGGCCGGTGAACGCATTGAGGTCGGTGGCGGTGAATCCCGGATTGACCGAGTTGACGCGAAAGCCTTCGTCGCGCAACTCCTTGGCGAGCAGAACGGTGAAGGCGTTGAGCGCCGTTTTCGACGAGTTGTAAGCCAGCAGATTGACCTTGTCGTAAGGGAAGTCCGGGTAGCTGTGCAGCGCCAATGACCCGAGTTCGCTGGACAGGTTGACGATCGTCTTGCGCTCCCCGGCGCGCAGCAACGGCAGCAGTGCCTGGGTCACGGCCACCACCCCGAACAGGTTCACCTCGTAGGTGGCGCGCAACTCTTGGAGATCGCAGCCGCTGGGCGGCGCGTTACCGACACTCAGCCCCGCATTGTTCACCAGCACGTCCAGCTTTCCGCTGCGTTTCTGGATCAGCTCGACGGCGCGACTCAGAGAGGCGGGATCGGTGACGTCGAGTTGGATCGGAATGATCTCGCCCTGCAGCGTGGCCGCTGCGGATTCGCCGCGCGCCAAGTCGCGGCTGGCGAGATACACCAGATATCCGTGCTCGGCGAGACGGGCGACCACCGCTTTGCCGATGCCCTTGTTACCACCCGTTACCAGTGCAACCGGCTGTTGCGCGCCGCTGACGTGTGCAGTGTTCATGTCGACCTCGATTGTCATGTGTGTGGTCTAGAAGCCTGCCGGAGCTGACGCTGCCCTATTACAGGAACGCCAGCTCGCCCATTTTTGCCGCTCGTTCTCGTTAACTAGCGCGCTATTCGTCGCGAAAGATCCGCAAAACTGACTCAAGGCGGACGCTTCCTCGCTACGCATGGTCGAGTCCGGCAGGCTCCTGGGTATAATATGAAGGTTCCTTCAGTTTATGAATTCGCATTCCATGCAACCGCCGACCGCATCGCTCAAGCCCCGTAAGACGCCGATTCAGGCCCGTTCGCAGGAAACGCTCGAGGTTATTCACCAGGCCGCCATTCAGGTTTTGATGGCCGAGGGCCTGGCGCGCTGCAACACCACGCGGGTGGCAGCGCGTGCAGGCGTTTCGGTTGGCAGTCTTTATCAGTACTACCCAAATCGCGCTGCGCTGCTGGCGGCTGTGCTGGCGCAGCATCTGGAGCATGTCGCGCGAGCAGTCGAGTGCTGCTGCCTGGCGCTGCGCGAGAAGCCACTGGTGGAGATGGCTCAAGCCCTGGCCAATGCATTTCTGGACGCCAAGATGGAGTGCCCGGACGTTTCCAAGGCTCTCTACGCAGTGGCCGAAGAGCATGGCGGAGCGGCTCTGGTGGGGATGGCCAAACAGCGCATGCACGGCGCCGTGGCGAAGATGTTGAGCAGCGCCTGCGATGCCCGTTTCGAAAAGGTCGAGACTGTCGCACTTCTGCTCATGGCCGCCCTGGCGGGCCCCGTACGCGCACTGCTCGAACACGAGATCCCGGTTGAATCGATCGACGAGGTGCGCCGGCATCTGCTCTGCATCGCCCGTGCCTACTTAACCGAAGTGGCTATACGGGACGTGGTGCCGGGTTGAGCGCCGCCGCTGCCCGTACCGAATCATCTGACTTAGCGCGGTAGCTGGGTTGAACAGCGCTGGAAAATGCTTCGCGGTTTTCCAGCCCCCGCCTGCTTGATGGCTGTGTCGGCTGGGCAACCGGTACTCGCCCACCCGCCTCGGCGATTGACCACAATGGCTCGCCAGTGCCTTTCGCCTATGCCAGCGGAATACCGCGCGAAGTACCCGGCCCGGCACTGCTTCAATCCTCCTCCTGCACCGCCTTGTAAGCCCCGGCCAGGCGCTGCTGCACCTCCGCAGGTACGGCGCTGTAATGGCTGTGCTGCAGGCTGAAGCCGCCCTGGCCGGCGGTGATCGATTTGAGTCGGCCGCCGTAGTCGTCCAGCTCGGCCATGGGCACCTGGCCATGGATCAGCACCATGCCCTGGGCCAGCGACTCGCTGCCGAGCACCTGGCCGCGGCGGCCGGTGAGGTCGCTGGTGATGTCGCCGAGTTTGCCTTCGGGGGTGCTGATGTCGATGTTGGCAATCGGCTCCAGGACGATAGCGCCGGCCGCCTGCAGGGCGTCGAGCATGGCCTTGCGCCCGGCGGCCTGGAAGGCGATGTCCTTGGAGTCGACCGAGTGGCTCTTGCCGTCATACACCGTGACCTGCAGGTCTTCGACCGGAAAGCCGGCCAGCGGGCCGCGTTGCAGCACCGAACGCACGCCTTTCTCCACCGAAGGGATGAACTGCGAGGGGATCACCCCGCCTTTTACCGTGTCGACAAAGCTGAAGCCGCTGCCACGCGGCAGGGGTTCGACCCGCAGGAACACCTCGCCGAACTGGCCGGCACCGCCACTCTGCTTCTTGTGCCGGCAGTGGCCCTCGGCCGTGCGGGTGATGGTCTCGCGGTAGGGTATGCGCGGGGGCTGGGTCTGTACCTCGAGCTTGTAGCTGCTGGTCAGGCGGTCGAGCAGGTAGCGCAGGTGCAGTTCGCCCATGCCGCGCAGCACGGTCTCCTGGGTGTCGGCCTGGTAATCGAGCTTGACGCAGGGGTCTTCGGCCAGCAGGCGGTGCAGCACCTCGGCGATGCGCTGCTCGTCGCCGCGGCGCTTGGCCTCGATGGCCAGGCCCTGCATCGGCTCGGGGAAGGCCAGCGGTTTGAGGTGGATCTGGTCCTCGTCATGCGAGTCGTGCAGCACCGCGTCGAACTCGATCTCCTCGACCTTGCTCACGGCGCCGAAATCGCCGGGGATCAGTTGGCTCACCTCGTCGTAGCGCTTGCCCTGTAGACGCAGCAGGTGGCCGACCTTGAACGGTTT
This sequence comes from Pseudomonas sp. SJZ079, assembly GCF_007993865.1. Lineage (GTDB taxonomy): Bacteria > Pseudomonadota > Gammaproteobacteria > Pseudomonadales > Pseudomonadaceae > Aquipseudomonas. The sequence continues at coordinate 23,966 of NZ_VIUH01000021.1, read as the reverse complement.
CTTGGCATCGCCGACCAACAGCTGCATCTCGCGCTGCAGGGTGCCCTGGTGTACGCGGAAGATGCCGAGCTTGCCGACGAAGGGGTCGATCATCACCTTGAACACATGGGCCAGCACATGTTGCTGCGGGTCGGGGATCGAGCGGAAGGGCTTGGCCGTCGCGCCTTCGCCCTTGAAGAACAGCGGCGGATTGCCCTCGCTCGGGTTGGGCGCCAGCCGCGCGAGAATATCCAGCAGTTCGCCGACCCCGGCGCCGCTGCGCGCCGAGACGAAGCACAGCGGAATCAGATGGCCCTCGCGCAACGCGCGTTCGAAGGGCGCGTGCAAGTGGCTGGGGTCGATCTCGCCTTGCTCCAGGTAGCGCGCCATCAGCACTTCGTCGACTTCGACCACCTGATCGATCAACGCCTGGTGCGCCTCGGCCACCGAGGCGAAGTCGCTGTCGCCGCTGGGCTTGAAGAAGCAGTCGACCACCCGGCTGGCGCCGTCGCTGGGCAGGTTGATCGGCAGCACCTGCTTGCCGAACGCCTCGCGCAGGTCGGCGAGCAGGGCGGGCAGGTCGACCCGTTCGGCGTCGATCTTGTTCACCACCAGCAGTCGGCACAGCCCACGTTCGCCGGCCAGGGCCATCATCCTTCGGGTGTTCAGCTCGATGCCGCTCTGCGCGTTGACCACCACCAGCGCGGTTTCCACCGCCGCCAGGGCGGCGATGGTCTGGCCGATGAAGTCCGGGTAGCCGGGGGTGTCGATCAGGTTGAGCTCGGCACCGGCGTGGCTGCAATGGGCCAGCGCCGAGGTCAGCGAGTGGCGGTATTCGCGCTCCAGCGGGTCGCAGTCGCAGACCGTGTCGCCACGCTCCAGCGAGCCCATGCTGGCGATGGCGCCGCTGCGTTGCAGCAGGGCTTCGATCAGCGTGGTCTTGCCGCTATCGGCCTGCCCGACCAGGGCAATCGTGCGTATGGCGTCGACCGTATAGTTGGCCATGGCATCCTCCCAACCCAGAGTGCTTTGAGTATAGGCAGGCAGAACTGGATGCTGCGCAACAGGCGTTGGCGCGCGGACTGGTTTGCAAGAGGTCATCGAGACGGGGCCGTCTCGATGACTGCGGGTTTACGCCCCGGCGCTGGTGGTGTTATTGCGCGGTTACCTGGGACACGTAGTGGGCCACAGCCTCTATCTGCTCGGCGCTGAGCAATGCCTCAAAAGCCGGCATCACCCCGACGCCGCCGCGTACCGCGGCCATGACTCGTTCCGGGGTCGGCTTGAGCTGATCCAGGTCGGGGCCAATGGCGCCACTGGCCCCGGCATCCTGCAGGCTGTGGCACAGGCTGCAGGAGGGTTGCGCCTGCTCGGTGAACACCTTGCGCCCCAGCTGGTAGCGGGTGTCATCGGTCGCCGCGTCAGCTGCTTGAACCGTGCCGAACAGGCTGCTCAGGGCTAGGCCCAGCGCCAGCCCCGAGGCTTTAGACAATCGACATGCTGACACCGTGATCCCTCCAACCGTTGTGGCCATAGCCACGTTCATTTGCCAGCCCCTCTTGCGGCTGGATGTTGCCCTCGACATCGGTCGCCCGACTCACCAGGCTGTAGTTGCCCGGCTTGAGGTCGACGAAGAGCACGAAGGGGCGCCAGGCATACTGGCCCAGGCTCGGGCCGACGAAGGCTGCCGCCTGCCAGCGCTTGCCGCCATCCAGCGAGACCTCGACGCCTTTCACCTCCTTGGCGCCGCCGAAGGCCACGCCCTGAATGCGCACGCGTCCGGCCTTGGCCTGCTCGAGTGGCTGGGTGATCCACGACTTGACGTTCATCTCCCACATCGACGGCTGATCCGGTGCGCCGCCCTGGCCAACCGGGCGGATGCGGTAGCCCGAGGCCTGGATAGCGGCGTCGGTCTGTTCGGCGGTGAAGGCCACCTGTTTGACGTATTTGACGTTATTCACCCCGTAGTAACCCGGTATCACCAGGCGCAGCGGGCCACCATGGGCCAGCGGCAGCGGTTCGCCGTTCAGCTCCCAGGCAAGGATGGCCTGGTCCAGAGCGCCCAGGGGCACCGAACGTTCGACCATCAGGCTCTTCGGGTCGAGGCCGGCCGGCAGTTCTTCGCCGCCGGTGCTGGTCATGTACGCCAGGCCGTCGACTATGCCGCCAAGGGCCTCGACCACGGCTTTGACCGGTACGCCGCTCCAGAATACGCAGCCGGCCGCGCCGGTCTCCCATTGGGTGCCACTGGCTTCATGCGCGAAGAGTGCCCGGCCGTTACCTGAGCACTGCAACACGCTGGCTCTTGAGTTCGCCGAGGCTGATGTTGCGTGGGTTTTTCACGCCCTGGAAGGCGACCGTCCAGGCATCGCGATCGGCAACGATGGACGGCGGTGGTGGCGGTAGATTGTTGCGGATGAACAGCTGCTCGTTGGACGTCACGATGCTGGTGCCGATGGCGTCGCGTTTGGTTTCCAGGGTGTTGGCGCTGTGCACGATCAGCGCCTCGGGGTCTTCCAGTTGACATAGTCCGGCAGGGCCATCTCGGCGACCAGGCTCAGCGGGCTGAGGCCGAGCAGGCTGCTCGAGGCGAGCGCCACGGTGCTGCCCAGCAGTACCTGACGGCGCCGCGGATCAAAGTTATCGCTCATGCTATTTCTCCCTTAGTAAGCGAGTGGCGCGGCACGGGATCGACTCCTGCTTCGCGCAAACTTAGGTCGTGAAGGCTGCGACGAACAGCTGCGCAACCCAGGCGAGCGGGCACAACACCGCTTCCCGCCGGTGCTCCCGAGGTACGGCTTTGCACTATCCAGGCGCGTTGCACCGTGTGAATAGAGCCAACACCGCTCGGCGTACGGCTCCAGAGAGCGTTAAGTGCAGTCGCTCAGGGGTTGAGCGCTTCGCGCAGCCACTGGCCGTCTGCATCTTTGTGGTAGCGGGTCCGCTCGCGCATGCGCTGCCAGCCGGTTGGCCAGAACTCGATGCGGTCGGGCTGAATGCGGAAGGCGCACCAATCGGGATTCCTCGGCACCGGTTCGAAGCCCAGGTCGTGCTCGAACTGGCGCGCCTCCCGGCGCAGTACCGGCTTCTTCGGGGCGGGCGCGCCTTGCTCGGATGCCCAGGCGGCCAGCTGCGCCACGCGGGCGCGCTTGTGCCAGTAGAAGTCGGAGGTTTCGCTGGACTGCAGAACCGCATCGCCTTCGATGATCGCCTGCTCCTGCAGCACCGGCCAGAACAGGCACAGCGCCGCACGAGGGTTGTCGATCAACTGACGACCCTTGCCGCTGTGCCGGTTGGCGAAGAACAGCAGGCCTTCAGCTTCTACGGCGACGATATAGACCGTGCGCACGGAGGGGCGGGCCTGGCTGTCCGCCGTGGCGAGTGCCGCCGCATGGGGTTCGGGCATGGCCCGCGCGCCGGCTTCGTCGATCAGCCGTTGCAGCTGTTCCAGTGCCTGTTGGTAAAGCGCTTCGCTGCTCTTCATGTTCGGTGAGCCTCGCTAGACGGTCAGGGTGGCGCAACCTGAAGTTCTCCACGCTGGGGCGCTGCGTAACAGCCGGGCGCACAAGGCGCGGTCAGTGTTGCGCGGGTGCCGCTGGGCGGGTTGTGGGCTGTGCATCAAGCCAATGAAAGTACTTGAGGTACTGCTGAATCTGCGTGTCGCTGAGGTTCTGGTTGGGCATTGGCAGGTTGCCGTACTCTTTCAGCATAGCTTTGGCTGGCGCGTCGTCTGCGAGCATTTTTTCCGGCTCCTCGAGCCAGCGCGTGAGCCATAGATCGCTATGGCGGCTGGTCACGTCGGCGAGGTCGGGGCCGAGTTTGCGCCCGCCGCCGATCGAGTGGCAGGCCAGGCATTTGCTCTCGAAATCGAGCTTGCCGGCCACGGCATCCGGCTCGCTCGGGGTGGCCGAGGCGGGCAGGTTGTGGTGTTCGAGGTCTTTGCTGTCGAAGTTGGCTTCGCTGGAGATGAGTCCGATGGCGCCCTGGGACGCGTTGGCGAAGTGGTGGTCGACCATGATGTAGGAGCCGGCCTCGGGAATGATGAACTCCACGGTGGCGCTGTTGGATGAACCGAGCAGTACCGTTTGCGCGCCGCGCAACTGATTGTCCGGGTTACCCTCGAGCCAGACCCGGTCGAAGATGGTGCCGACCACGTGAAAGCTGGAGGTCTTGCTCGGGCCGACGTTGAGTACATGCAGGCGCACCCGCTCGCCGGGTTTGGCAGGCAGCGGTCGGGCCACCATGCCGTTATGCGTGCCGTTGAACACCGTATGGTTCGGTTGCGCGGCACGCAGCCGCTCGCCGTCGAGCACGTACAGCGGCGCGCCATCGACCTTGCGCTGGGCCGGGTCGGGCTTGAGGTAGAACTCGCTCTGCACGATCACGTACTCGCGGTCAGCCTGGGTGGGATAGCCGGCACGCGGCTCGACGATCAATGCGCCGTACATGCCCGAGGCGATGTGTTCGAGGATCATCGGCGTGCCGCAGTGGTACATGAAGATGCCCGGGTAGTTGAGGCTGAACTCGAACTCGATGGTCTGCCCCGGGGCGATCGAGCGGTACTTATCCTGCGGCGAGACCATGGCGGCGTGGAAGTCCATCGAGTGCATCATCGGCGCGGCGGTGATCTGCGCGGCGGGCACCGGCTCGTCGCTGCGGTTGGTCATGCTGAACTTGATCCGGTCGCCGACCCGCGCGCGGATGGTCGGGCCGGGCACCTGGTCGCCGAAAGTCCAGGCACTGAAGTGCACCCCGGGGGCGATCTCGATGACTTTGTGCGTGGCGTCGAGGCGCACGGTCTTCACCGCTGCCGGGTCCAGCGGATGCAGCACCGGGCCGAAGCTGAGCGCATCACCCAGGGCAAAAGGTCCGCTATGGCGTTCGCCACCGACAGTTGCCGGGGCGGGCGCGAGATCCATCAGGCGGGTGTCGTAAGGATCGGCGGGGGCTGGCGCGCTGAGGGCGCTGGGCGCCCAACTGCTGACGAACAGTGCGGCTGCGAGTGAACAGACGAGCCTTGGAACGGACTGTGTGGCGGACATGAGTCACCTCCTTCGCTCGGGCGAGCAAGGGGTGCGCGCCCCACGGGATTGAGCTTCACGTTAGGCGCTTGGCGGCTTCGGGGTATTGATCTGAATCAACAGCGGTTGCGCAGGCTCTGGCAGGTGCAAGGGCAGGGGGCATGGCAGGAGCCGGCGTTCGCCTGAGCGGCGAACCTCGGCCGGTACTGCGAGTACGACTGGGCTTGGCACACCGGCGTTGTGCTCGAGCGCCCAGAGCCGACGTGGCGGGCGCTCGTATGTCGGCAGGCTGAGGTCAGCTGGCGTGCATCACCTGGCGAATATCCGCCGCCAGCTCCCTGACCCGCTCTTCCTGGGTATCCCAGGAGCACATGAAGCGCGCGCCGCCGGCGCCGATGAAGGTGTAGAAGCGCCAGCCCTTGTTGCGCAGGGCTTCCAGGGCCGGTTCGGACATCTGCAGGAACACCCCGTTGGCCTCGACCGGGAACATCAGGCTGATGCCTGGCACGTCGTTGACCAGCTCGGCGAGCAACTGGGCGCAGCGGTTGGCGTGGTTGGCGTAGAACAGCCAGGCGTCGTTCTGCAGCAGGCCGACCCAGGGCGCGGACAGGTAGCGCATTTTCGAGGCCAGCTGGCCGGCCTGCTTGCAGCGGTAGTCGAAGTCCTCGGCCAGGGCCTTGTTGAAGAACAGGATCGCCTCGCCCACCGCCATGCCGTTCTTGGTGCCGCCGAAGCACAGCACGTCGACCCCGGCCTTCCAGGTCAGTTCGGCCGGCGTGCAGTCGAGGAAGGCGCAGGCGTTGGAGAAGCGCGCGCCGTCCATGTGCAGGTTGAGGCCCAGTTCGCGGCAGGTCTCGCTGATCGCGCGGATTTCCTCGGGGCGGTAGGCGGTGCCGACTTCGGTGGCCTGGGTGAGGGTGACCACCCGCGCTTTCGGGAAGTGAATGTCCTGGCGTTTGCCGGCGATCTCGCGGATCGCCGTCGGGGTCAGTTTGCCGTTCTCGGTCTTGGCCAGCAGCAGCTTGGAGCCGTTGGAGAAGAACTCCGGGGCGCCGCACTCGTCGGTCTCGACGTGGGCGGTCTCCGAGCAGATCACACTGTGGTAGCTCTGGCACAGCGCGGCCAGGGCCAGGGAGTTGGCCGCGGTGCCGTTGAAGGCGAAGAACACCTCGCAATCGGTCTCGAACAACTGGCGAAAGTGGTCGGCGGCGCGCGCGGTCCACTGGTCTTCGCCGTAGGCGCGGTCGTGGCCGTGATTGGCCTCGGCCATGGCGGCCCAGGCTTCCGGGCAGATGCCGGAGTAGTTGTCGCTGGCGAATTGTTGGGTCTGGTCGGTCATCTCGAAGTCCTTCTGGCCGTGCGCCTGGTGGCCCGGAGCTGGGCAGGCGTATAGGGCGATTACTTTACGACAGGATTGACGACGAATTTCCGTCCGAGGCGAGATCTTTTCGCTGATCGTTCATACGCGCATTGCTCACGGCTGGGGCACGAGGCCGAATGGGGCGGGGCCAGCGAGCAGAACCAATGGGCTGCGGTGGCCGGGTACATTTCCGGGTCGGCGTTAGACAGTTTTGGCCGCGCGCTTCGGCAGACAATCATCCTCGCAAAGCGCCCAACGTCTTCGTCGGGTGAACCAACTGTCTAGTGCGCGCTGGCCCGCTCAGGTCTCGGCGCCAAGCCCTGACCGAGGAGAGGCAAGCATGTCTGCTTTCGAGGCCCTGCAGCCGCCAGCCGAGCATGTACTGGAGTCGATTGGCTTGCTGCTGGTCGACCATTTCAGCCTGATCGCTCTGGCGGCGGTCACCGAGCCCCTGCGCCTGGCCAACCAGCTTTCGGGGCGCACCCTCTATCGCTGGCAGACCCTGACCCTGGGCGGTCGCCCGGTGCGCGCCAGCAATGGCCTGCTGGTGACCCCGGATGGCGCCGCCCAGGGGGCGTTCGCGCTGGATGCGCTGCTGCTCTGCGGCGGCGAGGGTGGTCAGTATCGTTGCGATCCGGAGCAGAGCCGTTGGCTACAGAGCCAGGCAAACCAGGGCGTTCATCTGGGTGCACTGGGCTCCGGCAGCTGGCTGCTGGCGCAAGCCGGTTTGCTCGACGGCTACGCTTGCAGCGTGAGCTGGGAATACCGGGTGGACCTGCGCGAGGCGTTCCCCGGGGTCGCCAGCAGCCCGGAGGCTTACGTGCTCGACCGCGGCCGTTATACCGCCGTCGGCGGTACCGCGGGTTTGCAGATGATGTTGCAGCTGATCGGCCGCACCCATGGCCCGCAGTTGCTCGCGGCGATCCGTGACACCCTGGGTTATCAGGGGCTGCACGTCGAAGCGGCGCCGCAGTTGCCGTTGCATCAGGCACTGGGCTGCACGCAGCCGAAGTTGCAGGAGGCGCTGGTGCTGATGGAGAACAACCTGGAGGAACCGCTGGAGCTCGACGTCCTGGCCAGTTTCATCGAGTTGTCGCGGCGTCAGCTGGAGCGCCTGTTTCGCGAGTACCTGTGCTGCTCGCCGTCGCGTTACTACCTGAAACTGCGTCTGATCCGCGCCCGCCAGCTGCTCAAGCAGACCGCGCTGCCGGTCGTCGACGTGGCTGCCGGCTGCGGCTTTCGCTCGTCGCCGAACTTTTCCAAATGCTACCGCGAGTATTTCGGCATCGCGCCGCGTAGTGAGCGCTTGAACAGGCCGCGTCTGTGCCTGGCCGCGCTGCACTGATCCCAGCGTCAACAGCCCAGACACCACCTTCAGGCCCGACCGTGTGGCAGCACGGCTCGGGCCTCTTTTTGTCGCTGATTCCGAGGGTGTTCAGGCTGGTTTGGCGGCTGTTGCAGGGGGAGCGGATATGACCAACTTTAGGTCGGAATCGTACAAAAATTGAGCGTCGGCATCTGGTGCAATGGATTCCAACGACCCACCAAGCCGGTGTGTCGAGTCACTGGAAAACAACAAGGGTTCCCGCCATGCAAATGCCCCAGACGCTCCGGATCCAAAACGGCCAGAAAGTAAAATCGACCTTCTCGGCGCAGGAATACGCCACTCGCCAGGCCAAGCTGCGCGCCCACATGGCGGCAGAAAACATCGACGCGGCGATCTTCACCTCCTATCACAACGTCAACTATTACACCGACTTCGTCTACTGCGCCTTCGGTCGTCCCTATGCCGCGGTAGTGACCCAGGACGCGGTCGTGACCATCACTGCCAATATCGACGGTGGCCAGCCGTGGCGCCGTACTGTCGGCACCGACAACATCGTTTACTCCGACTGGCAGCGCGATAACTTCTTTGTCGCCATCCAGCAGGCTGTGCCTAAAGCCGGGCGTATCGGTATCGAGTTCGACCATCTGAACCTGCAAAACCGCGACAAACTGGCCGCGCGTTATCCGTCCGCCGAACTGGTCGACGTCGCCGCTCCTTGCATGAAGATGCGCCTGGTCAAGTCCGCCGAAGAGCATACGATCATCCGTCACGGCGCGCGTATCGCCGACATCGGCGGTGCAGCGGTGGTTGAAGCCCTGCGTGATCAGGTACCTGAGTACGAAGTAGCGCTGCACGCCACTCAGGCGATGGTCCGCGAAATCGCGCGCACCTTCCCCGAAGGCGAGCTGATGGACACCTGGACCTGGTTCCAGTCCGGCATCAACACCGACGGCGCGCACAACCCTGTGACCAGCCGCAAGGTGAACAAGGGCGACATCCTCAGCCTGAACTGCTTCCCGATGATCGCCGGTTACTACACCGCGCTGGAACGCACCCTGTTCCTCGACCATTGCTCCGACGAGCACCTGCGTCTGTGGCAGGTCAACGTCGAAGTGCATGAAGCCGGTCTCAAGCTGATCAAGCCGGGCATGCGTTGCAGCGATATCGCCCACGAGCTGAACGAGATCTTCCTGCAGCACGACCTGCTGCAATACCGCACCTTCGGCTACGGCCACTCGTTCGGCACCCTGAGCCACTACTACGGTCGCGAGGCCGGCCTGGAACTGCGCGAGGACATCGACACAGTGCTCGAGCCGGGCATGGTGGTGTCCATCGAGCCGATGATCATGCTGCCGGAAGGGCGTCCGGGCGCGGGCGGTTACCGCGAACACGACATCCTGATCGTCAACGAGCAGGGTGCGGAGAACATCACCAAGTTCCCGTACGGCCCAGAGCACAACATCATCCGCAAGTAATCCCAGCCGCTGCCGTGCCCTCCACGCAGGGTGCGGCACTCCACCGTTGCTCACTTCAGGCCGTTTGGCCAGGAGGCAGTCAGGTGAAAACGTTCAAGCAGCTTTCCCAGTGGATAGCTTCCCCACCAGTCGGGGTGCTGTGCCTGCCCGTACCGGGCATGGTGCACCGCCGCGCGACAAACATTCCCAGCCCGCTACATGGCGCGGCGATTTTCTCTTCTGCGTCACTGGCAGCCAGCCGCGTTGCTCGGCTTGCGGCTGGTCGGTTTAGCGCTGATGCGCCGGTGCCGAACGCCGTGGTCGCCGTTCAGGCTGTGCCCAGCCGCTCAGCCCGGGCGATGCGCGGGTTGACCCACATAGTGGAGGGCCATCACCGCGGAATGCCCTGAACCGATGCAACCGCTGCGTGGGCTGACTGCCGAGGTAGCGGGGTAGCTGACGGTTTCTCGGGGATATCGCCCCAAGCCGTTCGCTGCCGAGATAGCGCTTATTAAAACTACAATTACAACAAGAGGCTTTGATTATGAACTCCTGGGTACTCACCACCTTCATCGCGCTAAACATCGCCATGCTCCTGATCGCGGCCGGAACCTATCTGTGCCGTTCCGCCAAAGAAAACGCCGGACAGACGGAGTAAGCGCCATGGACTTCTATGAATGGTTCAACTGGGGTCTGCTGATCGTCACTTTTGCGGTCATGATCGGGATCGGCTTTCTCTCCTCACGCAAAGTCAAAGACAGCGACGAGGGTGGCTTTTTGCTCGCCGGGCGCAGTCTCGGCGCCTTCGTCGGAGCCAGCACCATCGTCGCCACCGGCTTCAGTGGCTGGGGCTTCATGGGCTCACCGGCGGTGGCTTACGAGTTCGGCGCCATCGAGTTGCTGGGCAACTTCTTCTTCGCCCCGGCGATGATGATCGCGGTGCTGTTCTTCGCCAATCACATGCAGAAACGCGCGCTGACCATGGGCAGCAACACCATCCCCGAGTACATCGGCCAGATTCATGGCGGTGGTAACGGCGGGCGTCTGTTGCAGGGTGTGGCGGCGGTGATGACCATCATCCTGCTGATGGTGTTCCTGGTCAGCCAGATCAAGGCGGTCGGCATCCTCGGCGCCTCCTGGTTGAACATCGAGATGACCAGCAGCGCCTGGTTGATGATCTCGGTGATCATCCTCTACACCATGCTCGGCGGCCTGGCCGCAGTGGCCTGGACCGACACCGTGATGGTCTGCGGCATGGCATTGGCGGCGATCGTGATCATGATCCAGATGTTCACCAGCGTCGATCTGGGCCTCTGGCACACCACCCTCAACAGCATCGACCCGAACCTGCTCAACCCGGCCACCGCGGCGCCCTATGGCAACAGCAAGGCTTCGGTATTCCTGGTGCTGCCTTATGCCTTCCTGTTCGCCGCAGTGCTGCCATACATGGCGATTCGCTTCCTGGCCTTCAAGCCCAAGGTGAAGATGCACAAGGTCGGTGTGTATGTGGCGATTCTCGGCGCGTTGCTCAGCCTGATCCCGATCGTCGGCCTGTACATGCGCGCCTTCGGCCCGCAATTGGCCGACCCGGACAATGCCATGCCGATGTACCTGCAGACCTTCATGCATCCGGCGCTGCAGGGCCTGATCACCCTGTTTATCATCTTTGCCATGAAGTCCACCGCCAACTCGATGCTACACACCGTGGCCTCGGCGACCTCGCATGACCTGCGCCTGGCACTGAACAAGCACGCCAAAGTGGACTCGGCGCATGCGCTGACCATCAACCGCGTGGCCGTGGTGGCGCTGGGCCTGTTGGGCCTGCTGATGATGATGTATGCGCCGCCGTTCATGCTCTCCTGGCTGGGCATTCTCGGCTCCGGCACCCTGCTGGCGGCGATGATCGGTCCGGTGTTCATCTCGACCTTCTGGCAGGGCAACGTGACCGGCGCCCTGGTGGCGATGCTGGTCGGCTTCTTCACCAGCGGTGGTCTGCTGCTGACCACCGATGTCGGCTGGGTCGAAGGGCCGCTGATTGGCTGTCTGGCTTCGTCCTTCTGCTATGTGACGGTGTCTGTGTTCACCCGCGTTCGAGTACCAGCGGTGCAGCGCGGCTAATCAGTCTGCGCGGATAAACAGAGCCACGGACTCGAGGGAGTCCGTGGCTCTTTGCTGTGCGAATGGCCGTCCGCGCGCAACGCCGGACGGAAACGGGTTTAGCGTCATCGGGAATTCAAACGCGATGAAAATAAGTAATAAAGTTGGAATGGTGGCCGCCCTGGTTCTGGTCATCAGCAGTGGTCTGCTGTCACTGCTGCAAATCGGCCAGATTCGCGAGACATTGCGCGAGCAGGCGCAGGCGAGCATTGCCGAGTCGAGCCAGGCGCTGGCTCGGCAGATCGAAAATTGGTTGAACGGTAAGTTGCAGTTGATCGACCTGGCTGCGCAGCAGGTAGACCGCAACTTCGGCGACGAACAGATTCAGCAATTGTTCGCCGACCCTGTTCTGGGAGCGCAGTTTCTCTCGATGTTCGGCGGTCTGGAGGCTACGGGCGGCCAGGCCATCACCAACGACCCCACGTGGCACCCCGCGGCCGATTGGGATGCCCGCCAGCGGCCTTGGTATCCTCAGGCCAAGGCGGCATCCCATGCCGTGTTGACCGAGCCCTACGCGGTGGCCAGCAGCGGCGACATCCTGATCTCTGCGGTGGCGAAGTTCAGTGATCGGGGCCAGTTCAAGGGCGCCTTCGGCGGTGACATCAGCCTCAAGAGCATCGCCGAGTCGATCAATACCTTTAGCTTCAATGGTGCCGGCTATGCATTCCTGCTCGCGGGCAACGGTCAGATCATCTCGCACCCCAACGGCGAACTGAACGGTAAAGCCCTGGGTGACCTGTTCGGTGGTCAGAGCCCGGCCCTGGTGCCGGCGCTCAGCGCGGTTCGGGCAGATGGCCAGGACCTGCTGGTGTCCTTTATCCCGTTGAGCAACCTTGGTGGCATGAGCTGGTATATCGGCGTGGTACTCGATGAAGCCAAGGTCATGGCTGAAGCGAACGCCCTCAGTTGGCGTGCGGCGGCTGGTACCGCCATCGGCGTGATGCTGACGCTGCTGGTGCTCGGTGTACTGATGCGGCGCCTGTTGCGGCCGCTGTTGCAGCTGAGGACTTCGCTGCGCGAGGTCAACGGTGGTCAGGGTGATCTGACCCAGCGCCTGCCGATCCAGGGCAACGATGAAATCGCCCAGGTCGGCGAGGAGTTCAACCGCTTTCTGCACAGCCTGCAGGCATTGATTGGCGAGGTGATGAGCAGCTCCCTGCAGGTTCGCGCCAGCAGCCGCGATACCTCCAGCGAAGCCAGTCAAACCGCCAGCCGCCTGCAGCAGCAATTGCAGGAGCTGGATCAACTGGCCACCGCCATGCAGGAGATGGCCAGTACCGCGGAGGACGTCGCGTGCAATGCCCAGGCCGCGGCCCAGGCGGCCAGCGCCGCCAGTGAGGCCACCGAGACTGGCGTCAACCTGGTCTCGCAGTCCAGTGCGGCGATCAAACGCCTGGCCGCTGACATGGACGACACCAGCCAGGCGGTCAACGAACTGGCCAGGCTCAGTGCCAATATCGAGTCGATCCTCGCGGTGATCACCAGCATCGCCGAGCAGACCAATCTGCTCGCGCTCAACGCCGCTATCGAGGCGGCCCGCGCCGGTGAGTCCGGGCGGGGGTTTGCCGTGGTGGCCGATGAGGTGCGTTCGCTGGCCTCGCGCACCCAACATTCCACCCAGGAAATCCGTCAGATGATCGACCAGTTGCAGAACGGGGTGAAACAGGTCGAGTCGCGCATGCAGCAGAACCGCGACAGCGCCAGCCAGACAGCCGACGACGCCAGCGCCGCCAACGACATGCTGGCGCGCATCCGCGAGTCGATCGGCCGGATCAACGAGATGAACCTGCAGATCGCGACTGCCGCCGAACAGCAAAGCGCCACCAGCGAAGAGATCAACCGCAACACCACCAACATCCGCGATATCAGCGATGCCGTGGCCGGCGGTGCCGAGCAGCAGGTACGTCAGTGCGCGGCGATGGTCGAGCAGGTGGGGCGGCAGGATCGTTTGTTGGGGCAGTTCAAGGTGTGAGCCTGAGCCAGATGGCTTGGCTCGCCGCCCCATCTGGCTTCGAAGCACGCCGGCATGGGGAGCCTGTGCCTCGGTGCAACGTCGCCGCGCAGGCTCCGTTCGGCTTTAGCTGAGCGCGCTCTGCTGGCGCTCGCCGCGTGGCGAGTGGCCGAAAAAGCGGCTGTAGCACTTGGAAAAATGCGCCGGCGAGGCGAAGCCGCAGGACAGGGCGATGTCGCGCACCTGCGAGTCGCTGCGCAGCAGCAGTTCGCGCGCCCGGTTCAGGCGCAGCTCCAGGTAGTACTGGCTGGGCGTGCGCTGCAGGTATTTGTGGAACAGCCGTTCGAGCTGACGCACGGTGACCTCGTTGAGCTGGGCGATTTCCTCCAGCTCCAGCGGCTCTTCCAGATTGGCCTCCATCAGGCCGACGACCTGGCTCAACTTAGGCTGCGAGTGCCCGAGCTTCTGCCGCAGTGGCACGCGTTGCTGTTCGCGGGCGCCGCGCATGCGGTCGCAGAGCAGCAGCTCGGCGGCGCGGGTGGCGATCTCCACGCCATTCGGTTCACGGGCGATCAGTTGCAGGGTCATGTCCATCGACGCCGTACCGCCGGAGCAGGTGTAGCGGTCGCGATCCAGCTCGAACAGCTGGTTGGAGATGATGATTCCCGGAAACTTGTCTTTCAGTTGCTCGATGTCTTCCCAGTGGATGGTGCAGCGGTAGCCCTTGAGCAGGTTGGCGCAGGCCAGCAGGTAACTGCCGGTGCAGATCCCGCCCAGGGGGATCTGCTCATGCGCCAGGTCGCGCAGCCAGTTGAGCATCACCCGGTCGTTTTTCGGGTTGATTGGGTTGGAGCCGACCACGAACAGCGCATCCAGCTTGGGCGCGTCGGCAATCGTGTGGTCGGGCAGCACGCGCATGCCGTTGCTGGCGCGCACCGGCTGTTCATCGGCGGCGATCACCAGGGTTTTATACAGCGTCTGCTTGGCCACCAGGTTGGCCATGCGCAGGCTTTCGACCGCCGAGGCGAAACCGATGGTGGTGAAGTCGGGAATCAGCAGGAAACCAAAGGTCTTCACCGGCGTTGCCTGAGGTGGGCTGTGCGGTTTGGCAACGGGAGCCGCCGGCGGGTGTGCAACTGCCATCTTGATCTTCCTCCACTGCTTCCGCTTGTCGCTTTTAGCGCGTATGGCGCGGACTAAGGCGCAAGGTAGTCGTGTTTCTAATAGTTGTTCTATCCGCTCGCGACGGGCGCGCGCTGAGCACCAGTCTACTCCCATGCAAAGCCCACGGCAGCGGGGCCTGCATCGTCTGCGGGGTTGCCAGGGTAGTGAGGCGGCGCGGAGAAAGGAAGGACGAGTGAATGGATAAGTCGTGGCGTGGATCTTTCCAGCGGGGTTAGGTTGGTTTGGGCATTTTAACGTCGTAAACAGGCATACGGCGGCTACGGGTATTTCGCACAATCGATTGCAACAGGCTCAGTCCGAGGGACCCGAGCCGGTAGCGTCATCCCTTCGCCGCAAACCGCAGTCAGCGACCCGCGGAGATGCCACCAGGCAACGAGGGGACGACCGGCCCGCCCAGCTCAGTTCGAGCCAGGGGCGGCCCCAAACAACACAGGCAACATCAGGTTGCCGCAGGAGATCAGCGATGTTCAGCAAACAAGACCAAATTAAAGGCTATGACGACGAACTGTTGGCGGCGATGGATGCCGAAGAAGCGCGTCAGGAGCATCACATCGAGCTGATCGCCTCGGAGAACTACACCAGCCAGCGGGTAATGGAAGCTCAGGGCAGCGGCCTGACCAACAAGTACGCCGAAGGCTATCCGGGCAAGCGTTATTACGGTGGTTGCGAGCACGTCGACGTGGTCGAGCAACTGGCCATCGATCGCGCCAAGCAACTGTTCGGCGCCGATTTCGCCAACGTGCAGCCGCACTCCGGCTCCTCGGCCAACAGCGCCGTATACCTGGCGCTGATCAACGCCGGCGACACCATCCTGGGTATGAGCCTGGCCCACGGCGGCCACCTGACCCACGGTTCCAAGGTCAGCTCGTCCGGCAAGCTGTACAACGCCGTGCAGTACGGCATCGACACCACCACCGGCTTGATCGATTACGACGAAGTCGAGCGCCTGGCCGTCGAGCACCAGCCGAAGATGATCGTCGCCGGTTTCTCCGCCTACTCCAAGACCCTGGATTTCCCGCGCTTCCGCGCCATCGCCGACAAGGTCGGGGCGCTGCTGTTCGTCGACATGGCCCACGTCGCCGGCCTGGTTGCCGCTGGCCTGTACCCCAACCCGCTGCCTTACGCCGACGTGGTCACCACCACCACCCACAAGACCCTGCGCGGTCCGCGTGGCGGCCTGATCCTGGCCAAGAGCAATCCCGAGATCGAGAAGAAGCTCAACGCCGCGGTGTTCCCCGGCGCCCAGGGCGGCCCGCTGATGCACGTGATCGCCGCCAAGGCCGTGTGCTTCAAGGAAGCGCTGGAGCCAGGCTTCAAGGAGTACCAGGCGCAGGTGATCAAGAATGCCCAGGCCATGGCCAAGGTGTTCATCGATCGCGGCTTCGACGTGGTCTCCGGCGGTACCGATAACCACCTGTTCCTGGTCAGCCTGATCCGTCAGGGCCTGACTGGCAAAGACGCCGACGCCGCCCTCGGCCGCGCCGGTATCACGGTGAACAAGAACTCCGTACCCAACGACCCGCAGTCGCCGTTCGTCACCTCGGGCCTGCGCATCGGTACCCCGGCGATCACCACCCGCGGTTTCAAGGAGCAGCAGAGCATCGAGCTGGCTGGCTGGATCTGCGACATCCTCGATCACCTCGGCGATGCCGACGTCGAGGCGCAGGTCGCCACCCTGGCAGCCGGTCTGTGCGCGGATTATCCGGTTTACCGCTAAGGTCTTAGTCTTTCGTATCAGGAGTATCCACTGATGCAACGTTATTCCGGCTTCGGCCTGTTCAAGCACTCGCTCAGCCACAACGAAAACTGGCAGCGCATGTGGCGCAACCCCAAGCCGAAGCCGGTCTACGACGTGATCATCGTCGGCGGTGGCGGCCACGGTCTGGCCACGGCCTACTACCTGGCCAAAGAATTCGGCGTGAAGAACGTCGCGGTGGTCGAGAAGGGCTGGCTGGGCGGCGGTAATACCGCGCGCAACACCACCATCGTGCGTTCCAACTACCTGTGGGACGAGTCGGCGATGCTCTACGAGCACGCCATGAAGCTGTGGGAAGGCCTGTCGCAGGACATCAACTACAACGTGATGTTCTCCCAGCGCGGGGTGTTCAACCTCGGTCACACCCTGCAGGACATGCGCGACATCGAGCGCCGGGTGAGTGCCAACCGGCTCAACGGTATCGACGGCGAGGTGCTCAATGCCAAGCAGGTCGAGGAACTGATCCCGTTCATGGATTGCAGCAAGAACACCCGTTACCCGGTGATGGGCGCTTCCCTGCAGCGTCGCGGTGGCGTGGCCCGTCACGATGCCGTGGCCTGGGGCTATGCCCGCGCCGCCGACGCCCTGGGCGTCGACCTGATCCAGCAGACCGAAGTGACCGGCTTCCGCAAGGAAAACGGTGTGGTCATCGGCGTGGAAACCAACAAGGGCTTCATCGGCGGCAAGCGCGTCGGTGTGGTCACCGCCGGTAACTCCGGGCACATGGCCAAACTGGCCGGCTTCCGCATGCCGATCGAGTCGCACCCGCTGCAGGCGCTGGTGTCCGAGCCGATCAAGCCGATCATCGACAGCGTGATCATGTCCAACGCGGTACACGGCTATATCAGCCAGTCGGACAAGGGTGACCTGGTCATCGGTGCCGGTATCGACGGTTACGTCGGTTACGGTCAGCGCGGCTCCTACCCGACCATCGAGCACACCCTGCAGGCGATCGTCGAGCTGTTCCCGGTGCTCTCGCGCGTGCGCATGAACCGGCAGTGGGGCGGCATCGTCGACACCACGCCGGATGCTTGCCCGATCATCAGCAAGACCCCGGTGCAGAACCTGTTCTTCAACTGCGGTTGGGGTACCGGTGGTTTCAAGGCCACCCCGGGTTCCGGTCACGTGTTCGCCGCCAGCCTGGCCAAAGGCGAAATGCATGAACTGGCCAAACCCTTCGCCATGGACCGTTTCTACAACGGTGCCCTGATCGACGAGCACGGCGCCGCCGGCGTCGCCCACTAACAGGAGAAATCCGACATGCTGAACATCTTCTGTCCCCATTGTGGCGAGCTGCGCTCCGAAGAGGAATTCCACTCGGCCGGCCAGGCGCACATCCCGCGCCCGCTGGACCCGAATGCCTGCACCGATGCGGAGTGGGGCGAGTACCTGTTCTTCCGCGACAACCCGCGCGGTATTCACCACGAGCTGTGGATTCACGCGGCCGGTTGCCGGCAGTACTTCAATGCCACGCGCGACACCATCAGCTACGAAATTTTCGAAACCTACAAGATTGGCGAAAAGCCGAGCGTGACCGCTAAGCCGAACAGTGCGAAGCAGCCCAGCCGTGCGGCAGGAGAAAAGGCATGAGTCAGATCAATCGCCTGAGCAAGGGTGGCCGGATCAACCGCAACCAGCCTTTGACCTTCACCTTCAACGGTGAAAGCTTTCAGGGTTTCAGCGGCGACACCCTGGCCGCCGCGTTGCTGGCCAACGGCGTCGACGTCGTCGGCCGCAGCTTCAAGTACTCGCGGCCGCGCGGCATCGTTGCCGCCGGCGCCGAAGAACCGAACGCGGTGCTGCAGATCGGCGCCAGCGAAGCGACCCAGATCCCCAACGTGCGCGCCACCCAGCAGGCCCTGTACAGCGGCCTGGTGGCCAACAGCGTGAATGGCTGGCCGAGCGTCAACAATGACCTGATGGGCATTCTCGGCAAGGTCGGCGGCGGCATGATGGCGCCGGGCTTCTACTACAAGACCTTCATGTACCCGCAGAACCTCTGGCTGACCTACGAGAAGTACATCCGTAAGGCTGCTGGTCTGGGCCGCGCGCCGAAGGAAAACGATCCGGACAGCTACGACTACCTGAACCAGCACTGCGACGTGCTGGTGGTCGGTGGCGGTGCCGCCGGTCTGGCCGCCGCATTGGCTGCGGGCCGTAGCGGTGCGCGGGTGATCCTCGCCGATGAGCAGGAAGAGTTCGGCGGTCATCTGCTCGACAGCCGCGAAAGCCTCGACGGCAAGCCGGCCGCCGACTGGGTGGCCAAGGCCATCGGCGAACTGCAGAAGATGCCGGAAGTGACCCTGTTGCCGCGCTCGACCGTGCACGGTTATCACGACCACAACTTCCTCACCATCCACGAGCGTCGCACCGATCACCTCGGTGATGCTGCACCGATGGGCGAGGTGCGTCAGCGCCTGCACCGTGTACGCGCCAAGCGTGTGGTGCTGGCCGCCGGCGCCCACGAGCGTCCGCTGGTCTACGGCAACAACGACGTGCCCGGCAACATGCTGGCCGGCGCGGTGTCCACCTACGTACGCCGTTACGGCGTGGCCCCCGGCAAGCAGCTGGTGCTGTCGACCACCAACGATTACGCCTACCGCGTAGCGCTGGACTGTCTGGAAGCCGGGATCAAGGTGGTCGCCATCGCCGACGCCCGTTCCAATCCCAAGGGCGCCTGGGTCGAGGAAGCACGGGCCAAGGGCCTGCGCGTCCTGACCGGCAGTGCGGTGATCGAAGTACGTGGCAGCAAGCGCGTCAGCGCGGCGCGCGTCGCGGCGATCGATCCGCAGGCGCATAAAGTCACCAGCCCCGGCGAATGGCTGGAGTGCGACCTGGTCGCCAGCTCCGGCGGTTACAGCCCGGTGGTGCACCTGGCCTCGCACCTGGGCGGCAAGCCGACCTGGCGCGAAGACATCCTCGGTTTCGTGCCGGGTGAAGGTTTCCAGGCGCGCGTCTGCGCCGGTGCCATGAATGGCGTGTTCGCCCTCGGCGATGTACTGGCCGATGGCTTCGAAGCCGGCGTCAAGGCCGCCACCGAGGCGGGCTTCAAGCCGGTCGCGGGCGAGCTGCCGAAAGTCTTCGGCCGTCACGAAGAGCCGAGCATCGCGCTGTTCCAGGTGCCGCACGAGAAGCCGACCGCACGGGCGCCGAAGCAATTCGTCGACCAGCAGAACGACGTCACCGCGGCCGGTATCGAATTGGCCACCCGCGAGGGCTTCGAGTCGGTCGAGCACGTCAAGCGCTACACCGCGCTGGGCTTCGGTACCGATCAGGGCAAACTGGGCAACATCAACGGTCTGGCGATTGCCGCGCGTTCGATGGGCATCAGCATCCCGCAGATGGGCACCACCATGTTCCGTCCGAACTACACCCCGGTGACCTTCGGCGCCGTGGCCGGGCGCAACTGCGGTGCGTTGTTCGACCCGGTGCGCTACACCGCGCTGCACAGCTGGCACCTGAAAAATGGCGCCGAGTTCGAGGACGTCGGTCAGTGGAAGCGCCCCTGGTACTTCCCCAAGGCCGGTGAAGACATGCACGCCGCCGTCGGCCGCGAGTGCAAGGCGGTACGCGACAGCGTCGGCCTGCTCGATGCCTCGACCCTGGGCAAGATCGACATCCAGGGCCCGGATGCGCGCGAGTTCCTCAACCGCATTTACACCAACGCCTGGACCAAGCTGGACGTGGGCAAGGCCCGTTACGGCCTGATGTGCAAGGAAGACGGCATGGTCTTCGACGACGGCGTGACCGCCTGTCTGGCCGATAACCACTTCCTGATGACCACCACCACCGGCGGCGCCGCGCGCGTCATGCAGTGGATGGAAATCTATCACCAGACCGAATGGCCGGAACTCAAGGTGTACTTCACCTCGGTCACCGACCACTGGGCGACCATGACCCTGTCCGGCCCCAACAGCCGCAAGCTGCTGAGTGAGGTCACCGACATCGACCTGGACAAGGACGCCTTCCCGTTCATGACCTGGAAGGAAGGCAAGGTCGGCGGCGTGCCGGCGCGGGTGTTCCGCATCTCCTTCACCGGTGAGCTGTCGTACGAAGTCAACGTGCAGGCCGACTACGCCATGGGTGTGCTGGAAAAGATCGTCGCGGCAGGCAAGAAGTACAACCTGACCCCGTACGGCACCGAGACCATGCACGTGCTGCGGGCCGAGAAGGGCTTCATCATCGTCGGTCAGGAGACTGACGGTTCGGTGACCCCGGACGACCTCAACATGGGCTGGTGTGTCGGTCGCACCAAACCTTTCTCCTGGATCGGCTGGCGCGGGATGAACCGTGAAGACTGCGTCAAGGAAAACCGCAAGCAGCTGGTCGGCCTCAAGCCGGTCAACACCAGCGCGGTGCTGCCGGAAGGCGCACAGCTGGTGTTCGACGCCAAGCAGGCGATTCCGATGAGCATGGTCGGTCACGTGACCTCCAGCTACTACAGCACCAGCATGGGCTTCAGCTTTGCCCTGGCCCTGGTCAAGGGCGGCTTGAAGCGCATGGGCGAGAAGGTTTTCGCCCCGCTGGCAGACGGCACCCTGATCGAAGCCGAGATCGTCAGTTCGGTGTTCTTCGACCCGAAAGGCGAGCAGCAGAACGTCTGAGACCACGACCGCTCGCCAGGCCCCAGCAAGCTGGAGCCTGGCGAGCCACGAATTAGCGCTGACGTACCTACGACAGGCGGAACAACATGAGCACAGTAAACGTTTACAAGCAGCGCCCCGATGCGGCGCACGCCGAGTCCCCGCTGTTTCACGCCGGCCTGCATGAGCTGGTGGGCAAGGGCAAGAGCAGCGCGGGCGTCAGCCTGCGCGAGAGAAAACTGCTGGGTCACCTGACCCTGCGTGGCGATGGCCATGACGCCGCCTTTGCCGGCGCCGTGCACAAGGCCACTGGCCTGGAACTGCCGGGCGCGTTGGGCCTGGTGGTCAAGGGCGAGACCTCGCTGCAGTGGCTGGGCCCGGACGAGTGGCTGCTGATCGTGCCAAGCGGCGAAGAGTTCGCCGCCGAGAAGAGCCTGCGCGAAGCGCTGGCCGGTCAGCACCACCAGGTGGTCAACGTCAGCGGTGGGCAGACCATCCTCGAACTGACCGGGCCGAAAGTCCGCGAGATGCTGATGAAGTCGTCGACCTACGACGTGCATCCGCGCAACTTCCCCGTCGGCAAGGCGGTCGGCACTACCTTCGCCAAGACCCAGCTGGTGATCCGCCGCACCGGCGAAGAGACCTGGGAGCTGCTGGTGCGCCGCAGTTTCTCCGATTACATCTGGCTGTGGCTGCAGGATGCCAGCGCCGAATACGGCCTGGCGATCAAGGCCTGAGGCCACACCCTGTGGCAGCGGCTAAGGCCGCTGCCACAGTTGCCGGCAACGGCATAGACCACCGGGAGCTTCATCATGAGCCGCACCCCCGACACCTGGATTCTCACCGCCCACTGCCCGAGCGTGCTCGGCACCGTGGACGCGGTGACGCGCTTCCTGTTCGAGCAGAACTGCTACGTCACCGAGCATCACTCGTTCGATGATCGCCTGTCGGCGCGCTTCTTCATTCGCGTGGAGTTTCGCGTGGCCGAGGGTTTCGACGAGCAGGCCTTCCGCGCCGGTCTCGACGAACGCCTGTCGCCGTTCGACATGCGCACCGAGCTGACCCCGCCGGGCTACCGGGCCAAGGTGGTGCTGATGGTGTCCAAGGCCGACCATTGCCTGAACGACCTGCTCTATCGCCAGCGCATTGGCCATCTGGCCATGGACGTGGTGGCGGTGGTATCCAACCACCCGGACCTGGAGCCGTTGGCGAGCTGGCACAACATTCCCTATTACCATTTCCCCCTCGACCCCAACGACAAGCCGGCGCAAGAGCGCAAGGTGCTGCAGGTGATCGAGGACAGCGGCGCCGAACTGGTGGTGCTCGCCCGCTATATGCAGGTGCTGTCGCCCGAGCTGTGCCGCAAGCTGGACGGCCGGGCGATCAATATCCATCACTCGCTGCTACCCGGCTTCAAGGGTGCCAAGCCCTATCATCAGGCGTACCAGAAGGGCGTCAAGATGGTCGGCGCCACCGCCCACTACATCAACAACGATCTGGATGAGGGGCCGATCATCGCCCAGGGCGTGGAGTCGGTGGACCATGCCCATTATCCGGAAGACCTGATCGCCAAGGGCCGCGACATCGAGTGCCAGACCCTGGCCAAGGCGATCGGTTACCACCTCGAACGGCGGGTGTTCCTCAACGCCAATCGAACCGTGGTGCTGCACGCGTAGCACCAACCCGGTCGGTGAGGGCAGTAGCGCTCTGCCAATTGGCGCGCCTCGCCGGCTATAGCAACAGACGTATACAGCTCCAATGCAAGGCCGCGTGGCCGCTGGCTGCGCCTTTGTATTTCAACAACAAAGGAGAACAACGCATGTCTGGTAATCGTGGTGTCGTCTATCTCGGCGCAGGTAAGGTCGAGGTACAAAAAATTGACTATCCGAAAATGCAGGATCCGCGCGGCAAGAAGATCGAGCACGCGGTGATTCTGCGCGTGGTATCGACCAACATCTGTGGTTCGGACCAGCACATGGTGCGCGGCCGGACTACCGCACAAACCGGCCTGGTGCTGGGCCACGAGATCACCGGTGAAGTGATCGAGAAGGGTCGCGACGTCGAGAACCTGCAGATCGGCGATCTGGTCTCGGTGCCGTTCAACGTCGCCTGCGGCCGCTGCCGCAGCTGCAAGGAACAACACACCGGCGTCTGCCTGTCGGTCAACCCGGCCCGTCCCGGCGGCGCCTACGGCTACGTCGACATGGGCGACTGGACCGGTGGCCAGGCCGAGTACGCCATGGTGCCGTACGCCGACTTCAACCTGCTCAAGCTGCCGAATCGCGACAAGGCGATGGAGAAGATCCGCGACCTGACCTGCCTGTCCGACATCCTGCCGACCGGCTACCACGGTGCTGTCACCGCGGGCGTCGGTCCGGGCACCTCGGTGTACATCGCCGGTGCAGGTCCGGTCGGTCTGGCCGCTGCCGCCTCCGCGCGTCTGCTCGGCGCCGCCGTGGTCATCGTCGGTGACGTCAACCCGGTGCGCCTGGTGCATGCCAAGGCCCAGGGCTTCGAGATCGCCGACCTGTCGCTGGACATTCCGCTGCACGAACAGATTGCCGCCCTGCTGGGTGAGCCGGAAGTCGATTGCGCCATCGACGCGGTGGGCTTCGAAGCCCGCGGTCATGGTCACGAAGGCGTGCAGCACGAGGCTCCGGCCACCGTGCTCAACTCGCTGATGGGTGTGGTCCGGGTTGCCGGCAAGATCGGTATTCCCGGCCTGTACGTGACCGACGATCCAGGTGCGGTAGACGCGGCGGCGAAGAAGGGTGCACTGAGCATTCGCTTCGGCCTCGGCTGGGCCAAGTCGCACAGCTTCCACACCGGCCAGACCCCGGTGATGAAGTACAACCGCCAGCTGATGCAGGCAATCATGTGGGACCGCATCAACATCGCCGAAGTGGTGGGCGTACAGGTGATCAGCCTGGACGACGCGCCGAATGGCTACCACGAGTTCGACGCCGGCGTGCCGAAGAAATTCGTCATCGACCCGCACAAGCTGTTCAGCGCCGCTTGATGCACCTGATGCCTCCGCTGGCCTAATGCGGCGGAGGTAGCGTTACCCTCGATTGGGAGCCTTCGGGCTCCCTTTTTTATGGTTCATCGCGCTTTCCCGGGGAAGGCGGCCTTGATTTTCAGGAAGAAGTAGTCCGAGTCTCTGAAGCCATAGGCCATACGCTTGATCACCTTG